>WGMJ01000017.1 GCA_016125135.1 Alphaproteobacteria bacterium | reverse complement strand
TTGCCATGCCGGCAACTTACCTTGTGGCTCCGGTATCGCTTCAAGTGCACCTTTCCAGCCCGAAGCCCCCGTTGCCGCTTGCGAAATGGCGCCACGCCAACCTCGGCGACGGTCATACGACATTAAACCCTCACGCAGGGTTTTTTCTGCAACCGCCTGCATTGCAGGGTCAAGTGTACTGCGCACCGAGAACCCTTCGCCCAGCAAACTTTCTTCACCGAAACGCTTCCCGATTTCACGCTTAATCTCGTCGGCGAAATAGGGTGCGTAAATCTGACTCTCTTGCGAGCGTGCCGCCGTAACAAGCGGGAACATCGTTGCCTTACGCGCCTCATCAGCTGGAATATACCCGTCTTCATACATACGGTTGATCACCCAGTTACGGCGATCAACGGCTGCATCCTTATGCCGCACGGGGTGGTAGTTGTTCGGCGCTTTTGGCAAAGCCGCAAGATACGCGGCCTCGGCAATCGTCAGTTCATTCAGTGATTTGTTAAAATAATTAAGTGCAGCCGCACCAACGCCATAAGAGCGATTGCCAAGAAAAATTTCATTCAAGTAAAGTTCGAGCAGTCGGTCCTTTGAAAGCGCCTTTTCCATCCGCATCGAGAGAATTGCTTCCTTGATTTTTCGTTCGATCGACACTTCGTTCGTGAGTAAAAAGTTTTTGGCGACTTGTTGGGTAATTGTTGACGCACCCACAGGCCTGCGCCCCGAGCCAGCCGACTTAATATTACTGAGAACAGCACGGGCAATCGCTGTGTAATCAACACCGGGATGTGTGTAGAAATTCTGGTCTTCCGCTGCAATAAAAGCCTGCTTTACCAGATCGGGAATTTCATGGATCGGGATAAAGACGCGCTTTTCTTCTGCGAATTCCGTGAGCAGCCGTCCATCACCTGCATAAACCCGGCTAATAACAGGCGGGCGGTAATCTTTAAGCTGGTTATAGTCGGGCAGGTCTTGCGAGTAATAACCGATGAGCATGGCCACCGCTGCCACGCCGAAAATGGCAGAAATAAAGCCAATCGAGACAAGGGACAGAAAAATAGCGGCTAAAAAACGCATACAGCTATTGTTATAGCTAGAAATACTGCTAAAAACCACCTATGGAATTAAAAGAATTAGCCGGGAAAAAAGTGGCCCTTTGGGGCATGGGTGTTGAGGGCCGCGCCGTGCAGGATTATCTGCGTAAAAGGCTGCCTGCGCTTCAGCCTGCTATTATTGATAATAATCCAAAGATAGCAGACGCCATACATAAGGATGATGCGGATACGCTTTCACAGTTTGAAATTATCATAAAATCGCCCGGCATCAGCCCCAATACTGAAAATGTAAAAGAGGCACAAAGGCGTGGAACACAATTTATAAGCGCCACTAATTTATGGTTTGCAAACGAGCGCAGAGGTAAAATTTTTGGTGTTACTGGCACGAAAGGCAAAAGTACAACAACCTCTCTTCTCGCCTATATTCTAAAAGGCCTTGGTTATAATGCGGCGGCAGCTGGCAATATCGGCATTCCGCTTATTTCACATGAAGCAGCTGATGACAGCATTACCATTCTTGAGATGTCGAGCTTCCAGAGTACGGGTTTTAAAGGTGTGCTGGACGGAATGATTATTACGAGCCTTTTCCCTGAACATATGGACTGGCACAACGGTGAGGAAAATTATTTCCATGATAAAATGACCCCGCTACACAATATGAACGACCAGCCTGTTTTTATTCCTTCAAACAGCGTACGGGTTGATAAATACACATCATTTTATAAAAATCGGATTGTTTATAACCAGCCTGACAGCTTCCATGTACGCGGCAGTGCCCTTTACTTCGAAGATAAAGAGCTATTAAACCTTGCCGATACTAATCTGGCCGGCCCGCATAACCTTGCCAATATCTGCGGTATATTAAAACTTTGCGAGACGCTGGGGATTAAAGCAGAAGATACGCTTCCATTTATTAAATCATACCTGCCCCTCCCGCACCGGCTACAAACTATTGCGCAAACAGACAAGCTACGCTGTGTAGATGATTCAATTGCGACTTCGCCCTATGCCGCCCTTGCCTCTATTGCGAGCTTTCCGGAAGAAGACAATCTTGCCATTATTATGGGCGGGTATGACCGCGGCATTTCATGGGATGAATTCGGCACTCTTCTAAAGCCAGAACCCAACATGCATTTTTTTGTTATGGGCCTGAACAGGCAAAAAATACTGGATGCACTGGCGCCACATAAAAGCATTGTAAAGGTTACGACCTGCGAAAATATGATAGAAGCCACAAAGCAAGGGTTTTATTACTTGGCACAGTCTGGAAAAGGCGTTCTCCTGCTTGCTCCAGGCTCACCAAGTTATGATCAGTTTAATAGCTACGCGGAGCGCGGTGATAAGTTTAAAGAAATTTGCACAGAGCTTGCACAGGCGCTTAACAAGGAAGATGCTGCATGACAAACATATGGCCCGCCAAGCTCATTCCGCTGAATATCTTTGAATCGATTGCCAACATTCGTATCGATAGCATTTATGCTCAGCCTGACCATTACGAGAATATTTTCAAGGAGCCGCTTTACCACCCTGACGCGCTCTTAAGTCTTGATGTGGAAATGGCAAAAGTTGTTTTATTGGCCGCGGATATTTTAAAGGCTGCCAAAGGCTGGCGGTTACGCGTTACAGACGGGCTACGCCCCATAGAAGCACAAGCGGCTATGCGAGAAACAAAAGTTGTAAAAGAACATTTATACTGGCTAGAAGAACCGCAAATGCTTTCAAACCCCGGACAAGGCGGGCACCCGCGCGGTTTTGCCGTTGATGTTGCGCCCGAACTGCCAGATGGCACACCTATTGATATGGGTACAAAAGTTGATGAAATGTTTGAAGCTGGCGCAGAAAACCGCGCGGCACGAGACTACACAAAAATCTCACCGGAGATTATCGGGAATCGCGCGCTGCTTGAAGCTGTTATGCAACAGGCCGCAACAAAATTGGACTTCCCGCTCTTCCCGCTGCCCCAAGAATGGTGGGATTACCGAATCCCTGCCGATCTTTCCAACCAGCGGGATGCCTTCTCGGAAAAACATTTACCCGGTTACCTACGTGTGATGGATTACAGGCCGCCAACGAGCGCGGATATAGCTGCGATGGAAAAAGACGCGCAGAAAATAATGGAAGATTTGCGAAAGCTTTAGGCTGCCTGTGCAGCGCCAATCGTCATGATGGGCCCATGCGCGCGGCCATGGATAAACTGGTCAACAAATGGGTTTCCTGAGTTATCCAGTTCAGACTTATCGCCATACCAGATGATACGCCCCTCATGCAGCATCGCTACTTTGTCGGCGATCTTACGTACTGATGCCATATCATGTGTAATTGAAACAGCTGTTGCACCGAGATCCTTCACACATTTCACAATCAGATCATTGATCACGTCTGCCATGATCGGGTCGAGGCCGGTTGTTGGCTCGTCGAAGAAAATAATTTCAGGGTTCACGGCAATAGCCCGTGCCAAACTTACGCGCTTTTGCATGCCGCCTGAAAGCTCGGCAGGCAATAAATCAGCAACCTGTGAAGCCAAGCCAACGGAAGCAAGTTTCTGGATGGCAATCTCGCGCGCTTCTTCACGACCCATGCGCTGGCCATGGATCAAACCAAACGCTACGTTTTCCCAAACGGGAAGAGAGTCAAATAATGCGCCGCCTTGAAAGAGCATGCCGAATTTTCGCATGATTTTACTGCGTTCCGTGCCGTGGATATTGGCTGTTTCCTTGCCGTCGATCAGGATCGAGCCTTTATCGACATCCATAAGCCCCAGAATACATTTTAGTGTTACAGATTTACCCGTGCCGGAACCGCCGATAATCACCACCGATTGGCCCTTTGGCACATCGAGATTAAAGCCATTCAAAACCCTCTTGGGACCGAACGCCTTATGAACATCTTTCATTTTTATCTTCAGGTCCGTCATGAGAAAAACACCTGCGTCAGGATATAGTTGAAGATAAGAATAAGAATAGAGGAGGATACAACCGCATATGTTGTTGCCGCACCAACACCCTGCGCACCACGGCCTGAACTATAGCCGTTATAGCAGCCCATCAAGGTAACGATAAAACCAAACACGGCTGCCTTTACAAGGCCGGAGATAACATCCATTGATTCCAGAACATCCCAGCTTTGCGAGAGGAAAGAATGCGGGTTGAACCCGAGCATATGAACGCTAACGAGATATCCACCAAATACGCCGATAATATCACCAAGCAGCACCAATAATGGCAACATAAGCGTGCCTGCAATAATACGTGGTGCGATCAGATATTTATGCGGGTTCACAGAGAGTGTTGTGAGCGCATCAAGCTGCTCTGTCACGCGCATGGTACCAATCTCGGCGGCAATGGATGCCCCCACACGCCCCGCAACCATAAGACCTGCCAAAACAGGCGAAAGTTCACGCGTGATAGAAAGCACAACAACAGAGGCGATAGCCCCTTCTGCGTTGAACCGTGTAAAGCCTGTGTAACTTTGCAGCGCCAGCACCATACCGGTGAAAAGCGCTGTCATACCAACAACAGGAAGCGAATAGTAACCGATATCACCAAACTGGCGAATAACAGAGCGGAAATAATAAGGCGGTAAAAAGCAATTGATAACAGACTGGGCTGCGAAATAAGTCAGCTTGCCTGTTGCGTTCATGAAACGCAGAACCGGCGCACCAACAGACGCCAGGAAATTCATGAAATTTACCAGCAAGCGCTTGGTGCCGAAATGCTGGATTATACCGGAAGCGGAAGATTCACTCATGCCGCATTTTTACCATCAAGCGGCTGATATACCAATAGTTTTTCTGGGCGCTTTTCCGCAAGAAATAGCTTAATTCCGCTGATCGAGGTCAGCAAAGCGTGTGAAATGCGGGTTAAAGAACATTTTCACCGTGCCGATAGGCCCGTGACGCTGCTTGGCGATAATGGCCTCGGCCACGTTATGGACGCGGTCCATTTTCTCCTGCCATTTCACGAAATCATCCGGCTTGCCTTCGGCATCGGGCTGAAGACGCTCGAGGTAATATTCCTCGCGGTAAACAAACATGACAACGTCGGCATCCTGTTCGATAGAACCGGATTCACGAAGGTCAGAAAGCATCGGGCGCTTATCCTCGCGTTGTTCCACAGCACGTGAAAGCTGCGAGAGTGCCAACACCGGCACTTGTAATTCTTTAGCAAGGCCTTTAAGGCCGCGCGTAATTTCAGAAATTTCAAGTACACGGTTTTGTTCTGATTGGCGCGTGCCGGAACCACGCAGAAGCTGTAAATAGTCAACCACAATCATACCAAGCCCGTGCTGACGTTTCAAACGGCGGCAACGTGTACGAATAGCACTGATAGAAAGAGCCGCTGTATCATCAATATAAAGCGGGACATTTGAAAGCTCGTTTGCCGCACGTGCGAAATGTTTGAATTCCATTTCAGATATCTGGCCACGGCGGATATTATCGCTCGAAATCGAAGACAGGTCAGCGAGAATACGTGTTGTGAGCTGATCGTGCGACATCTCGAGCGAGAAGAAGGCCGTAATTGCCCCCTCTTTGCCGTTTGTGTCGGCATAGGCCTTGGCAGCTTTAAACGCCATAGACGTTGCAAGCGCAGTTTTACCCATGGAAGGACGGCCGGCGAGAATAATAAGGTCAGACTTTTGTAGACCGCCCATTTTATTGTCTATATCCTTCAGGCCCGTTGTAACACCCGTGACATGGCCTTTGGTATTAAATGCCTTATCTGCCAGTTCAACTGCTGTTAAAACAGACTCACGAAGCGACTTGAAGCCGTTGCTCAGTTCACCACTTTCGGCGAGAGCAAAAAGTTTTGCTTCGGCGCGTTCAACAATTTCGGTGGCTTCCTCATCAACATTATGCGTTGCCGCCTCGCTGATCACCTCTTGGCCGAGCGACATAAGTTGGCGGCGCATAAAAAGGTCGTAGATTGTGCGCGCATAAAATTCGGCGTTAACAATTGCAAGCGTATTGGCGGCAAGATCACCCAAGTACGCCGCCCCGCCAGCTTCTTCGAGCGCGGGGTCTTTTTCAAAATAGCTTTTCAGTGTAATTGGTGTTGCAGCTTGCCCGCGATCAACCAGCTTGATAATAGCTTCGAAAATACGCTGGTGAACGCCCGCATAAAAATGCTGGCCTTTAAGAAAATCACCCACTTTTTCGAGCGCTTTATTATCAATCATCAACGCGCCCAGAATGCCTTGCTCTGCCTCGAGGTTATAAGGCAAAGAAGAATCAACAGCCCGAAGGCCGCCAGTATTTGCAAGTGCAGTGGATGACATGGCTGCTTTACTTTAAGCAGGATTCACAGCCAATGCGACACTTATTTGGCTCCCTGCCTGTGAATTACGGGCATAAAAAAGCCGCCATATAGGCGGCTTTAATATCAATAACTTAGAGCAGAATTTAAGCTGCTGCTTCTTCTGCCGGTGTTTCAGCTGGGGCCTCTTCGGCTTTTTCTTCGGCTTTCATAGCGGCCTTTTTGTTCGGTTCTTCTGCAATAAGCGCTTTACCTATTTTCTCCTGTGTTTTCGCTTCCTCTTCGGAACGTGCGATGTTCAGGATCACGTCAACCTTCACTTCAGGGTGCAGGTAAACAGGCACTGGGAACAAACCGATTGTTTTGAACGCCTGGTTCAAAGCAACTTGCTTGCGCTCGATCTTAAAGCCTTTTGCATTTGCAGCATCGGCAACGTCACGTGCAGAAACAGAACCAAAAAGCTGGCCACCTTCTGCTGCTTGGCGAATAATAACAAGCTTGGCACCTTCGATTTTTTTCGCTTGTGCTTCAGCTTCGCCTTTAAACTTCTGGTTTTGTGCTTCAAGTGCTTTACGCTGCGTTTCAAAGTATGCAACGTTGGCTTTGGTTGCACGCAGGGCTTTTTTCTGCGGGATCAGGAAGTTACGTGCAAAGCCTGGCTTTACGCGCACGACATCGCCCATTTTGCCCAGATTTTCCACGCGTTCTAAAAGAATAATCTCAGTCATGATGATGCTCCTTATTCTCTGTCAGTACGGTCAAAGCGTTGTTCGCCACGGTCACCGCCGCGATCAAAACGTTGCTCGCGATCACGTGGAACGAAAGCAGGACGGTCGCTCTTGTCCATTTCGATCTGTACAGCAGGAATAAGCGCCATGTAGCGGGCGCGCTTGATAGCACGGGCCAGCTCACGCTGCTTTTTCTGACATACGTTTGTGATACGTGATGGAAGAATTTTTCCGCGCTCGGAAATAAACTTCTTCATCAGTTTAACATCTTTCCAGTCAATCGCAGGGGCTTTCGGGCCACTGAAGGGACAGGATTTTTTACGCTTGAAAAATGGCCTTCTTGCGGTTGGGATTTCAGCTGCAGACATTAGGCGGCCTCCTCTTCAAAACGATCATTATCATTGCTCTTGTCAAGAACCTTAGATTGGCCTTTTGTTGGCTCTTCCAGTTTCAGTGACATGTAACGAACAACGTCTTCGTTGATGCGCATCTGGCGCTCCATCTCGACAAGTGCTTCTGACGGGCACTCGCTCTCGATCAACGCGTAGTGAGCCTTGCGGGCCTTGTTGATGCGGTAAGCCAGCGTGCGCAGGCCCCATTGTTCGGTTTTCAGGATCTTTCCTTTGCCTTTGACGAGAACGTCAGCAAAGTCTTTTGTGAGTTTTTCCACCTGTGCGGGGGTCAACTCGGCGCGTGCGATGAGCACGGTCTCATAAATCGCCATATTTGCTCCTCATGGGTTTGTTGGTTGACATAATTATCACCAACGAGGTTTATGTAAGCGCTATAAAGCAAATTAGCCCATGAAATGCAAGGGAAATATAGAGTTTATGGCACTTTTACGTCCGCGCTTGTTTTGAAGTGTAATCTTGGCAGCGTCCTTTGCACTAAGTGCCTCTCCGTAAACCAGATCGGGCAGACCTTGATAGCGAAGGTAACTGTCTGAATGAAGTAATGTAACGCCCCAACCTTGCCAGCGTTTGAACGTGGTACGCAGTTTAGATTGATTAATGCGATGATGCGGTAGAGCCGATATCAGATCCACGAAAACCGCTGTTTTAAAATCCTTCAGTGCCGTACTGCCATCGAGAGTGTCTTCTACACAATATTCAATATTACAACCGCCATAGGCTATATGAGTCCAGCCCCGCCCTTTAGCGTCTTGGATAAACCGTGTTTCTTCTTCACCTTTGGCAAAAAACCCGTTTTGACACTTGTAATAGATTTCGTTTTCTGCAGGCGGCACATCCCTCAAGGGCCAGCTTGCGCCATCACCGCGAAAATGGAATTCGACAACATCCTGTCCTTCGCCCCGCGCGGCAATAGTAAATTTTTGGCTTAAACGCGCGGTGCGGTCGTTCCAGCCGCCCGGGTCGCAAAACCTTTCCTGATAATCAATAAGTACAACACCAAAACTCATGGCGCTTATTACCATAATTCAAGCAAATATTACAAGACAAATCTCCGCCGCACGGGCATTACCATAAGTATTGACTTGGTCCGTCCGGCCCACCTATAAAACCTTATGGCCGCTTATACCGATCATTTTATCCGTGCAAAAACCTATGTTCTGATGGCACAGGGCAAAAACTACCGCCAAGAAGATACCCTGCTGGTAATTGATCGAGAGGCAGGACACGGCCTTGCCTGCGAAGGAAAATATAATGCGCATGGCTTTGATACAGGCTCACTGCGCGCTGGCTTCGAGACTCATGCACAAGCAAAAACGCGGTTGAAAGAACTTCAAAGTGGCTGGCTGGAATTAAATGAATTCCGTGCAATTGACCCCTCACAAATCCGTATCCATGAACTTGTCTATGAAATTTTCGGCGTTGATTTTGAAGATGATGAGCACGAGATCATGGCCGCGCGCGGGGCACTCGACTCAATTGACTATAATGACCGCAATATTATTAAGGCCGCATTTCCCGAACTCGCAAAACTTTCGATCCCCAACCCGCCGATACCTGATTACCACACGCGCACCGGCAACCCGCCTGTACCTGCCATATCATTTTCGGCCCATGTTATTGTGCCATTGGAAATAAGGGAAAAATTCAATGCCCGCGCACTTGCCGTTGTAGAGCCGGATAATTTGCCAGTTGTGATTAACGGCAAAACCAGTGCCGAACAAATTCATGGGGAGTTTTGTCCCACCGGCCTTTATAAGGGTTCCATTTCAAGTGTCGCTGAAGAGATTGGCAAAGCACGCCTCGGGCTTGAAAGCGCTTCTTTAAGTGAAATTCTTTATACGCGGGTTTATGACTTTAATGAAACTTATGTTCCTGCGCCGCCTGTCGATATAAAGCAACTAGCGTTAGCTGCTCTACGCCGTCAGGACCCTGCTATCGCCCGTGCACTTGTAGATGTTCTAAGATTACGTGCGTTTGAACACGCCGCGTCAGCATCAGGCAGCAGGCCCGAAGCACCTTTACTGGAATCACATTAGAATTTAAGGCGCCCTTGTAATCGTGACAAAGCCCACGCGGCCTGAAGTGCCTTTTGCCGCACTCATCAGCGCATCTATTTCATCAGATGCGCCTTCACCAGCCAGAATTTTTGCAACCACTTCATCCATAGCAGCGCCTTCTTCAGCTGACACAGGCTGGTTAGGATCAAGATTAACACCTGCACTGAGCCGCTTCCCTCGCGTACCTTCTTCAACAAGGGCTGCAAAAGTATTGCCCACGGCCTTTGCCACAATTTCAGACAAGCGGCCCTGACCGTCTCTCTCTAATAGATTTGCATCAACTTCTAGTGTAAAACTGATTTTTTCGCCCATAGGTCACCCTTTTTTAAATTCTGGCTAAACATACGCCCATCTGTACAATATGTCAAATATTTTATGCGGCGGCACGTTTCAAACGGTCATTTATAGCGATGCCAAGCCCTTGGTCGGGGATATCCATGACAGCTATCCCTTTGTTTTTGCTATTATCGAGGGCATGCAGGTAAGAAAAAAGATTTGCGGCGGCTTCATATAAATCGCCCGTTTCGCTAAGGTTTTTATAGGCATGTGGTGGCAAATCTTTGGCAAAGCCGCCACCCTTCACGCCCATGAATTTTACTGACCCGAAAGCCAGTAGCGCCTCACCTTGCTCAACATCAACGGCTTTTAAACGTAGCGGAATAGACGGCGCATAGTGACGCAGTAATTGCCCCGGTGATTTTGGCTTATTGTCTTTTGCTTCAGTATCAATTGTAACTTCGCATTCTAGAACCGCTTCAATATCTTCTTTTAAAATAGCGCCGTGGCGCAGGAGCGCAGGCCCTTCCCCTGTTAAATCCAGCACAGTTGATTCCAACCCCACTTGAGTACCGCCCGCTGCCAGTACAAATAAATCAGGCCCGAAACTTTGCGCAACATAAGCAGGCGTTGTGGGGCTGAGCGTACCGGCTTTATTCGCACTTGGCGCAACAATAGGCACGCCCGCATATTCAATAAGCTTTAACGCAACGGGATGCGAGGGAACACGCAAGGCAATTGTTGCAAGACCCGCAGAGGCGAGTTCTGAAATTTCACAATTTTCCTTACGCGGAACGATAAGCGTTAACGGGCCAGGCCAAAAAGCACGTGCAATTTTTCTTGCACGGTCATTAAACGCACCGTATTTTTCGGCTTCTTCTAGGCTTGTTAGATGGCTGATAAGCGGGTTGAATTTCGGGCGGTCTTTGGCTTCGAATATTTTTGCAACTGCCGTGCCTGCTAGCGCATTCGCCCCAAGGCCATAGACGGTTTCAGTCGGGAATGCCGCTAAACCGCCGGATTTGATAATTTCCGCCGCTTCACGAATAGCTTGGTCTGTGGCCTGTTTCAGCATGGCTTGTATGTACCATAAATGTTGGTTGAAAAACCATGCTTTATTCAGGTAAAACTAGGGTTATGGCAGGCAAGATCATTACAATCGCCCAGCATAAGGGCGGCGCAGGCAAAACAACAATTGCCGCGCAGCTGGCTGCCGCCTTTATGAAGCGCGGCTGGCGTGTGGCTACCATTGATGCCGACCCGCAAGGCTCACTGACCATGTGGAGTGTAACCCGTAACCACAGGCTTGCTGATGCCAATACGCTGACCCATGTGCAGGCAACAAGCTGGCAAGTACGCCGGGAGGCCGAGCGCCTCTCACAGGAAAATGATATTGTTATTATTGATAGCCCGCCCCATGCCGATAGCGAGGCTTCTGTTGCTATACGCTGCGCTGATATTGTGCTTGTACCTGCACAACCTTCCGCGCTTGATATCTGGGCGGTTAAACCAACGGTGAATTTGATTTTACGTGAAGGCAAACAAGGTGTGGTAGTGATGAACCGCGTTGTTGCCCGCTCGAAACTCAATGAAATGATTTGCGACAAAGTGGCGATGCTTGATATCCCCGCCCTCTCACAATGTTTCGGCAATCGCGTTGCCTATGCGACATCCATCATTCAAGGCCTTGGCGCTGTTGAAAGTGAACCCTACAGCCCTGCCGCTTTAGAGGTGCAAGCACTGATGGCAGAGGTTTGCATCCGCACAGGGCTTAAAAAACAACCGCGTGAGAAAAAAGCGGCTTAAGCCGCGAGCTTGCCGCCAGTAACGGGAGTTGGGCAACCTGTTGTTGTGGGGAAGCTTAAAGGCAACTTCAAAACCGAGCGTGCGGCCAAATAAGCAAAGCCTTGTGCCTCAAGCGCGTCACCGTCAAAACCTAATTTCTCAACCGCATGAACATCAACACCCAGCGCCTCTTCCAGCTTACGCATTAAATAGCCGTTATGCCGCCCACCGCCTGTGACATACCATGCGGAGGCTTCTTCAGGGAACCATTCAGAAGCCATGACAATTGAATCAACCGTGTAACGTGCAAGCGTTGCAAGTGCATCCTCGGCGCGGATATTCATGACATCTTTCAGAACGTCCCATGCATCACGGTCAAGCGATTTGGGCGGCCTTGCATTGAAATAGGGGTGTACAAGCCATTTGTTCAGTAGCGCTTCATCGGCCTCGCCTTTGCGCGCGCGGGTGCCATTTTCATCGTGCTTTTCATTGAACTTTATTTGCATGAAATCATCCATCAGCGCGTTGCCGGGGCCAGTATCGAACGCGAGCAAATTATCTTGCTCTGCCCCGACCCACGTCACATTGGCAACGCCGCCAATATTAAGGAGCGCTACAGGCTTTGTGATTTTATTTTCACGCACCACCGCTTGGTGGTAGAGCGGCAGAAACGGTGCGCCCTGCCCGCCTGCCATTACATCTGCCGTTCTGAAATCATAAATTGTTTTGATACCTGTTTGTGCGCTCATAAGTGCGCCATCACCAAGTTGTACGGTAAGTTTATTCGCAGGATCATGAAAAGTTGTTTGCCCGTGGAAGCCGATATAATCGATTTCCTGTGGCTTGGCATTCCATTGCTTCAGCGCAAGCTTCACGACATCACTCTGGAACAGGGTAATATCACGCTCGATATCCGCATTGCGCTCACGCTTACCAAACACGGCGCGGATCTGCGCGCGTAACTCGTCAGGATATTCCACAAAAAACGCGCCTTTGGGCTTTACGTGGCTCACCCCGTCCGTTTCCAGCCATGCGGCATCAACACCATCTATGGATGTGCCGCTCATAAGGCCGATGATTGAGAAAATTTCCTTTTCCATTAGAACGCAATTTCCTTTTCATGTTTAAGCGCAGGAATGGCATGACGTGCCGTTTGAACCTCAGTCAGATCTATCTCGTGCAAAACAATGCCAATGTCCTCACCGCCATCGGCGACAACTTGCCCCCATGGGTTCACTACAAGCGAATGACCATGCGTCAAACGTCCATTCTCATGAACACCGGTTTGTCCTGCAGCCAAAACAAAACAGCCGTTTTCAATGGCTCGCGCGCGCAACAACACTTCCCAATGCGCCCTCCCAGTAAGCGCTGCAAATGCCGCTGGTACAATAAGTATATCCGCACCAGCTTTTGCCAAGGCACGGTACAGTTTCGGGAAACGCACATCATAACAAATCGTCAGGCCGATGCCGCCCCAAGGCGTTTGGACAACAACAGGCTTATTACCCGCCGCTACAGTATCGCTCTCGCGAAAACGCTCGCCATTGGGCAAATCGACATCAAACAAATGAATTTTGTCATAGGTGCCTACAGTCTTGCCTTCATTCGAGAACGCATAGCAACGATTCGCCATATGTGTATCAGAAACCCGCACGCAGATAGAACCCGCAATGAGCCAAATATTCAATTTCTTTGCTAGCCCTGCAAAATGGGAAATCATCGGGTGCGCTTCTTCTAAGGGCGCGGCTTCAAGTTTATCCTTGGGTGCGCTTCTCAAATGACATGTATTCTCCGGCGTGATCGCAAGTTGTGCACCTTGCGCTGCGGCCTGCTCAATGAGCTTGGTGGCCTGCTCCATATTTTCGGCAATAGAAATGCCGCTGTTCATTTGTATAAGAGCTGTTTTTAACTTCATGGCGCGAGTGTACCCATTTATGCTCCCTTCACAAACCCTCCCCGTAAAAATCAGTACCCCCCTCTAATTTTATATTATGTAAAGCATACTATGGTATTTAAACTACATTTGAGTATATTGTGCCTGACCATGACCAACGCAACAAAGTCAGAGATTAAAAAAGTCCGTAAGGCCGTCTTCCCGATTGCGGGGCTGGGAACACGTTTCCTGCCCGCCACCAAAGTAATGCCAAAAGAGATGCTCACGCTTGTTGACCGCCCGCTCATCCAGCACGCCGTCGAAGAGGCCAAGGCCGCAGGGATTGAAGAATTTATTTTCGTGACAGGCCGCTTCAAGGAAATGCTGAACGAGCATTTCGACTACCAGCCCGAGCTGATGGAAACGTTAGAAAAGCGCGGCAAGCATGAGCTTGTTGAAAAAGTGCGTGAATGCCAGTTGCCGGAAGGGTCTTTATTCCTGACCCGCCAGCCCAAACCACTAGGCCTTGGCCATGCAATATGGTGTGCCCGCAAGCTGGTGGGTGACGAACCTTTTGCCATTATGCTGCCCGATGATGTTGTACTGGCAAAAACACCCTGCCTGAAACAAATGGTTGATGCCTATAACACAACGGGCGGAAACCTGGTCGCCGTGATGGATGTACCACGCGAAGATACATCGAAATACGGCATCCTTGATGCTGCAGAAACAAAAGGCAATTTAACGAACATTAAAGGCCTTGTTGAAAAACCGAAACCTGCGGACGCGCCTTCAACCCTGTCAATTATCGGCCGTTATATTTTACAGCCTGAAGTATTTGATTACCTCGAAAAATTCGAGACAGGTGCTGGCGGCGAGATCCAGCTCACAGACGCAATGGCAAAGCTGATAGGCAAACAGCCTTTCCACGGTTTCCACTATGAAGGGCAACGCTATGACTGTGGTTCGCGCCTCGGTTTTATTGAAGCCAATATTGCCTTCGCCCTGCACGACCCCGAGATTGGCGCGGATGTTAAAAAGATAGTGAAGTCGCACGCATGACACAAACAGCCCAAAAACAAAGCACAGCTTCTTATAAATTCGACCCTGAAATTCTGCGCGAGTATGATATTCGTGGAACCGTAGGTAAAAACCTGACGGAAGAAACCGCCTATGCGCTCGGCCGTTCCTTCGGCACGTTCATGGCATCAAAAGGCTGGAAAATTTGTGCGGTTGGTTATGATGGTCGTGCCAGTTCACCCGCCCTTTCACAAAATCTGCGCCAAGGCCTGAAAGATTGCGGCATCAACGTGATCAATACAGGCCGTGGCCCCACACCGATGCTATATTTCGCGACAAAATCAATGAAGCTAGATGCGGGCATTATGGTGACCGGCTCGCACAACCCGCCGCAATATAACGGCTTTAAAATGATGACGCGTGAAGGCAGCGTGTTTGGCAAGATGATTCAAGACCTTGCGCGCACAACAGAATTTGTACAAGGCGTAGGCACCGAAGAACAAAAGGATGTTTCGGAAGATTATATTGCCCGGCTGCTTGCCGACCTGAAACATAAACGTGATTTCACAGTTGTATGGGACAATGGTAACGGCGCGGGCGGCGAGATATTACAACGCCTTGTAAAAAAACTACCCGGCACGCATCACGTACTTTACGGCGAGATTGATGGAACCTTCCCAAACCATCACCCTGACCCGACCGTTGATAAAAACCTTGTTGACCTCATCGCCAAAGTAAAAGAAACGAAAGCTGATTTCGGCATTGCGTTTGATGGTGATGCCGACCGTATTGGGGCGGTTGACGGCACAGGCAAAGTTATTCGTGGTGACATGTTACTTGCGCTTTATAGCCGCACTGTGATCAAGGAAAACCCTGATGCAGCGATTATTGCCGATGTAAAATCAAGCGATTCACTTTTCAAGGAAATTGCCCGCCTTGGTGGCAGGCCGATATGCTGGAACACAGGCCATTCGCTTGTAAAAGCCAAAATGGCTGAAACAGGCGCGAAGCTCGCTGGCGAACTTTCAGGCCATATTTTCTTTGCCGACAAGTATTACGGCTATGATGATGCACTTTATGCAGGCATCCGCCTGATGGATGTTATTGCTGCAGAAGATATAGACCTGACAACAGTTTTCTCGCACATCCCGCCGATGTTCAGCACACCAGAGCTGCGCATTGAAGTGAGAGAAGAAGAAAAATTCGAGATGGTGCGTAAAATGGGTGAGGCCCTGCGCCCACAGCTGACACAGGACAATCAATTACTGGATATTGATGGGCTGCGCATCACAACGCCTGATGGCTGGTGGCTGGTCCGCGCTTCAAATACGCAGAATGTGCTAGTGGCCCGTTTTGAAGCAAAAACAGAAGCCAAGCTTGCCGATATGCAAAAAACACTGAACACCCTTTTACAACCTTTCGGTTATAGCCTAGACTCACAGGCAGACCATTAACGCCCCCAACATCATCAGGGAGAATTTAACAATGTCAGCGAATGTTTCTTATTCCACACCTGTTATCGAACTGCTTTCTTCACGTATCTGCCATGATTTGATCAGCCCGATTGGTGCGATTGTGAACGGCCTTGAATTTATGGAAGATATGGATGGTGCGGACAGTGAAGAAGCGCTAGAGCTGATTACGCACAGCGCCAAGCTTGCTTCAGCCAAACTTAAACTATTCCGCATTATTTATGGTGCGGGCGGTCGCGACGGCGTAAAGCCTGCTGATGTGCATAAGGCGCTTGAAGACTGGCTGACACTTGAAAATAAAATCCGCCAGACATGGCAAGCTGATGCTGTAAAGCTGGCGATGATCCCCGAGGGGTTTTGCAAGCTTATGGCAGGCACACTTCTGATGGCAACGGAATGCCTCCCCAAAGGGGGCACACTGAATCTTGTGCAGAAGGATGATAAAATTGAAATTTCGGCTTCAGGCGAAAATGCCAATTTACGCGACGGCGTTGCCGATGCGCTTTCACTGAAACTTGCCGAATCGGCGCTTGATCCGCGCCTGACCCACCCCTATATTATGGGAAAGCTTGCGCAATCTTATGGTTACAGCCTGACAAGCAAGCCTGAATCAGGTACAGTAACCTTCGTATTAGCGCAAATGGGCTAATCGCACATAGGGTTTATGGTCGACAAGGTACAACTTCAAAGCTTTCTTTCTCTCGCTTCGGACGCATTCATGCGGCTCGACCTCGAGCTTGTGAAATTCGAAGACAATAAGCGTGACCCTGCCGTCCTTGGTAAAATCAAAACAATCATGCATACGGTTGAACGTGCCGCTTACCATTTCGGTTTTGATACACTGAGTGCCTCCTCTAAAAAAGTGATGAAGCTCTGTGACACAAAAACAGAATTGCCAAAATTACTACAAGCAATCGATGAAGTGCGCGACACGCTGGACCTCATCGAACATGTGGGAACAGATATCGCCGCGAAGAAACCCAAGATTATTAAAATGACATCTGCCCCTGCGCCAGCAAACGCACCGGTTAAAGCAGAAACAAAAAAAGAAAAACCCGGCGCAAAAGATACAGAAATACCTATTAGCGCCGTCAACGCGATCCGCGATCATATCTTCAGTATCGTCAGCTCGAACATTATGTTTGCGCCCGACCCGGAACAGCTTGTAAAGATCGAAGAAAAACCTGCTGCCCTTATTTCCGCGATTACTCCTGATGAACAGCCCGTTACCGTTCCAGTAACAGCCATTCCAGCAAATGCAAAAACAATTCTTCTGATTGAAGACAGCCCTTATTTCCGCGATGCACTTGTACCATTCCTGAGCATGCAGGGCTTTGTGGTGACATGCGTACCAACAGCAAACGCGGCGCTAGAACTGTGCCTTGAGGGCCGCGATTTTGATATTATTCTGAGTGATAGCGATCTGCCCGACATGAACACAACCTCGTTCATTCTTCGCGCACGTGCCGACAGTAAGAGCAAGTGGAGCAAAACACCGATTCTGACGCTCACAACAGCAAACAGCAACGATGCAAACTCGGCCTCGAAGCTAGAGCCCGATGTACTTCTCCAGAAAATCAAAAAGAATATTGCTTAAGCAACCCGAAGCGGGCGGTATTTGATCCGCGTTGGTGTTTCAGCATCACCACCGAGACGACGCTTGCGGTCAGCCTCGTAATCTTCGTAGTTACCTTCAAACCACACAACCTGGCTATCACCTTCGAATGCCAGAATATGCGTTGCCAAGCGGTCAAGGAACCAGCGGTCGTGCGAGATTACAACCGCACAGCCGGGGAATTTCTCGAGCGCTTCTTCCAAGGCTGACAAGGTTTCTGTATCAAGGTCATTCGTAGGCTCGTCAAGCAGCAGGACGTTTGCGCCGCTTTTTAGCATTTTCGCCAAATGTACACGGTTACGCTCACCGCCTGAAAGCTGGCCAACTTTCTTCTGTTGGTCAGTCCCTTTGAAATTGAAAGAGGCCACATAGGCGCGGCTTGGCATTTCTACCTTACCGAGTTTCAGCACATCATTGCCGTCTGATATTTCTTCCCAGACAGTTTTATTGCCATCAAGCGCATCGCGGCTTTGGTCAACATAACCAAGCTTCACACTATCTGCCACGCGGAATGTCCCCTCGTCCGGCTTTTCCGAACCTGTAATCATGCGGAACAATGTTGTTTTACCAGCGCCGTTCGGCCCGATGACCCCGACAATACCACCCGCAGGAAGCTGGAAGGACAGATCCTCGATCAACAGCCTGTCGCCGAAACCTTTCCTCAAGTGGCTTGCGTCAATAACAAGTTCGCCCAAACGCGGCGGCGCTGGAATAACAATTTGCGCCTGACCTACTGTTGCGTTTTCGCTCTCGGCCAATAAATCTTCATAGGCGGCAATACGCGCCTTCGATTTCTTGCGGCGGCCCTCGGGCGTTTGGCCCATCCACTCCAACTCGCGCGCAAGTGTTTTCTGGCGTACAGCTTCTTCTTTCGCTTCTTGCTCCATACGCTTCGCTTTTTGCTTCAGGTAGGCCGAGTAATTACCCTCGTACGGAATGCCGCGGCCGCGGTCAAGCTCGAGGATCCAGCCTGTGACATTATCAAGGAAGTAACGGTCGTGCGTCACCATAATAACCGCGCCTTTATATTCGCTTAAGTGGCGCTGCAGCCACGCGTTGCTTTCGGCATCCAAGTGGTTTGTCGGCTCGTCAAGCAGTAGCAAATCAGGCTTCTCAAGGAGAAGTTTGCAAAGTGCGACACGGCGCTTTTCACCGCCCGATAATTTTGTAACATCTGCTTCTGGCGGCGGGCAACGCAAAGCCTCCATCGCGACTTCGATTGTGTGGTCAAGCTGCCAGCCATCAACCGCATCGATCTTTTCCTGAAGCTCGCCCATCTCGGTCATCAGCGCATCCATGTCGCAATCGGGGTCGCTCATCTCTTCCGAGATCTTGTTAAAACGGTCGATCATGTTTTTGATCGGTGCGAGACCTTCAAGCACATTTTCACGGACGTTCTTTTTCGGATCGAGTTGTGGCTCCTGCGGCAGGTAGCCTACAGTTGCCCCCTCGGCCGCCCAGGCTTCGCCAGCAAATTCCTTATCAACCCCTGCCATAATCCGCAGGAGCGATGATTTACCCGAACCATTCGGGCCGAGAACGCCGATTTTCGCGCCCGGATAGAAACTCAGGTAAATATCGTTCAAAACCGTTTTCCCGCCGGGGTAAGTTTTGGTCACGTTTTTCATGACATAGACATATTGATAAGCGGCCATCTTTTTTCCCAGTTTCTCTAATATTGCAAGGGTTTCTTCGAGAGTGTACTTTATACCGATGAAAGACCAAATTACAACCTCCCTCTCGGAATCCTCACTGAAGGAAGCTACCCGCTATCGTTCTGAATTTTCACATTATATTGGCGCAAAAGGTGCTGCAGGCTATGTTGACCCGCGCGAAGGCAGTGCCGATATCGTTACCCGCGCCAACCAGAAAATATCTCTCAGCCCGCCTGAAGGAGGCTTTAACGAAATCCGCGTGGGTGCAGCGTGGGATAACCAAGTTCGTGACAGCAAAGGTTTTTTTGGCAAGCTTCTGAACCTTAAGCGCAAACTGAATATCGACCTTGATCTTGGCTGTCTGTACGAACTGAATAATGGCAAGCGTGGTGCCGTGCAGGCATTTGGCAGTCTCTTTGGAAATTTTGACCAACCTCCTTACTTCCAGCTTTCAGGCGACGAACGCACAGGCGACAGCGAAGGTGATGATGAGTATATCCGCATCAACGGCAGCAAGTGGCACGAAGTTAAGCGCGCTTTGTTTTATATCTATATTTACAAGGGCGAAGCTGAGTGGGGCCATATAAGACCGCAAATCGTTATTGATGCACCGGGCAGCAAGCCTATTGTTGTGCGCCCATCTGTATTCAACAAAGATTTACGCCTTTGTGTTATTGCGGGATTAGAGAATGTGCGCAACGGCATCCAGATGACAAGCTACACAGAATATTTCCCCGGCCACGTGGAGATGGACCGTGCCTATGGTTACGGCCTGCAATGGGATGATGGAGAAAAAAGATAATGGCTGACGAGGATATCCCCTATAAAGAATTTATCGTTGGCGACAAAACCGACCTGACGCGTATTGACCCGACATTGCGCAATGTAATGATTGGCGTGGGGTGGGATGTTATTGGCTTTGATGATCAATCGCCTGACCTTGATGTATCCGTATTCCTGCTGGATAAAAACAACCAGACCCGCATGGACGAAGACTTCATATTCTACAATAATCCGTCTGTTATGGATGGCACTGTGGAGCATAAAGGTGATAACCGCACAGGCGCGGGCGATGGCGATGACGAGATCATAAATATTGACTTGAACAAACTACCACTTGATGTTCTTTCGGTTTCGTTTGCTATCTCCATACACGAGGCGGATCTACGTGATCATTCCTTCAAGAAGAATGTCCGCAATGGATTCTTCCGTATCGCGAGTATTGACTCTGACCGCGAGATGTTACGCATCAAGCTGGATGATATGTTTGTGCACGACGAAAAAGGCAAAGCAACCGCCTTTGTGATTGGTACGTTAAACCGTGACGGCCCGCTCTGGAGCTTTGAAATCGTTGGAAAGGGTGCAAAAAACGGCCTTGGCGAGATTGCAACCAGCTACGGCATTCAAATAGCCTAGAAGCCCTTGCCCTGCTTCATATCAAGCAGTTGCGCCGGACGAATCTTCGGCGACTTCGAACTGCCACCGCCATGCTGGTCTCCGAAACGTTCACGGGAACGCATTTCATCTTCAATTAACTCATCGAAATCAGGAATTTTATTTTGCTTCAGGGCAAGCACAATCATACGGAACAAGTTACAGCTTTTCTCTTCCCAGTTATAAACCTTATTGTCCTCTTCCTTGCCTTTGATTTTCAATTCAAGGATTGTCCATTTACTGTGCTGGATGGCACCACGCTGACGCATGATTTGTTGGACGGGCGGGTTTTCGGCGCTTGGCTCGTCGGGCATCAACAAAACTTCCGTGATGAATTCCTGCCCATTGCCTTCCATGCGCACTTCGGCATGTGCGGTTACGCCCTTCACCTCGTCATAAACATCCCATGGCTGAAGGGCGTAAGGCTCTAGTTCATAGCCCACGCCCAGCTTGTCCATAATCTCGGCCAGTGTCAGTTTCATTGCATCCTATATGCCTTATTTTAGCAGAAAATACAGCTCTATTCCATGGAAACGGGCTTTTCACCGTCAGAAAACACGATAATTCCGCGTTTTTCAGACGTTTTCGCCGATGTAATCAACTTACCAGCTTCATTTTTCACAACGGCATAGCCACGCTTGAGGACATTTGTGTACGAGAGCGTCTCGAGTAATCGTGCCGATTGCGTGAACCGTGCCTGCTGAATTTCAACAAGGCGTTTCAAAGCAGGTGCCAATTTCACGGCCAGCACCTCCACTCTGCTTTGCTGACGGTCAACGATACGCATCATATAGCTCGCCATACGCTCGGCTAGTTGATCAAGCTTTTGTGATTTCAAATTTAGTAAATCTTGTGGCGTACCAAGCCGCGCCTGCAAAGTTGCCAGCAGCTGCAGGCCGCTTCTGATTTTATTTTGAACAACATAACCAAGCCGCTCACTTTGCTTACCCAGTTGCGCCATCACTTCCATACGGTTGGGCGTTGCTATTTCGGCAGCGCCTGTGGGGGTTGGCGCGCGCATATCGGCTGCATAGTCAATTAATGTCACGTCAGTTTCATGCCCGACCGCAGAAATAAGCGGTATTTGCGAGGCTGCGGCAGCGCGCACAACATTCTCTTCGTTAAAGGGCATTAGGTCTTCCAGAGAGCCGCCACCACGCGCGACAATCAATATATCAGGTCGCGGTGCAATATTCTGGAACCCGTTTATTGCTTCGGTAATTTTTTCTGCTGCGCCTTCGCCCTGCACTGGCACGGGCCACAGAAGAACATGGCACGGGTAACGATCTTGCAAGCGGTGAAGAATGTCGTGAATAACAGCGCCCGTTGCCGAAGTTACAACACCGATAACTTGAGGAAATTTGGGAAGCGCTCTTTTCCGTGATTGTTCAAACAATCCTTCAGCGGCAAGTTTCTTCTTGCGCTCTTCGAGCATCTTCAAAAGTGCGCCTTGGCCTGCAAGCTCCATCTGCTCGACAATAAGCTGGTATGATGAACGCCCGGGATAAGTTGACACCTTCCCCGTACAAATAACTTCCAGCCCCTCTTCTGGTTTTACAGCCAGCCGCCCGACGGTTGAGCGCCAGCAAACAAGATTAATGAGAGAGTCCGCATCTTTCAGGTCTGAATACATATGACCGGATGTATGGATTTTGACTTTTGATAACTCGCCACGCACCCGCACATGGGCAAAGTTGCTCTCGACCGTTCTTTTCAGGGCAAAAGACAGTTCGGAAACGCTATAGGGCGCATTATTAACCGCATCATTTGGCATAGCAGCATCATAGTCTGGTAAAAAAATAAGGCAATGCTATGTTGTAGGCATGACCGATTTTACCCCGCTTTCCGGCTGGATTTACAAAGACGAGCCTTCTTGTGTCAATGCGTGCCTTGCTGACCTAGCATGGCATACAAAACTTGCAAATGATGCAAAACAGCTTGCCGAAAAGCTCGTCAATAATGTCCGCGGCGCAAAACATAAAATTGGCGAGATCGAAATATTCTTACAACAATACGGATTAAACACCGCCGAAGGCCTTGCCCTGATGAGCCTTGCCGAAGCACTTCTACGCATCCCCGATCATGACACCGCAAACGCCCTTGTACGTGACAAAATTCTTTCTGCCGAATGGAAAGCCAGCGAGAGCGAAACATCGGATTGGCTTTTGAAAGTATCATCCCTTGGTCTTTCACTCTCGCGCACGACGCTTGATAGCTTAATCGGCAAGCTTTCGGCCCCCGTAATTCGTGAAGCGCTGAAGCAAGCGGTCAAACTTCTCGGCGAGCAATTTGTTATGGGCCATGATATTCAAGGCGCATTAAAACGCGCCGAAAACTATGCAGAGAAAGGGTATAATTTCTCTTTCGATATGCTGGGTGAAGGGGCGCGCACGATGGAACAGGCCGCCCATTACTATAATGCCTACGAAATGGCCCTGAACGCACTACCGCAAAAATCAGGGCTTTCTATTAAACTCTCTGCCATACATCCACGTTACGAAATCGCACAGCAGGAACGCTGTGTGCCCGACCTTATTGAAAAGCTGGTTAAACTTTTAAAAACCGCATCAGCTAAAGATATCCGCCTGACGATTGATGCCGAAGAAACAGACCGGCTCGTTCTATCCCTCATTATTCTTGAAAAAATATTACAGGAAATTCAGGGGCAAAATTTGCAAGGGCTTGGCCTAGCGCTACAGGCCTACCAAAAACGTGCCCTCCCTGTGATTGACCTTATTGTCGGGCTTGCTGAAAAATATAACCACAAACTTCATGTACGGCTTGTAAAGGGTGCTTACTGGGACAGTGAAGTGAAGCGTGCGCAAATTCGCGGCGTTGCTGATTAC
The DNA here is from genome assembly GCA_016125135.1 of Alphaproteobacteria bacterium. Lineage (GTDB taxonomy): Bacteria > Pseudomonadota > Alphaproteobacteria > Micavibrionales > Micavibrionaceae > RI-185. Next base: position 160,434 of record WGMJ01000017.1, on the reverse strand, counting down.
CCGCTTTTTACACGCAAGGTTCATACAGATGTTTCATACCTTGCCTGCGCACGCAAGCTTTTGCAGGCTGGTGATAAAATTGACCGTTTATTTGCCACCCATAACGCCTTTACGATTGCCGCTATTGCCGAGATGGCGAAGGAGGAAAACGTTGCGCATGTTGAGTTTCAGCGTTTGCACGGTATGGGGGAGTCCCTTCATGATACTGTGTTAAGTGAAGGCATTGCGAAAAGCTGTATTTACGCCCCCGTTGGCGCACATGAGGATTTACTACCTTATCTCGTGCGTCGACTGCTTGAAAATGGGGCAAATAGTTCTTTCGTGCATAAAATATCAGACCCGCGTGTGCCCGTTGCTGACTTAACACGTGACCCAGTCGCCGAAACCGAAGCGCGGCCTGACAAACGCCACGCCAATTTGCCATTGCCGCCGGATATTTACGGCGCTTCGCGCAAAAACTCACGCGGCTATGATCTTTCCGATATCCCAACCTATACGCATTTTGAAGCTGTTGCGCTGGGCTTTCCGCTTCCCGCCGCACCAAGTGACACGAGCCTTGACGCCATCGACGGCATTTTTACCGAAGCCCGCAAAGGATTTGAGACATGGCATAAAGAGAGCGCACAAACGCGTGCCAATTGCCTTGTAAAACTTGCGGAGCTCCTTGAAAAAAACACAGATACATTCATTGGCCTCTGCGCAAAAGAAGCGGGCAAAACAATTCCCGATGCAATTGCAGAAATCCGCGAAGCTGTTGATTTCTGCCGCTACTATGCCGCTGAAGGCTTAAAAAACTTTGCCGCCCCTCATATTTTACCGGGACCAACAGGTGAGAGAAATTCTATTGAGATGCGGGGGCGCGGCACGTTCGTTTGTATTAGTCCGTGGAACTTCCCGCTGGCAATTTTCCTTGGACAAATTACAGCTGCTTTAATGGCAGGCAATAGCGTTATTGCCAAACCTGCCGAACAAACACCGCGCATTGCAAACTTAGCAATCGAACTCGCGCATAAAGCGGGCATCCCGCCACGCACACTTCAAATTGTTTTTGGTGATGGGAAAATTGGCGGCGCACTGACCAATCACAAGGACGTAGCAGGCGTGGCCTTTACAGGCTCAACAGAAGTAGCCCAACTTATAAACCGCGCCCTCGCTGCCAAAGATGGCGCAATTGTCCCCCTGATTGCCGAAACGGGTGGGCAGAACGCGATGATTGTTGATAGCTCTGCCCTGCCCGAACAAGTGGTTGATGATGTAATCATCAGCGCTTTTGGCTCTGCAGGGCAACGTTGTTCGGCCTTGCGCGTGCTTTGCCTGCAAGATGATATTGCAGATAAGGTATTGCCAATATTAAAAGGCGCTATGGCACTTCTGCGCGTTGATAACCCCGCGCTCATCACGACTGATATTGGCCCCGTTATTGACCGCGAGGCCTACACCAACCTTGAAAACCATGTTGGAAAGTTCACGCCAAGCGCTACAGCACCCTTAACAGGTGATGCGCTTAAAGGCAGAACGTATTTCAGACCAACACTCATCGAGATTGATGATATCAGCCAGCTAACGCGCGAGGTTTTTGGCCCTATATTACATGTTGTACGCTTCAAGCGTGACAAACTTGATGATCTGGTGAAGAAAATCAACGCAACGGGCTACGGCCTGACATTCGGCCTGCATAGCCGTGTGGATAGCCATATCGCCGAATGGCCTGAGAATATTAAAGCTGGCAATATATACATTAACCGCAGCATGATTGGTGCTGTTGTAGGCGTCCAGCCTTTCGGCGGCATGGGGCTTTCAGGTACAGGGCCTAAGGCTGGTGGCCCACATTACCTGCCCCGCTTCGCAACAGAAAAAGTTGTTTCAAACAACATTACCGCGACGGGCGGAAATACAGATCTCGTTAATCTGGCGGATTAGCGCAGCGGTTTGAAGGCTTTTTCTGGCGCGCCATAAACACCTTCGTAGCCGTCCAGCACCTTATCCATCTCGCCGCTATTCACAAGCGTGGTAATGGCTGTATCAAGCATCATTTTCAAATGGTGCTCGCCCTTATTGACAAGCAAATGCTCGCCGAACACGTGAACAGGGTCTACGCCTGCAACTTTTCTGATCTTTCCCGGTGCTGTTTTTGAATAATCAATAAGAAGTGGGGCATCTCCCAGCATGACATCACATTTATTGCTGACAACAGACAGTATGAGCTGGGAGCCATCTGCCGTTGGCGGCAAACCAACAAAATTTGCCTGCGGAAAAGCGGCGCGCGAAGCATTCGCTGTAATATCCCCCTCAATACCGCAAACTTTTACTTCCGGCTTATTGATAGAGTTCAGATTTCCATCAAATCTTTTATCGCTGCCCCGCACGATTGCATAAACGGCCGAGAAATATGTTGGCAATGTATATTCTGTGTGGAACATTTTGGCGGGGTCAGGCCACATGCTGGCACACATAACATCAATTCGTCCGGCACCCAGCGCTTCCGTTACACTACCAATGCCCACCTCTTCGGCCCATTCAATTTTAAGCCCGAGGAAATGTCCAACCTTATCCATGAAATCGTAATTAATGCCGGAAAGCGTGCCGGTGTTGGGGTCTTTCATAAAGGCGGGCTGCCATGTGAAATAGCCACAACGGATTGTGCCACTTTTCTCGACACGCGCAAATGCTTTTTCTGCAGAGGCAGCATAGCTATATGAGCCAGTACCTATTGTTACCAACACTACCAGTGCAGCTAGTATCTTCTTCATGCTATATCCTCTTTTTTTGGAAAAATTCTTTTAATAAAACAGCAGCCTCTTCTCCGAGCAAGCCAGACTGCACTTCAGGCTTATGGTGCATACAACCATGTTCGTATAATTTTGGCCCGTGTAACACACCACCACTTTTCGGGTCACAGGCGGCAAAAGTAACTTTACGAATACGGGCATAAGAAATTGCGGCTGCACACATGGGGCATGGCTCGAGCGTGACATAGAGATCATATTCGGGAATACGCTGGGCATCGACCTGTTTGCATGCGTCACGGATCGCCAGAATTTCGGCATGGTGCGTAGGGTCACAATCGCGCCTTGTGCTGTTGGACGCACGTGCGGTAATTTCACCGGTTTCGATATTTACCAGCACGGCACCAATCGGTACCTCATCGGCACCGGCCGCTTTTTGCGCCTCGACTAGCGCTTCTTGCATATAATAATTGTCTTTTTCGCTAAACACAGGCTTTATATTGGCATGGAGAAGCAAGAACGCATAGCCAAAATTATTGCCGCTGCAGGCATTTGCTCGCGCCGCGATGCTGAACGCCTGATTGGCGAAGGCCGCGTCAGCGTTAACGGCAAAAAACTGGATACCCCTGCTTTCCTTGCACGCTTCAAAGATGATATCAGGGTTGATGGCAAGCCGATTGCAAAGCCTGAACAGCCGCGCTTGTTCCTCTACCACAAGCCTGCAGGGCTCGTCACAACACACCGTGATGAAAAAGACCGTGATACGATCTTCCAGAAATTGCCCAAAGGCATGCCCCGCGTTGTGAGCGTTGGCCGGCTGGATTTGAATAGTGAAGGTCTATTACTGCTGACAACGAGCGGCACAATTTCACGTTATCTAGAACTGCCGAAAACAGGCTGGAAGCGCCGTTACCGTGTGCGCGTACATGGCGCCGTTGATGATGCACGCCTCAAAAAGCTGGAAAAAGGTTTAACAATTGAGGGTGTACGTTATGCCCCCATGACGATAAACCTTGATATGAAACGTGATGGTGGTAATTCATGGCTAACGATTACATTACAAGAAGGCAAGAACCGCGAGATCCGCCGTATCATGGAATTTGTGGGCCTGAAAGTTTCGCGCCTTATCCGCATAAGCTATGGCGTTTTTGAACTGGGCGACCTACCAAAAGGTGCTGTAAAAGAAATTCCTTTCAAGCAGCTGAAGAACAGCCTACCCGCCGAGGTGTTAGTATGAGGATTACAGGGGGAGCATGGCGTAGCCGTATCATCGAAGCGCCCACACATGAGGGCCTCCGCCCGACATCCGACAAAGTGCGCCAGGCGATTATGACGATGCTGGAAGCCCGTGGGCTGATAGAGGGCGCAAGCGTGCTTGATATTTTCTGCGGCACAGGTGCGCTCGGCCTTGAGACGCTTTCACGCGGCGCTGAAAAATGTATCTTTATTGATAACAACAACAAATCACTCGAGCTTGCTAAATTAAACGCACAAAATTTGAAAGCAGAAAATGCAACTTTTATTATGGCAGATGGCATAAAGCTACCTGTTGCAACAGCACAAGCCAACCTTGTGTTTCTTGACCCACCCTACCATAAAAATCTTATTCAGCCCTGCATAACATCTTTACAGGAAAAAAACTGGCTGGCACAAGATTGCATACTCTGCATTGAAACCGAGATAGACGCTGTTTTTGAAAACGTGTTTCAGGAAAAAATCTACGGCGATACGAAAGTATCGCTTATACAGCCATAACGCCTGTATATATTAGCACTAGCAGTGTGCCGCCAACAAGAAGCCTGTAGATAACGAACGGCGTAAAAGTAAAGCGTTTCAAGAGAAACATCATGCCGATAATCGTCAGCAATCCTGCAATAAAGGAAAATAGAATACCCCAGCCCACAACAGCAAATAAGACGGGGTCATTTGCCTCTAACAAATCCGTAGCGCCGACAGCACCTGCGCCGCTGATAGCAATGGTTGCCATGAGTAATGAAAAGCGCGCTGCCTCTACACGCTCAAGGCCGCAATAACGCGCCGCCGACATGGTAATACCAGAGCGACTAACGCCGGGAATCAATGCTATTGCTTGCGCAAAACCAACCAGAAGTGCGTTTTTCCATGTCATGTCTTCTACTTTTTTATTCACAGGGAAGAATTTATCCGCCGCGTATAAAACAAACGCAAACAAGAACATTGTCCATGCCACCAGCTCGACCGACTGGAACCATGAAGGCTGCAAAATGTGCAACCCAAGTCCTACAATGATGGCCGGTATAGAGCTAAGCAACAGGTAACCAAGCAGACGTGTATTATTGTTTCGTTGGCCACGACAGAAATCAAAAAAACCTGTTGTCATCCTTAAAATATCTTTGTGAAAACACAGCAAAACAGAAAGTAGCGTACCCACATGCACAGCGATGTCGAAAATACGCTCGTATGAAAGCGGCACATTGCTGCCATCCAGAAAATGATGCGCCAATACAAGGTGGCCACTGGAACTTATGGGGAGAAACTCTGTAATTCCTTGTAAAACGGCTATAAGAAATATGTGAAGAAGGGGCATGGCGCTTTTACTAGTCTGATACTGCTTTTATACTTGCACGAATAATATTATATTCGCAATGCATGGTCTACCTTATAGGCATATTGGGCTTTATTGGCGGGTTTGCGGCAGGCATGTGGCTTCTGGCGGCAAAGCTGAAGAACGTCCCCCGTGATATTCTGGTGCGCGATAAGGAATACCACAAAAAATACGGCATCTGGCCCTGGATTATGGCTTTGCTTTGCTGTTTTGCCGCCCTATATCTTTACAACTATTACCTAACCACAGGAGATTTTTAATGCGTTTTATATTGGCTCTTGCCCTGATTGCTTTTTCAACACCCGCCTTGGCAGCCCCCAATAATTATATCCTTGAAAAACCCCATACACAGATTGTATTCAGCATTGGCCATATGGGGCTTTCACATTCCTATGGCAAGTTCACCGATTTTGACGGCAAGATCCAGTTTGACCCCACACAACCCGAGAAAGGGACGGTCAATGTTACGATTAAAACAGCAAGCCTTGATCTTAATGATGCAACATGGAATGAACATACCGCCGCAGACAAACTTCTCGATGCGGCAAACTTTCCTGAAATGACATTTGAATCAACCAGCATCAAAGTCACAGGCGAGAAGACAGCCGACATTACAGGCAACCTGACACTCCATGGCGTTACAAAACCTGTTGTACTCGCGACTATCTATAACCAAAGTATTAAACATCCGATGGCCCCTAAAATGATGGCCGGTTTCTCGGCAACAACCACAATCAAACGCTCTGACTTCGGCATTTCTTACGGCATCCCAATGATTGATGACGAAGTAAAAATCATCATTGAAGTTGAAGCCGAGTGCACTGATTGCGTGGTGGAGAACGAATAATGCTGAAAAATACAGGGGAGAGCTACGGGCTCATTGCCAAATCATTTCATTGGCTTGTCGGCCTTGTCGTTATTGGCCTGCTGATTGTTGGCTTCCTGATGGATGATTTGCAAATGTCTGTAAAGCTGACAGTTTATTTCTGGCATAAATCGGTTGGCATCCTTGTTTTAACGCTGATGATTATGCGCCTTTGCTGGCGTGTTTATAATCATGCACCTTCTGCATTGCCAACACACAGGCCATGGGAAATCGTGTTGGCACACATTGTTCATTACGCTTTGTATGCTGTCCTTATTGCCATGCCTTTAACAGGCTGGCTGATGTCTTCTGCCAAGGGCTACACAGTCAATGTCGCAGGACTATTTTCACTCCCCGATCTTGTGAAACCCGACAAGCGGCTTGCGGAATTTTTTGTGCGGGCGCATTACTACCTCGCCTTCACAATATTAGGGCTTTTGGCACTTCACATCGCCGGAGCACTCAAGCACCATTTTATTGATAAAGACCTTACAGTACGCCGTATGACATGGGCCATCATAGCAGCACTTTTGTTTTTCAGTATGCCAGCACAGGCGGCCGATAAATGGAACGTTGATTACGGGGCCAGCCTGATTAGCTTCAAGGCACTACAGGGCGGCTCCGCGTTTAACGGGACGATTGATAAATTTACAGCAGATATTACCTTCTCACCTGACAACCTTGAACATAGTAAAGCTGTTATTATGATGGATATGCGAAGCGCAAAAACAGGCAGGGCTGATCTTGATGGTTATATCGGCGCACCTGAATGGTTTAGTGTTTCCGCATTCCCTCAAGCTGTTTTTACAGCACAAAAATTTGAATCGATTGCAGAAAACAAATTTAATATTATCGGCACATTACAGATAAAAGACTTCACTACGCCTTTAACCGTGCCCTTTACGTTCCTGACTGTAGAGAATAAAGCGATTGTCGAAGGGGCGGCACTCTTGAACCGCATGAATTTCGGCTTAGGTACAACGCCGGATTTTGAGGATGAAAAAACAGTCAGCCACATGGTTGGTGTGACATTCCGGCTGGAGGCTTTAAAAGAATGATAGACCCGAAACTTCTTGAAACGCTTGTTTGCCCGGTGACAAAAGTGCCGCTCCGTTATGATAGCACAAAGCAGGAACTCATATCAGAACAAGCTTCTCTGGCTTTCCCGATCCGCGACGGCATTCCGATTTTACTGGCCGAACAAGCACGGAAAATTTAGGAAACTGCTTTTATTTTCTCGATTGTGTTTGTTGTGCTGAAACCATCTTTGAAAGAAATAATTTCAACAGCGCCGCCCACTGCTTTTACCGCTGGCGTTTCTGGTAAGGTTTCCGGCGTGTAGTCTCCACCCTTTAAATAAACATCGGGCTTTAGTGCGGCAATCAATGCAGAGGCTGTATTGTCATCTCCCGCTTTCTCGGCACCAAAGAAAACAACCAAATCAATTGAATCAAGTGCGCCCATAACTTGTGCACGCGCCATTTGATTGTTCACCGGCCGCTCGGGACCTTTTAAAATGCGCACCGATGCATCAGTATTCAAGCCCAATATAAGGCGATCACAGTGTTGCGCAGCTTTGGCTAGATATTCAACATGGCCTGCGTGCAATATATCAAAACAGCCATTCGTTAAACCCACTTTTAAGCCTTGCCTGCGCCACTTCTCGATAATTTCCTGCGCTTGTGGCCATTCATCGGCGATGAGCGTTTGTACGCTGCCATGACGACTTGCAGCCTCCTGCAACTCTGCAAAGTAAATAGGCGTTGTGCCAACCTTTGTAACAACAACGCCGCCCGCAAGGTTGGCAATCTCGGCCGCATTCTCTAGCGTGCCTCCTGCTGCTAATACTGTGGCTACGGTGGCAATGACTGTATCACCTGCGCCAGAAACATCGAATACCTCTACCGGCTCTGGCTTTACATGGTAAGCCGCTGCAAACCCCTTGCCTTCGCGCTTCACAACTGTAATGCCATCTTGCGAACGTGTCATGAGAGCACTCTCGATGCCACTGCTGGTAAGCATTTTTTCCATGGCCGCGACAACCTCATCATCCGTCTTCACGTTCATGCGCGTTGCAATACGCAGCTCGGAACGGTTAGGCGTGATAATTGTTGCGCCTTTATATTTACTGAAATCCTCACCGCGTGGATCAACCAGAACTGTTTTACCGGCCTTGTTTATTTCAGCAATCATGCGCTGGGTTAAATCACGTGCCAAAACACCATTGCCATAGTCGGAAAGAATTATAACTTGCGCCTGTGGTAACTCACGCTGAAAAGCTTCAAATACTTTGTCCTGAATATTTTTTGGAATTTCATGCGTATCGACGAAGTCGACCTTCAACATTTGCTGGCTTTGCCCGACATAGCGCACTTTGAGTGTTGTCCGGCGCTCATCAGAAGGAATGAAAACTACCTTACCTCCTTTTTTCTCGGCCAATAGTTTTTCAAGCGCTTGCGCGTGTGCGTCATTCCCAGTCACGGTAATCAGCGTGCCTTGCGCTTGCAAGCCCGCCAAGTTCGACATGACGTTTCCCGCACCGCCCGGCATGTACGAATCGCGCTTTGCGACTAACACGGGTACAGGCGCTTCGGAGGAGATTCTCTCCACTTCGCCATGGATAAACTGGTCCAAAATGACGTCGCCAATCACTAAAATTTTAGCTTTCGGGATCTCGCTAATCCGTTGATGTAATTCAGAAATTTTGCCCATAGCGGCTTTGTGCCATGTTCTTTAGAATTCGTCAACCTTTCTTTGTTATGGTTAACGAATGCGGGAAATGGAAAAAAGCCAAAAAGGTACGTTTTTACAAAGACTTCACCTCGTTTTGCAAAAGAAGCGCCTCGGCGAGCTACTCGTCGACCAGGGCGCTATTGATGCACACGATCTGCGCCGCGCTCTGAAGGCGCAGCAGGAATGTACTGATGCCAAGAAAAAGCCTATCGGGAAAATCCTGCTGAAATATAAAATGATCAATCCGCTGCAGTTATGGCGCGCGATCGTTACACAAATTACAGCACGCTTTCTGGCAAGTCTGGTTGCCTTCGCACTTTACTTTAGCGCGATGGCCATTGCACCAAAAGTTGCACATGCCGGTGATGCTATTCAAAGCATTCGCCTTGTTGCGAATAACCAGTTTAGCGGCATCGATTCTTACCCGCGTCTATTTGGCAATACAGAACGTCGCTCAAGCGATTTATCGGCCTTTACAAAATGGTCGCGTATGCTTTCACGCTTTAGCGCCGTTATGGCACAGGATAATAACCCCAGCCTTGAAAAGCTAAAAACACAAGTTTCTGCTTTCAAAGGCATGAGCCTCCGCGAAATGGCCGCCAACGTTAATAGTATGATGAATAGCAAGCGCTATATTGAAGATAAAGATCTGTGGGGTCAGTCAGACTACTGGGCAACGCCTATAGAATTTATGCGCAATGGCGGTGATTGTGAAGATTTTGCGATTGCCAAATACACTGCACTGAAAATGCTGGGCGTACCTGAAGAAAGATTGCGCATTGCAATTGTTCAGGATGAACAAAAACGTGTTCCGCACGCCGTTCTTATTGTTTATAGCGACGAGGGCGCGCTTGTTCTTGATAACCAGAGCAAGGTTGTGAAGAAAGCCGAACAAATCGGACATTATCGCCCGATCTTTTCGATCAACCAGCAGGCCTGGTGGTTACACGGCAAGCTACAGCAGACAAAACCAACCATTGTTGCTTCTGCTGCCCGCTAGTTACTCTTTACTATCATGACAATGCGGAAACGGATCTGCCGGCCGGCCAAAGAGCGTATATTTAATACGCTGGATCACATAGTAAAATACAGGCGTTAGGAACAGACCAAAAAACGTCACGCCAATCATTCCGAAGAACACCGCTGTCCCCATGGCTTGTCGCATTTCAGCCCCCGCCCCTGTCGAGAAGACAAGCGGCAGCACACCGAGAATAAATGCGAATGATGTCATGAGGATAGGGCGCAAACGTGTACGGCAGGCATCAACGATTGCCTCGAAGAGCTCCATGCCCTTATGCTCGTTCTGGCGGGCAAATTCTACAATCAGAATAGCATTCTTAGCTGCAAGACCAATGAGCACCACAAGGCCAATTTGTGTCAGGATATTATTATCCATCCCGCGTGACATGACCCCCAGTAAGGCCGACATAACACTCATAGGCACAATCAGAATAATGGCCAGCGGCAGTGTTAGGCTCTCGAATTGCGCGGCGAGCAAAAGAAACACGAAAATAATCGAGAGCATAAAAATATAAAGCGCCGCGTTCCCTGCTTCTTTCTGCTGGAGAGCTAGTTCTGTCCACTCGAAGCCAACCCCGTTCGGGAATATTTTATGCGCAAGCTGTTCCATTTTATCAAGCGCCTGCCCCGAGCTAAAGCCAGGTGCAGTATCACCACTCACAGCAATAGCAGGAAACTGGTTATAACGCTGGATCAGGTCTGGCCCTGTTACATTTTTGATAGAAACAAGTGTTCCCAGTGGCACCGAATCACCCGACGCGGTGTTTGTTTTAAGCCTTAAAATATCTTCAGGGTCTGTACGATATGAAAGATCTGCTTGTGCCAACACCTGATAGATTCGGCCAAAGGCATTAAAGTCGTTCACATAGGACGAACCGAGATAGATTTGTAAAGTTTCAAAGATATTCGAGAGCGGCACATCAAGCATCTGCGCCTTTACACGGTCAATATCAACATAGATCTGCGGTGCATTCATATTGAAGGTTGTATAAACGGCTGTTGTTTCAGGCCCCTGATTACCAGCCCCCATGAGTGCGCCTGCGCTTTGCATGAGTGCGCCAAGGCCCACGCCGGCCTTATCTTCGATCATCATCTTGTAACCGCCAGCCGAGCCTATACCGCGCACAGGTGGTGGTGGTACGACAATTATGAAGGCATCCTGTATAGCGCCCAAGCGTTTCTGTGCCTCGGCGATAATACCGAACATGGAAGTTTGTTGCGAATGACGTTCGTGATAAGGCGCAAAGCGGATAAAGGCTGCAGCGCTCGCCGAGTCGTTTGTAAAGGTTGCACCCGAGAAGCCTGCAAAAGCAACAACACCGCTGACACCGGGCACATTGTTGATAATTTTAACGGCACGCTGCAACACATCATCGGTACGCGAAAGCGAGGCCCCCTTCGGTAGGCTGATCACGGTAATTGCATAGCCTTGATCCTGCATAGGGATAAAGCCCGTGGGCACAGCCTTGCCAACCCACATTGTAACTGCCAGCAAAGCACCATAAACAACAAGCGCCAGTACAGCCACTTTAATCACGCCGCCAATAATGCTGCTATAACCATGGCTGAATTTATCAAACAGATAGTTAAACCCGCGTGCAAATAGCGAGAACGGGTTCATCCGTTTCTTTGCCTCGTGTGCATGTGGACGAAGCAGTAACGCCGCGATAGACGGGCTGAGCGTTAAAGAATTGATCATCGAAATAACAGTTGCAACGGCAATTGTCATTGCGAATTGTTTATAGAACTGACCCGACATACCGGGGATAAAGGCCGTGGGCACGAAAACAGCACATAACACCAAAGCTGTGGCAATCAGCGCGGTTGCAACTTCATCCATCGAAACGCGCGCAGCCTCTTTAGGCGTTTTCCCCTCAGCAATATGTCGCTCGACATTTTCGACAACCACAATCGCATCATCCACCACAATACCGACAGAGAGAATAAGGCCGAAGAGTGTCAGCATGTTCAACGACATATCAAAAGCAGACATCATTGCGAATGTACCGATGAGCGATACAGGAATGGCAAGGATTGGTATGATGGCCGCGCGCCAGGATTGCAGGAATACAATAATAACCAGAACAACAAGCAAAACAGCTTCAAAAATTGTGTGGTACACCTTCTCGATTGACTCGGAAATAAACTCGGTCGGGTTATAGACAATCCTATACTCAAGACCCTTCGGGAAATTGGCCGATAGCTCTTTCATTTTTGCCTGAATGCCTTCGGCGGCAGCAAGCGCGTTTGAACCAGGACGCTGGAAAATCGCCATTGCAACGGCAGGCTTGTCATCAAGATAGCTATTCGTGCCGTAATCACGTGCGCCCAGCTCGATACGGGCAACATCTTTCAGAAGTGTGTAGCGGCCTTCTTCGCCCCGCTGGATAATGATGTCATTAAACTGTTCAGGCTTATCAAAGCGGCCCTGCGTTGTAATTGTGTACTGGAAAGCTGCGTCAGTTTTTTGTGGGGGCTGTGCCAACCCGCCGCTCGAGACTTGCACATTCTGTTCACGCAAGGCCCCTATCACTTGTGATGCTGTTAAATTTCGGCTGGCCAGCTTTTCCGGATCAAGCCACACGCGGATTGCATACTCACGCAGGCCGAACAACATGACACTACCAACACCATCAAGCCTCGAGATCTCGTCTTTCACCCTGAGCAGCGCATAATTGCCAACGTAAAGCTGGTCGAGGCTCTTGTCAGGCGAAAGCATATGCACAACCATCATCATGTCGGGCGATGATTTGGTTACCGTTACACCCAAACGGCGTACCTCTTCAGGCAAACGCGGTAGAGCCGTATTCACGCGGTTCTGCACAAGAACTTGTGCGATATCCAGATCCGTCCCGATATCAAAAGTCACGGTCAAAGACATGGAGCCATCATTTGTAGAGTATGACGACATGTAAAGCATGCCCTCTACACCGTTCACCTCTTGCTCGAGCGGGGTCGCAACTGTATCGGCAACGGTTTGCGAGTTCGCGCCCGGGTAGATCGCCCGCACAACCACGGTAGGCGGCGCAACTTCAGGATATTGGGCAATCGGGAGATTGAAATAAGCTACCATCCCCACAATCAGAATAATAACCGACAAGACACCGGCAAAAATCGGACGATCAATAAAGAAATGTGAAAATTTCATAGCTTACTCTGCTGCTACAGGCGTTTTCAATGGCGCAGCCTCTACGGGTGGCTCTACCTTATCTGAATCTGCCTGAACTTGCTCAAGCGTTGGTGCAACTTTTGCGCCCGGCATTGCTCGCTGAATTCCTTTGTAGATAACCTGCTCGCTGCCATCCAGCCCGCTTTCAACAATGCGCAGGCCCTCAACTTTAGAGCCGAGCATGACATTCCGTGGCTCGACCGTGCCATCTTCTTTCACAGTCATCACAAAAGAACGGGATTGGTCGACCTGCAATGCCTCATCAGGAATAAGAATGGCCGTATGTGCACCGCTGCCCTGTAGTTTAATACGCCCAAATAGCCCCGAAGCAAGAACGCCATCCGGGTTCGGTATGAGGGCACGCCCCCGCATAGTACCCGTCTTCATATCCATGACATTATCCACAAAATCCATGTGCCCGTCGAAAGTGCGTTTGTTTTCTCCATCACCTACTGTAATCTGCACAGGGTTTGGCACTTCGCGGCTGCTCGGGCGTTCACCGCTCTTCGCAAGGCGCACATATTTCAGGTAGGTCTTCTCATCAACGTCGAAATAGAAATGCATCGGGTCAACCGATACAATTGTTGTTAGCAGTGTTTCGCCTGTATTAATCAGGTTTCCGACATCAACCAGACTTTCGCTAATGCGCCCGGAAAGGGGTGCTTTTATCTGCGTAAATTCCAGATCAAGCTGTGTTTTTGCAAGGCGCGCTTGCGCGGCCTTCAGGTCAGCCTCCGCCTGATGTTTTTCATCCAGTCGCTGGTCATACATTTCCTGCGAACCAAATTGTTTCTCCAATAGCTTTTGCGCGCGGTCAAGTTGTTGGCCAGCAAGAGATAATCTGGTTTTGGCAGCATTAACACCAGCCTCTGCCTCGTTTTTGTCTGCTATAAAAGGGCGTTGATCGATTGTGAAAAGCAACTGCCCTTTTTCGACCATATCACCATCTTTGAAATTAACCGCGTCTAGATAGCCGCTTACACGCGCGCGGATTTCCACATGATCCGCCGCCTCGAAGCGGCCGGAAAATTCATCCCACTCCTTGACTTCTTTCACGACAGGTTTCGTCACCGTTACGGGCATTGCAGGTGGGCCATTTGCGCCATCAGGCGGTCCAGCAGCTTGTGACTGATCACAAGCATTCAAAAACGGAAGAACAAGGAAAAGAAGTAAAGTATGATGAAAACGCATGGCGGTAGCCGAACCCCTATATATGAGACTTAAATAGTCTTAATTAGCTTGAAAAACAAGGCGCTTATTCGTCTTTATAAGGCAAAGCGGGCCGGTAGAATATCTCACCCTCATACTGGGCTTCGTAGCGCTTGAATATAGCCTCATCCATGCCATAATTTTGCATATTATTCATGCCTTGATTAAGCAAATCCGCCAAATCACGCCCTGATGGCCGTAGCACACTTAAAGTCATGGGAATAACCGCGACTGGCTCGCCCAAAGGCAGTTTCTTAAGTTGCTCATGATTATTTTTAAAAAACTCTGCCATAGTTAATGGATCCATAATCAGAACATCAGATTTCTTTGAAATCACATCCATCATCATTTGGCCAGAAATAGCATTCGGCGGCACCGGCATTCTCTCTGCTAAAGGAAAATGAATCCTTGAAATTATATCGGAGGCATCTTCTTCAAGAACAGCAATCTTAACATTCGGCTTATTTATGGCAGCCTTATCTATGAATCTTTTTTCATCCGGACGTACGTATAAATCAAATGGGCAGATATTGATCGGCCTTGTATAAATGAGTTGAGATGATGTTTTCGGCATCATTGGCCCCTCGGCTGAACAAATGGCATCGGCCTTTCCCGAGCGTAATGTCTCGACCTGTAGTCCAGGCATAATCTCTACGGCCCATTCTACTTTAAGGCCTAGACTTTCTGCCAATTTTTCCATGTAGTCAAAATTGAGGCCTTTAAAATTTCCCGAAGTAATATCCTTGTCCATATAAGGGGGCCATAAAATATAGCCACAACGGATAATCCCCGTCTTCATTACGCGCTCATATGGCGTTTCAGCATATGCTAAACTGGAAAATCCAATAACAAGAAAAAAAACGATCAAAAATCTCATGGCTTACTCGGATATATGAATTTGATTTCTTCGGGCATACCGTTTGTCATCAACTTCTCAATCTCGCCACCCTCGGCCATATTATCAATCGCGATATCCAGCATACGTGTTAGCTCGTACTCACCTATGGGTGTCGCAAGCGAGAATGCCCCTGTATGGATCGGCCCACCCTCGACACGTTTGAGTTTCCCGGGATTAGATTTCTGGAACAAATAAGGCGCAGTTGGCTCGGATGCCACGATATCGGATTTATTGGTCGTGACATCCATGAAGGTTTGTGTCCCGTCAATATTCATAGCGGTTACTTTTTTAGCTGCAGGAAATTTCTCGTTTGCCACAATCTGGCTGAACTCGCCTTCGATAATGGAAATGCGCGTTTCTGGCTTATTGACCATCTCATATTTATTATCAAATCTTTTATCGTCGGTGCGCGCATACAAGTAAGTGGGCGCATAGCCAAGCGGCACGGTAAAATCAGCACCCAAGGCGCGGGCTGGCGTTGGGAATAGCGGACCGCAAATAACGTCATAACGCCCGTTGCGAAACCCTTCGAACATATTGTTGAAATCAATTTCTTCTTTCCAATCGATTTTTAGAGAAAGTTTTTTTCCTATCTTTTCAACAACATCAACAAACGGGCCGGAGAGTATGCCTGTATTCGGGTCTTTCACGAGAAACGGTGCCCATGTAAAATAGCCACAGGTAATTGTGCCACTTTTAACAACGCGTTCATAAGCCTTGCCTGCTTGGGCCGGTAATGCCGTAAAAAAGAACAGTGCTAAAACAAGTAAAAAATAACGCATATATACCCCCTATTCGAATTGCTGGTTCCGCACGTAACTTTGCGGGTATTTCTCAAATTTATCGATGGCACGGTCAATCGTGCCATCCAGAAATAGCTCGGTTAGTGCATTATTCAGCATCGCCTTGAACTCGCCCTCGCCGCGCTTCAGCAAAAATATATTCGGCACAAGCTTGAGCGGATTATCATCCTTTATTTTCTTGAGTTTTTGGGTGGGATTTTTCTCGTTAAACTCATAAACAGGCAATGGTTCGGCAAAGGTTGCATCGGCCTTACCAGTGGCGACCTGCATCATCAGCATCGAAAAATCCGCGCTTTGCGGCAATGAAACTCGTTGCGCAAGCGGGAAGTAAAGCTGTGCCATAGCCTCTGTCTGTTCGCCGTCCATGGTGGACAGTTTTATGCTTTCTTTATTCAGCGCGTCACGTACCTCCTTAAAATCCTTCACCCAGACCCACACAGGGCTGTAGTAAAGTGTGAGGGAATAATCAGCTGCTTTTGTGCGTGGCCCCGTGATGGAGGCAGGCGAGCATATCATGTCGTACCGCCCTGCATTAAGCCCCTCAATCTGCTGGCCCCAGCCCACCTCTTCGGCCCAGACGATTTTCAGATCAAGCAGCTTGCCGACAGCTTCAATGACATCCTTGTAGATACCTTCAATTTCACCCGTTTCCAGATTTTTATAGAGGCCAACGGAATAGAAAGTATAGCCACAGCGAATTTCGTTTTTCTGCATTACACGGTCATAAGTACTGGCACTTGCAGGAGATGCTAACGACAAAAAAACCAGCATCAATAAGAAAAATCGCATGGAGAGCAGGCCTTGCTTACTTAAGAAAGGAAGACAATTGCGATGAGTCCAAAAAAGATGAAATGGACCGATCAATACGCTCCACACCCGGCTGAATAACATCCCAATTATTTTTTACTGCTGGGGCAAGTACAGCTACCCACCATATACCTATAAGACCGTAGGTAGCCCATTCAACCCTCTTATCAAAAATATCCATGAAATCCCCTCCCTCCTCTAAATATGAGTGATTATGCGCACCGCGATAAATGTACGTCAATAAAAAAGGCCGCTGTCTGCGGCCTTACTATATTCTATCTTTCTAGTCTTTCGACAAACCCGTATTTTACAGCCTCTTTTGCCAGTTCGACTGCCGTTAACCCAGTTACAGCGGCGGCAAAAATGACAAAAAGCGCGGCTTGAAATTTAAATTGTTCAGAGCGGCTCTCCTTACATGCCATCACTTAGAAGCTTTCTTTTTTGGCTTTGTGTCTTTCTTTTTGTATGGCTTGGCGCCTTCAGCTTTTTTTGTGCTCTTGGTTTTTGCTTCGTTCAGTTTAAAGCTACCGCCTGCCTTTTCAACAGCTGCTTTTGCACCAGCCGTTGCACCGCCACGGAATGACAGCTCAACTTTTGACTTCAGCGCACCTGTGCCAACCAGACGAACGCCATCACGGATGTTCTTGATAACGCCCGACTGCTGCAATGTTTCATCTGTGACTGTGCCTTTTGCATCAAGCTTTTTCGAGTCGATTGCTTTTTGCAGGTCACGCAATGTGATTTCGGCATAGTCTGCGCGCAGAACATTGTTGAAACCGCGCTTCGGCATACGCATGTAAAGCGGTGTTTGACCGCCTTCAAAGCCCTTGATGGAGACACCAGTACGGGCTTTTTGACCTTTAACGCCACGGCCGGCCGTTTTACCTTTGCCGGAGCCAATACCGCGGCCTACGCGCATACGGTTTTTTGTAGCACCTTCGTTTGGTTTTAGTTGATTCAGTTTCATTTTCTTTTCCTCAAAAACCTAAAAATTAAGCAGCTTCCTCGACTGTAATAAGGTGCGCTACCGCACGGATCATACCGCGTACTTCGGGTGAATCTTGCAATTCACGTGTGCGGTTGATTTTACCAAGCCCCAGACCTTTCAATGTCTGTGACTGATACGCCTGGCGGCCAATGGGGCTGCCAATTTGCGTCACTTTCAGCGTTTTGCCAGAAGCGGCTTTTTTCGCTGTTGTTTTCCTTGTTTTTGCTTCAGCCATCATACACCTCGGTCAAAATTATTCTGCTGCTTCCTCAAGGGCGATTTCGCCTTCAAGGTTTTGTTCGCTCTTCGGTTTGCCAGCTTCGCGGCTTGCCACGATATCGCTGATTTTCTTCGAGCGGCGGTTGGCAACAGCGCGTGGGCTTTGCATTGATTTCAAAGCTTCGATTGTTGCGTAAACCATGTTGTAAGGGTTGCTTGTACCTTGTGCTTTTGCCACAACGTCCTGAATACCAAGCGCTTCAAACACAGCGCGCATTGGACCACCAGCAATAATACCAGTACCAGCAGGCGCTACGCGTAGCAAAACTTTACCAGCGCCGAAACGGCCTTGTACGTCATGGTGGATTGTACGGCCTTCACGCAAGGGGACGCGGATCATGTCGCGGCGTGCGCGGTCAGACGCTTTTTTGATCGCATCTGGCACTTCGCGCGCTTTACCGTGCGCAACGCCAATGCGGCCTTTGCCATCGCCAACAACCAAAAGGGCTGCGAAGCCAAAGCGCTTACCACCTTTAACGGTTTTAGAAACACGGTTAATGCTAACCAGTTTCTCCGTCAGGTCGCTTTCTTCTCTGTCTCTTTCACTGCGTTTTTCGCGTGCCATTTATTTTCGTCCTTCTTTAATTAGAATTCGAGGCCAGCGGCGCGTGCGCCATCAGCCAAAGCTTTTACACGACCGTGGAACAGGTATCCGCCACGATCAAACATCACTGTTTTTATGCCCGCTTTTTTCGCGCGCTCGCCAACCAGCTTGCCAACAGCTTCAGCTGTAGCAACGGTTGAACCAACTTTTGCTTTTTCTTTCAGCTCACCGTCTAGTGATGATGCTGCAGCAACCGTTACGCCTTTAACGTCATCAATCACTTGCGCATAGATCTGACGACCTGTGCGGTGAACTGACAAACGTGGGCGCAATGCCTTGTTGTTTGCATCCATCTTGAAACGAACACGGCGTGCGCGCTTCTCAGTAGCTGTTTCTTTTCTTTTTTGTGCCATGGCTTTTAACCTTTTCTACCTAAACCTTATTTCTTCTTGCCTTCCTTCATCAGGATGTACTGGCCTTCATAGCGGATACCTTTACCCTTGTAAGGCTCTGGTGGCTTGATGGCGACAATCTCGGCAGCTGTTTGACCGACTTTTTCTTTGTCGATCCCACTTACTGAAATGTTAACTTGTTTATCAACAGTGATCTGAACACCTTTTGGCGCCTCATATTTCACTTCATGGCTAAAGCCAACGTTCAGAACCAGAATGCTACCCTGCATTGATGCACGAAGACCAACGCCGCGGATTTCCATTTTCTTCTGGTAGCCGTCTTTTACACCCTTCACCATGTTATTGATGTGCGCGCGTGACGTTGCCCAGTTCATACGGGTCTGACGCTCTTTGCTCTTTGGCTCGACTTCAATGCCTTTATCTGTTTTTTTGATAACGACATCTTCAGGCATCGCACGTGCGAGTTCGCCCTTCGGACCTTTAACTTTTACAAGTTGTCCCTGAACATCAACGGTGACACCGTCGAGAATTTTTACAGGGTATTTACCAACACGTGACATTTTTTCTTCTCCGGCTTTCCTTAGAATACCTGTGCGATCACTTCGCCGCCCACATTTTGCTTGCGAGCTTCGTTATCCGACATCACACCGCGTGGTGTCGAAACAATCGTTACACCCAAGCCGTTGTAGAAACGCGGCATGGACTGGGCTGACGCGTAAACGCGACGGCCTGGTTTAGAAACGCGGTGTAATTCGCGGATAGCGCCTTCACCGTTTTCAAATTTCGTTTCAATACGCAGCACTTTTTTGCCGTCATCATCTTGCTCTTCAGCAAAATTACGAATGAAGCCTTCATCCTTCAGAACCTGAAGAATGCGGGCACGCATTTTTGATGCCGGGCTATACAGCGTGTGGTGGCCGGCCTTTTGCCCGTTTTTAATGCGGGCTAACAAATCACCTATTGGGTCGCTCATTGACATGTTTTTATTCCTTTCCCTTACCGCTTCTTACCAGCTTGACTTCGTAACGCCCGGGAGTTGCCCCTCGGAAGCTAGTTTGCGCAGCATGTTGCGGCACAGGTTGAACTTTCTAAAAAATCCACGTGGACGGCCTGTCAGTTCGCAGCGGTTACGCTGGCGAATTTTTGCGCCATTGCGTGGCAGGCTTGCGAGTTTCAGCGTTGCATTGAAACGCTCTTCAGCGGACACGTTTTTGTCGTGTACGATTTCATTCAGCTTCGCGCGCTTGTTCGCCTGGCTTTTTGCCATTTTCTCGCGTTTTTTGTTTCTGTTTATCGAACTGGTTTTTGCCATTTTTTATCCTTTAACAGTTACCTTTCAAAACCTTAATTACGGAACGGGAAGTCAAAAAGCTTCAGCAGCTCTTTTGCTTCTTCGTCTGTGTTGGCTGTTGTACAAACAATAATATCCATACCCCGCATCTCGTCGATTTTATCGTAGTTGATTTCAGGGAAAATAATTTGCTCTTTAACGCCCATCGCGTAGTTGCCACGGCCATCAAAGCTCTTGCCGTTGATGCCACGGAAGTCACGTACGCGTGGAAGCGCAATTGTAACCAAGCGATCAAGAAATTCATACATACGGTTGCCGCGTAGTGTAACCTTACAGCCAATCGCCATGTTTTCACGGATCTTGAAAGAAGCGTTTGCTTTTTTCGTTTTCGTGATCGCAGGCTTTTGGCCTGTAATGTCAGCCATATCGCGTAAGGCGCCATCCATTTTACCGCGGTTTGAAGCCGCTTCGCCAACACCCATGTTTACTACAACTTTTTCAAGGCGCGGGATCGCCATATCGTTCTTGTAACCGAACCTGGCTTTCATTGCGGCTTTTATTTTCTCGTTATAACGCTGCTTGAAGCGTGGCGTATAACTGCTCTTTTTCTGTGCTTCGGCCATGACTATGCCCCTTTACCTTTGCTTTTCTTGTAGCTTGGCGCTGCAATCTTCTCGCCTGATTTTCTGGCGATGCGCTCCTTAGAGCCATCTTTGCCCAGCTTGTAGCCAGTGCGTGTTGCCTTGCCTGATTTCGGATCAATCAGGGCTACGTTAGAAATATGAATTGAACGCTCAACATTCGTGATGCCGCCCGGGCCCATTTGGCTTGGCTTCTGGTTTTTCTTTACCATGTTAACACCCTGAACAACGACACGGCTTTGGTCGAGAAGAACTTGTGTTACTTCACCTTTAGCGCCTTTGTCTTTGCCAGTGGTGACGATAACCTGATCACCCTTTTGGATTTTGCATTTTACCTGTGTCATTACAGCACCTCAGCAGCAAGAGAGATAATTTTCATGTTCACACGGCGAATTTCGCGTGGAATTGGTCCAAATATACGTGTGCCAACAGGCTCGCCCTGCTTGTTTACGAGCACAGCAGCGTTTGTGTCGAAGCGGATCATTTCGCCTGTCGGGCGGTTAACGCCTTTTGATGTACGCACGATGATTGCGCGCATAACATCGCCTTTTTTCACGCGGCCACGTGGAATAGCATCCTTGACCGATACAACAATTGTATCGCCCACAGCGGCATAACGACGGTGCGAACCGCCAATAACCTTAATGCATTCAATGCGACGCGCGCCGCTATTGTCTGCTACTTCAAGATTTGATCCCATTTGTATCATGGTACACCTATAACTTTCTCGTTAACCTTACTTCTTCTTCGCTGCAGGCTTTTTCGTATCCGTGCCTGTCGCTTTGTTTGTCTCTTTGTCTTTTTTCTTGCTGGCTTTGCGTGTTGTCTTTACCAGACCTTCCGCCGTTTCAGCATCAACTGGCGCTTTGTTGCTTGTGCGGCCAGCTGGTGGGTTTGAAATAACCGTCCATGTTTTGTTTTTTGACAACGGGCGGCATTCCTGAATTTCTACTGTGTCACCTGTACGGAACAGGTTACCTTCGTCATGCGCAGAATAACGCGCTGATTTTTTAACGTACTTTTTGTAAAGCGGGTGCATTGTGCGACGCTCGACAACGACCACAACTGTCTTGTCCATCTTGTCGCTTACAATCTTACCTTGCAGGATACGCTTTGGCATCTATTACTCCTATGCTGCTTTCTTCTTGGCTGTTGTTTTTGCGGCTTTCTTCGCTGCAGGCTTGCCACCTTCGGCAGTGCCTTTTTCCAGCGCCGTCAATGCTGTTTTCAGACGCGCAATGTCACGGCGAACCGCACGGAAGCGCGCTGTTGTCTCAAGTGTGCCTGCTGTTTTTTGCAGGCGTAGGTTCAGCTGTTCCTTGCGCAAGGCAAGGATCTGCTTTTCCATTTCGTCTTTTGTTTTTCCTTTGAGGTCAGCGGCTTTCATCTTACGCTCCAACTTTCTTCACAAATTTTGTTTCCAGCGGCAATTTAATTGCAGCCAGTTCAAACGCTTCACGGGCAATCTGCTCAGGCACACCGTCGAGTTCGAACAGGATGCGGCCTGGCTTCACGCGGCAAGCCCAGAATTCAGGGTTACCTTTACCGGAACCCATACGAACGCCGATCGGTTTTTTCGAAACCGGCACATCCGGGAATACACGAATGAACAATTTACCAGCACGTTTGCAATGACGCGCAATCGCACGACGCGCAGCTTCAATCTGGCGTGCTGTAATGCGGTTCGGCGAAAGTGATTTCAGGCCATATGTACCGAAATCAATAGACGAACCGCCTTTAGCTGCACCTTTGATGCGGCCTTTATGCTGTTTTCTGAACTTGGTCTTCTTTGGGCTTAACATGGTACTACCTCAAATAATCCTTTTTCTTCCTTACGCTTTATGAGCCTGTTGGCCGTCAGCTGCTTTTTTCTCAACAGCCAGCGGGTCATGCTCCATAATGTCACCTTTATAAATCCATACTTTCACACCGATGATGCCGTATGTCGTCGTGGCTTCAGAGAAACCAAAGTCCATGTCGGCACGGAGTGTGTGCAAAGGCACGCGGCCTTCACGGTACCATTCCATACGGGCAATATCGGCACCACCCAAACGGCCTGATACATTGATACGGATGCCTTTACCGCCTTGACGCAGGGCTGACTGAACAGCGCGCTTCATCGCACGGCGGAAAGAAACACGGCGCTCGAGCTGTTGTGCAACACCTTCTGATACCAATTGCGCATCAACTTCAGGCTTGCGAATTTCAACAATGTTCAGCGACACATCGCCACCTGCTTTTGCTGACAGGTCTTTACGCAATTTCTCGATATCAGCACCTTTTTTACCGATGATCACGCCAGGGCGGGCTGTATAAACAGTTACTTTTGTGTTTTTCGCGGCGCGCTCAATCACAACGCGGCTGATACCGGCTGGCTTTAGTTTATCCTTGATGTATTCGCGCAGGCGCAAATCTTCAAGCAGACGCTTCGCGTAGTCTTTCGCAGAGAACCAACGTGATTCCCATGTGCGGTTAACGCCAAGTCTGATACCAATCGGATGAACCTTCTGACCCATATTATGCGTTCCTTTTCCTTATCCTTTTATCCGTTATGCCGCCGCCGCTTTTTTGCGGGGCTGCGCCTTTGCGCCACCTGCAGCTGCTTTGCCAGCTTTAGGCTTTGCTTTTGTTGAATCTTTTTTCACTTTCGCTTTTTTTGCTTCGGCGTCCTGCTCGCGCACAACAATTGTCAGGTTGCTGTAGTGCTTCTCGACAGCCGATGAACGACCACGGCCACGGGCATGGAAGCGGCGCATCGCAAGCGCACGGCCCACTGTTGCCTTGGCAACAACCAGACGATCAACATCGAGGTTGTGGTTGTTTTCAGCATTTGCAACGGCTGACATGAGAACTTTTTTCACGTCTTTTGCTGCGCGGCGCTTGCAGAAATCAAGGTCCACAAGGGCTTTACCTGCGTTCTTGCCACGGATCAGCTGTGCAACCAGATTTACTTTTTGCGCGCTACCTTTGATATACTTGCCGTAAGCCATTGCTTCGTTCTCGGCTACTTTTCTATCGTTTTTCTGTTGCCCCATGGCGACTACTCCTAATTCCTTTTCCTAACTATGCTTTCTTGGCAGTTTCAGCCTTCTTGTCATTGGCTGTGTGGCCCTTGAATTCACGTGTTTGTGCGAATTCGCCCAGTTTGTGACCGATCATCTGGTCTGTCACAAGAACAGGGATAAATTTGTTGCCGTTGTGAACAGCGAATGTCATGCCAACCATGTGTGGCAGGATTGTTGAACGACGTGACCATGTCTTGATCGGCGTGTTCTTTTTCGCAGACGCGGCAGCCTCTACCTTTTTCAGTAGATGACCATCAATAAACGGACCTTTCCAGGTTGAACGTGACATTAGTCTAGCTCCTATTTCTTAGCGTTCTTGCGACGAATAATATATTTAGTCGTACGCTTGTTAGTTCTTGTCTTGTAACCTTTTGTTGGCTGACCCCAAGGTGATACAGGGTGACGACCACCTGATGTACGGCCTTCACCACCACCATGCGGGTGATCGATCGGGTTCATCGCAACACCACGAACATGCGGGCGTTTGCCCTTCCAGCGGTTACGGCCTGCTTTTGAAAGGCTTTGGTTCATATGGTCGGCGTTTGATACAGCACCAACTGAAGCCATACAATCGCCTGGCACAACACGAAGTTCGCCAGAAGCCAGTTTGATCTGCGCGAAACCTTGGTCTCGACCAACTAATTGAGCAAACGTACCGGCTGAACGAACAAGCTGAGCGCCTTTCTTCGGCTTCATTTCAATGTTGTGAATGATTGTACCGACAGGCATGTTTTTCAACAGCATCGCGTTACCTGGCTTCACGTCCACTTTTTCGCCGGCAACAACTGTGTCACCCGCTTGCAAACGTTGTGGCGCCAGAATGTAAGCGCGCTCGCCGTCTGTGTATTCGATCAATGCAATGTAAGCTGTACGGTTCGGGTCGTACTCGATACGCAGAACATTGGCTTCAACGCCCCATTTCTGACGCTTCCAGTCAACCAAACGGTAGCGCTGCTTGTGACCGCCACCACGCTGGAACGCTGTTACGCGACCAAGGTTGTTGCGACCACCTGTCTTACGCTTACCTTCTGTCAGGCTCTTCTCTGGGCTACCTTTCCAAAGCTCGCTTCTGTCAACCAAAACAAGTTGACGAAGGCTTGGTGTTGCCGGTTTGAATTTTTTCAGTGCCATTTGTTTTGTCCTTATTCCTCAGTCCCTACTTACACACCTGAAGTCACATCAATTGACTGACCTTCAGCCAATGTCACGATTGCTTTTTTACCATCGCTGCGAACACCAAGACGGCCTTGGAAACGCTTGACCTTGCCTTTTGTGTTCACTGTGTTCACGCTTTTAACTTTTACATTCCACAAACCTTCAACAGCTTGGCGGATTTGCGGTTTTGTCGCATCTGCCGGCACGTTGAATGTGACTTGCGAGAATTCAGAACCGCGGCTTGATTTCTCGGTAATCACAGGAGATTTGATAACAACGAAAGAGCCTTCTGTGGCTTTCGCTTTAGCATCTTTTTTCTTTGCTGCTGTCTTTGCCATTGTCTAACTCCTTACGCTGCTTTCTTCTCTTTTTTCGCAGCTGGCTTTTCGCCCTCTTTTTTACCAAGGCGTTCGGTTAATTCTTTAACTGCTTCTTGTGTCAACACCAATGTGTCACGACGCAGAATGTCATAAACGTTTGCACCGTCGCTTGGCAGAACATCAATATTCGGGATGTTACGTGCTGAAAGCGCGAAGTTCATGTCGAAATCATTTGCATCAACAATTAAAGCGTTGCTGAAGCCCAGTTTTTCAAAAGCGGCAGCAACTGTTTTTGTTTTTGCCTCTTTCATTTTTGAACTATCAAGAACAATTAGTTTGCCTTCTTTTGCTTTCACGGCGAGGGCCATTTTCAGGGCAAGTGCGCGTGTTTTCTTTGGCAGGTCTGTTGCGTGTGAACGAACAACTGGTCCGAATATAATCGCACCACCTTTGAACTGAGGCGCACGCAGCGTGCTAAAACGTGCACGGCCTGTACCTTTCTGCTTCCAAGGCTTCTTACCTGTACCACTCACCTCGGATACACCCTTGGTTTTGTGCGTACCGGCACGGCGCTTGTTTAATTGGTAATGCACCATGCGCTGCAGAATGTCCTGCTTCACTTCAATGCCAAAGATTGCGTCAGCAAGATCAACCTGACCGACTTCTTTGTTTTCGAAATTTTTTACCGCGACTTTCATGTCTTCGCTTCCTTGTTAAACCTTATAATTTCTTACTCTTTTGCCTCATCAGCTGGCGCTTCTGCCGGTGCTTCCGTTGCTTCAGGCGCTGCTGTTTCAGCGACAGGCGCTTCTTCTTTTGCAGGAGCTGCTTTTTGAGCAGATGCCTTAACACCTGCTGGAAGTGGGGCTTCTTTTGGAAGCACCTTCTTAACGGCATCACTCACGAGGAGCCAGCAATCCTGGTGACCAGGTACGGCACCTTCAACAAGCACAAGGCCTTCAGCTGGATCTGTATGCACAACAAGCAGATTTTGTGTTGTCACCTGTTCTGTACCGTAATGACCAGCCATTTTCTTGTTCTTGAATACTTTACCGGGGTCTTGGCGTTGACCTGTCGAACCGTGTGAACGGTGGGAAACAGAAACACCGTGCGTCGCGCGCAAACCTTTAAAGTTCCAACGCTTCATACCGCCCGTAAAACCACGACCTTTTGTAATGCCTGTTACATCAACGAACTGGCCAACCACAAAATGATCTGCGCTCAGCTCCGTACCAACTTCAAGTGTGTTTTTTGGGTCAATGCGGAATTCGGCCAGTTTCGCTTTTGGCTCAACTTTGGCTTTTGCAAATACGCCGCGATTTGCTTTAGAAACATTTTTCACTTTCGCTGTGCCAACGCCAAGCTGAACAGCATCATAGCCGTTTTTCTCGGTTGTCATCACGCCCGTTACCTGACAGCTATCAAGTTTCAGAACGCTTACAGGCACATTACGACCGTCTTCTGTGTAGAAGCGTGTCATACCTGCTTTTTTCAATATTAATCCGGTTCTCATTTCATCACCTATTTAATTAAGCAGCAGCTCCGATTTTGATGTCTACATCAACACCAGCAGCAAGATCGAGCTTCATCAGCGCGTCAACTGTTTGCGGGGTTGGGTCAACAATATGCAACAAACGCTTGTGTGTGCGCATTTCGAAGTGGTCCATTGACTTTTTGTCAACGTGCGGAGAGCGCAACACCGTGAAGCGCTCTGTACGCGTTGGCATCGGAACGGGGCCACGGATGCGCGCACCGGTACGTTTCGCGGTGTTCACAATCTCATGTGTTGACTGGTCCAGCGTGCGGTGGTCGAACGCTCTCAGTCTGATGATAATTGTCTGCATATCCATGGCTTTTGTCCTTTTGCCTTGTTTCCTCAATTACTCGATAATTTTCGCGACAACGCCGGCGCCGACAGTACGGCCACCTTCGCGGATCGCGAAGCGAAGACCTTCGTTCATCGCGATCGGTGCAATGAGCTGTACTTCAAGGTTTGCGTTATCACCAGGCATAACCATTTCTGTACCTGATGGCAGCGTTACTTCGCCTGTTACGTCCGTTGTACGGAAGTAGAATTGCGGGCGGTACTTGTTGAAGAATGGCGTGTGACGGCCACCTTCTTCTTTTGAAAGTACGTAAACTTCCGCCATGAACTTCGTGTGTGGCTTGATAGAGCCTGGCGCACAAAGAACCTGACCGCGCTCGACGTCTTCACGTTTTGTACCACGCAGGAGGGCCCCGATGTTGTCGCCAGCCTGACCTTGGTCAAGCAGTTTGCGGAACATCTCAACGCCTGTAACTGTTGTTTTTTGTGTCGGGCGGATACCGACAATCTCGATCTCTTCACCAACTTTAACAATGCCTTGCTCGACACGGCCTGTACAAACTGTACCGCGACCAGAGATCGAGAACACATCTTCAACCGGCATCAGGAACGGTTTATCAACCGGACGGGCTGGCTGCGGGATGTAAGCATCAACAGCTTCCATCAGTTTCAGGATGGCGCCTTCGCCCAGTTCTGCGTTTGTGCCTTCAACAGCAGCCAAAGCCGAACCACGAACGATTGGAATATCATCGCCAGGGAAGTTGTACTTGGACAGTAGCTCGCGCACTTCCATTTCAACAAGGTCAAGAAGTTCCGGGTCATCAACCATGTCGCATTTGTTCATGAACACAACAAGCGCAGGCACACCAACCTGACGTGCAAGCAGAATGTGCTCGCGTGTTTGTGGCATCGGGCCGTCAGCTGCTGACACAACCAGAATAGCACCGTCCATCTGCGCGGCACCTGTAATCATGTTCTTCACGTAGTCAGCGTGGCCAGGACAATCAACGTGCGCGTAGTGGCGCTGGTCTGTTTCGTACTCAACGTGTGTTGTTGAAATTGTAATACCACGGGCTTTTTCTTCAGGTGATTTATCAATATCGGCATAGTTCTGTGCCTGTGCCTTACCTGATTTTGCCAGCGTAATTGTAATCGCTGCTGTCAGCGTTGTCTTACCATGGTCAACGTGACCAATCGTTCCAATGTTACAATGCGGCTTGTTCCGCTCGAATTTTTCCTTACTCATTTCATTTTCTCCTTAATTAACTGTTGAATCTCTATCTTATTTTTCCAAATCCACCGACAGCGCCAGGAACATACCCCCCAGCCGCAGCCGCCTTCCGCATAGCACTTTCAAGTGTTGGGGAAACCACTTTAATTTCCCCTGCCTTATCGGCATCACTTGCGCCCCATTGCGGCTTTATACGTTGGCCATTACTTTTCAGCATGTTTAGGCCGCCAACTTCTTACGCACTTCTTCTGCCACGTTTGGCGGAACTGGCTCGTAGTGATCAAACGTCATCGAGTAGTTCGCGCGTCCTTGTGACATAGAGCGCAAATTGTTGATATAACCGAACATAGAGGCCAGTGGCACCATGGCTGTGATTACTTTAGCGTTACCGCGTTCGTCCATGTTGTTGATCTGACCACGACGTGAGTTCAAATCGCCGATTACATCACCCATATATTCTTCAGGTGTAACCACTTCGACCTTCATGATTGGCTCGAGCAGTTGCGGGCCAGCTTTTTGCATACCTTCTTTGAAGGCGGCGCGGGCCGCGATTTCGAACGCAAGCGCAGAAGAGTCAACATCGTGGTAAGCGCCGTCTGTCAGACGCACTTTGAAGTCCACAACCGGGAAGCCTGCCAGAATACCTGTTTCTTTTTGTGCTTCGAGGCCTTTTTGAACGCCAGGGATGTATTCTTTCGGAACAGACCCACCAACGATCTCGGACTTGAATTCATAGCCTTCGCCTGGCTGCGCTGGTTCAAATACCAGAATAACGCGAGCGTACTGACCAGAACCACCAGACTGCTTCTTGTGTGTGTAATCAACTTCAGCTGACTTGGAGATTGTTTCACGGTAAGCAACCTGTGGCGCACCAACGTTTGCATCAACACCATAAGTACGACGCAGAATGTCGATCTTGATGTCGAGGTGAAGTTCACCCATGCCCTTCAAGATTGTCTGGCCCGATTCACGGTCGGTTGTAACACGGAATGACGGATCTTCAGAAGCGAGCTTGCCGAGAGCAATACCCATTTTCTCCTGGTCGGCCTTTGTTTTTGGCTCAATTGCGATCTCGATAACAGGCTCGGGGAATTCCATACGCTCAAGCACAACGGGCTTGCTGGAATCACAAAGTGTATCACCCGTTACTGTATCTTTCAGACCAACGAGGGCAACAATATCACCGGCCCAAGCTTCTTTAATCTCTTCGCGGTTGTTGGCATGCATCAGCAACATACGGCCAATGCGCTCTTTGTTATCTTTTGTCGAGTTCAACGCGTATGAACCAGCATCAAGCTTACCTGAGTAAATACGTGTGAATGTCAATGTACCAACGAACGGGTCAGTCATGATCTTGAAAGCAAGCGCTGAGAAAGGCTCGTCATCAGCAGGCTTACGATCCATTGGCTCATCGCTGTCCATTTTCATGCCTTTAATAGCACCAACATCGAGCGGTGAAGGCAGGAAGTCCACAACGGCATCAAGAAGTGTTTGAACACCTTTGTTTTTGAAAGAAGACGCGCACAGCATCGGGAAGAATTTGCCTGCAAGCGTACCCTTACGAATACATTTTTTCAGTGTCGCAATATCAACTTCCTTACCTTCGAGGTAAGCTTCCATTGCCGCATCATCAGCTTCAACAGCTTGCTCGATAAGCGCTGCGCGGTATTCTTCTGCTTGATCTTTCAGATCAGCCGGAATTTCTTGCTCTTCGTATGTCGCGCCGAGGTTATCGGAGTTCCAAACAATTGCCTTCATTTTCAGCAGGTCAACTACACCCACGAACTGGCTTTCAGCACCGATTGGTATGTTAATAACCAGCGGCTTGATACCAAGACGGCTCTTTACTGTTGCGATACAGTTATAGAAATCAGCGCCGATTTTATCCATTTTGTTGGCGCAGATAAGACGTGGCACTTTATATTTGTCACCTTGGCGCCAAACTGTTTCAGTTTGTGGCTCAACACCTTGGTTACCGTCAAGAAGACAGACTGCACCGTCAAGAACGCGGAGCGAACGCTCGACTTCAATTGTGAAGTCAACGTGTCCAGGCGTATCAATAATATTCATACGGATTGGTTTGCCAGCAACGGGACCATCAGCAGGGCCTGTCCAGAAACATGTTGTCGCAGCAGATGTAATTGTAATACCGCGCTCTTGCTCCTGCTCCATCCAGTCCATCGTTGCAGCACCGTCGTGCACTTCACCGATTTTGTGTGACTTACCTGTGTAGTACAGCACGCGCTCTGTCGTCGTCGTTTTACCGGCGTCGATGTGGGCCATAATACCGAAGTTACGGTAGCAGTCTAAGGGGTATTCGCGTGCCATATCTAAACTCTTAATCCTTTGTTTGTTCCCAAATAATTACCAACGCCAAGTCTTACCAACGGTAGTGGGCAAACGCGCGGTTTGCTTCTGCCATTTTGTGTGTCTCTTCTTTTTTCTTTACGGCCGCACCACGGTTTTGGGCAGCGTCCAGAATTTCAGCATAAAGCCTGTCAACGATAGAGCCTTTGCCGCGTCCGCGTGCAGCAGACAATGTATTTTTATCAGCGATCGAGTAGCCACGGTCAGGACGCACTTCCATAGGCACCTGATATGTCGCACCACCAACGCGGCGTGAGCGTACTTCAACAAGCGGGCGTGCATTTTCACGGGCCAGCTTCCACAAAGCCAAACCGCGGCTCTTACGTAGCGCTTCTTGATCAAGTTCGTTGTCATTAACAGCAACTTTAGCGTTATCAAGCTTCTCGATAACTTCGTAGATACGCTGTTCGAATGTCGATTTTTTACCATCATACATTCCACGGTTGATGAGTTTCGCAAGATCAAGATCTCCGAACTTAGGATCGGGGAGAATTTCTCTGCGTTCTGCTCTATGACGACGTGACATATATATGTGCTCCTATTATTTCGGACGTTTCGCGCCGTATAGTGAACGGCTCTTCTTACGATCTTTAACACCTTGCGTATCAAGCGTACCGCGCACGATACGGTAACGAACACCCGGCAAATCTTTAACACGGCCACCATGCACCAGCACAACAGAGTGCTCTTGCAGGTTGTGGCCTTCACCGCGGATGTAACAGATCACTTCGTAACCTGTTGTCAGACGCACTTTTGCAACCTTACGCAAAGCCGAGTTAGGTTTTTTCGGCGTTGTTGTGTACACACGTGTACAAACACCGCGCACCTGAGGCTTTTGCTTCAGCGCTTTGTTTTTGTTCGGCTTCAGAGCCTTTTTACCGCCCGAAAAGCGCGGCTTACGTATCAACTGTGATATTGTTGGCATACCAATCTCTTCAATTAGTTTGTTTTTCTCAATAATGATGGAGGGGTGTTCGCTTTTAGGGTGCCTCTAACTGCTTTGAGGGAATTTGCGAAAAACCCTTGCTTTTCAGGCACTTACTAGTCACGTCTGAGGCCGCGTTTAGAGGAAAAACCCTGCTACAGCCAGCCCATCCATTCAAAATGTCCGCGGAATATCCCTTAAAACCCCAGAAACGTCAAGTTTTTTTTCAGTTTTTTCACATTTTTTTGGAACCCCTGAAAACAGGCGAATGTTCCTCAAAAAGGAACCCACATGTTGCAATCGATCAACCTATCGATTTTCTTGACATAACTTCAATTTTATGGGAAGGTACCTCGAATTTTTAGTGTAGGTATGGGTGAAATTCAATGACACAAGCAAGACTGATTTTTGGCTATAGCGCCGACAAAAGCGGCTTCTTAGTAAAAGAAGGCCTCCTTAATGAAGGACGCGTGGAAGAAATTGCCATTATACACCCCGTAACAGGTAAAGAAGAAATAATGGATGCCACAACCGAATATTTCGGATCAGGGGTCTCAAGTACAAACGGCAGCCTTTATATAGAGTATATGAGCGACCCACTCGATTCTTTCGGGACTCAGCCAGGTGGTTTTAGCGGTGGGTATCCTAAAGCTAAAATTGCAGCTGTTTTTGCACGACTTGAAGATTCCGGTGCGGAAGACGAGCCTGCAAGAATTGAAGCCGAGCGTTTACGCACACCCTCATTTTCAATATTCTTTTAAATGATCGGAAACCTTATGCGGCGTGCTGTCACCTATTTCGAGCCGCATAGGCCGGACAAATTGCCTACGGGCGAAGCTGCTTTTATTGCGGGGCAAGCTCCTGCAAAGGCATTAAACGAATTTTCTCTTCGTTCAAACACAGGTTTTTATAAAGAAGAAAAGGCGCACGTTATTGAGGCACCTCAAAATTTTGACCCCACTTCACTTCCAGCACCGCTGGATATATTTGGCCCTTTCATAGCAACAGGGTTTAGAAAAATCATGCAGGATGGAAAGTTCGATCAGTGCGGTGCGGCACTTCTATTTGCGCGCAGCGAGACTATGGAAGCTGGAAAACCCATAACACCACATAAATGGCACCATGACTTCCATGATGCAAAAACTGGCGTTTATGCCCCCGATCACCCTTCAGAGGTCCTGACAAAGCGCGGTCATCTGGAGGCCGCTCAAAAACTAACTCACATAACACAAGAGCTGGTCCCTCTATTTTTTAACCTCGCCACACATAAGCCAGCTTGCTACCTTGGCGCACCTCTCGAGGTATCCGCATCAGAAGAACGGCCCGCCGCTACACAAATTACAAATGGTGACACAACTTTTGAAAGACTTAATTGTCAGGCTGGCGATATAGTAGGCGTATCGGTTTACAACGCACATATTACGCCTATCGGAAATGCCAATATGCTGGAACCGGTTGAACGTGGCTTTGCCAGCCTTGTTTGTTTCGCGCGGCGGTAACTAAATCTCATCTTATATGTTTTGGAAAGTTGGAGCGGGCGAAGGGATTCGAACCCACGACCTATACCTTGGCAAGGTATCGCTCTACCCCTGAGCTACGCCCGCACTCCGTTTTCAGAAACAGCAAAAAAGCAGAATTGGCAGAAAAATGCAAGAGGGATATGAGGGGGCCGTTAAAATAAGCAAATAGGGGCCAAAAGCGGCCTTTAAACACCTATCTGGATAAGGGGTACGGTGTACCAATAAGGCTCCACGCTGGGAGCCACAACCTGAACGGCAATGTTAGATAGTTTTTCCACTTTTTCCGCTATTTGAGGATGGAGTTCGTAATGCACAAGCTCATCTTCTCCATTTTCGTAGACAAAAATGAAGAGTTTTTGATCCTTGTAGTATTCTATACGCTTAACATCTGCCGGAAACTCGGCATCGGATACGATGGCATAACCACCATCATACGGCGCTACTGAAACATTCATGTATTGATATTAGACTGATGCCGCCGGTGCAGACAAGACTGCCTCAAAGCCGCCGCGTGGGGTACTGGCAATCTGTGTCTCAGATTGCAACTGAACACCCGCTCCAAAAATCGCCATGCCTTTACCAGTATCAACACCTGGTAAGATGCCTGCATTTCTATTCGCTGACGGACCTGCCATTTTTACGCTTCCCCATTCACTTTTGTAATTCTAATTATAATATCATGTAATATGAAAATTAACAAATGGTTACTTTTTTTCAATTTTCTCAGTATTTTGGCTTGAATGCCCGTTTCAGTGACCCAATTTAATGCTTTACCTGTGGACAATAACCCCGCATGGCCCATGACGCCCGCTGCGCTGGGCCAAAAATTAGAAGAAAATCAAGTAAAATCAATACTTTACAGCCATCGTCCTGTTTTTACAGTGCCAGAAGGCGCTGATATTAAAAAAGCCATCCCTGGTGGCCATTGCCGCAATTTATTTGTGAAGGATAAAAAGGGGAATATGGCCCTGATTACAGCACTTAATGAAACAGAGATTGATTTAAAGCTACTCGCAGAGAGAATCGGTTTCGGACGGCTTTCTTTTGGCTCGGCAGAACGGCTTGAAAATACACTTGGTGTAAAGCCTGGCTCAGTGACGCCATTTGCGATTCTGAATAATCGTGAAAAGAACGTCATCAATATTCTCGATGAGGCCATGTTCAACCATGAAATGATCTGCGTTCACCCGCTGGTTAACAGCATGACGGTAAGCCTGTCACCGCAGGATTTACAGCGCTTCCTGACAGATTGCGGCTATACCCCCCGCATAATGGCCTTTTAACAAAAGCGCGCTATATTACTTACCATGATGAGAGAGAGCCCCCTCTTCCCCCATTTTGAAGACCTGCCGGAGATACTGCCCATATTCCCGCTCACAGGCGTATTACTCCTTCCGGGCGGGGCTTTGCCACTGAATATCTTCGAGCCGCGCTATTTAGCCATGGTTGATGAAGCGATGAAAACAAACCGCTTGATCGGCATGGTGCAGCCAAGGCATGAAGAAAATGCCGATGATCCTTTTGCAAAAAATCTTTTTAATATTGGTTGCGCGGGTCGTGTAACAGGCTTTGAAGAAACCGAAGATGGCCGTTACCAGATTACACTGACTGGTGTTTGCCGTTACAAAATTACTGAAGAGCAGGACATGCTCAATGGTTTTCGCCGCGTGACCCCTGACTGGAGTGATTTCCGTGAAGATATGAAAGCCGAAGGCCCTTGTCTTGATATTGAGCGGAGCCGGATGACGGGCTTGTTGAAGCGCTACTTCGAAGCGAACGGCCTGACATGCGACTGGGAAGCTGTTGAAGTGACCCCGGATGAACGCCTGATTACCTGCCTTGCAATGGTCTGCCCGCTCGAGCCAAAAGAAAAGCAGGCGCTGCTAGAAGCCGAAAATTGCCGTATACGTGCCGAAATGTTCCTGAATCTGCTTGAAATGGCGGTGCGCGAGAGTGAATCCGGTTGCGGCTCGGGCTGTACACACTAAAATCACGCGCCAACACCTCAAAGCCCCCTATAGCCATACTTTACCGAATAGGCTAGACTTTTCCACACATGAGAACGCTTTATCACCTCTGGCTGCATCCATTTTCGCGCAAGGTTCGTATTATCCTTGCTGAAAAAGGACTGGAGTTTGACCTGCGGATTGAAAAAATCTGGGAGCGCCGGACTGAATTTTTAGCCATGAACCCCGCCGGCGATGTGCCTGTTCTAATAGAGCCCGATGGCACAACACTCGTGAATAGCTGGGTTATCTGCGAATACTTAGAAGAAGTTTACCCGAATGTTGATCTGCTGGGGAGCAACCCCGTACAACGCGCCGAAACACGCCGCATGATTGGCTGGTTCGATACCAAATTCAACCGCGAAGTTACTGATAACCTTGTTGGTGAGAAACTGATGAAGCGTTTCTTGCGCCTGGGCGAGCCGCACGGCCCGTCTATTCGTGCAGGCCACGCAAATATTCATTACCATCTTGATTATATCGGCTTCCTGACTGAGAAAAGAAAATGGCTTGCCGGTGATCAATTCACATTGGCAGACATTGCTGCAGCCGCCCACCTCTCTGCAATTGATTATATTGGTGATGTGCCGTGGGATGAACACCACGCCGCACGTGACTGGTATGCCCGCGTAAAATCACGTCCATCTTTCCGTCCGCTGCTAGAAGACCGCATTCCCGGCTTCACACCGGCAGGACACTATGAAGATGTAGACTTTTAACTGTTCGCCTCGTGCCAATGCCTCAAAAACGCCTTTTTTGTTTTGGTTTTGGCTATACGGCCGAATTTCTTGCCTACACATTAAGGAATATCGAGAAAGACGAATGGCATATCGCTGGCACAACGCGCAGCCATGAAAAACAAGAGGCCATGATGGCACTTGGCATTGATGCCCAGCTTTTCGACAACGATACAGCGCTTAGTGATGTGCATGCCGCGCTCGGTGATGCCACCCATGTTCTTGTTTCAACACCACCCGATGCTGATGGTGATATTGTGTTTCGCCTGCACGCAGAAGATATTATGCGCGCGAAACGCATGAAATGGTTTGGCTATCTCTCTACAATTGGTGTGTATGGTGACCGCGGTGGCGGCAGTGTTGACGAAAATAGCGAACTGCAACCAACTTCCATTCGCGGGACGCGTCGTGTGCGCGCAGAGAAACAATGGATGTCGCTTTTCTATCAATATAATATTCCGCTCCATATTTTCCGGCTTGCCGGCATTTATGGTCCGGGCCGTAGTGCGCTTGATTCAGTACGCGCTGGCATTGCCCGCCGCATTTACAAGGAAGGCCACGCCTTTAATCGCGTTCACGTGGAAGATATTGTGCAAACGCTTATTCATTCCATACATAAGCCCAACCCGGGCCGCTGGTATGATGTTGCAGACGACACCCCCGCTGCCAGCCATGAAGTCATAGAATATGCCTGCGAGCTCTTAGGCAAGCCGGTGCCACCTATGGTGAATTATGAAGATGCCAATTTGACGCCAATGACCCAGAGCTTCTATTCCGAGAATAAACGGGTTCGCAACGAGCGCATCAAGGAAGAGTTGAGCATAAAGCTAAAATACCCGAGCTTCCGCGAAGGTATCAAGGCGTGTCTGGAACAGGAAGAGGCTTACTGGAAACGGCTGGGCCGGCTGGGCGACGTTTTTGCTGCTTCGGAAACCTAGGCCGTTATTACGCGCCCCAGCTACGCACCCCAACTAAACGGGCGCGGATCATTATCATCACCAAACTCGATATTATCCGGATCGTCATGGTTATCACGGCGTGTGCCTTCAGCATTATAAGGCAGCCGGACTGTAACGGTTGTTCCCACGCCTACAATTGATTCAATGTGTAACTGGCCGCCATGTAGTTCGACAAGGTCTTTTGTAATAGCAAGACCAAGGCCCGTGCCCTCATGGTTACGCGTGAAGCTGTTCGAGACCTGTTCAAAAGGCTTTGTAATGCAGCTGAGCTTGTGTGCAGGGATACCGATACCGGAATCCTGCACTTTAACAGCAATATAATCGTCGCGCCTTGCAGCCTGAATCGTAACATTACCGCGCACCTCGGTGAATTTCACGGCATTGGACAGCAGGTTTAAGAACACTTGTGTAACAGCGCGTCTGTCGGCAATCACCACAATATCCTCCGCCTCCAGCTCGATATGCATTTTAACGCCCGCATCAAGTGCGCGGCCTTCCATCATGTGTACGGCCAGCCTGATAATCTTGCTGATATTCACATCTTCAAGGTCGAGCGTATATTTACCGGCTTCTATTTTCGACATATCAAGAATGTCGGTAATAAGATCCAGCAAATGCTCACCGCTTTCACGGATACCGGTAATGTAGTCAATATATTTGGGCGTGCCGATAGGCCCCAGCAACTGGCGCTGGATCATCTCGGAGAAGCCGATAATAGCGTTCAGTGGCGTGCGCAGCTCATGACTCATATTGGCAAGGAACTGTGATTTGGCGGCATATGCACGCTCTGCAAGTTCTTTGGCCTGTTTAAGCTCATGCTCGTAATGGGTGCGCTCGGTAATATCCTGCATAATGCCGAAAAGCGCCACGACCTCATCCTCATGGTCCATTTCACATCTGCCCTGCAGCTTCACAAAGCACATGCGCCCGTCGGGCCGCAGAACACGAAATTCCATCTCGTAATCTTTTTTCTCGATCATCGCCCGCTGGAAGGCTTGCGCCATACGGCCAACATCACGCCGGTGTAGCATGCGGTTCACATTATCAAGCGTGGGTACAAACCCGCCGCGCGTTACACCAAAAATGCGGTAGATTTCGTCTGACCAATCCACAGCCGCATCGCCCACCGGCCAGAACCAGTGCCCCATATGGCCAATGGCCTGTGCCTCTGAAAGCTGCTGCTGATGGCGCATCAAGGCTTGCTCGTGCGCTTTCATTTCCGTCAGGTCACGCCCGACAATATAAATCTCATCCCCTGCGCGCTTCAAGCGCCAGTCCATCCAGCGCGGCGTGTTATCATCGGCCTGCACACGCGCCTCAAAATCAACCACATGCGCACCTGCACCTTCCTCATTCTGCAACACGCGCCATGTCGGCCGCACGGCCGCACGGTCATCACGGTCTATGAGGTCAAGAAATGTCAATTTTTTACTTTGTAGCTGCTCCAGCGTATAGCCAAGGATCATTGTGAATGTGTTATTCAGCCTTGCAAAGTTTCCATCACGTCCGCAAACCGCCATCACATCATGTGTCATGGATAAAAACTGAAAAGCATCGGGCTGCGGTAAATTAACGGGCGTTTTATTTTGTGCAGGCGTTTGTTTCGGTGTAACAACGGCCTTGAAGATCGGGCTTTCAATCTCTTTCTTCACATCAACTGTTTCGGGCGAAGCAACCACAAAAACGCGGCCATCGGGCAGACTGAGCTTTTCGAAATATAATTCTGCTTTGCTTCCCTGCAACTCTAGCTCGTGGCAGCCTGTGCGCACACGGTCTGCAAAAACATTCTGACTGAAAGGACTTCCGCAAAAAGCATCATCAGGCGTAACAAAGCTGAAAACATCCAGAAAATTTTTACCGGTGATCTCCGGTGCCGGACATTCAAAAAGCGTCCAGACCGCTTTTTCAACAGCAACAAATCCGCCCACTTCATCAAGCAGCATACGTGGCGCACTTTTAATCTGCGGCTTTGTGACGGCAGCTTTCCTCGCCTGCTTTGGCACGCGCGATTTTTTCGCAGCCGCACTCGGTGCTGTCGCTTTTTTAGGCGTTTTTCTGGTTGCAGTAACTTTTGGCATTTAACTCATGAAGGGCGTAACCGAATCGTGAACTATAAGGTTACATAATTTTACCCGCTCCCCGAATCCCCTTTTTTAAGAATTTCTTTACCAAGCATAGAAAAGTGCTGGTTAATGAAGTGTTAATCTTACCCGCACTGCCCACAGGTGAAATAAAATTACAAAAAAGGGCCCCCTTTGGTTTTTTATATCACTTTATGCTTGATTTTCCTTACTTTATGGAAGTTTAATAGAAAATATCGAAAAACGGCGGGACGAACAGGAAAAACGGACGGGTCAATGGGTGCGCAGGCCAGACAATTGGTACAACCTACCAAATGGAAAAACGAGTTTGTGAAAGCAAGCTCGCCTGCTGACCTGACCCCGGGGACGCGCATCTGGGCCATTCTGCCCAATGAAGAAAGAACAGGCCCTGCCAAAACAAGGCCAGCCCTTATTCTGGGCAGCACCTTTGCCGAGGTGGCAGGGCAGCCAACATTAATAGCCCGTGTGGCTTATACAACAGGCACTGCTGCGCCAAGCCGTTTTGCCGATAATAATAAACATCGCTTCGAGTTTATTGCAGGCTGTGGCCGCGCGAACTGGGTTAAAGCCCACCGGATCTTTGATATTCCTTTCCGTTTCAGACATTTTCCCAACGGGAATCTGGTTATTGACCATGTCGGGTCGGCCCTTATGGATCAGGTTAAAGCCTATATTGCCAAAAACCCTGATATTTGCCAGCCA
The DNA here is from genome assembly GCA_016125135.1 of Alphaproteobacteria bacterium. Taxonomy (GTDB): domain Bacteria; phylum Pseudomonadota; class Alphaproteobacteria; order Micavibrionales; family Micavibrionaceae; genus RI-185. The sequence goes on along the minus strand of WGMJ01000017.1, from coordinate 120,550 downwards.
GTCTCGCTTTTGCCAGGGCAAAAGCCCGTTGAGATGACCTTATAACTTTGTATAAAACCAATATTAAAGCTGTTTTTTAATAACTTTTATATTGCATTTCAATTTTTCTTATGTTTTAGTAATTTTCGAAAAGATAAAGATTTGGGCTGGATATAAAATTTTTATTGACATAACTAAATTTTTATCGTAAATTAAGTTTTAGTTAAGCAATTTAAAACGAGTAACGGAGGATCAAAATGGTAATCAAGGCAGTATCAGCAAAGGACGCTGGCGCTCAACGCGCTTTTGCGCAGCAGGCTTGCGGTAGACAAGATCGTTATGCTCTCAGACAAGCTGCGGAAGCAGCTTCACAAGCTAATAGAGAAGCTAGACTTCAACCACCGACACAAAGAGTTGCCTAGTTAAGTGCCTCTCAGTAGAGACATAAAAAAGCTCCTTTGGGGGCTTTTTTTATTTCTGCATTCAGCTTTTTCAGACCGCTTGAACAAGCTACAATAACCTTGTGGCTATAAAAATCACCCTTATTGATGATGACGAGAATATTACCGCTTCGCTGAAATTATTGCTGGAGAGTGAGAATTATAGCGTCACTGTTTTCCACGACGGCACTTCAGGACTGGAAGGGCTCGCAACAGACACGCCGCAACTGGTAATCCTTGATATTAAAATGCCCCGCATGGACGGGCTGGAGATGCTAAAGCAGCTACGCGGGCAGGGCAGCAACGTTCCTGTGATTATGCTGACCTCGAAGGATGACGAGATTGATGAAGTGCTGGCGCTTAAACTCGGCGCTGATGATTATATTACAAAACCTTTTTCACAGCGTTTACTGCTTGCCCGTATTGAAGCCGTGTTGAAACGCAGCGCGCAAAGCGCGGCAGCGCCGACACAACAAACAGCGGAAAAACTGCAACTTGATGAGGCTCGTTACGAGGCCCTTTGGAACGGCAAACGACTGAACCTGACTGTAACCGAGTTTCTGCTTTTACAGGCCCTCGCAAAAGCCCCCGGCATCGTGAAAAGCCGCAACCAGCTTATGGATGATGCTTACGGCGAGAGTATGGCCGTTGATGACCGCGCCATTGATACCCATATACGCCGTATACGTGCCAAGTTTCGCGAGGTTGATAGCAACTTCGAGAACATCCAGAGCCTTTACGGCGCTGGTTATAAATGGACCGAATAAATATGGCCTCCAAACAACCAAACCAAAAACAGCGCCTGACTGTTATTATTGTAGCGCTCAGCCTTGTGCCGCTACTTGCTTTTGCACTGGGGTTATTATCACTGAACGCCTACCGCGAAGAGCTTGTTAAAGCCGAGCTGCAGCTATTCCAGGCCGAGGCGGCACTTTATTCCACTCTGGTAAATGCCGAGCCTGAGCTTCTGACTGACACAGGTTACTGGGAGCAATGGGGCGCGGCCCATCCGGACTACAGCTTGGGCGTTTATAACGAAAGAGCAGAAATTATATTCATGCAAAAGGGCTTGCCTGCTGCAGCCAAGCAGAAGCAGAAAAACACCAATACGCCTGACCCTTTTATATGGCTGGTTGATGCAGCTGACAGGCTTATTAATTTTATTCCATTGAAATACAATTTGCCGCCCGAGCCTATGCGTCATGTCACTATTATTAAACAGGCGGCCGAGGCGAAACTAGCGCGTATGAATGCATGGGTTTCAGGTGAAAATATACTCGTACTGACTGCCGCTTTACCATTATCCGATAGCCGTATTGTTTTTCTACGCAAGGAAACACGGGATCTTGATACGATTTTTCTCAAGCTCCGCAATGATATTCTGCGCGTTTTTCTTGTTATGTTTCTTATTACAACCCTGCTTTCGCTTTATCTGGCGGGTTTTATTGTGCGCCCTTTGCGCAAATTGTCGGATGCTGCCGAGAAGTTGCAAAAGAACAATCGCTATGATGGCGAGATCCCCGATTTCAGCTACCGCAACGATGATATTGCCGCTTTGTCCTTGTCCTTGCGGCGCATGACAGACGCTTTAAAAAGCCGCATTAGTTCGATCGAAAGCTTTGCAGCCGATGTCGCGCATGAACTGAAAAATCCGCTGACCTCGATTAAAAGCGCCGTCGAAACATTACCGCGGCTAAAAGATGAGCAGGCCAAGGCCGATCTGGTCGAGATTATTAGCAAAGATCTACAGAGAATGAGCCGCCTGATTACCGATATTTCGGCTGCCTCGCGGCTGGACGCAGCGCTTGGCCGCGAAGACCGGCATGATTTTGACCTGAGCGCACTCTTGGAACAAACCCGCCAGAAATACACGCTTATGTACCCAGCCATTAAGATAGGCTGGCATATAGAGCCTGCAATAACGCTTTATGGGAGTGCCGCGTATTTTGCGCAAGCCATCGAGAATATTCTTGATAATGCACTGTCCTTCTCCGCCAATGCATCTGCGCCCACTGTTAAACTTGAGAAAGCAGGGCAAGAAGTGAAAATTACCATTAGCGACTCAGGCCCCGGTATTCCCACGGAAAATATGGATGTTATTTTTGACCGTTTCTACACAGCGCGGCCACGTGAACAAGGATTTGGCAACCATTCAGGCCTCGGCCTTGCTATTGCGAAACAGATTGTCGAAGCACATAGCGGGACGATAACGGCCCGAAACCGTACCGATAAATCGGGCGCACAATTTACTATTACGCTGAGTGCTCTATAATAAACCCATGGCAAAGAAAAAACCCCCCGCCAGAAAAGCAGAAGAAGCAGAAACCAATATCGTCCTCGTGACCGGCCTTTCCGGTGCGGGGCGCACAAGCTGCCTGAAGATATTCGAGGATATCGGCTTTGAGGTTTTTGATAGTTTCCCGCTTTCGCAGATTGAAACATTGCTTAAAGAGCCGGCCATGAGCGACTCGATTGCGTTCGGCCTCGATACCCGTACGCGTGGCTTCGCACCTGAACGCCTGCTTGAAACATGGCAGACCCTACGCAAGAACAAAAAATTGAATGTTACACTGCTATTTCTTGATTGTGATCATCAGGTTTTACAGCAACGCTTTGCCGATACGCGCCGTCGACACCCGCTGGCGAAAGACCGTTCCGTGCGTGACGGTATAAAGCAGGAAGATGCTATGCTTTTCCCCGTGCGGGCACAGGCCGACATGGCGATCGATACAACAAACCTCTCGACCCATGATTTACGGCATGTACTCGAAAGCCAGTTCAAACATATCCGCGCCCGTACAATGACCATCAATATCATGTCGTTTGCATACCGCTACGGTGTGCCGCGCGAGGCTGACTGGGTAGTTGATGTACGCTTCCTCACCAACCCGCATTGGGAGCCAAAATTAAGGCCCAAGACAGGCCTCGACAAACCTATTGGCGATTACATTAAAAAAGATAAGTTGTGGAAGCCCTTTATTACGAACCTGCAAAAAACGCTGGAACCATTAATTCCAGCGTATCAAAGAGAAGGCAAAAATTATTTTACGATTGCCGTAGGTTGCACGGGCGGGAAACACCGCTCGGTTTTTACATCCCAGACGCTGGCGGGGTGGGTGAAGAAGGCTGGGCGGCAGGTTCTGGTGCGACATCGAGACTTAGAGCGGGCTTTGAAACGCTGACAGACCCCGCATAGGCTTGTAATAATCTACTCAAGAAGGCCTCCTTCAATATTCAATAATGCATTCGGCTTTGAAACATCTGTTCTACGCTCGTAGAAAATAACTTCGGCGCGCGCACCCTCTTCTACAAGCGGCTTTTTATAAAAGTACGTTTGGCTTTGCGTTTCTTCGCCCAACTGTACAACATCCGGGTTGCCGTTCATCAGGCATACAATATTATTGAGTTTTCTAGCCGAGAGTTGCAGATCTTCTTCAAGATCGAGAACCGTATATTCACCGACAGGCGTTTCACCGTCTAAAATCATGAAAGCGCGGTCTAGATAGGGGTGCTCTTTATAATGAAACATATCCTTGCCTTTTCCCTTTTTACCCCCTAATTTTGCCCGTAACTGGTAAAAAGCCCGTTAATTTTTTAACATAAAACAAGGATTTTTTCACATGACCGCCCAGCTCAGCCCTGTCCCGAACGATTATAAAGTCAAGGATATCAACCTTGCCGAGTGGGGCCGTAAGGAAATAGCCATTGCCGAGACCGAAATGCCAGGCCTGATGGCACTTCGCACTGAATATGGCACAAAGAAGCCCCTGAAGGGCGCCCGTATCGCCGGCTGTCTCCACATGACAATCCAGACCGCCGTTCTGATTGAAACACTGATCGCGCTGGGGGCTGAAGTGCGCTGGTCATCATGCAATATTTTCTCGACACAAGACCATGCCGCTGCCGCCATCGCTGCTGCTGGCATTCCTGTATTTGCATGGAAAGGTATGGATGAAGAGAAAGACTATGAATGGTGTATTCACCAGACAATTAAAGGCCCGAACGGCTGGGTACCAAATATGATCCTTGATGATGGCGGCGACCTGACACGCATCATGCACGCAGACTATGCCGACATCATGAAAGATGTAAAAGGTATATCAGAAGAAACAACAACGGGCGTTCTGCGCCTTCACGACATGGTGCGCGCAGGCAAGTTGCTTGTACCTGCGATCAACGTGAATGACAGTGTGACGAAATCGAAATTCGACAATAAATATGGTTGCCGCGAGAGCTTGGTGGATGGTATCCGCCGCGCAACAGACGTGATGATGGCCGGTAAAGTGGCTGTAGTCGCTGGTTACGGCGATGTGGGCAAAGGCTCGGCTGAGTCGCTTCGCTCACAAGGTGCGCGCGTGCTTGTAACGGAAATTGACCCGATTTGCGCGCTACAAGCGGCGATGGAAGGTTATCAGGTTGTGACGATGGAAGATGCGGCACCATCTGCCGATATCTTTGTGACAACAACAGGCAACAAGGACATCATTACCATCGAACATATGCGCGCGATGAAAGACCGCGCAATCGTTTGTAATATCGGTCACTTTGATAACGAGATTCAAGTCGGTGCGCTGAAAAACCTGAAATGGCACAACGTAAAGCCACAGGTTGATGAAATCGAGTTCCCGGACGGCAAGCGTATTATTCTGCTTGCTGAAGGCCGCTTGGTAAATCTCGGTTGTGCAACAGGCCACCCGAGCTTTGTGATGAGCGCAAGTTTTACGAACCAAACACTCGCGCAAATCGAGCTTTGGACAAATAACGCGAAGTACGGCAAAGATGTTTACGTTCTGCCGAAACACCTCGATGAGAAAGTGGCAGCACTCCACCTCGAGAAACTCGGCGTAAAACTAACCAAGCTGACAAAAGATCAGGCTGATTACATTGGCGTGGAACAGCAAGGCCCGTTCAAGTCGGACATGTACCGCTATTAATCTATGACGAAAAACCTTATTTTACCACTTATTGTCGCCCTTGCAGTTTCTGTAGGGGCGCATTTCTTTATGAACACCGTCGAAGTGTCTCATAACGCCGACAAGGTTTATGAGCGCATTATGCGCACCGGCACCATTCGCTGTGGCTACATCAATTGGTGGCCCGCAATTTTGAAAGACCCTAATAGCGGTGAAATGAAAGGTTACGTTGTTGATTACTTTAATGCACTTGCCAAAGCTCTTGATTTGAAAATCGAGTGGACGGAAGAACTAAACCTCGGCACCTATTTGAATGACCTGAATAATGGCCGCTACGATGTAGAATGTGCAGGCGGCTGGCCAAGTGCTGTACGTGGCAAACTGATCTACTACACAAATCCGTTTGCGTATTCTCCTGCTGTACCGTTTGTGCGTGTAAATGACACGCGGTTTGATAGCGGTATATCAACACTCTCTCAAAAAGGCATCAAGGCCGCCGTTGTTGATGGTGACACGAGCCAGATTATCAGACGACAACATTTCCCCGCCATGACTGAAATCAGTATTCCGCAGAACGCTGCCATTAACGAATACTTTGTAATGGTGGCCTCAGGAAAAGCCGATGTTACCTTTAGTGATTATATCGGCGCGCTTGCTTATATTGAAAAGAACCCCGACACAATTAAGCCACTCCCCTATAATCTGCGTCTTGTACCGCAATGTGTTGGCGTACCGATGGGAGAAAACAAGCTTTTAGCGATGTTGAACACAGCCAATCAGGAATTGCTCCTAGACGGTACCGTGGAATCTATTCTGGTGAAATACGAACCAGCACAAAAAATGTTCGTACGCGCTACGGATATGCCGCCCGCCTCCCCTACCGATTAAAATTTACATATGTTAGTTGCAAGGTTTTGATTCGCATATTCTGCGCAGAATGCATAAAATAGCCTTTCCATGTTTTTCAATAAATCCCGCCGGAAAATAGAAGAGCTTGAAACCGAGAGAGCGCGGTTGCAGGCGTTCCTTGATGCGTTTCCTGGTGCGTGGTGCGGCTTCCTGAATAACGGCGCCGAGATTGTTTACAGTCGCACTTTTACAAAAATTCTGGGCTGCGAAAAGGTACACAGCCTTGGTGATATCCAGTCCGTCCTGTCGATGGCGGATGCAGCTGCGCTTGAAAATGCGTATGTGCGCTTGAAAGAATCAGGGCGGGGCTTTTCCATCTCTGCAAAGCTTCCATCCGATGGCCGTATGCTGATGTTCACTGGCTCGCAGGGCAAGGATGATAAGGAACAATTACGCTTCCATACAATATGGGTCAGTGACATTACAACGCACGGTACACAGCTGGAGAACGTAAAGAACGAGCTGGAGCAGGTAAAATATAATTTCCGGCGCTTGCAGGCCGCCACCGATGCATTATCTGTTCCCGTCTGGTTGCGACGCAAGGATGGCTCATTAGATTGGTGTAATAAATTCTACGCCGATGGCCTGAAATCAACACCGGCTGATATCATCGCCGGGCAAGCTGAATATACGCTTTCACCCGATAAGAATAAAACAGAGAACTCCGTTAAAACCATACGGCAAATGGCCGAACAGGCACTGGCCAAGAACGAAACTCAAACAACAGAACGCCATGTTATTGTCAGTGGCGCCCGCAAGCTCTGGCAGATTAGCGAAACCGCGCTTGAAAACTTTGAAGGCACCATCGGGAGCATTACGGACAAAAGTCGTGAAGAAGAACTACTCGCTGAAGCAAAACGTGGCACAACAGCCTATCAGGAGCTGCTGGAACATTTACAGGCGGCGGTTAGTATATTCGATGCAAACCAGCAGCTTGAATTCTACAATTCCAACTTTGCCAAGCTCTGGGGCCTTGAAGAACAATGGCTGAACAGCAAACCAAAACTCGGTGACATTCTTGAAAAACTCCGCGAAACACGGCGCTTGCCCGAGCAAGCTGACTTCCGCAGCTACAAACAGAATATTCTGGGCTGGTTTACATCCCTACTGAAACCACATGAAGACATGATGTACCTGCCTAGCGGCAGCACATACCGCATGTTGGTTATCCCCCATCCGCTCGGCGGCATGATGATGACATTCGAAGATGTCACGTCACGCCTTGAACTTGAGTCATCCTTGAAAACCATGACGGCCGTGCAGGAAGAAACGCTTGATAATCTGGCGGAGGGTGTGGCTGTGTATGGCGGTGATGGCCGTCTAAGACTTCATAACCCGGCCTTTGCACGTCTCTGGAAGCTGCACCCTGAAGATATAGCCGATAGTCCGCACATTACACAGCTTGTCGAGAAATTCCGTAGGTTCTTTACCGATCTTGAATGGCGTGATGCGCGTGACCTGTTTCTAGCACAGGTTCTCAACCGGTCTGATAAGACTGGCTATATCGAGCGGGAGGATGAGGTTGTTATTGCCTATGCAGCCCTGCCCTTACCCGATGGCGGTATTATGGTGACGCACCGCGATGTAACAGATACCGTGCGCGTAGAAAATGCGTTGCGTGAAAGAACGCAGGCGCTTGAGGAAGCAGAAAAACTCAAACTGGACTTCCTTGCGAACGTTTCCTACCAGCTCCGCACCCCTTTAAATACCATTATTGGCTTCAACGAGATTCTTGATAACGAATTTTTCGGCGCGCTCAACGAAAAGCAGAAAGAATATACGAAAGGTACACACGAGGCGGGTCATAGGCTCTTGCACCTTATCAACGATATTCTTGATCTTTCAACGATTGAAGCGGGCATGCTGACGCTTGAAAAATCACTCGTCGATCCGGAGATTTTACTAAAGTCACTCGCCGGTCTGACGCAGGAATGGGCACGCAGTAAACAGGTCGAGCTTCACCTTGACGTAGTTGCAGATCTCCCCGCTTTTATGGCCGATGAACGCCGCCTGAAACAAACTATTGTTAATTTGATCCAGAACGCGATCAACTATACACCGGAGCATGGTAATATTACACTTGGCGCACATAAAGAAAGTGAAACGCTGATAATAAGCGTGCAGGATACCGGAAAAGGAATACCCGAGGAGGACTTATCACGTATCTTTTCGCCGTTCCAGAAAGGTAGTAATGCCAGCGACAAAGCCCGTGGCGGTGCCGGATTGGGCCTCACGCTCGTTAAAAACATCATCGAACTACATAATGGTAGTGTTTCTGTCGAGAGCACACTTGGCACGGGCACCAAAGTTACGCTAGTCTTGCCGCTGGAATAAAACGGAAACAGACAAATGCCCTCAGCTCTTGAAAAACTCAAAGAAGATACGCGCTTCAATATTATGCGCGTTGTAATGCCGCTACGGCACAAACTTCGCCGTTCCCCGCTCGCGAAATATATGGGCTGGGCGGGCCTTTATGAAACACGTGGTATCGACCGCTATCTTGCTGACCGCTGGCAAGGCAAAGACGAGGGATGGGACCCTGCACCGCCTGCGGTGAAGCGCCTCGAGATTATCAACGAGATTAAAGCACATGGTATACGCAATTTTGTGGAGACTGGTACATATCTGGGCATGACAACAAGCCTTGTTGCAGCCCATGTCGATAAGGTCTGGACGATTGAGGTGAGTGAGCGTTTGTACGGCCTGAATAAACAGGTTTACGCCGATATCCCCAATATTGAATTTCTCCTTGGCGGGTCGGAAGATGTTTTGCCGCAAATCGTGCCGCAAATTCAGGGCAACACACTTTACTGGCTGGACGGGCACTTCTCAGCTGGCATTACAGGTATGACGGACGTTGAAACGCCGATCATGAAAGAAGTCGAAACGATTGCAAAACACAATCATAAGGGGCGTTGCGTATTGCTGATAGATGACATACGCTGCTTTAACGGCACGCATGATTACCCTACGCTCGATGCACTAAAAAACAAACTCACGGCCCTTGGCTATCAAGATATTATAGTACGCTGGGATATTTTACGCTGCTGGCGTGATGAAGCCTAAGCGGCATCTGTTATTTTTAAAACTTCTGCTTCTTCAAGCATTTTAACAGCGAGTTTACTGGCTTCCGAACCAATTGAACGATCACGTATTTTGAGCGTGCGACGCCCTGTCCCCAGATAATTGACAGCTTCCCGTGGGCCGGGCAACGAATTTACTGTCACATCACCCGCAAAGGAAAGCCCCCGGCGGCGCATAACCATCATCAGACGATTTAAAGGGGTTTGAATAAAATCATACTTCAAACTACCGAATGTTTCTTTTTCCTGCTGCAACTCTGCTTCATTCAAAGGCAGAACGATACCACCATTTACACAAATTGTTTCTGTATCGCCCTGCCCGTTTATAACATTCGCAACAGCTTGCGCGCCTTTATTATCGGTTACAGGTGGCGCAACAGGGCGATCACCGAATGTTTCTACAATCGGGATTATTTTGCGTTCTTTACGGCGGATCTCGTAAACATTAATGGAAGCAAGCCGCGCCATTTCCAATGACATAGTCTGGAAATCAACCCCGCGCTTCAGGGCAAATTCCTTCTGGAAGCCTTTATGATCAATATAAATCGCTATGACACCCGCTTCGATCATATTCTTCATACAGTTCGGACATGGCGGATCTGTAACGAATACAATCGCCCCCTCCGTTACAGGTGTTGCGAGCACAGCCGCCATTTCAGCATGGATTGTCCCACTGGTATTCCCCAGCTCCACATCAGCGCCGATTTTTTTATCAATATCTGCTGGCCAGTAATTTGTGGCACACGTCAATATCTTATCGGTTAGTACGCCCGCTGCCACTTTTGAAGTCGGGTGCGGGCCATCCAGCACAACATCAACAACGCGCTGCATGGATTCAAAAAGCTTGTCCTCAGGCGGCATCAGCGAACAACCCCGTTTTAAGCCTGATAAATTCGAGGAGACCTTTATCCGCTACGGCACCGGAGCGCGTAATAACATAGGACGCACAAGCTGCGCCCAAACGCCCTGCAATCTGGATATCCATACCGGTTGCCAGACCATAGAGAAACCCGCCCGCGTAATTATCGCCCGCACCGTTTGTATCAACAACCGGTCCGTCAGGCTGGACAATCTCGATAAAATGCCAGATCGTACCATCAAAAATCCATGAGCCCGCGCTCCCGTCTGTTACTACCGCCCGCTTACCTGTTGCCGCTAGCCTGTTCTTGGCATCATCCAGATCATGCGCATCATAAAGCGCTACAGCATCCGGCGCCGCAAGGAAAAGGATGTCAGATACTCTCAGGAAATGCCGTACATCCTCATTATAGGCGTTTATTATCGAGCGATCATTCGGGTTGAAGGCAACAAATTTTCCCCTTTTACGTGCCAGCGAGAGTGCATACTCAAAAGCCGCGCGCGCGCGTGGGGCAACCAGACTATAGCCATCGAGATACAGTATATCACTCCCCATCACTGTGTTCTCCGGGATATCCGTTTCATCCAGCAAGGCAGCAGACCCATAACAAGCTGCAAAGGTGCGTTCAGTATCAGGTGTCGTCAGGCAAAAGATTTGAGCTGTGAACTCTCCGTCACCGGTTCTAGGCGCCGTTGCCAAAGAAACACCGTAGCGCTTCATTGTCTCTTTAAACAACGATCCTGTTGAATCATCGGCATAACGACCGAGAATGGCTGCGCGTCCACCCAAGAGACCGACACAGCATGCTGCGTTTGCTGCAGCACCACCTGATATGGAGCCAAATTTCCCTGCCAGCGCCGCTTTTATTTCCTCCATTAATGGCGGTGAAATATAGGTGCATTGCCCTTTGGCAAAATTATAACGCTCGAGAAATGCATCATCGACCTGTGCGATCAGGTCAACGGCGATATTGCCAATTCCGGCGAAATGATACATAGAAAGCAGCCTTTTTACTGAAGGCCAAGACTAGCGGGAAAAATGTGAAAGTGCAATAAATGCGCCTATATCAAGTCAATCCGGCGTGCCAAGCCTGCCCAGTCAGCCGCTGGCTCGTTTTGCGCTGGCATCGCATCATCACAGGCCTGCAGAAATGCATCAACAGGCGCTTCAATCATAGCCAGCGTCAGCTTTGCCGGCGCGGGCATATTCGGATATTTCATGCGTGCAGATTCCATATGGCAAGCAAATACGTGGGCGCGCTCGCTTTTGCTACGAAGCGTCGTTTCAAGGCCACTACCTGCTACAGACGCCACAAGTGACTGGAAATGCTTTTGAATATCACAAACATTCTGGGTCGTCAGATTACGCGCGATAAAGCGACCATCAGCATCGATAAATTCATCCTGCTTGGTTAAAACCTCATCTTCAAGCTCGTCATGCTCAGCACACCACTTCTTCGCCTTCTCATCCCAGTATGAAACCGTATCGTGAATAAGCTCGATAAAGATGGTTTTTTTGTCTTCTTCGGCGACATCTTCAGCGTGAACAAGGCCAAGTGTTTTGCGATCCATATCATTTAGCGTCACGATATAGGAACGGCGCTCAGCCTTAATATCGTATGACGTTGCAAAATCACCAGGAATAGCTTCAATTTCGGCAATCTTTGCACAGAGCGCCTCGTAGACCTTGGGATGCTTTGTCGGGTCATTCGCCGGATTATATTTTGCTTTTAGCGCCTCGAAATCTGGTGGCAGGTCGTCACTTTCCATGCCAACACAACATTCGTAGCGTTCTGTACGGCTTGCGTCCATCGGGTCAACCACATTCCACTTCAGGCAAAGTTCTATGTTCTTCAAAATGGTGCCATAGCGAAAACGCAGTGAAACGTTTTCTTTTGCTAAAGGCTTGCCCGGCTTATCAAGTTGGCGGGTAAAGAGTGTTTCTTGGCGCGCATTATCCAGCACCATACGGCTGCCATTATCATCGGTCCGCAAAAAGTCCAGAACCTTGTCTATCGGCTTCTGGCCGATGCCATCCCAATTTTCAATGCGCTTGAATTCAACTTCTATACCGTCCTTAGGCGCACTCGCCACATCCGAAGTTTTAACAGCGCCGCCAAAATCATTCGCGACTTCTACCATTGGAGCCGTAAATTTTAGTACCTTGCCCTCAGCCATGGTGGTTGCCCCTTTTTACGCAGTTATCATTACAGAATTTTGGCAACAAAAAAGGCCGCACAAAGCGACCTTCGATACAAACGCGCGGGGACTCGTAGCCCTTCATGCCAGAACCGCTGGCAACGGCAGGCGGGTGTCCCGCCTTTATTGGTATTCCCGAGAGTGAAATGTACGCAACCACTAATAGCTCCCTTAGAATGATGACATGTTATGACTCATTTCGAGTCCTAAAGTCAATTATTTTTTATTAAGGTTACGCCTTTTTTACAAGCTGTAAAGAGGAAATGTCCCCAGCTTATGCGGCAGCTTTTTCGTAAGTTTTGCTTTCGATTTCCCAAGGAAAGACCAGCCAGGTGTCCTGTGCGACCGTTTCAACGGCATAATCCGTTAACGATTTGCCCTCGGGTTTAGCGTAAAGGCAGCCATAGACGGCCTGCGGATAATGCTCACGTAAAATCGCCAGCGTGCGGCCCGTGTCGACCAAATCATCAATGACCAGCCAGCCAGCGCCATGGTCAAGCAAAGCGGGCGCATGAAAGATGCTTGCATTGGCACGCTGCTCTGTGTCGTCATAAGTGGAGATGGCAAAAGTCTGGATATTTTTAACGCCGAGCTGCCTTGCCACAAGGCATGCCGGAATCATGCCGCCTGTTGTAATAGCGATGATGCCTTTTATCTCTTCAAATCGACGCAACTGCTTCGCAAGGTCCTGTGACCTTGCTTCCACCTCTTGCCAGCCGATCATACGCTTAGCGGGGGAAGATAGCACTGACAGCTCCTTCAGGGGTAATGTTTAATGTTGCAATAATTTTATCGCCCACGATCACACCAAGGCCCCTTGTGCCATTCATTTCATGCGGAATTGGCTGGTAGTCAACGCCAGCAATTCTATCAAAATAAGCTTTCGCTCGGCCCAAGTTTTTAAACTGCATTTTGTAACCTTTCCTGCTGATTAGTCAGCTTTAGCAAATCAGAAGTTATAAAGCAAATTTTTGTATACCACTCACGAAACGCGCGGCCTCGGAACATCATAATTCTGCTCCGCTGGCTTCTCATAACGTGCTTCCCACGGGAAAACCAACCACCCGTTTTCGCGCATTTTTTCAACCATAAAATCAGCCAATTGTAATGAACGCTCCTTAGCGTAAAGGCAGGCAAACTTGGCTTTGGGATACTGCAATCGCAAAATATCGAAGGTCCGGCCTGAATCGATCATATCATCGATAAAAAGATAGCCTGCGCCTTCATCTTCAAGAAGCGGCAGCGAATGTATAACGGCTTTAGCGCGTTGGAACGGATTTTCATCTTCATAGGTCGAGATGCACGCCGCATGAATTTCTTTGATTCCCAATATCTTGGCTATGATGTGCGTTGGTGTAAGACCGCCCGTTGCTACAGCCACAAGCCCCTTGAACTTGTCGCTACCGCTTTGCACCTGCTCCGCAAGAGCAACGCATTTCTCGTGGATCTCGTCCCAGCTAAGGTGCCGCTCTTCCTTTTCCGCCATTTTTACGCCTTTTCTTAAAGGACCAGCTTAATATTATATTTTCATAAGAATTTCAACATAAATTATTGCCCTTGAGAAAAACACCGGAAATCGTGGTAAAAAATTAATCAACATATTGTTTTTTTAAAGAAAAATAGAATTTCTAACAAAATTGTTGTAATTTGATCCGTGAATATGTTAATTAAGCCCCATGGGCATTACCAAAAAATCAGTCAAAGAAAAGGTCATACTGCTTGGGGATCATGGCGCCGATGATATGGTCGCCCAGTTGTTGCTTTCAGCCCTGCATAAGCGCGGCGAGATTGCGCTTTCAGGGATCGGCGTCTCACATGGCAATTGTAGCGTTGAGCAAGCTGCTGAGAACGCCCTGATGACGCTTGAGCTTACAGGACTCCACAATGAAATTCCTGTTTTTGTTGGTCAAGCAAATACGCAAGAGAGTGATGATGCTTTTGGAAATGATGGCCGTGGCGGCGTAGCGCTTCCTGCGCCCGCTGCAAAAGCGCAAGATAAAAACATCGTCGACTGGCTTATCGAGACTCTTGAAAATACAGATGAGCCCATCACGTTTTTTGTAACTGGCCCCTGCACTGACATAAATAGCGTTTTGCAGCAGCGCCCTGACCTTAAACCAAAAATTGCCGAGCAGATTATTATGGGCGGCGCTATTTCTTTGCTCACCCCAACCTTTACACGCCGTGGCAATATTACACCGAATTCTGAATTTAATTTCTGGGCTGACCCGAAAGCGGCCGATGAAGTCCTCGCAGGCACGGGCGTAAAAACAACCCTTATTCCGCTTGATTTAACACAATATCTTGTTTTTACACCGGAACGCCAAGCCCAGATCAGAAACACCTTCAAGCCAGAAACGGCCGAAATTATCTGCGGGCTGCTTAACGCAGCTGCTGAAATTGATAGTAAGAAATTCGGAACAACCGGAAGCTTTATCCACGATGCCATGACAGTTCTTTATTTTATGTTGCGTAGCGAACATGTCGCCGATGAAAAACTATTTATGTGGAATCGCCTACCGATCGCTGTAAAAATTACAGATGAATTTGAAATGCGCGGCGCATGCTGGATCGCATGGAGCGAAGCGCAGCGACCGAGCGTTACAGTTATCCAAAAACTGCAAGGTGATGAAGTACAACGCGAACGCGCAACAGAAATTATTTTCCAGACAATGGTGAACACATTGAAGCAGGCTTTGCCCGACCAAGTGATCGCACCAGAAGAAAATGCGGCACCGGCCCCAGCCGTGCTTGTTGCAAGACAACCTTGAGACCTGCCCCCTTTATTTAATTACATAATTCAAAATAAAAATAATAATTTTTTTGTATTTTTTTTAATTCCCATTAAATATGCTAGCCTTGCATATGCTTTCAGACTTCTCAAAATTTTTGGAAAAATTCGGCCTGCGGGACAAAGAGATAAAAGTTTATCTCGCCTGCCTGCTACATAAGCAAGGCCTGTTCGCGCATGAAATTGCCGAAGAGACCAAGCTCAACCGCAGTACGATTGATGTCATTATCCAGCGGCTTATCGACCAACAATGGTTGAGCCGCGTGAAAATCGGGCAGCGCTACAAATATGTAAGCCAAGAGCCAAGAACGATACATCAGCGCCATCATAATATGCTCGAGACGATGGAAAAATTCCTCCCGTTCGTTGAAAATCTTTCGCTTGATACAATCCAGACAGATTTGAGGTTTTATGAAGGGGCCAAAGGAATAGAAGAGCTTTATGGCGATCTCTACTCCAGAATGAAACTGGACACCGACCTGGAAAACGGGCTAGCGCATATAGCGTCCGAAACCACAATCACAGATATTTTTCCAGGCTATACCGATTTTGTTGCCAAGCGCATTAAACTTAAAATTCCTGTGCGGATCCTTGCTCCAGCCACCCCGGGGGAGATCTGGCTTACAGACCACGCTGTCCTTCGGGAAACAAAAATATTTAGCAAAGTAAAATATAACTTTGACGTGAACTTCGATATCTACGGGGACAGTGTTTACATTTGTTCACTCGTCAGGCCGGTCGCTGGAATTTGTATCCATAACAAGCAAATCGCCCAGGCCTTTCGCAAAATATTCCTTATAATTTGGGACCTTCTACCCGCCACCCTTTAATATTTTGACTTTATTCCAAGCTGGTTTTACCCTTCCCTAGCAATATTAATAAGGATTTCCTGCCATGTCAGATTCATTCGATGTCATTGTTATCGGCGCCGGCCCCGGCGGCTATGTATGTGCGATACGCTGCGCCCAATTGGGCCTGAAAACCGCCTGTGTTGAGAAACGCGATACGCTGGGTGGCACTTGTTTGAATGTAGGCTGTATCCCCTCGAAAGCGCTTTTAAGCGCGTCTGAAAAATATGAAGCCGCGAACCACCATTTCTCCGGTATGGGTATCGACACCAAAGGCGTGTCGCTTAACCTCGCCAATATGATGAAGTTCAAAGATAACGTTGTGGGCGCCAACACAAAGGGCATCGAGTTTCTCTTCAAGAAGAACAAGGTCGAGTGGCTAAAGGGTGGTGGTAAAGTTTCAAAGGCTGGCGAAGTTGAAGTTGCCGGCAAAAAATATGCTGCCAAACATATCATCATCGCAACCGGTTCTGATGTTGTGTCCCTTCCCGGCATTACGATTGATGAAAAACAAATTGTTTCCTCAACAGGCGCCTTGGTGCTGAACAAAGTGCCGAAAACCATGGTGGTGATTGGTGGTGGCGTGATTGGCCTCGAGCTTGGTAGCGTATGGCAACGTCTTGGCTCTAAAGTAACAGTTGTCGAATATCTTGACCGTATCCTCCCCGGCATGGACGGTGAAGTCGCAAAAGAAGCGCAGAAGATCCTCGCCAAGCAGGGGCTTGAATTTAAACTCGGCATGAAAGTAACATCTGCCGTTTCCGACAGCAAAGGTGTTACATTACGCGTTGAACCTGCTTCAGGCGGCAAAGGTGAAACACTAAGCGCTGATGTTGTACTGGTTGCTGTGGGCCGTAAAGCGCATACAGATGGCTTGGGATTGAAAGAGGCTGGCATTACAACAGATGAGCGCGGACGCGTTGCCGTTGACCACCACTTCCAGACAAATGTGAAGGGCGTGTACGCAATTGGCGATGTTATTGCAGGGCCAATGCTGGCACACAAGGCCGAAGAAGAAGGTATTATTCTTGCTGAAATGCTAGCAGGCCAAAGCGGCCATATTGACTATAATCTTGTGCCCGGCGTTGTTTACACACACCCCGAGATTGCCGCGATCGGCAAAACAGAGGAGCAACTCAAGCAAGAAGGCGTTGAATACAAGGCCGGCAAATTCCCCTTTTCGGCCAATGGCCGCGCGCGTGCGATGGGCGCAACGGATGGCTTTGTGAAAATTCTAGCCCATGCAAAAACCGACCGCGTGCTCGGCGTGCATATTGTCGGCCCCGAAGCAGGCACACTGATTGCCGAAGCGGCGATTGTGATGGAATTTGGCGGGTCATCAGAAGATATTTTCCGCACCTGCCACGCGCACCCGACGCTGGAAGAAGTGACGAAGGAAGCAGCACTTGCCGTGCATGGCCGCGCAATACACAGCTAAATAAAAACGGCGGCCAAAAGGCCGCCGCTTGTTTCTTACCTATAACAATGTGAAATTTCTCTCAAGTACAGCTGGCGTACCCATAAATGAGCCGGCCCCAAGGCCGTTGCCCAACCGCACTCTACATCATGCGATCCATCCTGTTAAAAGTTAGCTTATAGTTTAAGCATAGCACGGGCTTGTTTAATAACGCGTAAATGCAGCGCACAATTTTTTGTATTATTTTTTCGGGCAGCACGAATTTCTAAAGAAGGGTCAGGGTGGCGCAGCTTTTGGGAGAGGGCCAAGCGCATCTATCCCCTTCATGAGGAAGAAGCGCTCGCGCCATTCAGTTTGCATTAGTTCCGGTGTTCGCGGGAATGGACTAAGCACTTCCGGCATATCTATTTTAAGTGCCTCCGCATATGCTTTGGGCAATGTCTCGAACAGTAAAATCGTTCTTTGCAAATGCTCTAAAAGAGCCGCTTGGTTCTCGATATTTTCAGGATTACGCACCATAAGACGAACAACATCCATCACATGCGTCGAATGATAGCCAGTCGTTCAATGATTGAAGCGGATAGTTGCATAGTAATTCCATTAATAACTATATTAATATTGCCTGAATTGCCCCAAAGGCTTGTAATTTTCATAATATTATGTAATTATACGCCCCATGCGATTTTCTCACTGTCTTGTTAGCATTTTTGCCAGTTGTGCGGCCCTTTTAGTCGCAAACGAGGCGATACGGGCCCTTAACGCGCAAGAGGCCCCCACAACCTACGACCATGCCATTACACTGGATGCCGAGGGGCTGGATGGGCGCAATATCACTGTTTTATATAGCGTTGACGACACGGGAGCAATTGAAAGCACCCGTATTGCAGGGCGGCACCAGAAAGTGGCCGTTAGTCCTGAAAACAGTCAGGATTTCTATAGTTTCCTGAATGCCCAGCTTGAAGCGGACATCCCCGCTGGCACACGCATTGCCAATCTAAGACGCCTAGAGGCCCGTATTGACGGTGCCGAGAGGGTGTTTGCTGAAGATCGTGATTATTTGCGTTTTTATATGGATGCCAGGCAATCGGCCTATATCGCCGAAGATCTCGCCGAACATCCCGATTGGAGCTATATAGCCCCCCACCCAATGCCTTGGTAAATAAGGGTTTTTTCATTAGCCATTCATTCATCTTTTTTCCGTAATATACCTATGTAAAGGGATATTACGATGCCACATCATGAACATCTTGAAGCACAGGCAACTTTTCTCGCCAACAAGGCTGGAAAAGTAGCGATTGAATTTGAAGACCCTGCTTTTGTGCGCTCGGACGCCATTATTTTTGACGGTGCCGATGGCACGATCCACGCGATTTTCAGTGACCAAGGGCATTACCTAGGCAAACTCTCGGCAGACTTGCTGGAAAACTTCCTGACAAATGAAGAAGTTGTACTTTATGCCGCACATCCGGACGGTTATGTGTTCGACAGGATTGCACCGATTTTAAGATCAACTGTGAAGGGAAAATAAACATGACGGGAGAACACCTGAAAACTTTTATGCAGCCAGGCTTGCAGACAGTACAAACAGAACCACAGCCTGAACAAGCGCAAGTATTTTGTGCGAGCTTCTGGGGTGGCGCTGCAGCGTATGGCACGCTAGCGATAGAAGAGAAGAAAGCAAAATAAACTCTATATTCTGAGAAATAAAAAACCCTTCGTAACGCGAAGGGTTTTTTATTTTGTTTCTTTTGTCTATCGAGATTACTCGGCCACAGCTTGGCTTTCAGTATTATCAACACCATGGCCTGATGTACGCTCTGTAATACGTGCTTTCTTACCGCGCAGGTCACGCAGGTAGTAAAGTTTTGCACGACGCACAGAACCACGACGTACCAGCTGGATGCTCTCGATCATTGGCGAGAGGAGCGGGAATACACGCTCAACACCTTCACCGAAGCTGATTTTACGCACAGTGAATGACTCGTTCACGCCTTGTTTTGCGCGGGCGATACATACGCCTTCATAGGCCTGCACACGAACGCGCTCACCTTCTTTAATTTTAACGTTAACTTTAACTGTATCACCGGGACCGAATGCAGGGATTTCCTTACCGGCTGATAATTTCTCGCGTTGGCTCTTCTCGAACTTTTGTAGTGTGTTCATTTTCTTCTCTCTTCTGCCTTATATGGGACCCGAAATAGTACCCTGAACCTTCAGGGACCGCGGTCCGCTTGTCGTTTTTCGGCTCGCTTTTATAGTCCCGAAAGACGCCCGAAAGCAAGCATTTTATGCCCGATTCCCTTAAAAGAGCCTAAAAATGGCCTGAAATTAGCTTATAAACTGCAGAGAACGGCCTGAAATATGCGCCACAAGGTCCATACGGCCAGCCTCAACAGCCTTCATAGTGACGGCCCTTACAGCGTCACCAAAGGCCTGTTTTGCAAAAACGGGGTCAATGCCATCAGCCTCGGCATATGCGTTTAGACATGTATATTGTGCCTGCTCGCCCATAACAGCATCCAGTATGCGCATTTGCGCAGGCTTTAAAACATCGGCTGCCAGTGTAAAAGCTTCGCGGTGGAGCGGTAGCTCGGCTTCACTTAGGGGCGGTTTCTGCCAGCGTGTCGTGCTTTCCACACGGGATATCACATGGCTCCAGAGGCGACCCCATTCTTCATGCTGTCCTTCGAATTGGCGCAACCATAAGATTGCAACATTTCGTGCCATATTGATATGTGATGCTGGCACCTGATATAAAGCCGCAATTTCATCCATCAACATGTAAGTGTCATGCTGGTAGAGAAGATTTGCCGTAGCGACATCCCGTGCTTGTGCATTATCAAGCGTATGCAGCTGGTCGTAAAAAAACAGGAACTCCGGCATAACGGCGTTGCGGTCAGGTGTAAACAAGCGGCCTGTTTCAGGCGTAGCATCCGCAATTTCAGTATCGGGCGGGACAGGAATGAAGTTTACTTCATCTTCCCGTGCGGCTTCCTGCGGCAGTTGAACATTATACTGCTCGATATAGTTCCTGACTTTCACCGACACCCTCTCGATAGCATTAGAAATAAGCTCTGTGGCCTTATAACTTACATTCGATATTTCAGCCAAATTTCGGAGCGTCAGCGCAAATTGCGGCGCGTAAAGTTTATTGGTGATGTACCAGAAAGCTTCTGTATCAGAGAGGCCGCCCTCACCACCACAGAGTGCCCGAACAGCGATAAAACACCTTTGTGCCTCAGGGGCTTTATTAATTCTGTTAGGGTTAATACGGTCCATATGTTTTGCAGGGTAGGTTGCAAATTCAGGCAAGCTTTCATCACTCCCGATCTCAACAACATTATCTTCATCTGCAGGTACAAAAATGACACCATCAAGAATATAGGCCCTTTCAAGAACAGCGATTGTCTCATCGATGCAATTGCTGAACTCGTCACAATCATTTGTCAGGAAGGCCATAATAATTTTCAGCGCTTTTTCTTGCGGTACGTTGAATTCCAGATTAAGAGCGATAGCAAAATCCTTGTGCGTGCGGATGAAGATTTCTCTCATTTGCATGAGCAGATTTTCTTCGTCTGTATAAAGAGCAGGGTTACCGTTTTTTCTTTTAACGATCAGACTGGCTTCTTTGAAAAGCGGAAATAGGTCACGTAAGATGACCGCCCAGTCTGACGGTGTGCCGACGCTACGTTCCGATTTATAGCGCTCGATTGTTTCCGGATCCGTAGAAACTTGCACGCGCTGTGCTGTCAATTCGGCAAAAACCGGACGCCACAATTCTGGTTCATGCTGACCAATGATATCCATAAAACACCCTTTATTTTTGCCTGAAAATAGGCAAAATGATGCACTATGTCAATCAATAAATGGGGGCTTTTGGCTAAATATACTGCAAGCAACGCTGTGAAATATGGGCCACAAGGTCCATACGGCCGGCCTCAAGAGCATGGCCTGCCAACGCCTTGGCCGTCCTTTCAAAGGACTGACGGGCATGGAGGGTGCTATTGGCACCGGTACGGGCGGCGTGCCCTTCATCTACCATAAATTCCTCCAGTAAGCGCATTTGGGCTGCGGGGAGTATATCGGCTGCGAGCGCAAAGGTTTCCTTGTTTAGCCGCGCCTCGCGTGGCTCCATCTCGATATCTCCTAAATGCTCGCTTATAAGCTGGGTTGCCGCAGTAATAGCAGATACAACCTCATTATTTCTGAAGGGGCCAAGACCCGCCTCGGCCGCCAAAAAAGCTGGGCGCGCGCGATATTCGGCGCGGTACAATTTATTCGCTGTAAACCAGTAAGCATGCTCTTCCGATAACGCCCCTGCCGTAACCATGGCCTTTACAGCCTCATAGCAGCGTTGTGTTTCTGCGGCCATATCGATATGGCTTTCAATTATTCTATCCATTGTTTTCTCTTGAACGCCGACGCATGAGACTGCACCAGCAAAGGTGGGAGGCTGACTATAGATTCAATTGTTTAACAAAAGTTTAAGGCTGCTTTTTCCCAAGAAGGTCGGGGCGGCGGGCCTTTGTCAGCGCCAATGACTGCGCATGCCGCCATTTGCGGATATTCTCGTGATGGCCCGAAAGAAGCACATCAGGCACTTTATGCACCTGCCCTGTAACATCTGTCCATTCAGCAGGCTTTGTATAGTGCGGATATTCAAGCAAGCCATCAGAAAAGCTCTCCTCCCCTGCTGTTTCATCGTTCCCCATCACACCGGGCAGCAAGCGAATGCAGGCGTCCATCATCACAAGGGCTGCCATTTCACCGCCCGAGAGCACATAGTCGCCCACACTAATCTCTTCAAATCCTTGTGCATCAAGCACGCGCTGATCAACGCCCTCATAACGCCCGCAAAGCACGGTCAGCGCTTCTTCTTTGGCAAGCTCTTGCACCAGTTCTTGATTGAGCACGCGGCCACGGGGGCTCATGTAAATTTTGCGGCCTGCCTGAGGGAGGGAAAGTACAGCCGCCTCAATCACATCAGGCTTTATGATCATGCCCGCACCACCGCCAAAGGGGGTATCATCCACCGTTTGATGTTTGTCTTTGGCAAAGTCACGAATGTTGATTGCTGCATAAGACCAGATGTTTTTTTCGAGCGCACGGCCTGAAAGTGACATGCCAAGCGCCCCCGGAAATATCTCGGGGAAGAGCGTTAGAAGGTTGATATGCCATGTCATACGCGCTTTTTATCTCATTCAAAAACCTGTTGCAAATGATGGACTTATCGCGATGCAATATGGAAATTGCTGCGGTGTGCATGGATTTGTGGATAGAAATCACATACACTGATTATAGGATACCAGAGAAAGGGCTTATGCTTTTATGACGGGCTTCCTTAGAAGTGATCATATTCGATTTAGTCTCCTTAGTAGGAAGGAGGTTGGCGCGTGATAGCTGAACTCACCGCTAATGACCTCCGAGAATTCGAGCAATTCAGCTACGATACGCACACCCCGCTCGAACAATGCCCCGCCCTTGTATTAAACGCCGATTTCAGACCCCTTAGTTATTTGCCCCTTTCACTTCTCTCATGGCAAGAAGCCGTGAAAGCTGTATTCCGCGAGAGCGTAACGGTGATCTCCGAATACAACAGAATTGTTCGCTCGTCGCGCCATGAAATGAAATTGCCGAGCGTGATTGTTTTAAAAGAATATATACCCGCAGCACGAAAAGCCGCCTTTACGCGCTTTAATGTTTTCCTGCGGGATGGGTGGCAGTGCCAGTATTGCGGCGACTGCTTTAAATCAAACGAATTGACTTTCGACCACGTACTACCGAAATCACGGGGTGGAAAGACAACCTGGAGCAATATCGTAACGGCTTGCCAGGCTTGCAACACAAAAAAGGGACACGCATTGACTAAAACATGCGGGATGAGCCCGTTGCAGGAACCTTACGAGCCGAGCATTTACGAGCTGCAGGACAAGGGAAGGAAATATCCGCCGAATTTCCTTCATCAAAGTTGGCGGGACTATCTTTACTGGGATGCGGAACTGGACGAATAGCCATGGTGGCGAAACGGCAGGGATGCATGAAGATAGTTGGATAAGCAAACCAAAAACAGTTAAAACAACAAGGAGGTTGTCATGTTTGGGAAGATGTTAGATGTAGGTACACACAGAAGCGTTAACGAAGCTTTCTGGTTTTATGTGACTTCGATGATACTACTGATTGGTATTTCAACATTCCTCGTACATATTCTGTCACTCGCAGGTATTGTATCGGGCGTTGGAACATTCTTTGAAGGCCATTCAGTCCATACACTCATCGGCACTGGCTTTATTCTTATTGTATCGTCATTGATACTGACAAGCCGGAAGCTTACAAGTGACTTGCTTTCAATCGTACTGGTTGTACTTGGCGTATATCTTGGTTATACCACAAGCGTTATTCTTGGTATGATCCCTGTTGCGCTTTTAACAACAATGAGAGCATAACAATAAATTTTAACCCTGATAATTGATACGGGAACCCGGCGCAAGCCGGGTTTCTTTTATCTGACGCTGAGGAGATAATAAAGACCACAACGTGCGATCTCGGAGTTCTCACGGTAAGTTGTGTCCGACGCACGGCAATTTGTGGCGGCGGCAAAAGCGCTTGAGTTAGCCTGAATAGTCCCGCGATTAGGCAACCCATCATCTGCCATACTGTCTATCCTCGCCGCGACCGACGGAATCATAACTTCTGTTGTAAAAACGCCAGTGGTGGCGTCTACACTTTCCAGCGTCATTAATACATTCTGCGCCGTGATATCATAACTGACGTTAACAGCATTCACGTATCCCACCATCAATCCATTGCTATACCCATTTTCAGGAAGGCCCGTACCAATTTCCATCGTAGCCGAGCCATTAACACTGGTGATCAAACCCGCCGCATACAACTGCGCCCAAGCAGCCATACGCTCTTGGTCCGCCGCAAGCGGAGATGTATTAACATTTATTGCAGCCGCGCCGCCTGCGCCACGAATAAGCCTGTCCATATTCCCCGCCAGATTACACGGCGCTGTAGTACAGTTTGGTAATTTTGTTGCCGGACTGGCCAAATCACCGGGCATGCCCAGATATTTACTGTTGAATTGCGTTACCGCTGTATCGATATTTTTACAGTTCGCAATAAAGCTTTTCATTTTCGCACTTTCAAGCAGTGTGCGTCCCTTCATTACGCCGCCGATGAGCAGGCCGATAATGACAACAACAATGGCTACCTCTACAAGCGTAAATCCTTTTTGGTTCATCATATTCCTCCTAGGGAACATTAAGTTTATACATGAATTCGGTCGCTGTTGTTGTATAATTCTCATTATAGGTCCCAGCAACGGCATCATAACAAGCCGCGCAAGATGTTATAATTAACAACCCCGTTTTAGCCTTCCCATCATCAATTTTTCTATCTATGGCTGCCACGCTGGAGGTCATAATAGGATTGCGCCCTATAGTACCATCTGTCGCAATGCTTTTAATCATCCCCAGATACGAACCGCCCTGATAAAAGTTAGGAGATGTCGTGTTCGCGCCAAATGTTCCAACCGTATAGGCACCACCAACCGCGGAAGGCATAACACTTCTACCAACCTCAATCGTCGCCGTATTTTCAATACCAGAAACAAGCCCCGCCGCCGCTAGATGTATAAAGGCGGTGAACCTCTCATCCGTAGAAGCCAGCGCTGCCTGATACTGCGCCTCATAGTTTTCATCATTATCACCCGCTTGGTTGCAAGCACCGGTGCAATTAGGCAAAAAAGTTGCTGGCGTTGTCATGTCCCCCGGCAACATACCGTATTTCTGGTAGAAGAGGCTGAATGCCCCGTCAATAGCCTGTATCTCCTTCACAGTCGTGTTGATTTTAGTGGCCGCCAATATCTCCTGCCCCTTAAGGATGCCACCAATCAGCAGGCCGATAATAACCATCACAATCGCCATTTCGACGAGGGTGAAACCTTTTTGAAATGACGCAGTATTGTGACGGTTCATACCTTATTTCCCTTTCGTGGAGACGACATACATCATCATTTGCATACCTTCGAGGCGTGGCTCCATTTCCACTTTACCGTTTTGGAGCAGGCCTTCCTTGAAGCGGTTAAAAACATCCTTACCCGCTTGCACATTGGCCATTTCGCGACCACGGAAGCGCATAGAGACTTTTACCTTGTGCCCCTCTTCAAGAAACTCGTTGGCGTGGCGCAGCTTCACATCAAAATCATGCTGGCCGATAGCCGGGCGCAGTTTTATTTCTTTTGTATCAACTGTTTTTTGTTTTTTGCGGGCTTCGTTGGCTTTTTTCTGTTGTTCGTACTTGTACTTGCCGTAGTCAAGAACTTTACAAACAGGCGGCTCGGCGTTTGGTGAAATCTCCACCAGATCCAGCCCTGCTTCTTGCGCCATTTCAATACCTTTGGAAACAGGGACAACGCCAATCATCTCGCCATCAGCATCGATAAGGCGGATTTCGGCAGCGCGGATATTTTCATTGATGCGGGTTGTGTCATCACTCGGACGTTGCGGACGCGGGTTACCGCGATCTACGCCTTGGTACGGTGGCCGTGGCCCTGAAGGGCGCGGACCTGATGGACGTTGAAACGGGGGGCGTGAACCACCACTACTGCCAGCTGGCCGTCCAGCGCCGCTATTGGAACCATGGGGGCGTGGGCCTGAAAATGGCGGGCGCGAATTGCCGCCTGATGGTGGACGTGATGATGGGGGTCTTCCGGATGTACTCAAGCTTCTCTTTCCTTAATGTTAGAGGGTTATTTTAACACAGATAGTGATAGGTGGAAATATCATTAAAAGGGTGGGCTTGCGTCTTTTTTGAAGTCTGCCAGCGCTTCTTCAAGCCCTTTGACCTTTTGGTTCTCGCCGCCCAGTTCACGAATAGCAACTGTTTTATCGGCAGCTTCGCGCGCGCCCACAACAAAAATATAGGGAACTTTTTTCACTGAGTGCTCGCGGATCTTGTAGTTGATCTTCTCGTTGCGTTCGTCAAGCTCGACACGCAAGCCCATGGCCGACATTTGCTTGTGAATTTCACGTGCATAATCTGCAGCCTCTGAAGTAATTGGCGCAATAACAGCCTGCACCGGCGCAAGCCAGAGCGGGAATTTACCAGCGTATGACTCAATCAACATGCCAAGGAAACGCTCGAAAGAACCATACACCGCACGGTGCAGCATAACAGGGTGGTGCTTCTGGCCATCCTCGCCAATATATGTTGCGTCCAGGCGAACAGGCAAATTAAAATCAATCTGCAATGTCGCGCATGTCCAAGAGCGCCCAATGGAATCTTTGACGTGGAATTCGAATTTCGGCCCGTAGAATGCGCCATCACCCGCAGCAATTTCGAATTTGTATCCCATAGCTGTTGCAGCATCCATCAACGCTTTTTCGGACTTGTCCCATACCTCGTCTGAACCAATCCGCGCCTCGGGGCGTGTTGCTACTTTAAGAACAACATCATTAAATCCGAAGTCTTTATAGGTGGAAACGAACATATCGAGGAAAAGTTTTGCTTCGTCGAAGATTTGTTCCTCGCGGCAGAAAATATGCGCATCATCCTGCGTCATCTGGCGTACGCGTAAAAGCCCGTGCAAAGCGCCATGCGCTTCATTGCGGTGGCAACAGCCAAATTCTGCCATGCGGACCGGTAGGTCCCGATACGACTTGATACCCTGTTTGAAAATTTGCACGTGACCCGGGCAATTCATGGGCTTGAGCGCCATAAATTCTTTCGGGTCCTCTTTAAAAACCTTCTCACCCTCTTCGGTGTTCGGCACAACATCGGGTACCACAAACATATTCTCGCGGTATTTACTCCAGTGGCCTGAAGCTTCCCAGAACTTACTATGTATCAGTTGTGGCGTTTTCACCTCGATATAGCCAAATTCTTCCTGCTTGCGGCGGATATAGCCTTCCAGCACTTTCCAGATGCGAAAGCCTTTGTCATGCCAGAAAACACTGCCCTGTGCCTCTTCCTGTAAATGGAAAAGCCCCATTTCACGGCCGAGCTTACGGTGATCACGCTTCTCGGCTTCTTCCAGTAAGTGAAGATGTGCATCAAGCTCTTTCTGGTCACGCCACGCAGTCCCGTAAATGCGCGTTAGCATGGCCTTGCTTGAATCACCACGCCAGTAAGCACCCGCGACCTTCATCAATTTAAACGCATTGCCAACATGCTTCACTGTTGGCATGTGCGGACCACGGCATAGGTCAAGCCAGTCGCCTTGACGGTAAATTGTAATTGTCTGGTCTGCCGGTAAATCTTCAATAATCTCGGCTTTGTAGTTTTCGCCCTTGCTGCGGAAATATTTTATTGCGTCATTACGGTCCCATACTTCGCGTTCGAAAGATGCGCCACGCTCTATAATTTCCTGCATTTTCTTTTCGATGGCCACGAAGTCTTCCGTTGTAAACGGCTGGTTACGCGCAAAGTCATAGAAGAACCCGTTCTCGATATTCGGGCCAATTGTTACCTGTGTGCCGGGGAAAAGTGTTTGTACAGCTTCAGCCAACACGTGCGCACAATCATGGCGGATGAGTTCGAGTGCTTCAGGGTCTTCACGTTTGATGAGTCTTATTTTAGCATCTGCGTGGATAGGCAGCGACAAGTCACACATTTTGCCGTTCAGCTCGATAGCAATCGCGGCTTTGGCCAGCGATTTTGCGATACTCTCGGCAATCTCCATACCCGTTGTGCCCGCCATATAGCTACGGCTATTGCCGTCAGGCAGAGTGATGGAAATCTCGGTTTTTTTCGAAGCTGCAAGCATATTTCTTATTACCCTAAAGACATAAAAGACGCAAAGGGAATATTGGCTTATATTGGCTTCGTTTATTTTGCAGAATCATTGCAAATCTCAGCGCTCGCTCATGGCGCGGCCCAAGGTCTTGATAAAGGGCTTCATCAGATACTGCATGATGGTCTTTTTACCAGTTAGAATATCAACCGTCGCCACCATACCGGGGATAATGGGTAGCACCTCGCCTTTGCGCTCCAATATGCTTTTCTCGGTACGTACTTTTACGCGGTAAAAACTCTCCCCCTTCTCGTTTGTAATAGTATCGGCGGAGATATCGATCACGTGCCCTTTGAGACCACCATAGATCGAGAAATCATATGCCGTGAGTTTCACCATCGCATTCTGGTCGGGGTGAATAAACGCAATATCGGCTGGGCGGATTTTGGCTTCCACCAACAACTGGTCATCCATTGGCACGATCTCGGCAATCGGGTCACCTGGACGCACAACACCGCCAACCGTGTTGACCTTCAAATCTTTCACCGTTCCGTTCACAGGCGATTTGACATCCGTCCGGTCTTTACGGTCTTGCAACGCGCCAAGTGTTTGCTTGATTGTGTTCATTTCAACCAGCTTTGCAGAAAGCTCAGTTTGCGCCTGCGCTTTAGCCGTTGACTCAATTTCGCCAATACGGGCATCCACCTCGCTAACAGCTGATTGTGCACGCGGTAAACCCTGCAAAACACCGTTTAGTTCTGTCTGGCGCTCCTTGATACCGCGCTCGAGTTGGAGCAATTCCAGCTTCGGCGCTGACCCGCGGGCAACCAACGGCTCGATCATGCTTTTTTCTTGTACAGATAGTGCAATGACGCCGCGTAAGTCACGCGCGCGCGTTTCAAGTTCGCGTACTTCCTGCGCACGCTGGTCTCGCTGTTGCCGCAATACATTCGTCTGGCTGTAAATTTTATCCTGATTAGCCTTGAACGCGTTCAACTCTTCAGTAACGCTTTGTGGCACACCCGTAACAACCTCCTCAGGAAACTCGATTGTGCTTTTACCCTCGGCTTCAGCCTGCAAGCGTGTAATGGTTGCCAAAAGGCCAAGATATTTTGCGCTATTCGCCCCGAAATCAGAGGCTGCACCCACATCACGCAGCTGGACAATAACCTGCCCTGCTTTTACGGCATCGCCTTCGCGCACCAGTAGCTTGTTTACAATGCCACCCTCAAGGTTCTGGATGATCTGGATTTCGCTGGATGGAATAACCTTGCCTTCACCGTGCGTTGTTTCATCAATCTTTGCAAAACTGGCCCAGACAATAAAAATAACAAAGAACAACGTAATCATGCTCAGGAGAATATGGCGTGAGAGCGGGATCTCGTCATCCGTGACAAAAAAGCGCTCTGCATGTGCTTGCAGTTTCTCGAGCTGGTTATCAACCCATGCCCCGCGTATCTTCTGCCAGTCTTCAGCCTTATTGATGTTCAGGTTGCCAGACATTTGAAAAGTTGCTTCTTGCTGCCCCTGCTGCTGGCCTTGGCTTTGCTGTTGCGCCTGCTGAAGCGCTGATTGCATTGCTTGCTGGATTTCCTTGGGTACTTGCTGGTTCATTATATATCACTCTGTTCTGCGGCTGTACCAAACTGGCGCGACTGTAATTTCTGGATCACTTCGTCCTTCGGACCGAACGCCACAATACGCCCCCGATCAAGCAGAATAATTTTGCTGACAAGGTTCAGCATCGAGCCTTTGTGCGTTATAACAAGCGTTGTTTTATCTTTGGTCAATTCGGCCAAACGTTTGCGCAAACGGTTCTCTGATGCAGGGTCCATCGAAGCCGTGGGCTCGTCTAGAATAAGAATTGGTGGATCATACAAAAGCGCACGGGCAATGGCGACCGCCTGTCTTTGTCCCCCCGAGAGCGCTTCACCACGCTCGCCCACCTGCGTATCCAGGCCGGTTTGAGAGTCCTTCAAAAACTCCATCACCCCTGCCAGTTCGGCAGCACGCAGAACAGCGCGGTCAGGTGCCGTTTCATGACCCATGGTGATGTTCTCGCGTACCGAACCATAAAATAGCTGGGCATTCTGTTGTACGGAACCAATGTTACGGCGCAAATCACCGGGGTCGATCTGACGCACGTCAGATCCGTCCAGCATAATAGAGCCGCTATCGGGCTGGTACAAATTCAAAATAAGCCGTTCAAGCGTTGTTTTACCAGAGCCCACCGCACCGATAATCCCGATATGCTCACCCGGCTCTACCGAGATTGTGACATGGTCAACAGCGGGAACTGTCTGGCCCGGATATTTGAAAACAACATCACGAAACTCAATGCGGCCTTGGACGCGGTTCAGTGAAATGAAGTGTTTACCGGCAGGGCGCTCGACAGGCTTTCTCATTAATTCTTCAAGCTGCTTGAGTGCTTGCACAGACTGGTTGAAGCGCATCATGATCGCTGCAATTTGTGAGAGCGGCGCAAGCGCACGGCCAGAGAGAATAACGCAACCAATCAATCCCCCCATTGTCAGCCACGCGTTTGCAATCATATAAACGCCGGCAATCATCATCACAACACTATTCACCTGCTGGATAAGGCCTGAATAGTTGATAGCAAATGTTGAAATGCGACGAACCTTCGCACCGGTTTTTGCAGCCTTCTCGTTCAGTTCTTCCCATTGGCGCTGCATATTACCTTCAGCCGCCATGGTTTTAATCGTTTCAAGGCCTGTAATGGTTTCAAAAAGAAGTGCGTTTTTGAGTGCGTTTTCGTGCAATGACTCTTTAATTACTTTTTCCATGGGCTTTTGTAACGCCCAGCCACCCAGAATAACCAATGGCACAGCCAATAAAACAACAAACGCCAGTGGCCCGCCAATAACGCCGATAATGATGATAAACAGAAACGCGAACGGCAAATCGATGAGCGCGGCCATGGTGGCAGATGTAAAGAAATCACGGATCGTTTCAAATTCACGCATGTTGCTGGCAAGTACACCCGCACTTGCTGGTCTTGCTGCCAAATTCATGCCAAGGATTTGCTCGAAAAGTTTTGCCGATATTTTCACATCAGCCCGTTTACCCGCAGCATCAAGGAATGTGGCGCGCAGGTTTTTAAGGATGAAATCAAACAAATAAACAATTGTAACGCCAGCTGCAAGAACCCAGAGCGTTTCGAAAGCGAGGTTCGGCACTACGCGGTCGTACACATTCATGGCAAATAGCGTGCCGCCCAGTGCGAAAAAGTTAACCATGACCGACGCAACGATTACTTCGCGGTAGATCGACCAGTTCTCTTTTAAAGTACCCCAGAACCAGTCGCGCGCATTATCAATTGTCGCAGGACCTGCGCGGTCATCTGACCTTGCAACGGGCCTTACGAAGAAAACATATTCGGCATACATGGCTTTTAATTCGCCAAGTGTTAGCCATCTTTTCTCGCCCTCTGTTTCAGGGAATGTCACAAGGAATTTTGTTTCAGCATGCAACTTCACTGGCTTGCCAGGTACTTTTTCAGGCCGCTGGTTATCAGGATATTCAACATCCCATAGAATGCACCCCTGTTTGCGTTCAAGCACAAGGATGCAAGGGAAGTTCGGTGCAATCGCCAGTGCTTCCAACCCTTTATGCGCCATCTTGGCTGTCAGGTCAGCACGTTCGGCAGCGCGCATTAAAAGTGACGGTGTGATGCCACTCTTGGGGATTGGCAAACCTGCTGTTAATGCATTCGTGCTGGTGCGGCGGCCAAAGTGACCCGCCAGCAAACGTACACATTCAACAAGAGAGGAGTGAACTGCCAAGCGGTCAGCCTCAAGCGGCCATGAATCTGTTGGCTGTTCATGTGCTTTTAATTGTGGCTCTGGCTGGTCGGCGGCGGGATTATTCAAGACAAACTCTTTGAAAGGAAAAAGAAAAAGGCACCTGTATCATGGCCCCTAAAGCATTAATACAAACTTAATTTGCCTAAAAACACTTTCAGCATTTGCGATAAGTATCCCGAACCATGTCTTGGATATCCACTGAAACCTGATCGACGTTCTTCAGAACGCCGCACAAGTTAGCTTTAATGGCCCCCGTTAGGGCACCCTTCTGTTCGTTTGTTCGGCCCTCAAGTAGCCAAACAGATACGTGAATAAAACTGCCATCGCGCCCCTTCGCCCCAACACAAAAATCTTCAGCTTCATAAGATCTTGTTTTGATATCCGCCGGCGTAAAGAGACCACATTCAAGCATCACTTGATGTACTTTTTGTACAATATCGTATTGTGTCATGATTGATGACAGGTTCGAGGAATACTCGATAATTGCGTGCGCGGCATATATTATTTTTTGTCGTTCAGCACAACTTCGCTCGGGTAAGGGACGCTGAAATTTGGCAGCAATCCACCCTTTAGCGCCAGCAAGCGGTACACAGCAAATGTTTGCAGGTAACGGCTTGAAATAGCGTTAGAGCGTGATACAAACCACTCGTTTTGCGCATCAAGCACATCAAGCAATGTACGGCGGTCAAGGTTGAACTGGTCAAGATAGGCCTTCACAATAACAGCATTAGCTTCAGCCTGCAGTTCGAATTGTTTCGCGCGCTCTTCGGCAGAAATCATACGGGCCCATGTCTGGCGAACATTGTCTTCAACCTGACGGGCTGTATTATTACGCTCGTCTTTGGCTTGTGCCTGGCGGTAAACAGCCTCGCGTGTGCGGGCTACATCACCACCACCACGGTAGAGGTTCCAGTTCATCACCATCAAGGCTGATGTGCTTGTGTCGTTACCTTCAACACCGCCAAGGTCATTCGCCTTACGACCATTCACCTGCAGGTCAACTTGGGGATAGAAAGCCGAGTGCGTTGCTTTCCATTCAGCTTCCGTCACGTTCACATCTGCTTCGCGGATATCAAGTGTCGGCGATTGGGCCAGTGTCATTTTCACCTGATCATCAACATTTGATGAAAGTGTACCTGTTGGCGCTAGCGGTTTTTCAAGCGCGCCAGGGAACTCACCCACTTCACGGCGGTAAGCAGCCTCGGCAATACGCAAGCTTTCTTCGTTGTTCGCAATCAAGGCGTTGGCAGAAGCAAGACGGGCGCGGGCTTGCTCAACGTCTGCATCGGTTGAACGACCAGCCTCGGCACCATCTGTAATCATGCGCAATATTTCATCGTGCTGGGCTACGTTTTCACGGGCAATATTCAAAAGTTCGCGCTGACGTAGAACATCCAGATATGACTCAGTTATATCCAGACCAACAAATTCTGCTGTTTCCTTAACGCGGTGCGCGGCCGAGCGAACGCGGTGGCGCTGACGCTCGTTCTCGTAATGTGTTTCACCACCATCAAAAAGCATCTGTGTCAGTGTCAGGCTACCGTCATACTTACTGTGCGTTTCAGTGTCCTTACCATCAAGATCCCCACGGGTTGATGGGTTGTTGGAACGCTCCCAACCACCATCAAGACGAGAGTCAATTGAAGGCAGGTAAAGCGCTTTGGCTTGTGTCAATTCTTCGTCTGTGGCACGGCGGTTATTGGCAACAGCGCTGTATTCAGGGTTCGAAACAACACCAATTGCAATTGCCTGCTGTAAATTAGAAATCGCCTTTGTTGAACTGGTGGCTACCGCTGGGGGCGTAGATTGAACCATGGCTGGTTCCATCACGGGCGCAGGCGGCACAGCTTCAGCTGGTGCAACATTGGTTGCATCATCAAACATTGGCGGCGGCTCATTAACAACTGTCTCTGCGACAGGTGCTTCCTGCTGTAATTCAACAGGTGCTGCTTGTGGCTGTGGCATTTCTTCTTGTGCGAAGGCCGCTAAAGGCGAAAGTGCGATTGCTGCACTGGCAAGAAGAAGCATATTTTTTGTCGACATGGGGCAAACTTCCTTATGACGGGGATAAGACTACCCCCGGAACGTTAAAATCTCCTTGTTTTTATTATTTTTTTTGCCTTTTGGCAAGCCTTCTTATCGAAAAAGATGGCCAGAAAAAAGCCCCCATGCGGGGGCTTTTTCGTCCATTTCAGGGTCTGGAAGCCGCTAAAATTAAAGGATTTGTGTGTTTTGCTGGTTCAACTCGAAGCCGTATTCAGCGCCCGAACCATTATCATTGGCAGGGCCTGAAGCGCTGGCAATGTTAGAAGAGTTGGAACCGCCGGATACGAAGTTTCCGATCGCATCGTCAACCGAGTTGCTGCCATACACAACATCACCAGATGATGGCGCCATCATGGCTGATGGGGCAGAAGCCGGGGTGTACGCGGGGCCAACACCGTACAGATAGTCAATATCAGAACCATCTTTTACGTTGATGCGGATATTGAAGTTTGCACGGTCACCGTCCAGATCTTCAACATAACCGCCGAAGTTCAGGACAATGTTCTCGGGCACGCCGTAAGGCGCAACAACATCATAGTGGTCAAGCGACTTGTACATTGTGAATGTGTAGTCGCCTGTTGTCGCATTGATTACAAGTTCAAATACTTTCTGGCCATCCGCACGGATACCAACATAGCTGTTCGATCCACTTGTCACTGTTATTTTCTGACAAGACGATGTCAGGAAGTCCCAGTCGATGCCGCTATAGGTGAACGTGTTGCCTGTTTTGTAACCGCCACCCGTTGCCGCACCTTCACAGAAGAATTGTGCGTTCAGGTTACCGCTCACGCCACTGATCTCTGTAATCGTGTGCTCTTTATTGGCAACAACAGGAATTGTATCGTTACAAACCCATGTCAGACGCACAGTGTCACTTGCGATGAACTGGTTATCTGTCAGATCAGGTTCGACACCATGGGTGTTTGTTTCTGTGTTGATAACACGCACGGTCAGATCAAGATTGCCTTTGAAATCAGTTGTTGAGCTGATTTTCAGGTTGCTGAGTTGTGCCTCTGTAAACTGCCAGATACCACCACCAAGGTTTGTACCCTTGTTGAAGCTGAAGCCTGTTGGTACACCAAGCACTTGGAAGACATGTGATTCAGAGCCGTCCGTATCAACAGAAGCGCCGAAGCTGATATTCATCGTCATCTGTGTGTTCAGCGTTGATGTCTGGTTCGGACCAGCATCAATTGTCATGCTATCCGCAACCGCATCAACAATCACTGTACCTGCATCTGTTGCTGTTACTGTATTACCAGCCAGTGTCACTGCCGCTGTTACCGAGATATTGCCCGGGAAGTCGTAGTCACTTTGTGCTGGCGGTGACAGTGTAATACCACCGTTATAATCAGCGCCATTGTTCAGCGTGATCTGGTATTGACCGCCACCGAGCGATGTCCAACCGCTTGTATTGATTGTCCAACCCGCCGCTGTCGGGATCGTCATAGTCACAACCATAACGCTGCCAGCACCATTCGGGTTTGTTGCCACGATCGGCAAGAACACAGATGTATCTTCGTTTGTGATTACTGTGTTTGTGCCGCCCGCAACATCAACAACCGGAGGATTGATCGGTGTGTCCGTCCAGGTGATTGTCAGCGGATCGCTGTTGCTGTTGTTATTGTCTGTCAGATCAGGCTCTACGCCGCTTGTATTCGTCTCGGCGTTGAAAACTGTTGCCACAAGGTTGATCGAGCCAACAAAATTTGTTGGTGATGTTGCTTGCAAACCTACGATCTGTGCCGGTGTGAACTCCCACACGCCGCCACCAAGATTTGTACCTTGGTTGAAGCCGAAACCAGCAGGTACGCCGCTGATCTGGTATTTCACAATTGTTTCAGAACCATCTGTATCCGTTAGCGCGGCATTAATCGTTACAGGGCGGCTTGTATTTTCCAGACCTGTTGAACCATCAGCTGTTATCGTCGGCACATCGGCGACCGCATCAACAATCACCGTACCAGCGTCTGTAGCGCTGACTGTATCGCCAGCCAGTGTAACCGCAGCTGTAACAGAAATGTTACCAGGGAAATCAACATCGCTGTTGGCCGGTGGCGTTAGTGTAATACCGCCATTGTAATCAGCGCCGTTGTTCAGCGTGATCTGGTACTGGCCACCACCGATGGATGTCCAGCCCGCTGTATTGATTGTCCAGCCTGGTGCGCTCGGAATTGTCATGGTCACAACCATAACACTACCAGCACCATTCGGGTTGTTTGCTGTGATTGGCATGAACACAGATGTATCTTCGTTTGTGATTACTGTGTTTGTGCCGCCGGCAACATCAACAGTAGGTGGATTCACCGGAATATTTGTCCATGTCAACGAGAACGGATCAAGCGTTGTGCGTGTGTTATCCGACGTATCAAGTTCGATACCGCTTGTATTTGTTTCAGCCGTGAACACAACTGCATTCAGGTTGATAGTACCAACATAGTTTGTTGGCGCAGTTGCCTTCAAACCAACGATCTGGGCCGGTGTAAACTCCCATACGCCGCCGCCAATGTTTGTACCGCTTGTAAAACCGAAGCCAGCAGGTACGCCTGTGATCTGGTACTTCACGATTGTTTCAGAACCATCAAGATCCGTCACGCCCGCCGTAATACCAACAGCAAGTTGTGTATTTTCCTGACCGCTATTATCAACCGCATTGATATTTGCGATATCCGCAACAGCATCTGTTGTAACATAAACAGGCACTGTGATTGTTGCACTGTCACCACCGAAGCTCTCAACAGCAGTAACTTGCATATTCGGAATATCGGCATCAGAGTTGGCTGGCGGCGCTACTGTAATGCCACCATTATAGTTCTGACCTGTTGCCAGTTGAATTTCCCAAACACCACCACCAAGGTTTGTCCAACCCGGTGCTGTCACTGTCCAACCAGCAGGAATGTTTGAAACTGTCAGTTTCATGCTATCTAGCGGGTCACCGAGCGTTGCTGTAATTGGAATAAAGACCGAGTTATCTTCTTTCACTGAAACCGATGGCGCATTCAAAGTTGGTGTACCAACTGTGAAATCCCATGTTACACAGAATGTATCTGACGCCTGGTTTGTGTTGTCTGTGAAATCTACTTCAGAACCACCCAGATTTGTTTCCGCTGTGTAGACAGTCATGGTCATCGTTGGGGTTGAGCCGGTGAAGTTCAATGGTGATGACATTGTCAGACCAACAGCTTGTGCTGGTGTGAATTGCCATACGCCGCCGCCCATATTTGTACCGGCAGAGAAGCTGAAGCCAGCAGGCACACCTGAGATCTGGTAGCCTGTAATTGTTTCAGAGCCGTCTGTTGCGTCGCCCTTGTTCACTGTAAATGTGACTGGGATCGGGTCATTTCTGTCACCGATTGCATCTGGTGCGTTCAGCGTAACAAAGTCTGCAACCGCATCTACCAGTACTGTACCAGCATCTGTTGCACTGACTGTGTTGCCTGCAAGCGTTACAGCCGCTGTAACCGAAACATTACCAGGGAAATCAACATCAG
Organism: Alphaproteobacteria bacterium; assembly: GCA_016125135.1. Taxonomy (GTDB): domain Bacteria; phylum Pseudomonadota; class Alphaproteobacteria; order Micavibrionales; family Micavibrionaceae; genus RI-185. The sequence continues at coordinate 83,017 of WGMJ01000017.1, read as the reverse complement.
AGTTTGCAGGCGGTGTGAGTGTAATGCCGCCATTGTAATCAGCGCCGTTATTCAATGTTAGCTGGTACTGGCCACCACCAATTGATGTCCAGCCTGCTGTATTGATTGTCCAGCCTGGCGCACTTGGAATTGTCATGGTGACAACCATAACGCTACCAGCACCGTTCGGGTTTGTCGCAACGATCGGCATGAAGATAGAATTATCTTCTTTTACGATCACTGTATTTGTGCCGCCCGCCACATCAACAACTGGCGGCAGAACTGGTGTGTCTGTCCATGTGATTGATAGCGGATCGCTGTTCTGGTTGTTGTTATCTGTCAGATCAGGTTCGATATCGCTTGTATTTGTCTCGCTGTTGAACACTGTTGCTGTCAGGTTGATTGTACCAACGTAGTTTGCTGGTGCTGTGGCTTGTAGACCAACAATTTGCGCTGGTGTGAATTGCCATACGCCCCCACCCAGATTTGTACCTTGGTTGAAGCCGAAGCCAGCAGGCACACCAGAAATCTGGTAGTGAGTAATTGTTTCAGAACCGTCTGTATCTGTAACAGCCGCGTTGATCGTGACTGGACGGCCTGTATTTTCAAGACCTGTGGAACCATCCGCTGTAATTGTTGGAAGGTCAGCAACCGCATCAACAATTACATCGCCATTGTCTGATGCGTTTACGGTTACACCGTGGTCTGTCACAGAAGCCTGAACATTGATAACCCCAGGGAAGTCAACGTCTGAGTTGGTTGGTGGTGTTAATGTGATGCCGCCATTGTAATCAGCCCCATTGTTCAGTGTCATTTGGTAAACGCCGCCACCCATTGGGGTCCAGCCTGTTGTATCGATTGTCCAGCCTGGCGCAGCAGGAATTGTCATGGTCACAACCATAACACTGCCCGCACCGTTCGGGTTTGTTGCCACGATCGGCAAGAACACCGATGTATCTTCGTTTGTTGTTACAATATTTGTGTTACCTGCAACATCAACAACCGGTGTGCCAACCCATGTCAGTGTCAGCGGGTCACTATTCTGGTTTGTGTTATCAGCTGTATCAGGCTCGCCACCTGATGTTGTTGTCTCAGCATTGAATACCGTTGCGTTCAACGTGATTGAACCCATGAAATTCACTGGGGCTGTTGCTGTCAGACCAACGATTTGCGCTGGTGTGAATTCCCATACGCCGCCGCCAAGGTTTGTACCAGCCGAGAAGCCAAAACCAGCAGGCACGCCGCTGATCTGGTATTTCACGATTGATTCTGAACCATCTGTATCTGTTACAGCCGCCGCAACATTCACAGCCAACGCTGTGTTCTGTGCGCCGGCATTGTCTGCCGCATTAATTGTCGGAAGATCTGCAACCGCATCCACAATCACTGTACCAGCATCAGATGCCGTTGCTGTATTACCTGCCAATGTAACTGTTGAAGATACGCTGACGTTACCCGGGAAATCCACATCAGAGTTCGCAGGTGGTGTAAGCGTAATACCACCTGTGTAATCAGCGCCATCATTCAGCGTGATCTGGTATTGACCGCCGCCAATTGATGTCCAACCAGCTGTATTGATTGTCCAGCCTGGTGCAGCAGGAATTGTCATTGTGATAACCATCACGCTGCCAACACCATTCGGGTTTGTAGACACGATTGGCATGAATATCGAGCTATCTTCTTTTACAATAACGCTGTTTGTTGCGCCGGCAACATCAACAACTGGCGGCAGAACCGGTGTGTCTGTCCATGTCAGCGTTAATGGATCGCTATTGCTGCTGTCGTTGTCAGTAAGGTCTGTCTCACCGCCTGACAATGTTGTTTCACTGTTGAAAACTGTTGCTGTCAGGTTGATTGTACCAACATAGTTTGCAGGCGCTGTTGCTGTCAGACCAACGATTTGCGCAGGTGTAAATTCCCATACGCCGCCGCCAAGGTTTGTACCAGCCGAGAAGCCAAAACCAGCAGGTACGCCGCTGATCTGATATTTCACGATAGTTTCAGAACCATCAAGGTCTGTCAGGGCGGCTGTGATGTTTACAGCAAGCGCTGTGTTTTCTACGCCAGAATTATCAGCAGCATTGATTGTCGGCGTATCGGCAACCGCATCAACAATGACTGTGCCTGCGTCAGTCACAGTTGCAGAAAGGATGCCGTCAGCAACCGTTGCGCTGACGCTGATATTGCCCGGGAAATCAACGTCGGAATTTGCAGGAGGTGTGAGCGTAATGCCGCCTGTGTAGTCGGCGCCATCATTCAGCACGATCTGGTATTGGCCGCCACCGATATCTGTCCAGCCTGTTGTATCAATTGTCCAGCCTGGTGCAGCAGGAATTGTCATGATCACTGTCATAACGCTGCCAACACCATTCGGGTTTGTCGCTACGATCGGCATGAAAACAGTGCCATCTTCTTTTACAACCACTGTATCTGTTGCACCGGCAACGTCGACAGTCGGGTCAATAACCACTGGCTGGTAAACCAGTGTTACTGGCTGTGACGCCTGATTTTCGTTGTTTACAAGCGTCAGTTCACCATCAGTTGGTGTATCGTAGTTCACAGTTGTAACAAGAATTGTTACGTTGCCGTAGAAGCCTGTTGGCGCTGTTACTTGCAGACCAGGCAATTGCGCTGGTGTGAGTTGCCATACACCGCCGCCCATATCGACAGCGCCGTTATTCAGCGAGAAACCGGCAGGCACGCCACTGATAAGCAGGTGTGTAATCGCTTCTGTACCATCAACGTCAGTTACAGATGTTGTAATGTTCAGCGGTGCAGGGTTGTTTTCAAGCACTGCAGAAGTTGTTGCGTTCACAAGTGGTGTATCAGCAACAGCATCCACAGTCACTGTGACGGTTTGTGTTGTTGACGTTGAGCCGCCGCCAATTGAATCTGTTTGTGTAACAGTTACATCAACATTCGGAATATCGATATCGCTGTCGTGTGGTGGCAAAAGGATCGGGCCACCTGTAAAGTTTACACCGTTTGGCAGTGTGACTGTCCATGCGCCAGGGGCTGTGTTAACCCAGCCTGCGCCTGTAACTGTCCAGCCAGCAGGAATATTGGAAACTGTGATTGTCAGGAACGAGTTTGCACCACCGTTATTTGTTACATTCATCAACAGTTGTTGCGCTGTATCTTCGAACTGTGCTGATGGTGGAATGAACAATGTTGGCGGCGTGACTGGTGGAATGCCCGCAGGCGCTGCGTTCAGCAGGAATGGCTGCTCTTCAACTTCTGGCAGGCCAAATTGCAAAGCTGTGGGGCCAATCGGGCCGATTGCAGGAACAGCACCCAGTGCATCAGGCGTGAAAACTGACTGGAAACCAAAACCGCGACCGGCAGAACCACCTTCAACACCGGCGGCTGGCTCGATGTTGGCGAGATCTTCGGCTGTTGGCTCGCCTGCTTTTGGTTCTACTTTAGCAACTTTTTCTGCGGCTTCTTTTTCTTCATCACCGGCAGCTGATTGAATTTTATCAAGATTGTAAGAAGCCAGAAGCTCGCTGACATCAATCACTGTGCCATCGGCCAGTGTGAGTGCGGCAGGCAGGCCTGCTTCTGTCGAGAAGTAATTATCGATTGTTACAGAACCACCGTTTTTGAAGGTGATAACAAGGTCGTCATCAACACGTGTGGCAGACTGGATTTCATCTGAATTGAAGCCAAAACGGGCAAGGCTGCCAGCAGGCAACGATGTTGTTACAACAGCGTTTGCTTCAGGCGCTTCGATTGTTGTGAAAGTTGTTTCGGTGGCTTTCTTGTCAGGGCTTGTGCACAGTTCTGGCGCCTGATTCTGGGCAAGCTCGCGGACAGAAACGACAGTACCGTCCGAGAATTGCAGATAAGTATCTTTTGTATTTTCTTTCGTTGTTTCTTTTGCGATTTTCGCGAAATTCTCGATAACGATTTTATCGCCCGACACAGTCAGGATCTCGAGCGCGCCGCTTGGCAAAACATTATAGCTTTGAACGCCGGCTGAGGTTGCAGGGATGTCGTTTGTCTTGAATGACTCGATCTTAACCGCTGCGTTGCTTTCAGTTACTGTGCAGATATCCTTAGGCATGAATGCTCCTTAATAAAAACCCACTACTTTGGTACTTTGAGGTGGTCTATTATTAACGGAAAATTAACCCTACGTCAAGCAATTATGAAAAAAGACTTCATAATTTATTAACTTTTAACGGGGAACTATCGTGTTTCTATGGCTAAGTATTTGATTTCCATGAATTCCTTCATTCCCCAATGGCCTCCTTCGCGGCCAATTCCGGACTGTTTCATGCCTCCAAAGGGCACCCCCTCATAGGCTAAAGGCACCTGATTGAAGCCCACCATGCCATAATCCAGACCGGCCATGATCCGCTGCCCTTGTGCCAGATCCCCACTATATATGTAGGCGGCCAGCCCGTACTCGGTGTCGTTGGCCGCTACAATGACCTCATCTTCCGATTCGAAGCTGTAAATGGGGGCAACGGGCCCGAAAATTTCTTCGCGGAAGATCCGTGCCTGCACTGGCACACCCGTCAGAATAACGGGGTTACAATACAGCCCTTCGCCATTATTGCGTGAGACCGTTACAGCCTTGGCACCGTGTTTTTGTGAATCCGCTAAAAGCTCTTCGACTTTTTCTTTGGCCTCCTTGTTGATGAGCGGCCCGATATTTGCTTCTTTCAGTTTCTCTTCTAGCAGCTTGATGATTTTTCCTTCGGCGCCCTTCTCGACAAAAATGCGGTTTGCACAAATGCAGGTTTGCCCCGCATTGCGGAATTTATTTGCGATCAAACCCTCAACCGCTTTTTCAAGATCGGCCGAAGCAAAAATAATGAACGGCGCATTGCCACCAAGTTCTAGACCGACTTTTTTAATCTGTGCACCCGCTTGTTGCATCAGAATTCTTCCAACAGCCGTTGAACCCGTGAAAGAAATCTTGCGCACAAGTGTATGGCTACACATCAATTGGCCAAACGCCGCAGCGCCTGCAGCGCCTGCTGTTACAACATTTACAACACCTTTAGGGATGCCAGCTTTTTCAGCCAATGAGGCCAGTGCGAGTGCGCAGAGTGGCGTTTCTTCGGAAGGCTTCAGCACAACAGTGCATCCAGCTGCAATGGCAGGTGCAACCTTGCGCGTAACCATAGAGACCGGAAAATTCCACGGAGTAATAGCCGCCACAACACCAAGTGGCACGTATTGCACTTCAAGCCGCAAATTTTCACGCGGCGGGGGAACAATCTCCCCGTAGTTTCTGCGCGCCTCTTCAGCGAACCATTCAACTGTTCCGGCAGCACCATTGACTTCATTACGCGATTCTTCAATTGGCTTACCCTGCTCGCTTGTAAGAAGCTGTGCAAGGCTTTCAGCATTTTCTGCAATCAGTGCGCTCCATTTTTTCAAATAAGCGCCGCGCTCTTTAGGTAATAGAGCCGCCCACGGTTTGAAAGCAGCTTGTGCAGCCTGCACAGCTTTTTCAAAAGCTTCTGTGCCAAGGTCTGGCACTTGTGCCAGCACCTGACCACTCGCCGGATTTGTTACGGGAAAAGTTTTTGTGGAGGTTTCCCACGCACCATTAATATAGGCTTCTTGCCTGAAAGATGTGTTTTGCATCTTTTTTTAATAGCGCAAATAGCCCCGCTTTCATAGCCCTGCGCTCTGTGGTTTAATAACGACCATGTGTGGCATTACCGGTGCAATTTTTCTTTCAAACCGCTCCAAAGAGGAGCGCGTTGATATTTTGTCACGAATGAATAATGCGATTGCGCATCGTGGCCCTGACTCAGAAGGCACATGGCATGATGACACGCGGCCCGTTGCCCTAGCCCAACGCCGCCTTGCGATTATCGACCTCTCGCCCGCTGGTTATCAGCCTATGGAATCGGCATCAGGGCGTTATATGCTTTCATTTAATGGTGAATTTTACACGCATAATGATGTGCGCGAAGTGTTGGCCGCAAAAGGACATAAATTTCGTGGTACGTCAGATACCGAAACCATTCTGGCAAGTGTTGAAGAATGGGGTGTTGATGCGGGGCTTGGAAAAATACGTGGCATGTTTGCGCTTATTCTGTGGGACAAGCAGGAAGAAGCTGTTCATATATGGCGCGACCATTTTGGGAAAAAGCCGCTTTATGTTGGCTGGGCAGGCAATGATGTTTTTTTTTCATCAGAGCTGAAATCATTCCATACGCATCCTAACTTTCACCCCGCACTGAACCAGCATGCACTTTCGCTGTATCTGAAATTTGCTTGCGTGCCGGCCCCATTTTGTATTTTTGAAAATGTCTGGATGGTGCCCCCTGCCCACCGCGCGACATTAAAGCTGGCGAATTTAAAGCCAAAACAAGATCTCTCTGCACTCTTTAATCCGCATTGGAGTGCAAATGAGGCTTCATTACATGGCGCACAAAACAAGCTGCAACTCTCAGAAACCGAAGCCATTGATGCATTGGAAACATTGCTGCGCCAATGCGTGAAAGACCGCTTTATTTCAGATGTGCCGCTGGGCGCATTCCTTTCGGGCGGGATTGATTCCAGCACTGTTGTGGCTCTCATGCAAAAGGAAAGTGCGCAAAAGGTACGCACCTATACGATTGGCTTTGAAGAGAAGAATTATAACGAGGCTGAATTTGCCAAAGAGGTGGCGCAGCATCTTGGCACCGAGCATCACGAACAATATATGACGGATGCTGATGCCCTTGCTGTTGTACCAAAGCTGCCAACGATGTTTGATGAGCCATTTGCCGACCCATCACAAATTCCCACTCATCTTGTATCGGCCTTTGCGCGCAAGCATGTGACCGTTGCACTTTCTGGTGATGGTGGCGATGAAATGGCAGGCGGATACCGCCGCCACTGGCTGGTACCAAAACTCTGGAACATGCTGAAATTTATCCCACACCCGTTACGCGCGGCCGCCGCGAAGATGCTGGAAAGCCCCGCCTTATTCCCTGCGCTTTCAGGCCTTGCAGGCGGCGATAGCTTGAAAACCGAACGTTATCTGAAAGGCGTTACACTTCTAGATCTCAAAACCGAACAAGATGTTTTCTGGTATTTGATGGGCTACATTAATAACGCGAATGATTTCCTGAAAACGCCTGACACAACATGGGATAGTTTGAAAAATACTTTCCCGACGCGCACAAACTTTCAGGAAGAGATGCTGATCCGCGATACGCTTTTCTATTTGCCACATGATATTTTAACAAAGGTTGACCGTGCCAGCATGGCTGTAGCGCTGGAATGTCGCGCACCATTTCTTGATACACGTATATTTGAATTTATGACACGCTTGCCGCTTTCATATAAATTACGCGGAGACAGCGGGAAGTGGATTATCAAACAAGTGTTGAAACGCCATGTACCGGAAGAAATGTTCGAGCGGCCCAAACGTGGCTTCTCGCCGCCTATTACACACTGGCTTCGTGGTGGCTTGAAAGACTGGGCAGGAGACTTACTCTCGACCGAAACCATTCTTGCACAAGGCTATCTTGATAACAGCAAGGTACAAACACTCTGGCAGCGCCACCGCGATGGCACTGCTAACTACCCGAACGAACTTTGGGTTATTCTAATGTTCCAAGCGTGGCTGGAGCGGTGGAAGAACTAGCCTATTCCGTTTCTGCATACCTTATGCAGTTAATGAATTTCACAAAGTTCGCTGCCACATCTACATTGCCTTCATAACCTTGTGGAGGATACAATGACACTAGAGAAAAAAGCAGTTGTATTTGATTTTGGCGGCGTTATTTTCAGGACATCCGCGACTGAAATGTACCGTGAGATTTTCGAAGAACATAATAAAAGTGGTGAGCTGGAATTCTTCCTCCAGAATATTTTCACGAAAAAAGCACGCTCGGCTGCGAATATTGGTAACATGCGGGATGTGACAAATGCATTAGCAGAACAGCACCCGCACTGGGCGCCTTTTATCCGTGAATTTGAAGCTGACCACAATTTCCTTCAACAAGTCCGTGAAGTATTGCCAAACATGGAAGAAACAATTCAGGAAATTGCTGACAAGGGCTACAAGATTTATGGCCTGACCAATTGGGCGGCAGATACCTTCCAGGCTTTGAAAACCGCTTACCAGCCCATCACCGGGCTGTTTAACGATATTGTTGTTTCCGGTGAGGAAGGCATCAAGAAGCCAGATCCGGGAATCTTTAAGCGTGCTCACGCACGCTTTAACCTTGCGGGTCATGATGTGTACTACTTCGACGATAAAGAAAGCAATGTTGCGGCGGCACGGCAGGCTGTAGGCTGGAATGGCATTGTCTTTAAAGACGCCACAACCGTACGCGATGCGTTAAAATTGTAATTCCAGCAAAGCTGTATATAGTTAGCTGATGGATATAGATAGTATTGCCGATTTTATAGCGCTCGCTGACAGCCGTTCTTTTTCAAGAGCGGCTGAAGCGCGTTTTGTAACGCAGTCAGCTTTCTCACGGCGTATCCAGTCGCTTGAAGCCAGCCTTGATACAACATTGGTTGACCGCACGACTACACCTGTTTCGCTTACAAAGGTGGGCGAGCGTTTTTTAACCCACGCCCGTACATTACTTGAAAGCATTAAAAACGCCAAGGAAGATGTGCAAAGCCATGTCAGCGATATGCCGAATCCCGTTTACCTCAGCATGCCGCATTCACTTTCCGTGACGTTCTTTCCGGATTGGTACAAGAAATTACAACGGCAAGTCCCTGACCTGATGATCCGCGTGACAACAGATACAAGCTCACGTTCGGTGAAGGATTTGCGCAATGGTATCGCCGACCTTGCTATTATCCTAACAGCTGAGGGCGTAAACCCTTGCTTTGATATGGATGGAATAGACAGCGTGGATATTGGTGAGGATTGTTTTATTCCCGTCCGCGCATCACATACTGACAAAACTCTCACAGATATACTTTCCTACCCTAAAGATTCGTATATGTATGCCTGCAAGCAAGAAGCAATAAAAAATGTGGCGTGGCTTACCGATGCACGCACTGTTTTTGAAAGCCCCTCAAGTGAACTGCTGAAAGCCATGACACTAGCGGGGTTTGGCATCAGCATTTTGCAGGAAAGCCTTATTAAAGAAGACTTGAAAGATGGTTATTTGGTGCCTGTGGCTAACGCCCGTCTGCCATGCAAAATATCATTACTACGACTGCAAAAGCCTTTGGCCGCTATGCCGGAAAAACTATGGCAGACCATACACGCTGCTTAAAGTGGCGCCGCTGAATCAATCAGCCATCATGCCGCCGTAACGGCATATACGGTTCTCTGCGCCATAGGTTGTGAGAATATCAAGGCGCTGGAACCGTCCGGCTGGCACAAAACTTCTGTTGGAATACGGAGATCCACCGACAACATCGCGCAAGAAATCACCACGGTTTATTTCACGCTCACTCCATATGCCCATATCTGATATCAGAGAACAGAAAGAGCGTACAACACGGTCGCGCGAGCGGTGACGCAGGCTATTATCATAGACCATCCGGTCAAAGACTGCCGCCATACCGTTTACAATATCGGAATCACTGCGAATGCCGAATACATTATTGCCAGCAGCTTCATAAAATGTCTGTAAATTCCGGACTTGCACAATATCAGAATGCGGATCAGCAAGTTGCTCGGCTGTATAGAGCCTGTGGCCCTGTTGCATAAGCTCGGCATCAAGCGCGGCTTGAATAGCACCTGCTGAGGCTTCCATTGTTACGACAGTAAAAACACCATCATCAGGCGTAAGCGAGGTAATTTCCGTGACTGCACCATTAGATTCCTGTTCACGATGCGACAATTCATGCCCCAACGAACTGGCTAAACGTGCGGGCGTTACATTTGTGCGCGTATAGAAAATATTACTTTCGAAATCATAATGTGCACCGTCCAAACTATCGTTTAACGACTCCAGCATACAAATGCGCAAGGGCGTTTCCGCACGCCCTTCCGGATAATTGATATAGCCTTGCTGATATAAGTAACGGCCAGCGCGTGTACTATTTAGAATCTGCACAGCTTCATTGACCAAACCCGCATGAGGGCCCGCCCGATTATCGGTCGTTGGGCTGTAGCATTGTGGTGCGGTAACTACAATTTGCTCGTCCATATTTTCTTCATAACTGGTCGAAGGTGCTGTTGGTGCAACCTGTGCAATGGCTGAAGGCCCCGTAAGGGCAGAAGCCGCAAAAATAATTGAAAGCCCCAGGCTTTTGCCTGTTCCTGATAATCTCATCGCCGATCCCTGTTTTACTTAATTTTTAATTATTTAACTGACCCTAGCGAAATTTTCGGCATAGGTTCAAGAAAAAAATGAAGTTTTATTGCGATTGCAGAATTTTTTCAGGCTATGGGAACATATTGGTTTCTGCGGCGTTTGTTTCCCATGCGGCCAGTATTCATAGCGATATGAGACTGGCCGCTGCCTTTTAAGCCTTTGTTTTTCATACGTTTTTATAAAATAGGGATTTTGTCCTTTACAAATGGATTAAATTCTTATATGTTTCCTTATATATGGCCTGTAGAAAAAGAGGGAACGAAAGAAGACGCATAAAATGAAATTCACAATAGGCTGGCTGAAAGACCATCTGGATACAAAAGCAAGCACGGAAGAAATCTGTAAGAGCCTGACTGCGATAGGGCTGGAAGTCGAGAGCGTGGAAGACCGCGCCGCTATTTATGCGCCTTTCAAGGTGGCCCATGTTGTTGAAGCCGAGAAGCACCCAAATGCGGACCGTTTGCGTGTGTGCAAAGTTGATACAGGTGCGGAAGTTTTACAAGTTGTGTGTGGTGCACCAAACGCGCGCGCTGGCATGAAAGCAATTTTTGCGCCTTCAGGCAGCTATATCCCCGGCCTTGATGTTACATTGAAGAAAAGCAAAATCCGCGATGTTGAATCAAACGGGATGCTGGTGAGCGGTGCCGAGATGCAGCTCTCGGAAGATAGTGACGGCATTCTTGACTTACCGGCAGATACGCCAATCGGCACACCGATGGCTGACCTTTACGGCCTCAATGATATTCTGATTGAAATTAATTTAACACCAAACCGCCCTGATTGTGCTGGCATTCGCGGCATCGCGCGCGACCTCGCAGCAGCTGGCCTTGGCACACTCAAACCACTTGCACGTGCAGGGAAAGTTGCCGGTAAATTCAAATCACCGATCAGCGTCACAACAAGTGATACGGAAGCCTGCCCGCTTTTTATGGGCCGCTACATCAAGAATGTTACAAACAAGCAATCGCCTGAATGGCTACAACAAAAGCTCAAATCAATTGGCCAGAAACCTATATCAGCACTTGTTGATGTCACGAATTACCTCAGCATTGATTTATGCCGCCCGCTTCACGTTTTTGATGCAGACAAACTGAAGGGCGATATTAATGTACGCCTTTCACGCGGCGGCGAGAAATTAATGGCGCTGAATGACAAGGAATATACGCTTGGTGAAGGCGTTATCGCTGTTTGTGATGATAGCGGCGTAGTAGGCCTTGGCGGCGTTATGGGTGGGCTTGATACAGGCTGCACTGAAGAAACAAAAAATGTTTATCTTGAGTGCGCTTATTTTGATGCTTTCCGCATTGCCCGCGCAGGCCGCACGCTACAAATTAACAGCGACGCACGCTACCGCAACGAGCGCGGTATTGACCCCGCTTTTACAGTTGAAGCGGTTGAGATTGCCACAAACCTGATCATGGAGCTGTGTGGCGGCGAAGCATCCGAAGTGGTAAAAGCTGGCGATGTACCAGCAGCACCAGCCAGCCAGACATTACGCACAACCCGCGTGAAATCTCTCACCGGTATGGATGTGCCGGAAGCGAAACAAATCGAGATTTTAAAAACACTTGGTTTTACGCCGACGAAAAAAGGCGACGTTTATGATGTTGCTGTGCCGCCATGGCGTCCCGACATTATGGGCGAAGCGGATCTTGTTGAGGAAATCGCACGTATTCACGGCTACGATAATCTGCCTGTGCTTTCAGTTACACGTGATACACCCGTGACACAAGAAAAGCCAACAGCGAATTTCAAGGCGGTCCGGCATGCACGACAGGCACTTACCACACGGGGCTTAAGCGAATGCGTAACATGGTCATTCATGGAAGATAAGCGCGCTGCGCATTTTATTGAAGACGGCCAAATACCGCCTGCAATGGTGCTGAGCAACCCGATTAGCGAACAGTTGAATGCAATGCGCCCTTCAATTGTGCCAAACTTGCTTGAGGCCGCGCAACGCAACTGGGACAAGGGTCTTGGCAGCTCTGCCCTTTTTGAAACCGGCCCTGTATTCGGCGTAAGCCACAAGAACTTCCAGCAAACATGGACAGCAACATTGCTGCGCTTCGGCTTTACTGCACCCAAGCACTGGGAAGAAGGCTTCGCGAAAGAAACGCCTGCTGGCCTTTTTGATGTTAAGGCGGATGTTTTTGCAGTCCTTGAAAGCATGGGCCTGAACGGCGAGAAAGCGCAGCTTTCACGCGAGGTGCCAAGCTATTACCACCCGGGCCGCGCAGGGGCGCTGAAGCTGGGACAGAATGTAATTGCTTATTTTGGTGAACTGAACCCCGCTATACTTGAGGAATTAAAAATTGAGCACGCTGCTGTGGCCGCTGAAATTTTCCTCGAAAATATCCCCGAGGTAAAAGCAAAAGGCACCGCAAAACCACTACTGCAACTGCCTGAATTCCAGCCACTGAGCCGTGACTTTGCGTTTCTGCTTGATGCCGCCACAAGCGCAAACGACCTTGTGCGTGCCGTAAAAGATGCTGACAAAGCACTGATCACCAATGCCCGCGTGTTTGATGTATACACGGGCAAGGGCATCCCCGAGGGTAGAAAATCAGTTGCTGTGGAAGTGACATTACAACCAACGCAAAAAACGTTGACGGAAGAAGATCTGAAAGCTGTGTCCGAGAAAATCTCGGGCAATGTGGCCGCGAAACTAGGTGGCGCATTAAGAGGTTAGAGAGATAGCAGATGCTGGATCAAAGCCATGCGCGTGTAGATGCCGTTCTCGGCTTGTTTAAAATACCATGCCCGTGGGTCAGTATCACATTCTACACTTAACTCATCAACGCGCGGCAACGGATGCATGACGATACTTTCCACCGGCATATGCGCCAATAAGGCAGGCGTAACGTTATACGGACTTCCCTCTATTTCATACTGGCTCCTTAATGCTTGCGGCAAGCGTTCTTTCTGCAAACGCGTTATATAAAGCACATCAAGCTCCCCTGCCACTTCTTCTGCTGTTTCGTGAGCAGAAACAATACACCCCAAAGATTCTGCATAGGCGATATATTCTTTTGGCATCTGCAGTGCGATAGGTGCAATGCAGAAAAAATGCGCGCCCAGTCTCGCTCCCAGCTTGATAAGAGAATGACAGGTACGGCCATGGAGTAGATCGCCCATCAAGCCGATACGGACCTGTGTTTTATTGAACCTCTCCCATATTGTATACATGTCAAGCAACGCCTGCGTTGGATGTTCCCCTGTACCCTCACCTGCATTAATAACCGGTATATTGATTACATTGGCAATTTGGCGACCTATACCCTGTTGCGGATGGCGCACAATCAGAAACTCTGTGCCGCCGGCGACCATACAAGCGGTATCAAGGACACTTTCGCCCTTTGCGACCGATGATGCGGCAATATTAAAGTCGTAGAGCTGGCCTCCCAGCCGCTTGACTGCCTTTTCGAAAGAACCGGAGGTGCGGGTGGATGGCTCGTAAAACATCATGCCCCCCAATATGCCGCATAGTTTATCAAGGTACGCTGCCCTGTTCATCGCCAGATTCTTTTTAATTTCAGCGGTATGTGTAAAAAGCTGCAAAAATTCCTCTGTCGCAAAATCATCTACAGAAATATAGGATCTTATGGCCATCACTGGAAAATAGTGGTTTTTCCTGTAATAATCGGTGATCTGGATCACACACCATGACAAAATTCGAACTTCTTTCCTTTCTACCGCCGGAAGAACAGGCCGCTAAACTGGATGGCCTCGATAAACTTACCTTTGATGATAACGAAGTCATTTTTACACATGGTGATAACTCAACAGACGTCTATTTTATTCTCGAAGGCGCGACTAAATCTGTGAATTACGGTCCGGACGGCGGCATTGCGTATTTTCGCTTGCGGAAGGCAGGGGATTTTTTTGGTTACTACGCAGCAATTTCGGGCGGACATAGAACCGCCACAATGATGGCTGTGGGGAAAACGCATCTTGCAAAAATGAATGGTGCAGCCTTCATGCTGATGGTTACAACATGCCCAGGTATGAGCCGCTATATGTTACAACTGGTAACGGGCTTGCTACGGGAAGAAACAAATCGCATCACGGGAATGGTTGTACTGAATGCCCAACAATTAGTGTGTGCCGAACTTGTATCAGAATCCGAAAGCCAGAAAAAAGAGCGTATATCGATACTAAGCCGCCAGGAAATGGCTGCGAAACTAGGGCTGACAAGGGAAACCATCTCCCGCGTTCTTGCTGGTCTGGCAAAAAAAGGCATCATATCACTTCATAAAGATACCGTTGAAATAAAAGATAAAAGCGAACTACTCGCCATATCAACTGGCGCTTCCATTCTGTAAGTACCGTCCATAGTTAACCATTTTGCCCTTGCATCACCTTTGCCCCGATTGCTAGGGTAGCGCCACAGGAAATAACATGGCGGATGTCGTTATTATCGGTGGGGGACCGGTGGGTTGCTGGACAGCAATCCAGACGAAATTGCGTCGCCCCGACCTTGATGTACAAATCTACGAACGCCGTGCCGAATATGTGCGTGACCACACACTAACCATCCAGCGTAATTCGCTTGTTAAAAACGCAGCCCGTACAAAAGATAAAAAAGAGCGAGCGCTATACAAAGACATCGCAAGTCTCAACAACGATGCTGCCGACTTACAAGAACATAAAAAACTAAAAAAAGTTGTAACCGCGCGGACACAATCACTTGAAAAACTATTCAAAGATTACTGTGCAAAACTGGGTATCAACTTTACCTACGAGGCAATGGAGTCGCCCCAGCAAGTGATGGAACGCCACCCTGAATGTAAAATATTCATAGCGGCCGATGGTGCGCACAGTAAAATGCGTACAGGCCTCTTGGGTGAAAATAGCACGGTTGAAAAAGATTTATTACATTCCGTTGATGTAAAGTACAAAGCAGAAGGTCAGGCAGCATTTTTGCGTGAGCACACTTATAATAAAGTTGACCTGATTGTTGTTGAGACAGTTGGAAAAGAAGAAAACGGGCAAACAGAAGTCGGCCTTCGTTTTATTGTTGATAAACATACGTTTGACCGTGTGCCAAATGCCACCGCAAAACAACCTCTAAGCTTTGAACAATTGCACGCGGCCACTGCCTATAATGGCGGCTTTGCCTTCAAGGTGCGCGAATTCCAGCACTTACGGCAAAATTACACGAATGAAAAGCGCATTGAGGACTCCGAGGTTATTACCAAAATACGGCTCTCGCAATATGCTTCGAAGCGCTTTGCCGTTACAGCAAAACCAGAGGGGCGTGACCGTGCTGGCTGGTTCTTTGTTGGCGATGCCGCGATGGGCATGCCGTTTTACCGCGCTGTGAATGTAGGCTTGCGTATGGGTTCGGAGCTGGCTGAAATTATCGCTAGCACAGAGAATACACCCCTGCTTTATAAAGCCGCCGCTTATAATGCACGCAGGCCTATAAAGGTATTCGAAGAATTTACCGCAGCCTCGATGAAGCTCGCCAGTATCAATCTCTATAAAAATGCAATAAGGCCCACATTGCGCGTTGTTGGTGTGGTAGGCCTGGTTATTGTTGCCGTTCCACTTGTTGCCATTACCTGTATTATTACAGGCGGCAAATGCCCGCGTGCGATGTGATATAGGAGGATAGATTGCCCATGGAATACCACGATATAAACGACTTGTTCCAGGCTGTTGCCGCCATTGCTGCACCAGCCGGAAAACCTTGTGTTATTGCGCTCTATGGCGGGCCGGCCTCTGGCAAAACAACGTTGGCTGCAGATTTACAAAAACAGTTTGCCAATTCGGTTGTGATGAGCACGGATGACTTTCTGATTGGCACACGCACTTACAGGCGCGAACATTTCGAGGGGAAAACCAGCCCGACTTCCAAATACGATGCAGAGTTCCTGAACGGGCTTATCGACAAACTCGGCGCGATGGCAAAGGGCGATATCGTGCGGCTGCCACGCTATAACGAGCAAACCGGCGAAGCGCTGAGTGTTGGTTACGAGAATTTCCCCGTAACTGTAGAACAAAAACCTGATTTCATTTTTATCGAGGGTGATTTTGATTTCCTTAGTGCTGAAAACAAGCCGGCTTTAACCGTTTTTATTGATGTACCGGATGAAACAAGACTACAAAGGCGGATCGCACGTGATGTTGTCACCCGTAATGCCAATGAAGATGCTGTACGGAAAAGTTTTGCCGCACGGCAGGAAACGCAGTTTATTCCTTACACCTTGAAGCTCAGGGACCAAGCGGATATTCTTTATACGCCTTAAGCCATCACGGGCGGGCGCCTAAGATCAAGTATACTGGTGCGCTTGACGTCCGTCCAGAAATGGAACGGGAAAGATATTCTCTCGGTAAGCGGGATGTCCTTGCCAGCATTCTCCTGATTATAATAGTCAGTGCCCTTCGGCCATGCTTCTTGCGGCAAGATGCGGATAATGCCACCGCGCGGGCTTGCCATGTCACCATTATAACGCGGCACCAAATGCAGATACGCCAGCGATGTTAACTGCCCCGCAGCCTTACCGGCATCCCAACCCAGATTATACCCGTCAGGCGGGGAAGCGCTGTCTTGCTGCCGGTTCATAACGTCGAGCGCGAGGTCAAGCTGGGCTGTATAAGCGCCCGTTGGCAACGTAAAAACATTGCGGTAGTTGCCCTTGGGGAGAATGAGGCTGTGGCCTTGCGTCATTGCATTTTCAACGGGCAAGGCAACGGCGGCGGCATGTTCATTCTCGGCAATAATTCTCATTTGTCTGACATCGGGCAGACCCTCATTAGAATCGTAATATGTAGGACGGCTTTCAAATGGCATGCGCGCAATGCCACCTTTGGGGTTTATACCGTGTTGTGAATTAACGGTGTTATAGCGCGGCATAATATGCATATGCGCATGCGCGATTGACTGCCCGCCACAGAAATCCATATTCCAGCCCACGTTAAACCCGTCAGGCTGGAAGTGCTTCATAAAAGCAGGCTTCAGGAATTTCAGCATGCGGTGATGGTCGGCAATTTCGTCTCGTGCGAGTTCGGGGAAGCGATAAACCGAAAAATCAACCGGTAGAACAAGTGTATGACCAGGCGTTGTCGGGAAACCATTTGTGAGTGCAAACACCAGTTCGCTTTGCCCCAGCCAGTCACCGCGGTCGGTAAAGGGGCTGGGCCGCATGCCGAAAGGCAAGCGGGCTTCGGCTTTTTGCAAAAATTCACGCCGCAGATCGACCATGCAGGCACCGTAGCACAGGCATTACCGCCAATTCAAGCCTTATGAAAATACATTAAGTTATTGATTTATCAGGCACAAGAGCCTTTAACTTCCGAGTCAGTGCCGTAATAATGCACGCCGATTTTGATTTTCTCATCACCGTGGGCTTTTCGCTCTTTATTCGTATCACGCAGTGAATAGAGGCAACCGCAATATTCCTGCTGGTAGAATTGCTCGCGCTTTGAAATTTCCAGCATGCGGTTTGAACCACCATCCGCACGCCAGTTGAAATCCCAATAACTTAAACCTTCATATTTTGCAGCCGCGCGCGCGCCGCAATCATTAATCTGCTCCATGTTTTTCCAGCGGGAAATACCAAGGCACGATGTAAAAACCTTGAAGCCATTTTCGTTTGCGTAAAGAGCCGTGCGGTCGAACCGCATATCGAAGCACATTGTGCAGCGTGCACCGCGCTCCTTCAGCCATTCCATGCCGCGTGCGCGCTCAAACCAGTTATCATCATCATAATCAAGCTCGACAAACTTGATGCCCATTTTATCGGCGAATTTTATATTCTCTTCCTTGCGCAGTTCATATTCTTTGCGCGGGTGGATATTCGGGTTGTAAAACAAAATTGTCATCTCCATGCCTGATGCATGGATCGCCTCCATCACCTCGCCCGAGCAAGGCGCACAGCATGAGTGAAGCAATATTTTGCTCTCGCCATTTGGCAGGGCCAGCGCCATATGGTTATCAAGTGTGTCGGATGTGTAGGTCATAGGGTTCTTAATAACAGCTGCTTCACGGTGCGCGAGCTAGCACAAGATGTTGGTAAAGCGGGGTGTTCCTACTATCAACACCATATAGCCGCTCTGCCTCCGCCTCAAAATGCGGCGTATCTAAGTAGTAGATTTCAATACGCGCTTGCTGGTACCCAGCTGCTTGGAAAATCTGACGCAGTTGAAGCGGCGTATAGAAAATCTGACCCTCCTTCTGGACGGGGTCATGGAAAGTGCTTGTTTCGAGATCTATGCAAGAACGTATACCAGGCATTGAGGCTCTATAAGAAATATCAAGCGCGCAAAAAATGGTGGGGAAAAATCCAATAAGTTGGCCGCCCGCCCTTAACGCCTGAAGAGACGATTTAACCATTTCTACGTTTTCCTGATTTTCTCCGGAAACGACAGCGTTAACAATTATAACAGCATCAAATTTTTCAGGTAGTTCATGCACGCTTACCGAGTCACAAACACGATATTCTACATTTTTAATATCGCCATTTTTATCTTTAGCAATTTCCACTACTTTCGGGAAATCTGTACAGATAATCTGCGCGCGAGGAAAAGCTTGCGCAATATGCTTCTCCAGATGCCCACGCGAACCACAGCCAGGGATAAGGATATTTTGCACGTCGGACGCAAGTTCAGAAACAATACGTGTACGCAACGCTTCATCTTCTGTCAGACTAAAAACGTCATCATAGCCAGCTTTGTGTGCTTTTTCCCAATATTCCTGTGCGCTCGACATAATATCACCATAGACTTTTCTGCGCAGCCTAAGCAAGAAAATAAAAAACCCGCCAACTGGCGGGTTTTTCCTAGGAATTTCTTAGGCTTACTGGCAAGCGAGGCATTCTTCGTATTTTTTGTCTTCGCCCAATTCAAGTTGTTGGGTTGGTTTTTCACCTTCTTTTGAACGCGTCCAGCTCGCGTTTGACTCTGCACGCTGGATTGATTTCGAACGGCAGTAATAAAGTGATTTTACGCCCTTCTCCCATGCTTCCCAGTGGATCTGGTGCAGGTCTTTTTTGTGAACATTGGCTGGCAGGAACACGTTCAACGACTGAGCCTGACAAACAAAAGGCGTTCTATCTGCTGCGTGCTCGATGAGCCAGCGTTGGTCGATCTCGAATGCAGTTTTGAAAACGTCTTTCTCTTCCTGCGAGAGGAAATCAAGCCCCTGGACTGAACCTTCGTCAGTAAAGATATGTGACCAGACTTCTTCTGTGTTTTTACCTTTTTCTTCGAGTAATTTCTCGAGGTAGCTATTTTTAACAGCAAAAGAGCCAGAAAGTGTTTTGTGGTTGTAAGCATTTGCTGCGTTTGGCTCAATCCCTGGTGACGCGCCACCGCAGATAATAGAAATAGACGCTGTTGGTGCAATTGCCATTTTGTTCGAGAAACGCTCCATCGCACCGTATTCGGCAGCATCAGGGCATGGGCCACGCTCTTGTGCGAGTTTTTTAGACGCATCATCAACCTGACGTTTGACATGTTGGAACATACGGCGGTTCCAGACTTTTGCCATGACCGATTCCATCGGGATCATTTTTGATTGCAGGAATGAGTGATAGCCCATCACGCCGAGGCCCACAGAGCGCTCGCGCATGGCTGCGTATTTCGCGCGCTTCATTGTATCCGGCGCTTTATTAATGAAGTCTGTCAGCACGTTATCGAGGAAGCGCATGCAGTCTTCAATAAAGGTCGGGTGGTCTTGCCATTGGTCAAAAGTTTCGAGGTTGAGCGACGAGAGACAGCAAACAGCTGTGCGGTCATTACCCAAATGGTCACGCCCTGTTGGCAATGTGATCTCGGAGCAGAGGTTTGACATTTTCACGTTCAAACCCGCCATTTTGTGGTGTGCCGGAATAGCATCATTCACGTGGTCGATGAACACGATATACGGCTCGCCCGTTTCAATACGCGCAGTCAGAATACGGATCCAGAGATCACGTGCGTTTACGCGGTCAACAATTGAATTGTCTTTCGGTGAGCGAAGCGCCCATTCGTCATTTTGTGCAACAGCCTGCATGAATGCGTTTGGGATCAAAACGCCGTGGTGCAGGTTGAGTGCTTTACGGTTCGGGTCACCACCGGTCGGGCGGCGGATCTCGACAAACTCTTCGATCTCGGGATGCCAGACAGGTAGATAGATTGCAGCAGAGCCACGACGCAAGGAGCCTTGCGAAATAGCGAGAGTTAGCGAATCCATCACGCGGATGAACGGCACGATACCCGATGTTTTACCGTTACGGCCGACTTTCTCACCGATAGAACGAATATTGCCCCAGTAAGAGCCAATACCGCCGCCAAGCGAGGCCAGCCATACGTTTTCGTTCCAGAGGTTTACAATATCTTCGAGGGAGTCATTGCATTCGTTCAGGAAGCAGGAGATTGGAAGCCCGCGTGATGTACCGCCGTTTGAAAGAACAGGCGTTGCCGGCATAAACCAGAGCTTGGAGATATAGTCATAGAGGCGCTGTGCGTGGTCGCTATCATCGCCGTAATACATGGCAACACGTGCAAATAAATCTTGCGGGCCTTCTTCGGGCAGCAGGTAACGGTCGTATAAAGTGGCCACACCGAATTCGCTTAAATAAGCGTCGCGGCTGCGGTCAATTTTTACACGGTTGCCCCGTTCCATTTGCGCGACGTCAAACATGGCCATATTCCTTCCGGGCGGGTGCCCAAAACAAGCAGTTATAAGTTTTTTACGGTGATTACAGAGTTGTAGATGAGACACAATCTGTAGCGGTGTAACTTAATATTAACCTACTATATATTGTGTTATCCGGCAAGAAGAATATATTCCCCAAAAGCCCCTGTTCACGACTCAATTATACCTGTTTTCAACCCGTGCAAGAGTCCTTTTTGGAAGTTTTTTTTGTGCTATGGGGATGGTTTCAAAAAGACGAACAAAAACAAAAAGATCGGGACAGAATAACAAGTGCCGGAACTATCCAACATGTGGACGTAATATACGGTTGTGGGAGAATATGCCAACAGCGCGCATCTTGTCGGTGACTTCACCATGATTCTGGTTCGCTGCCTCATAGTAAGGTTTGTATTCCTTCTTGAAGGCCGAATCACCCGTTTTGGGGAATTCTTCCTGTGCTTCCCGATTCGTGATGTAGGCTCGAATCGCACGGTAGGTTTCAACCTGCTTCACCTGATCGGCTGAAAGCTTGCGACGATCAATATCATATTGGATTGTGCAAATATAAAGCTGGATCGCTTGCGTGTAGTCATGCTGGTAGCGCATGATAGCATCAAAATGTGATGCGATGTTCGCCTTGTTCTCTTCTGTCTGTTCGGCATCCTCGCCAAAATCTTCGGCGTATTTTTTCACCTTGTTCAGATATTCGTTTACTTTTTTGAAGAGCTCTTGCTTCACCTGATCGGCGAGACCTGTCTTCATACGCTTCAGCTCAATGAAGCCCATATCGGGCGACAGCACTTGTTTTTCCCAAGCATCAATCGCCCGCACAGGTGACGGGCCACTTTCCTGCCAGTCAACTTCTTCACGCATAAACATATCTGCTGCCAGCACGTTGTCGATTTTCTCGGCCAGTGTACGTTTATGGTCGTGGCGGGCCGTTTGTAAGTGCATTTTCATGGCGCTCGCGCGTTTATCGAGCGTTTCGATAGGCAGGCCATTATGCGCGCCGACCTTGATACCCACGCGTGGAGGCATGACAATTGGCTGCATTTGCAAATCAATTTTCTCGAAAACATCACAATTCGGGTCATCGAGCATTTCTTTTATTTTTGCTTCAGGCAAATTAAAATATTTTGCCGGGTCATATGCAAGGTTAAAAACAATTGCGTATCTTCTATTCAAGAAGCTACCGATAAAGCACCCCATCTTCGGATCGGGCTTGTCGGCCCGCGCACTCATATACGAGAAGACAGGGTATGGTGTGTGCGGCCCGTAACCACAATCAATACCCCAAATATCATTTAGCAAGTGGTTGGACTGGTAGTCCGCATTTAAAATCATTTGGTCAACAATCTTCGGTGCCTTGTCTTGCATCAACCAGAAAAGTGCCAGCGCACGCTCGGCGTCATAATCCGCGTTGGCGTGAGCCTTGCTTTCATCATATTCAATGCCGTTTTTCTGGCAGAGAGCCTTCAAGCTGAAATCAACAAGGCCCGTTTCCTTGTTCTTACCTACCTTCAAAATACCCGGTGAATAGGCATGGAGTGCGCGGGCGATCACACGTGTATCCACCCAGAACACGCCCTTACCGCTGTGCGGCTTGTTATCAATAACACCGCCGCGTCCCAGTTCAGCGCGGATAAAACGGTCATCAAAACGGCCATTATGGAAGACCAGCATGGCCTTGGCATAGCGCGCTTCACGCGTGATCTGCTTACCATGTTCCTTGCGGGCGACATCATCTTCGCCGAAAGCCTTATCCGGCTTTTTATGGTCTGCTGTATAAAGCTCGCTGGCTGTTTTGCGTAGATCACGAATTGCCTTGAACATTCTATTAGCAAATACGAATACGTTATCACCGCGTTGATGGTCAGTCAGTTTGCGCTGGGTTACAAACTCGGCACCCGGGCTTGCAACAACACCATCCTGCATACGTTCGTAAAATACGCTTGGGTCAAGAAAAGCTCTATCTTTGACCTGCTGCGGCACAAGCGCAAATTGTGTCATCTGGTGCAGGTTACGAATACCCGTTGTCTCGGTATCGCATCCGGCAACAACAGTAATATCCTTGTCTTTAAGCGCACCATAACGATACTTCTCGATCCCGAATTTAACTTTCTTCGCGATAAAGCCGCGTTGGCGTGAAATAAGCTCCGGCTGGATCTTGCGGCCGCGTGTAACGGCACGTTCAAAGATTTCAACAAGTGCACCCGCTTTTGAAAGCAATGGCCCCTTCATAGGCGTTGCCTGCGTACTGAAAACAGGCGCAAGGAACATTTTGCCGAATGTATCATGCGCAGCAGTGGTAATATAAAGCATCTGGTTAGGGATACTTTGCACCTCACGCACATCGCCATCTACAAGTTCGAATTTCGAGCTATTTGTGGCGCGATATGCCTTGGCGCCAACTTCTTGCGCTGTTGCCACATGCGCCTTGAGTTGGTCAGGCCCGCCATGTACAGGAATAACAACAGGCAGGCCCAACTTCTTGATAAGGTCACGCTGGCCTGGTTTGGTTGTATGCCCCGAACCGGCAACAATAATGTTGCTTTCTTTTTCGATGGCCTCGGGGAAGTAAAGTGTTGCTCCTGTGATTTCCGCCATGGCGGCAATAACACTTTTACGGCGTTCTTTATTTTCACCCGTGGGAATAACCCCTTGCGCATTCACAAGCACATCGCCCTTTGTCAAACGGTAGCGGCGATTCAGATCACGGGCGGCCTGGTTAAGACTGGAATAGGGCTCGTCTTGCGTGCCCGTCACGGCCATGCTGTAGGAAAGTACAACGCCCTTCTCTTCATCATCAAAGTCGCCCTCATCGATGGAATCATCTTCGAGAAAATCCCGGCTGGCTTTTGTTTTACGACGGCGTTGCTTGGGTTCCGGTTGCAGGCCTGCGATTTCTTCTTCCTCATCGGTTTTCTGGTAACGAACCTTCACCGGCTCGCCCTCGAGAATTTTTTTATAATTGCTTTGTGTCTGTAAATAAATCTGCAGCCCGTATTCATCGAATATATGCTGCCTGAAATTCTTTTCATCACCCGTTATCAGCATATAGGTGGCATCAAGATCTTTTATAAGATCATTCACCGCCTTACCGTCCATCAACAATGCATCTTTACCGGCCTCTGTCGTCGCTTCGATGATTGTCATTAAACGGGCAAGGTTTGAGCCAAGCAAAGCGAACAGAAATCGTTGCTTCGGATGTTTCTTGTAGATCCCGAGGAAACCCTCTTTAATCTGCGCTTCAGTTGGAACATCGTCTTCTTTTAGCGAACCGGTTGAATCTGTCGTTAGAAGCGTTGGTTGATGTTTCTCAAGCCATGGATCAAGTGGTGGCATACCGGGCAGCATATTTCGCAGGGTATCGTCCGGCTTCCAATCACCCGTATGTGTCCAGCTATCGGCAGGTGTATCGAAGTGCACCATAAACCCAGGAAGCGAGTGCGGTGCGGCTGCAAGATGCAACTTCATGTCCCCGCCGAAATCAAGGACGGGGTAATAATGTGTTTTGCCAGCCTTGTCTTTTATTGGCTCCCAGCTTTGAGTAAATTCAGTACCATTATAATTATATGTATTGGTTGACAGGTCAAAGTCCCCGTCGTCTTGCGATTTGAAGAACAGATCAATCACATGGCAATTATCCAGCTGCTTCCACACGACTTTTGGCTCGATTTTGAGCTGCATCATTTTCCGCCGCAGAAGCTCGCGCGTCATGGGGGTCATGATAAGAAGCGGTAAGTCGTAACCCGCTTTTACGAGATAGGCGTAGAAGCCCACATGGTCCATGTGGCCGTGCGTGATAACCTCTGCCATAAGCGGTAAATGCGGCTTATGATCGGGGTCGAAACGGCGCTTGTAATAAGCGTCAACATTGACCGCCGCAAGGTCAGCCTTGTCCTGAAACTGGACGCCGGCATCAACCCCGACAGCGCGTACACGTGCGGGCTTTGTTTTGGCAGGCTTGTCGTGAAATTCGAAAATATAGCGGTTAGCCCCGATCTGGTGATCGTGGTTTGAAAGATATATTTCATCGTGCGGGTTGCCGCCCTCGATTGTCAGGAAGGCGCGACCTTTCGGGCCGATCTCGAGCTTTTCCTGCAGGTGCGGATAAAGGTCGGATCTGAGCATGATATCGGTTGGTAGCTTTACCTCGCCATCCTCCGCCATGCGGAACAGATCATCAATATCAGCAGCGTTCTCGCCCCGGCGAATAAGCGTGTGGTGTTCGCGGATTGCATCAAGGAAACGGCCTGCAACTTTGCGGTTACGGTGCTCGCGCTTTTCACCGTGGAAGGTGAGTGATTTCAGGCGCGCCTGTTTGTCGTTGTCACCCACACCAACAGTTTCAAGCGAATAAATCTCTTCGGTTGTCTCTTGCTGACCATCACGACGCGTGAGTGTACAGCTTAGCTTCACGTTTGCCGGTGTGCGACCAATCTCACCATTCAGCTTCAGGGCA
Organism: Alphaproteobacteria bacterium; assembly: GCA_016125135.1. Lineage (GTDB taxonomy): Bacteria > Pseudomonadota > Alphaproteobacteria > Micavibrionales > Micavibrionaceae > RI-185. The sequence goes on along the minus strand of WGMJ01000017.1, from coordinate 57,699 downwards.
TAGAATGCACCGCGTTCACCGCGGGCCGAAAGCGTATGCTGGAATTTCTGACGACCCGCATAAACATCAGCACCGATACCAAGTATAGCGGGGAGAAACTCCGCCTCGAAGAAAACATCTTCTGGTTTATCCTGCACTTTGGCGTCGTGTATCTTGATTTCACCCGTCCCATAAAGGCCGGGAAGCGCTTTTTGTGAAGGTAGTCCGTTCTTCTCGAGCAGCGGCACAGGGTTTGTCCAGCGATTGCGGCGAAGCTCGTGCCAGATATCGTGGAACGCGCCAACAAGCTTGATACCATCTTTCTCGGTTGGCTTTTTTGTTGCCTTGCGCCAGATACCGACATCCCCATCCGCAACCTTAAATGTCTGGCCGCCATTCTCGGATTTCAGGCGAAACGTCAAAACATCCGTCAGTTGATTTGTCTGGTTATCGGGATGATAAAGATGGCGAATCTCGACTTTGTAGCTTTGTGGATTTTCTTCTGTGACACGTGCCTGTAAGCCGTGCACGAGACCTGAAGCAAGATCGGTTGAAATGGATGTTTGGAGGACGAATCCGGAGGAAGCAAGCCAATCACGCTCCCGCGCGCTAAGGCCCAACATGGACAATATGTCTGACAAGTCCCCTTGTAGCGACATTATTGAAAGCCCTTACCCTGTTTACTCAATTATTTTTGTTTTTGACGGATTATATAGTCAGACAACAGCAAAATATCGAAACTATCAACAGGGAAAAATTGCTGTAACGCAATCCTTGGGAATGACTCAAGTTTCGCTTCCGATTCTAGACTCTTTTATAGATGAGTGCGAGCCAATCGTATTCTGGAAATTGCCTATACAACTTAAAACCTGCTTGTGTGTAGGCATTTTCGATATCATCGAACTGTTCTTTGAGAAGACCGGAGAGAATCAGAAACCCACCCTTTTCAACACCGTCCGCAAAATCAGGGGCAAGCTGCACAAGCGGACCCGCCAGAATATTTGCAATCACCAGATCAAATTTTTTATTTTGTTCCCACACATCATGCTGCGTGCCTTCAGCGACCAGCGGGATAATTTCTTTTGTGCTCAAATTATTTTTTTGTATGTGCTCTTCAACAACACGCACCGCCTCGGGGTCATTATCACTTGCCCACACAGGCACGTTGAATAAATGATGGGCTGCAATCGCTAATATACCCGTGCCCGTGCCAACATCCCAGATTTTGTGGAATGATTTATTTTCTCCCTTCAGTGTTGCGAGCGCAAGCAAGCAGCCTTTTGTTGTGCCGTGGTAACCGGAACCAAAAGCGGTGACTGCATCCATTTGAATAGGGATCGCGTTTGCAGGGGGCGGGGTTTCAATATGTGCGCCATAAACATAAAATGGCCCAATAGAGAGTGCCGGTAACTGCTGATAGGCATGCTGAAGCCAATTGATGTCTGGTACATCCTGAATAACGGGTTCACCTTCGATTTTATGCTGATCGAGGAAATAATTGATCTCGGCCCATATTTCCTTATGCATATCAACGGGGGCATGCCATGTCACATGCCAGAGTTTGGGAGTGCCGATGGGCACACGCATGGCAGAAATACTCGTACAGCATTCTTCGCCAATACACTGCAAGCCGCCAATAACGTCTTGTGAAGCAGTAAGTGGGAGTGCCACGATAATCTGTTTAAGGTTCATGAATGAAGTGCCCATATAAGAACCTCCCCGATCGGGGAGGTTCTTCTTTTATTCTTCTTTTTCGGTTTCGACATCCAGCTCGTCATCGAGGTCATCCTCGTCATCCATGTCATCGAGCGTTTCAATATCATCGCCGTCCATATCCTCGTCGTCACCATCTTCGATATCTTCGATGCTCACAACATCTTCATTCTCGGCTTCGGCTTCTTCTGTTTCGACTTCTGTTTCAGTTTCGGCTTCTTCGTCGTTGCCGTAATCGTCATTCGCTGCTGCGCGACCGCGACGGCCACGTGCTTTCACTTCACCTGTAAACTCTGTATCGCAATTCGGGCAGTTGATCGGACGCTTGTTCATATCGTAGAAGCGCGCTCCGCAACCTGTGCAAATCCGCTTCATGCCGCGGGCATCTGCTGTCGTTTGGGCCATATTATGTCTCCTTAAAGATTTTCTGCCTGTTTTGATGCCCTCTTTTTAAGGGTTTGTCAAAACTTATTTGGTGTAGTGGGTGCTGTAATGCGAATAGACCCCGCCCTATATCAATAGTAGAATCAAGTTATTAGGAGACCCCCCACCATGAAGACCCCAGTCGTAATATGCGGTTACAAGCGTTCCCCCTTCACTTTTGCCAATAAAGGAGCGCTCGCCAAGGTCCGGCCCGACGATATTGCAGCAATTGTTATCAAGGCTTTGGTGGCGGAAACAGGGGTGAATCCTGCCGATATCGAGGATGTGCTGATGGGCTGTGCCTTCCCCGAGGCTGAACAAGGTTTCAACATTGCCCGTATTGTTGTGAACTTAGCAGGCCTACCTGTTTCAATTGCTGGCGCAACCGTAAACCGCTTTTGTGGCTCATCCATGACAACAATCCAGATGGCCGCCGGTTATATTCAAATGGGTGCCGGTGATGCCTTTATTTGTGCAGGCGTAGAGAGCATGACGCGCATCCCGATGGGGGGCTTTAACCCGATGCCAAACCCTGCGTTAGCAACAACCTACCCGCAAGCCTATATGGGCATGGGTGAAACCGCAGAAAATTTAGCAAAGAAATATTCGATCTCCCGTAAAGAGCAGGAAGAGTTTGCGCTTGGCTCGCAGCAAAAAGCAGCGAAAGCACAGGCAGATGGCAGACTGAAAGATGAAATTGTTGCGATTGGCGATGTCACCGAAGATGGCTGTATCCGCGGCGCAACAACACTCGAAGATCTTGCTGGTTTGAAACTCGCCTTTGATGAAAAGGGCACTGTTACAGCAGGGACTGCATCACCTTTAACAGACGGCGCCGCCGCCGTGCTTGTATGCTCCGAAGAATACGCGGATAAACACAAGCTACCCAAACTTGCACGCATCGTGTCAGTGGGCGTTGCAGGTTGTGCGGCAGAGATTATGGGGATTGGCCCCGTGCCCGCAACCGCTAAAGCCTTGGAACGCGCAAAACTAACGCACAAGGATATTGATATTTACGAACTGAACGAAGCTTTTGCTGCGCAGTCGCTTTCCGTTTTGAAAGAAATGGGCGTTGATGCGGCTAAAGTGAATTTAGATGGTGGCGCGATTGCAATTGGTCACCCGCTTGGCGCATCAGGCGCACGTATTACAGGTAAGCTTGCAACACTGCTGAAACGCGAGAAGAAAAAGCGTGGTATCGCCACAATGTGTATCGGTGGCGGGCAAGGGACAGCGATTATTCTTGAAGCAATTTAATGGAAGCGGATTTACAAGCAATTAAAGAGCGTAATGCCCGTGTTGAGGCCGACAAGGCATGGGAAACATCTTTTGTGCGCCGCGGCTTTATTGCTTTTGTAACCTATATTGTTGCGGCCACCTATATGGAAGTTGTGGGACTGGGAAATGCATTGGCAGGCGCTTGTGTGCCCACAGGCGGTTACCTGCTTTCAACATTTTCATTGCCGCCACTAAAAAAACTCTGGATTGAAAAATTTTATAAGACTGGAATTAAAGTATGAGCATTCAAAAAGTAGCTGTTATTGGTTCAGGCGTGATGGGAAGCGGGATTGCCGCGCAGATTGCAAATGCCGGCGTGCCTGTTGTGCTTCTGGATATTAAACCAGCTGACGGCACAAACCTTGCTGCAAAAGCTGTCGAGAAGCTTCTCAAAACCGATCCCGCGCCCCTTATGCACCCGCGCAATGCCAAGCTGATTACCTGCGGCAACATGGAAGATGATCTAGCGCTCCTTAAAGACTGCGACTGGATTGTAGAAGTGGTGCTGGAAGATTTGGCTGTGAAGCACAAAACCTACGAGAAAATTCAGGCGCACCGCAAAGCAGGTTCTATAGTTTCTTCTAACACCTCAACAATTCCGCTCCACAACCTTGTGGAACCGTTCGGTGACAAGCTGGCCCCTGATTTTCTGATTACACACTTCTTTAACCCGCCACGCTATATGCGCCTGTTGGAACTTGTTTACAGCGACAAGACGAAGAAGGATCATGTTAAGGCCATCCGCGATTTCTGCGACATTACTCTCGGCAAAGGCGTTGTTGTATGCCATGACACGCCGGGCTTTATTGCGAACCGCTTGGGTGTTTACTGGTTACAAGTGGGCTTGAATGAAGCCGTTGCGATGAATGTGCCGATTGAAATTGCCGATGCTGTGATGGGCAAACCTGTAGGCATTCCGAAAACCGGCATTTTCGCGCTGGTAGATTTGATTGGCGTTGACCTTATACCGCACCTTGCGAAATCAATGCTGGCAACACTCCCAGAGAAAGATGACTACCGCAAAATTTATAAAGACTTCCCGATTATCAAAGGCATGATTGAGGCGGGATACACCGGAAGAAAAGGCAAAGGTGGATTTTACCGCCTTGACCCAGCAAAGCCAAAAGACAAGATCAAACAGGCTCTCAAACTCTCTGTAGGAAATTTTGGTGAAGAGTCTTACGGCAAGCCTGTTGATACGAAATTGCCCTCTGTCGAGAACGGCAAAAAGGGATTGAGGGCTGTTTTAACGGCCGACGATATTGGTGGACAATACGCAAAGAAGGTTTTGTTGCAGGTTCTGCATTACGCCGCCTCATTGATCCCTGAAATTGCAGATAATGTGCAGGATGCTGATGAAGCAATGCGCTTAGGCTATAACTGGAAGTTCGGCCCGTTTGAAATGATTGACCAACTCGGGGCAGGCTTTGTGAATGCTGAATGGAAAGCCATGGGTAAGGATATTCCGCCGCTCATGCAGAAGCTCGGCAACCAGAGCTTCTATAAAGTTGAAGACGGCAAAAAATACTTCTTCGGCGTTGACGGGAAATACCACGCGATTGAACGGCCCGAGGGCGTACTGTTGCTCTCTGACATTAAACTGAATGCCAAACCGGTCTTCAAAACAGGAAGTGCTGCGCTATGGGACGTCGGGCAAGGTGTACTCTGCCTCGAATTTACAGGCAAGATGAACGCGCTTGATGAACAAGTTTTTGAAGTGATCCACCATGCAATTAAACTGATTGGCGATGGCAAAAAAGACTGGAAAGGCCTTGTTGTTTATAACGAAGCGTCCGTTTTCTCGGCTGGTGCAAATTTAGGCTTGGCCATGTTTGCCATGAATATTGCCATGTGGCCGCAAATTGAAGCGCTGGTTGAAGGCGGGCAACGTGCCTATGCCGCATTGAAGTTTGCACCCTTCCCAGTTGTTGCTGCGCCTTCAGGCATGGCGCTGGGGGGCGGCTGTGAAATATTACTGCATGCTGACCATGTGCAAGCGCACGCAGAAACCTACTGCGGCCTCGTTGAGGTTGGTGTTGGCTTGATCCCCGGTTGGGGTGGTTGTAAGGAGATGATCCTCCGCTACCGTGATAAAGAAATTAAAAACACGAAGAAAATGTGGTTTTCACCGCCTTATTCACCGATGACGGCCATTCGCCAAGCCTTTGAAACAATCGGCACGGCAAAAGTTGCGAAGTCTGCAGCTGACGCGAAAGACATTGGTTACTTCCGCGACACGGATGGCATTACAATGAACCGTGACCGCTTGCTGTTTGATGCACGCAAAAAAGTTATAGAGCTTGCGGCAAACTACACAGCGCCGGAAAAAGTGAAAGATATTCGCCTCCCCGGCGCTGGCGGTAAAATGGCGCTTGATATGGCTGTTGCCGACCTTGCGAAAGCCGGTAAAGCAACACCGTACGACGTGCCTGTTTCGGCAGCCCTTGCTAATGTTCTGACTGGCGGTAAAAAAGGCGACTGGACCAACCCGATGAGTGAGGATGATATTCTGGCACTGGAACGCGCGGAATTCACCATTCTGACCCGCCAGGAAGGCACCATGGCCCGTATCGAGCATATGCTGGAAAAAGGGAAACCGCTTCGTAATTAGGGTCGCTTTTTTATTGACATAAATATTGTCTTTCCGCTATGGTCCGCCCATGGCGGATTTCGATTTTTCAAGCGCAGTAGAATTATTCAAGCCTTATCTTGATAAGGATGACCCAGCTTATAATGCAGATGTTGATTATGAAACGATCAATGCAATCTGCATGTCGTTGCCGCTATTCGAGCAGTATGCCGCACATTATCTTTCACGTGATTATAGCACTGATGTTAAAAAAACATTGCGTAAGGCAGCGCTACCTTCAACAGATCCGGTCAAAGTTAATGTTGAAAGTGTTTATACAACATTCAGCTCTGCTGTTTCACCTGCGAAAAACCGCACAAGAGAATTTGGAGAAGGCGTAGGAGAATATAGCCGGAAACGGGGCGTTCTTCTTCCGGCAAGGCCTGTACGGAAAAGCCATGTTTATGCAATGACACATGACGAGACAGAAATCGCAATAGATTTTCTTGAACAAAACCCTGACTTTCTTTATGGCATGATTGATCTGCGAGATATGCTTCAAGGTTATTTCCACGAATGGTATAAAGCAGTTGATAAAGCATATTCGCTGAGCAATATGCTCACATCGAACTCGAATAAGTTGATCAATAGAATTCTAGGCGATCATATGTATGGTAATGCGAAGGGTTTATCACTCACGCATGACCTCACACCGATCATTGCGCATTACCTGAGCTCACAAGAAGACCCTTTCCAGCCCGTCAATATCCGTAAAGGGATAAGGGATGCTTTTACAAGGCAGGCTTTTGAGAGCTACCACACTGGCAGTGGCTACAAAAAATGTGCTTTTGCGCACCCGCTGATGCGCATTTTCTCGCTCGGGTTTGAAAAAGGCGTGGACGGAGCACTAACACCCGTCCAGACAAAAGACCCGGCAACGCTTATTCTTTTCATGCGGAACTTTGTCCGCGAAAATCTTTTTACATCTCTCCGTCCCAAATAAGAGCGGGTCTTCCGCTTATTTTCCGATTCATGTAGAATCGTTAAATGGTCCAATTCCTCACGATCCCTGAAAGTGAATTTTCGAAAGAGCGCCGCAAGCTTGCGCGAAATTTTGCCGATAATTTACTGGAAGCCTATAACGGTGTTGGTATCCCGATGAACGAAGACCAGGCGCTGGACCAGAGTGAAAGTGCAATCCGCGAAGTACTGCCAAATGGCCAGCAAACGAAAAACCATTTCTTCTATTACATAGTGAACGAGAATAATAAGCCAGTCGGCCATATATGGTTTTCGATCGAGGACGAGTTTAGCGGTAAATCAGCGTTTCTTTATATGATTTATATTAACGACGACGAGCGCGGCAAAAGCTACGCGCACAAGGCAATGGATGTGCTGCGCGAAACCGTAACAACCAAATTCGGTATTCATGAAATTCAGCTCAATGTACATGCCTATAACAAAACCGCAATTATGCTCTACGAAAAACTGGGCTTTAAACCCTTGAAAATGACGATGGTGCTTACGGACACGCAATAAAATTGTTATCTGCGTGGCACGCGCGGTGCATTATCTTCCCGCGCATATTTTGCAACGGTACTGCCCGCCGACATCGCCGCTAAGGCTGCGACAAGGGCAAGCATTTTGGAGGTGCCGGGGTCAAAATCCTCCGGCATTTCTGTTGAAAACGGTCCGCTAAAAACCCCCTGGTCACCCGGCAGCAAGGCTTCGCCCGTTACAGCTACACTTGTAGCCGCCACAAGGCCCCAAACTGCGCAGGCCGCCAGTTTGCCCGCCGACATTGTTATCGGATTTTTCATCTCTAACTTCCCTACAAGGCTTTATTATGGGGCGATGTTAGCAATTAAATATATTTATGTCAAAAATATTGCGTTGGGTTGCCCGCCCGTGCTATTAAGGCGCCATGTCTGAGACAGTCTCAAGAAGAAAAATAGGCCTGTTCGGCGGCTCGTTTGACCCCGTGCATGAAGGGCACGAGCATGTCTGCCGTGTCGCCCGAGAAAAACTCGGACTGGATGCAGTCTGGGTGCTTGTTTCACCACAAAACCCGCTGAAAAAAAATAAAAGCACGGAACTCCACCACCGCCTAGCCATGTGCAACCTGATGACCGCGCCACATGCCGACTGGTTGAAGGTAGTGGACGAAACTCCTTATTACACGTCACAAACCATAGACACGCTGGACGCGCTACGCGCTGAATATCCTGACGTAGATTTCGTATGGATTATGGGCGCCGATAACCTTGTTCATTTCCACGAATGGGCGCGGTGGCAAGAAATTATCGACAACCACGCCATTGCCATTATTTCCCGCCCCGGCGAAGGGGAGCAAGCAAATGAAAGTGAAGCGGCACGTCATGCAGCTTCAATCCGAACAGATAACGCCGATGATTTATTCAAGGCCCACCGTGGTTGGTATTTGATTGAAAACGAACTCTGCGAATTTGAATCGCGTAAAATACGTCACGCATGGCGCACGGGAGAGCGCAATATCAAAGGCCTGCCGCAAGCGGTCGAAAACTACATGGTGCAGAACGGATTATACCCTGACAATCCGCCGGCAAGCCCGCCAGCACCACCGCAAATTTAAGTTACCGATAAATTAAACGAGATTGAAATCAGTTGGCTGCACCGAGGCGACCCCGCCGAGATCGAGGCTCAGATCGTAGTTCCTTGTATTACCATCAATCTGGTAAAGACGTGCAGCAGCAGCACCGAATATTTGGGCACCACCATCTTGGAAAAGCCCATTGTTATCACTCCAATATTCGAAGAATTTTGCAACGCTTCCCAAGCTAGACAGTAAAGCAGGAACATCTGCTGCTTTTGTCGGTATATGTACATGGTTTTCATTATACAGGGCTATAGCCGCATTTGTGAGCGATGCCGCGGCAAGGTTTTTATCACCCTCTCCAGCTGCGCGCTGGAATGTCTGCCAAAGCTGAAAAGTTTTTGAGTTTGTATCGCCAACACCCGCCATAATGTATGCCTCTATATTTTTAATTGATTAGCCGCTTGTTAGCATAAAGGCTAGCAATATGTCAATAATTAACTCTGTCGCCCCATGCGGATTTGCGAAATTGCTTATGTTTGGGGTGGGATTTCGGGATTTTGGCCATCTCTATCCTGCCTTCAGCCGTGCAAAGCTCGGCCTCGATCAGCTTTGTGCCACGCGGATGGCCGATAAGGCGGTCATATTTTTCCTGCACTATCGGGGCTTTTGAGAGCAAAAGGTACGAGAATTTTTCATCTTCATAATTCAGATCAGCATCCTTGATAGCGCGGTGGAGTTTTGTGCGGTCGATCCGCACCGAGAAATGGCACCAGCGGTTCAGCGTGAATAGCGGGCAGGCTTGCGTATGCGAGCACGGGCCTATGATAGAAATATTTTGCTTTCTGGCCTCCTCACGCAGCGTATAGATAATACTAAAACCATGCGGTGTCCCAGGCTCGATAATAAGCAGATATTGTTTTGTTAAAGCCCAGAGCTTAGCGAAATCCGATTTTGCTTCGTTAAACATATAGGAAGCCACAACGATATCGAACTGTGTATCGACCTTATATTGTTCGAAAGTGTGCGGTACCCAGTTATGGGGCAGCACTTCCAGCAACTTTTCGCCGCAGGCACGTAAATGGTTATTTGGCTCCAGCAATGTTGCGTGCGTGATATCAAACATACTCGCGAGTGCTAGTGTAGCCGTGGCAGGCCCCGCGCCGATATCAAGTAATGTAACGGGAGCTTGAAGCGTCATCTCCTGCGCTGCTTTTATTGCCACCCCGTAAGTCGCAGGGAAGCGCGTGGCGCAATAAGCAATCGCCTCAGCCTCGTTTTGTATTTGTAGTTGCTCGTTTGACAATTTGCCGCGGTCGCCGCGATACCGCACCCGTACAGCTTCGTCCGCGGCCTGCAAAGCTTTTACAGGCAACGCACTACAAAGCGCTTCAAGCCTTGTTCTGAGGTCGGTGGGCAGCTGCATGGTTTGATTCTAGGCTTGCCGGCGCAAGACCTTCTGCAACCTGTTGAATAGCATCAGCATATTCCTGCGGCGTGACAATTTTAAAGGCTATTGGCGCCTCAAGATCAGAAAACTGGCCAAGCTTTGAAAGCGCTACGACACGGAAATTGTTCCCGTCGCGGAATTTATGTTTTTGCGGCGTGAGCGCATCCAGATCACATTGTAGTGCCACCGTAACGGCGTGGTTAATTGTTTCTTGTAGAGCACTTCCTTGCGCAAGCTGCATGAGTTTCTGAGCCATCTCTTCGTGGCCCATAAGAAGCAGATCACAGAGCAAACCTACAAAAACAGCGCTGGAATGCGGCACGGCAAAACCTGATTGCTCTTCTATTGCATGCGCAACGAGGTGACCATATGACAGCAATATAGAAGTGTCTTTGCGTTCTGTTGTAAGAAACACATCCTGAATAAGTGATTTTTGCTGAAGGCCTTGATGTGCAAGCCTGTAAAGCGTTTCAGGGTTTTTCTCTAATCGCAGAAATGCACGCGCCGCCTGCTCGATGGCACCTTCATCCTGCATCAAGGCATGTTTTAAAACCTCTACACACCCATCTGCCTGCTGGGAAAGGGGGGAAGCCATAAAAAGTGCCTTATCAAGAAGTACGATATCAGGGTCACAGTATTTTCTGACCGCATTCTTTTGAAAATTATCATTCATCAGGCCGAGGCTGCCAATCGCAACATCAGCAATGGCCATGGTATTTGTTGGTGCAACGACAACTTTCAAAGTGCCATCTTGTAGTTGTTGCTGGTATTTATCTGCTAGGAAGTAATAGGCAAAATTCAGAAGTACGCCCGAACCGATGACCACAACAGATTCATATGGCAGGTCAGGAATAATACTACAATTCTGCGCATAGTCCGCTATTGATTTCAAATGCTCGTCGCATTGAAAAAAAACAATTCCTGCTGCACCTTTGTTATCGAGCAACTCACGTACAGATGGATTCTCGGAAACGGCTTTATCTATAAGTATCAGTGGCTGTGGCAGCTCGCGCACAACATCAAGAACACACCCCTCCTCCACAATCGTAGATGCTTCCGGATTAAGGTATTTTCTTGCTTCGAATGACATTAAGCCGCCTTTACGCTCATAGGCTTCACGACCTTTATGTGCAGATCTTTCAACTGTTGCTCGTCAACCTCGCCTGGTGCGCCCATCAGCGGATCTTCGAATGCGCCGTTCATCACAAACGCGTTGACTTCGCGCAGGTTTGGCTCGTCGGCTAAAATCATCGTGATACGGTCAACCCCGAAGCCGCAGCCGCCGTGTGGTGGCGCGCCGAACTTCATGGCACTTAGCATACCGCCGAATTTACGCTCCAGCACTTCCTTGCCGTAGCCAGCAATCGCGAAGGCCTTCTCCATGATTTCAGGCTTGTGATTACGAATAGCGCCTGAACACAACTCGTAGCCGTTGCACACACAGTCATACTGGTGCGCCATAATTTCAAGCGGGTGTTTGTTATTGAGCGAGTCGAGGCCGCCTTGTGGCATCGAGAACGGGTTATGCGAGAACATAATCTCTTTTGTTTTCTCGTCTTCCTCGTACATCGGGAAATCAACGATCCAGCAGAGCTTATAAACACCCTTCTCGCGGATATCCATTTCATCGCATATTTTATCGCGTGCTTTGCCAGCCATTTTTGCAGCTGCAGCTTCCTTGTCACACACAAAGAATACAGCGTCACCCGTTTCAAGGCTTGCGGCCTTTGCTAACTCGGCAATGGCGGCTGGTGGCACAAATTTCGCGATCGGACCTTTGCCTTCTGCGCCATCGATTGTGATGTAGCCAAGACCCGGTGCGCCCTCACCACGCGCCCAGTCATTTAATTTGTCAAAGAAGCTACGTGGACGGTCAGACACTTTTGGTGCGCGGATAGCACGTACAACGCCGCCTGAAGAAATAACACCCTTGAACGCGTTGAAGGTCACATCATCGCGTTTGAAGACTTCAGTGACATCAACAATGGTGAGCGGATTACGCAGATCAGGCTTATCGGAACCGTATTTCATCATCGCATCGCGATAGGCAATACGCGGGAATGGTGCATCGGATACTTTATGTGGCTTGCCTGTGTGGGCATTAAACTCCTCGAATACGCCTTTCAGCACAGGCTCCATGGTTGCGAATACATCGTCTTGCGTTACGAAAGACATTTCAACATCGAGCTGATAATGCTCGGCCAAACGATCAGCGCGGCTATCTTCATCGCGGAAGCACGGGGCGATTTGGAAGTAGCGGTCAAAGCCTGCCATCATGAGAAGTTGCTTGAACTGCTGCGGGGATTGCGGCAATGCATAGAACTGGCCCGGGTGCATACGTGCAGGCACCAAAAAGTCACGCGCGCCCTCAGGTGAAGAAGCAGTGAGGATAGGTGTTTGGAATTCCTGAAAGCCTTGCTCCCACATGCGGCGACGGAGAGACTGGATAACACCGTTTTTCAAACGGATATTTTTTTGCATACGCTCTTTGCGTAAATCGAGGTAACGGTACTTCAAACGAATATGCTCGCCGGCTTGGTCTTCCTCTGCGATCTGGAACGGCAGAACATCCGCAGCAGATTGCAAAACAGCACTCGTCACCTTTACTTCGATATCACCTGTAGCGAGTTTGGCGTTTTTCGTATCACCTACACGTTCGACCACACTGCCTTCGATTGTAATAACCGACTCAGGGCGCCAGCTATCAACCTCTTCGAGGCCCTTGATAGCGGGGTCGAGAACCAATTGTGTAACACCGAACGTATCGCGCAGGTCAATAAACAGGATGCCGCCATGGTCGCGCTTGCGGGCGATCCAGCCTGAAAGTTTAACGTTTTTGCCGACATCGCTCTGTCTGAGGGCGGCACAATTGTGGGTTCTGTAGGTCGTCATCGTTTTAAGTCCTTGATTTTCTTTGTCAGCGGGCCGAAACTGGCTCTCGCAAATGACACTTATACATACAGCAGCCGAATTAAAAAAGCTATGCGAAAAGCTTAAAAAACACCCGTTTATAGCGGTTGATACCGAGTTTACCCGCGAGCGCACCTTCTATGCCGAGCTTTCACTGATCCAGCTGGCGGGGCCTGATGGCAAACCCCACGCCATTGATATGCTCTCCCCGTGGAAGAAGAAAGATCTCGCTCCGCTTTGGTCTCTTTTTAAGGCCAAGAAAATTCTGAAAATTTTCCATGCCGCGCGACAGGATTTAGAAATCCTTCTGCAATGGATGGGCGAGCTGCCAACCCCCGTTTACGACACACAAATTGCCGCGCAGTTTTGCGGCTTCCCCGAACAGATTGGTTTTGAACCACTGGCCCGTATGGCGATTGGTGCAAAGATTGATAAAAGCCACCAATATAGCGATTGGTCAAAACGGCCGCTTTCAGACGCGCAGCTTGAATACGCGCTTGATGATGTACGCTACCTCGCCCCGCTTTATAAACACCTCGCTGACAAGATCGAAAAACTCGGGCGCACAGGCTGGGTAAAACCAGAGATGGATGCGCTTTATGACGAAAACATTTATAACCCGCCACTTGAAAATTTATGGCTGAAATTAAAAGTACGTAAACCGAGCCCCCGTGAAGCGCTTGCATTACAGGGGCTTTGTGCAACGCGTGAAGAGTGGGCAAAAGAAGATAACGTGCCACGTGGCCGTATTATACGCGATGAGGCAATTGTTGAACTTGCACAGCGTTTGCCTAAGGATGAAAAAGATATGGGCCGTCTGCGCAACTTCCCACGTGATATATCTTTCGAACGTGCCGAGAAAATATTGGCACTGGTAAAATATGTACGTAGCGCCAAGAATGATGATTGCCCGAAACCGCCTACCGCTGCACAACTCAGCCCTGCGCAGAATTTACAGGTTGATGCGCTGAAAATCGTGTTGAAGGTTGTCAGTTACGAAGCCGACCTTGCGCCGCGCATGATTGCCTCGAATGATGACCTCGAGCAACTCGTGCTGAAAGGCAAAAAAGCAAAGATTCCCTGTAATGATGGCTGGCGCGCTGAAATTTTTGCTGCGCCGGCACTTGAATTTCTCAAAGGAAAACGTAGTCTCAAGGGCACAAATAACGGCCTGACTTTTGAATGAGTGAGATATGAGCACAAATAATAACTGGTGGAAGGGCGCTGTCCTCTACGAGATTTATCCCCGCAGCTTTAAAGACAATAATGGCGATGGAACTGGTGACCTGAAGGGCATCATTGAAAAGCTGGAGTATGTCGCCGCGTTGGGTGTAGACGGCATCTGGATCACACCCTTTTTCAAATCGCCGATGAAAGATGGTGGTTATGACGTTGCCAGCTATCGTGATGTTGATCCGATTTTTGGCGATATGGATGATTTTGTTGCGCTTCGGACACGCGCGCATGAACTAGGACTGAAGGTCATGATTGACCTTGTCCTCTGCCATACATCGAACGAACATATATGGTTCAAAGAATCGCGGCAAAACAAAACAAACCAGAAGCATGACTGGTATTACTGGGCTGATGCCAAAGAAGACGGAACGCCGCCAAATAACTGGCTGGCTTATTTTGGAGGTTCTGCATGGCATTGGGATACGCGCCGTCAGCAATACTACCTTGCCTCGTTTTCCAAGGAACAGCCCTCGCTTAATCTCTGGAACCGCGAAGTAAAAGACGCAATTCTAGACACGGCAAAATTCTGGATTGATTTGAAAGTTGATGGCTTCCGGCTTGATGCAGTCCAACAAATTCTGCCAGATATACAGCTCCGCGATAATCCTGTGCGCGAGAGCCATCACCCCACAGATCTAGATATTGATATCAGCAACCCGTTCGCGAAACAGTGGCGTGAATATAGCCAAACACAGAAGAAAGAAGTTCTGGAATTTATACGTGAATTCAGAAACATGGCAGATACGCATGGTGATATTGCCCTACTTGCAGAAGCGGGCGGGGACAACAGCCTTGAGGACACCATATTCTACGCACAAGGAAAAGACCGTTTTCACCTATCCTACTGCTATGGCTTTACCTACATGGATATCACGAAGGAAAATGTTGAACGTACAATCGAAAAATTTGAATCCCGTATGGGCGATAGCTGGATGTGTTGGGCAATGGGATCGCATGATGCGCCACGTATTGTTTCCCGCTTTCCGCAACAGGACCCCGCAACACAAAAAGACCGCGCCTGCCTGGGCATAGCCTTGGCGCTATCCTTACGCGGCTCTTATTGCATGTACCAAGGTGAGGAGCTGGGATTAGAACAAGCCAATGTTGCTTATGAAGATATGCAGGATATTTTCGGCCTTATGTTCTACCCCGAATTTAAAGGCCGTGACGGTTGCCGCACACCTATACCGTGGGAACGAGATGCGCATAACGCAGGCTTTAGCGCCGAGGGTAAACCCTGGCTCCCCGTTTATGAACCGCACCATAAATGGGCTGTAGATGCGCAGGAAGAGGATCCGACTTCTGTACTACATTTCGCCCGCGCTTTTCTTGCCTGCCGCAAGAATACACCTGCGCTTAAATTTGGTGATATTGGAATACTGGAAACGCCTGACAATATCATCGCCTTTACACGCAGTGATGCCACAACGACCCTTCTTTGCGTCTTTAACGCCGGCGACGCAGAAGTAAAATGGGGCATACCAGGTTCGTTTCAACCGCTTGATACTGTACCACGCAATAACTGCGCAATTAAAGATAATGGTGTGATATTGGCCCCATACGGGTTTTGCATTCTCAAGCTGGTCAAGTAAACTCAAGCCCTATGAAGCAAGCGATTTTAAACCTCCTGTGCCTGCCGGAGACGAAAGAACCTTTCGTAAAGGACGGGGTTGATTACATTGCAACAGAAACAGGCAAGAAAATACCGGTTGTGAATAATATTCCGCGCTTTACAGGTTATGTTGGCGCTGAAACCGTACAATCCTTTGGTGAGCAGTGGAATAAATTTAATTTCGATGCGTTTAAGCAAAACTGGCTGCAACATACGGTTCAAAATACATTTGGCACCACCGATGCCTTCAAAGAAAAAATCATTGTTGATGCAGGCGCTGGCAGCGGTATGCAAACACGCTGGATTGCCGAAAGTGGTGCAGCCCACGTTCTCTCACTCGAGCTGTCCCATGCCGTTGACGGGATTATCAAACAAAATCTGGAAGGCCTCACGAACGTAACCTCCATACAATGCTCGATCGATGCGCCGCCTGTAAAAGACAATAGCGTTGATATGGTTTACTGCCACAATGTGATACAGCACACACCAAGTGTAGAGAAAACAGCGCAGGCCCTTTATGCGTTGGTAAAGCCGGGTGGCGAGCTAGTGATGAATTGTTACCACGAAGGCATGTTTGGTACAGGTTGGAAGCGGACGATACGCCGCCCTATTTATACAGCCCTGCGTGCTGTTTTACCGCGCTGTCCGAAATTTATTATTTATGCCTATGCATATTTTGTGGCGCTCTTCGGGATTGTGCCCGTTATTGGTAAGGCACTGGGCGGGGCAGGTATTGTGGTGGATGGCGATGTGCCACGCCTCGAAAACGAGAGCGCTCTTTCATACAGCGCGCGGCGTTATAAACAATTCGCACTCAACACCTATGATTTCTATGGCTACCACGTTTACCAGCACGTTTTGAACAAAGAACAATTACAAAGCCTCCTGCTTTCACTTCAGCCCGATAAAACAAAAATAGAAAATTTCGAACGCTACTTTGAAACACCACTTCTTCCTGGCATGGCGTTTCGCATTACCAAAACTTAATTCAACGCAAAACTCTTGCACACAATAACTTTGTCCTGCGGCGGGACGTCCCTTACCAGTATCTTTTCCAAGACTTTCTCGACAAACCCTTCCGGACGTCTTGCGGCCGGACGCCACTCTTGTGCCTGCAACATAACGGCAACCTCGTCATTATTAGAGCAACGTTGAAATATCGCATTTAAGCGCGGATTGCCGCTGAAAGACTCCAGCCGCTCCATATCGATGTCACCCGTTGTGAATCCATGCCGCACTTGATACCCCTTGCTCGTCTTTGAAAGCACAAAGGAAGTTATGGCGAGATCACGATAAACAACTGGATCACGATCGGGTGCATACTTACTGGGCGTCTGGTCCCATGTCAGACTTTGTGTCAAAAAACTGATAACGAGTCCGTCATAAATGACATCTTCAATATTCTTTGCTGGTATCGAACGTGGCGCTTTCTTGATATCGACATCCAGCATATAACGCGAGGCGCGCCAGCTTGCCGGAACATCCGCCTTTTGCATACACGCCTTGAAAAGCGGCATCTCTACAAGCACAGGAAACTCTCCGGCAAGGTAGTCCATAATTTTTTGCGTATCACCTTGTGACATATAGCCACGCGCTTCTTTATGTGGCCCCCATATTTCTTTCAATTTCTCCATATACTCGTTCATTGACACACCTCCATTTGTTATTTTCTGCATTATGTTTAATTTATTGTTGTTTTAATGTAAAAATAACAATATTTCTGTTATTTTTAGGGGATGCGGCGTGATTTTTTGCAAATTTTCAACCAGTTCGGCCTGAAAGAAAAAGAGGCCCGTGTGTATATGGCGTGCCTGCCGCACACAGGAGGGCTGCACACGCATGAGATTACCACACTGACAAAGATCAGCCGCAGTACGGTGGATGTTACTGTTGAACGCTTGTTGGAACGGCGTTTTTTACGGCGTGTAAAGAGCGGCGCAAGGTATAAATTTTTTGCTGAAGTGCCTGACACAATTTTGCAACGCCAGCAAAAAACAATGGATGATTTTGCTGAACTGGCACCCTTCCTCTTAAAAGGTAGCGGCGACTTTGCTGCAACCGAGATTCTCTCGTTTGAAGGCAAGCAAGGCTTACAAAAAGCCTATGACGATATTTTTCTTCGCCTGAAACATACACAGACAAAGGAGAAAGAACTTATAGAGTTTACAAACGGAGTAGGTGTACTAGCCCTTTACCCAGATATTGAGCAACAATTCGTCAAGAAACGCATCGCAATGAAAGTAAGCTATCGCGGTATTGCGCCTACCAGTGCCAACAAAGTAAAAACATTCGATAACAAAAAAGAAGGGTTACGGGAGATCAAATTTATTGATGACACGTTATTCCCCTTCAAGTCAGTTATCAGTATTTACGTGGATAGTGTGATGATTTTCTCGCCGCACAAACCTGTTGGCGGCTGCGTGATACGGAACCCACATATAGCAGACTCCCTGCGTGCGCTTTTTAATCTAGTATGGAGCGGCCGTTAAGCGCGGCCTTGGCTTTCATCGATCATATCGACATAAACCGACATCCAGCCTTCTACGAATTTTAGTCGTGATGGCGGTTCAGCTGGGCTTTCGGAATCAGGCATCGTCCGTCCTGTCAGTTCATAATATTGTTTCAGTTTCTTGAGTTTGGCACGTAGCTTCTCAATAGCTTTGTCGGGCGAGGGCGCATAGGCACTAACCTCCGGCAAGGCTCTGATGGATGCGCCGTATAGATCCGGCGACATATTCTGGTTTGCGTTCCCATGTAGCGGGATACACTCAACCCAATAACCTTTTCTAGGCATCGGCTGACAACTCCCTGTTTTTTTATTTCGATTGTATTTAGGTTATATCAGAAAAAATCCAATAAATCCAGTGTTTTAGATTGTGTATAAGAGTCCTTTAGAGACTCATAAACTTTGGCTTTTCCCAAGTTCGGTGGGTCTGTTGCAAAAGGCATGCTATTTGATTACAAAAACGGGGCTATTCCTGAAAGGTTATAACAATGACAAAAATCCTCCATGTCCAATCCTCACCGAATCATGAGTCTGTTTCTCGCAAGCTTGCCGAACGCTTGCTAGAAAGATTGAAGCAAAAAGATGCAAGCATAGAAATTATTACGCGCTGCCTCAGCAAATCGATGCCGCTGATGGATGAAGAAGCTGTGTTTGCAAACCGCACACCCGACGAAACAAAAACGCCGCGCCAGAAGGAAGTTGCAAGCTTTACCGATACACTTGTTGATGAAGTGCTGACATCAAATGTCCTTGTTATATCAACACCTATGCATAATTTCTCGATCCCCGCAATTTTAAAAACATGGCTGGATTTAATTGTACAGGCCCGCCGCACCTTCCGTTACAAGCCTGACGGCAGTGGTTCGGAAGGGCTTGCCGGTGACCGCAAAACCTACATCGTAATTGCAACAGGTGGCGCACAGATTGGCTCGGCTTCTGATTTTATCTCGCCTTACCTCAAGTTTATTCTGGGCTTTATCGGAATTACATCGATCGAGATTCTGGGCGTTTCCGGGACAGGCCTGCCGAATGCCGCTGAGAACATTAAACGTGCCGAAGAGCAGATCGACGCACTTGCAGCATAAATGGGGCTGTCAACGCCGCTTTTTGTAACATTTTTTGAAGAAAATCTCCTTGATCAGGGGGTTTTTTATTGCAAAAATGACCCTCTAAAAAATAAATATAAAAATGACAGGGACAGTAGCGTATGAGCAATCAAGATCACCCAAGCCGCCGCCATATATTACAAGGTGCACTGGCCACAGGAACAGTGGCGGCCCTTTTTGGTTTTTCTGCCAATGATGCTGAGGCAAGTGCAAGCTGGCCTTATGCGGGTCAACAAGGTACATGTGTGATAGATTCTGAGACCGGCGAAGTTCTTGTCGGTGAGAATGCATTCCAGCGTTGCTACCCTGCATCACTGACCAAAGTTGTAACCGCAATGGTTGTTCTTGATGCTATCGAAGCGGGAGAATTTAGCCGTGGCCTTGATTCACGCATCAACCCGACACGCCATGGACTTTCACGCGCACGCTGGGACACGCCTTATGCGTTTAAACGCATGCGGGCAAGCGATAGCTTTACAATCCGTGAGGCGCTTCATCTTGTAGGCGGGCGCTCGAATAACTGTTTAAGCACATCCCTTGCTGAATGGACATTTGATCGGCTGGGGCTTGGTACACGCAGCCGCCGCCACTTCCTGCAAAAGATGAATGAAAAGGCTGATCTCATTATCCGTGAGGCATTAGCACAGGCACGCAACTTCAACATGGGGCCAGAATTTGAACGTGCCTACCCGAATCGCAGACCTGACACAAATTTCCTGAATGCTGACGGACTGAATAATGAGGGACCAGGCCAAATTACCAACCCTTGGGAATTTGCGCATATAATGAATTATTTTTACAAAAATTACCGCGAGCATGCAGAAGAGTTCTTTGGTAGCCCGACTGTTGATTGGCCGGCACGCGGCCTGCGCGGTATTGCCGTGACACACCGCTTGATCCCCGGCAACCCCGCAATGAACACTTCAGTTGATCGCAGTGTGTATGCGTTTAACCAAATGGATGTTGACGAAGAGAATGAAGAGTTTGGCCCTGAAGCCCCCCTTTCGGCGGAAACAACTTTTGTTATTGCACAACGAATGGTGAAGGCTGGCAAAACTGGTTACCTTCGTGTTTCTAGAAATAACCTAGCGAATGTTGCCGAGTTTAACGGACGGCGCGTTTCCGGTGCCGTTTTTGGTGGGCATGGCGCAATGAGTGCCGTCAACCGTATGTCGGATGCGCTTGTGACCGCCTATGGCATTAACCGCGATATGCTGATCAGGCCGGATGCCGATTACACACCACCACCTCCACCGCCACCAAGACAGCCCTTGCCGGAGCTGCCACAGCTTTATTAAGCCTTTTCAATGGCCTATTTGCTGTTTTTGCTTGATAGACGGGCAAAAATGGATTTTTTTATTGCAAAATTGCCGATATTTCTTTAGCAATATTACATAATATATAAAACTGGTATTTACTATGGTACAGGGGAATACTCCGACAAAACGTACAGTCCTTAAGGGCGCGGCTGCGATGGCTGGTGCCGCGGTACCGCTTGTTGGGCAAAATGCGTGGGCACGAAGACGGCGCGCCTCAGGCACGAGCCGCTGGAACAACGCCGGACGGCTTGAGGGGATTTGCGTTATCAACGCCGCACCAAATAATAACGAAGTCTATGTCGCCGACAATGCACACCTTGCCAGCTACACAGCATCTTTAGCAAAACTGTTTAGCTTTGCAGCATCATATGAACGTGTAACGCAACATCGCCTTGATCTTTCCACACGCATCACAGCATTTACACCGTTCGCACGCATTGGTAGCTCATACCAAACAAGCCGTCGTGCGAATGGGGATTTTATCGAGAGATCTGTTCCGTCTGATTTACGTCGCCAATTTGAGTTAATGGGCACTCTGTCTTCAAATCTTTCTACGCGAACGGTTGCCGGGCATGCTTGCGGCGTTTTAAGCGGCGCACCAACCCCCATTATTACGCGCGCCCTTGAACTGGCCGATGAATTTGTATTACCAGCGCTAGCCGAAGAAAATCTGCTGCGTGCAGAAGCGGGGGAGGACAGGCTTTCGCCACGCACGCATTTAATTAACGTCGATGGCACGCCTGATATGCGCGTTGTAAATGGTCGCGCAATAGGCGAAACACAAGTAACAACACCTTTCGAGCTATGCCATTTTATAAAAGGCGCAGTTAACAGATTAGGCCTTGAATCTTTTACCCAGTTTTTTGGCCTGCCCTATGTCGAACAAAACGGCGATAGACGTGGTGCTGGTTGTATCCTGTTAAAAAATAATCCGCGTCTGCACACAGACAACCGCTATAATGGTGTACGCGCTTCCCTCTCACCATATGCCCACTTCCTGATTGATCATGGGATTATAAAATTCGGCAAAACAGGCTACATTGCGGCTTCGGGCAACAATATGGCCGTGTATGCGGAATATAATGGCCGCAGCGTTGTGGCTGTAAAATTTGGCGGTGGCGTAGGTGCGGACGAACCAGGCGGAACAGATGCAGCAAACTCTATTGCAGGTGCCGTGTGTGAAGCCCTTGGAATTGATGACGCATTCCTTGAAGCGCACGCCCGTGGAGATACATCAAGACTGGAATATCTACAGGCACAGCGTCGCCGCGAATTCACTGCAGAAGATCAACGCAGCTTGAACCCTTTCGGACTTTACTAAAGTAACGAGCATAGAAATGACCTACGACACCAATAATATTTTTGCAAAAATTCTGCGTGGCGAGATCCCGAACAAAACGGTGCTGGAAAACGAATATGTATTGGCATTCCATGATATTCACCCGCAAGCGCCGGTGCATATTCTTGTGATCCCGAAAGGCGCCTATACAGATATTGGTGATTTTGGTGCTCATGCCAGTGAAAAAGAAATCGCTGAATTTTACCGTGCCGTCAGCCAAATTGCCAAGGATGCTGGCCTAACTGCTGAAGGCTACCGTGTGGTTGCAAACACCGGCGTGAATGGCGGGCAGGATGTACCGCATTTCCATGTGCATATTATTGGTGGTGAAAAACTAGGCTCCAGCTTACGGCGCAGCTAGCATTTTAGCCAAAGCGCCGGCCCTTTCTCCAGACATTCATGTCTATAATATTCTTGGCGCTCTCTTCGATATCACCTTGTGATTTCTCAATAAAAATCGGCGAGTTCCATTTCAGTGGTGAAGAGAGACTATTAATATTATCTGCGAGTTGAACAAGGTCATCAGGCCCCTTGCCGCGCTCTAGCGCACGGGCAATTTCATTTGAGTCCGTATAAACATTTCGCATGATCATCATTGCCTTCTCATAGCTGCAAATGTCTCCTGGCCCCATTTCGTAATAGCGATGGGCTGACTTTTCGGAGAGGCCCTTCATGTCAGTTTCTTCAAACGATTCCTGTAGGCCTGCGATAGCAGCCTGAAGCCTTGGTGCTGATTTAAAAACCCCAGCATCCTGTAGCGGCGCGGAATCTTGAATAAGCGTATGGAGCTGCAAAACACAAAAATGAAGTATTAGCCAGGGATTTACTGCGGGGAAATTATGCCAGCGCATGCGGTAAACGCCCTCAGGGGGTGGCCGGAACATAATTTCATCAGACGCCAGCAAAATCCATTGACCATGGCGTAAAAATTCCTTTGCTTCCTCCGCAAGTTTTTGATCCTCCCCGCGTATTGCGCGCATCAGCACGCGCTCAAGTTTTACAAATAATTCTTCGCCCTCAACAATCTGCATGTGGCGCGTTTGCGTGTTTGCCTTTTTGAGATTCTTATGAAGTTCGCGCCAGCGTGAAAACCGCGATAAATCCGCCATAAGCTGCGAATGCTCATCCTCTAAGTAACCGCCCACATGCATGGAGTTAAGAACCCGCCTTGCATGATACGCCATGAAGAAAAGCATCTCGCTATCTTTCTTATGGAGCTTCGTTGCAGCCTTTTTACATTGGGCTGTCGTATTCGCTACCCTGCGGTTAAAATCTTGTGTAACCATATCCCTGTTATTTCTTTACTTTTTTTATTTCTTTACTAATTAACCACCTGCCCAAGACCAAAACAAGAAAATTATGATTGCTTTTTTGAGAGCGGATTTGGTATAAACATTATATGCGCAATTCAAACAAATTCGCCGCGTTCTTTTTCTTTGCTGCCTAAGCAGCATTCATACACTCCCCCTACCCGATCATTTTGTTAATTTTTCTAACTAACTTTTAAAATTCAAAAGGTGAATAACCATGTCTATAAAAATCCAGGAAGCCTGGGCAACGGCTTCGCGTGCAGATATTTCTGCACTTAAAGATAAAACAAAAAACCTTCTCGACAGCGAAACTGCACGAGCGGGGACAGTCCATATGACGACGTTACGTGCATTGATACAGGAGGCAGAGGCTCTCGGTCTTGTGCAAGAAGCTGGCATGGCCAAATCAGGCACACTGCATGCAAGCTGGGCACGCTATAATCATGCGAATTATAATAACGGTGGGGAACATGGCTGGCGTGCAGACCAAGCGCTAGGGCATATCCACAACCGTGCAGCACGGGCGCTTCGCATTCTTGAAAGCCCTGAAAATTGCTACACGCCCCCGCAAAGGATCATGTATATAGGTCACCCTGCAGCCTCAAGTGCTTTATGGCCGGTTATGCGCGCATAGAGGCACATAACTTTTGTGTGTTGGACACGCCTATGCCCATATTGCGTATGCGATTAAGCGCGCGGTGATGCGGCTGCGTTGATTTTGCGGCATAGGCTGTCCAGCAGGCATCACCAACCACCAACACATTAAACCCATGTTGCAGCAACCCACGTGCGGTGCGCAAAATGCATGCATCTGTGTTCATGCCAACAATCATTACTTCATTGGCCGGGTCAAGCTTATCTGCCAGCACCGTTGCACCATCATCCTGCCGCTTTAAATATTGGCGGCTCTTTTGGGCCAAGCTGCGCAAAGGCGTGACAATGCGCATATGCGATTTTTTTCGGAATCTCGTGTCTGTGACGAAAACAACTTCATCAAACACTTCTGACAGGCTGCGTATATTTTCGACCACCTGCGCATGGCGTTCCCACCAGCGGCGGTTCAAATAATTGCCGTGGTAGCGCCCTAGCGCTGCGCCTTCTTCCATATCAACAACGAGTAACGTTTTTCGCATTTCCTTGTAGTTAGCATACAGTTTGGAATATGTCTAATCATTAGTTGTTTTCTTTTTGTTCTCACGCTATAAAGCTTCTTTCATACAAACAGGGGCTTTATTTTGGTTGCACGCATAAAAACTGTCGCTTTTCAGGGCATTAAAGTATTGCCCGTTGATGTGCAGGTACAAATTGCCAGCGGCCAGCCTGCGTTCAATATTGTGGGCCTACCCGACAAAGCCGTGAACGAGAGCAAAGAACGTGTACGCGCAGCGCTTCATGCGCTTGGTATTTCACTCCCTGCCAAACGCATTACCATTAACATGGCGCCAGCTGATGTGACCAAAGAAGGCAGCCATTACGATTTGCCGATTGCGCTTGGCGTTCTGACAGCACTTGGCATTATTCCGCATGATGAAATAGAAAGCTATATTGCGCTCGGCGAGTTGGCGTTAAACGCAGAAATTATACCTGTTGCAGGTGCATTGCCGACTGCTTTGCATGCGCTTGAGAATGATTTGTCTCTTGTTTGTCCTGAGGCTTGCGGCGCAGAAGCAGCATGGGCGGGTGATGTTCCTATTCTTGCTCCACAACATTTATTGCAACTGCTGAATCATTTCAAAGGTACACAAGTGCTGGCGCGGCCCTTGGCGAAAATTCCCGAAGCTGCAAACAGTAATAGGCTAGATTTTGCAGCTGTGAAGGGGCAAGAGACCGCAAAGCGCGCTTTAGAAATTGCTGCTGCAGGCGGGCATAATATTTTGCTCATCGGCCCACCGGGTTCGGGCAAATCAATGTTGGCGCAAGCATTGGGCGGCATTTTACCGGCGTTAACACCCAAAGAAGCTTTAGAGGCTTCCATCATTCATTCGTTTGCGGGGACATTACCTGAAGGCGGGCTGATGCAAGAACGCCCTTACCGTGCGCCACACCATTCAGCGTCGCTTGCTGGTTTGATTGGTGGTGGGCATAAACCCAAGCCCGGTGAGATTGCGCTGGCGCACAAGGGCGTGCTTTTCCTTGATGAATTACCCGAGT
The DNA here is from genome assembly GCA_016125135.1 of Alphaproteobacteria bacterium. Lineage (GTDB taxonomy): Bacteria > Pseudomonadota > Alphaproteobacteria > Micavibrionales > Micavibrionaceae > RI-185. The sequence continues at coordinate 32,226 of WGMJ01000017.1, read as the reverse complement.
TTCAACGCGCGACACTGGAGGCCTTGCGCCAACCACTTGAAAATCGCGAAGTTTTAGTGAGCCGTGTGAATTACCAAGCAACCTACCCTGCAGAGTTCCAGCTTGTTGCCGCTATGAATCCGTGCCGTTGTGGGTACTTGGGCGACCCGTCACAAGAATGTACAAAAGCACCACGTTGTGGTGATGACTACCAGAATAAATTATCGGGCCCACTGCTTGACCGGATTGATTTACATGTTGATGTACCGCCCGTGCGCGTACAGGATTTGCAAACAGCAACAGGCGGTGAGACTTCTGCCACGATCAGAACGCGGATCGAAAAGGCACGCCGCGTACAAAAGGAAAGATTTGTGGCTCTAAATCTGCCCTTTGAAATAAATGCAAATATAAGTGCGGCAGAAATTGATAATGTTGTTACACTTGATGAGAAGGCCAAGGGATTGCTTTCCAAAGCTGTCGAAAGTTTTTATCTCTCCGCCCGCTCTTACCACCGCCTATTACGCGTAGCACGCACCATTGCTGACCTTGATAATAATGCAGAAATTATCGCCCCTCATCACATCTCGGAAGCGATTAGCTTTAGACGTATTCGCTCTGCGGCTTAATTACAAAAAAATATAAAATTATCACCTGAACTTCGCCAATTTGCCGCGCGTTAGTATTGCATAGGTGCGAAATGGAAAAGCCAAAAGATAAAGTTACGAAAAATAACAAGCTGGCACTCAAAATCAAGAAAGTGCCAAAACCTTCACCTGCGCTTGAAAACAATTTCGCAACACCTGAAGCAGCCAACAGCGATACAAAGCCAGTAGCACAGCCAGAACAGGAAAAAATTTCGGAAGCCGCTGTTGAATCGGCCCATAAAAGTTTGGCGGCGATTGAGGAGATTGATACAACGCCCGCTTTAAAAGAAGCGGAAAAGGTACTGGAGCCTATTGAAGAATTTTCTGAAGTGGCACCGCAACCCAATCTCGCACCCGATGAACGGCGTGAAGTATTAAACTCACTTGCAAGCAGTTCGGGCAATGCTGGGAACCCGTTGGGGGGAGTTTCACCTGAAATGCTGGAGGCTATGAAAGAACGCACGGACCTTGTTGTTATTCCAACCCTGACCCCTGAAACCGTGGAAGAAGTAGAAGAAGAAAAAACTGTATTCAAACTTGATGAAGCAAAAGAAAAATATAAAGCGCAACTAAGCGCACATGAAAAAGCACTTGCTGAGCTGCGTGCGAATAAAATGCGTAGCGCTACAACCTACGATGCTGACCCCGAGAAAGAGCCGGGCGGGCTTGCGCCAGATCAAGAACCTGCGGCACCGCAGAATAAGGCCGGTATAGCACCGCCAGAGCCTGCGGGAGGTGGCCATACCGAGTGACTTTTCTTCTGTTGAAAGGAGAATGAACATGAGTGTTACAATTGCAGATCGTTATACAGGACCCGCTATACCCACCCCGCTTCCGTTAGTGGGCGTGCGGTTTGCAGCGGCGGAGATCCCCGACCTATCGAAACCTTTAGGAAATTTCAACTTACAAGATGCACGTGCTGCTTCTGATGCTGCTGTAAGGGCTGCGCAATCTGCGCTTTACCGGCTTGATAATATCCGCGCGCCGGAAAGCAGCATGCCTGTAAGGCGCATGGATCCACGTGATCGAATGCCCTTCCAAACAATGAACCGTGAAATGGCGGGTGGGCTTTTCGGATTTACAGCTGGTATTGCGATTACCGCCATAAATCCTGTTGCCGGTTTTGCGCTAGAGACTGTAAACGTGCTCAAAGATATCAGGAATTTTATTTTGCCTGCACGACAAGTTGTCCCGACCGCACCTAAGCCGTCACGTAACAATACGCGCATGAGTCTTGCGCATCAGCGCAAAATATTTTCATCACAGTTGAACCATCACCTTATGGCACTCGCGATATTGCATGAAGCCGCGCGGCGGCAGGACTTCTCATTGAAATACGCAGCGCCCGCCCCACAGCCCACATAATATATTATGTTAATCTAATTTGTATGTGCGCGCTTTCATTGCTATAAAGAGAATATGGCCAGTGTCGCAACAGATTATACAGGTAAAAGACGTTTGGGCGGAAACGCACAGCGTGCTGACCTGCGTGCGGCATTTGGCCCAGCTCAAATTCCTGCCTTTGACAGGCCGCTTGGTAATTTCAATGTGGAGAATGCAATTCACGTTTCTTCTTCTGCCGTTACAAGCGCGCAGCGCAACTTACAAACACTAGCAGGGCTTGAAGGACAACAAGGTTTACGCACGCGCTTTGATGTCACACCACCTGCACCGAGCCGACAATTTATGGCACGCGCCATTGGCCTTGGCGCTGGCATGGCACTTTCTGCCATTAATCCTTTTGCTGGTTACGTGCTTGAAGCTGTAAATTTTGTTCAGGATACAAACAGATTTTCTTCTTCACGACGTGCAATGCCCCATAGTGATGGTGTTGAAGAGATCGCAGCAGGCACCGTGCGTGACCGCAATACATCGCAACTACAACATCATTTGAATGCATTGCTTTTACTGCGCGCTGTACAGTCACGCTCGCCTGTAACTTACGATGCACCGCCTGACCAGCGCTTTGTACCTGTACTAAATTTCGCGATCTGATTTTTCTCCTAGCGCTGCGGCCGGAAAATGTTTTGTTGTGATGGCCCAGCGGGATCGGTGGCCGGCATAATCTGATTCATGCCTTGTAAGTAAACATGGATCTCGTCAACAGGCCCATCATTTTCATGTGGAATTCTGCTGTGTTCCCGTACAGATGGCGTGGCGACAATTGAAAAACTCTTCATCTCCTTGATAGTCTCGGCAAGTGCTATCGTTTTACAATGAATAACAAGCTCAAGATCCTTCTGTGGTGATGCGCCATTAGGCCTTCCGGTTAAAGCATTAGCATAGGTAATCATGCACCTGACAATTATCTTGCCATCCCCCTCCTTTGGTGTTGTAGGGCGATGCACTGTTAGAAATCTTGGTACTGCTAGTGCATAGGGCCCTTCCTCGGCTATTGTAACAGCAAGCGGATATTGAGGGCCATTTTTGGTTGCCCCCTCATGCAGATCACGCTCAACATACAGGGCATTAAAAAGATCTTGGTAGTTATCCGTACGATCTTCAATGAAAAATTCGTGGCGTGGGATTTCTGCTCCTTGATAATGAAAGCGTAGTAAGCGTTTTTTATTATCTGGAATAGAATTTACAAAATCTATAATATCCTGTGCAGACCGCGTAGAGTAAGTTGTGTATTCGCCAGCCTCATGTTTCCACTCTGGATGTGCGCCTTTGGCTGCTGGATGAAATTTATCCCTTAGCGCATAGCCTGTCGAAAAGTTCATATTCACAATGATTGGAAAATCATTTTCCAATGCCTCTGGAAGAGAGATAGAATTTTTATCGAGCTCGCTTTGTGATGCAATGTCACAGCCTCTGCGATGTCCGTTGGGAACATAGAAATGATCACGGCGATATTCCAGATTGCCTCGCGTAGGCCCACCGCGTCTGAAAGAAGCATCATGCCCGCACTCCACACAGCACAACCGGGTCTCTTCTCGCGCAACTGCCTCTTGCAATTCATGGTCTTGCACGTAATCATCAATTCTGATGACACGTTCTGACCCATCCGCAAACTGCGCCAAAGCGATAAACATACGTTTTTTATACCTTTTTCTGGCCATCACGTCAATAATTATGTCAAATATATTGCTGGTGGGGCCTGCTAATTCCATAGAAAATCAACGTTTTATGTGGCCTGTGGCCTGCGAGCTTGGGAAAAATTGCTGGGTCATGAATTATCTGGATACCGACCCCACCGAAGGGTTAAGCAAAGATTTTGCCTGTGGCCCGCGGAGCTATGACGGGCACAAGGGCCTTGATATTGCCATCCGTAGTGGCCGTGAAATGAAAGAAGGGATCGCGGTACTGAGTGTTGCGGACGGTACAATCTACCGGACACGTGCGAGTGAAGACGATAAGTTTTTAACGCGTGAGGAGCTGGACAAGATACGTGCCGCTAAAAAAGAATGTGGCAATGGGCTGATGATCGACCATGGCGATGGCATTATATCGCATTACTGCCACCTGCAGAAAAATAGCATCACCGTAAAGCCCGGCGATAAAGTTGTTGCTGGTCAACCTATTGCCAAAATCGGCATGAGCGGTGTAACAGAACACCCGCATTTGCATCTTTCAATATACCAAAAGGGCAAGATTATTGACCCGCTCACAGGGCTTGAAAGCACACAAGCCTGCGGCACAAAAGAAAGAACAGATCTGACCTTCCGCAAAAAATTCACCACATACGAACCCTTTGCACTCTATGACGGCGGCTTTACCACGCAAGTGCCGGACTTTGATACGATTGCACAAGGGCAAGAGCAAAAACCTGTTACCGCATCATCGCCCGCGTTGGTTTTCTGGGCGGGGATATTGGGCCTGCAGGTGAATGACGAAGTAACCATGGTGCTTCGCGGGCCCGATGGCATGGCGGTGGCCGAGCGGAATATCAAGGCTGAAAAAACAAGGGCGCGTCAGTTTTACTATCTGGGCAAGAAAAGAAAAGACGCGGACTGGGCCTCAGGTAATTATAAGGGCGAGGTGGTTTTAAAACGCGCCGGCAGTCCCCCTGTTGAACAAAGGTTCAACCACGAGCTTGTGATTAAATGAGCCAGCAATATTTTGACCGTAACGGGAAACTTTATACTTTAAGTGAAACAAGTAAACGCCGCCCGCGTAGCGGTGCCTTTGGTATTGCACGTGCGCATAACAAATATCTGCTTCTTTGGTCTGAAGAAGCTCCGGATACGCCCGAAGTCCCAGGTGGCGGCATTGATGAAGGCGAAGATGTTTACGAAGCGCTCGTGCGTGAGTTTTACGAAGAGACTGGTGTTCAGCTACCCAGAAAATTGATACCCGCCACACCTTTTCTAGATAGGGTCACGCCCTACTACGCGCTTTGTGATCATGAGTTTTGGGATTATCACCAACGCTATTTCTTTATCAACGATGCTGAAGCAATTTATTTTGAGGGGGCCCGAACAACGCCGGAAAACGGCAAGGCCGCATGGCTGGCACTTGATGAAATTGCAAAAGAGACTATGCACGCAGCACATAAACAGGCGCTTGATATTCTTCTGCAAAAAATCGGCGGGTAGCCTTCACTACCCGCCAAGTGGGGGAAATTTATACAGGCTTTAGCGATGGCCCGACCGGCTGTACATTCTGCTGGGCCGCCTCATACGACTGAACAATGCTTTCTGCCCTTTCCAAAGCCATTTGAAACACTTCAGCCTTTGCCGTTAGATCTTCCGCGACCTTGGGCCGCCCTTGTTTATCAAAAAACCCCTTAGAATCACCCTTCAGCTTTGTGACTAGAAACCTTTGCAAAGCATCGGAAAACCCTCTTACGGGCACATCTTCATTTGCATGTATCACTAATTTTATACTTACACAGCCATCCACACATTTGATTTCACCACGTACTCCTTGGTCAGAATCTATATCGACCGCGCCCCATCTTATATTCACTCCCTCTAGCTCTACCTTGGCATCGATTTCATATGTTGGCATTTCTTTGTAACCCAGAGTCTTGACTTGAGACTCCTTAATTTCGATTGCCGCAAGAAATTTCAGTTCTTCTCCATACTTCCCGTTGGTATTTGCTTGCTCAAAAACACTATTCATACCTGCAACAATCTCTTTTATTGCGTTTACACTACTGCGCTGGCTTTCTTTGTGTAGGTCGTACTGTGTAAGTGCCTCTTTTGACAAACCGTTCACTTGCCTAAATTGCGCTAACGCATCTAATGGTTTCATTTTTCTCTCCTTCTGTTTTTGCTCTTAATGTTATGACCCGTATTACTTAAGCTTTGGCGCTGGTGCCGCTGGCGGCTCCACTCCCGCAATCATTGCTGCATAATTTTCTGTGCGGATCTCCGAAAACGTTTTGGCGATTTCAAGCCCGAGCATGGCAAAAACTCTTTTCGGGAATGCTGACCGCCTAGAGAACGCCTGCTCAAGAATTTGCCCAAACGCAATAGAATCAATATTGCGGGCCGCCTGAAGAGCATGTGGACGTATTGTATTAGCCGCACGCTGCGCGATCTCCTTGTAGTTGATTTCATTTGTTGCATCTATCTGAACTATGTCACCCGCCTCAAGCATCATGCCAACCAGCCTGATATTTGTCAGAAATTTCTCCGGTGCTGCCTGTGCACATACAGGCAAGTATTCTTGCATCAAGCTTTGGCGAAGAAGGATAAGCTCTGCAGAACCACCAATCTGCAAGATATCATCTAGAAGGTATTTTTTATATTTTGGGTCATTCGCCATAGTCGCTACAGCTTTCCTGACCTGCTCTACAGTTTCCGCAAGAGTATCCTTCCCCTCCTGTTGCCCCAGCGTAAAGCCCTGTATAATTTTGCGGACCTCGAAACCAGAGCCGAGGAAATATGAACTATCCGAATAGCTTGATTCAGATACATGGGAACGAATGTGGCAGCTACGCATTAGCTCTTCTTCGTACTCCATCATATCCTCAAGCCGTTCGCTTGTTAGCTTTGCAGTTGGCGATGCTCCTGCATTTGTTGTAAATTCGTTTTTAGTTTTAGTGTTCGTCATTTTCTTCCCCTACTGTTCGAGTTTCAAATCTACTAATTAACTTTCTACTATGCCGGGCGTATGGTCGGCATCGTCATTGCTTGAAAAACGCCACGTGATCCGAGTATCTGCACGACATCACAGACAAAAACCTGAAATGCTTCTGCTTGTGCGCTTTCGCCGTCCCGCTCGGTCCTGCAGAGCGTATCCCCACATACAATATCCGCATACACGCTCCTTGCCGCTGTTGTCAGAGCGCCCAATGTTTCTTCATCAAGCGTTTCTCTAGAAATATTTTGCGTTTCAAGGCCAGCATCTACCTTTGCAGCAATTGCTTGCGGGATTATAAGTTGGCGTGCCTCTATACATCTTTCCTGCTCTGCACCCCCTGTATGGGAGATTAGCTCCGTTAAGGAAGCCTGCACTTTTATCAAACGGTCATATTGTTCCCTCATCGGCTTCCCGTCTTCTACTGCCCCCCTTCCTATAAATTTTGCCCTTAAGCTCATTTCCCTCTCCTCTTCTTAGCCGTTTAAAAATTACATTTGCAGTTGTAGCGCCAGCGAAAATGTTTTCGCCGCTGCGTCTGCGTTAAAGCTTTTCATCTTGCGCTCTTCTTCACTCAACTCTTCGTTTTCATCAATTGCATTCGAGAATGCGATCTTCGCGATCTGGTCGCTCACTTGCGTATCTGGCTTGAACGGCACCACTACACTTTCAAAATCCCCACCCATTTTATTTCCCCTTGTTCTTTTGTTTTTCTTTGGTTTGTTAATCTTATGTAAATAGTTTGTCATAAATAATAGTAAATGTATAGATAAAAATAGAAAAAATATTGTTTTATATAAAAATAATATTTTATTTATTGATTAAGATATTTTTTATATACTTAATGAAGGAAACAACATGCTGGATGCTAAGAAAATCAAGGCGGCGCGGGCGCTTTTGGACTGGAACCAACAGACTTTGTCCCAGAAAAGTGGGCTTTCTATCCCTGCCATTGCCAATATAGAGCGCGGGGCTGCCAAGCCGCGACAAGATACTTTAGAGCTTATCCAGCAAACCTTCGAGCAAAACGGCATTGAATTTATCGAGCCGTATGGCGTGCAGTTTGTCGGCGATAAGTTTTCGATGAAAATGTGGAGCGGCCATGACAGCCAGTTCAAGATCTGGGCCGATATGTTTAAAGAGTTTAGCGATGGCAATGGCGGCGAAATTTTAATGAGCGGCATTTCAGACAGGCCCGCTGTTGACCGCTACCCCAAAGAAATTGCAGCCTTTGTACGCCGCAGGATAGATATGAAAATAGATTTACGCCTTTTATTTTGCGAGGACGATAGCGAAATTATAGGCGCCGACCCAACAATTTACCGCCAAATCCCTAAGGTGCTTTTTGCACAGACGCCACACTATATCTATAAGAACAAAGTTGCATTGCTACAGTGGGACATACAGCGCGTGATTTTGCTGGAGAATAAGGCCCTTGCCGAAACATTCCGCCAGCAATTCAATTATAACTGGTCAATTGCAAAGCCCCTGACAACTTTCACGCAAATTCTTTAACGTGGAATATGGCGCACTTTAAAGTCTTTCCCAGCCTGCAATACAACTGGCTCCGTAGATACAAATCCAGATTGTTTTATGATTGGCCCTGAATGTTTTGCCCGCACAGGGACAAGATCCCCACTGGGGATTTCTGAGGGTGCATCCGGCATATAATCGGGTACAAGTCCGCCTGAGCTTAAAGACCATGTAATATGATATGGATTGCCGCCCATGAAAGGATTATAGCGCACATTATCAACTTCAACTGCCAATGCCTGCAAACCACGCTGATCAGTCGTTACACCGATAACCCTGATTTCATTAATTTGTGGCATAACGTCAGGCTCATCGACGTTATTTTGTAGCGTTGTGTGATGCGCTATCACGGTGTCAAATACAGGCGCAAACTGCGCGAATAATCTGTCGCGTGCCTGCTCGGTAAATACAGCCGCTATATATCCCCTTTGCTTGCCCATGGTTTTTCATAGCAGATTTAGCGCGGTTTGCGCAACAAAACATAGAACGCGCCTGCACCGCCGTGATGTTGGGCCGCCTCGCGGAACCCCATAATATAGGGCGCGATATTGGCATTATGTGTGAGCCAGTTTGGCAGCGCCTCTTTCAGAACACTTTTACGGCTGGCTGTACCCCGCCCTGTAATAACAAGAATGCAACGGTTCTTCATTTGTATCGCGTTTAATATAAAGCTCTCGAGAATGCCTTCGGCCTTTGCCTGTGTGTGGCCGTGCAGATCAAGCGTCGCGTCAATATCGACCTTGCCGCGGCGAATTTTCTTTTCAACCTTCCAATCCACTGTTTCAGGCTTCAGTGTCTCTTTCACAATCTTCTTTGGCGGAGCCACATAGGTCGTCACCGCCTTTTGCGCGCGCGCAGGTGTTGAAGCGGGCGCTTTGGGGACGCTTTTGCCCTTCAAAGGCTTTACGTCCTGCACTATATAATACCAAAGGTCGCTTTCGCTCATTTTTCCGTTATGCCCGCAAGGTGTTACACGCTATAATATACTTATGTTCTCGGGATTTGACCCTTTTATAAACCGTTTGAACCGCATTGTCGAACAAACAGATACGCGGCAGGAAATACGCCGCGATGATATAAAAGTGCTGACCAAAGACAGCGAAGAACAAAAAGAACGCAAGCCGCAATGGAGCGAAGAAGATGACTCTATGGAAGTCAGCATTGATGCTGTGATTGCGCTTCTGCAAGGTTCGCTGGCAGAAGCCCGCCCTGCCGAAGAGGAAACGCTGCCACAACAAGCGCCCATGAATGTGAAAACAAACAATGCCGCGCGCGCCTATCAGAACACAGCGCGCTTCAGCCATGATGATGAACCGCCACCCGCCACCACTGAGACACCCTCTATGGCTGCACTGACAACGGACGAGGAAAAACGCATCGCCCGCTTCCTCATCGAACTGCAAAAACTGAAACAGGACGGGATTTTTACCCTTACTATTCTTCGCTCGGGTAGCTTTTTTGATAGTCTGGACATGGCGATACGTTATGCCCGCCTTCAATAAGCCAATAGAATCAACGTTTCCGTCCCTATAATTTACATAACCGTTTAATATTTCAGGAAGTTTTCGCTAGGGAAACTTTAACCTCGCCCTGTCATGATTGATGAAGGTTAGGGACGAAAACGCGTAAATTACCAGGGGTTGGGACAATGAGTAGCTTTGACGACAATGCAAGAATTTTTGTGGATTTAACACCACTACCAAATTGCCGTGTGTCTTATACATTAGGCACCAGCCAGCCTGTACGCTCGAGCTTTATTGGTGACCAGCCATTATTCTACCTCGAGAACGAAGAAACACTCGCTGATGATCCGATCCTTGCGGATCTGCCTGCTTCTATCCTTGAAGAAGATTTCGAAGAACTCAAACAGCGTTTCGATGCATACGAACGTGTTTCAAAGGATTTTGCCATTGACTGGACAGACAAGGCAAAACTGTTTGAAGAAAATTGTGAAAGTTTTGGCGCGGCGCCTGCCGTAGAAAGCAAGCTTGAGCGGGTACTTGAGAAAATGAACGCTAGCCGCTTTGCTGCCGAGCTTTTGAATGCCAGCACAGCTTTTGACCTGCAAATCAAGCTCTCTGCACAATATGGTGCAGCCAGCTTTGATAAAAATGCAAACACAATTTATCTGAACCCGTCGCTTGACGATTCTATTCTTTCAATGCTTGCGGTGCGCGAACTGCGCCGCGCATGGCAATATAGACAAGGTGCGTTGCTGAATCCGCTAACGCTTTACCCTGATCACGCAATTCTGGTTAATCGCCTCCAGAGTGTAGACTTGCTACTGGCCATGCTACGTTCCGCTTGGGAAATGCAGCTGGCCGGTGACAAGAGCGCTTGGACATGGATTGAAAACGGTACAATGGCAGATCTGGGCCGTGCTTTTGCCCGCGAAGCCTGCATTGATTTCCGTACACTGAATAATGGTCGCGCGACACAGGCAGCACTTGAAGCCTGGTTCTTGTCAGAGCGTTGCCGCAAGCATGACCGGACGCTAATCCAGCACATGCTGGCTGCACCACAAAACGGACCTTTCCAGAATCTACAGGATAGCAGCCGTGCGATTACACTTAGCTTTATTGAAAGTCTGGGCCGTATGCCATTCGGCAAAAATTACCTTGTCGGCAAGGCAAATGTGATTATGCAGGATGCCATATTCTGTGAAGTCCGCGACCGTTCAAACGCGAATTTCCTGTGGTTTATCAAGTTCGAGCGCTCTTTCAACGAATCGGAACGGGAGTTGCAAAAAGGCGGGGTAGAACCCACCCAAGGCACCCCAGCCCATGCATCAGTATCACCAGCCAGCGCCACGCGCGATGGTCATTCACAAATGGCCCAAGAAGCTGCCGGCAGCAATGTCGTTAGCCTCGCGCAATGGGCCTCACGCCAGCATAACGGCAAGAGTAGCCAGACGCTGGGCTGATATGTGTGCTTTAAACATCATGCCGCAATCAAAAAACCATAGCCAGAAACATGCACACGCTGACGAGAAGCGTGTCATTGACTGCACAAAGGCCGATATTTTCCGTCTTGTCGATTTCTTTGATGGTGCGGACATTAATCCGTCATTGCTTTATGTGTTCTCGCTTTCAAATGCCAGCCCGTTAGGCCGCGCATTAATGAACCGTGCGTTGAGACGCAATTGGGGCGTTGCACTGGATGATACAATTGATCTGCCTGAACTTGACATGGAAGACCGTGTATTGTTTTTACCTGCAGATTCCATTGGCCCGCAAGATGACGGGCTGGATCTCTTTATTCATTTTATGACCGGCCTGCGTTTTATCGAACGTGCGCAGAAAAGCCGCTATAATTTACAAGAAGAAAGCTACCTTGACGAAATTGATGGCGTTATTCACGCCATGATGGTCGCTTATGAATTACAGCGCTTTGGTCAGCCTGGCTTGTGGCGCGCCTTTATTGCCTCACGCTATGGCGATATGGCTGTTGATTTTGCCGGCGTGTATGATGCCTATGAAGTATTAGCGCCAGAAAAAGCAACTGTACAAGCTTGCGCTTCTGCTTTCCGCCGCTTCTTTGCCAGCAAAGACCGCATTGAAAAACTATCATGCCTGCTGTTGCCACAGCAAAGCGAACATGAGCTGGAACAACGCTTCGCATTGATTGATAACGAGCACTATCTTGCGCCGCTTTCTTATGCGCTGCTTCACAATCCCGCTTATCAGGTCAGCCAGTACCGTAGCGGTGCGATCCAGTTCTCCGACGAGACGCTGGCACGACTCTTTTCAAACTAGTCAGATTTTTATTGATTTCTGTAAACAGTTTTGATAAAGTGGCCGCATGCCTTCTTGTGCCCACATCTCTATTTTTTTTGCTGCAAACATCTGCTGGCGTTAAGCCGCACATATCTTTTTTCTCTTAAAATCTAAGTCTAAATTTTTTATTACAGGAGACACATATGTCATTTCCACACGTCATTTATAATGTCCGTGACTTTTTTGCGCAGACAACCATGCCCGCGATTGCACATCTAGGCCCGCTTAAAGAAGTATTCCATTATGCACGGGACTTTCTTTGGCTCTCCCCACTCTGCGCTCGGGCGCTCGGGTGATGTTTGCCCTTTCACCGGCACATCGCTTGCGCAAGGCTGCCTGTATGCCAGCATAATTCCGCAGACCGCTACCAAGGTGGAAATTGAAAGAACGATAAGAGGCGCAAAAGGGGCGTTTCACGATCTTGTTGTGCCCGCTAATGCGCCGCCAATTCTCAAGGCGTTTTTAATTGCCTTTCCCGATGTTCCGGAGGAGCGCTATGCCACATGTATAGATGACGTTCAGAAAGAATTAAAAATGGACTATGTTCAAAGCGGTATGATGCTCGGTGGGTTTCATCCAAAGCAGGAAGGCGGCGGGCTTCATAATACTTCATTCAGCCCGTTTAAAACAGCTCTGCCAATATTAGCAATCAGGCATATGCATAAGGCGGATGCAGTTTTTTTGCATGGAGACCCCATACATATAAAAGCTTACTTAAATGAGTTTGGCGAAGATGGCTATAAACGCATGAAAAAGCTTATTGAAACAAAGTATGCGGGCGCAGATTGCAGCCAACGACTGACAGAACTTGAGAACTGCAAGCCCTTGTAATTTTGGCCTATCCGGCCAAATATAGGTTATGGTCAAAAAACGCGAGCCGCGCCTCGATTTTTACGTTCATCTGGTTTCAGATGCAACGGGTACAACTTTGCAGGGTCTATCGCGTGCGTGCCTTTCACAATTCGACGGCGTTCGCGCGGTAGAGCGTTTCTGGCCGCTGATACGCTCCGAGCGACAGATGGCGCGCGTGCTTGACGATATCGGCGCCCATAAAGGGCCTGTGCTTTATACAATGGTGGATCCTGTTTTACGACAGGTCCTGACAGATGGTTGCAAGGACATGGATGTACCTTGCCTACCCGTGCTGGACCCGATCATCAAATCACTCTCATCATTTATTGGTTTACCGGCAAAAGGTATACCGGGCTTGCAATACGCGCTTGATGAAGCTTACTTCCAGCGCATTGATGCGATTGATTACGCACTTCATTTTGATGACGGGCAAACAATGGACGGGTTGGAAGATGCCGATGTGATCCTTGTTGGCGTGTCGCGTACCTCGAAAACGCCGACCAGCATTTACCTTGCACGGCGCGGTATTAAGGCCGGCAATATCCCGCTAGTGCCACACACCCCCTTCCCCGAAGCAATTCTGGCACTGAAAAAACCAATCTTTGTAGGACTTTCAGAATCTGCCGACAGATTGTTACAAATCCGGACCTCGCGCCTGAAGGCCGACATGCAAAAGCAGGGAAGTTTATTTGGCAATGCCTATATTGACCCCGCCGAGATTGAAAAAGAAGTTGAAGAGGCGCGGCGCTTCTTCCGCCAGCAAAAATGGCCTGTGATTGATGTGACTAAAAAATCGGTTGAAGAGATTGCCGCTGAAATCATGTTCCTGCTGCAAAAGAAACGGGGGGCTGCTTGAAAATTATAGGCCTTACAGGTTCAATTGGTATGGGGAAATCAACAACGGCTGCCATGTTTGAAAAGCTGGGAATACCCGTGCATGATTCAGATGCTGTTATCCGCAAGACACTGACCACACCAAGCCCTGTACTTGAAAACGTAGGAACATTATTTCCTGCCGCATGGAATACGCGAAAGAAACAGCTTGAGCGCAGCAAGGTTGCGGCTGAAATTTTCAAAGACGCAAAAAAGCGCACACAACTAGAAGCCCTCCTGCATCCTGTTGTCTGGGAATCGCAAGATAACTTCCTGAAACAATGCCGCCGCGCCGGCGCACCCATGGCCGTTCTTGATATTCCGCTACTGTTTGAAACAGGTGCGGATAAAAAAGTAGATATTACAATCTGTTGCATTGCACCGCCACTTATTCAAGCCGCGCGTGTGTTAGCACGCCCCGGCTTTACACCGGAGAAGTTTCTGGCCATTCGCGCACAGCAAATGGATGATGCGGAAAAGAAAAAACGGGCAGATTTTGTGTTATATACAGGGCTTGGCCATGCTGACACACTGAAACGCTTGAATAAAATTCTTCAGCAAATTAGATTAGCACCATGAAAGCAATTGCGTTCCGCCATGCATACTCCGAAGGTTTGGGAAATCTGGCCGAGGTTCTGTATGAACTGAATATCGGCTATCAATATGTCGAGGCATATAAAGAGCCTTTGAAAGAATTCAAGGCCGAAGAGCCTGACTTGCTGATTGTCCTTGGCGGCGTTGTGGGTGTTTATCAGGCAGAAGATTACCCGTTTCTTGAAGACGAAGTGCGTATTATCGAGAAGCGTATTCAAGCAGGTAAACCTGTGCTTGGAATCTGTCTGGGAGCGCAATTGATGGCAAAAGCATTAGGCGCGAATGTTTATAAGGGTGCAAACGGCCTTGAAGTTGGGTGGGCAAAACTCAGTCTTACGGATGAAGGCAAGAACCACCCGATCGCACATTTATGCGAGACAAAATCCCCCGTGTTCCAATGGCATAAGGATACGTTTGATTTGCCTGCGGGGGCTGTAAGGTTGGCTCGGAACGATACATACGAGAACCAAGCCTATAAATATGGCGATAATGCACTCGGCGTGCAATTTCACCCCGAGGTGACGCAGGATTCACTTGAAAGCTGGTTTGTACGAATGTGTGACCTAGTCGAGAAAAAACGTGTTGACCTCTCGGCATTGCGCAAAGATACACAACAATATGCTCCGGCCATGAAGAAGCAGACGGGCCTCTTTTTTAAAGAATGGTTGAAAGAGCAAGGGTTCAGTAAGAATGCGTGAGATTGTTCTTGATACCGAAACTACTGGCATGGACCCGGCAAAGGGTGACCGCATTGTAGAGATTGGCTGCCTTGAGCTGATCAACTATATGCCAACGCAAAAAACCTTCTGGCATTACATTAATCCCGAGCGCGACATACCGCTAGAAGCACAAGCCGTCCACGGCATCAGCAACGAGATGGTGAAGGACAAACCAACCTTCATCGAGATTGTCGGCGATTTCCTTGATTTTATCGGCGACGATACGCTGATTATTCACAACGCGGAATTTGACCTAAAATTCCTGAACCACCATCTGAAAGAAGGCGGTTACGCCGCGATCTCCAACCGCCGTGTTGTTGATACGCTGATGCTGGCACGCCAGAAATTCCCCGGGCAAAGCGCCAGCCTTGATGCGCTTTGCAGGCGTTTCGGGATTGATTTGAGTGCCCGTGCGGATTATCACGGCGCATTGCTTGATTCTCGCTTATTGGCCGATGTGTATCTGGAGTTAAAAGGCGGCCGGCAACAAGGCCTTGCGCTGGATACCGCAACGGCAACAAGCAGCCCCATACTGGACACCGCGCATGTTGACACCGCGCCGCAACAAAAGCGTAAACACCGTAAATTCCCTGCAAAAAAAGCTGAAATAGAGGCCCATGGCGATATGGTTAAAAAGCTGAAAAACGCGCTTTGGTCCGCCTAACGGAAAACAGTTGCCATATTCCCTGTTTTTTGCTTATATGCCGCAACAATCCTAATAAATAGAGGGAGATAGAGAAATGGTTAGCTTCTTAAGAAAAAAACAAACGCCGCCAATCTGCCGCGAGACTCGCGGAAGGCTGACAGATTCACCTGTTTCATGTTTTCATGTCGCTGCGGCAACAGTGCAGGAACCTGATGGTCAGGAAAGGGCGCATATGAACGAAGCAGGTGTAAGCTATCTTGTCGTCAAATTTGATACAGCAATAGATGGTAAGAGTGGTGCTTTTCTATGCCGTGACAGATACCCTGACATTAAAGCCGGTGCACGCGTGTCAGGCACAGTTTCATACTGCACAACAGCCGGTCCGCTGATGCGTGATCCTGTAATAATTTAAACAAAGAAAATTTTTAATTAAGACGCTGCCGCTTGCTGTTCAACAGCTTGAGGCATGTTTTTTCCGGGTTGGCCGTTTTTCGCAACATACATTGCATAGAAATCAATTGGCTGCAGCATAATAGGCGGGTAACCACCGTTCACCGCCATATCGGCCAGTATTTTGCGAATATACGGGAAAGCCAGTTTCGGCACTTCAATAAATAATAATGGCTTGTGGAACTCTTCCGGTGCGCCGTTCAAGCTCACTGTAATGCCATACTCGATCTCAACAACGAAAACAGTTTCTTCATCACGCTTGGCTGTGGCGCGCAAACGCATAATCACTTCATGCAGATCAGGAATTTGTGGATTACCGAGTTTACGTGAATCCATATTGAGGCTGATGCCCATTTGCGGGGCCGTTTGGCCAACGCGTAATGTTTCAGGCGCTTTCGGGTTTTCAAATGACAAATCGCGCACATATTGGGCATAAAAAGTGACCGGCATAGTCGGGGCGGCATTCGATGCTTTTTTGGTATCAGCCATAATACTTTCCTTTATTTACTTGGAGAAATTAGGCTTTTTGCTATTATACTGTCAACCAAAAGGATAGAGAAAAGTGGCTGTAGACCTGATAATTTACGCTGTAATTGCCGCCGGGCTTGTTTTGTGGCTTAGAAGCGTGCTTGGCACGCGCCACGGTGACGAACGCGAGCGGGCAAATCCCTTTACGCCCCCCGCGGATGAAACAGCCGTTAAGGAAGTTCTGGCCGAGATTATACAGGACCGCGTGAGTGGTTTTTCCGATGAAGCGCATGCAGCCCTTGCCAAAATCCGTTCGATGCAGTCAGGGTTTGATCTGGCGAAGTTTGCTTCGAATGCCCGTGATGCCTTTACCATGATTGTGACAGCTTTCTCGACAGGTGATCGCGACACACTTAAAATGTTGTTAACGCCTTCTATGTATCAATCCTTCGATCAGGCACTCCGCGAACGTGAAAAAACCGGCGAGACACTGGAAACAGAAATTCACAACGTCAAGAAAGTGGAAGTTGTTGATGCAGCCTTGGACGGCCATACTGCCTCTTTGACACTTAAAATTTCCGCCAGTGAAACAATCGTGCATCGCGATTCTGCTGGCCGCGTGATTGAAGGCGATGAAAACCACGTGATCGATATGGTAGATCTCTGGACGTTCAGCCGCGACATGAAATCAAAAGATCCGACATGGTATCTAAGCGCAACTGCTGATGGCGAGCGCGAGATCCATGGTCAAACCGTTCCTTACACCGCATAAATTGGTATCCCATGAAAAATATCCTCCTTCTCCTTGCTGTCACCGCGCTTGCAAGCTGTTCCACCATCAGCACTGAAACCATCACATCTACAGATGTGCCGCAGCGGGTCCAATTAGCGCCCGCCACATTTTCTGACCTGCCTAGCTGGCCCCTGAGCGATGAACAAGCCACAGGCGCAGGCCGTGCGCTCGGTGCAAGCTGCGAAAAGATACTTGCGAAAGACGCACAGAAAAGCCTGACGGGCGGCTGGGCCGGCACTTATGCTGATTGGAAGCCCCTGTGCCAGCGTTTTGTCATGACAAGTGCGCGCAGCGGCGCTTCGATGCAGAAATTCTTCGAAGAGAACTTTACACCGCATCTGGCAACAAATAACGGCGATGCAGATGGTCTTTTTACAGGCTACTTTGTACCGACATTGAAGGCGTCACTCAATAAAACAGGCGATTTTATTTATCCCATTTATACGAAGCCTACTGATTTGATCAGTGTCGATCTCGGGCTGTTTAAAGACGAATGGGCAGGTAAAAAACTGGCTGGCCAGTTACAAAAGGACAGGCTTGTCCCCTACCCTGACCGCGCAGCCATTGATACACATGGGCTAACTGAAGCGCGCGTGATCGCTTATACAAATGACCCTGTTGGCCTTTTCTTCTTGCACATTCAAGGCTCTGGCGCAGTTGAACTCCCCGACGGTACGCGCATGGGCGTAGGGTATGACGGGCAAAACGGCCATTCCTACACCGCCATTGGTAAAGTGCTGATGGAGCGCGGCGAACTGGAAAAGGGCAACGTAACAATGCAATCACTCAAAGAGTGGCTGGCAACACATCAGGATCAGGCTGCTTCTGTGATGCATGAAAACAAATCCTATGTTTTCTTCCGCCGGCTTGAGGGCGATGGTGTTATTGGTGCGGAAGGTACCGTCCTGACACCGCACCACTCACTTGCTGTTGATAAAAACCTGATGCCCTATGGCATACCGCTTTGGGTTGATATTGAACACCCCGACAAAAGCGGCAACCGTATTCAGAACCTGATGGTCACGCAAGACACTGGTGGCGCGATTAAGGGTGCTGTACGCGGTGATTATTTCTGGGGCAGCGGCGAAGAAGCTGCACATTTTGCAGGGCTTATGCAGTCGCGGGGGCGTTACTGGGTGCTCTTGCCAAAAGCGATTGCCAGATAGCAGCGTACAAGAACAAGAAACCAATCCACCACCCTTGCCAAAGGCCCCAGCCTGTAAAGGCGGCCACAAGTACGCCCATGGATGAAGCCAGCAAGAGTTTACGTGCACCGCGCGTGATCTCAGCTTTCTGGATGCGCCTTACGAGATAGATCACAAAGATACTGCCCCATAAAGCACCAGCAACACCAAACTCGAACCAGAGTTGCAACGTAAAATTATGCGGATGCACCACCGTTTCGCCTTTATAGAATTGGCCTTGTATATTGAGGTCCTGAATATGGCGCGTGGCATCAACGCCGAAGCCGGTAAAAGGTGATTGCATCAGGTAACGCGCCAATGCATCCCAGATTTCAAGCCGTGCCGCGGCCGAAGCTTGCCCGAGGAACGAAGATGGCACAACAGCATAAGGCATCAGAAAATCATGTAGCAGCGCAAGCCACCATGGCATCAGCAAAATAGCTGCGCCTATGCCGAGTACAAGCCCTCCCCATGCCAACTTCAAACGTGTGGGAAATAGTAGAAACAACAATGTAACAGCGAGCGCCACCTGCGCTATCTGGCTGGCACTTTTATAAAGCAGCGCCGTTATGGCTGCGATTGCAAGAGCAGGAAACAGCCGCTTGAGCCATAGCCAACCCCCTTGCCACGCGGCCAGAAGTGATGGCAACAACAAAAAGGCCAGAATACATGTCTGTTTATTGAGAACACTCACCAGATCACTACGCATTTCTTTTTCAAGTAATCCGTAGAAAAGTTTGCGCAAACTATGGCCCGTATATTTCTCGAACAACAGAAAAGCTGCCAATAACAACCATGTAACGGGCAATACCAGCAGATGCGCCGGTTCCAGTTTTGTATGAGATGCCCCCAGCACTGCAAAGCATCCCGCCACCAGAAGTAAACTGGTCGGCAACATATCATTTAGATAGTCGGGCAGAGGCATAATGGTCCATTTACAACTGAACCAGAAAAGCAGAAGCAGGATATAAATGCCCCATAGCCAGCGCGGCAGTTTTTTCTCGGGCGCGCTAAAAAAAATATACGCTCCAGCTATCCCGAGTACAGGCATAATAAACGCAATAATCTTTGCAGACAGCAGCGCCCAGAAAGGTAGCGCGAACAGAAATAACAAAAAGATGTTTTCGATTTTACCGCGGATCATCTATTTCTTGCGGAACTGGTCGAGCGATATAACTTCGCCTGATTTGGCATCGCCATCCGTCTTTTTCTTGCGGCCTTTTTTCGGTTTATCGTCAGGCGAGATCGGATCATCATCATCCGCATCATCAATATCATCTTCCATAGCACTATCATTCAGCGGTTGGAATTGCAGCGCGAAATTGACTGATGGGTCAGCAAAGATTGTGATGGCAGGAATAGGAATAACAAGCTTCTCGGGCACGTTGTTGAAAGACAATGTGACATTGAGAATTTCTTTTGTAACTGCGAGGTCATAAAACTGGTATTGCAGAACAATCGTCATCTCGCCAGGGTAACGGTCCTTCAGATAGCTGGGGATCGAGACGCCCGGATGGTCCGTCATAAACGTGATGTAGAAATGGTGGTCGCCCGGCAAACCTGTGTCGACAACTTCTTGCAAAGCTTCGCGGACAACACCGCGGAGTGCTCCTTCAACCATGCGATCATAGCGGAGGGCGTCTTCTTCGTCTTTCTTACTCATAACAACCTATAGAAATCCAGAAATCTGTAAAATTCGATTCCTGAATAGTTTAGGGGAAAAGCGGGGCGAGGAAAAGGGGAAGAAAGCGGGGCAGTTCTGTTGCGAGGCCGCCCCACGCCCCACCTAGGGAGTTCAAGCCCTAGGGATTTGATGCTTTACAACCTAATAAATTAGGCTGCAGCTGCGAAAGCAACCTCGCGGTTGTCATTAGCAGCAACGAACATAGAGTTATCGTTTGCATTTATAAAATGGCCAGATAACGACTGGTACCTGTACGGAAACAGCCCAAACCTTTATTGCGCGTGTCGATCCTGTTTCGGCCCCGCCAAAACACGTCGATTGACGCATTTTGGTGGAGCCGCCGGGCACTGCCCCCGGGTCCACTACGCCTATTCCGCATGGGGTTTAGCGTCATAGCCGGCAAGCCGGCACTTTTAATATAGCATTTTGGGGGTACTTTTTCAATAAAAGCAGGGGATTTTAGCTATTCTTTGCTTCTATTGCGGGTGCGAACTAGCTTATTTTAGCCACAGAGAGGGATCTATGAAACAATATCACGATTTATTACGTCATGTACTCGCCAACGGCACCGAAAAATCCGACCGCACAGGCACGGGTACAAAAAGTGTTTTTGGTTACCAGATGCGTTTTGACCTCTCGGAAGGTTTCCCGCTTCTCACCACAAAAAAGGTGCATACAAAATCCATCATCCATGAACTCTTGTGGTTCCTGAAAGGCGACACGAATATCAAATACCTGACCGAGAACGGCGTTTCCATCTGGAACGAGTGGGCTGACGAGAATGGTAATCTTGGTCCTGTTTATGGTTCGCAGTGGCGCTCATGGCCCGCAGCAGACGGCAGACACATTGACCAGATCAGCAACCTGATTCATGACCTCAAACATACCCCTGATTCACGCCGCCATATTGTATGCGCGTGGAATGTCGGTGAGATCGGCAAAATGGCACTCCCGCCCTGCCATTGCTTCTTCCAGTTTTATGTTGCTGATGGGAAACTCAGCTGCCAGCTTTACCAACGCAGCGCTGATATTTTCCTCGGCGTGCCGTTTAACATTGCCTCTTACGCGCTCCTCACCATGATGATTGCACAAGTATGTGGTTATAAGCTGGGTGATTTCGTCCATACATTTGGCGATGCGCATATTTATTCAAACCATATGGAACAAGTTGATTTGCTCCTTAGCCGTGACTTCCGCAAATTGCCGGAAATGCACCTGAATCCGCACGTGACGAATATCTTCGATTTCAAATATGAGGATTTCGAACTTGTTGGGTACGAGCCGCACCCCGCCATTAAAGCGCCTGTAGCTGTTTAACTTATTGATAAATAATAAGTAAATTTGTGTTGCAGCAGTGTTATCCGCGCGCTATAAATTACCATAAACATTCAACATATTTGGAATTTATCATGGCGATTGCAACAACAGAGGAGCAAACCGTAACCCGCACAGCGCGGCATATTCAGGCACAGCTAAAAGAAGCAGCCGCATATACTACTGATGACGACAAAGTCGCGCTAAAAATGGCAGCAAAAACCAACTGGTTTGCAGCAACGCGGGGCGTGCAGTCAACCAAGAGCGCCCTTTACGGCGTCATTCAGGGAGAGATTGCAAATCCGCGCGGCAAAAAATCCCTTGTACACGCTGCGCTGCTCGCGCTTGAAAATATAGGGGTTCCAAAGTCAGAAACGCAAGAAATCGTAAGTCAGGCGATTGATGGGGCCCTTGCAAAGGCGGCAGACAAGGCATTATCCAATTTTATACACCCGATTCTAATCAAGCCGGAAACACGAGACTATATATCAGGAGAGATCTTACAAAAATCTTTTGATCTGGCCCTCAAAACGCTGCCGCAATTCTATATGATCTCGATTTACGGTGAAGCAATAACGCAAGATCCGCGAACAGAAATCGCATCTGTTTTGTTTGATGTTATTCGTAGAAATTCATCCCTTTTCAGACAGGGTGACCACCCACTTGAACACCTTGAGAAACTTAGAGGCCCGAAACAAACCAATATGTTCTGGCATGCTCTTGACCCTGCTGATGTGGCGCAAAGCATAGTGTATGATTTCACTGAGTATCCGATGTCAGCTCCGACCAATATTGAGCGACTGCAAAAAACCTTTGCCGTGCTAGCAGAAAGCGAGCATCTGCAACATGACCTTCCTAATGCAGTTGAACGCCTTTTAAAACATCACTGTACAGCAGATGACGAGGGACGAACCCTCCTCAGAATTGTTGAAGCCGCCGCACAATGCACAGCGGTCAAAAATGACTTACGCCGCATCCTGAATAATGTGACTTGCTATGTACTTGGCATTAAAGATGACACAAACACAAGTTACGAGCCCTTGGCCCAGGAAGATAAAATTGCCGCTCTTCTTTGCCTTGACCATGTTGTTAAAAGCTCTGAACATTTGGACTATAAAATCTTCCGGGATGTTTGTGCCACTAACGGCGTATACACCATCTCCGATGTAAGGCCTCACCCAGCGGGGACGATCAATAGCGGAGAGCCAATGTTGCAGGGCGTTGTTTTCTTTAAAGATGGCGATGCCGTGGCACGTGAGGGCAATGTTACATACACGCGCCCACTTAAAGACCTTATCCAGCACGTTTATGGCGAGAAGTCTAATGTTTGCAGCTGGACAAGAACAAACTTTATCGAGACTTTTCTTCCTCAGTTGGATTGGCTGTCAGATGATTCTTACGGCACGGCTCACAAACCTGAATTTGCAATCAATGCTGCAAAAGATGCCCTGAAACACATCCAAGAACTGGGTATCGTGCCGAAGCGTGAAATTAGACAGCCTCAATAAAGCCTGATATCTTCAGCGGCATGAACTTAAAGCCTCTTGCTGCTATTGTTGCGATGAGCCAGAACCGTGTGATCGGATGGGATAATGATATTCCGTGGTACATCCCCGCTGACTTGAAACATTTCAAAAAAAATACGCTGGGCAAGCCCTGCATTATGGGGCGAAAAACTTACGACTCCATTATTGCACGGCTTGGCAAACCCTTGCCTGAACGCACAAACATTGTGATTAGCCGCACGCCTGATTTAAATGATACGCGCGCGCTGTGGGCGACATCGCTTGATGAAGCGATAGAAAAAGCGCAGGCCTGTGAAGGCGCTGAGATCATGATTATTGGCGGCGCGCAGATATACGAACTGGCGCTCCCCAAACTTGACCGGATGTATATCACCGAGATTATGCAGGATTATGAGGGTGATGCCTTCTACCCCGTTTTTAGCCGTGATGAATGGAATTTACTTTCACAGGAAAATAATGCTGCGGATATTGAAAAAAACATTCCGCCTTATGCGTTTTGCCTTTACGCCAAAAAACCGGCTTAAATAACGGGACGTAATTCTGCTTTCGAGACAGGCTTTCCGTCTCTTTCTTTACTCAACGCACAAACATAGGCAAAGGCTTTTTCGATAAGGTCTTCTGCATCTTTGCCGCGTGCGATTTCCTGAAGCGGCTGCTTCGTCTCAAGATCAAAGAGTGTCATGGAAAGTATATCTTCTTTGTTGCCACCTCTGTTCTTTGGTTTGATTTTATCGACAACAAAATAAATATCGTCTTCGTAACCACCAATCTTACGCAAGGCATTTTCAACAGCCTGATAAGAAGAATAACCCGCCCCCAGCGTATCTCTGATGTGGGCCAGCCTTGTTACCTCGCGCGTTTCATCGTCGAGCGTGCGTTTTGTAACGCACCAATAGGCCTTCTGAAGATGCGGCTGGATAAGCCAGTAGCGCCATGCGGAAGCCGGGTCTCCTATCTCGCCCGTTGCTTCATCGATTTCGCCCTCGATGTAAAGCCCCTGCGGAAGCTTTAATTTTTTAAAAAAGCCAGCCTCATCGACAAACTCTTTCTCGAGCGGATGCGTATACGGCCCGTTGCCCACTTTATCTTTGGCACGCCAGTGATGGACAAGTGGCAGGTCTTGTTTGTTTGCTTTGGCCAATCTGAGCATTGTACTCCCTCTTTTTTCTTTTCTTTTTAATGGCTTATACGCATTACGTCAATAAATAAATTATGGAATTGTGGTCATTTTGAGGTGACTTTGTTGCAGAAAACTGCCTAAATACAAAAAAGTTAAGAAAAACAGGGATTTTAGTGATGATTTCGGCCAAACGCGCCTTCACTGCCGCCGCCGCTTTTGCTCTGGGGCTTACAGCCCCCTTCTCTGCGGAAAGTCAGGCTCATAATGGTCCATTCGCGCCGGCCCCCTTCAGCATGCAAAACGGCGATAAAGTATATATAGGCAACTACACTCGGGAAAGACTGGGCGACCTCTCGCCACTCCTTCTCGGCAATCGTGTACGGCATGAAATTGCTGGTGGCCCTGTCAGGCTTATTGTCAGTTCCCAGCGTGATATCGAATTTGCCATTCAGGAGATGATTGATGCAGGTGCAATGGCGCCCATGCCAATGAGTGATTTTTTTAACCGGCTTGAGGAGCATGTAACGAGTGGCTACCGCGAGGACCCAGAAATCGGAATACTCGCTGCAAAGGCTTTTGATTTCTTCCTCGAAAACGTAGGCCTACCACCCGAAGAATTTAATGAATATTACGCGAAAGAAACGATTGATAACTTAACGCTAGAACAAACAAAAGTACGCACGCTCCATAGCCTGATGCATAACCGCAGCACCGCTTACCCGTGGTTTGATATTGTCTCGATTTCGGAAGCACATTTATGCCTGCCCTATAACAACCGTGCACCGGTTCCATTCCTAACACCACGACGCAATGCCTTTATGGGTTGGAATGATGTTATTCTGGAAGAAGTTATTCATACGCGTGCAACAAATGTATACGGGCCACGAGAAGAAGTTCTTGCTGCCGGATACCGCTATGATGTCATGGCGGATGAGTTCGGCGGCGAAGCTGTGAATTTCATCCGGACTATGATGGCCGAGTACACAATCAATATGATGAATTACCATTACTATGCCTATAATGACAATAACCCCAGCGGCCTTGTTTTTAATAGCCACCCGATTGCCGCTTTTATTGATTACAATGAAGGTCGTATTATTGTTGACCCGCGCTTTGGTGATGTCGCGCTGACAGACATGATCCAGCTGGAGGCAGGCCTGTTCCCGCAAGCCCAATATGGTATTGCATTGGCGAATGTTTCGGCGCGCGATTTAATGCGGAACATCCATTTTGCATTGGCTACACATGAAAACGGTGCTGCCGAACAGCAAGCGCTCTTACGGAGCCCTGTTGAAATACGCCGCTATGTTGCATCCACCATCCTGATTAATTCCGGAGCCGTGACTGACCCGTTTGCGTTGAACATGTTACAGGAATACCGCGAAGCGTTTGCGCATTTACACGGAGATATGGTCGCCCGTGGCGATAGGATGATAGAGGATTTCACACAATTGCTTGCTGGCTGGCAAGGCGGCGCGCTCGAGACAGTCGAGGGCGAGGTTCCAAGCCTCGAGCTTGTTAAAACAGATGTAAACCATATTCCACCACTACCTACAACAGCTTTACGACAGCAACAGCTTATGGAAGAAATACAGCGTATTGCGCGCACACCCGGCCGCGCAGGAAGAGGTGTTCCATCTGTCTATGTCTCACAATCCGCGCGAGCCTGCGATGGGTTAGGCCCACAGCCAAACTAATTCAAAAAAAGCGTGACTTTGCAGCAAAACCACGTCTTAATGGTTCCAATAAATAAAAAAGATACGACAGGGATTAATGGGACTTGCAAAAAAAGCTTTCGCGGCTACAACCGCATGGATTCTGGCCAGCACGGCTGCATTTGCACAGCCGGCGCACAGATCGCGCACCGACCGTACAGCACGTGATAACGCCATTGTTTACATGACATCGTTCATGCGTGACCGGTTGGGAGATTTGACAATTCTTGATGTAGGCAACGAAATGCGGCGTAACCAGCGCGGCAATGTTGACCCGCTGATTATTGCCTCGCAACGCGACATGGAAACGGCCCTGCAGCAAGAAGCCGCAGCCCGCGGCATAACGATAGCGCCCGCCGACTTTTTTGCGCGAATACAGACACATGTAAATAGTAATTACCGCGAAGAAGATGGCATCGCTGATCTCGGCCTCGCTGTTTTCACGCGATTTTTGAACAATGCCGGTATAGGCGAGCGGGAATTTAACCGCCGTTACGGGCGGCAACGTACCTTCTCGGAAAGCCATAACCAGTTACGCCTGTGGCTGACCATGAAAATACTGGAAAACCGCAGTCAGGCTTTCCGTAGTTTTGATTTAATTACGCTGGCGGAAAACCGTCTCTGTCTGCCTTATGATGCAACACAAGTACAGCTACCTCAGGCCGCACGGGATTATATGACCATGCATTGGCGTGATGTTATTTTGGAAGAGATGATCCATACACGCCCCTCTGCGACAGGCGGCCCGCGTGAGGAAGTTATTGCAGCGGGGTTACGCTACGACCTGACAGCCCGCCAGTACGGCCAGCAAGCGATTGATTATACCCGCCTGACACTTGCGGAGATTGCAATTGACCGGCTGACAATCGGCTATTTTGCGATGAACAGAAATAGCGAGAGCGGCATTGCTTTTGACAGCCACCCCTATAGCGCCTTTATAGATGTGGTAGATAACCGCGTGGTACCAGAACCTTACCTGAATATCCGCTCGGTAACCGATCTGGACAGGCTTGACCGCAGCATTTTCACAGATGCGCAGCGTGGTCAGGCCATTGCCAACGCCTCGGCACGGGATTTACTGCGAAATCTTGATGCAACTTTACGCGCCACTCATCCGGAGCGGGCTGAAGTGTTTTCTCAAATGGATTACCGGATGCGGCAATATGTGGCGGCTGATTTGTTGCTAGCTGCCAATGTTGTCACGGATGTCTTTGCGCTGGAATTATTGCGGGAATATAAAGAGGCCTATGCGATGCTTTATGAGGGCGATTACCCTGCGGCACAAACACTCGCTGCTGAAATGACACAAATTATGGCGAACTCGCCCGCACTACCCGATGCACCACCATCACCCGTAACACCGGTCAGACAGGCGCAAATAACTGCGGAGATCAATTCGATATTGCGAAGTGGGCAAGCGCCTGTCGGCGTGCCAAACCGCTATGTAGAGCTCCCCGTACAGGCCTGCGGCGGCGCAGGGCCACAACCCACCTGATTTGATTAGCAAATATGCTTATGCTGGTGAAAAATAGCCCATGGCTTCATAACACTGTTGGGTGAAGCTGAAATACCAAATAGCGATTCAAGGATTTCCTCCGGGTCAGCGTCTTCAACGCCCCGCGATGCATCAAGCCCCTCACGAATTTTTATATACATGGGGTTTGCCATGGCGCGCCCGCGAAAATCACGAAATAGTTTAACAGGATGAGCAGATGCGCCTTGCTCAATGACGCTCTTGAGGCGGCGGTTTACATCAGGATGGTAAACATTCTTCTTGTGATAATAAAGTGCGTAAGCGTCCGCCTCAAAGAATTGCGCCCATTGATACGAGTAAAATCCTGCGGAATACCCCCCTGCAAATATATGGTCAAACCATGGGGAATAAAGCGCCTTACCCATATCCATAACGTTGTACTTTTTCAACGCCGCACGTTCGAAATCTTCAACTGACGTAATTTTAGCAGGGTTTGCCTGCGCCCACGCAAGATCAAGCGTGCCCTTTTTAATGATCTCGAGCGTTGGAAGCCCGTTCATATAGCCGCGTGACCTTGAAAGCTTATCAACCCATTCCTTGGGAAGCGGTTTGCCCGTTTCATGGTGGCGGGCAATGCTATTTATAAATTGTGGCTGATAGCACCAGTTTTCCTGTATCTGCGAAGGAAATTCAACCCAGTCGCGCGCAACACCAAAACCGGATAAAGCCTGCGATTTGCATTTGCTTAGTATCTCGTGCGTACCATGCCCGAATTCATGCATGATCACTTCAACATCACGGAATGTCATGAGCGTAGGCTTGCCTGCGCTGCCTTTTGTGAGCTTTGTAACGACCGAGTTAATAGCCCCGTGCATTTCTTCCATAAAAACGCCGCGACCGCGCACACGGGCCGACCACGCAACGCCTGCTGGCTTATGCGGGCGTGAGAAAGGATCCATAAACTGCACGCCCAAAATTTTTCCGGTGCGCTTATCCAAGACATTGTATGCCAGTTGATCAGGGTGATAGGTTGCGTATTGGTCGGTTCTCTCTATTTTTATGCCAGGATATACGCGTTCAAAATGTTTCATAACGCCATCCATGACCTTATTAAATTCGAAATAGGGCCTCAGGTCCTCGTCATCGAATCCGAACTCCTCTTTCTTGAGCTTTGATTTATAATAATCAACATCCCATGGATTTAACTTCGTATAAGAGGTTGTATCACGCATGAATTTTGTTATCTTCCGCAGCTCCTTTCGTGCAACAGGCATCGTTGCCAGACGCAAATCCTCAAGCAGAATCTCGGCATTTTCTGGCACTCCTGCCATTTGGTATTTCATCGTTGCGTGCGCATGGCTAGCCTCACCTTGTATTTCAGCTTGCCGTTGGCGGAGCTTTACCAGCTCCAAAATCATATCGCGATTATCATATGGAGGAATTGAGCCACGGGAATAAAAAGCGTCCCAATATTCTTTGCGAAGCTTGCGGTCATCTGCAGATTTCATCACCGCTGCAAAAAGACCACGGTCCATTGAGAATGCCCAACGTCCCCTTAGCCCATTCCGCTCTGCATTCTCTTTCGCCGCGTTAACAAGTATGGGCGAAATGCCACTTAATCGGGTTGGATCATCAATAACAATAAGTGTTTCTTCTGCGGCCTTGCGCATGCGATTTGCAAGCTGCATCTCAAGTTTAAAAATCTTCTTGTTTGTACTTCTATATTCAGCCTGTATGGCGGCTGATCCATAAATAATGTCAGGACGGAAAGCGTTTTTATACATTTCTTGCAGGCGCTTTTCCTCGCGGTCTAATGCAGAAGGACGCACCCCGACATTACAAACCGCCTTATAAAGAGCAGGATCCAGAAAAATATCTTCATAGAGCGCCACATATTCCAGTATGATGTCACGCCCCAGTTTATCGTATGCCTTTCGTGCAGAAGCGCTCTCTGGCAGTGTGTGAAACATAGACATGAGAAAATGGGCAAGCAACTCATCTGCGGCCAACAACTTCCCCACGGTATTCTCGTAAGTGGCGGTATTCGTATTATTGTCGATATCTGCTTGCGCACGGGTACGGATAGAATCAATATTTTTACGCGCCAAATCTAGGGCAAAATCTATAGCGGGGCGGACATGCTCGGGGCGAATTTCGTCCCACGCGGGCATTAGATTTTCATTTTCGGCAAAGTAGAAAAACGGGTTAGATTGTAAAGCGCGAGGAACAGGTGTTCCATCGGGTAGTTTTTTGATTATACGCGCCATATCCGCCCCATTAACTTTATTATGTTTATTATTGGGCTATCTCAGCATATGCACGCCGCCAAAAGCAAGCATAAAAGTTAAAATTAACCTTTGTTGTCTATTTGGGACCAACAGGTGGATGCTTATCCCTGATCATATGATAGACAGACCGCACCCCTTGCGCATGGCCACCATGCGGCATATTAGGCGGCTGTACGTGACCAGTAGAATCCAGAATTTCATCACGCCATGGCTGTAAGTCAATATGCATCCATGGCACTTCCTTGCCAACCTGATGGGCAAGAAATGCAATCGCAAGCAGATCGTCATAGTTATCATGATCCTCGTTACACTGACGCAAATCTGCGACTTTGGAGGCAAGTTCATGCTTGATAAGCTGCCACATAACAGGACGCGGTGAGAAAGACTCCTGTTCGGCAGCCACAGCACGGTAAAACTCGTCAGACAAACTCTGGTTATTTGCGTAAGATGATGCCCAGCCGGGAAAATTATTCGCGCCAAACCAACCTATCGTGCCAAAATCAACAATCAGTGATGGGTCGAGATGCGCTTTTGTAGGATGTGCTGCTTCGTACAAAGCATCAGCCAATATCAAACGACCCTCGGCATCAGTATCAACAATTTCAATCGTATCCCCTTTGCGTGACCTGATAATGTCATCAACCTTATATGATTTCGACCCGATCATGTTTTCAACAGTGGGCAATAAAACACGTACACGAACGGGCAGCTTTGCATCCATAATCATATAGGCAGTTGCCAGCGCATGTGCCGCGCCAGCCATATCATATTTCATGTTACGCATCTGGCCATCTGTTTTAAGGCTTAACCCGCCCGTATCAAACGCAACGCCCTTGCCCACAAGCGTTACAAGCGGTAGATCGCGGCGTTTCTTTGGTGAAAACCCTTCATCGGGCCCGGCCCAATAAATATCTATGAGCCGCGGCGCGGTCTCGTCATTGTCAATTGCACCCTTTCCGACTGCATAAATTAGCGGGAAATTCTTGTTTTCTTCGCGCAGTTCATCGCCCTTAATGACTGTTGTTTTGGCGCCAAACATACCAGCAACTTCACGCGCCTCCCTTTCAATTTGACCGGGAGTCATAAAATTCGGGGGCTCGTTAATCATATCCTGCACGATGGTTGTACCCTGTAACTTGCGCAGCAACTCGGTTTTGTCTACATCAGACGGCACAACCAAGCGAACCTTGCTCACATCTTTTTCTGTTTTGTACTTTTCAAATTTATAAGAAGCCAGTCCAAAACCAAGAAGCAGGTTTGCTTTTTGTACAGGTGTGAGATCAATTTGCGATGAGAAAGCATAAGTACCGGGATCAAATGAATTGGCATGGGCCGTTAAGCCGTACATATAATCATAAGGATCCGCAACATCATCCGATTGCGACTCAACGCCAACAAAAACATGTGTCCATGCAGAAGCATCAGCGGAACCACGGTCAATTTTTACGCCGTCACTTCCGTCAAAGCCCATATTGTTGAGCCACTCTCTGATTCTCGCATCAGCAACCTCTTTGTAGGGCTCCACCATTTCTGGAGAAAGCACGACAAGCTCAGTTGGTGTTTGGTTGCTTCTTTCAGCCACGAGTTGAAAATCAACGAGCGTACATTTTTCGCGCATATCCCTAATCCCTGTATGTTTTTTGTATAATCGATTCATACGAAGACTTAGGGAAAAAGGCAAGAAAACTCGCACTTTGCAGTGCAAAAACAGCGTGGATATTAAGATTTCGGGCAATAAAAAACCCGCCAGAAGGCGGGCTTGTTAAAAATCGTGAATACGTTTGTTTTATAGGGAGAAACGGGCTTGGAAGACTTGGCAGCGACTTACTCTTCCGCGTCTTAAGACGAAGTACCATCAGCCCTGGAGTTTTTCACGGTCCTGTTCGGAATGGGAAGGTGTGTTGCACATCCGGTATAACCACCAAGTCATCCAAACCCGTTTCGTTTTATCTGTCTTTGCTAAGAACCTTTCAAAAATTTTCAAAGGTATCATTCGTGCAGCAATTTTTCCGCTGCGCGCGTGTTTCGTCCCGGATACCAGGCAAGGTATCCTTGCGGGACATGAATTTAAGCCGATTGAGCCATTAGTATCAGTTAGCTTCAAGCATTACTGCTCTTCCACATCTGACCTATCAACGTGGTGGTCTTCCACGGCTCTAATAGGGAGTTCTGGTTTCGAGGCAAGTTTCCCGCTTAGATGCCTTCAGCGGTTATCTTTTCCACACATAGCTACTCGGCTATGCCGCTGGCGCGACAACCGATACACCAGAGGTGTGTCCATCCCGGTCCTCTCGTACTAAGGACAGATCCTCTCAAAACTCCAACACCCACGGCAGATAGGGACC
Organism: Alphaproteobacteria bacterium; assembly: GCA_016125135.1. Lineage (GTDB taxonomy): Bacteria > Pseudomonadota > Alphaproteobacteria > Micavibrionales > Micavibrionaceae > RI-185. The sequence continues at coordinate 219 of WGMJ01000017.1, read as the reverse complement.
GAACTGTCTCACGACGTTCTGAACCCAGCTCACGTACCTCTTTAAATGGCGAACAGCCATACCCTTGGGACCTTCTCCAGCCCCAGGATGAGATGAGCCGACATCGAGGTGCCAAACAGCGCCGTCGCTGGGGACGCTTGGGCGCTATCAGCCTGTTATCCCTAGAGTACCTTTTATCCGTTGAGCGATAACTCTTCCATACAGAATTACCGGATCACT
>WGMJ01000021.1 GCA_016125135.1 Alphaproteobacteria bacterium | reverse complement strand
GGGCGATGGTTTCTAAAAACCAGCCTATTACAGAAGCAGAAATTGACGCAGCAATTCGTTTTGCCGCCAACAAACCACAACACCCCGAGCATAACCGCCGCGCAAGTGATCGCGCTGTTGAAGAAATAAAAGCACCGGGTTCCGGCACAGAACTTATCACGAAAAAGAAACGTTTAAGCGCACGCTCGCCTAATCAGGCAAAATATATTGATGCGCTCCGCCGTAACGATATGGTGTTCGGTATGGGCCCTGCCGGTACAGGTAAAACATACCTTGCTGTTGCTTACGGTGTTGAACTTTACGAGAACCATCTGGTTGACCGTCTTGTCTTTACGCGGCCTGCGGTTGAAGCAGGTGAGAAGCTGGGCTTCTTACCCGGTGATATGAAAGAGAAAGTGGACCCCTATTTACGCCCGATTTACGACGCACTGCATGACTTCTTGGGTGCCGAGCGCGTAGAGCGGCTTTTCGAGCGTGATGATATCGAGATTGCGCCGCTGGCCTTTATGCGCGGCCGGACGCTTTCCAATGCCTTCGTGCTGCTTGATGAGGCGCAAAATACGACCTCCGTCCAGATGAAAATGTTCCTCAGCCGTATGGGTGAAGGCACCAAAATGGTGGTCACGGGCGACCCTGACCAGACCGACCTTCCCTTGGGTGAAACCTCGGGCCTGAAGGAAGCCATGCAGATATTACAGGAAATTCCCGAGATTGCGTTTATCCGCTTCGAGAATTCTGATGTTGTCAGACACAAATTAGTCGGTAAAATACTTACCTGCTATGACAAAATCAAAAAAGCAAGGCAAGCCGTCCGCTCCTAAAATCAATATCGAATGGAATTTCGATGATGCGGGCTGGAAATCGTATCAAGCATTCCTGAAGAATGATGTTGCGCTGTTGATTGAACGTGCCGCAAAGAAGAAAAAATATACTTTTACGGTTTTATGCACCAACGACAAAACTATAAAAAAACTGAACCGTGACTTCAGAGGGAAGAACAAGCCAACAAATGTGTTGTCATTCCCGAACGATGATGAAAATTATTTAGGTGATATTGCACTCGCCATAGAAACAATTAAACGCGAGGCCAAAGCGCTGAAGAAACCGATGAAAGATTATCTGGCGCATTTAGCACTTCACGGCTTCCTGCATTTGCTGGGTTACGACCATATGACAGATACCGAAGCAAAAGAGATGGAAGCTTTGGAAACAAAAATTTTAACAGAATACGGTTATACACGGCCTTACGAATAGAAATATTGACAGCCCCACGTTTTAACATAGAGTTACATTTATGAGCGAAATTGCCGATAAAAAGCCGGCTGGCTTTTTTGAAAAATTCCAGAAATTCATGAGCGGAAAGTCAGACGCGACCCTACGCGAAGTGATTGAGGAATACGTGCAGGAAAACGAGGAAACACCGGGCACCGATGTGACCTCCAGCGAGCGCGCGCTTATTTCAAACGTTTTAAAGCTGCATGAAATGCGTGTCGCCGATGTGATGGTTCCGCGCGCCGATATTGTTGCGATTGATATTGATACGTCAAAAGAAGATTTGCTCCACCTGCTCACCGAGCGCCAGTTCAGCCGCTTACCCGTTTATCGCGAAACGCTGGACGAAGTCATTGGTACAATTCATATCAAGGATATTCTTGCCAAGCTGGCCCGTAACGAAAGCTTCGCTATAAAAGATCTGGTGCGTGATGTACCGCTTGTATCCCCGTCCCTCCCTGTTCACACGCTTATTCTGCAAATGCGTGAAAGCCGCAAGCACATGGTGCTGGTGGTTGATGAATATGGCGGCATTGACGGCATGGTGACGATTGGTGACGTGGTTGAAGAAATTGTTGGCGTAATTGATGATGAACATACTTACGATGACGAGCCTGATCTGAAAATGATCGACGATAAAACAGCTTATGCCAGTGCGCGTTATGATATCGAGGAATTTGAAGAAAAATTCGGCCGTATATTGAACGAAGAAGAGCGCGAAACGCTTGATACGCTGGGCGGCCTCGTTTTCAGCATCGCGGGCCGAGTGCCCTTGCGTGGCGAAGTGCTAACGCACGAGGAATCCGGCATTATTTTTGAAATTACCGACGCCGACCAACGCCGTGTAAGGCGTTTACGCATACGTAATCTTCCTGCAAAACACGAGGCCGCTTGATCTATCTGGCCCTTTTTGTCGCGGGCAGCCTTTCTGCGCTGGCACTTGCACCTTTTAATATTACGCCTGTTCTTATTGCAGCACTTGCCTTCCTTTTCTTGCAGTTAAAGACCGCTTCTGTAGGCAAATCATTTGTTGAAACTTATGTTTTTTCACTCGGCTATTTTGTCTTCGGGCTTTACTGGATCGGCAATGCGCTTCTTGTAGAGGGCAACCCGTATAAATGGGTTTGGCCGCTTTCAGTCATTGGCTTGCCTGTATTACTTTCTTTCTTCCCCGCGCTGGGCGGCGCCCTGTTTGCATTTCTAAAAAGAGACAATGCGCCGTGGAAAAACATTATCAGTTTTGCTGTTGCGTTTATGCTAATGGATGTTGCACGCGGCACACTCTTTACCGGCTTCCCCTGGAACCTCTGGGGCCACGCATGGAGCGGTATACTGCCGATTCTACAAACCCTTTCTATCTGGGGGGTTTATGGGCTCAGCCTTTATACGCTTGTTATCGCAGCCTATATCGCTACGCTCGCACAAGGGGCCACGCTTCACACTTGGAAAACAAAAATACCCGGCTTTTCATTATTGCTCGTCATTCTGCTTGTTCCCTATGGCTGGGGTGCATGGCGGCTGGCTGTTAATCCTACAGAATTGAGTGATAAAACAATCCGGATCGTCCAGCCCAATATTCCGCAACATGAAAAATGGGATAGCCGCCTGATTCCCGACCACTTTCTGAAGCTTCTAACGCTCTCCCAAGGTGATGAGGATTATATTGTATGGCCCGAAAGCGCATTCCCTGCATTTTTTCTGGATGTCACGCCCGCTGTGAATGACTGGAGAAAGAGCATTAAACCACAACAAACCGTACTGAGCGGCACATTACGTGGTGAAGATGATATTTATTTCAATAGTCTTGCTGCTATCAACGGCAATTCGGAAATTATAAACCTCTATAACAAATCACATCTGGTTCCGTTTGGCGAATATATACCGTTTCAGAAATATATTCCACTTGCACCGATTGCACGCTTCTCTGGTTTTGAAACAGGTAATGGCGCCATCACACAAAAGGCTGGTGATCTTCTCTATAGCAGCCTGGTTTGTTACGAAATTATTTTTACAGGTCAGGTTGTAAATAAAAAACAAGCACAACCAGACGTACTCATAAATGTGACAAATGACGCCTGGTACGGAGTCTCCCCTGGTCCGTTTCAACACTGGCAACAGGGTGTCTATCGGGCGATTGAAGAAGGTATTCCGGTAATTCGTTCAGCCAATACAGGCATCAGCGGCATCATAGATTCATACGGTCGCCCTTTATTGAGAACGAGTCTCCACACGCAAGAAGCTGTTACATCTAAATTGCCTAAAAAGCCTGTAAAATCTACTGTTTACAGCCGTGTGTATTATTTGCCTCTTATTGTTTTAGGCCTAATATGGATAGTAGGAATTGCTGGCTGGTCTGCAATTCTACTACGGGGCAGCAAAGCTTAAAACTGAAATACCCCTTGAATACGACTGTAGGTATGGCTATAACCTTCAACGGGGGGATCTCTCAACTATAGAAAGATCGGCACAATTATATGGCTCTCAAGAAAAAGGCAGCTAAAACAAAAACAGCTGCACGCAAACCCCGCCGCAGAAACGTTTCTTCAGGTGATGAACCGCACCCTGTAGATATTTTTGTCGGTAACCGTCTACGCGAACGCCGCGCAATCATGGGACTATCCCAAAGCGAGCTGGCGCAAAAGGCAGGCATTACATTCCAGCAAATCCAGAAATACGAGCTCGGCAAAAACCGTATCAGCGCAAGCCGGCTTTATGATTTTAGTAAAATCCTGAATACGCCGATTGATTATTTCTTCGAACAGGTCGAACGCCACGTTGTAAAAACCGACAAATATGAATACGGCTTTTCGGATCAAGCGCAGGACGAGTTTGAAGGCGCAGATAGTGCGCAAAAACGTGAAACAACACAGCTTCTGAAAGCCTATTACGCGATTGATGATGACTCTGTGCGCAAGAACTTCATGAAAATGATGCGTCAGATGTCAGGCGTTCCAGGTCGCAAAGTCACCAAGCGCCGGTCTTCACGCGGCTAAACTTCTGTTTATGCAGGAATAAGGTTGATTTTCTAAAAGGAGCGTTTATCCTTTTAGGGCATTATTCTTTGCGTTTCTTCATATTTCAGGAGCTTATTATGGCAGCCTTTGGCCCCAAGAATTTTATCTTCACCTCTGAATCCGTTTCAGAAGGTCACCCCGACAAACTTTGCGATCAGGTGTCAGACGCAATCCTTGATCGCTATCTTGCGCAAGATCCATACGCACGCGTTGCCATCGAAACAGTCGCCACAACAGGCTACGTTGGCATCTTTGGTGAAACACGGAGTGACAAACCCGTCACACAGGCGGATATGGAACAGATTGCCCGCGAAACAGTGAAGAAGATCGGCTATGAGCAAGAAGACTTTCACTGGAAAGATATTGAAGTTGAAGTACGCGCTCACCAGCAATCTGTTGATATCGCGGTTGGCGTTGACTCCGCAGGTGACAAAGACGAAGGCGCGGGCGACCAGGGGATTATGTTCGGCTATGCCTGTAACGAAACACCCGAGCTAATGCCCGCTCCTATTTTTTATTCTCACGAAATTCTCCATAGTCTTGCAACAGCACGGCATGGCGGGATTAAACAGCTGCAGCCTGATGCTAAATCACAAGTGAGTCTTGAGTATCGTGAGGGCAAACCCGTGCGCGCAACATCTGTTGTTGTTTCACACCAGCATATCGAAGGCCTGAGCCAGAAAGACATGAAAGAGCTTGTACGCCCCTATGTTGAAAAAATTCTGCCTGCAGGTTGGATGCCGCCTGAAGATGAGTTTTACGTGAACCCAACAGGCCGTTTCGTCATTGGCGGCCCCGTTGGTGATACAGGCTTAACGGGCCGCAAAATCATCGTTGATAATTACGGCGGCTCAGCCCCGCATGGTGGTGGCGCGTTCTCGGGTAAAGACCCAACGAAAGTTGATCGCTCGGCCGCATACGCCGCACGTTACCTTGCCAAGAATGTTGTTGCGGCTGGCTATGCCGAGACATGCCTTATTCAGGTTTCCTATGCAATTGGTGTTTCAAAGCCACTTTCGGTTTATGTGAGTACTTACGGCACAGGCAAAGCACCCGAAGACAAAATCGCGGGCGCACTTGTGAAGCTGATGGATTTAAGCCCGCGCGGCATTCGCGAACATCTGAAACTCAACCGCCCTATTTACGGCCGCACAGCCTCTTACGGTCACTTTGGCCGCAAGCCGGAGGCCGATGGCGGTTTCAGCTGGGAACAAACAGACCTCGTTGAGCCGTTACGCAAAGCGCTTGGCTAATCCGTGACGCTTCTTTATACGCTTCCAAAATCGGTCAAAGAGAGTGAAGAAGCCTTTAAAGCATTGCAAACACTCCTCCGCAGCTCGCAAATAGAAGCACAGCATAATCGCTTTACGCTTGCCTCTGCACCCGATCTAACGCCCAGCACAAGCTTTATGCTGGAGGATAATACGCGGGCCGCCAGCATCACACTTGGTAACACTCCCCTACCGCAGAGCCTGTTGCAAAGCCCTGTAAAGCAAGATTGCGCGATGACTCTTGTGGAAGCGGCTGAAAAACTATACGCCCATATTATTGCTGTCGACCATACGGGCATTATTGTGCCGGATAAAACCATTACACCGAAAGATTGGGCAGACAGCGTGAACATTCTCGCCGCTAAAACAATGTTGTATGACTACCCTGCCTCACCCGAATATGACCCTGAGAAATCACGCTGGCTCTTTACCCTGCCCGCAACAGCGCAAGATGATATGAAGCAACGCCGTTTGTGCCAGCCCAAGTTCGAGCTTGTATGGGACAAAATGGGCCGCGAAAGCACAATCATGCAAATTGATCTTGAGACAAACCTGACACGCGCGGAAATTGCAGAACTTCTTCCTGCAAGCTATGAATTACCATCTCTCGGGGAATTCTTCCGCAGTATCAATATCTCCGTCCCATGGGCAGGGATTGGTTATATCCGCCTCGACCTGCGTTATAAGGAGCCGTCTGAGATAAATGACTGGAACAGCGGAAACTGGTTTATTCAAAACGGCACACGCGTGAAGCCTGATGGCCCGCAATCAAGACTTCCTAATTCCGTTTCTTGACGATATATATCTAGGCATGGATATCCAGACACTTAAAGAACGCGTTTTCGGGCGCAAAAAGGGCAAGCCGATAAGGGCTTTCCAGCAAAGCCTGCTGGATACTTTACTGCCGCAACTTTCCGTGCCGCATGAAAAGCTGTTGAAAGAAAAAGCACTTCTACCCGCTGCACTTTTTGATAAGCCTTACGAGAAATATTTTATGGAGATTGGTTACGGCGCTGGTGAACATCTTGCTTACCGCACAGAAGAACATCCGACCTTTGGTTATATTGGCGCTGAAATATTTTTAAACGGGACAGCGGCACTACTCAAACATATCAAAGACAGGACCACCTATAATTTACGCCTGCATAATGGTGATGCGCTAAGTGTACTAAAAGCGCTACAGGATAATTCACTTGATGGGATCTACATTTTAAACCCTGACCCATGGCCCAAGCGCCGCCATTTCGACCGCCGTATGGTCAATAAAAATAATATGGAAATATTTGTCCGTGTTCTGAAGCCCGATGGATTTTTAATGATGACAACAGACGTGGCAGATCTCGCTGACTGGATGGGCAAGCATGCCGAGGCCCACCCACAGCTTGTAGAGGCCACAAACCCCAAAAACAGGGCTCAAATGCCAGAGAATTGGCGGGAAACACGCTATGAAGCCTGGGGGAAATCAGAGGGGCGGACGCAGGTTTATATGGTTTTCACGAAAAAAACTTGATTTTGTTGTAAAAAACCGTATATTTCCCTTAGACTATAACCCAGAATTCAATAAGGGTGGACCCAAAAGGTCCGCCTTTTTTGTTACCTGAAAAGGATAAAGCGATGCGCGAGAGCGCTCTGGAAGCACGGATACACAGGATCATTGAGCCAGCCATTGAAGGCATGGGCTATGCGCTTGTGCGTGTGAAGCTTTATAGCGACCAGTCAGGCCAGGCCTTGCAGATTATGGCTGAAAACCCTGAAACAGGCCGTATAAGCCTCGATGAGTGCACGCTGATCAGCCGTAATATATCGCCCCTGCTGGATGTAGAAGATCCGCTGGCAAGCGCTTACAGGCTGGAAGTCAGCTCGCCCGGCATTGACCGCCCCCTTACCCGCGCAACCGATTTTATGCGGTTTACGGGGTTCGAGGCCAAGGTCGAGCTGGATGTTCCTGCCGCATCCGGCCAGAAGCGTTTTCAAGGCATCATAAAAAATGCCAATGAAAACAATATTGTGCTTGCAAATCCAGATGGGAACTGTATTGAAATGCCTATAGAGAATATTGCGAATGCCAAGCTGGTAATGAGCGATGCGCTGCTTGCGGCAACAAAAGAAAAATTACCGGTTATAGAACTCACAGAAGGAGCTATGTAGTCATGCTAAGTGAAATTCGCCAAATCGTTGAGAACGTCGCCCGCGAAAAAGGGATCGACCTCGAGATTGTTTACGGTGCTTTGGAAGAAGCCTACCAAAAAGCGGGCCGCAGCAAATACGGTTACGATTATGATATCCGCGCAACGATTGACCGCAGAACAGGTGCTGTAACACTGCGCCGCTACCGCGAAGTGCGTGAGCCTGACCTGATTGATAACGAAGCGGCACAAATTACACTGCAACAAGCAAAACGCGAGAAAAAAGACGCAGCCCTTGGTGAGTTCCTGATTGATGAACTTCCGTCTTTCGATTACGGCCGCATTTCTGCGCAAACTGCAAAACAGGTAATTGTACAGAAAATCCGTGATGCAGAACGCGAGAAACAATTTGACGAATTCAAAGACCGTGTTGGTGAAATCATCAGCGGCGTTGTGAAGCGCGTTGAATACGGCAACGTAACGGTTGATCTAGGCCGTGCCGAAGCTATTCTGCGCCGCGACGAATGTATCCCCCGTGAAAACATCAAGAACGGTGACCGTATCCGCGCCTACATCTACGATGTACGCCGTGAAGGTCGTGGTCCGCAGATCTTTATTTCACGTACACACCCTGGCTTTATGGCAGCGCTCTTCACACAAGAAGTGCCTGAAATCTATGAAGGCCTTATCGAGATCAAATCCGTAGCCCGTGACCCAGGGTCACGCGCGAAAATCGCCGTATATGCCCGCGAAGGCAGCATCGACCCTGTTGGTGCTTGTGTGGGTATGCGCGGTTCTCGTGTTCAAGCTGTTGTGGGTGAACTACAAGGTGAGAAAATCGATATCGTGCCGTGGTCAACCGACTTCGCAACGTTTGTTGTAAACGCGCTTGCACCAGCTGATGTGAGCAAAGTTGTTTTTGATGAAGACAAGAAAAAGCTTGATGTTGTTGTGCCTGATGACCAGCTGAGCCTTGCGATCGGTCGCCGTGGTCAGAACGTGCGTCTTGCCTCAATCCTCATCGGTTGGGATATCGATATCTTAACCGAAGAAGAAGAATCCAAACGCCGCGCAGAAGAATTCCGTACGAAATCAGCGCTCTTTATCGAAGCGCTCGATGTTGATGAAGTTATTGCGCAGCTTCTTGTGGCTGAGGGCTTCAAAACAGTTGAAGAGATTGTACAGGAAGATGTGAGTGAACTGATCCGCATTGAAGGTTTCAACGAAGAGGTTGCTGCCGAGTTGCAAAACCGTGCACAAAACTGGTTGACCGCTAAAGCCGAGAAGTTCGAAGCACAGAAGAAAGCACTGGGCATTCAGGAAGATCTACTTTCAATGGAAGGCCTGACACAAGACCAGGTGATTACACTCGCTGAAAAAGGTGTTAAATCACGTGATGATCTGGCTGATCTGGCAACAGATGAACTCGTAGAAATACTAGGCGCTGAACAAATGAGCATGCAAGCTGCCGAGAAGATGATTATGGCTGCACGTGCACATTGGTTCGCCGATGAAGAAAATCAAGACTCTGCTGATGAAGCAGCAGTCGCTTAAGTAAGGAGATGGAATGGCCGATACGAGCAATAACGGTAAGAAAACCCTAAGCCTGGGAGGCGGTAAAAAACCGCCTGCAGGAAGCTCTGACGCGCCTGAAACATCCTCCCCATCCGATAAAAAAAGCGGTACGCTGAGCCTGAAAGGTTCGGCCCTTCTGCAAGCCAACCAGAAACTCTCCGGTGGCCGTAGCAGAACAGTTGCCGTTGAAGTTCGTCGTACACGTGGTGCCGGCCCTATTAAAACGCCCGAGCAAGCAGCCCCTGTTGTTACAACAGAACAGCAGCAAGCCGCCCCCCAAACACCGCTTACCGCTGCCGAACAAGCTGCGCAAAGCCTCAGCACCGAAGAGCGCGACAACCGCCTGAAAGCACTGCAGAAGGCGCTTGAAGAAGAAAAAACAAGACAGGCTTCTGACGCAGTAGAAGAAAAGCCTGATACGCAAATCGGCAAGCTTTCAAAAGTCGAGCAGCTCAAACAAGAAGTTGAAGAGCTTGAAAAAGCGAATGCCCGTGCTGCAGAAGCAGAAGCTGCCAAAGCTGCACAGCAGCCACAACAAAGCGGCCCGCGTGTAGGTTCACGTGTTGTGCGCGAGGCCCCTTCTTACGAAGCGCCTGTCGTTAAAATTCCGGGCCGCCCCGCACCAACAACCGGCGGACGCGCTGCAACTGATGATGATGACGGCACAAGCTACCGTGACCGCCTAAAGCGTGGTGGCGCGAACAAGAAGAACGAGCGTGATGATGATAATAATAACGCAGCCTTCTTCCGTGGCGGAAAACTGACCGTTAATCAGGTCCTCAACGAACAATACGAGCGTGAGCGCAACCAGTCGCTTGCTGCCGTTCGCCGCAAACGTGAAAAAGCCCGTGCCGCTGCTGGTAAACCAAAAGAGGCAGCTGCAAAAGTTTTCCGTGAAGTAACATTGCCTGAAACAATTACAGTGCAAGAACTTGCAAACCGTATGACAGAACGCGCGCCAGATGTTATCAAAGCGCTCATGCGTATGGGTGTAATGGCAACAATCAACCAGGTGATTGATGCTGATACGGCTGAACTTTTAGTCATGGAGTTTGGTCACAAAGTTAAGCGTGTAACCGAGTCAGACATTGAAGAAGGTATCGAAGGCGATATAGATACAGATGAAAATCTGCAATCACGCCCGCCAATTGTGACTGTTATGGGCCACGTTGACCACGGTAAAACATCTCTGCTTGATGCGCTTCGTTCAACAGACGTTGTATCGCGCGAGGCAGGTGGCATTACCCAGCATATCGGCGCTTATCAAGTAACGCTCGAGAGTGGTGCCAAAGTAACATTCCTTGATACACCGGGCCACGCGGCTTTCTCTGAAATGCGCGCACGCGGTGCAAACGTAACGGATATCGTTATTCTGGTTGTTGCTGCAAACGACAGTATTATGCCGCAAACAATCGAGGCGATTAACCACGCCAAGGCCGCTAAAGTACCGATGATTGTTGCCATCAACAAAATTGACCTACCCGATGCCAATCCGATGAAAGTGAAGCAGGACCTTCTGCAGCACGAAGTTATCATCGAAGATATGGGCGGTGATACGCAAGCAGTTGAGGTTTCTGCGAAGAAGCGTATGAACCTCGACAAACTGATCGAAGCCGTTCTACTGCAAGCCGAAGTGCTTGACCTGAAAGCAAATCCTGAGCGCCAGGCTGTCGGTACTGTTGTAGAAGCGAAGCTCGAGCAAGGCCGCGGTTCTGTTGCAACTGTTCTTGTTGAAAAAGGTACACTCAAAATCGGCGATATTTTTGTTGTTGGCGCTGAAACAGGCCGCGTGCGTGCGCTTGTTAATGATAAAGGCCAGCAAATCCCACAAGCGTTGCCGGGCCAACCTGTTGAGGTGCTCGGTCTTGCCGGTACACCTGAAGCCGGTGACCGCCTTGTCGTTGTTGAAGACGAAGCAAAAGCCCGTAACATTGCCGACCACCGTATCAGCAAGAAACGCGAAGCGGCTGCTGTTATCGGTACAGGTACGAAATCGTTCGAGGCGCTTCTTGCACAGGCAAAAGACAGTAACAAGAAAGAACTGCAGGTTATCGTTAAAGCAGACGTGCATGGTTCGTTGGAAGCTATTGTCGGTTCCGTTACCAAACTCGCAGAAGACAGCAGCGAAATTGGTGTGCGCGTTATCCATACAGGCGTGGGCGGGATTACAGAGTCAGATATCACGCTTGCGAAATCATCAAACGCCATGGTTATTGGCTTTAACGTGCGCGCAAACGCACAGGCCCGTGATCAAGCACAGAAGAACGGCGTGAATATCAGCTACTACAATATCATCTATAATGTCATTGATGATATTAAAGCCATTCTGGGCGGCATGCTTTCACCAACCATCCGCGAGGAGTATCTCGGTCAGGCTGAAATCCGTCAGGTCTTCAACATCACGAAAGCCGGTAAGATTGCTGGCTGTATGGTTACAACAGGTATGGTCAAGCGCGGGTCGAAAGTCCGTCTGCTGCGTGACAACGTTGTTATCCATGAAGGCATGCTCAAAACACTGAAACGCTTCAAAGACGAAGTGAAAGAAGTAAAAGAAGGCAATGAATGCGGTATGGCTTTTGAAAATTATGAGGATATCCGCGAAGGCGATATCATCGAGTGCTTCGACGTTGTATCAGAAGCACGCACGCTGTAAGGAAACGCAATGCGCAGCAAAGAACTCGGCCCATCACAAAGGCAATTACGCGTTGGCGAGCAAGTAAAGCACGTCATTGCACAGCATTTGCAGCGTGGCTCTTTCTCCGACCCTGCCCTTTACGAACTTGCTTCACAAATTACGGTGTCTGAAGTGCGTGTTAGCCCCGACATGAAGAACGCAACAGCCTTTATCATGACGCTCGGCGGCCGCAATATGGATGAAGTATTGCCCGCGCTGAATGAAGCAACACATGAGTTTTCAAAAGAAATTGGCAAACATATCCGTACTAAATTTACGCCGCGCATCAAGTTTATCAGTGATGACAGCTACGGCTACGCAGAAAAAATCGCCAATCTCATTCAACAAGCCAATAAGTAACAATGCTCAACGGTTGGATCAACCTTCACAAGCCTGAGAATATCAGCTCGAACGACGCGCTCTCGCAAATCAAGCGTACGCTAAGAGCCCAATACGGCAAGCTGAAAATCGGCCATGCCGGCACGCTTGACCCGCTGGCTTCAGGTGTACTGCCCCTCGCCCTTGGTGAAGCCACAAAAGCCGTGCATTTCATGCAGGATTCTTTCAAAACCTATCTCTTCACCGTGAAATGGGGCGAGAGCACCTCTACCGATGACCGCGAAGGCGAAATTATTGCCACCTCGCCAAAAATTCCGACGCAGGAAGAAATAGAAAAGATTATTCCAGAATTTCTGGGCGATATTATGCAGGCACCGCCGCAATATTCCGCCATCAAGGTTGACGGCGAGCGTGCATACAAACTCGCGCGTGAAGGCGTTGAAGTTGAGATGCAAAAACGCCCCGTTTATGTCGATAGCCTCGTCATCACAGAGAATAAAGGCAGCGAAACCACCCTGCGCCTGACCTCCGGCAAAGGCTTCTATGTCCGCTCGCTGGCGCGTGATCTGGCCCATGCTTTAGGCACAGAAGGCCATATTTCCTACCTTTGCCGCGAGGAAGTAGGCCATTTTTCGCTTAAAAATGCGATATCACTGGACTTTTTCGATAAAAACCGCCATGAATACCCCCCTGAGCAGTTTCTGCTTCCCCTGATGACCGTGCTGGACGACATCCCGGCACTGGCCGTAGATATCAGGGAAGCCGGCCTTCTGAGGCGCGGTCAGGTGTTGCAGTTTATCAGTAGGTCTGATTACGCGCGCCTTACCCCTTTCTCGGAATACGCTGAAACGATTGCCCACGAACATGGCAAGCCAGTGGCTATTGTCACGTTCGACGGACCTTCGGTGAAACCAGCCAGAGTGTTTAACGTTTAACTTATTTAACAAAGGAGTAACCGATGTCGGTATCAGTCGTAAAAAAAGCGGAAGTTATCAAGAAATACCAAACTAAAGAAGGCGACACAGGCTCACCTGAAGTCCAGATCGCAATTCTCACAGAAGAAATCGCGTCACTTTCAGCGCACATGAATGTTCACAAAAAAGACATTCACAGCCGCCGCGGCCTTCTAACAATGGTTGCCAAGCGCCGTTCACTGCTTGACTACCTGAAGCGCAAAGATTTCGCACGCTACCAGAAACTCATTGAGTCTCTTGGCCTGCGTAAGTAAGAAAAACAAGAAAACGGCCCGAACTTTCGGGCCGTTTTTCTTTTATAACTCTATATTTTGAACAGGATTTTATTATGAACCTACGCCACGTTATTGCCCTCTTAGTTATAAGCCTTTTCTCTGTTCAGCCTGCACTCGCAGCCGATGCTTTATACGATAAAGTCATGAAGAACGGCACAATCCGTTGTGGTTACGTTATCTTCCCGCCTTTTCTGATGAAAGAAGACGGCAAAACACTCTCAGGCGTTAGCTACGATGCCTTTAATGCAATGGGCAACGCCATGGGTCTGAAAGTAGAATGGGTTGAAGAAGTGCCATGGGACAATTTAATCGCTGGCCTCGACAGCGGTCGCATAGACGCTATATGCAGCTTCTTGGGTGTTTCAGCGCAGAGAATGACGCGCGCCGACTTTCTAACGGCGCCACTTTATTCTGTTGAAGGCGTCTGGGTTCGCAGAGATGAAAAACGCTTTACGAAGAACGAACAACTTGATAGCCCCGATGTTACTTTTGCAGCAACAGAAGGAACTATGTTTGGCGGCATGGTTGCCAATGACTTCCCGAAAGCTAAGCTCAATTCATTACCTGGTACAACTTCCTTCACCGAGCAGCTGCTAACAGTCACCACAGGTAAGGCTGATGCAACGATCATGGACAATTATGTTTCATTGAAATATCTGGAAGCAAACCCAAATGCGATTAAAGAAGTGCAGCCAGGCCGCATTTACCGCGTTCTGCCTGTTTCTTCTATGATCCCGATGGGTGAAGTGAGGTTCAAAATCATGCTAAACGGCGCGCTTGATGAAATTATAAATAACGGCGTATTCGATAAAATATACGATAAATACAACGTCCCTAAAGGATCCGTTCTAAAACGTGCGAATGGCCATATGCCAGCGGAATAGCTTTTTTATTGTTGTTCTGGCAATTCTAAATGTAAAGGATTGCTCTCGTTCTGAACTTGCTTATGAGTTTTAAAATCCGCCAGAGAAGGCATAGTACATATAGTATGCCCTCCCACGTTACTTATTTTGTACCAAACAAAAAAGCCACTAAAAGAGATCAGAGGTATTAGGAAAAGAAGAGAAATAATAATTAGAATCTTCTTTTTTTCATTAGATTAGAGCCCTACAAGACTATACGCATAAGCCTCAGCCTTAAACGGCTGCAAGTCTTCAATCGTTTCGCCAACGCCAATTGCATATATCGGCAGGCCGAACTTGTCGGCCAACGCTACAACGACACCGCCCTTAGCTGAACCATCAAGCTTCGTTACGATAAGCCCTGTTACTTTTGCAACATCAAGGAATGTTTCTACCTGCGCTAAAGCGTTCTGACCTGTAGTAGCGTCCAGCACTAATAAAACTTCATGCGGAGCCGTGGCATCATGCTTCTGCAATACACGAACAATCTTGCTCAGCTCTTCCATCAGGTTCGCCTTATTGTGCAAGCGGCCTGCCGTATCGACCATCAATATATCAGCCTGTTCTTCTTTTGCCTTCACATAGGCTTCATAAGCGAGCGCCGCGCTATCAGAGCCAATATCTTTTTTAATGATGCTTGTGCCAATGCGCTCAGACCATATTTGCAATTGCTCAATCGCAGCAGCACGGAATGTATCCCCCGCCGCCAGCATAACCTTTTTCTTGCGGTTATAGTGAATCTGATAGGCAATTTTACCAATAGATGTTGTTTTACCAACGCCGTTCACGCCGCATACAAGGTATACACGCGGGCCACCTTCGGGCTTTTTGGTTTCAAGCGGTTGTTCGCTTTGCTTCAATATTTCGGCAACATATTCAGCCAGTATCTTTTTCACATCATGCTGTGACATATCCATGCCTGCACGTTCGGCACGCAACTTAGCAATAAGCTTCTGCGCAGTTTTAGGGCCTAGATCTGCCGTAATGAGCAATTCTTCAAGATGCTCGAGCGCTGCATCATCAAGCTTGCCACTTGAAAGCGCTTGCGTAATGCCGTCATCAAAGCGGTACGATGATTTTGAAAGCCCGTGCGTAAGGCGTGAAAGCCAGCCGCCGCCTTTCAGTTTATCTTTGTCGTGTTTCTCTGATGCAGGCAAAGGTGTAATCCCGATATCTTCGAGTATTTCATGTTCCGTTGGCTCAAGCGCATGAAGTGTATCCTTCGACATTTCCGCTTCGTATTCAGTTGGCAGCTCAATTTCAGGCGCGCCTTTTGGGTGAAGCAAGCGGTCATCCCGTTTTGCCTCGTCTGTAGCGGCTTTATCTTTGCGTTTCCAAAAGGCCATATCTTTATTTTACTCCTCAAACTATTGTTTTACTCCTTTTTATTTCCATTTCAAGCCTAACGCATTGTTTTTATTGATAAATTTATTTAGGGATTTTGGGGGAACGTTTCTGCTCCTCGTTCGTTGGCAATTTTAGCGGTCGGAAAATCATAGCGATATGGCTTTTCCGGCCGTTTTTATTTGACAAAACGGGCCATTTCCTCCATTTTTCCTACAAATTTCAAGGCATTGAAGGGTTCTTCAGTGTCCACGTTTTTACAACGGGATACACCGCAGTCGGCGAGGTTTCGCTCACTGCGGCGAAATTGTTTTGGTTTTTATTTGGGATATGAATGTTCGATAACCTGACAAAACGCCTCGGCGGTATTTTCGATACGCTCCGTGGCAAGAAGCAACTGACGGAAGAAGCCGTTGGCGAAGCTTTGCGCGAAATCCGTGTGGCTTTGCTGGAAGCTGACGTTGCATTGCCTGTTGTTAAAGAGTTCGTCGAAAAAGTTAAACCACAAGCCACAGGCCAAGAGCTTATCAAGGGCGTAAACCCTGCCCAACAAGTTGTAAAAATTGTTCATGACGCGCTTGTAGAAATGCTAGGTGCTGATGACACAGCGCTGAACCTCAACGCCGCCCCGCCTCGCGTAGTTCTGATGGCAGGTTTGCAAGGCTCTGGTAAAACAACAACGACAGGCAAGATTTCGAAATTCCTGAGCGCCAAACACAGCCAAAAAGTTTTGATGGCTTCACTTGACGTGCAGCGCCCTGCCGCACAAGAGCAGCTAAAGCAGCTTGGTGAGCAAAATGAAATTGCCACGCTTGAAATTGTTAAAGGCCAGTCGCCTGTAGATATAACCAAGCGCGCACTGAAAGAAGCCAAGCTGGGCGGCTATGACGTGCTAATGCTCGATACCGCGGGTCGCCTTGCCATTGATGACGCGCTGATGGACGAGCTTGCACAGGTAAAAAAGGTCGCCAGCCCTCTTGAAACGCTCCTCGTAGTTGACTGCCTGATGGGGCAAGACGCGCTGAACGTTGCCACTCAGTTTAAAGACCGCATCGGCATTACAGGCATTGTGCTAACCCGTGTTGATGGTGATGCACGTGGCGGTGCGGCGCTTTCTATGCGCGCAGTCACTGGCTGCCCGATCAAATTCCTTGGTACAGGCGAAAAGGCTGACGCGCTTGAGATGTTCCATGCCGAGCGTCTTGCGGGCCGCATCCTTGATATGGGTGATGTTGTAAGCCTTGTTGAGCGCGCAGCGGAAACAATTGATGAAGAACAAGCCAAGAAAATGGCCGAGAAATTCCAGCAGGGCAAGTTTGACCTGAACGATATGCTGGTCCAGTTCACCCAAATGGAAAACATGGGCGGCCTTGGCAGCATGATGAAAATGCTCCCTGGTTTGGGCCGTGTATCTGACCAGATTGACTCCTCAAAACTGGAAAACGGCATGCTGAAAAAGCAAAAAGCGATGATCCAGTCGATGACACCGCAAGAGCGCGCAAACCCGAATATCCTTAGCACATCACGTAAGCGCCGCATCGCTTCAGGCTCTGCCACAACCGTGCAGGATATTAACCGCCTTCTGAAACAGCACGAGACGATGGAAAAAATGATGAAGCGCATGAAGAAAATGGGCATGGGCGGTATGGCAGGCATGATGAAAAACCTGATGGGGGGCACTGACGCCAAACTGCTGGAAGAAGCCGCCACTGCCGAAGGGCTTGATATGAGCCAGTTTGCAAGCGGCAACGGTTTCCCGAATTTATTACAAGGTGGCGGACAACTTCCTGCGGGCTTCCCTGATTTATTGGGGGGCAAGAAGAAAAGATAACTGTATGAACGGAATAATGATCGTTCCGTTTTTTTGGTTACCTGATTTTTTAACATTATGAAACAAAGGAGAAAATAATGGCACTTAAAGTCAGACTGGCACGCAGAGGCCGTAAAAACCTGCCTATCTATAGCATTGTTGTTACAGATAGCCGTAACCCGCGCGATGGTAAATTCCTCGAGAAGGTTGGTACATACAACCCGCTCGTGAAAAAGGATGACCCGGCACGTGTGTCAATCAACACAGAGCGTGTTTCTTACTGGCTCAAGCAAGGTGCAAAACCTTCAGACCGCGTTGCTACATTCCTTGGCAAAGCCGGCCTGATTGCTATGCCTGCACAGAAGAACAACCCTGAAAAAGCCAAGCCAAAAGCAAAAGCACAGGAGCGTTTGAAAGAGCAGGAAGAGCGCCGTTTAGCTGCTGAAGAAGCTGCGAAAGCAGAAAAAGAAGCTGCAAACGCACCAGCCCCTGCCGCTGCTGAAGAACTAGCCCCTGCTGAAGCAGAAGCTGCACCTGAAGCTGCCGCAGAAGAAACACCTGCTGCCGAGTAATATAAAGAATATGGGGCGCGGCATTTTACTGCGCCCCATTCTTGTATCAAAATTATGACGCAGAACATCCAAATAGCAAAAATTGCAGGCGCGCATGGCATTAAAGGCCTTGTGAAACTTGCTGTTTATCTTGAGGATGCACGCGACATTGAGAGTTATAACCCTGTTACTGATGCACAGGGTAAGAATTACGAAATCAAACTAAAAAATTCGACGGGTAAATTCTGGCTGGCAGAAGTCAGCGGCGTAACTGACCGCAACAAAGCCGAGGAACTTGCTGGTACATCTCTTTTCATTCCACGCAGTGCTCTACCCGATGTTGAAGAAGGCGATATTCTCCACGCTGATTTAATTGGCATGAAAGTAGAAGACACAAAAGGCAATATTATTGGCACGGTACGTGATATCAAGAATTTTGGCGCAGGTGATTTGCTGGATATCGGCAATAAAACCATGCTGCCACTCAACGCTCAGTTTTATGATGAAATCGATACTGGAAAAGGCGTTTTTAAAATAAACGAAGCCGCCGAAGAGCTCATAGCAATAATTAAAAGCTAGGCCGCCTGTTTTTGTAACTGAACACCAAGTGCGTCTGCGATATCCTTGTAACTCTCGAAAATACGATGCGCCCCCTCAGCCTCAACGCTTGCACGTACTTTTTTCTTGTCATGCGCCATACCTATAAAACCCCAGACAGTTGCACCTGCCGCAATACCCGCTTCAGTACCTGTTGGTGAGTCTTCAATTATCAGACATTTTGTTACATCAACACCAAGGCGCTCCGCTGCAAGAAAATAAAGCTCTGGCGCGGGTTTGCCCCATTTCACATCGTGGCGCGTGCATATAAGACGATCAGGAAAATATGGCCTAAAACCGCCAGCCTCGAGAGAGGCAAATACACTCGGTTTACTGCCGTTTGATCCGACAGCAATCGGCTTTTTCATTTCATGTAATGTTTTGACAAACGGAAGCACATCATCAATAGGTCGCATCATCGTAGGCAAAAGCTTGATGCCGATATCTATCGTAAAATCAAAAAAATTATCCGGTATGTCCCTGCAAATTTTTTCCTGCAGCGCCGTTAAAATAAATGCGGTCGAATGGCCTGTCCAGTGCTCGAGAACATAATCAATTGTCACCTCGCCCCAGTTATTCATTTTCAAAGTTTCTACAATTGATTGCGCATTCACATACTCGGTATCAACCAGTGTGCCGTCACAATCAAAGAGTATAGCCTCGAAATTATTCAGCAGCATGGCTGTACCCTTGGTAAGGCACTTGCGGACGCAAATACATGCCCGGTGCGGTTTCATGTTTTGTCAGCAAGCGGTCGATGGTCCCGTCGCTAATTAGCTGCTGGGTTGCGTTATCAAGCGTTGCTTTTAGCTCTGGCTCGCCTTTTTTGATCCAGATCGTTGTACCGTAAACCTGTAACGGGTATTTCAGCTTCACTTCGCGGAGCTTGCCCGGGTTATTGTCTTGTACGGTTTTCAACATAATTGCGTCCGCGAGGCCTATATCCGCCTTTTTGGTAATCACATTTAGCAGCATCTGTGTGCCATCTGTCCCTTGCGGCAATGATTGTATTGTTGCGTTCGGGAAGTAGCGCCGCGCAATTACTGAAGTGCTTTCACCATCAATCACCGATATTTTAACCTCTGGCTTGTTCATACTTGCCAGGTCGTTATCAAAGCGATTATCACCAGCGCGTTTAAATGCCGTGACCGATTGATAAACAATCGGCACAAGCGGGTCAGCATATTTACCACGTATTGGGTTCGTCCATGCCCCAGCGCAAAACGCATCCACGCGGCTCGTGCGCAAAGCTTCCGGCAGGTCACCATAGGCCAGCTCCTCCGTCCACTCCACTTTTATTTCCAAAATCTTCGCCATCTCTTCCATGTAGTCATAGAAAAGGCCCGAGAGCGTTTTTGTATTAGGGTCTTGTTCCATCAAGCCGGGCCAGAAGGCATAGCCACAACGCAATGTCCCGCTATTAATTACGCGGTCATACACGCTTTTGTCTTTGGCAAAAGCTGGCATTGAAACCAGACAAAGTAAAACAACGAATAATATTTTTTTCATTTATGGTCTCCCGTTTCGTCTAAAATCCATTGCAAATATTTCCCGTCAACCGCACCCACCGGCAGCTCCATAACGCAGGGCGTATTATATGAATGATTCCGCTTCAACCACGTCATCACCTCTTGTTTCAGGCTGTTACGCGTTTTAAAAAGTACAATCAGCTCATTCCCCTGCTCTATTTTCCCCTGCCACCAGTAAAATGAGGTCATCTGCGGAATGATATTCGCGCATGCAATTAACCGCGCCTCTAGCAAATCAGCAATATGCTTTTCTGCCTGCGCAGCATCAGAATATGTAACATAAAGAATAGTCAGCGTATCATTTATTTGTTGCATATGTTTATGTGCTCCGGTCTAAAACCCATTCCTATAAACTGCCCCATTAGTTGCTGCAAAACAGGCATTGCAGCGATGGCCCTTAAAAAAAGAGGCGCCTTAAAATCTTTCTTACTTTGCAGTGCTTGATAAATAATCCGCTTGTGCATTATCAATTGCATAAACTGTATAATTTTTGTTGGCCATTGCCGACGTTCTTGAACGGCCGCTACATGCACCGCGTTTAATTTATCCGCCGCTAAAGGGCAAGCGAGAATATTAGCCGCCGCAACTGCATCCTGAATAGCCAAATTAATGCCAACCCCACCTACAGGGGACATTGCGTGCGCAGCATCCCCTATACACAGTAGCCCGTCTTTGTACCATTTCTTTAGAAAATCAACTTTGACCGTTAGTAGTTTTATTTGTTCCCAATCCATTATCTCGTGAATGCTTTCTTTCAGAGAGGGCGCGTTCTCCAGGATTTTCTTACGGAAGGACTCAAGCCCTTGTGATTTCAGGGCTTCATACTCACCCTTTTTAATCACATAGCCACATTGCCAGTAATCTCCGCGATTTAACATCACCATAAGGCTGCCCGGCATAATGCGGCCAAAAACAGCAGAGGGATCATCCAGCTTGCGTGAAATACGGAACCACAGCACATCAATCGGCGATCCATGCTCCAGCACATCCATATGGGCAAGCCTACGTACATCTGAGTTACGGCCATCAGCCGCAACCACAAGGCTACTTCTTACTTCAATTACGCCATCATCAGTCGTTGCTTTTACGCCTACTATAGTATCATTGGCAACCAGTAATTCATCGACCTTGGCCTGCATAATGAGTGTAAAGTTTTTATAGGTGCTCGCCTTTTGCTTCAAGAAATTCAAAAAATCCCACTGCGGCATAAAGGCAATATAAGGCGCCTGTGTTTTTAAATGAGAGAAGTCTGCGAGCGTTATATTTTCTTTACCAATAACTCCCTCCATATGATTAACTTTCTGATGTGGGCATTTCAAGAAATCTTCTAGCCAGCCAAGTTCATAAATAATCTCTAGTGTTGAGGGATGGACTGTATCACCGCGAAAATCCCTTAGGAAATCTGCATGTTTTTCAAGCACAACAACGTCAACGCCAGCACGCGCCAGTAAAACGCCCAGCATCATGCCCGCCGGCCCACCACCCGCTATACAACATTGCGTATTGATCACTTCCGTCATAGGGCTGAACTATACGCTATAAATGAGCGGGCGTTAAGGATTGACATATTTTAATGGCGGCTTAATCTAAGCTATGGCTATAAACCGCGCGCTTATTCTGAATGGCCCCTCAAGTGTTGGAAAAACCAGCATTGGGCTCGCGTTGCGGAAAACGCTTCCAGGTAATTTTCACTTAATACAATGGGACACGTTCCTTGAGATGCCCCCCCTAACGCCACCAAGCCCGACATTAAAATACGCTTTTCTTGATGCGGCGCATTCCCTGCTACAGCAGGAACATAATGTTATTCTCGATATCGTGAGCCGAGAAGAATTTCTTCAAACGATTTGTGGCAGACTTACAGACTTTGCCCCTTACTTGGTTGGCATTTCTGCGCGTCCGGATATCATTGCAGCCAGACTGGCCACACGCCCAGAACGCGTCCCCACTCTTTTAGCAGAGCAAGCAGATCTGCATAACGGCATTAAATACGACTTAGAAATTGATACATCTGATACTGATATATCTTTATCTACAGATAAAATAGCAAACGCCTTTAAACTAATACTTTAAAAAACAGCGCTTAAAAGACACGATGGAATAAATTTAAGCGAACTGAAACCGTTTATAATGGAATAAAATTAGGCTTAGGAAAGCCCTTTATAGGGGTCGTTGAAAAATAGGCCCAGAGGTCCTGAGATCTTTGTGTTTGTATATGCTGCCACATATCATGATGGCTTTTATACTCTGGCAATTGTTGCACAATGTTCAAGAACGCATCTGAACATTCAAGAAAAATATTAGGCGCCCCCAAGAGAACTTCATCTGGTGCATGAAAATATACCGTCTCATTACTTTGTGCGGCAAGCTTCGCAATAGCTGCCCCCAGTGCATGATTTTTTGCGAGCCATACATCAATACCTGCGCCTAAGGTTATGTCTGCGTTAATTACATGAACCTTCATTTTTTAACTCCCTTAATATTTATTTCTTATAATGGTCGGACTGACAAGATTTGAACTTGCGACCCCTTGCACCCCATGCAAGTGCGCTACCAGGCTGCGCTACAGTCCGACACGGTAAAAGCGATAGGGTTAGTGATAGTAAACAGGGGCTAAAAAGGCAAGGGATTTCAGGATTCCATCGAGTTCCTGATGTCTTTCAGCTCCATCAGAACCGATTCCAGTGCCATAGCCTGCTTGGGTGATAGCTTTAGTGGTGGAGGCGTTGTAAAAGCCGCTTGCGGCATCGGCTGCGCCACAACAGGCGTAACAGCAGCTGCGTTCTGGTTCTCTGGCGCAACAATGCTCACCCCGACCTTCTTCTGCTCACGTAAAGCCTTCTGGGCGCCTTTAATGGTGTAGCCCTCTTTGTAGAGGAGCGCATGGATACGCTTGATCAGCGCTACGTCCTCGGGCCGATAATAGCGGCGGTTACCGCCACGCTTCATTGGTTTAATTTGCGCAAATTTTGTTTCCCAGAAACGAAGCACGTGCTGGGCAACCCCTAGCTCGTCGGCAACTTCACTGATCGTGCGAAATGCATCGGGTGACTTCTTGGAAGCACCACTTTCAGACATTGCAGATTGTGTATGTGTGTATGACACGGATGTTCCTCCCCACACTACTTTTCCCGCAAAATTGTTAGGAATTGTCGAATCTTACGACGACTTATTCATCTTCTCTTTTAGCAGATGGGAGGCCCTGAACGTCAATACTTTTCGGGGGGTAATTGGCACTTCTACACCGGTTTTCGGGTTGCGGCCAATGCGCTCACCCTTCTGGCGTACTTCGAACGCACCGAATCCTGAAATCTTCACTGTATTCCCCGCTACAATCTGGTCTGTCATCGTGTTCAGAACCAGCTCAACAAGGTCAGCCGATTCCGAGCGTGAAAGGCCCAGATGCTTATATAGAGCGTCAGCGAGGTCAGCGCGGGTGATAGTGCGTTCAGTCACGTTATATGCCTTTGTTTCCGTTAATAAAATTGGACTCTATAATTTTAGGCTACAGATAAAAAGTTAACGGAAGTAAAACGGCTTTGCAACCAAAAAAGGTAGGTTTTTCAATACCCTACCCTCATTTTGGTCAATTTTTGGCTGAAAACAGCGAGAATCACTTAATAACGAACAAGTGCCGAAGCCCAAGTCAGGCCACCGCCAACCGCTTCCATTAGCAGCATTTGGCCCTGTTTTATGCGCCCGTCACGCACGCCTTGGTCTAGCGCCAAGGGAATGGACGCTGCTGACGTATTGCCATGGCTATCAAGCGTGATAATGACCTGTTCCATAGGCAGGCCCAGCTTCTGCGCTGCCCCCGATATAATCCGCAAATTCGCCTGATGCGGTACCAGCCAGTTAATTTCTTCGCGCTTCACGTCGGCTTGCTTCAGAATATCATCCACCATCTCGGCCATAAACGTGACAGCGTATTTAAAAACATCCTTACCCTGCATCTGGATCATACCCGCATCACCCGTTGTGGCCGTGCCGCCTGATGTCAGCAAAATATCTTTCAGTCTGCCATCGGCATATAAATTTGTCGCAATAACGCCGCGCTTTGTATCACCGTGCGCCTTTAGCACAACCGCTCCTGCACCATCCCCAAACAGCACGCACGTAGTACGGTCGTTCCAATCAAGGATCTTCGACATACGCTCGGCCCCGATCACAAGTATATTCTCGGCAGATTTTGTTTTTATAAATTTATCAGCAACCGAAAGGGCATACAGAAAGCCTGAACAAACGGCCTGCACATCAAACGCCACACAAGGCGGCACGCCCAGCATCGCCTGTACTTGAGCGGCAACGGAAGGAAACGTCAAATCAGGCGTTGTTGTTGCAACAATAATCGCGTCAATGTCTTCGGGCTTCAGCTGCGCTGCTTCAAGGGCTTTTTTTGCAGCCTCGCTCGCCATAAAGCTTGTGGTCTCATACTCACTATCCGCAATATGCCGCGCCTTGATGCCTGTACGTGCAACAATCCACTCGTCATTTGTATCAACGATCTTCGCCATATCGGCGTTTGTCATCACTTTAACGGGCAGGTAAGACCCCGTCCCTGCGATTACGGCAGAGGGTGCATCATGCAGCATCGTTTTTATTATCCGTATTTTTTACGCCGTTCACGAGTGACGCCATATCAAGCGCGGCCATTTGCTCGGTTACTTTTTTATTGAAGTCACTTTTCACAAGGTCGTAGGCGTAACAGATTGCATTTGCAAAACCGATCTCGTCCATACCGCCATGGCTTTTCACGCAAATGCCGTTCAGACCCAAAAACATACCACCATTGTAAAGGCGCGGGTCGAGCGCTTTTTGCATCTTCCGCAGAGCGCCCAGCGCAAATAAGGCGCCCAGCTTCGCCATGAAGGAAGTTTTGAATGTTTCTTTGAGATAAAATTTCGAAAGCTTGCCAACGCCTTCAGCGGTTTTTAGCGCTACATTGCCTGTAAAACCGTCTGTTACTACAACATCAACTTCGCCGTTTGTCAGGTCATCCCCTTCAACAAAGCCTTTATAGGCACCGCTAAAATTAAGCTGTGAAAGGATCGCTCCTGCTTGGCGTAATTCTTCATGCCCCTTCTGTTCTTCAGAGCCAACATTCAATAACCCAACTGTCGGGCGTGAGTGACCGAGTACAAGGCGTGAGTATATACTCCCGAGCATTGCAAATTGAATAAGCATCGGCACATCGCATTCAAGGTTTGCGCCAAGATCAAGCACTGTCGTTTTTCCATGTATGGCAGGAAACACGCTTGCAATTGCAGGGCGGTCAATGCCCGGCAAACATTTCAAAATCATTTTCGAAAGCGCCATTAAAGCGCCCGTATTACCGCCCGAAACAACACCTTGCGCATTGCCATTTGAAACAGCCTCGATAGCAAGACGCATGCTGGTATCCTTGCTTTTACGCACGGCCTGGGAGGGCTTATCGGCCGCATCAATTTTCAACGGTGCGTGGTGAATTGTCGAGACATCGCGCAGGTCAGGATATTTCTCAAGAACGGGGAGAATCTGTTCCTCATGACCGAAGAACGAAAAGCGCAGGTCAGACCGTTCTTTCGCAGCGATATGCGCACCGGGAATAACGGAGTTAACCCCGTGATCTCCGCCCATCGCATCTAGCGCCAGAATGATATTTTTTGAAGACAAAAGAACCTGTTCTGTTACACGGATTTGCCGCGCAACAAAGCAAACCTATAATCCTTTTTTATTTCGCGTCAATGACTTGACGGCCCTTATACATACCTGTTTTCAGGTCGATATGGTGTGGACGTACAGGCTCGCCTGATTTCGGGTCTTCGATCCAGTTAAAGGTCGACAATGAATCATGTGCGCGGCGCATGTTGCGCTTCGATTTCGAGGTTTTCTTCTTAGGTACTGCCATGGCATTTACTCTTAATTATGTTAATTTCTTGTTCCGAACAAGGCCATTTCTAACGAATTTGCTTAATAAATGCAATTAAATTATTAAAAGAACAGGGCTGGAAACGCCTATTTCCCATCCTTTTTCCAGTCCTTGAGCGCTGCGAAGGGGCTTACGCGGCCCTCCTGTAGTTTCTCATGACCTATAACTGCCGCTTCTTCGGCTGCTGCGCCGCGTGGGTAGGTCGGAATTGCGAGCGAGAAATACTGCGCAACCAATTCACCAAGGTCTATGATGCCTTCAATAATCTCTTCGGGATCTTCTCTTTCATCAAGCACTTCCTGCTCCATAGCGCCAGCTTTTGCTTCCAATTTCGCTTTTGCGGCTTTGAACGGCAGCACTTGGGATTTATCGGCGAAATAGGCTTCAAATTCATCGTGAATTTCTGTTGTAACAGGCTCAAGGCTTACAACACAGGGCTGCGTGACAGACCCGACAAGCGTTCCAGTTACAAAGACATTATTGCCACCAATTTCACGCTGAATTCTTATATCGGCTTTGAGGTTATTGACCGCATTAACTTCATAACGCTCTTTTAAAGCTGCGCAAATATCTGCATTTGCTTCAATTGAAATATAGGCATCGTCTTTCAGATCATCGACACGGTATGGGACCGACCACTCCTTACTCATGCGGCCTCCCGTAAACTCGCCGCTTCACGGGCACGCGCTTCAACATAGTCTGCAACTTGCGCAACGATATTCTCGGGCACGTTTTCAACCTTGCGGTAAATATTTCGTGTAATCACTTCAGTTAATAATGCTCTGTTATTTTGTGTAAGTGCCTCGGCGTAGGCATAGCAACGCCCTTTATAAAGTTTAAACATACGGCGCATGTGGTGCGGGATGCCCAGATCCCCTACCCCGATCTGGCGGAGTGCCATATCCATATCAAGAAACAGCGCATCGAAAAGGGCCTGCGCTTTTAATTTCTCGGGCGGGTTTCGCTGTAAAAGCCCCCATGTTTCGATTGCCACGTGGAGGAGGACCATATCAAAACGCCCGTCCTCGGTATCGGGAACGTGCGAATCGGTGTAGAAGCGCGGGTTTCGAGCCTCTTTGACAAGATTAACGTAGGCTGCCCGTGCCCAGGCAGATGCCTGACGGTGCTTGGGGCTGATCCAGTTTGAAATTGATTTAAACATCGCTTTGTCCTATTTATATACCCATGAAAAATGCTTTTACAATCCTTAGTTTTGCCCTTTTGTTAGCCTTGTGCGCAAGTGCCTGTTCTCCCGTTACAGCACAACGTGGGAATTACCTGAAAACCGAAGAATTAAAGCGCGTGCAAGCGGGTGTTGATACCGAGAGCGATGTAATTGGCAAGCTTGGGTCCCCCACCACAAAAGATCCGTTTAATGAAAAAATATGGTTTTACCTTGGCCAGCGCACATCCAAAACCGGCATCTTTGATGACGAAGTGGAAGACGAGCGCATAGTCCGTGTTACATTCGGAGCAGATGGGCTGGTTGACAGCATCCATGAAATCAAAAACCAGCGCGAAGAAATTCCGGTTGTGGAGCGTAAAACACCAACAGGTGGCCATGATTACACTGCCATGCAGCAGCTTCTCGGCAATTTAGGGCGCTTTAATAAAGCAGGCGAGAATTCCGGCCCAATTCAATAAAGAAAATTTACTCCTGCGGAACATCCTGACATAGCGGATGTGCGGCGCGTTGTGGTGCGTCCAATAGCCTGTTGCAGATATAATCTTTCATAAAGAATATTTCGGCAGGATCTACATTCTTATTGTGCGCTTCCGCCGCCTCTTTCAGCATACCGATAATAATATCATATGCCGCCTCTTTCTCGCCCATATCGGCCTTTATGAAGGCCCGCATCTGTTTTGTCCATATCGGTGCGTCGGGGTCATTACGCGCAGCAAGTTCATCGGCCAGCTTCAAGGCTTTCTCCATATCATGCTGCCGGTGCCGTGCCAGAAACATTGCTTGCACAAGCCAGCGCCATTTCTCGAATCCCGCGTCTGCCTGCGCAGCTTGCCGCAAATACGGGATCACATAGTCAAGCTGGGCGGGGTTCTGCGTTGCCCCAAAATAGAAAGACGCCAGATAGGGAATAAAGTTGGAGGTGCTGTTAAACCGATCAAGCAGAAAAAACCAGTTTTGCAAATGTTCGAAATCATAATCTTTGATGGGCGTTACATGTCCATCAAGATCGCCCATATTCTGCAAGGTCATCCCCATGGTTCGATAAGCCATTTCACGGTCCCCCAGAAAAGAGAGCATCAGGAATTCTTCGGAAGGCGCATCGGGTATATTCAGCCAGCGCGTTTCAACACTTCTGACATGGGGCCATAATAGAAGCTGTAAAATCACGAGCAGACACATGAACCAATAAAGGGATAGCCTGCGCTTTTGTGTGTTATTCTGCATTAGAACTGCTTTTGCGTCAGATCAAGGTAAGACGCCACAACCAAAATGACCATAAATAAGCAGCCATGCGCCAGAAACCATGGCATGTATTCAATGTTTTGCACACCATAAAGAAGCCAGCCACTGTCAGCCACTAGATCAAATCGTGGGATAAGGATAGAAACACCCTCCATAATATTATTCAGGAAACCCCATTTGCCGCCTACCACATGCTTTTGAATAATCATCAGCAATGCGCCCAGCATACGGCAAAGCAAGTAGAAGCCGAGCGTTGCCATGATGGTCAGGACAGCACTAGGCAACACAAGCGCAAAGAAAAAGGCCGCAGCGCCGACAATTAGTAGTTCGAAAAACAGAGTTCCCGCCCATATCAGCAAGGCAGAATTAGCCGCGACCACAGGCGTCAGCAGGAACGCCACAAAAACCAAAAAGGAAAGCAGGAGCGACAAAACCCCGAAAGACAGCAGAAAAGATAAAATAAACTGAAGTGACAAAATGGGGCGTGCCAGCAAGAATTCGAGGTCTTTATTGTCATGCAGCCTACGAACCAGAAAGGCGATAAAAAGACACAAAGCCATAACAGCAAGAAGCCGCAAACTGTAGGCCATGTAAATGGTTACAAATTGCCCCTTCTCGACAACGGCGCCAGACCCCATAAAGGTCGAAAAACTCACAAGGCATATTAAAAGCAAGACAAAGCCGTAGAAGATCTTATCTCTCGCAGCGGCTTTGCATACATAGCCTACCAATGGCAGGGAAAGAATGGCCATAACCAGTAATTAGAGTTTCAGTGGACGGCGGTCAGTTGAAAGCATCTTGTACAGATCGCGGTCTGTCTGGTGGATTGAATCCTCCGCCAGATCGATAATTGTCGCTTTGATAAAGATAACAATTTCTGTTTTCGCGATTGTATTGATTTTGCTCTTGAACAGGTTACCCGCCAGCGGGATTTCCGAAAGAACAGGAACGCCATCCTGACCACTTGTCGAACGATCCTGTAGCAAACCACCCATAACCAATGTTTCGCCGGAGCGCATGCGCACCACAGAGTCAATTTCTTTTACATCAATTTCTGGGACAGGTGACTGAAGGTTTTCATCGTCAAGGTCGCCCTCAAGGCTTTGTACAACCAGCGCTACACCAGGATCATTCTTGAAGCTACGAATACGTGTAATTGACGGGCGTACTGACATCGTGATGGTTTGCGTGTCTGTATCCACAGAAGGTACCACGTTGATAATAATACCTTCTGGCACACTTTGCGCCTCACTCTCGATCGTAATCTGGTCAGGGTCCCCATCCTGCCCTTCTTCACGGTCTACCTCGATTGTGAAGTAAACAGTGTTTTCTGCTACGTTCAGAATAGCTGCGTTATTGTTAAGGACTGTCAGACGCGGACTAGCCAAAGCACGGACCGTTCCGAAGCTTGAGAGCGCCGAAACCACGGGATCAATACCAAGGGTTTTCAAGTTAATTGAAAAGCTTGAAAGCGCGTCGTTAATACCGGGGGATGGCGCATTAAAACCAACATTAAAGCGGTCACCACCAAGCACTTTGCTCCACTGGATACCAGAGGCATATTGATCATCAAGGTTAACTTCAAGCACTTTCGCTTCAATCAGAACCTGCGTCATGATTGTCCGCTTCACTTCATCAATATACTCCGCAACCTTTT
This sequence comes from Alphaproteobacteria bacterium, assembly GCA_016125135.1. Lineage (GTDB taxonomy): Bacteria > Pseudomonadota > Alphaproteobacteria > Micavibrionales > Micavibrionaceae > RI-185. The sequence continues at coordinate 7,103 of WGMJ01000021.1, read as the reverse complement.
TATGGATTTTATCTGTTGCGAATACGCTGATAAGACCTGCTTGCCTGTTGATGCTAAAGCCGGGCTGCATTTCTGCCCCTTCACCGCCACCTGAAGCGCCGCCTGCGGGCGCAGCACCGATTGAACTAACCTGTAACACCGGTGTAGGCACAGCGGGCGTAGGTGCTGCAGTTGTCGTAGTTGTCGTGCCGTCTGGCGCAACAATTGTCGTGGTTGCTGCACCGGCTGTACCAGAGGCGCCTACAGCTGCTGCCGGCACCGGCGGTATAGTCCCCCCCGAAGCCAGTGTAACCTGTGGCGTTGAAGATGTTGCCAGAAGATTTGCTTGCGCATTCGTCTCGATAATCTGGGTAATGTTTTGTTCGAAATCAGCCCAGAAATCACTATTACTGGAACTACTCATGCTAAAAGACGATGAACCGGAAGAACTGCTACCACCAGCTCCGCCGCCACCGCCGCCACCGCCGACAGAAATGCTGGAAGAAACGCTACTTGAGTTATTACGTGTGAAATTCAGAAACGCCATTTTGTAAACTTTTGTATACGGCGTATCAACTTCTATACGCATCATTTCGTCCTTCAGCGTGTAGCGAAGGCCGGCAAGAGCTGAAATACGCTCCATCACAACATCAAGCGGTTTTTCAGTTGCAGTAAAGATCACCGCGCCCTGAATACGTGTATCAAGCTCGATATCATAATTCGCCTGCGCTGCAATTTCATACAAAGCATCGCGAAGCGGAATACCTTCATTCAATGAAACGGACACTAGCGGCATTGGCCTCAGATTGCTTGAACTATCAGCAACGTAGTTCTGGAAGTCCGGAATGCCTGCAGCGGCTTCCATTGCGTTTGCTTTTTCAGGTTGGCGTGGCGCAAATAAATCGCGGTAATCCTGCTCTGCCATACCGGTTTCACGGTCATGCTCGAGATAATTTTTTGTCAGGTCACATCCTGTCGACAAAAACAGAATGGAAAAAACAGCAAGGAGTTTTAGCGGACGGATGATGCTTTGCATTTTCATGGAAATCTATTCGAATCAAAAGGTTGTTTTACAAAATAACTTTAATGCAAAACGCTGCGTAGGCCAATACAGGCCGCAATATAATTGTGGTATTATGTTTATTCAGTGAGGGTTAGTTTGGACGTATCAAGCGCGGCAATTGTAGAGGCTGCCTTCTGGCCTCTTGTACCCATCTTCAACTGCTGGATTTTCAGTTTCATATCCCCCGGCACATCTGCGTTCTGGATGGCTATCTCTTCGGAAATAAGATTCTGCCGTACCAGATCAAGCAAGCATTGCTGAAAGCTATGCATGCCACTGACCGTGTTCTGCTCGATCACGTCGCGGATCTTATGGAACTCCCCCTCCATAATCAGGTCACGTATATGGCCCTCGTTGATCAGGATTTCCGTTGCAACAACCATATCTCCCTTAAGAGATGGCAGCAGACGCTGACAAATTATAGCCCTTAAATTCATCGCAAGGCTTTGCCGGACCTGCTTGGATTGCTCATCATCAAACAACCCCAGAATACGCTCGAGGCTTTGATAAGCATTGCTGGCATGCAGTGTAGAAAAACATAAATGCCCTGTCTCGGAAGCAAAAAGAACCTGATTCATTACTGTACTGTCCCTGATCTCACCGATCAGAATAACATCGGGCCTTTGACGCAAAGTATTTTTCAGTGCAACTTCATAGCTTTCTGTATCGATGCCAACTTCACGCTGTGTAATAATTGATTGGTGGTGCTCGTGGTAATATTCCACAGGGTCTTCAATGGTAATCACATGACCCGATGCATGCTTGTTACGGTAATCCACCATCGATGCCAGCGTTGTTGATTTACCCGAGCCAGTCATCCCTGTTACAAGAATAAGACCGCGCGGCAATAGAGCCAGCTTTTGTAAGAGCGCTGGCAAGCGCAATTGGTCGAAAGACGGGATTTTGGAAACAATGCGACGTATAACAATCCCGGGCTGCATTTTCTGGCGGAAGAAATTGGCACGGAAGCGACCAAGATGGCTTAAATCAAGTGAAATGTTCAGTTCGTTATTCGTATCATACTCGCGGCGCTGACGTGATGTTAATAGCTGACCGAGAATTGACTCTAAATCATCGCCGGTGAGTGGCGGCTGATCAATTAGCTCAATTTTCTGGCCAATCCTGAGAGAAGGCTGGCGACCAACTGTCAAATACAGATCTGTTGCCTCCATGAGAAGCATTGCATGCAAGTAGCTATATAAGACCTCGAGGCTCAAAATGCATATCCCCCATCATCGGTTGCGCCTACGGCTTTTTGTTTGTCACTGGTGCGCTCAACATCCTTGACAACTGTTTTGTCACGCCTGTTTTTCTCGAGGCGCGTATAATTCTCGCCCTCTTCATCACCTTCAGCCTTACTGAGAACCCGTTTAGATTCTTCCTCATTAATGACGTTTCTGGTTAAAAGGTTTTGCACCGCGTCTTCCATAGTCATCATGCCGTAACGCAAACCGGTTTGCATCATCGAATATATTTGTGAAATTTTATTCTCGCGGATCAGGTTACGCACCGCGTTTGTACCAACAAGAATTTCGTAAGCACCTACACGCCCACTGCCATCAGCACGTTTGAGAAGCGTTTGCGATACAACACCTTGCAGGGAAGATGACAGCATCGCTCGCACCATTTCCTTATCCCCTGTCGGGAACACGTCGATAATACGGTCAATGGTTTTGTTGGCAGAATTCGAGTGAAGCGTTCCGAAAACAAGGTGGCCTGTTTCGGCAGCTGTCAGCGCCAGAGAGATCGTCTCATAATCACGCATCTCACCCACCAGAATAACGTCAGGGTCTTCGCGCAAGGCGCTCTTCAAAGCGCGCGGAAAGGATTTTGTATCCGTGCCCAGCTCGCGATGGTTTACAAGGGATTTTTTCGATGTGTGATAGAATTCAACAGGGTCTTCGATCGTGAGAATGTGCTTTGTCAGGTTTTCGTTGATGTGGTTGATCATCGCGGCAAGCGTTGTTGATTTACCGCTACCTGTTGGCCCTGTTACAAGTACGATCCCCTTTTCAAGTTCGGCAAAACGCTGCAAGATCGTTGGCAAATCCAGTTGTTCCATTGTGGGAACAACAGATGGAATAGAACGCAGCACAGCCGCGGCCCCCTGTCTGTTATGAAATGCGTTTACACGGAAACGCGCTTTTTCACCGAATGCAATCGCATAGTCGATCTCCATATCACGCTCGAACACTGCACGTTGTTCTTCTGTCATGATCGAGTAGATCATCTGGCGAATACCTTCATCGGTCAGCGGTTCCGCTTTTAAACGCTTCAACTGTCCACTAACGCGTATCACTGGCGGATTGGATGCACTCAAGTGCACGTCCGAAGCTTTATTCTGCATGGCGAATGCCAGAAGCTGGGTAATATCCATGATGGGCCTAACCTTTTGAAGGACTTAAGAAAAAGAATTACTCACTTTCATTTTTCCTGAAATGCGTAAACAATTCATTACAAATGTAAAGTTACGGAAAATATAACAGCAGATTAATATAAAAAGCAGCTATCAATGCCGGTCCGAAAGGAAAAATCCCCTCTTTAAAAAGGTACTTATAGACCAGCCCCATAATCGTTCCCACGGCACCGGCAATAAAAAGAAAAAACGGCATCTGCGCAACGCCGAGCCACAGACCGGCCATAGCAAAAAATTTTACGTCGCCAAGGCCCATAACTTCTTTGTTCATAATTGTGCCAAAGCCAAAGCGCAATAGCCATGAAAACCCACCATAACAAATTGCTGACAAGAGCGGCATGCCCCAAAGATTTGCAAGATACTGCAAATTTAAAAAACCATTTACCGCGGCAAAGACGGTAAGCACACTGGCCTGCAGAAAAAACAATCCTGCCAAAATAATAACAAGAATATCGGGCAGGATGTAATGCTTAAGATCTATATAAAATAAGGCCGTTAAGAAAGGCGTCAAAAGGCATAAGAATAACAACCATGGCCAAGTGGCCGTAGAAAACAAGAAGCCCCAGCACAGTAAAATCGTTGTTAGCTCGACCCATAGATATTGCCGCGGAATAGTTGCACTACAATGCCTGCACTTTCCCTTGAGAAAAAGAAAAGAAAAGACAGGGATCAGATCCTGAATGCCAAGTTGGGTATGGCAGTCAGGGCATTGCGAGCGTGTAAAACGGGCAGCTTCACCTGCTCTACCAAGCGCCCAACTTTCAGCACGCGGGATGCGGTGAACGAGCACCGTGGCAAAGCTTCCCAATGCCATCCCCAGTAGCGTGATACAGAAGAATTGAAAAAAGAAATCCATAAAAAGGATGTTAGCCGCGCAAGCGGGACAAGCGATCATATATGACTTCGCGGGAGATATCGCGCCCACTGCCATAAATCGCATCAACTTCCAGCGCTTTTTCGTAAGCCAGAACGGCATCACGTGTTTTACCAGCGCGTTCGTATAAAATGCCGAGGTTAAAATAGTGCTGCGGATTATTCGGTTGAAGCGATGCTGCCACTTGTAAATTACGTGCACCCGCTTCCATATCGCCAGCTTCAGCAGCCGCCAGTCCGAGCTGGGCAGCCACAAGTGCATTGGCCGGATAATCCTGCCGCAACATTTTCAAACGCTCATAAGCCACGGCCGGATATTGTTTTTTCAACAGGCCAAGCATATTGAGAAGTATTTCAGGGTTGTTCGGGTCTTTTGCCAGAGCCTGATCATACATAGATGCCGCTTCATCAACCTGCCCCATATTTTGCAAGGCAACGGCTCGCCCCATGAGCACGCTGGCATCGGCAGGATTTTTCTCGTAAAGCTGGTCATAGAAATCAAGCGCGGCTTCATAACGGCCAAGGTCAAGTGCACGTTTTCCAGCGGTGTTAAGTGCCGCAGTAGAATCCCGTTCTGCGTTCTTTGTTACAACAACAAGCCCGCTTGCAGGGTTGGCCATAGGGCTGACAACGCCCATAACATCCCCCGGTTTTGCAATATCAGGCAGACGTGGCAAGTTTGCGGAATCAAAAAACTCATTCGCAGCAAGCGACTCAACCCCGCTTCCGTCTCCCAACGCTCTTTCAAGAACTTTCTCTACATCAGCAGCAGAAGCCGTAGCGCTTGGCGTTGCGGCAGGCATAGCCTCGGCCACAGGGGCAATAACGGGCGGTGTCACAGCTGCGTCTACTGGTGCCGGCGCAGGCGTAGGCGCGGGTAACGTTGCATTAACATTATCCAGTGGTGATGCTGTTTCAGCCAGAGGTGGAGTGGCCGGCATTTCAACCGGCGGTGTTTCGATGGTGGCCGAAGGCAACGCGGCTTCGGGCGGAGGAACCGGCGCGGCAGCAGGTGCTACGACAGGGTCAACTAACTGGTCTGCTGATCTGAATGCAACGGTTGTTAGAGAAGTCGGCGCCGATGGCTGCGGCATATCGAAATTCAAGCTGGTTGCGTGCATTGGCTCTGCCACTGACAACCCAGTCTCCGTCAGCGAGGTCGGCGATGCATCACTGGGCAATTCGGCATCGTTTGATGCAATTGGCTCTGGCATTACAGGTGTAGCAATCGGCGCCGACGATTTATCGCCGCCCATGAAGAACATGGCACCAAAACCAACAACGGCCACACTGGCAACAGCCAACAATATGGGTGACAAACGGCGGCGGTCTGAAACAGATTCTATTGTGAAGTTACGCCCCTTTGCAGAAAGCGATGACAGATCGGCAGCCTGATCATCAAGATCGATTTCAGCCAGATCCTCAACGGACTGGAGATCGAAATCGTTATCGTCTGAATTGCCTGCCATTTTTATATTATCCCTAACCTACAGATGCATTGTGCCCGTTTTGATCGTCCTGATCAATAATACTTATGAAGGCTTTTTCAAGAATTTCGGCCCCTGTTTGCGTTTTTAGCGCTTCCGGCGTACCCTGAAACAGTAATCGCCCTTTATGGATGATGACAACCTTGTCGCAGATCTCATCCATATCTGAAAGAATATGGCTGCTCAGCAGAACTGTTTTTTGTCCCTTATGTGAGAGAATTGTGTCTTTCACAAGTCGCCGTGCCTGTGGGTCCAGCCCACTCATTGGCTCGTCCAGAATGAGCAAGTCACACCCTGAAACAATTGTCGCGATCAAGCCAAGCTTCTGGCGCATCCCTTTGGAATAAGTTTGCACACGCCTCTTTAGAACAGCGGGATCAAGCGCAAGCTGGCGTGAAAGGGTTTCAACTTCTTGTATATCAACTTTTCTTTTGTAAAGACGGAGCGTAAAAACAATAAACTCAAGCCCTGTGAGAAACCATGGCGGCTCGAACTTTTCAGGCAAATAGGAAATCCGGCTTTTAAGCGCAGTCCCCCTGTCGCTAGATCCGAAGACTGCTAAATTTCCGGTTTTGCTCTGGCGCAAGCCTAAAATAGATTTGATCAGTGTCGTTTTTCCAGCGCCATTCAACCCTATCAGGCCGCAGGTTTCACCCGGCTGCACCAACCATGAAACCTCTTTCACCGCAGGCACACCGCTATACTCGATGGACACCTTATCGAGATTCAGAACCGGCTGCATTTTCGCTCCTCATGGCGCGTGATGACGGATAGTAGAAACGCGTATCCAAATTGAAAGTCTGGTTTGGCCTCATACGGATCGGGAAAATCATCTTCGTGAAATCATCATACCACTTCAGTTCTACATTTTCTTTGGTCACACTAATGCCGCGTACAGGCGCGGGAATATTTTTAGGCGTTACTTTTTCGCCGTTCAAATAAATGATCCAGTCATTCGCGTTGCGGTAAATAATACCATCGAGATAGATATCCCGCGGGCCGGTTGGCAGGAGCGCCTGCTCTTCTGCTTCAATCTCTTGTTCAACCTGCTGTTTGCTCTTGTTAACGTTCTTTAAAAACTCCAGCTTGGTTTCAAGGATACGCGGATACATCGATAGTTCAAAAATAAGTGTGCGCAAAGGCATCTTTCTAACAATTTCATCAGGTGAAAGCGCGGACGGCGCATTGATGGCAATTTCTGCATCTGCTACAGGTGGCGCCGCTTCTGGCGCTGTTGTCCCCTGCGCGTAAGAAAATGATGCGCAAGTTATAACCAGTATGAGTG
>WGMJ01000005.1 GCA_016125135.1 Alphaproteobacteria bacterium | reverse complement strand
CCACCATTTTATAGCCATTAGTTTCAAGGCGGATCTTAAGGCCGTATTCTTTTTGCCTTGGCCCTGCCATGATATGTTTTATGCGAATACTTTGTTCAAGATAAAACCAGTCGAGCTTTTTATCATATGAGAACCCACTATTGTGAATAGTTGGTTCACTCACAGTAATTGTTAAGTTAGGCACATCGATTGTCGGTAAAGCACGAAGCAAAGCTTGAAGCTTTGTGTTTTGCTGGTAGATATCTTGCAGTGTTGTTTTTACAACATTCTGAAATGCGTCTCTAATAGAGTTCACGCTTTGATCTGAACTTGCTGCAGTCATGACATCCCCCTTACTTTAATTGGAATAAGTTTGTAATAGGCAGCTTTTATGAATATGTCAAGCGGCTTTAGCTTGTTGCTCAGTCGCTTTAATTTCAGCAACTTTTTTCTCAACCATTTCAACCATGTGTTCGACGATGGATTGTTGATTATCATAGAGCCTGTGCGCTGTATTGCCATTGATATAGATCTGGTGCGTACCGCGCCCGCCGCCAGTCAGACCGATATCGGTCATTAAAGCTTCGCCGGGGCCGTTTACTACGCAGCCGATAATTGAAACTGTCAGTGGTGTTGTAATATGCGCCAAACGCTGCTCGAGCAGTTCAACTGTTTTAATTACATCGAATTGTTGGCGCGCACAGGATGGACATGCCACAACATTTACGCCACGATGGCGAAGCCCGAGTGACTTTAACATTTCAAAGCCAACTTTAACTTCTTCAACAGGGTCAGCAGAAAGTGAAACGCGGATTGTATCGCCAATCCCCGCCCATAACAGCGCGCCCATACCGATGGATGATTTCACTGTACCCGTGCGCAAGCCGCCTGCTTCGGTAATGCCTAAATGGATAGGGTAATCACAACGCGCGGCGAGCTCTTGGTACGCCGCCGTCGCCATAAAAACATCCGACGCTTTGCATGAAATTTTGAAATTAAAAAAATCATTATCTTCAAGAACCTTGATATGGCGGAAAGCACTTTCCACCATAGCATCGGGGCATGGCTCGCCATATTTCTCAAGCAGATCACGCTCAAGCGAACCTGCGTTGACACCAATACGGATTGAGCAATTATTATCCTTCGCCGCCTTGATCACTTCTTTCACGCGGTCGGCAGAGCCAATATTGCCCGGGTTGATACGCAGACATGCTGCACCGTTCATCGCAGCTTCAATACCACGGCGATAATGGAAGTGAATATCGGCCACAATCGGCACCTTCACTTGCTTCACAATTTCTTTTAGCGCGGCAGATGACTCCTCGTCAGGGCACGAGATACGCACAATGTCCGCCCCCGCATCTTCCAGCGCGTGCACTTGAGCAACTGTTGCCTTGACGTCTTTCGTGTCGGTATTCGTCATTGACTGCACCGTAATCGGCGCATCACCACCCACAGGAACATTCCCCACCATAATCTGGCGGGATTTACGGCGCGTAATCATGCGCCACGGGCGATGGGCTGTATGGTCAGGCTTGGACATATGTGGCCAAAATGGACTTTTTCAGGGCGGATTTCAAGGATTTTGCGGTTTTTCCAGCAAAACTCCGCGCTTAACCTCGCCCGTTGCGCCAAGGGCAGGTAAAACAGTGTCTTCTATTGCGATTTCAAGACCACCAGCATTACCCGTATCGAGTGAGGTTTGGGCCGTATCTTCCGATTTGAAGGTCGTTCCCTCTTTTAAAAGCCCAGAATATAAAACTGCGCCGGTTTCCTTATTCCGCAATTCGAACCATGTATCCTGCAAGGCTTTAATTGTAAGATAAGGCGCATTATCAGTTTCAACAGCCGCATCATCAAATGTTTCGGTGATAGTGCCATCCAGCAAGCCTTCAGCAAGTTCTTGCGTGAGGCTACTATCAACAATATCAAGTGGCGGGTATCCAATTTCGGCTTCACCTTGCGTGCGGCCATACTGGAACATGGCAATAATAATAAGCACAATTAAGAGGCCTACCGAACCGCAGATAATCAGTAAGTTCGGCATGTTTGTTTCGCGGACCGCCACAGGCAAATGAAGCTCTGCGCGCCACTGCGAATTACCTGTTTGCGTTTTTAACAGCGCAATCATTTTGTTGCCATCAAGCCCTAGAAACTCGGCATAGGTGCGCACAAACCCGATTGTATAAACAGGCCCCGGCAATTGCGAATAATCGCTTCGTTCCAGTGCCTCCAGCAACTGGGCGCGAATACGCAGCGCGATCTCGACTTGGGGAATGGTCAGCTTTGCCTGAGTCCGCGCACGGCGCAGAATCTCGCCAACGGGGATGTCGGTATAAAACTCGGAATTCGCGTTTGTGTTTACGTTACTCATTCACCAATAAAAACTTTGTGCAGCGCTTGCGCTGCCTTCTCCCCGGAAGCTTCGTCAATTAAAACACTGATGCGCACTTCCGATGTTGAAATCGCATGAATATTCACACCAATCTCAGATAATGTTTTAAACATGGTTGCGGGCACTTTCGGGTTATTACGCACGCCAATACCTGCCAATGAAAGCTTTGCAATATCTTCAGCGGTTTTAATTTCAAGCTTTTCAAAATCTTTCACTTTACGCAAAGCCTCAACAGCGCGCTTCAGATCGCCACGCGGCACACTTAAAGTCATATCCGTTGTTTTGCCATCAGCCGAAGCGCTCTGCACAATCATATCAACCTGAACACCAGCATCGGCAATCGGCTGACAAACAGCAGCAGCAATCCCTGGCTTGTCAGGCACTTGCGCAAGGGTCAGCTTGGCTTCGTTACGGCTTAGTGTAATGCCGCTAATGATATGCTCTTCAATCATACTATCCTCTGTTGTTATTACTGTTCCCGGCACGTCACTACCAACGCCCGCTTCGAAAGATGACAAAACCTGTATCGGCACGCCGAACTTCATGCCTAATGCTACAGAGCGCGGGTGTAATACTTTTGCGCCTAAAGCTGCCATTTCAAGCATTTCTTCATATGAGACAGTTTTCAGCTTTTGCGCCTGTTTTACAAGGCGGGGGTCGCAGGTATAAACACCGTCAACATCTGTATAAATATCGCAGCGTACAGCATTTAACACAGCTGCCAACGCAACTGCCGAAGTGTCAGAACCGCCGCGCCCGAGCGTTGTCAAATCCCCCTCAGGCGTAACACCCTGAAACCCTGTAACAACTGGCACTGTATCACTCTGCAAAATTGAAAGAAGTTTTTCAGCTTCCACATTTGTAATACGCGCATCGCTATAATCGGCACTGCTGCGAATAGGGATTTGCCATGACTGGCATGAGCGTGCCTTCACGCCCATCTGCTGGAGAGCCAGTGCCATTAAACCTGCCGTTACCTGCTCGCCACTCGCGAGCACAGCATCAAAGTCACGGTTCTTGGTTGTATCCCCGAACGCCTTACAATAATCCGTTAATTGGTTTGTAACCCCCGCCATGGCAGATACAACAGCAACAACATGGAAGCCGTTCTCGATTTCGCGGGCAATTTTCTTCGCCGCATTACCAATGCGTTCAGGATCGGCAACGGACGTACCGCCGAATTTGACGACAAGAATTTTCATGACTTTTATGGGTTTTACTCTATTATCTGCCCATATAGAAGGCCATGGCACTATGACAAAGAACACAGCCAATCCACAGGTTATTGAGCACTTCGCCAAGGATTCAAGCCATTGGTGGGACGAAGACGGTCCCTTCAAGCCTCTGCACCTAATGAACCCCACCCGCATGGAATTTATTGTCGCGCAGCTGAAGGCGGCAAAAGCCAAAACAATTCTCGATGCAGGGTGTGGCGGCGGGCTGGTATGTGAGCCACTCGCACGCCTGAAATATGATGTCACGGGACTAGATGCCGACGCACAAGCCATAAAGATCGCAAAAGACCACGCAAAATTGATGAAGCTAAACATCAACTATAAATGCGAACTTATTGAGAATCATAAAGAAAAATATGATGCCGTTCTGGCACTCGAGATTGTCGAGCATATTGACGATTGGCGTAACTTCTTAAAATTTTGCCTGAACCGTTTGAACAAAAACGGAATTCTTGTTCTCTCAACTCTTAATAAAACTGCGAAGTCATTCCTGTTCGGGATTGTCGGCGCGGAGCATATATTGGGCCTCGTTCCCAAGGGTACCCATAACTGGAAACAGTTTATTCCTCCTGCCGAGATTGCCGCTTTCTTGCGTGAAAATGGCTTTGAACTGATGGATTTAAAAGGGATCACCATGAATCCGGTTGATAACTCGTTTGCCCTATCAGACCGCGATTTAAGCGTGAATTACATTTTAAGCGCTAAAAGGTCCTGAATTTTTGCTATCGCTTGATTAACCGTCTCATTGCGGACGTCTTCTCTCTCCCCAGGGAAACGGTGCTCGGACACAGAAACATTTTCCTGCTTCTCACCCGAAACAACATTAAAGTTACAGGCAATACCAATATAGACAAGGCCCTTATCTGCGTCCGGCGCGAGGCCCCCTGTTGAGCCTGCATAACCAGTCACAGCAACTGCAATATCAGCGCCGGGCGTTTTTCTTAAAGCCCCCAATGCCATCGCGCGTGCTACGGGCTCGCTCACAGCTGTAAATTGCTCCAGCATTTCTTTTGGTACATCAAGCGCTGCGTTTTTCATTTCGTCGCAATAAACAAGGTAGCCGCCCCTTACAACAGCAGACGCGCCAGATACACTGGTCAATGTTGCACCGATAAGGCCACAAGTCAGGGATTCAGCTGTTGCAACTTTTAGATTACGGCGCTTTAACTCCGCAATGAGCTCTTTTAAATTCTCATTATTCATATGCCGTTTCTAGCAATGCAGATAGAATATGTCAAACAAAAAATCAACTCGCATCGCGGAATGACAAATTGACTTTTCTCCCGTAGAATCAACGGCATGAGTCAAATCTTCTTTGTCCTAATGGTGTTAGCTGCCCTATGCGTTGCCGGTGTCCTTATTCTTGGCATTATTTCAATGGCTAAAGGCGGCGAGTTCAACAAAAAATACGGCAATAAGCTGATGCAAGCCCGCGTTGTATTACAAGGCGTTGCGCTGGCACTGTTTGTTGTCGCCTTCCTGACATCTTCTAAATAAAGGATCTGCACGATGAAAATTCTGGTCCCCGTGAAACGGGTTCTTGATTATAACGTAAAGGCACGCGTGAAAGCGGATGGCACAGGGGTTGACCTTGCCAATGTTAAAATGTCGATCAACCCTTTTGACGAGATTGCGGTTGAAGAAGCGGTGAAGCTGAAAGAAGCCGGCAAAGCAACCGAGATTGTGGTTGTTTCCATTGGCCCAGCGCAGGCACAAGATACAATCCGTGCGGCCATGGCCATGGGCGCTGACCGCGGCATATTGGTTGAAACAACAGAAGCGATTGATCTTGGCGGTATCGAGCCTTTGCATGTTGCCAAAATATTGCAGAAAATCATAGGTGAAGAAGCGCCGAACCTTGTCATTATGGGCAAGCAGTCAATTGATGATGACAGCAACCAGACAGGCCAAATGCTCGCAGCCTTGCTTGGCTGGCCGCAAGCCACCTTTGCTTCAAAAGTTGTGCTGGGTGATGGCAGTGCCGAGGTGACCCGCGAGATTGACGGCGGTTTGGAGACATTGAAAGTCTCCCTCCCCGCTATTATCACAACCGATTTGCGTTTGAACACACCGCGCTATGCCGCTTTGCCGAATATCATGAAGGCAAAAAGCAAACCGCTGGCGAATAAAAAAATCGAGGAATTCGGCATTGATACAACGCCGCGCCTGAAAATTGTCAGCGTTGCCGAGCCTGAAAAACGCAAAGGCGGTATCAAGGTGGAAACCGTTGATGCGCTGGTTGATAAACTGAAAAACGAAGCGAAGGTGATCTGATATGGCTATTCTTGTACTCGCAGAACACGACAATAAATCCCTGAAAAGTTCTACAGCCAATACAGTCACAGCCGCTGCAAAAATCGGTAGTGATGTTCATGTCCTTGTCGCTGGTAAAGGTTGCGATGAAGCGGCCAAAGCGGCAGCAGGTCTTGCAGGTGTAACAAAGGTTTTACAGGCTGACGATGCTGCATTCGAGCATGGCCTTGCCGAACATGTCACCGAAGCGCTGAAAAGCGTTGCCGGCAATTACAGCCATATATTGGTGCCTGCAACTGGCTACGGCAAAAATATTCTGCCGCGCCTTGCAGCCCTTCTTGATGTGCAACCCATCTCGGACGTTATGGCGGTTGAAAACGAAACAACTTTCAAACGCCCTGTTTATGCAGGTAACGCCATTGCCACTGTGCAATCGCTTAACAGCAAACATCTGCTCAGCATTCGTACAACAGGCTTTGCCGCTGCTGGCGCTGGCGGTAGTGCTGCCGTTGAGAAAATCTCGGCCAGCGGCTCGTCAATCAATGTAACTTTCGTCGGGCAGGAACTTTCAAAATCAGAACGACCTGAACTGGCCGCCGCAAAAGTTGTCATCTCCGGTGGCCGCGGTTTAGGCTCGGGTGAAAACTTCGCCATGCTTGAAAAACTGGCCGATAAACTGGGTGCCGCGATTGGCGCTTCACGTGCAGCGGTCGATGCCGGTTATGTGCCAAATGATTATCAGGTCGGTCAAACAGGTAAGGTCGTCGCCCCGCAGCTTTATATTGCTGTTGGTATTTCAGGTGCCATCCAGCACTTGGCGGGTATGAAGGACTCAAAAGTGATTGTAGCGATTAACAAAGACCCCGACGCGCCTATTTTCGGCGTAGCTGATTACGGCATTGTGGGTGATTTGTTCCAGATTGTGCCTGAACTAACCGAGAAGATCTAATTGATTTTTAAATTCATTCCCTGAACTTCGCGTGCAAAATCAGTAGCCCAAATTCGGGCCGTTGCAAGGAAACTCTTTCTGATTTCTGGCGGCTTATAGGCTTCAACAAACTGTTCAAGCGCGGCCTTTGCTTCTCCGGCATCATAGCTGGTATTAGCCGTTATAATGTGAAACTTTGCATTTGCAGGCCATTTATTGGCAAGCGATGTAGCACGATCTCGCAACATCATGCAAAAACCAACATCTTTCATGCTATGGGCAATCAAAAATGCTTTATTAACATGACCAAGAATCAGTTTTGCTGCTGATCGACTGCAGAGAATGCCAAGAAAGGCTTCATCATCTGAAACACCGAACCCTTCTCTAAAGTAATTGCCGTCTACATCAACATAACCAGAACCCCTTGCCGAAAATTCTTCTTGTCTTTCTTCGCTAAAAACAAATTCACAATTCTGCAGGTATAGCTCGGCCTGCATAATATGGGCAATTGCAATGAGCTTTTGCATTTCGGGGGCAGCACTATTCTCTTGTGAAAGAAATCCAGTTTCCAGACCTTTTCCGTATAGTCTCTTTTCAAGACATTCCAGAATTGTTGCAAATACATACACGGATCCTGTTTTATAGGCAGCATCCAGAAGTATAGAAGCAGACTGAGGCGTAATACTATTTGCATTACCTTGCTGGATACCTTCTTGAAGAACTTGGTTGAGGTAATCTTTGTAACCTGCCCACACACCTGCATGCGAAAAGAAATATAGCTGCGGCTTGCTGAACACCGTTACTGCTGCATTCCATTCGTTTTCATTTTTATCCAAGGGTAAATATCCCAGAACCTTTTGATACTGCTCCTCAGCATGCTGAAGTAACCTTTGATAATCTGCATCATTTAAGCCAGCTTCGTTATAATAAGCTTGCTGCAGCGGGCCGCGTTGCTCCATAGGATTTCGTAGAAAGTCCATGAAATCGTTTACAACATTGATTAAAGCGAGGTTACGCTGAGGCATGCCCTTAAGAATAACACATTTAATTATTATGTCAAATAGAAAGATTTGTAAAATCTATATATTTTTCAAGAACTTAGGAAGAGTTTCACTCGCAGAACCCAGTAAATGCTCGTCAAAAGCATGGCTGACAGCGGAATGGTCGAGGTTAAATTCCACAGTCCTTGCCCCAGCTGCATTTGCAAGCTCAACAAACCCTGCCGCAGGGTATACATGGCCTGACGTGCCGATCGCCATAAACAAATCGCAATTCATCAGCGCTTTATAAATTTCATCCATAAAGTATGGCATCTCACCAAACCAAACAATGTCGGGCCGCGTTGTGCCTTTTACACTACATGCAGTGCAAATTGTTTCCGTTGTGTGTTGCTCTTTCCAGTCAGCCTGTTTATGGCCGCATGATGTGCAGCGCACGCTCAGTAAATCCCCATGCATATGGAGTAAATTTTTACTGCCTGCTTGCTCGTGCAGATTATCAACATTTTGTGTTACTAAAAGAAAGCTATTCGCTTTGCCGTCTTTCTCGAATTCCGCCAATGCGAGATGTCCGGCGTTAGGCTTTACAGCACTCTCAAATAATTGCGCGCGGCGCTGGTTATAAAAGTCATGCACTAAAGCAGGGTTACGTACAAAAGCCTCGGGCGTGGCAACGTCTTCCACC
This sequence comes from Alphaproteobacteria bacterium, assembly GCA_016125135.1. GTDB lineage: Bacteria > Pseudomonadota > Alphaproteobacteria > Micavibrionales > Micavibrionaceae > RI-185. The sequence goes on along the minus strand of WGMJ01000005.1, from coordinate 63,312 downwards.
TTGTGGCCAGCCCATAAGCCGCCTTCATCACGAAACGTATTGAGGCCGGATTCTTTGGAAATCCCCGCGCCGGTCAGTACAACAATGTTCACGAATTAACCTTCTGTGGCGTCTTTAAGCCTGCCGAGTGAAAAAGCACCGCTCCCAAGCACATCATCCATCGTAACGTTATCGAAGTTTGCGCCATCGGTTTTTGTGCGCTCCATAATTGCGCCTGTCAGGTCTGCATTTGAAAGGTCTGCGCCTGTTAAATCGGCATCTGTCAGGTCAACATTTTGCAAACTCGCATATTGCAGGTTTGCTTCACGCAGTATCGCATACCGGAAATTCGCCGCACGGAAACTGGCAGGCGCAAAACGCTTTGTAGCCCCTGTGCCAAACATCAATGCAGAGGCATTCATGCCTTTCAGCTTCGCGTGGCTGAATGAGGCTCCTTCGGCTGCTGTACCACGTAGATCAGACTGTTCCATATCACAGTGGCGGAAATCAGATTCCTGCAATTGCGCGCTCTGGAATTGTATCTGGTAAAGGTTCATTCCCATGAATTGCGTTTTGCGTGCAATCAAGGCTGTCAGTTTTTCACCCTTCAGACGTTTCAGGTCACGCATGTCATAACCGCTGAGGTCAAGCTGCGCGCCTTGCGCACCCGCTGTATCAACCCAGAGCCTGTGTTGTTCCACGAGCCTGATAAGCGGTGACTTCAATTCCTCAAGCGACTTACCATGGTTCTTATCGGTAATCGCCTGCGACATATCTATGTTCACAAGCGCAAGTGCGTTCAAATCAACGTCAGTCAGAATTGTATTCTTGACCCGCGCACCGTCCAGCTTCACGCCGGTAATCTGCGCGCCCGATAAATCGGCGCCATCTAGCAGCGCACCACGGAAGTCCGCCATCTGTATGTTCGTTTGCACCATAATTGAATCAGAGAAATCAGCGTTGGCCGCTAATGCCCCTACCATTTTTGCACCCGTCAGGTTTGCACCACGGAAACTGACGCTTTGTGCTGGCGCTGCAAAATCCTGCCCTTGTGACAAAGCGCCTGCGCGTAAATCCGCGCGCTCAAGATCTGTTCCTTTGAGCATCGCTTGTTCAATCTGTGCGCCACGAAGATCCGCACGGATAAAACTTGTATTTGTCAGGTTGCAGACACTGAGGTCACACGCATATAAAACAGCTTCCTGAAAATCCGCTTCCGATAAATCCATTTCGCGCATCATGCAGCCGGTAAATTCGGCTTGGCGCATATCTTGTCCTTTTAGCGAAAGGCCCGAAAGATCAACACGGCGCAAACAGGCACGCCGCCCGCCAACACGTCCGACCAGATAGCGTTGGTGCAGTTTCACCAGACTATCAAGCTGCGCTTGCGTGATCTTTTCGTATGAAATATCATTCATGAGGCTCTACTATATCAAGAATCGTTAAAAAAATCAGGTGTAAACGGTGCAGAAAATGGCGAAATTCAACATAATTATGGCAGTTTTTCTGTGTATTTCCGTCCTTGCTGTCACGGGCTGTGGTATCAAGCCTAAAGACCTTGAAGCGCCACAACAGGCCGAAACCGGCCAGAAGCCTGATTTCCCGCGCAAATACCCTACTTATTGATTCCCGTTAAGAAGCCGAGCGTTACAGACTGGCCTGTGTTTGTTTCAACTGTTGATGAGCCTGTGAATTCCATCATGTCTTCACCTGCAATTTTTTCAGAAGGCGGCGCAAAGACAAAACGGCCCACGGGCTTCTCTTCTGCATCCATAATTTTGGCTTGTAAGAGGGGAATAGCTTTTTCGGTTTTTGTAAGGTTAATGATAGAGCCAGTGATATGAACTTTTATTTCGTCCCCCTCATCAGCCAGCGTAGCCTGCAAACGGTCAAACGCAAGTCCCTCGCCCGCTTCATCAATTGCAAAACCGCTGAGTTCGTAAATTGGCAAGAGCGGCGGGAACGACTGAACAAACGTTACGCGCATCATGAAAAAAGTAACAACGCAGATAAGAAAAACGATAGACGCAGCAATAACACCATTCCACACAGCGCGTTTATTGGGTTTGCCCTGATTAAACAGCCCTTCGTCCTTGGCGGTTTTCAATAATGTTTTGAAATCAGGCGCTGCTTCTTCCCGCGGCGGCATAATGCCACTCGGCATTTGCATTTCATTGCCTTGCTCTACGGCATCGCCGTCTGCATTTTGTTTATCATAATCAGGGGCCAATTGCCGTAAATCATCCAGCAGATCCTCATCAACCTCAGCTAAACTCTCCTGATGCCATGTATGACCACAGCTTTTACAGCGCACATTTCTGCCCTCCGGTCCTATTGCTTCGGCCGGAATATCATATTTTGTGTGACAGGAAGGGCAGTTGATATACATTTTCTATGGCCTTATTCTACTAGGCTCAGTAAGGTTCTAGCAAGCATGATTAGAAGACTTATCGCAACTTTTACAATTCTGTTTCTCGCGGGGCCAGCCAGCGCAGAAACAGCCAAAGCACCTGCCGCAATGACTGCGGCTCCTGCAACCCTGCCTCCTTTTGATTGTGCAGTTGTCGACAATGCCTGCATGGCAAAATATATGGCCGAGCTGGCAAAGGTTATTCAGGAGAAAGACTGGCATGACAAGGTACTACGCGAGGCTGCAAAATTCATGACGGCTGCCGGTATGTGGCAAGAAAGCCTGAACCTCATTCCCCAAATTTATAATGAAGACACAAAAGCCATGACCATCCGTGGCATCGGTATGGCCCTGGCAGATAAAAATCTGCAACAACCCGAACTCATCGCCGCGTTTGAAAAATTAATGCAGGCGGCAACGACCATTACAACAGAAGCTTCGAATGCGGTTGCTGTTACTTATGTTGCCATGGGGCAAGCCGAAGCGGGCCTTGGTGATGAGGCCCTTAAAACAGCAGCACTCATGACAAACGCCGCACTTCGTAATAAAGCTTACGGCGAGATTGCAGAAACACACGCTAAAAAAGCGCATTTTGCTGATATTCCAAAGGCCCTTGCCAAAATTGATGACCTTTCATTCAAGGATAAATATGCCCACCGCTGCGTCGAGGTTCTGACATCATCGCATCACATAGAGCAGGCAGTTGAAACAGCCAAACTTATTAGCGACCCTTACAAAAAAGCTTCTGCACTTGGCCTTGTGCTGGAAAGAAGCGAACAGAAGAAAGACGGCGCATACGTGCCGGAAACAAGTACAAAAACACAATCACAATGATCGAATTCTCCCATGTTGGCCTGCGCTATGGCGGTGGTCCCGAAGTTCTAAGCGATATCAGCTTCAAGCTTGATGCCGGTTCTTACCATTTCCTCTCAGGTGCAAGTGGCGCGGGTAAAAGCTCGCTGATGAGCCTGCTTTACTGTGGCCGCAAACCAACGCGTGGCAATATCAGCATGTTCGGCCAAGGCATCATGGAATTGAACCGTAACCAGCTTGCTGTTCTGCGCCAGAAAATCGGCGTTGTATTTCAAGACTTCCGCCTTTTGCCAAACCTGACAGCTTTTGAAAATGTTGCCTTACCGCTACGCATTATTGGCCAGCCTGACCGGGAAATTAAACAAAACGTCTCTGAACTGCTTTCCTGGGTAGGGCTGGGTGATTATATGGACATGTACCCCGCTACACTTTCGGGTGGCCAGCAACAAAGAATTGCCATTGCGCGCGCTGTTATTACCCGCCCGCGCCTGCTACTGGCTGACGAACCGACCGGTAACCTTGACGATGAAATTGGTTTCAAACTGATGTTGCTTTTCGAACAGCTCAATAAAATGGGTACAACGATTGTTGTTGCCACCCACAATATTCCGATGATGGAGCATTTTGGCCATCAACGCCTTGTTCTTGAAAAAGGTCATTTGAATATGCTCGGGAAGAAAGCCGCATGAGTGGATTAAACGCCAGCTTCCGCGCCCGCATCTCTGCACAGCGTATGACGCTGCTGATATCAGCCCTTATGACATTTCTGGGGCTGCTCTGCTTTTTCAGCGGCTGGCAGCTTTATACATGGCAGTCAAATGTGCTGCATACTTCCAGCAATATGGTTGTACTTGAAATTCTCCAGCAGCAAAACGGGCAGGAAATATCATCTGCTGCTCTGAACGACTATGTAACTAAAGCTACACAGATTTTAAAAAGCCACCCAGCCGTTGCCAATGCAGCGCCCGTTAGTCAGGCCGAACTGGCTGAGGAATTAAGCCCTGTTCTTGGTGCGCCCGAAATGGTGCAGGATACAATTCCGCTACCGCGCTTATTACAGGTTGAAATGAAAGCCATGTCGCCTGATTACATCGCGCTTGTAGAAAGCGACCTGAAGGCCGCGTCTATCCCTGCGAAAATCATCCCTTCAAACCCGTGGCTTGCAAGCCTGAAAGATCTATCACAAGCGCTTATGTTTGCTATGTTCATTCTCGAAGCCATGTGCTTCCTCGCGCTTATGTTTGCAGTGGGCGGTACGGTCCAGTCACAAATTGCGATCCAGTGGGATGAATTAGAGCTTTATCATATTATGGGCGCGAAAGATGATTTCGTGATCAAACAATTTTATAAGACCATTCTGCGCCAGATCGCATGGGGCTGCTTTGCAGGTGCCATTATTGCCATTATTGTTCTGGGCGGCTTGCTTTACTTCTGGCATCAGCGCTTTTTCTCTTATGAAGCTACAATAACGAATTACGGCCTTGTGGGCGGCGCGCTACTGCTGCCACTGGCCTTCCTCGCAATTTCATGGCTAACTACCCGCCATATGGTGGTTAAAAACCTGAATACATTACCCTGATGCATACGCTTGATAAAATTGTCGTTCATATTATTGCGGGCATACTAACCTTTATTATTGCCGGCTATATTATTTTTGTTGGCAGCATTTGCATGATGGACAAAGCTGCAACCACAGGACAAACCGCAGAAACCATTATCGTGCTAACCGGCGGTGAAAAACGTGTTGAAGAAGGCGCGGCCTTATTCAAAGAAAAGGCGGCGCCTACACTTTTCATTAGCGGCGTCCATTTAAGCGTTAAACCTGCTGAAATTGTCCCGATGCTATCTTATGCCAGCAGAAAATGCTGCGTTACACTAGGCCATAAAGCCGGCGATACATTCAGTAATGCACTGGAATCAAAAGAGTGGATCATGAAGAATGATTACTCCTCGCTCTATCTCGTTACAGCGAACTACCATATGGTCAGAAGCGTTTTCTTGTTCAAACTTGTTATGCCGGGTGTAAAAATTGTCCCGCACCCTGTTTTTCTTGAAGGCTTTAGCGTCTATGATTTTCAATTCTGGCTAGTTTCCCTTAAAGAATACGCCAAGCTTTATTTAGGACTTTTGCAAGCGGCTACACATCGGGTTATTCCATGGCCATAATTTATTTCTTCCAGAATATCATCTTCAATATTCTTTTCTACGGTGCGTGCCTGTTCTTCAGTCTTATTTATCTGCCGGCGCTCTTCATGCCGAAAAAAATATATATTGTTCTGTTGCATATTTACTTCTGGAGCCTCTGGCAAATCGAGAAATATATACTAGGCCTCGATTTTGAAGTGCGTGGCCGTGAAAACATTCCTACACAAGGCGCTTATCTGGTAGCAGCCAAACACCAGTCCGCCTATGAAACATTAAAGCTACATCTGCTGTTCGGTGACCCTGCTGTTATTTTGAAGCGCGAGCTGTACCACATACCACTTTGGGGCTGGCATGCTGCGAAATCGGATATGATCGCGATTGACCGCAGCCGCCATAAAGAAGCCATTAAAATGATTATCAACGGGGCGCAGGAAAAACTCTCGGCTGGCAGGCCTGTTGTTATCTTTCCGCAAGGGACACGCGTATCGGTTGATACGACGATCAAGGAAAAGCCCTATAAATCAGGCATCATGCGCATTTACGAAGCCTCGAATGTGCCGCTTGTACCGATGGCACTCAACACAGGGCTTTACTGGCCACGTAATTCGTTTTTCAAAAAGCCCGGCAAAATCATTCTCTCTATTATGCCCCCTATTCCCGCTGGCCTGCCCCCCGAGGAGGTTGAGAAAACTATGATAGAACAAATTGAAACCGAAACTCACAAACTCGTAAAGGAAGGTCGTGAAATGCAGAACCAAAAAAAGAAATCTGTAATTTTACCGGCAATTATTATTGTAGCTTTGCTAGCCTATACCGGTGCATGGTTTACAGGTAAAAATATTATTTCAAAAACGTTGAACGGCTTGCAGGAATTCAGCGAGGTGCGCATAGACGGTTTCCCTGCCAAGTATAACGCAACAGCAAAAATAACAACTGAGGAACTCTCTATTCCGGTATTAAAAGGAAATTTCTGGCCCCTGCCAGCCACGCAGGCTTATTTTGCTGCGCCGGAAGGTTTTAACTATACCTCCAAAAAAGGTACCGTAACTGCAAAGGATGCCAATGTTGCACTGAATGTTTCTAAATGGCCGCAAAACCTGACCAACGAAGCGCTCTATGCTTGGGCACTTACAGGCCCGCAAATCATTGTTCAGAATGCGAAGATATTATTTGACGACAGCGAGGTTTCAGCCACTGGTTCCTTTATTTGCAATGAAGAAGGCATACCACAAGGCAGCGCCCTGATTTCCCTTAAGAACTATGATCATATCGTCGAGAAAATATCGGCCTTAGGCTTTCTGGATCGCAATCAGAAAAACATCATCATTTCGCTTTTACAGTTTTATTCAAAGGGCCAGGCTGTTGCACCCGATACAATAACACTTACTTTACGCATCGAGCAAAGAAATCTTATGATTGGTCCGTTTACAGTTGCCTATCTTGAAGAAGGGCCAGTGTTCTGGGGCGTTAAGCTTGCTTCGCCTTACCGGGTTGATCTTGATACGATTGAGATTCCAGAGCCTGTTCTCCCGCCTGAGGTTCAGGAGCATATGAAGAAGCTTGGGGTTGAGCCGCCTGCCCCGCAGCAATAACCTGCCGTCTTATATCACGTGTTTTGCTGAAATAGTCGAACAAGAATTCGCTTTTATCACGGCGTATTGCTTTTTGCATTTCACTTAAATCTTCGCTGAAACGCTGCAATATATCCAACAACGCCTCTTTGTTCGTCAGCATAATATCGCGCCACATAGTCGGGTCAGACGCTGCAATTCGTGTAAAATCCCTGAACCCAGAAGCGGAGTATTTAATCACCTCCGATTGTAACTCTGTTTCAAGTGATGTTGCTGTTCCCACAATTGTATAAGCAATCAGGTGCGGTAAATGCGATGTAATTGCCAGCACCATGTCATGATGCTCCGGTGTCATCACTTCTACTTTTGCTCCTGCGACTTCCCAAAAGCTTCTTAGTTTTTCAATATCCGCCTCGTCTTGCCTTACAGGCGTTAAAATTGTCCAGCGGCCAGTAAAAAGTTCCACAAAACCTGCTTCCGGCCCTGAATGCTCAGTACCAGCAATGGGGTGGCCGGGAATGAAAGCGATATTACTGGATAAAAACGGTTTAAGCGCCTTGATGGCCTCCGCCTTTACAGAACCAACATCCGTTATAATAGCACCTTCTTGCAAGTTACCTTGTATTGCCTGCCCGACAGACTCATAAGCGCCAACAGGCACACAAATAATAACCAGATCGCTATTTTTTACCGAGTCTGAAATTTGTGGCGTTACTTCGTCTACAATTCCCAGTGCAAGCGCTTTCTCGCACACGCGCAATGAAATGTCTGCGCCAATAAGTTTTGTCGCAAGCTTGTGCTGGCCAATAACACGTGCCAGTGATGAGCCTATAAGGCCAAGACCGATAATTGTAACCTGTTTAAACATTTTTATGCCGTTGGCTTTACTGCCAGTACGGGCTTTTCCTTTGTTGTTTCGGCAACCGTTACCGGCAACCCTGCATATAGTTGTTTACTCACCTCTACAATATGCACCCCGCCAAAACTATCAAGCAGCCAACCCATATATTTTTCAATATAAGGTGAAAGTCTCACAACCCAGCGCCAGCTTAAAGGCGGTGTGAAAAGCGCACGCTCTTGTTTTTCTTTTACAAAATTGCAAGCGCGCAAAATCTCCAGTAACTGGCCGGCCGAATAAGGCCGCCCGAAACCAAGAACATTCCTGTCACTACGTGCCCAAAATCCGAAACGATTTGGGACAACAAGTTTCAGCCGCCCTTGGCTTTTCAATACACGCCAAGCTTCCTTCAAAACAGCATCAGGGTTCTGCGTATATTCAAGCCCGTGGACGATAAGCAACTGGTCCACCGAATTGGTTTCAATCGGCCATGGATATTCATCAATCACTGCAACACGGTTTAGCCGTCCTTCAGGCCAGCTTTTTGCTCCCAGATACCCTGGCATGAGCACAGCAAAAAAATCATTCGTTTCTTTTACAAAAGGAAACACATAGCCAAAAGCAAGGCATGTTTGCTTGTCAGGCTTTAAAAAATCACCAAGCTTACGCACAAGTGCGTGCTGCACCATGCCGCCCAAGGCCCCTGTGTAGAATTCATGAAAATCGGTAACATTTCTACGCATTCTGCAAGTAATCCTGTATGGCAAAACAAAGTGGTAAATCTGCGGGAGGCATCTCGTAGTCCTGTAAATCAGCAGGCTTCACCCATGCCAGCTTCTGCCCTTCTTTTGCGCGCGGTACGCCTTGCCACATGCGGCAGGCATAAAGCGGCATCAGTAAATGGAATTTCTCGTATGAATGTGATGTAAAGCTGAGTGGCGTAAAACATGTGGTACGCGTTTCAATGCCTAGTTCCTCATGCAGTTCACGCATCAGCGCAAATTCAGGCGTTTCGCCCGTATCAATTTTGCCGCCCGGAAATTCCCAAAGCCCTCCCATATCCTTGTGTGGTGGCCGCTCCGTAATAAGCACCATATTGCGCGGATCGATCAGCGCCACCGCTGATACCAGTAAAATAGAAACCCCGGGAGGTACGGTTTCCCGGGGTTTGCTTAAAGCTTCATGACAACTCATGTTTATTTTTTAGCTTTTTCAGCTTTCAAAGGTTTGCCTTCAAGATCATACAGGCTGACTTTTGCTGAATCGCGCCATTGCTTGATTGTCTCTTCAAGAATTTTGCGACGCTCTTGCACAGCCAACGCTTCCTTGATTTCATCAAACTCGGGCACAGGCTTCACACGTTGGTCTTGCACTTCAATAACGTGCCAGCCGAATTGTGTTTTCACAGGCTCGTGTGAAACTTCGCCTTTTTTCATGTTGAAAGCAGCTTTTGCGAAATCAGGCACCATGTCTTTTTTCGAGAACCAGCCAAGGCTACCACCTGTTGCTTTACCTGTCGGGTCTGTTGAAAATTCTTTCGCCAGATCTTCAAACTTCGCACCGCCATCAAGCTTGCTGATGATCTCTTTTGCCTTCGCTTCATCTTCAACCAGAATATGGCGTGCCATAACCTGCGGCTGCGGGTCTTGCTCTTTCACGTATGCATCATAGGCTTTCTTCAAACGTGCATCGCTTAGCTTTTTCTCGATTTCTTTTTCAAGAAATACAGCACGGACAATTTCTTCTTTTGCCATCTCCAGACGTTTTTCAACTTCCGGGTCCTTGGCTGTATTTGTTTTGTCTGCTTTTTGCTGGACAATCTCGGCATTTACAACTTGCTCAAGCGCCATCGGGTAGAGCCTGTCACCTGTTGCTGCACGAACCTGTGGTGGTAGCGCTTCTACAAACTGGACAATCTCGGGCCTGTAAACAGGCTTGCCGTTGACCTTCGCAATAACGATTTTATCTTCAGCTTCTGTTTTGGCTGTTGCACCCGCTTCGGCTTTTTGGCCTTTACCTGCTGTAAAGAACAAACCAAGCGTTGCGACAATTAAAACCGCGACTAAAACTGCAATAATTTTTACTTTTCCGCTTAACGGAGCATTTGGATTATTTGCCATGAAAAACCTCTTTTTTGGACAGAATGAGGCTATACTACACCGCTTCGGCCCCCTGACAAGGCCCTCCCTGTGCATTATTACCATTTTTTGCGGGTTTTTATTGACGGTCTGGGGGTGGAGTCTTATATCTAATCCCGAAAATTAAGGAATTCCGTTAATGCTACTGCGTCTCGCCACAAAGCTGTTTGGCTCCAGCAATGAACGCGCCATCAAGCGCCTGATCCCGACTGTGGATGTTATCAACTCTCTCGAAGCCGAATTCGAGCAGATTGATGATGTTGCGCTTAAGGCTAAAACGGTTGAATTCCGTGAGCGTATTAAAAACGGCGAAGCGCTTGATAAAATCCTGCCCGAAGCTTTTGCAGTTGTACGCGAGGCGTCCAAACGTGTTCTGGGTATGCGCCATTTCGATGTGCAGCTTATCGGCGGTATGGTCTTGCACCATGGCAAAATTGCCGAAATGCGTACAGGTGAAGGTAAAACCCTTGTTGCGACATTAGCAGCCTATCTGAATGCGCTTTCTGGTAAAGGTGTGCATGTTGTAACGGTGAATGATTACCTCGCCACACGTGACTCGCAGTGGATGGGTAAAATCTATAAATTCCTTGGCCTAAGTGTTGGCTGTATTACCGGCAATATTTCAGATGAAGCACGCAAGGCCGCTTATGCCGCCGATATTACATACGCAACAAATAACGAACTTGGCTTTGATTATCTGCGCGATAATATGAAGTATAGTCTTGAAGAAATGGCACAACGCCCCTTCAACTTTGCGATTGTTGATGAGGTTGACTCCATTTTGATTGATGAAGCGCGTACACCGCTTATTATTTCCGGCCCGTCAGAAACCGCAACCGACCTTTATGTGAAGGTTGATAAGGTTATCCCTGTTCTTACAGCAGATGATTTCGAGAAAGACGAAAAACTCAGAACCGTAAACCTGACAGAAAACGGTGTCGAGCGTGTAGAAGAAGAACTCCGCAAGCGCGGCATTCTTGAAAGCGGCACACTTTATGACGCAGGCAATATCGCCCTTGTTCACCACGTGAACCAGGCCTTGCGCGCGCACAAGCTCTTCAGCCGTGATACTGATTATATTGTTAAAGACAATAAAGTAATCATCATTGATGAATTCACAGGCCGTATGATGGAAGGCCGCAGATATTCGGAAGGCTTGCACCAGGCGCTCGAAGCAAAAGAAAACGTGCAAATCCAGAATGAAAACCAAACGCTCGCGTCTATTACATTCCAGAACTTCTTCCGCCTTTACCCCAAACTCTCGGGTATGACCGGTACAGCGCTAACAGAAGCTGCTGAATTTGCCGATATTTACCGCCTGCATGTTATCGACATTCCAACAAACGTTGCTGTTGCCCGCCTTGACCATAACGACAAGATCTACAAATCGATCATGGACAAGGAAAACGCCATCGTGAATCTCATCAAGGAAGCACGCGAGCGCAAACAGCCTGTTCTTGTTGGTACAGTTTCAATCGAAAAATCCGAAACGCTTTCCGATAAGCTCAAGAAAGCAAAAATTCCGCATCAGGTTCTGAACGCACGCCACCACGAGCAGGAATCACAAATCATCGCGCAAGCTGGCCGCCCCGGCGCTGTTACAATTGCCACTAACATGGCGGGCCGTGGTACCGACATTAAACTCGGCGGTAATTTGGAAATGATGCTTGAAGCTGAAATTGATGAAAGCTGGAGCGAAGAAAAGAAAGCGCAAAAAACCGAAGAACTGAAAAAGCAAATTGAAGCTGACCAGAAAATCGTTCTCGAAGCAGGCGGCCTTTACGTTATCGGTACCGAGCGCCATGAATCACGCCGTATTGATAACCAGCTCCGCGGTCGTTCAGGCCGTCAGGGTGACCCGGGCGCATCTATGTTCTTCCTTTCAACGCAAGATGATCTGATGCGCATCTTCAGTCCCGAGGCTTTGGAAGCTGTGCTTTCAAACAAGCAGATCGGCCTGAAAGACGGCGAAGCGCTTGAACACCCATGGCTTACCAAGGCACTTGAGCGCGCGCAAACACGCGTTGAACAGCATAACTACGAAATCCGCAAAACATTGCTGAAATTCGACGATGTGATGAATGACCAGCGTAAAGTTATTTACGAACAACGTCGTGAAATCATGGAAGCCGAGAATGTCAGTGCGCTTGTTGATGAAATGCGCCACGATGTTATCGATGCGCTTGTCAACCGCTTTATGCCGCAAGGCACTTTCCCCGAGCAATGGGATATGGACGGGTTTGCCGTTGAAACGCACCGCCTGCTGAGCCTGCAATTACCTGTACAAAACTGGGCTAAAGAAGAAGGTATCGAGCAATCGGCTGTGCATGAACGCTTGAGAGATGCGAGCGATATCAAGATACAAGAGAAGAAACGCATTGCGGGCGATGAAATGTTCGGCCGCCTTGAAAAAGCAATCGTTATACAGTTGCTTGACCAGAACTGGAAAGAACACTTGCTGAACCTTGACCATCTACGCACAGGCATTAACCTGCGGGCGTTTGGCCAAAAAGACCCGCTGAACGAGTTTAAAACAGAAGCCTACGATTTGTTCGAAAATATGCTCGGCAATATCCGCGAAGGTATTACACAGAATGTTTGCATGCTTGATTTCAATATCGACGAAGAAACATTGAACAAGCTGCAAGAAGCTCATGCCCGTTCGCGGCAATCAATGCAAACAACGCGGGATGACCCCGCAGGCTCTTCCATGCCAGAGAAGCCACAAACTGTCATTCATAAAGTATTTGACCAGAAAGACCCATCAACATGGGCCGGTATGCCGCGCAACAACCCTTGCCCATGCGGCTCAGGCAAAAAATACAAACACTGCCACGGTGCGTTCCGCTAATGGATCTGCTATATACCCCGCTTTACGCTGCCATACTCGGCCTTGTGTATGTCTGCTTAAGCATTCTGGCGGTAAAGGCTCGCAGACGTAATCAAGTTGCGCTTGGTGATGGCGGAAAAGCCGATTTACAGCGTGCTATCCGTGCCCACGCAAATTTTATCGAGTATACCCCCATCACGCTGTTGCTTTTATATTTTTATGAAATGCTGGGGCAGCCTGCCTTTATTATCAACATTATTGCACTGGCATTTACAGCAGGCCGACTGATCCATGCCTATAACATTAGCCGTGCAGATGAAAAGATTGCCCTGCGCGTTACAGGGATGGCACTGACATTCAGCAGCATCATTGTTCTCAGCGTCCTTCTTATTGTCAACTTCGTAATAAATTTCTAGACCCATGCAGTACAGGCGCGAAATTGATGGCTTACGCGCATTAGCGGTTTTACCCGTTATACTTTTTCATGCAGGCTTCAGCGCCTTCAGCGGCGGCTTTGTGGGTGTTGATATTTTCTTTGTTATCAGCGGCTATCTCATCACCAAAATCATCACAGATGAACTACAGCAAAATACATTTTCGCTGGCGGGCTTTTATGAACGTCGTGCAAGGCGTATTCTACCTGCGCTCTTTTTCGTTATGCTGGTATGCATCCCGTTCGCATGGGCGCTCATGTTGCCAAAACATTTGCAGGAATTCTCGCAAAGTCTTGTTGCTGTTTCGGCTTTCATCTCCAACATTCTTTTCTGGCGGCAAAGCGGCTATTTCGACACAGTCACCGAACTAAAGCCCCTCCTCCATACATGGAGCCTTGCCATCGAGGAGCAATATTACTTGTTTTATCCGCTCTTCCTTATGTTCTTCTGGCGCTGGGGCCGTAAAACTGTTATCGCACTTTGCATTCTTATTTTTATTTGCAGCCTTGGCATTGCGCAGTGGGCCTCTATTTATAAACCTTCGGCAAATTTCTACCTGCTCCCCTCACGCTCATGGGAATTAATGCTCGGCTGCTTTATGGCCTTTGTCAGCGCCCGTACACAAACAGCGAAACCGGTCATCGCACAAATACTCAGCCTGCTTGGCCTTACTCTTATTATTGCGTCTATCTTTATGCTCGATGATAAAATCCCCTTCCCGAGCATTTACGCTCTTGCACCAACACTCGGCGCAGCGCTCATTATCGGCTTTGCAAACCCTGCAAATTTTGCGGGCAAGCTTTTGGGTACAAAACTATTCGTTGGCATCGGGCTTATTAGCTATAGCGCTTATTTATGGCACCAGCCTTTGCTTGCCTTCACACGTTATGCGGTTTCAAGCACACCTTCCGCCGCCATTATCGGTGTCATACTTGTCGCTACTTTCCTGCTGGCCTATTTCAGCTGGCGCTTTGTTGAAAAACCCTTCCGTAACCGTGGTAATTTTACGCGCAAGCAAATCTTCACGCTATCAGCGCTTGGTATGATATTTTTTATCGCCCTCGGCTTAGCAGGCCATTTCAATAAAGGCTTCCCTGCGCGCATGAGCGCCGATGAACAGGCCCGTGAAGCACAATTCCAGCAAACATTCCAAGAGCGTCTGCGCCTTATTAAAGGTGATGTATGCCATTTTAATAACCTCACAAACACAGGCGTTGATAACTTCCTGGAACAATGGAATTGCGGCAAAGAGAGTGAACCCACGCTCAAGCCATTACCCGTTGCCGTTACGGGCGATAGCCACGCGGCGGATATTGTTGTTGCGCTTCGTGAAAATGGTTACAATCCGCTACAGCTTGCGGGGGCCAATTGCTCGCTTGTCCCACGTTATATGACCCCCTCCTGTAAACAGATATATGGGCGTCTCTATAACGAAGTCCATAGTAACCCTGCTTATGAATATATTATGCTTGCCAACCAGTTCGACAGCAAAGAGTTGACGCGGCAATCAATCAAGGAAATGACTCATTACTGGCAACGCTTTGGCAAGAAAATTATTTTCTTCTCGGCCATGCCTGAATTTCACAATTACGAAGTTGATTTTATTAAAGGCCGCGCTGCAAAAGCGGACCATAGAATTTCCAAATTATCCTTAAGCAAAAATATCTACGCTTATTTAACGTCCAGAGATATCACCCTCATTAATACCGGCGGTATTTTCTGCGCGGCAACCGACCATTGCAAGCGCGTGATACAAAACGGCGAGCCTTATCTGGCGGACAGCCATCATATGTCGCGCATTGGTGCAAAGGCTTTTGGCGAAGTACTTTTTAAAGATTTTTACAGTAAATGATTTTAAGGCGCTCTCGGGGCGACCGTCCATGCCTCTTGAGTTTCTACATTCACAATAGAATCTACGGGTATAATGCTCTGTTCACCATTAATGAGGTTAGGCCCACGGAGTGAGACTGTTACAGCATCCGTTAGAATTCTATTATCACCCGCCTCAATATGCTCGCTTATTCCATTTGAACCGCGTAAAGCAATTGTATAGATATTATCGCGACCAATAGAGCTTACAAAGCCATGGCCCCAGTCGCTAAAATGTGCCCAACCGTAAAAAATTGCACTGCGCCCGCCTTCATTTCTGGCTATATCCAGCATTTTTTCCCCAAGCGCCCTTTCATTCAACCGGCCATCGCCCACCCTTTGAATTGCAGCCGCCGTTAGCAGCGTTTGCCATGTACGGCTTATGGCCCAGTAATCTGCCATACGCCGTGTAACTTGCTGACTACCACACTCATCTTCAACCTGATCCATGGCCCCCAGCACATAAAATCCTGCCATTATACTCTCCAAAGGCGGCATCCTGTCGCTACTATCAATTGCATAAATACGAATTCCGGCTTCATGCATTTTTTTTATTTGCGCAGCGATGTAATCATGCTGGATCCGTCCTTGCACAGAGTCATTAATCCATACACTCAAATCGACATAGCTGTAAAATTCATCATCAGAGAGTTCGCCATTCAAAAAACTATCGATATATTCTTGGTTGTCACGGTCATTCTCGATAAAAATCCTTCTGACATTCTGGGCAACATACCGCTCGATCATCTCATCACTATACGCCAGAAGCCTTATGTCGCCATTAGAATGATCTGTATCAAGTATGCCAATAAATTCTGTTTCAGCAGGTATTGTAGCAAAAACTGAATCAAGATTTGCAGGCGTCAACCGCGCCGCGTTAATGTCATTGCTATTCAGTGGAATATCCGCTCTACAAATCCCGAACAATTCATCTGCAAAAGGGTCTACTGCTTCCGGCACAAGAATAGATGCTGCAAAAGCACCTACAAGCACCCGCTTTCCCCATTTTAGAATTTCTGCCATCTCACTTTGCCTTGTGCTTTTTCGTCAGAACGCGATTAGACTAGGAGATTTTTTGCGTTATGTCAATAAATATATTATATATATAATCCTACAATAGGAATAAATGTTTCACGTGGAACATTTCTGTCGGGCCGCTATAACATGTTCATGCAAACCAACAGCTGCAAATCGGGCGGTACAAATATCTGCTTCTATACATGGGGCGAAGCAACCGCGTCCCCCATTATCTGCGTCCATGGCCTTACAGGCACGGGGCGTGATTTTGATTATATAGCACCCGCACTTGCACAAGCAGGCTATTATGTTGTTGCGCCTGATTTGCCCGGCCGCGGCAAAAGCGACTTTATAAAAGCATCAGAATACGGCTACCCGAAATATCTTTCTGTGCTCACTGACCTAATAAAACATATCGATGCGGAGAAAGTTGATTGGCTCGGCGTATCACTCGGCGGCTTGCTTGGTATGCGCCTAGCGGGCCTTGAAGAAAGCATCATTAGAAATATGGTGTTGAGTGATGTTGGCCCCGATGTACCAAAAGAAGATCTGGATCTGATTGGTCAATATATAACGCCCGACTACCGCTTTAATTCACTTGAAGAAATGGAAATCGGCATGCGCTCAAGTCGTACACAACGTTTTAGCCGAGGCCCGCTTGATGATGCGCAGTGGAAACATATTATAGAGACCTGCCACCGCAAGCTCCCTGATGGTGGTGTTTCCTTTCATTACGACCCTGCAATCCGTGAAAACTTTAATGCAGAACCCATCGGGGAAAAAGACATCTGGCCCCTCTGGGAAAATACGAAACAGCCTGTACTGGTACTTAGAGGAGAATGGTCAACCATCCTCCCCCTCACGATTTTACAGGAAATGCTGCGCCGCAAGCCAGGCACACCGATGGATTCTCTTGAAATTAACGGGTGTGGTCATGTACCGTCCCTCATGGTTCATGAGCATATAGAACCAGTTGTAACATGGCTGGAGGGCCACCAAAAATGAAACGCTGTTTCCTGACACGCCATGCATGGCCCGACAACCCCGGCAATATTGCTTACGGTGACCAGATCTCTATTGATTTCGGCCATCCGGATCTTGATAGCAAACTGGATGCTGTTTTTGACCTTTTGCCTCCCGCCGCTCCTGTTTCATTTTTTGCATCACCTGCAACACGTTGCATCGAAACACTTGAATACGGGCTTGATTTACGCGGCTTGCCAAAAAATTACGTGACAGCACCAGGCCTGCTGGAACAACGCTGGGGCACATGGACGAATGTTCCACGTTACAGAATTTCCCGCAGCGAGCTTGCCACTTACCTGCGCGATCCGGATAACAACGCACCACCACAAGGTGAAAGCATGCACACACAACGCAAACGTGTTTTACCTGCTTTCCAACACGCAGTTGTAGAAGACGGAACAGCTGACATACATATGGGTGTAATTCACGGCGGCTCCATGCGTGCCGTTCTTTCACACATTATGGGGCAACCCATGAGCGCTATTCTGGCCAACAAGACTTTGAAAATAGACCCGCTAGATGTTCTGGAACTTGAAATACCTGCTAGTGTAAAGGACGAGCGTTTCTATCACGAAATCAAATGGACCCTGCATAAGCCTTAAGCGGCAAGCTTCTCGGGCACAGGCGTCATGCGTACAAGTGTGATCTGGTTACGCTGGCGCTTCAATATATCGAACCGGAAGCCATGGAACGAGAATGACTGGCCAACATCTGGCAAGCTCTGCGCCTCGAAAAGCACCAAACCCGCAACAGTATTGTAGTCTTCGTCAGGCAGGTTCCATTCGAATTCACGGTTCAACTCGCGGATTGTTACATTCCCCTGTACCATAAAACCGCCATTCGGCAGCTTACGCACACCGGCCACAGAAATATCATGCTCGTCATCAATATTGCCGACAATTTCTTCCAGAATATCTTCAAGCGTTAGAATGCCGCGATAAGTCCCGTATTCATCAACAACAATCGCGAAATGTTCACTGCGTTCGCGGAACGCCTGCAACTGGTCATAGAGTGTTGTTGTTTCCGGCACGAACCACGGGTCAGAGGCGATATGGCCAATATCAAGCTTGCTGGTATCATTTCCGATGGATAGCAACTCGCGCAACAAAAATTTTGTATGGATAACGCCTATAATATTGTCAGCATTATCACGGAATATCGGGAAGCGTGTAAACGAGCTGTTGAGAACAGTTTGTACCGTTTTCTCCACCGGCTCGTTAATATCTACCATTTCAACGTTCTTACGGTGGATCATCACTTCTTCAACTACCACATCGGCAAGCTCCAGCACTGAGCGCAGCATGGCCCGCTGCTCTTGCACTTCCTCTTCCTCACTGTCATGCAGCTCGATGGCGCCACGCAAGGTTTCAAGGCTCGCCTCTGCATCGTGAAACGGATTCTTGCCTGCAAAAAGCGAAAAGAAAAAGTTTATAAGCCTTGTAACGAAATAGTTGATCGGCGCAAGAACGGTAATAAGCATTTGTATTGGTAACGCAACATAACGTGCCAGCCTGTCAGAAAACTTAAGCGCTATCGTTTTTGGAAAAACTTCCGCAAAAATGAAAATGACGGCCGTCATAACAATCGTGGCGTATATAACGCCTGTGGGTCCAAACATGCGCACCAATGTATCGGTTGCAATTGCCGAAGCCGAAATATTAACAAGGTTATTGCCCAAAAGAATTGAGCCAATCATCTGGTCTTTAATATCAAGAATACGGTTAACCCGCGCTGCCTTGCGGTCACCATCTTTTTCAAGGGCGACCATACGCGCCGGTGAAGCCGCAGTCAGGGCGGTTTCGCACATTGAAAAGAAAGCAGAAGCGACAAGAAGTATTCCGACAACCGATAATGAAAAAACAAAGTCCATATATTTTTTCTAAAAAAGCGCCTTCCGCTTGTTGACAAAAATGTAATTTAAGCAAAGATCAGGCTTATATCAATGACTATCGGTAACCCCTGATTCTCAAGGAAAAAAATGATCAAAACCTTCGTTGCCTTCATGACCCTGGCTTTTATTATCGCTATTATCGGCGGTGGGATCTATTTTGGAACACGCACACCAGCCATCGAACAAACGCAAAAAGAAGTCGAAATTCCCTATGAACGGCTCGTAAGCCCTCCTGCCGCTATCACAGCTCCTGCCCCTGCTCCAGCATCAACAACCATGCCCACGGAACCCGCCAATGAACAAGCTCCTGCTAATAACGACTAGCCTTTGCCTTCTGCTAGCTACACCGGCCTTTGCCGCATCTATGAAGAAAGACGTAGCGCAAGCTGACCCAGCACCAGCGGTAGAATCTGCGGCACCAGAGGCCATTGAAACAGAAGCGCTTGAACATACCACAGAGGCTACGCAACCTGTCACAGAATCTATAGAAGAAACTGAAGCACCCGCAGAACCACTGAAGCCTGTGAACGCAGACGAATATAAAAAAGCGTTCGGTACATTGAAGTCCGAAAACGAGGGCGCACTCGGTAACCGCTGGTGGCAAGGCCAGAATGCAGAATTCGTTTTAAAAGCAATACGCTTCCTGCCCGAAGCGCCGCAGTCGGAAATGGTGCGAGACCTTTCCCGTCGCGTGCTACTGACGAAAGCCGACCCCGCACTACTTGCGCCTGCTGCAGATGCCGAAATGGGTATAAAACTGCTGCAAGAACGCCTTACAAAGCTTGTGCGCCTCGGGCTATTCGATGATGCCATCGGCCTTTATGCCGAACTACCACAGCCTGCCCCTGACGCACTACTTGGCCCTGTAACACAAGCGATGATCGGCAAAAACGGTTTATCACAAGCTTGCATCGAGCTAAAAACAAACCGTAGCGAGCAGCATGATGAAAGCGTTACCTCCCTTAAGGAGCTTGAAACATATTGTGGTTACACATTGCGCGAAGGCCTGAGCGGAAAAGAAGCCGCGCAAAAATATCTGACATCCAAGAATATCGCAGCCTCTGATTTTCTTTCAGGGGACAAGGCGAAGAATTTTTCTTTGCTTGCATTCCAGTCGTGGCTTGAAGCAGGCGGCACGCAAAACATACCTACAGAGCAAAATTATTGGAAACAATTACCAACATCCTTTATGGCGGCAGGGCTTAATCGTCTTGCGAATATCCCGCCTGAAAAATCACTTCAGCTTCTTACAACAGCCAAGCGGTTGAATATGATTTCTGCTTATAGCGCCGGCACGCATCTTAAAGATATTACGTCCGCTTATTTTGGTGGTTCACAGATCCCCAATAGCAGTGACTCGCTTGATACCATCGGTAAATTCCTATTCCTGAACGCCAAAGCCAATTCGGTGAAAGACGTTGATTTGAAGCAGCAATACGCCTCGAAAGCGATGGATACCACCTATGGCAATAATGAAGTCCTGATTTTCCCGTTTTTAATGCCGATTATGGATGATCCGATTCCCGCTGATTTCTCCGCTGAAAAGGCTAAAAAAGCCCTTGAAATGGTCGAATCTATGGCCTGGCTTGATGTCGATAAAGCATGGATTACGCTTGTCGGTGGAAGTTATCCCGAATTTAATTCATATATCCTTGGCAGTATTTTTAAGGGTATGGAGCGCGAATCTACCCTCTCCGGCCCCTCGAATATGAGCACAAAACCCCTGATTTATTTGTCAGAATATTTGGATATCGTGGTTAAAGAGGTCAAAAAATTTAGGGATTCTGCCAATTTATTAAACTTTCCTTATGAAAAATATCTTGACTTGACAGCTGAATCCAGTTATGTAATGCCTAGTAAGGGTATTTTTGATACCTTGAACCAAGGTGTTGAAACGAAAAGTTTTGGTGCAGTGGTTCTGTCAAGCCTGTTGATTATTGGTAACAAATCGGCCATAGATTTATATACTGGTTTGTTACATAATGTTTTAACTGGGCTTAACAATTTGGGGTTAACAAAGGAAGCCGAAGTATTGGGAGAAGAAGCCCTACTGACGCTTCACAAAAAAGGAGTATAAAAAATGGCACGTCCTGGACGTCCGGCTTTGCCGAAACCGAATCTGTCACGCTACGTGGACAGCTTTCTTGATATGCTGACGAGCGAGCGTGGCGCAGCCATGAACACACGTCAGGCTTACTGGCGCGATCTGGCTGATGTCAGCCTGTACCTGCGCTCAAACCGTAAGATCGAGATCGAGCAGGCCTCAACAGCAGACATCAAGTCATACCTTGATGACCTCGCGAAGAAAATTCACGTGAAAGGCTCTCATAAGAACCAGATCGCCGTGCGCACAGTTGCACGTCGTCTGTCAGCTCTTCGTCAGTTCTTCCGTTACCTGATTTCAGAGAACGTTCGTAAAGAAGACCCGACAACATCGATCGAGAGCCCGAAACAAACACGCACTCTGCCAAAAATCCTGACAGAAGGCGAAGTTGATCATCTGATCAAAACAGCTGCGAAAACAGGCGGTTCAGACAGCCTGCGTCTCGTATGCTTGCTTGAGCTACTTTATGCAACAGGCCTCCGTGTTTCTGAACTCGTTGGTTTGCCGCTTTCAGCTTTCGGTGAGAACAACCAGTTCCTTATGATTGCCGGTAAAGGTGGTCGTGAGCGTATGGTTCCACTCACAGACAGTGCTCAAAAAGCGCTTGCGCGTTACACAGATGTTCGCAAACAGTTCATCGCTCTTGATGACCAAGGTCGTCAGGCACAGTGGTTGTTCCCGTCACGTACATCTGACAGCGGTCACTTGACACGTCAGCGTTTCGCACAGCTTCTGAAAGATCTCGCTGCTGAAGCCGGTATGGAAGAAGGTAAAGTATCACCACACGTGCTACGTCACGCCTTCGCGACACACCTGCTTGCAAACGGTGCAGACCTTCGCTCTGTACAGAAAATGCTTGGCCACGCTGATATTGCGACAACACAGATTTACACGCATATCATCAACAACAAGCAAAAAACTGTTGAAGAGAAACACCCGATGAATAATCAGAAATCTGCTTAATTTATCGACTGATATTATATAAAAAAGGGCTAAATTCGTTTGGATTTAGCCCTTTTTATTTGCTAATCTTGCCCTGCACAAAAATGGATAAAAGAGTAAAAATATGAGCGCACTTGAATTCGAAAAACCTGTCCTCGAGCTTGAAAGCAAGCTGACCGAGCTAATGAAAATGCCGGCCACAGATGATATGGACATTCACAAGGAAATCACGCGCATCCAGCAAAAGATCCAGCGTCTGTTGCATGAAGCCTATAGCAAACTAACACCTGCGCAAAAGGTGCAGGTTGCCCGCCACGCCGAGCGCCCGCGCTTCCATGAATATATCGCAGGCACATTCACAGATTTTACGCCGCTTGCGGGTGACCGTTTATACGCAGAAGACAAAGCCCTTGTTGGTGGTCTCGCCAAGCTTGACGGCCGCCCTGTTGTTGTGATGGGGCAGGAAAAAGGCTGGGACACTGATAGCCGTATCAAACATAATTTCGGTATGGCCCGCCCTGAGGGCTACCGCAAAGCCCAGCGCCTGATGGAAATGGCCAACCAGTTTCAACTCCCTGTGATCTCCCTCGTCGATACCAGCGGTGCTTACCCGGGCGTTGACGCAGAAGAGCGCGGGCAGTCAGAAGCCATCGCTAAATCAATTGAAAGCTGTCTTGACCTGAGCGTACCGATGATCTCGGTTATTATCGGTGAAGGTGGTTCTGGTGGCGCTATTGCTATCGCTACAGCCAACCGCATTTTGATGCTTGAACATGCCATTTATTCGGTTATTTCGCCGGAGGGCTGTGCCTCCATTTTGTGGCGCAGTGCTACGCATGCGCAGGAAGCGGCGGCCGCGTTGAAATTAACGGCACAGGACCTTTATGAACTCGGCCTGATTGATGAGATCATCAGCGAGCCTATTGGTGGCGCGCACCGTCACAAAGAAGAGATGATCGAACAGGTCAAGCTTTCCCTGATACGCAATCTCAGCAGCCTGACACCGTGGAATACAGAAACAATCCGCCTGGACCGCCGCAAGAAATTTATCCAAATGGGACGGCTTGCTGCCTAAGCGCTGGGCGTATCCGTAGCTCCGCCGACACTTTTGCCCGACGCATCATACTCTCGAAATCACCGTGCCCTGCCCTTGAATGGCCCTGCTCTGTTGCCGCTGCTTTAAAATAGAGCATCACAAAGACACGAATAGCAGCTGTTAACGAGGTACGCTTGTTCTTCTTTTCATCAATCAGAGAACATATCTCGTGAATAGTTGCGTGCTCGCGATTTGTTATTTCCTTTAACCCCTGCCACATTTCCGGCTCGAGCCTCACCGAGGTTCTTTTGCCAGCGATAACAATATTGCGGCTCATTAAAGTGCTGCGCGGCGTTTTTAGCTCTTCTTCTTTTATAAACTCTGCAATTGTTTCCCCAAACATGCGCATATAACCTTTGGTTGTATGAATAAAATATAATACAACTTATAATACTAAATGCGTAAAGTTGCAATGCTCAATACTCAATTAATTACGGGTTATTATTAATTTTACTCAACTTTCGGTTAAATTTTTATTATTGAGAACATACAACTGTAACGCATGAAGGTTCCTCTGCAACTCCTCGGCAAGAACCGCATAAACGCACCTTTGTTGCTCTACACGACTAAGCCCCTCAAGCGTTTTTGCCTTTATGCGGATCGAAAAATGGGAGTTCCCCGTGTCCGGACTACCTGCATGTCCCGCATGGAGCGCGCTGTCATTCCTTATTTCGAGAATCTCTGGCTGGAACGCATTTTCCAGCTTTTTTCTTATATTTTCTTCGAAATCCATTGTTTTCCTTTGGTTTTAGCTATATTCACTCAGATTATGCCCAAAATCAGGCTAAAGCCAAATTCCCCTGAATTTGATGACGGAAAAAAACAAAAAATCCGCCAGTCCTGTGACATGCCTGGCTGCACTGAAGAAGCATTACATAAAGCCCCGAAAGACAGAAGCTTGCAGGAATATTACTGGTTCTGCCCCGCGCACATTCAGGAATATAACAAGGCATGGGACTTCTTTGACGGTATGCCGCCCGAGGAAGTTGAAAAGCAGATTCTGAAAAGCGTCTATGGTGACCGCCCGACATGGCGCTATGATGCCTTTGCCGCTGCCGAAAAAATCCTGCGCCAAAAAGCCAAGTCTATTATGGATGACGAGGATATTGAGGAGATGAAACGCCGCGAGCAACAGCGCCGTATGCGTAATTTCGAGCACACACCTGAGGGCGAGGCCTTACGGATTATGGAGTTGACCCCGCCGGTTGACCTGAGCGCCATTAAAACCCGCTACAAAATACTGGCCAAACGCTACCACCCCGACCATAACCGTGATGACCCCGGGGCAGAAGAAATGTTGAAAAGGGTCAATATGGCCTATACAATCCTGAAGATTGCCTATCAGAAATATGAAGAAAATATAGAAAAACAAAATGTCTAAGCCAGATTCTGCTCTTTCATTCGACATGACCCAGCTTGCACCGCTGGACGGTAAAAATCTGTCGATACCTGACACAAAATATGATGTCCGTAAAACATTCGGCATTGATATCGATATGGAAGTGCCTGGCTTTACGCAAGACGGCCCTCACGTGCCGGAAGTTGACCCCACATATCAGTTCAACCCTGAAACAACCCTCGCCATTCTGGCAGGCTTTACGCATAACCGCCGCGTGCTTGTGCAGGGTTTCCACGGCACAGGAAAATCAACACATATCGAACAAGTTGCCGCGCGCCTGAAATGGCCTTGCATCCGTATTAACCTTGATAGCCATGTCAGCCGTATGGATCTACTCGGGAAAGATGCGATTGTCCTGAAAGAAGGCAAGCAGGTAACAGAATATAAAATGGGCTTGTTGCCATGGGCATTACAAAACCCGGTTGCACTAGTGTTTGATGAATATGATGCTGGCCGACCTGACGTTATGTTTGTGATCCAGCGCGTACTGGAGGCAGAAGGCAAACTGACATTGCTTGATCAAAATACAGTGATCCGCCCTCACCCCGCTTTTCGCCTGTTTGCAACGGCAAATACTGTGGGCCTAGGTGATACGACAGGGTTATACCACGGCACACAGCAACTGAACCAGGGCCAGCTTGACCGCTGGAATATTGTGACAGTGCTGAACTATTTGCCTGAAGCCGACGAAATAAAAATCATTGCTGCAAAAATCACTGAAGAGCATTTGCCGGCGGATATGGATCTTATTACAGGTATGGTGCGCATGGCCAACTTAACACGCGCAGGATTCAGGAACGGTGATATCTCGACCGTTATGTCACCGCGTACCGTGCTCACATGGGCCGAGAATACTTTGATATTCAATAACCGCGATATCGCCTTCAAGCTGACATTCCTGAACAAATGTGACGAGCTTGAGCGCCCTGTTTTGGCCGAATATTATCAACGCGTCTTCGGCATACCGCCGGAAGCTTTGTTATAGGAGAGTAAAATGCTGCAACATAAAGAACTGCGTATGACACAATATAACATCCCCACTAAAAAATTGCGTATGGGCTTTGAATTGCCTGTGCTGGGGCTTGGCACATGGATGATGGGCGGTGATATTAACCGCGACCCGAATAATAATGATGCTGCCGATATAAAGGCGATTGAAACTGCTATTGATTTCGGCATCACGCATATTGATACAGCAGAGATTTATGCTGCCGGCTTTGCCGAGAAAATTACAGGCCAAGGTATCAAGAAATTTGACCGCAAAACCCTGACGATCGCGAGCAAGATACCACCACAAAACCAGCGCCATGATGATTTACTGCGCAACCTTGATGCGTCTCTGGAACGCCTGGAAACAGATTATCTGGATATTTATTATCTTCACCAGCCAAGCCTTGAAATTCCGCTCGAGGAAACAGCCAAAGCGCTTAATAAAGCCGTGAAAGATGGCAAGGTCAAACATGTTGCCGTTTCAAACTTTAACCCGGAGCGCTTAGACCGCTTGCAGGCTCTACTCGACACTAAAATTGTTGCAAACCAGCTTCACTATAACCTTGTTTTCCGTGAGCCTGCGCACAAAGGCGTGCTTGAACATTGCATCGAGAAGGATTATTTGCTAGTGGCATGGCGTCCTATCCGTTTTGAAAAACGCGGCAACCCGAATGCCCCGCATAAAAATGTTTGGGAGCAAGGCGCCTACCCGCTCCTTGATGAAATATCGGCGAAATACAAAAAATCAAACGTGCAAACCGCCATCAACTGGGTGATTGGCCAGCCGAATGTTGTGACGCTTGTGAAATCATCGAAGCCTGCAAATTTGTTGGAATGTATCAGCGCAATTGATTGGAAATTGTCGGATGAAGATATCGAGCGTTTGAAGCGTGAATTCCCGGGGCAGGAAAGCGTTTCCGACACCGTGCCTATGGCTTAAGTCCGTGGGCGTGGTGCCCAGTCGGCTGTTACAACAAGCCGGCGGCCATCACCTTCGGTTCTTTCAAACACCGCATTGGGTGGCATTGTGCCGTCAGTGTTATAGCCCTTTGGAATCCCGTTATCGAGCGTAACGCCTGTAGCCAAGTGGTAAACTTCCTTAACTCTACCGCCAATATGCTGCCGCACCAGAACCTGATTACGGCCATCCTTAAACCCCGAAGCAAGCCCGAGACCCAAACCTTTCTGCGTAATAACAAAGCGCGGAATGTCCCAAGGCTTCACTTCTGAAATATCAACGCGTGGAAAAGCACTATCCAGATAATCAGTTGGCTTGAATGCGCTCATTTAACGCCCGGTGCCCACGCACAATTAATAACAAGCCTGCGGCCTTCACCATCGGGGCCGGTTTTTTCAAATGTTGCATTTGGTGGCATAGTGCCGTCCATATTGTAGCCTGCGTATTTACTTTGATCGTCCAACTCGATTTGCTCGGGGCCAAACCTGCATTCCATCGGCTCGCCTTTAATAACACCTGCAACATCTAACTCCCAGCCACTCTTATCATCGCTAGACCATACCCATTGCTGTTTTACAATGCCAAAATTTCCGTCTACTGTGCGTATAACAGCGCCCAAGGGGAAGTCTTTTAACTGTTTCATATGTTAGCCTTTATTTTAATTTAAATACCCGGTGCCCAAGCGCATTTAACAACCATGCGGAAACCGCCATTGCTGTCTTTTTCAAATGTTACGTTCGGCGGCATCGACCCATCAGCTGCGTAACCCGCATAACGCTTTTGGTCTTCAAGAATTTTTAGTGTTTCTGAAGCATGAATTTGAAGCGAGGTACCGCCTTTGGTCAAAAATTCATTAACCTGAACCCAAAGTGTTTCTCCGTGCCAAGAACTGCCACATACAAAGGCGAGATTACCGTATGCAGTTTCTACGGCTTGCCCGATTGTAAAAACTTTTCCTGTGCTTACCTCAGGTTTGCCGTCGCCACACACAACTCCAAGCTCCCACATAGAGCCTTCTCCGAATTCGCTTTCATCGACCATTTTTTAATTCCTTTTTTGCTATGCCTTACCTTAGCGCCCCATACGCTTATGTCAATATTAATTTTCTCTATTATTAACGGTTATTTGGCCTAAAATCAGCTTTGGATGGAAGATAAATCCCAGAAAATCGAGGCTTTTAAGGCAGCCACCGCGGCGGCCTTACGGGCGCTTGCCGGTAAAAAGCAGGTGAGCGTTAATTACAGCTCGACCGAAAGCCCCTACCGCATCACGCAGGATGATAGCGAATATGTGCAGGTTCCTGCGCCTGATGCACAATTCAGCGCGCCGCAATCAGCCCTTGTACGTGCTGCGTCTGACAAACGCGCACTGCGTATAAAGCACCACGACAAAAAACTACACGCGAAGAATGCACCAAGCAGCTCAACCGCGCGGCAACTTTTTGATGTGCTAGAGCAAGCACGTGTTGAAGCCATTGGCATGCGGGACTATGAAGGGATTGCACAAAATATTGGCGCTATAATTGGCGAGATAGAACGCCGCCATGGCACACCCGCTGAGGGTGCAGCATGGACAGCCGAACAGCTTTATACCGCCGCCACAAGGCACTTTGCCAATTTGCAGGAAGAAGCAAATGACCCGCTTTTTGCTGCCATGGCACGCAAGCTTGATAACCAGCAAGACTTCGCACGCACGGCCAAGCTGTTTGTCACGAGGTTGCTTGGTGAAACACAAAAAGGAGAAAGCGATAACACGCCGAACGATGAGGATGCACAGCAAGAGCAGGAACAAAAACCGCCCGAAGACAAACCTGAAAACGACGACGCAGAGAAGCAAGACACGCAAAAAATGTCGGAAGACCATGTTGCGAAGCTGATGGATTTGATCCCCGAAACCGATACGGGCGAGGAAGAAGGCGAAAGTTTCGGTGAAGGCGATGGTGACGGCGATATTGTCCCCGATTTTGACAGGCCCGAAGGCTATATTACCGGCCCGCTTGAGAAATACAGCGTTTATACAACGGAATATGATGAAGTGGTGAAGGCCGAAACACTTGCAGACGGGTTCGAACTTTCGCGGCTGCGCCAATTGCTGGATGAGCAGGTTGCGCCCTACCAAGCGCTTGTAGCGCGGCTTGCCAATAAATTACAGCGCAAACTACAAGCACAACAAAAAACCAGTTGGTTGTTTGACCTTGAAGAAGGCACGCTTGATACAGCGCGTTTGGCGCGTGTGGTCGCCAACCCTGATATCCCGCTTGCCTTCAAGCAAGAGAAACAAAGCAAATTCCGCGATACTGTTATCACATTGCTGCTTGATAATTCCGGATCGATGCGCGGCCGCCCTATTCTTATGACTGCACTATGCGCAGATATTCTTGCGCGCACACTTGAGCGCTGCCAGATAAAACTTGAAATTCTGGGTTACACAACCCGCGCATGGAAAGGCGGCCGTGCCCGCGAAAACTGGATTGAAAATAGCCGCCCCGAAAAACCGGGCCGCCTCAACGAACTACGCCATATTGTTTATAAAAGCGCCGATGCCAACTACCGCCGCGCCCGCAAAAACCTTGGCCTCATGCTGAAAGAAGGTTTGCTGAAGGAAAATATCGACGGCGAGGCTTTGTCATGGGCCTATAACCGCCTTGCCAAGCGCGGTGAACACCGCAAAATATTGATTGTGATTTCAGATGGTGCGCCGGTGGACGACTCTACCCTCTCCGTAAACCCTGCCAATGTGCTGGAGCAGGATTTGCGCAATGTCATCGGCTGGATCGAACATCTCGGCAAGGTCGAGCTAGCAGCAATCGGCATCGGGCATGATGTAACGCGTTACTACCAGAACGCTATTCGCATCGGCGATATCAACGACCTCGCCCCCGTGCTGATACACCAGTTAGAAGAGTTATTTGGTTAGTGCAAGCGCTTCTGCACCGTATCTTTGCTCGAAAATTTCTAACGCTTGGTCCACAGCTTCACGCAAATCTTCCGTTCGCGGCCCGTAGCTACTTTCGCGGAAATGGGGTATGAGCGTTCTGCCGCCCGTTGATACAATGGAAACAATTTTATTTGTTGACCTTTCAAAAATTGCACTGCCAGAATTCCCGCCGCGTGAAAGCGCCGTAAATTTGATTACATCGCGCCCCCGCCAGCCTTTCCAGTGCTCCCAATCACTCCCCTTGGCACGACCACGGTTAAAAAAATCGGGCCGGCGTTTTTCTTTGGCTTGCGCAATTGTTTCCTCATAGGGGCGACGGCGGCGCAGTCTGACATTAGGATAGATTACTGACTCGTCCACACGTGCATTCCGATCACATATTTGCGCATAAGGCCCAGGAAGCGGCTTTTCTAAATAAATCACGGAAACATCAATATCAGGAAACCTCATAGTATCTTCAATCGAAATAACTTCATCTATGCCATGTTTTATGATTGCTCTTTTATAGAGGGCATCATCAACATGATATGCCGTTACCACAACACGTGGCGCTATAAGCACGCCTGTACCATGCCCTGTTCGCCCTTTTTTGGTTTTTACCATTCCAATAACAGAAACAGCACTATCAAGGACGATCGCCGAGTCAGTTGCATGGCTCCACATATTGCGCAGGCGTAGGGGCTCTTTAATCAATTCAGTTATCATGCAACACCATATTTTTGCTCGAAATATACCGTTGCCTCCTGCGTGATCTCATACAAGCGACCTGCCTCCAACCCCAAAACAGACGGCTTTGGCTCTCCGCTTTCTTCGGTCACATCACCTTCTATACAAGCGACAGATATAACTTTATTTGTTCGCGCGTCAAAAATAGCTGCTCCAGAATTTCCTTCGGCACAAGCACAGGAGAATACATTAAACCGTCCCTTTAGCCCCACCTGTTCCTCTTGCAAAACAGCTGAATAATTATCAATTTTCAGCTCTAGAGACCCTTCTTTTATTGCATCTTGATGCCTTTGCGTTTGCGCCCATAACAATGCTTCCTCCTCGCTATCACCTAACGGCCTTACATTCGGCATAGCAACAGGACTCCCCCGCTCTAGCGTTGCAGATTCTGATATAACGGCACATGGCGCATGAATAACTCTATCGAGAAGTACCACGGCAATGTCATCGTAAGGGTACAACAAGCAATGCCTTACCAAGGCTATCTCTGGCTGTCCGTATTTCACAAATTTTGCACTGGCTTCCATCCCCTGCATAACATGTTCTGCTGTAACAACAATTTGTGGCGCAATCAAGAATCCTGATGCTGCGCCCTTTTCCCCGACAACAGAAACGGCACTATCAAGTACAACTGCCGGATCAGTGACATGACTCCATATAGTCCGTAGGCGTAGAGGTTCTTTAAGAATATCTACTGTCATGAAGGATTCCGTTCAAAATATGCTTCGGCATCCCGCACAACGGTATGAATGCGGCTCGTTGCGGCGCCAAAGGTCACGGGCGTTCCCAGGTTCTCTAACTTCGCTGCGGCACTGACAATCGAGACAATTTCTCTTGTTGCACAATCAAAAATGGGGCCACCTGAATTTCCATGGTAGCTTGGAAGCCTGTATCCCTGAATAGGTGTATCCCCGAATATACCCTCCAGCTTTTCCGATGCGGCTTTAGTGTCTGAAACGGAAGCCCATTCGTTTATAAGACTCCCTAAAATTATTTTTGAGGTTTTTCTTGAAGTACGTGCCGCTTTAATAAGATCTATCAAATCCGTGCACTTGCTGTTATCAGGACGCAAGTCCGGCATCATAACAACGCTGCGGTGATGGGGCCTCTCTTTTGCAATTTTCGCAAAGGCGCTCTTCATAGGATAGTCGAGCGCAAGCACCGCCAAATCGGAATCCTGACAAATATACCGATCTGCCACTTCTTGCGCTCTTCCCTTGTTTGCAACAACATATGAACTGGAAGCCACCACATGCGCAGCAGTTAAAACACGGTTAGGCGCAATTAAAACACCGGATCCAACACCGAATTTACCCCCTTCAAACTCGCTAATAATGACAACACCGCCTTCAGGGCCTGCTGCAGCCTTGTTCCAAGAAAGCCTGAATGGAAAAATACTCGCCATTACGCACGCTCCAATGCGAAATGTTGCAATGCCTGTCTGGCAACCTTATTGACATCCTTTGCGGCCACACCAACCGTTACAAAATCTATAGGCGTACCGTCCTGACGCAAACTTGCGCGTTGCATAATAGAAATAATTTCATTTGTGTCGGCATTAAAAATCGCCCCGCCAGAGTTTCCAAAGTTTGCACCAAGACGAAAATGTGGAAACAGCGCACTATCACCATTCTTTCCCATTGTATATCCATGTAATGGAGGGCGCTCGGGCGGCATTTCATCATAGCTTGTCTTTACATCCGCGCAGTAAATTCCTTGCCATAGCAGGGAACGTTGCTGTCCAAACTTGACGAGTGGCGCAGGAATATGATCCGCAATCTCAACAACAGCGAGGTCATGTGGCCAGTGAATATATTTATCCACCACCGCAGTCCGTACACCTGAAGGCCTGTGCATGACAGTATGCGGATAATCGGGATTATCTGATAAAACATGTGCGGCAGTAAGAACAAGATGGGGCGCTATAATAACCCCGCTTCCCGCACTGGGGCCAGCCTCATCGCTTATGGAATGGATTGTCACCGCTGTCAGGTCAGCTATATCGCTGACCGCTTTACGGTTCAGATTGTTGTAAAGCCGTGTGAGCGGGCCAAGCACATTATTTCCCGTATCCGAAACCTGTGCCACGACTGCCACCATTTTGGGCAAAATAGCCTGGGCTGGTGCGCACGATTGCACGTAAAGATTCAATGTCTTGTACTTCGAAGAGTCTTTTCGCTATCAGGAGGTTGGCTTCATTCTGGGCTGCAAAGCCATAAATATTGCTTACACCATACGAAAAATCTTCTGTGAGGTAAGGAAAAGCCGGAAGCTGGTAAATCAACTGACCATCAGCAGGTGCATTATGCAGGTTGGAAACAAATGCAAAAAGATCAGCTCCCCTTGCCTCATTCGTGCGTGCTGTCGCTTTTGCGTATATTGCCATCTCTGCACTTATGCGGTTATCGCGCCAAATCTCTAGACCACATCCTAAATCTCTCTCGACTGGCGCCTCTGCCAAACCTGCTGAATTCATCTCTATACTCCTACCGTTTTGATTTGATATAATACTTAGCCCAGCGGCGATAATATGGTCAAGCCTATTTAGGCGTTATCTCAAGTCCCCTAGATCCGTATTTACGGCCGAACTCCGCCTTGGCCTGCGCTACAGCCTCACGCAAGAACTGTGTTGATGAGCCATAGGTATTATTTGTATAAACCCATTTATCCCCGTTTCGCGTATATCCAATCATGTTCATGATCGATATCAGCTTGCCACTCTCTCGGTTGAAGACACCACCGCCAGAGTTGCCATGCCGCCCCGGAATTGAAAAGGCCATAGCCAATTTGCTAAAGTGCCCTTTGCTAGCGGAGGGCTTTTGATGCGCGTCAACGCCCTTTATATAACGTCCACGTAAATAAAATTCGACATTATATTTCTCTTTTATGTTGTTTCGCGTTTGCACAATGTTATTTGTTAACTGCGGTTTGATATTAGGTGCAATAACGCGAACATTCCTATTCACATCAGTCTCTTCAATCTCCGCGTAAGGCCCCGGCAGATCAGATGACAAATACAGAATAGCGACATCTGAATCAGGAAAGCGGATAATGTCTTTTATAGTTGTCTGCTCTCCGCCGACTTTCGAATAAACATCAAAGCGGTATAGGGCTTCCTTTTTCTGTAAGACGTGATTCGAGGTAAGAACAAGACGTGGCCCTATTAACACACCACTTCCTGCTCCCTGCACACCTTTATTCACATTCAGAATTGTGACAGCACTGGTTAGTGCAACCCGTGCATCTTTAGATGTTACGAACGAGCCTATATTTCCTGCAGCTGCCAACCATGCCTTAATCATGATTATGTATATAATTAATTATGTCCACAGATGTCAATTGCTTTTTTGCTTATTTCTGGAATAGTGTTGGCTATGTCTCAAATCATAAAACCCAAATCTATCAGTGGCTTCCCCGAATGGTTGCCCGCGGAACGCTATATCGAGCTGAAATGGTTCGATACCATCCGCGAGATCTTCGAAAGCTACGGGTTTTGCTCTATCGAGACCCCCTCCGTAGAGGCCCTCGAGGTACTTACGGCCAAGGGCGAGGTTGATAAAGAGATTTACGTGATCGAGCGCCTCCATAAAGAGGACGGCGAGAAAGAAGCACGCCTCGCCCTGCACTTTGACCAGACCGTCCCGATGGCCCGCTATGTGGCCCAGAACTTTAACGAGCTGAAATTTCCATTCAAGCGCTACCAGATGCAGCGCGTCTGGCGGGGTGAGCGCCCACAGGCTGGCCGCTTCCGCGAATTTTACCAGTGCGATATCGACGTTATTAACGTTGATAACCTACCCCTGTATTTCGATGCAGAATGCCCCGCTATTATGGTTGAGATCCTCCAGAAGCTCGATATCGGCAGCTTCAAGATGCAGTTGAACAACCGCAAGATCCTCGCCGGATTCTGTCAGGCGCTTGGTATTGATGATTTTGTGCCCGTGACGCGCATTGTAGACAAGCTTGAGAAAATAGGCGCAGATAATGTTAAAAAACAGCTCCTTACAGAGCTTTCTTTAAGTGATGCGCAAGCAAACCAGATCCTCTCCTTTGCCTCAATTAAAAGCAGCGATGATGGCTTTGCCAAAGCAGTGCGTGACCTTGGTGTCAGCCATCCGACGCTTGATGAGGGCATTGACGAATTAGTTTTTGTTATCAATACGCTAAACAATCTTGTTAAAGGCAATTTTGAAGTTGATATGTCGATTGTACGCGGCCTCGACTACTACACAGGTACGGTGTATGAGACGCGTTTCACCGATGCCCCCAGCTATGGCAGCATTTGCTCGGGCGGGCGTTACGAAGATTTGGCCGGAAACTACATCAACAAGAAGCTTCCGGGGGTTGGTATCTCCATTGGCTTCTCCCGCCTGTTTGATTATATCCGCGCCCAAGGCAAGCTTCCCAAAGGCCGTCAGTCCCCAGCGGATATGCTGATCGTCCTTTTTGATGAATCCCAGCGTTTATGGGCTATAGACCTCGCCAAACAGCTTAGAAACGGCGAATTTCTGGCCGCAGGGCGTAAAATGAACGTGGAGATCTACCATTCCGCCACAAAATTGAAGAAACAACTCTCCTACGCCTCCGAAAAAGGCATCCCTTACGTGGTTTTCCCCCCTGCTGACCCGGGAGGCATGCCAGAGCTTAAATTCATGGATGACCCCGACCGCGCCCAAGAGGCATTAACCAAATTAACAGGTTTTTAATAAATAACTATTGACATAAGGTTGTTTTAAGCGTAGTCTCTTACGCAAGTCGGTAAAAACAATATTCTAAACATACAAAAAACAGAGGTGTGAAATGAGATCATTAGTAAATGCAGTACGCGCAGCAATTATACCTGGTCAAGAAAAAACGCAGTTAAGCAAACTAAGCACATATTTTGGCAGAGCCACATTTGAAGGCCATGAACTCGGAATTGTAGCAAGATTTCCTGACGCACAAGTTGTTTCAATTGCAGCAAACGGCAACGAATCTGATCTGGTTGATCATATCAAATCAAGCGGACCTGTAGAAAGCCATCTAGCCGGCGCTGCATTTAGCATACAATCCAAGCTCGGATCAGCTGCCCGCACACTTCGCGTTGAACCAAACCGCCAAATTCCGTATGACCTAGCAGAAGGTGGCTATCGCGTATTACGTGTAAAAACAAGTAAAGGCACAACGGACTATGCTGTTACTTATGTAGGTGGTGACAAAGCCGATATACCTACAGCCGTTGATCTTGGCGATGGCTCCTTTCAGTACGGCCAATATCGTCTTACGCCTACAACAGCAGCTCAAAATGCGCCTGCTTTTAAAGTTGCATAAATCAATAATTTAACCTCCCTAAAAACCGCCTTTCCCAGAGGCGGTTTTTTGTTGCTTTTTCACCTAAATTTATATAGATTATGTAAATTATGTTGCCGCAGCAAGTCAGAAATGAAATCATCCCTGATGAAGAATTCCATGTCTATGGGCCTACGCCCTCGCCTGCGGATATTGCGCGATTGCGTGAGCAATTTGCACAGGGCGCCGAGACAAAAATTATATTGCCTAACCCTGCACTAAAATATAACCCTGCCCCCTACAACAATCCAGACACTGTAAAGAAAGTAAATTGTCTGCCCTTCGCTATCGGTGCCGACCCTTCATTTGGCTGGAAGGGGGCTGGTGAATTGATATTAGATAAGCCTATTCAACTTATCGACGAAAGTGACGGCCCTTTAATGATGGCGTGGAAAAAACACGCCATACAATTCGAGCGCTCCTATAAGACTGATCAAATTTTGCGATCACAACATCTTGATGAGTTCGTTCAGATTGCGCCGCACTCGGTTGATCCGCGTAAGCAACCTGTTATTGCCTATATAAGCGAGATTGACCACTTCATGCGGTACTTCCCCGAACTTGGCCTTTTTGCTGGCAAACCTGCACAGGGCCCTGCAACAATCTATGATGGCGCTGGCAATGTTATTACTGACCCCGCAACAGCAATATGGGACAGTGATTTAACCGGCATGTCACGCGTTGGGCCGGAAACACAGGAATTACCGCGCATGCGCACTGCAAAATATGGAGAGGTCGTTTATTTTACCTTCCCCGAACAAGGATTGCTTGTCACGCCCCGCACAGCACCGCCACCAGCAGAACGTGAAGTGCCCTTCGGTTATAAGATGTAATTCAGACGTTGATTGTATGATTATTATTATTTTGCGGTTGCGGTAAAAAACCGCGGAAGGCCTGCATCAATATATTTGGCGGCTTTGGCACCTTTACGCCTAACTCTTTTAGAGACACAAATTGAAGCCCTTTAGATGTCTCTTCACGCAACGCTTCCATTATATGTTTAGCGTCTTCCTTATTAGAAGAAACAAGCTCTTTAATAATATACACTTTGAAACCCGCTCTAAGTGCCGTTACGGCCGTTGAAAGAATGCAGTCGCCCCCATTGCAACCCCCGATAACTAACGTATTAATTCCACGCTGGCGCAAATCATCAATTACGGCATCGCGCTGCTCTGCGAACCAGTCCGACAAAAGTTCGTCTGTTCTTTTAAAATATATGCGCTCATCACCTTCGGGGATTACATGGACAGGGTCTTGCTTGTCATCACCGTATTTATAGTCTTTACCTTCTACATAGGCAGGATATTGATCCCCTTTTCTATCGAAGTTCCAGTAAAGCGTCCAAGCGACAGGCGCAAGCGCTCTTAACTGCGGCAACAAATCTGCGCAAAGCTTTGCGGTTCTATTATTCCATGCATTTCTCTTCACCCCCTCGTTGCTATCCACTGAGCAAAGAAGCCCTTGAAAGTCTACGAAGAGAAAGCTGGCACGTGACAAATCCATATGTCGATTATGGATAAAGCTGCTTTATTTTTTGTTAAATTAAGCTTTTCTTCACCCGCTCCACCATCGCGTAGAATCCGTTGCGGCGGTTGGGTGTAAGGTGCTGGTCAAGGCCTATTTCTTTAAAGAATGAAAGAATATCCACGCGGCGCGCTTCGTCTAAACTGATCCCGTCATAAATACGCACAAGAAGCGCTACCAAGCCTTTTGTGATTTGCCCGTCACTATCGGCCTGCAAATGCAGAATTCCGTTTTCAACGCTCAGCACCATCCAGACCTGCGACACGCAGCCCTTCACGAAATTCTCTTCGGTTTGTAATTCGGGGGGAAATGGCGACAATTGATGCCCAAGGTCGATCAGAAGCGCATAACGCTCCTCCCAGTCATCGAAGGCCTGAAAGGCTTCCAGAAGGTCAGCCAGAGGGTTAGAAAGACGGGTTGATTCTGTCATAACTTGGGCAATTCTCTACTTTTCACTGGATCCCCGCCTTCGCGGGGATGACCTCTATGAGGTCATTTTCCGCAATGCGGCTCATTTTGAGGGCTTCTTAACGATGTGTAAAGGAAACTGAAGAAAGATAGAAGGAAATAATAGCCCTTACAAGGGGTTGCGCAAATCACCTTGTCTTGGCACGATTGGAAATAGCCCTCACGGGTGACTCGCACTATATGGATTAAGACATGAGTAAATCTTCAAGCTCCGACGCTAAAAACACCCTCTACTGCTCTTTCTGCGGTAAAAGCCAACACGAGGTCCGCAAACTTATCGCAGGCCCGAACGTTTTTATCTGCAATGAATGTGTCGAGCTTTGTATGGATATCATCCGCGAGGAAGATAAAACACAGCTTGTCCGCACAGGTGAAGGTGGCATACCAACACCAAAAGAAATCAAAACAGTTCTTGATGATTACGTGATCGGCCAAGAGCGTGCGAAGCGCGTTCTTTCTGTTGCTGTTCACAACCACTATAAGCGCCTTGAGAACGCTTCAAAAGGCTCAGACGTCGAGCTGCAAAAAGCCAACATTCTTCTCGTAGGTCCTACAGGTTCCGGTAAAACGCTTCTGGCTTCAACGCTGGCGCGTATTCTGGATGTACCGTTTACAATGGCCGACGCAACAACCCTCACCGAAGCTGGTTACGTGGGTGAAGACGTTGAGAACATTGTTCTCAAGCTTCTACAGAATTGTGATTACAACGTTGACCGTGCCCAGCGCGGGATCGTGTATATCGACGAAATCGATAAAATCAGTCGCAAGTCCGACAACCCGTCCATCACGCGTGACGTTTCGGGTGAAGGTGTGCAACAGGCCCTTCTAAAACTGATGGAAGGCACGATTGCTTCCGTGCCGCCTCAAGGTGGCCGTAAACACCCGCAGCAGGAGTTTCTGCAGGTGGATACAACAAATATCCTCTTTATCTGTGGTGGTGCTTTTGCCGGCATCAATAAAATCATTGGCCGCCGTACAAACCAGACCAGTATTGGTTTTGGTGCGAACGTATCAGGCCCTGATGAACGCCGTGTTGGTGAAGCGCTGAAAGACCTTGAAACAGAAGATTTGCTGAAATTCGGCCTTATTCCTGAATTCGTAGGTCGTTTGCCTGTTGTTGCCACACTGGAAGATCTTGATGAAGCAGCCCTTATTTCTATTCTCACAGAACCAAAGAATGCGCTGTGCAAACAATATGCGCGTATGTTCGAAATGGAGAATACGAAACTGACATTCACACCTGAAGCGCTTTCAGCAATTGCTGTGAAAGCAATCAAGCGTGAAACAGGGGCTCGTGGTCTGCGTTCTATCGTCGAGACAATGCTTCTTGATACAATGTACGAACTGCCTGACTATGAGGATGTTTCGGAAGTTGTTGTGAATGCTGAGACAGTCGAGAAAGGCGAGAAGCCTATGCTCGTGCACTCGGCCGATGCTCCAAAGAAGAAAAAAGCCAAAAAAGAAGAACCTGCTGAAGTCACCGCTTAATTAGCGCGGTATCCGGCCAAGGCTCCGATCCTGCATTTCCTGCTGGAAATGTACGCACCCTTGTGCAAAAGCCTGAATCCCGAAATAGGCCGTAAGCCCCATGACAGACCCCACCAGAACAACTGCACAGGCAGCACCCAAGGGATGGTTTTCGCGTTTCGGCTTTCGTTCAATTGTCTCTTTTAGCATCTCACCTGCTCCATTCCGGCGGAAACTACCTTAATTTACTGGCGAATCATAATATTCTTCTTTTTGCAGCGCGGGAAAGAAGTTCCGTCAGTGCCTGCAAAATCAGCGATTTATCCCCTTAACAAATTATTAACCTGTGTTACGCTTTATTAAAGAATAATAAAAATGAAAAAAGATAACGCCTCAACAGGGAGCAACTGGAAGAAACGCCTTACACATGCCGCTATCGGCTTGGGCGCGGTTTTTGCTGCAGCCGCAGGATGTCTCACGGTCGAATATAACGGTTATGAAATTCCCGGTTGGGATGGCAGCAAGCGCGTGCTTTGCGATATAGATCCTACCTGCCGTACATTGACCGAAGGCGAGATTGAAATGGCACGCGAGACTTTTGGCGACCAGATTGATTACGAGAATGTTCTTATCTTTAACCGCCCCTACTTTGCTTTTATAAGCCCTGCGACAGGTGGCTCGGCGATGAGCCCGAACGGGAATATTTATGTGTCGAATGCCGAGGCAACACGCAATGACTACAGCCAGTCTAATCAGCAGGGTATGTTTATTCATGAAATGAGCCATGTCTGGCAAGATCAGCACGGAGCTAATTTACAAATGGCCGCACTTGATCTGCTTTTACGCCGCGGCCATTATGACGCCAGCTATTACTATATACCCGATGAAAACCCGCGCTTTGCCGAAATGAATATCGAAGAACAAGCACGCCTGCTGGAATTGATGCATGTTGATTCAAACCGCCTGACACAACGCTGGCCGATGACCGAAACAGAGCCTGCCATTCCGGTGCCCCCCAGAAAGGAAGTAGCCTCACAGATCGTTGAAGAGCCTGAGTTTGTGCCCCCTATTACGGCAGACTTTCCCTCCCCACGTAATGCAACAGACCGCCAGATCTGCGATAATCTTAGAATGCGCTATCGCATACTGGATGGCACTTTACCGCGTGAAATCCCTTGTTTACACCGCGGAATTAGTTGATTTTCTTGCCTTTTTAGCCACTTTACTTGTTTTTTTACATATTGTATTATATTGTCATGCTTCAGGTAGAGCGTGATAAACTCGCAAAAATTTTTGAGCAGTCCGAGGGGGAGACTGTGACGTTTGGCGTGCGCATAAAGAATGCAGCGCAACGACCGCCTCTTCATATTGAAACATTTCTCTATACGCTAATGGAAGATCTTACCAACAATACGCTGGCCCATATTGAAATTGATACACTCCGCGGAAAAAATGAAATTGTTGCCAAAACCTCTCATGGTGCTTTCTTCCTCATCATGAGTAACGAACATTGCCAGAGTATACTTGATATGCATGGCGCAGAAATTTTTGATGCGCACGCAGATTCAAAACTTCATGCGCTTAGACGAAAATACCCGGACCCGGCGGGATTCAGAAAACTCAACGCGCCGGCAGATATACTTCCATTTGAACGTCCATTTCCTAAATTCTAATTCTCATTATAAAAATTATATATTTTTTCGGCTGTTGTTTTTGAAATCCCTTCTACGCGCATCAAGTCAACAACCCCTGCTCTGCTGACATCTTTGGCCGAACCAAAATAAGCCAACAAGGCCTTCTTACGCTTTGGCCCGATATCCGGAATTTCATCTATGGATGATGTTATCGATGTCTTTTGCCTACGCGCCCTGTGTGAGCCAATCGCAAAGCGGTGTGCCTCATCCCGCAAGCGCTGGAAATAGTGCAAAACTGCGTCGCTTACCGGCAACTGAACTGCTTCACGATCGGTAAAATGGAACCATTCCCGCCCTGCATTTCTGTCAGGCCCTTTTGAAATTGCCATTAGCAGGAAGTGATCAAGCAGGCCCATTTCCAGCAATACTTCTTTAGCGGCATTCAACTGCCCTACACCACCATCAAGCACAACAATATCAG
This sequence comes from Alphaproteobacteria bacterium, assembly GCA_016125135.1. GTDB lineage: Bacteria > Pseudomonadota > Alphaproteobacteria > Micavibrionales > Micavibrionaceae > RI-185. Next base: position 22,297 of record WGMJ01000005.1, on the reverse strand, counting down.
GCATGTCCTCCTGATTTTTAAACCGGCGTTCAATCACTTCACGCATCATGCCGTAATCATCACTCTTATCCGCCGTCTTTATATTGAATTTGCGGTAGGCTTTTTTATTCAATCCTTCCGGCCCTGCTGCAATAAAAGCGCCTACCATGTTCGTGCCAGCGCTGTGGCTATTATCATACACTTCGATACGCTGCGGGAGATCATCCAGCCCAAGAAAAACACGCACCTTCTCGAGCAACGCCTGCTCGGATGCTTTTTCAGCCATATTCCGCCGCAGTGCGTCTTCGGCATTCTTTATTCCGAAATCAACAAGCCGCTTCATGACACCGCGCTGTGGAATAGAAATATCAGCGTTCAGCCATTCCTCGAGGAGTTGGTGATCTTCTACCGCCTCGCTGACGATAATGCGGGGTGGTTTTTCAGCGCGCACATAAAATTGCGCCATGAAATTCCCTAAAATAACGCTGTTTTCCTCATCATCCTGATGGCGCGGGAAAAAGGCACGATTGCCGTAGTTATGACCCGCCCGAATAAAGAAAACCTGTATACATGAGCGCCCCTCCCGGCGCACAAGCGTAATAATATCGGCATCTTCAACGCCTTGCAGGCTTATATCTTGCGTAGTTTGTACAGCGCTGAGCGCTTTAATACGGTCACGTAGTTCAGCGGCTGTTTCAAAATCCTGATTATCGCTGGCAAACTGCATCTGTTTTGAAAGGTCCGCTTGCAATGCTTGCGTTTTGCCTTGCAGGAATTTTTTTGCTTCTTTGACCTGCTCTGCATATTCGTCTTTGCTGACCAGCCCAACACAGGGTGCTGTGCAGCGTTTTATGTGATATTGTAAGCACGGACGCTTGCGTGCAGCAAAGAAACTATCTGTGCAGTTACGCAGTTTAAAAACTTTCTGCAACGTTATAAGCGTTGGAATGATGCTGCCGCCTGAAGCAAAGGGGCCGAAATAGTCCCCCTTTCTCTTCTTGGCACCGCGGTGCGAAAGAATCTGCGGGTAATCATGATCTCCAGTAAGAAAAAGATACGGAAAGGATTTGTCGTCTTTTAAAAGAACATTAAAACGCGGCTGGTGCGTTTTTATCATGTTCATTTCCAATAGCAGCGCTTCAACCTCTGTATGGGTTCGGATGAATTCCATGGAATGCGTAAGCGCAATCATCCGCTGTAACCTGTGCGGTAGCTGGGCTGGCCTTGTATAAGAGGTCACCCTCTTCTTAAGAGAGCGCGCCTTGCCGATATAGAGTATTTCACCCCCCTCGCTCACCATACGGTAAACACCGGGCGCATCCGCCAGCGTGGTAACATACTCCCGTATCGTATTTGCCCCTTTTTCTAGCGGGTTTGGTGGTTTTTCAGGCATATTCTCCATATATGAATTCTGGTTTTTTTTACTTTTTTAGCAAGGCCACATTTTTTTGCTTGCAAATCGCCCCTCAGATATCCTATGTAATCAATAGTTGATTAATTTCAACTATTAATAATTGTGTGGGAACAATAAATGTATATCAGAGTAGAACGGGTAACCGGCAGTATCATACTGGCCGGATGGTTTTCATCTTTCAAAATGGCGGTGGAATACGCCTTCAGGCACAATTTCAGCCTGCGGGAGCTACAGGCAAACGGAGAGGATCTCTCCGGAATTAGTCTGCGCGGAGCTGACTTACGAGGCGCGTCCCTTGCTAGAACAGACTTGCGGGATGCGGATTTATCCTTTGCCAATCTGCAATCAGCCGATTTAACGCAGGCACGGCTGGAAAACGCTCTGCTAGACGGTGCTAAAGACATGCTGCCGACAAAAATTCCCTGTAAAATTATCAATAATACAACCATAAGGTATAAACTGGATAATGCAGGCAGGCTATATCAAAAGTTGCATTATGTGACTGATAACAAGCGCCAAAACGGATTTTTTATTCCACTGGGGGCATACTTCCGTATGACGCAGTGCAAAAAGTCTTTGTCAACTTCAAATTAAAGATTCTAATATAAAATTTAAGATAACAATAAATAAAAATTTACGGGGTGTCCCAATGCGTATTTACCTGCAAATGCCTTTTCTAGGCGCTATTTACTGTGAATTCTCGAAGGCCTTGCGGGCCGGTCCCTTGATTAATATCAAGAGATGGCGTAATGAATTAATAGTTGATTTACCTTATACCCATATTATACTTACTCCACGTAAGTATGTTTTAGTACAATCTCATGAAATCACCTCAAGTACAGCATTCCAGCAAAGGCAAAACACAGATTGCCACATTGTTGAATTTGCTCCATCTCTTTCAAAAAATCGATCCGGAGTTTCCACTTCAGTACGCGATCTCGCTTGCCGTGATCTCGCAGAATGAGGGGATGTCCCTTACAAGCCTGTCTGAAAAAACGGGTCTGGCTCTTTCAACTATATCGCGAATAGTTGGCGCTTTGTCTGATTACCGTGCTAATGGGAACCCTTACGGATTGGTGGAAATCCGCCTGTCACCACAAGAGCGCCGCAAGAAGGAGCTCTACCTGACCGAAAAAGGCTGGAAGCTGATCAACAGCATAGAAGCGCTTTTATAGTTTCAGCAGAATATTTTTAGCAAAATCCGAGAGTGTATCATCCCGCGCCCCCATAATAACAATGCGGTCACCGCTTTTTGCTTCTGCTGTAATGGCCGCTTCAATTGCATCCCGCTTTTCAAACCAGTGTGCTTTCAGCCCTTTTTTCTGGATATCGCCTATGAACCCCTTCGCATTGACGCTCTGGTCCGCCGTGCCCCCTAAATACAGGACTTCCGGCATATAAAGTACGTCATCAGCTTCCATATGCTGCGTAAAACTATCCATTAAATCGTTATACATGAGCTTCAGTGGGCCAAACCCGTGCATCTGGAAGACAACCAGCAAACGCCCCTTGAACTCTTTAAGGGTTTTTAGCGTTGCCGATATTTTGTCCGGATTATGGCCAAAATCATCTATCACGGTAACGCCGCTCTTTTCACCCACAACATCCATACGGCGTTTGACACCTGTGAAGCCTGACAAAGCCTGACAGGCATCGGCTGCAGGTACGCCCATTGTTATAAGTGTTGAAAGTGCAGCGAGTGCGTTTTGCAAATTATGCTGCCCTGGCACATGAAGAGAAAGCCTATGTGTTTCACCACCTTTGAAGGTAATATCAGCCTGAATTGAAAATGGCTCTCCGTTGATATTACTCGCAACGATATCTGCGCTTTTGTTGTGAATACCGTAGGTTATGGCGTTATTTGCTTTGCCTGCCAGTTTTGCAACGGCGGGGTCATCCAAATTAAGCACGGCAGCACTTGCACCGTTTAAAAACCGCGTAAATAGCACGTCAAGCTCATCAAGGCTCTTATGGTCGAGCGTAATATTATTCAAAACTGCGATTGTGGGGTTATATAGCTCGATTGACCCGTCACTCTCGTCCGCTTCAATAATGAAAAGCTTATCATCACCCGAAAGCGCTGTGCTATAGGGGTTTTCTGTCGTCTGGAAATTCTTGAATACAGCCCCGTTCATAACAGTTGGGTTTTTGCCAAGCGTGTGGAGCGCGTAACCCACCATGCCTGTTGTGGTTGATTTTCCGCTGGTACCCGCAATAGCAATGCGGCTATCTGCATCATTAAAGAGCTGTGCAAGCAATTCTGCGCGTTTAATACTCGTGCATCCCAATGCTTTAGCCTGCTGCACATCAGGAATTGTATTTTCCACGGCCGTTGAAACGACCAGCACTGTATCAGCTGTAATACCTGATCCATCCTGCTGATGGAGCGCCATGCCTTGCGTCTCTAAAAAAGCAAATTTTTCAGGTGTACGCCCTTGGTCTCGCCCCCTGTCAGAGCCCGCAATTTTATAGCCCTGCCCTTGCATAATCATGGCCAGTGGCAGCATGCCGCTACCGCCGATCCCGCAAAAGAAGTATGTTTTTTCCTTATTTAACAACATTTCGTCCCTGTTCCTTCAAATCCGTTGATTATTGGCGCAGAATATTCTATTAAATATTCCGATCGGAGTGTAGCGCAGTCTGGTAGCGCATCTGCTTTGGGAGCAGAGGGCCGGGAGTTCGAATCTCTCCACTCCGACCATCTTATATAAACCTCATTATCTGCAAGAAAAAACCAAAAACTATTTTAGCTTTCTCATATACATGAGATGATCTTCAAAGCCATATGACCTGTACAACTCCAATGCTCGCGTATTGTTAGGATACACATTTAATTGAACATCCAAAATATCTTTCTCAGAAAACCAATTCAAAATATATTCTAATATCTTTTTACCAAACCCTTTTCCTCTTAGAGCAGGGTCAACATACATCATGCCAACATAGCCTTTTTTATCGAAGGCATCCCAACCTGATGATTCTGTAATTGTCCCAAAACCACACCCCATAAGCTTGTTCTCGGCATCAATAACAACTACTTTTCCCGTGTCGCTTTGTATAATTTCTTCTAGCCTATCCTGAGAATAATAAATTGCATTGGCACGTATGCCAGAATCAAATGATCTTTCATATTCAATAATATTTTTCTGGAGCCCCATTAAAGCGGGTATATCATCTAAGTTTGCTGGCCTTAATTTCATTTTTTTATTTCATTACTTACAAAAAGTTAAACCACAATCTTAATTGAACAACGTTCAGTACTTTGTTTCAAACAATCGAAACTCTACTTTATCACCCTCGCTTATACCGAGTTTTTGCGCAAGGCCGCCTGCGATTTCCAGCGCGCCATTTACAGGTAATTCCGAGGAAATCACAGTTTCATCATTGGGTTTTGCCCTATGGTGAATATGCGCAATTGTGCCGTCATGTTTAATAAAGATCATATCAAGCGGGATGGGTACATTCTTCATCCAGAAGCCTCGCAGCTTCTCACCCGTAAAGGTGAAAAGCATGCCTTCGTCACGCGCTAGCTTTTCACGCCCCATAAGCCCCTGCGCCTTTTGTTCGGGTGTTGCGGCAAGCTCGACATGGAATTTGTAAGCCTTTCCTGTAGCCGTAATTATACGGAGCATTTCTGTGTTTTCTTTTGCGCAGGCAGGCAGCGATACAAGACAAAAAAACATTAAAAGCCGGATGCGTAGTTTCATTGCGTAATATCTTCCATAAATTTTCGGATCGGCGTGTGAACATCAAAATCCCATATATTCACATGATTAGCAGTAGGGAAAAAGGCTTTCTCTTTTTTACCGCGCGCCAGATTATAAAGCGCTTCCGAGCTTTCATTTGGCACAATTGTGTCTTTGCCTGCAATAAGGAATAGAAAGGGCGCGTCTATTTTTGTAATACGCTCGTCGCTTCTGTAATTATCACGCATGATAATATTAATCAGGAAATCAGGCATAAAGTGAATGGCGCCATGAGCAAGCGTGAGCGCAGAGAGAAAAGGTGTTTCAAGAATAATGCCGCCTACCTTTTTATTCTCTGCAAGTGCCAGCGAAACTGCCGTACCAAGAGAATGGCCATAGAGGTAGATGTTTTCAGGCTTGAAGCCCCGTGCCATTAACGCCTCATATTGCGCTTGTGCGTCCTTGATCAACCCGCTCTCGGTTGGTTTGCCTTCATTGTGGGAATAGCCGCGATACTCTCCCAACATAACGGCAAGGCCGAGACTATTGAAAAAATCCGTGCGGTGGCGTTCATAAAGGGCCGAACTCCCGTTACCGTGAAAAACAAGAATAGCCCCCTTAGGGTTTTTATTAGGGCTTTCAGGCGCTTTATAAAGAGTTTTAAGTGTCAGGCCATCTTCTGTTTTAACTTGCACAATTTCATAGCCCTGTGCGGCTGCTTCCTCCAATGGTGGCAAACCTATAGGCGGGAAATACATCATGTTTCGCTGGAAGAAAAAACTGGCCGAAAGGATACAGGCATAGATGATGGCAAAGAGAAAAACTGCCAGCCGGATATTTTTCTTCAGCATTAGAACAACCCTCCCGCCTCATAAAGGCGGTGGTATATTCCCTTTTGCTTTAAAAGCGCTTCATGGGTGCCACGCTCGGCAATTTGTCCGGCATCCATCACAATAATCTCATCTGCGTTCTGAACGGTGCTAAGCCGGTGTGCAATAACAAGCGTTGTACGCCCCTCGCCCAGCTTTTCCAGCGCTTCCTTCACAAAATGTTCTGCCTCTTGGTCAAGCGCCGACGTAGCCTCATCAAGCAGTAATATTGATGCATTCCGAAGGATAGCGCGAGCAATGGCTATGCGTTGACGTTGCCCGCCTGAAAGCCTTGCGCCGTTTTCACCAAGCTGTGTTTGGTAACCCTGCGGCAGGCCTTTTATAAATTCGTCGGCAGCCGCGGCTTTGGCAGCCGCTATAACATTTTCTTGCGAAACATTCGGCGCGCCATAGGCGATATTGGCTTCAACTGTATCATCAAAAATAATGACCTGTTGCGACACAAGCGCCATATGGTCTCTGAGACTTTCGAGAGTCAGGTAGCGTATATCATGCCTGTTCACGAGAATACGCCCTGCGGCGGGGTCATAGAAACGCGGGATGAGATTCATGATTGTTGTTTTACCGGCCCCTGAAGCCCCTACCAGCGCCACGGTTTTGCCGGCAGGTATAACCAGATTGATATTTTGCAAGACCGGTAGATCTTCCTGCGTGTAACGGAACGACACATTTTCAAAGACTATTTCAGGCGCGCCAGCAAGCTCGAGCGGGCCGGCCTGCGGATGGTTTATAATCTGTGACTTCATATCGAGCCGTTCGGTTACACGCTCGGCAGCGCCCATGGCCAATTGTAGGGCGACATTCAGCTTGGCCAGTTTTTTCATAGGCTCGTAGGCCAGTGCAAAAGCACCAATAAACGAGACAAGACTACCTGGCGTCAAATCACCCTGCGCAATGCGGTAAGAACCATAGAGAATGAACCCGAATACAACGACCCCTACAAGTATCTCGTTCAAAGGTGTTGTGAGATTACCAATACGCACGGCCTTGATGTTGAGCTGACGCACAGCACGGATCGCTTTTCCAGCCCGCACACGTTCGAAATTTTCCTGCCCGTAGGCCTGGACACTGCGTATGCCTTGGAAGATCATTGTGAGGGCGCTCATCAGGCTTGCATTTTCACTTTGCAACGTATGAGAAATTTTGCGCAAGCGTTTACCCACGTAAGTCAGCGCCCATATCGCTAGCGGAAAAACCGTTATTGCGAGTAATGCCAGCGTCCAATCCTGATAGAACATAACGCCGACCAGTAGAATAAGCGTAAGTATATTCTTGCCAATACCTGTAATACTATCAGTTACGGCAGCGCGCATAACATTCACATCATTCACAACGCCCGAAACTAAATGCCCGCTAGGCTGGGACTGGAAATAGGCCATATCCATCGTTAGTAAATGGCTGAAGAGATCACTTTGAATATCGCCAATCACCGTTTGGCTGATTTTATTCATTGTAATTGTATGCATGTAGGTCGCCATGCCACTGATAATAAATGTCAGCAGCACCTGTACAGCCAAGGGTAACACTTGCGGGAACCAGTTATGCGGGTCATTTTGCGCAGCGATCAGCGCTTCATCCAGCACCGGCTGTAATAACTTTGCAAAAGACGCAACAGCGCCAGCCGCGATCACCATATAAAACACAGCCAGAAATAGCTGGTTCTTATAGGGCCATAAATACGTCTTCAAGAGCCGCCTGAGAAGCGGCCAAGTATCTTTTATAGGCTTTCGTTGTTTTGCTGGCATGGCTTATATTCGCGGGCTCAGGCGCACTTTACGCTCACGCGCACCTGCTTTACGTTTGCGGTGTTTGCGGTCGGGCAGCGCTTTGCCCCATTTAAAGCGGTCAGCAAGGTAAGTTGGCCGCGCATTGTTATATTGTGCCACAAGTGTAGAAATTGCCTTCTCGAGATCCTTCAGGCTCTTTACCTGCCTGAACGCGCCCGCATGCAACCCTGTACGGATCAGGCAGCTGTCCATCCCTGCCAGCATACCGCCCAGAATATCATGCGCCATCGTGTCACCAATGATAACGGACTGCGCGGGGAAGATGCCCTGCTCTTGCAGAAGCTTTGTGCAATAATTGAAAACAGGTTTATACGGCTTGCCGATAAAGTTTACCACTGCGCCCATTTCTTGCAGGCGGCGCACAACCAACCCCATGCCCATAATATAGTTCGAGAATATAAGCCCGCGGCTGTCGGGGTAGAAACAGAATATCTTCATCCGGCGGCGGGCAATCTCGCGCAAATCCGCATCAAGTTCGTGTATAGGCTTTGCAAGTTTGCCCATACCATGGATGAGAATTGCCTCTGCATCTTTTACAGTATCAACACATTCAATATCCAGATCTTCAAGCGCGGGGTGTTTTTCATTCAGCCCGAACAGAAAGAATTTACGCCCGACATCATAGAACAATGTATCGGTGCGATCTTTCATCCCCTCATGGAAAAATTCGCCGGCTGTAATGCATTTCTGGTAAAGGCTGGGGCCAAGGCCGATCTTTTTCAGATTTTCTTTAAGCGTATTTGCACGCTGATCAGAGTTCGAAAGCAGAATAACGAATTTCTTGCGCTCTTCCATTTCGTGGAAAACAGACAGAACACCTTCATGCAACTGTGTACCGTCATGCAGAACGGACGGGTCTATCAGAAAGCCCATATAGCTATCTGAAATATCGGATACACCCTCGCATATCTTCGTGGATAACATAACGCAGAATCAGCCTTTTTAATAACCAGTAATAATAGCACCCACGGCTGATTTTGCCAGTCTAGTGCCGCCTTTAGGCCGCAGGGCGTTCTTTCACCGATACAGGCTGGCGGCCAACGGCCTGACACAGCCAGAAATACAGCTTGCCAACATCGCTGGAGAGGAAAACAGACTGCAACAAGCTTGCGCTGTCAGTTTCGTCAGCCTTCTGCCAGATATCTTCGTACTGGCGGCAGTATTTCTGCACATAGGCACGGAATTCGCTGTCCTCCTGATATTTCTTCTGGATTTTCTCGGCAGGCACCTGACCTTCCAGATTAACCAGACGACGCGTAAAGGCTGTTGCATCGCCTTTCTGGTAGGCGCGTAGCGCTTTCTCGTTCACGTCGCCTTCCAGCATACGGGATACGTCGATGGCCAATGAGTGCAAGCTCTCGATAATAAACTTCGTGGAGCCCATAAAGTATGATTGCTGGGCCGCCCCCTGCGCACTCCGAAGCTGTGCCACTTTGTCCTGCGCATCGCCGCTGGCTTTTTCCAGCAGGTCTGTCTGGCGCACGTAAGCGGCAGTAACATCTGTCATGTTGTGCGTAATTTTCTGGATCACTTGCTGCAACTGCTTCACTTCGTTCTGCAGTTCTTCGCGTTGTTTCGCCAGATAATTCGCACTTTCATCTGTAACCTTCTTGATATCACGAACAGGTGCCGCAAGCGCTGCCATGTGCGCTGCCACTTTCTCGACAGCCACTTGCGCTGCGTCGGCAACGGCTTGTGTATGTACTTTCAGCTCTGAACTGTAATGTGCTGACGAACGGAGGGATGACTTCATGTATTCTTCGAACTCGCGGGCACGTAGCGCCATAGAATCACCAGCTTTTTGCAGCTCGATAAGCCCTGCACGTGACCCTTCGGCCAGCTTCGTGCTTTCGCCTGTAAGTGTGCCGATAAGGTCTTGCGTTTTAAGCACAACATTATTTGTTTTGTACTCGAGCGCGCTAACTTCATCACGCACGTCTTTTCCTGTATCAACAAGACGGGCCACAATATCCTGCCCTTTGGCATCGACATGGCGGGCAAGATCATCAAAGCCTGTCATCATGGCTTCGAAGCGGTTTGCCGTTTGCGATACGTTTTCAGACAGATCATGTGTTGTTTTCACGAGGTGGCTCGAGAATTTATCAACCTTGCTTTCGGCCTGATCCACAACAAGATGAATATCTTCAGCCTGCTCTTGCAATGTACGGCGAACAACACCCATACGGCCTTCTGCATCCACAGCAGCCTTCTCGATTTCTGTAAGACGATCCTCAAGCGCTGTTGTCGCACCACGAAGCTGCGTAGAAAGAACATTTCCTGTCTCTTCCATTTTCTTCGTTTTGTTGTCGAAATCACTGCCCAGTGCTGAAAGCCTTTCAAGCTGTGCATCACACTTGTTATCGATTGTCTGGTTCAGATCAGCCAGCTCTTCGCGGACACTCTGTGCTTGTGTAACCGCCTTCTCGAAGGACGGCGTGAAATCACCCAGCACTTCTTGTACTTGCGTGTAGACATCTTCAAGTTGTGCGCGTGAGTCACCCGCCGAGAGTTGTAATTGCTTCTGCGCCGCAACCAGTGTTTCTTGAATTGTATTGATATCCGTTACAATTTTCTCGCGTGATGACTGGAACAGGTTCGTTTGCTCGATAATCGCTTCCTTACCGTCCATCATCCGGTCTTTTGACTGCTCTGCCACTTGATCAAGCAACTGCACGCTACCTTTGAGTGTCTCGTGGATGCGCTCAAGGCGTACAATATGATCTTGCGCCTGCTGGCGTGAAACCGCTTGGTGGTCCTGCATAGCAGAAAGGATATTATTTGCCTTCTCCTGCACCTGGCCTGAAACACTTGCGATATCCTGCGCCTGCTCTTTCAGTGCCTGACGGATTGTCTCCGCACGGTTATAAGAACGCTGGCTTGCATCTTCAATTTCGCGAATCTTCGTACCCAGACGGCTTTCAATACCTTCGTAAAGATCATCAACGCTGCGGACGCTTTCCTGAATACGGGCGAACGGTTTATCGACCTGCTCGTCAAGTTTTTGCAAGATGACATCAACATCTGCACCTAGTCTTTGCACCTGTACCGATTGACGGTCAGAGCTATTCTCGAGTTTCGTCGTAATCTGCTCAACCGCGAGGCTCAATTCTTTCGCGCGGTCATATTGTTGTGCAAGTGCTTGCAACATAACTTGCAGTTTCTCCTGCTTCACACCCTGTTGCTGCGCAAGGCCTTGCAGCCCTTCTGTCGTTTGCGTGTAAAGCGCTTCAACCGTATCGGCTTTCTCTGTAACAGCGCTCTTCACTTGTTCAAGCGAGCGGAGAAGACCTGAATTCATTTTCTCGAAACCATGTAAAACAGATGAAAGAACATCTGTCATTTGCGCGGCAACGGCCTCGCCTGTACCTTCCAGCATCTGGCTGTCGGAACGCATGCGGGTCATTGTATCTTGCAGCTTCTGGATCTGGTCGCTGAGCTTTACATCAACGGCTTGCGCTTGGTCAGAAAGCGTTTGGCCTGCGCGGTCAATTTTCTGTGATGTTTCGCCGATAATCGAGAGTGTGCGCTCAAGCTGCGATGAAAGGCTTTGAACGCCGGCCTGCATCTGGCGGCTTTGTTCTGTGATTGTACCTGATGTTGTTTCCAGCTTACCCATGGTTTCTTTTGCCATGCTCTCGTAACTGGTCGATTGTGCTGTGAGTTTTTCAAGCAATGTTTTCGCGCTACCTTCAATCTGCGCTGTTGCTCCATCAAGCTTCTCGATCTGTTTGTCGAAATGCTCACCAACGCCCTGCAAACGGCCAACAGAGGCTGTTACCAAACCATCGAACTTGCCAAACGTTGTATCAAGGCTTGTGGTAATTTCATCGCTCTTACCTTTCAGGCGTGAAAGCATGGTGTTCACTTTGCCTTCACCGTCTGCCATTGCCTTCTCAACGGTGCCTGTACGGGTTTCAATTTCCGTTGTCGCATCAGAAAGTGATTTCACGCGTGTTTGCAAAACTTCTGTCAGGCGTTCGATCTGGAATTCTGTTTTATTCGCAAGGCCACTAAACTCACCCGCTTCTGTACGCAAAGCTTGGCGCACTTTCTGGATACCCTGAAGGGCGGTGCGTGCTGTTGCCGAGAATGTTGCGGCTTCTTGAGTTAGAAGAGTCAGGTTTTTGTGAACATACTGCGCTGTTTCATCAGTCGGGATGATGATCTGGCGCAATTCATCTTTCAGCGCTTCACCATACAGGCGTGCGTCTGATTTACGTACAAGTGAGCCAAGAACGATCGCCCACATAGCAGCAGGTGCCAGAACACCCGCCAAGGCAAGGCTTCCCATGACAGGGTTCGAGAAAACCTGCCCTGTTGTGAAGAACCCGTTTTTGCCTAAATGGTAAACAACGAAGACTGACCATAGCGCCACAACTGTCCAGCCCGCTGCTGAAAGCACTTGCAGCCATAATGGCTGCTCTAGTGAAGTGGATTGCGCAGGGGGTGCAATAAATTCATTTCTGGAAACGTTTTTAGCTTGTGCGTCACGGCGCAGATATTGCTCGACAGCAGGTGTAAGTGAAATCTTGCTCTCATCGGCAGCGGTGCGCGACTCTGCAGGGCGTGACTGCGGACGATTTTCTGCTTTCGAATAAGCAACGGCGCGTATCTTTAACGGGCTCGATGCAGCATCCTTGTTGATATTTTGCGGGTTACCCACAAACGCTTCCGTTTTTGGTTTTTCCTGTGCAACAACCTCATCTGCTTTTACCTTCCCGTCGGATGGTTCCGATGGTTTTGCAAAATCTTTTACAGCGTTGGGTGCAACGTTCTGGAAAGTCATGATGGGGCCTATATATAAAGTGTTGGAGTATGTTCAAAATCAACATTTTTAGGCGCTTAACTCAAGAAATGAGTAAAAGTTTTCAACAGGCTATTCCATACTTATAGAAATAGCCCCTTTGCAGAATAGGTTAGCCCCTCCATGCTTCCCTGAACAAGGGGGAATCATGAACTTATTCCGCACTAAATCGATCGATGATATTGCTGCGCATAGCAACGAATCGACACTCAGACGCACACTTTCAGCTACAGATCTCATCATGCTGGGCGTAGGTGCCACGATTGGCGCGGGGATTTTCGTACTTTCTGGCCATGCCGCGGCCCTCCATGCCGGCCCGGCCGTGATTCTGTCATTTGTTTTATCCGGCTTTGCCTGTGCCCTCGCCGCTTACTGCTATAGCGAGTTGGCTTCCATGTTCCCTGTTGCAGGTAGTGCCTATACCTATTCTTACGTTGCCTTTGGTGAGGTTATTGCCTGGATTATCGGGTGGGCGCTGGTGCTTGAGCTTTCTTTCGGTGCGTCGGCCGTTGCAATTGGCTGGTCGGGTTATCTTGCGAGCTTTTTAAAAGAGTCCGGCATTCCATTACCCGATGCACTCACAGCTTCTGCCAATATTCCCGCGATGCTTATCATCCTTGCGGTAACAACTATTTTAAGCCTGGGCATAAAACTTTCATCAGTTGTGAACCTTGGCATCGTAATTTTAAAAGTTGCGGTTATTCTTATTTTTGTGGCGGCAGGCTTCTTCCACGTTAATTTCGAGAATTACACACCCTTTATGCCATTTGGTTTTAACGGTGTGGTAACAGGCGCTGCGTTGGTGTTCTTCGCTTATCTGGGCTTCGATATTGTTGCAACAACAGCACAGGAAACCAAAAACCCGCAAAAAGATATGCCTGTTGGTATTTTAGGTTCGCTCGGTGTTTGTACAATTCTGTATTTGCTTGTTGCGGCTGTGCTCGTTGGCGTTATCTCCTACACCGAGCTGAACGTTGCCGCGCCTATTGCAACAGCACTTGACCATATCAACCTCAGCATTCTTTCACCGCTTATTAAAATTGGTGCGATTGCTGGTTTAACGACAGCCATGCTTGGCTTGCTACTTGGTCAGGTACGTATTTTCTATGCAATGGGCCGTGATGGTTTATTGCCAGGCCTCGCTGCAAAGGTGAGCCCGAAATACGGCACCCCTATGATTGCCACATGGATTGTCGGCATTGCTGTTGCGCTGCTTGCCGGCTTTGCCCCTATGGGTAAACTCGCCGAGCTTGTGAGTATCGGTACGCTCTTTGCCTTTACGGTTGTATGTGCGGGTGTGCTTGTTCTGCGCTACCAGAAGCCTGACCTTGTGCGTGTATTCCGTGCGCCGTTCTTCCCGCTTCTGCCCATCGCCGGTATTGGTGTGAATTTCTACCTGATGCTCGGGCTACCCCTCATTACATGGCAGTATTTCCTTGCATGGGCAGTTATCGGGCTGGTGATTTACTTCACCTACGGACGCAAACACAGTGCGCTGAATAATAGAGCGGTCTAGTTTTTCGCCTTATTGGCCTTCGTTACCTTGCGCTGGATTTTCTCGCTAATGAAAATCAGCAGGATTGCCAATGCAGCAACGGCGGCCATCTCGTAAAAACCGAAACCAATTGCAATACCAAGCCCACCCGAAGCCCAGATGCCGGATGCTGTTGTGTCTCCCACAACATTATTCTCATGTTTGGTGACAATTGCAGCAGCCCCTAAAAACCCGATACCCGTTAGCACGCCTTCAATAACACGGAGCGGGTCAAGTTGCACATTCCCACGCACTGTCATTTCATGCGTTAATTCAAGACTTATAATAGAGATGAGAGCAGAGGCGATACACACAATCATGTAGCTCGTAAAACCAACGGGCTTGCCTTTTATATCGCGCTCAAGCCCCAGTATAAGGCCTACCAGCGCAGCAAAAATAATGCGAAATAAAAGCTCGAAGAAAGATAAGGTTTCAGGTGTCCAGTTCCCCATAAAGGGAAAACGCTTAGAAGCGCAGAAAGTTCATTACTGCGTGCAAAGCGGAACGCTGACGGGATGCTTCGGGTAGAAGGTTGCCGCCCATTTTCTTATTTGCGAGTCTGTCATACGGGCAGCTTTTGGAATGCGCGGCGCGTAGACTTCGCAAAAAGCATCGGGGCGCATCACAGCAGCATCGGCCGACACCTTGTTCGCAAATTTGGTGCGCAGGCTATTAATTGATGCTTCTGCATCACGCCCTTGGCGCGCATAGAAATTTACAAGCGTGCGCTCGTAAGCGGCCAGCAATGTCCCCTTATCAAGCGTGAATTGTTTGTATTGGCGATAAAGGTTCGTTTGGCTGCTAGGCCAGAGATGCTGGCAGTTCAGGCTGATCACCATCAATTCACTATGAATACGGATCGCCTGCTCGGCCTCAGCCTCGGCCAACGTGTAACACGATGGCGCCCGTGAGCCCGGAAAAACGGTTAAAACCGTCCCGTCATTCGCCTGTGCGGGAGGCACAAAACCCAGAAAAGTTAACAAAATCAGGAAGCTTAAATAGCGCATAGCGGGCATATTAAGCCTAAAATCGGGAAATTTGCAAAATTTCCTTTATTTATGACCAAGCGCCATGCTACGTATCATTAAATACGTAAATGGACAGGGTTATGGGTTTAGAGTTCAAAGAAGTAAAAAAATACGCGGATTTTGGCACGGATCTTCCACAGCAAACACCTGCAGAAGTTGTTATCTCTGCCTATTTTTACGCTGGCCTGATTCAAAGCCGCGGGCTGAGCAAAGATGAGCGTGCACAATTTCTTAATCGCATAGGTTATTTCCCTTTCAACGATGAAAAAATTTTCGAGTTATTCGGTGAAGACCTAAACTTCCATGAAAAGACAAAAGCAGATGTAGAAAAAAACCAAAAACTGTTACTTCAGATTTATAATGATTTTGCGGCTACTATAAAAAATAGCCCCCAAACAACGGTTGATAACTTTTACCCTTCTTTACCGCATATAGCAGAAATTTTTCAACTGACCGAAAGACAGAAATATATTCTTGCTTTAGTTGCATTTCTGCAAACCAATGAGCCCTTTAACTCCCTTATAGACTATCTATGCAATGATGACATTACTACAGAAGACACCAGACGCTTTGCAGGCTATATCTTAAGCTCTATCAGAGACGATAAAAAAACTATAAGCGATGACTTTGAAACACTTCTTAAACACGGCCTTATTTTCAAAGCGCAAAATGAAGACGTATATATTCTGAACAGCCCGATATACAGCCTTTTCCAAACGAAAATTTCTACAAGGGACGAAACGATTTCTTTTCTTCTTGGCAAACCCGCAAAAGCGCAATACCCAATAGAAGACTGGGCGCATATTCCTGATTTTTTGGAACTCAAAGAGGCATTAAAAGAAAATCCAGATCCTAACGCTAAGAATATTGGCATTATTGCGCTTATAAATGGCATGCCAGGCGTCGGCAAAACGGAGGCTATCCGCAGCTTAGGAGAAGCAACCGGTAGGCCCGTTTTTACCGTTGCCAATGATAGTGATGACGCCGAGGAGCCAAAACCTAAACCTTCCGAGCTTATTGCGCGCCTGAGAGTGCTCCTTAAATTAATACCCTATCTCCCAGAAGGCGCCATTGTTTTTGCTGATGATGGTGAAGTGCTAATGGCACATGATAGTGCTTCGGGTGATAAAACAGAAGATCCAGCTGCCAAGCATTTTTTTAATGAACTATTTGATGAAGCAAATCGGAGAGGTTTGAATCTTATCATTGCACTTAACGATGAAGGCAAATTTCCTGCCTCTGTAATTTCACGATCACTACAATATTATTTCGGATCCCCCCCTATCAACCAGCGTGAAAAAATATTTTCCCGTCAGATGGAAGAAAAAAGACTTAGTTTTACACCTGATCAGGTTAAATCTTTAGCAAAAAAATACATTGTCCCTTCACGTATGATTGACCGCTCAATGGCGCTTTGTAGCCGCATTAAGGGTGACTATGAAAAGTTTTGCGAAATTCTCGAAAGAAAAGCCGAGCGTGAATTTGGCTCGCGCGATGCTATTCTGGCACCGCTCGCTAAAAACCGCATTTATGAGTGGGGTTTGGTGAATGCTCGCGATGCTGATTTACAAAAAGCTTTTAACGGCATGGCGCATCAGAATTTTGAGGGCCAACAAAACCCCTTCTTTACAAAATCACTTCTTCTTGCAGGCCCTAGTGGCACGGGGAAAGAATCTTTTGCTCATCATCTCGCTTGCGAACTTGATACTGAAATAGAAATTATTGATGGACGCTCCGTTATACTATCTTCTCGGAGCTCTGGAGGCATCTCTCCTGGCTTACAGCTTACCTATGCATTCCGTAATGCTGTTGAGTATAACCGCGTTCTGCTGATTAATAATATTGACGATCTTGTACCAACACAAAATGATCCGGACAGTCAGGCCCCAAGCTATGCCGAAACAATTTCGGATTTAATGGAGCAATATAAAGTACGCGTTGTTTTTACAACAAAGTCTTCGGAAGCGGCCCTTGACGAGAAGTTTTTCACATATGTGCCGAACGTGATCCAGCTTGACCCGCTCACCGAAACACAAACCAGAAAAGCGCTTGAAACCATCTACGGCTTCAAGGCAGAAGATATAAGTAAGCTTGGCGATAAAATTCCGGATAATCTAGTCGCCAGCGATTTCCACGTTGCCCTGATGAATAATGAAGATACATCTTTGGAAGGCTTTATTACAGCGCTTGACCGCGCAGCCCATTTACGCCAACGTGGCCTTACACCACCAAAAGGCGAAACGGGCTTCCGCAGACAACCATGACAACGACACAATCAGCGCCCCTAACGGCAAACGCAAAAAATATTTTCAACGCGACTGTTATTATTACAGCGCTCGGCTATATGGTCGATGTTTACGACATTCTGATTTTTAGCGCGCTACGGACCCCCAGCCTTATAGATCTGGGCCTGACTGGTGATGCCGTTACAAAAACAGGTATGTTTATTATCAATATGCAGATGACAGGCCTGATTATCGGCGGGTTGATATTCGGCATGCTGGGCGACAAGATAGGCCGCAAAAAATGCTTGCTTGGCTCTATCCTTCTTTATTCCCTTGCTACGCTCGGCTGCGCTGTTGTGCAAACAGTTGATCAATATGCCGCGCTTCGTTTTGTTGCGGGCCTTGGCCTTGCCGGTGAAGTCGGTATTGGCGTGGCATTAATTACCGAGAATATGAAGAAAGAACATCGCGGCCTTGGCGTTGCGGTATTTACATTTATAGGTATTGGCGGCGCGGTGATTGCCGGCGTTGCGGCCGAGTTGCTGCCATGGCGCACTTGCTATCTTATTGGCGGTATAGCTGGCCTGCTATTGTTAGCAACACGAAGCATATTGCGTGAATCGGGCATGTTTTCAAAAGCGCATGAAGACAATGTAAAGCGCGGCGATTTCTTGCAATTTATTAAACAGCCCAAACTTGGGCTGCGCTATCTTTACTGCGTCTTGATAGGCGTCCCTATTTATTTCGTTATCGCCATACCGTGGACACTTTCGCCCGAGCTGGCAAAAGCCATGAACGTCCCCTTCCCTGTAAAAGCCAGCATTGCCCTAGCAATTGGCTATAGCTTCACAATGATAGGTGATTTGTTAGCGGGGATCCTCAGTCATATCTTCAAAAGCCGCCGTATTATCATTACAGGCTTTATTATTTTCGGCGGGTTCGTAATTGGGCTCTTCATGCAGATGCGTAATTTGAGCGTTTTTGAATATTATATGTTCTGCGCGCTTTTAGGGGTAGCCATTGGTTACTGGGTGAACATGATAACCGTTGCCGCCGAACAATTCGGCACGAACTTGCGCGCCACAGCCGCAACATCTATTCCAAACTTTGTGCGAGCAACAACCATCCCGATGTATGCAATGCTGGGCTGGTTAAAACCTTCAATGGGGATTCTGTCTGCCACATCGGTTATTGCAACAATCGCAATTGTACTTTCACTTGTTGCTGTCAGCCAGCTTCGGGAGACGTTCCACGAAGACCTTGATTATTATAGTTAGGGCCTCAAAAAATGCTTATTAGACGCGCCTCAACGAAAGACCTTCCTTTTATTCAAAGCTGTCATAGGCAATCAACACGGGACGACCGATTTCATGGCAGATCATCGCGCCTTGGTCCATTCATGCCACAGGTTGAAAAAGATGCCCTTATAAATGACGCTGAAACAAAAGGGAAATATACAACACTCATGGCAACAAACAGACAGGCAGCACCTCTTGGCTTTGGCCGTGTTTACCACCGCGCACGCGACAATGCTTCAACACTGCATAAGTTATTTGTTGCCAGCGCCGCAAGAAAACGTGGTGTTGCCACGGGATTAATGAACGCCTTTAAAAGAAGTGCTTCACAGGCCGGATCCGACAAGCTTGTAGTTACCATTTCCTCCAAGGAGCTTCTACCTTTTTATAAAGGGCAAGGCTTCAAGGTACACAGCACCAAGAAGCGCGAAGGAAAATCCGATTTAATCCGCATGGAATGTGCGCTTCGCTAAGGAAGCTCAATTACTACAGTTGACGCGGCGACAAGCGTGCAATGGCTGCATCAGCCTTTACTTCAAGAGCACGTAAGGCCGATTTACGCTCACGGTCTTTTTCGCCGCGTTGTTCAATTTGCAATGCACGCTTCACTTGGCCAAGCTCACCTGCATCCAGCCACGCATTACGCGTGCCGATAACACGGTCTTCGCGGTTAGGATCTCCTTCAATACGCGCATTGCTTGTATCCATGCGCTGAATAATATCTGCGGCTTGTGATGGGATTGCGTCCGTCCAAAGGATACGGTCTTTATCAAGCGTTACGTACGGCCCTTGGTAGTCTCTGTCGTATGAAGGAATTGAGTTGAATGCGAGGTCGCGCGGAACAACCTGCCCTTGGCGTGCCACTTCAAATTGATACGCAATTGTCTCTGCCTGCTGTCTTTTTTGTGTGAACATCCAAACCCTCGCTTTTTCAATTTTACATAGCATACAAAATACGTGTGTCTCTGGTCAAGCACCAAACGCCTATTCCTTGCTTTTTATTACCCTTTTCTGCTTTAACTAGCCCCATGACCGCAAAACAAGCCAAGAAGCTTTATATCAAGACATGGGGCTGCCAGATGAATGTCTATGACAGCCACCGTATGGCCGATGTTTTGCGCCCTCTCGGCTATGAACAGGTTGAAGAGCCTGAAGGTGCCGACATGGTGATTTTAAACACGTGTCACATCCGTGAAAAAGCAACCGAAAAAGTATTCTCTGACCTAGGCCGCCTGCGTGACGCCAAAGAACAAAAAGAAGCTAATGGCGGCGATAAAATGTTAATTGCCGTTGCAGGCTGTGTTGCCCAAGCCGAAGGCGAAGTGATTACAAGCCGTGCGCCTTGTGTCGATATGGTTTTCGGCCCGCAGACTTACCATGAGCTGCCTGAAATGGTTGCAAAAGCCACAGGCGCTATTGCCAAACGCGCTGTTTATGCTGACTTCGCCGCCGAAGATAAATTCGATAAACTGCCCGAAGAACAAGCCAGCCAAGGCGTAACCGCGTTCCTTTCCATTCAGGAAGGTTGCGACAAGTTTTGCACTTTCTGTGTTGTGCCCTATACGCGCGGGGCCGAATATTCCCGCTCGGTTAAATCCATTCTCGATGAAGCCAAAAGGCTGGTTGATGGCGGCGCCAAGGAGTTGACCCTGCTCGGCCAGAACGTGAATGCCTTCCATGGCGAAGGAACAGACGGGAAAATCTGGGGCTTGGGCCGCCTTATGGACGAGCTTTCCAAAATGGATGCTCTGGAACGGATCCGCTATACAACCTCCCACCCTCGTGACGTGCAGGATGACCTTATTGAGGCTCATAAAAATAACCCGAAAGTCATGCCCTTCATCCATTTGCCGGTGCAAAGCGGCTCGGACGCCATATTAAAAGCCATGAACCGCAAGCATACCGCCGATGATTACCGCAGAATCATCGAGCGTTTTGTGACCGCCCGGCCCGATATCGCCTTTTCGTCCGACTTTATTATCGGCTTCCCGGGGGAAACCGAGCAGGATTTCGAGGATACCCTTAAGCTTGCGACCGAGATGCCCTACGGGTCAGTCTACTCCTTCAAATATAGCGCCCGGCCCGGCACGCCAGCGGCTAATATGAAGAATTTAATCGCTGAAAAGGTTAAAACCGAAAGATTAGCAAAATTCCAGAACGCTATGATTTTAAAGCAAAAATCGTTCAATGAGTCTTTTATTGGTAAAACGGTTAATGTCCTTTTTGACCGCAAGCCCGAAAAGCAAAAAGACGGCCAAATGGGCCATCTTTCAGGCCGGAGCCAGTACAACCAATCGGTCCATATTTACCTTAATCCTGAACAATCTGAAAAAATATATGGAAAAATACTCCCTGTCATGGTAACAGAAGCTTACCCCAATTCTTTAACAGGGGAACTGACAGGGAAAGCGTAAAAAAAATGGCTCAGGCTGCCGCACCATCCAAACTAAAAACAAAGAACATTGCTTGCCCCGCTGCCGAATATGAAAGCAAAAAGCGCGCTTTTGAAATCGTCAGCCAAAGCCTGGATGTTCAAGTCCAAAGCTTTGAAAAAGAGATTGTTGTGACAGGTAACGGCAGCCTTGAAAAAGCCGTAAAAGTCATCGAGAAAATCGTATCTGCCCAAGGCCGCCTCGCCGACAATGATGTTATGAAGCTTATCGAGGATGTCTCCACGCAATTTAATATTGCCAATACAACGATAAATGTAGGAAGCACCACCTTTGCTGCAAAAACAAAAGGCCAAGCTGAATGTATTAAAACAATTCGCTTACCTGCCAATGATGTTTGTCTGTTGGTAGGGCCAGCGGGTACAGGGAAAACCTTTCTTGCTTGCGCCCATGCTGCAGAGCTTTTTGAGAAGAAAGCCGTTGATAAAATCGTTGTTGCAAGACCGGCCGTTGAGGCCGGTGAAAAGCTGGGCTATTTGCCCGGCGGCATGGAAGAAAAAATTGACCCCTATTTGCAGCCTATATATGACTCATTTGAAAAAATATGGGGCGCAGAAAAACTCAAAAAAATGAGAGCTGAAAAGAGGCTGCAAATTGTGCCACTTGGCTTCTTACGCGGAAGAACAATCGAAAAAGCTGCAATTGTTGGCGATGAAATGCAAAACGCAACCGCCGAACAAATGAGAATGTTTATTACCCGCTTGGGGACAGGTTCAAAGATGTATATATGCGGCGACCGCTACCAAAGTGACTTGCCCACAACCGAAGAACACGGCCTTAACTACGCGCTTCGTACACTTGAAGACATTGAGGGCTTTGCCATATTCCAATTCGCCTTCTCTGATACTGTGCGCCACCCACGTGTCAAAGCCGCAGAAGAGGCTTTTGCCCGTGACCGTGAAGCGCAGAAAACCCAGGCTCCCGCCGCTGCTAACGATAGCCGCCAGCCCTAATAATATACCGCACCCCATTGATCTTTAATCTTTTGTAAATAATTTCATTCACAATAGAAAATGGAGGCGCACATACAGACCACGCTCAACTTCGATAAGACTTCCTCTTTAGGTTTGCTCTACGGCGAGAACAGCTCCCATCTGCGCTATCTTGAAGATAAACTCGGAATCAATATCCGTGATCGTGGCCCTTCGTTGAATATCGAAGGTGAGGAACGCTCCCTTATTCTTGCACAAAAAGTTTTAGCTGAT
>WGMJ01000006.1 GCA_016125135.1 Alphaproteobacteria bacterium | reverse complement strand
AACTGAAAACATGGCCAATTATAGCTATTATTATGTAAAATTGTCAAGTTTTTCAGGTTTTTAATGGCAGGGGCAGCAGGGCTCGAACCCGCGACCTATGGTTTTGGAGACCATCGCTCTACCAACTGAGCTATACCCCTTTAGGCTCTAAGGTTATAAACCCCCATGGCAGCAAAAATCCAGCTTATTTTCGCATGAGCCCCGTTCGGCAATGGTTATGAAGGTCTTTTTGGCAGGGTGGTAGGCCTGCAGAATGCCGTTATGCATATCAAAAAGCCATGAATGGATTTTCACACGATTTTCAGCCAGTGCCTTGGCAACGCTCGGGTAGGTTTCAAGGTTTGCGGCGCTTTGCAGGATCAATGCCTCTTCTGTACGTCTTTGCAAGTCAATATCGCTTTTTTGTGCACGCGCCTTCTCTGCAGCCTGCTGTGCAACGCGCAGAAAGCTCGCAATTTCTACATCCTCTATATTTTCGAGAAGCGCCTGCACAGCGCCACAGCCCGTATGGCCCAACACAATGATTTCTTCGACCTTGTTATAGTTCAGCGTAAATTGTAAGGCAGCGCTAAGAGCTGTGCCCTGATTATAAGGGCGTACAATGGCTCCCATGGCCTTGTGGCCAAAGAATGTGCCGGGGGCCATATCGAAGATTGTGGCAGGGCTTGAGCGGGAGTCGATACAGGAGACAATAAAATATTTCGGGGCCTGCCCCTCCTGCACCAGCTTTTCCATGAGCGAATCTGGTTTGTCGTAATATTTACTGCGGAAGCGTTCGAAGCCCGTTAACAGCTTGTTCGTCATAGAAAAATGATAAGCCATGAGCGCCTGCACCGGAATGGAAATATATTATTCATAATTATATACACAGCGCGTTTGACTTGATTTCGATATAACTTTAGACATGAGGGCATGAATATGAAGAAACGCCTGACAACAGCCGATATCCTACAGAATAACTCGCGTGTGAATGCCGTGCGCGACGTGAATGATGCGCTCGCACAAGATGAGTTCAACGAAAATATAAAATCAATGTTGCCCCTGCTTATTCTGGCGGCGCTTGTTATTATACTGGGGGCTGCGGGTATGGAGATTTACAAATATTTCCATCATCGTGATACACAGGCACAAACAGCTTTATTGGCATCAGCCTTGGCAAGCTCCGACAACGCACAACTTGCAGAGCTGGACGGTGCGCACAAAGCCATCGCACTTTTTAAACTGGCAGCAGCGAAGCAAGATAAAGCCGCCGCTTATAGTGAAATTGCTGCAGATAAATCTGTGCCGGACACATTCCGTGATCTCGCGACTATTCTTTCTGTGCAAACACGCTTCGATGCAGGGGCAACAGATGCCAAGGCTTTGTTGACAGAAGTAACGCCGCTGGCTGTAAAAAAAGAGAGCCCGTGGCAAGCGCAAGCTCTTCTTACAAGCGCGCTTATAAAGGCGTCACTACCAAACGGCAAAGAAGCGGCGCTGCAAGAGCTGGCGCAAATCGAGCAACTGGAAAGCGCTTCACCTTTTCTTGTCAAAACCGCAAAAGACCTGACCGAACTCTACAGACAATCCAAATAAGGAATTATATATGAGAACCAACGAATTGCTCGCGCTGCTGGCTGTTGCTTTTATCCTTTCCGGCTGTGACACAGTTGGTGGCTGGATGGACAGTGATGACAGCAAGAAAGAGCCTTTAAAAGGCGAGCGCATTGCTATTCTTCAGGCCCCGCAAATTGACACGCGCGTGGCAACAAACGCGGATAATTTGGCGGCTATAAACCTGCCATCGCCCTGGCGCAATGATTACTGGCCACAGGCGGGTGGTTACCCGAGCCATGTCATGAACAATGTAAAACTGGCCAGTGCCTTGAAAGAAAGCTGGAGCACAAGCATTGGCGAAGGCCGCCAGAAAAATATTCCGCTTGTAAATGCGCCCGTTGTTTTTGAAGGCAAGATTTTTACACTTGATACGGACGCAGAAGTGCGCGCCTTTGCAATTGAAGATGGTAAAAAAATATGGGCTGCCGAAACGCGCCCCGAGGGTGAAGATGAAGCGGTGATCCCCGGCGGCATTGCCTATGCTTCAGGCAGGATTTTTGTGACCAGCGGTTATAGTGAAGTCCTTTCGATGGATGCCAAGACTGGCAAAATTCTCTGGCGGCATGCATTGCCCGCACCATCGCGTTCAGCACCAACTGTGGCTGATGACCGTGTGTATGTTGTGACTATTGATAACAGGCTGCAAACGCTTTCAGCCTCTAGCGGCCAGTTGCAATGGGAATATCAAGGGATTATGGAGGCCGCTGGTGTTATTGGTGGTGCCAGCCCTGCTGTTGATGGCGGGTTAGTGGTTGCCGCGTTTTCATCGGGCGAGCTTGTTGCGCTACAAACGCAAAACGGCGCCGTTGCATGGGCCGATACACTGGCCCCCGTTACAAAAATCGGCGGGCTTGCGTCGCTTTCCGACATCCGCGCTTTGCCCGTTATTGAAGGCGGTACTGTTTATGCGATTAGCTTCGGTGGCAAACTGGTGGCGATTGATGCGCGTGGTGGGTCACGTATCTGGGCGCGTGATTTAGGCGGCGTTGAAACACCCTATATTGCAGGCAACATGCTGTTCGTCCTGACAAAAGATAATAGTTTGCTGGCAATTGATCGCGCAACAGGCGCGATCCGCTGGACGCTGTCTTTACCTGATTACACTGACAAAGACCGCAAAAAACCAATTGTCTTTAAAGGCCCTGTTCTTGCGGGTGACCGTTTGCTCCTCGCGAATAGTGAGGGTGAAGTATGGGAAGTCGGCGTGATGGATGGCAAGGCGTTACGTCAGTGGGATGCCGGCTCCGCCATTTCCGTTCCCCTCATTGTTGCAGCAGAAACGCTTTATCTGCTGAATGATAAAGGTACGCTGACCGCGTATAAGTAAGAGTTTAAATATGCCGCTTTCAATTGCCATTATAGGCCGTCCGAATGTCGGCAAATCAACAATTTTCAACCGCCTTGCGCGCAAGAAAATGGCGCTCATCGATAATACACCCGGTGTTACACGCGACTGGCGCGAAACCGAAGGCACACTCTATGACTTACCGCTCCGCTTGATTGATACAGCGGGCCTTGAGGATGCCGAGGAGGGGTCGTTGCAGGACCGCATGCGCGAGCGTACAGAAGCGGGCGTTGCGCAGGCTGAAGTTGTGCTCTTTGTTATTGACGGGCGGCAGGGCTTGTTGCCAGACGATCATCATTTTGGTGAATGGGCACGGAAATGCGGCAAGCCTGTTATTTTACTCGCGAATAAATGCGAGTCAGAAAAGGCGGCGAATGTGGCCGCCGCGGAAGCCTATCAATTAGGCTTGGGTGACCCGATCATCATGTCTGCCGCGCATGGGCACGGGTTTGATGATTTGTATGAGAGGTTGAGAGAACATGCCCGTGATGCAGGACATCTTTCTGAAGATGAAGAAGATGATGAGTTAGCGCCTGAGGAGGATCTTTCAAAAGATGTTTCCTATGACGCACTTGAGGGCGATGAGAATTTTGAATTTCAGCAGGAAGAACTCGACCCTGAAAAGCCGATTAAGGTGGCAATTGTTGGCCGTCCGAACGCCGGTAAATCAACATTGCTGAATGCATTGCTAGGCTATGAGCGTGTGCTCACAGGCCCCGAAGCAGGCATCACACGCGACGCAATTGCCGTGCAGTGGGAATATGGCGGCAAAAAAATACGGCTTGTTGATACGGCGGGTATCCGCAAAAAAGCAAAGGTCGAGAAGGGGCTTGAATATATGGCGGTCGGGGATTCGCTCCGCGCGATCCGCTTGGCGCAAGTTGTTATCCTTGTTGTTGACGCCACCATGCCGCTTGAGAAACAAGATCTCACCATTGCGCAGCATGTGCTTGATGAGGGCCGCGCGCTTATTATTGCTGTCAATAAATGGGATGCCGTTGAAGATAAAACCGAAACGCTCGAAGACGTGAAGTTTAAAATCATGTCCTCGCTCGCACAGGTAAAGGGTTTGCGTTTTGTCACGATGTCAGCCATCCGTAATAAAAACCTGTCAGCCTTGATGGAAGAAGTGATTAGTGCTTTTGCCAAATGGCAGGTGCGTATCAGCACAGGCAAGCTGAATAAGTGGCTGGGTTTTGCGCTTGAAAAACATGCCCCGCCACTTGTTGACGGGCGTACAGTAAAAATCCGTTTCATGACGCAAATTAAAGCGCGCCCGCCGACATTCCTGATCTGGGCTTCAAAGATTGAAAAACTACCTGATGAATATGTGCGTTACCTGAAAAATGCCCTTGCCGAGAATTTTGACCTTGAGGGTGTGCCGCTGCGGCTTTACCTACGCAAGTCGAAAAACCCCTATATCGATTAGCGGATTAATTAAGGCGTTTCACTGAGCGTTTTTTCAATCAAACTATCCATACGCTCTTTGGTTTGCTGGTTATAGCTTGGCTTTTCGTCTTTTTCAGGGGTGCCCCCGTCTTTCCGCACCATTTCATCATGCAGCACTTTCATTTCCTGTAATTTCTTGCGTGTTTCGTTTGCATTATCGAGCGTTTCTTTGGCTTTCTCCGGCTTCAAATTACCGGGCAGGAAGCCGCCCAGCCAGTCTGCTGTTGCTGAAACATAATGGTAGGTTTTTGAAGCGCCAAAAAGCTCTGTTTTGGTTTCACCGTTCATGATCACATGGAAAGGCAGGAACAAAACGCCAAGCAAAAGAACGCCACGCGCAACACCAAAGAATACACCGAGTGTGCGGTCAACCGGCCCCAGCCCCATTGATTTCACAAGGTTTGATAAAAAGAAGCTCGCAATATTAAGAAGAATAACAAAGGCAATAAAGACCCCGCCGTAAGCAATAGCATAAGCAACATATTCGTAAGGGATCACGCCAAAGAGTGCGCCCGAGGCTGTGTCGTCTTCTTTAACATTCAGCCAGCTTTGTATAATTGGTAAAAGGAGCGGTCCAAGAAAAACAGCAGCCAGCGCACCGCCCGCCATACCGAAAAGCGAGAGCATTTCATGGATCAGTCCGCGGAAAAACGCAAAACTGGCTGAAATAAAAATCAGACAGACAACAACAAGATCAAAAATAAGAGAAGCAGTCATGGGAGCCACATAGAATTTGTGAGTATTCTATACGTCATTCGCACGTTTTGCAAAATTGCCTTTTTTCTGCGCTGGGAAAAGCGCTAACAGGTCATTGATATGTGCAATTTCTGTAATGGGGAGCGTATCATTCTTCTTCAGTGCGCCTTTTGCAGCAATGGCGCGCTTGAAGCCAAGTTTTTTTGCTTCATTCAGGCGCAATTCCGCTTGTGGTACAGGGCGTATTTCACCACTCAGTCCGATCTCGCCAAAGAACACGCAATCATGCGGTGCTGGAATGCCTGTATGTGCGCTCACAAGTGCTGCGGCAACAGCGAGGTCAGCGGCTGGCTCGCTGACATCAAGCCCGCCCGCCATGTTCAGATAAACTTCAGTGTTCGAAAACGACATACCACAGCGTGCTTCCAGTACAGCCAGAATCATCGAGAGTCGTGCATTATCCCACCCAACAACAGCGCGGCGTGGTGTTGCAAGTTGTGATGACACAATCAGCCCTTGTACTTCGGCAAGCAGCGGGCGCGTGCCCTCAAGCGCTGCTACAATAGCGCTACCTGTAATCGCTTCCTCACGCTGCGGCAGGAAAAGCGCAGAGGGGTTTGGCACTTCAACAAGGCCAGCACCTTGCATATCGAATACACCAATCTCGTTTGCTGGGCCAAAGCGGTTTTTGACCGCACGTAAAATACGGAATGCATGGCCGCGCTCGCCCTCAAAATATAAAACGGCATCCACCATGTGCTCGACAACGCGCGGGCCGGCAATTTGTCCGTCTTTGGTGACGTGGCCAACAAAGATCACGCAGATATTGCGCTTCTTCGCCACGCGGATAATTTCATGCGCGGCAATGCGTACCTGTGTCACAGTGCCCGGGGCGCTATCAACCGTATCGAGATACATTGTTTGGATGGAGTCGATAATCACAACATCATAATCTTTTGCCGCATCATCAAGTGTGGCAAGAATATCGCGCACCTGATTGGCATTTGCGAGGCTTACAGGTGCTTTTGCAAGGCCAAGGCGTTCGGCCCGCAAGCGTACCTGTGCTGCGGATTCTTCACCCGAAATATAAACACAGTGTTTGCCTTTATTTGCAAGCGCACAAACAGTTTGTAAAAGCAGTGTTGATTTCCCGATCCCCGGGTCGCCGCCCAGAAGCAGCGCCGAACCTGGCACAAGTCCGCCGCCGCACGCACGGTCAAATTCTGCGATACCTGAAACCATACGCGGCATAGTGCGCGCATCTTCTGCATTCTCGAGCGTCTGGAAATCGATGGCTTGGCCTTTTTTGTGCGGGGCCATTGAAGCGGGCAGAGCAGACTCGGTACGTTCTTCAACAACTGTATTCCAGCCGCCGCAGGCCTCACACTTTCCCTGCCAACGTGATGAAACGCTACCACAAGCCTGACAAACAAAACTGGTTTTGCTTTTTGCCATTTTAGCCGCCCCGAATTTCTTTGATTGCTTGTGCGTAATCAGGACTCTTCACAATTGCAACGCCGGCGACAAATGTATCAGCCCCTGCTTCACGCGCATGTTTGGCGGTATCTTTATTAATGCCGCCATCCACCTCTAAATCAATCTTACGATTCTGTGCATTAATGAGTGCGCGCGCATCATTAATTTTTTGTTCCATGTCGAACATATAGCGTTGGCCCCCAAAGCCTGGACTTACAGTCATAACGAGCAGCAGGTCGATCAGGTCAATATAAGGAGATGCTGCACTTAGCGGCGTTTCCGGGTTTAGTGCAACGCCTGCTTTCTTGCCCATATCGCGGATGGCTTTTAAAGTGGCGGGCAAATCTTTTACACCCTCGGGGTGAATTGTAATGATATCGGCGCCGGCGTCTGCGAAATCCTTTAAATAGTGTTCGGCGGGTGCAATCATCAGATGAACATCGAAAGTTTTACTCGTGTGCGGGCGCAGTGCTTTTACAATCGGGGCACCAAAGGTAATGTTCGGCACAAAGTGACCGTCCATCACATCAAAATGGATATAATCGGCACCAGCTTTGTCCAGCTTGCCAATTTCTGCACCAAGGTTGGCGTAGTCGGCGTTCAGAATAGAGGGGGAAATCTGGATCATGCTATTCCTTTACCAGCCGCGCGATAAAAAATCCATCGATGCCGCCTTTATCAGCCCACATGGCGGGTGTTATGCGTAAAAACCCTTCAGGGGTTACAGCTTGCTCCAGCCCCGGCACCTCACTGCGTTCTATTGGTTTAATATAGGCGCCATTCAAATTCTGGAAATGGGCTTCACCCTCGGATTTTTGTAACGAGCAGGTGCAGTAAATCAGTGTACCGCCGCGTTCTAACATGCTGAGGGCGTTATCAATCAGCTTACGCTGGACTTGGATAAGGTTCTCAACATCACGCTCACCTTTCAGCCATGCAAGGTCAGGGTGGCGCCGCAACGTTCCTGTTGCAGAACAGGGTGCATCGACGAGTACATGCCGCACGAGTGTTTTCGGTCGCCATGAGGCGGCATCAACGCAAACAACATCAACGCGCGAAGTAAAATTCAGGCGCTTTATATTTTCATGTAGACGTTTCAGGCGGCTTGTCGAACGGTCAATAGCGGTTACGTTTGCGCCCATGGCAACAAGCTGTGCGGTTTTACCGCCGGGTGCTGCGCAGAGGTCAATAACATGTTCACCGCTTATAGTGCCGAATAATTTTGCAGGCAAAGCGCTCGCAGCATCTTGTACCCACCATGCACCTTCCTTGAAACCGGGGAGCGTTTCAACACGGCCTTCGGGTTCCAGAACACGTATGTTGCCCGATGGTAAAACAAGCCCCTGTAGAATTTCCGCCAGCGAAGCAGCTTCTGCAGGATTGGATGGCGTAATATCAAGCGCGGCTTCTTGTAGATGCGCATTTGCAATGGCGAGTGATTGCGGTAGGCCGTAATCCATGATCCAGCTTCGTAGGAGCCAGTCAGGTGTAATCAGGCGCGGGATATCCTGTGCGCTCGTCCAGCTTTTTCCCTCGCGTCCAATTGTGCGTAGAACACCGTTCACAAAACCTTTCTGGCGTGAAAGGCCACTGGCATTTGCTAGCTCGACAGATGTATCAACGGCGGCGAAGTCTGCCGTATTCATAAAAACAAGCTGCGTGACGCCAAGGCGCAAAATATGTAGTAGGGCCTGCGGTTTGATTTCTTCGTCAGGCTTTGCAAGCGCGTGTGCAATCAAATCATCAATTTGTCCGAGGCGGCGCAATGTTGTTGTAACCAACATGCGCACGAACGCGCGATCGCGCTGCTGTAGTCTAGAAAAATCAGCGCTGCTTTCCAGTGTATCGTCAAGCGTATGATTTTTATCAAGAACATTTATAAGCAAGGAAAGCGCCACGCGGCGTGGCCACAAGGCGCTCTCAACGGCTTTGAATGTTTCTTCCGAGAAAAGTTCGGGTGCTTGCGCCATGTGCTTCTTATCAGGCCACAAGAAGTGCGTTATCTGCACACTTGCCAAGTACGTTCCTTATAACGGTTTCGAGTGCCTGTTTTATTTCGGCATCGTTTAAAATAGGCTTGCCATTTTGCTGTATCTGCAATTTACCTGTCTTGATGTCCTGTGTAATAATTCTGACAATGTCATCAAGTGTGTTCTTGCCGTCGGCGCATGCAATCACGCGTCCACCAATTGCGTCTACTGGCAATGCGCTGCCATTCAGACTTGTGACAATCTTAACGCTCGGTTGTTGCGCCTGATAACGCGCCAGTGGGTAAATCTCGGGTTTAGCGGATATTTCTTTTGTAAAGCTAATGGTGTCGGTTGAAAGATTGATATAGCCATGTAACGCTAACTTGATCGCATAATCCGATAGAATTTTGCGTAAAGGCGTATCATCTGTCATGGCCAGCTTTTTAGCCACTTCTTTGATCAGCGCATCTGCATGTACGGGGCGTGCACCGTGTTCATACAAAGTTGTAAACAGTGCGGCCGATTGCAGATTGTGTGTTGTAAATAAACCACCGCCATCAAGTTTTTCGAAAGCAAAGTCATTTTCTAGATTCGCTTTGGCATCCTTGGGTTTCATTGCTGTGCTCAGGTAGAAGTCAAAGATTTTGTCTTGCGGAATTTGACGCACAATTTTTGCGGTATCTTTTACAACAAGACTCATGCGGAAGCGCCGGTTAATAATGAAGTCCATATATTGCTCTTGGCGGACAATATCATTCACGCTGCGTAGTTTCTCGACTGCTTCTTTGGGCATATTCTCGACAAACATGGACGGCAGATTGGTGTCCCCCAGATACTGTAGATTATGCTTGCGGGCCATTTCGACAAATTGGTGCAAGTAATACTGCGTGTTGTTACCTTCCAAATGGTCATGGAAGAAGTAGCTGTCATTGGCTTTGGAAACAATATTCAACTCTTCCTGAATAATATTTTTATACCATTCGCGGTTTGAAGGCGCGCTGTCGCGCAGGA
Source organism: Alphaproteobacteria bacterium (assembly GCA_016125135.1). GTDB lineage: Bacteria > Pseudomonadota > Alphaproteobacteria > Micavibrionales > Micavibrionaceae > RI-185. The sequence continues at coordinate 46,316 of WGMJ01000006.1, read as the reverse complement.
ACTCAAGAAGGGCACGAGCCTGTGTCACTTTCTCGCGCGGCGTTGCGAAGCGCTCAATATGGTAGCGCATCATGTCGCGGAGGGATTGGACAAACTGCCAGCCGGGCAATGTGTTGTAGCTAATAAAGGCAACGCCGTTATCAGTTAAACGATCACGGCAGATTTCAAGTATTCGGTCGCGGACCTGATCGGGCACCCACGAGAAAACGCCATGACATATAATATAGTCAAACTGCCCAAAGCTTTTATCGATATTGCAAACATCCATCGCGATGAATCTGATGTTTTTTACACCCATGGCCTCTTGTTGTTTTTGCGCCTGCGCAATCTGGACGGCTGAAAGGTCAATTGCGGTGATATCTGCTGATGGGTATTGCAGGGCAATCGGAAACACATTGCCCCCCGCTGCCGAGCCGATCTCAAGAATGCGCGCTTTTTCAGGTGGCGTAACCGGAATGCCGAAAAGTGAGGCAACCATCCCTGTATGGCGTGGAAAAGTCATAGGGTAGGCATAGCTTTCGTAGGGCACGCTGTCGTAAGCGGCTTTGGTTTCTTTATCCATAATATCCTTTTGTGCGGCTTGGGCCATGTCTTGATCCTTGGCTAAATATATATGTGTTGCTAATATCGGCTATAACACAGGGAAAATAACAAAAATACAAGCCACAGACGGTAAAATACATAACCACAATTTAATGATGACATAAAATATTAATTGTTGCATTTTTATCACATCGTTGGGAAAAGAGGAAAATTTTTCCCTGCCACACTAGTCACATAGCTGAATCTAACATATAAAATCCAAGAGGCTCGAATAGGGCTTCGAGACCCTATTCAATAATTTGATTTTCTTAAGGAGATAATAAATGTCTTTTAACGCGAAAAAAGTTCTTCTCGCTGGTTCCGCATTTCTTGCGCTAACAGCATACGGCACAGCTGCAAACGCGCAGTGTGCGACAACAGGTGCAATCGTTGCAGACTGTGATCTTGAATCAAGCACAACAGGCGCAATCACGCTCGATAGCGCGAAAACAGTAACAATTACAAAATCAGTTACAATCGGCCACACAATTGACGGTGATGGCGATGACACGCCAGACGGTGATTTGATCACTTCAGGCGCTGTAACCGTAACGCAAACAGCAGACATCGGTGTTACAGAAGCGCTTGAAACAGTAACAGTTGATGATGGCGCAACATGGAATGTTGATGGCGTTAGCATTATCGCGAACAACATTCTTGTTGGCAGCGGCACATCGGGTATCTTGAGTCTTGATGGTACTGATGCAGCTGTAACAATTACTGACCTTGATGATGGTGTTATTGACGTCGCTGACGGTGGTCGTATTAATGTTACAGATAGCACAAACACTGTAACAGTTTCCGACCTTCTTTTGGGGGATGGTGCGGTATTGAACGTTGCTGACACGAACGATTTTGACCACGGCACAATTGATGGTGCAGTTGCTGGTCAGGGTACTTTGATCCTTGCTGGTTCACATGCAACAGACGCTGCAATCGGTGGTACAAACGCTCTGGAATTGATCAGCCTTACGGGTGCGCAAACATTCAGCGTTGGCCACACAGTTAAGGCAACAGACATCACAGGTAATGCGGCTGCACAAAAAATCGACATTACCGGTGCTGTAACAATCACAGGTGATATTGATCTTGCTGGTGGCGCTGACGTCCTCGAGTTCACAAACTCGGCGACAATTGCCGGTACGGTTGCTGGTGTTAACACTGTAACAGTTGAAGATGGCAAAACGGCCACCTTCACAGGCACATCGCTTTCAGGTACGCCTGCTATCAGCCTTGGTAACGGTTCAGCGATTGTTTTCAACAACGGCGCTGGTACATTCACAGGTACTGTGACTGGTGATGCAAACGCAAACACATTCACATTAACTGATGGTACTTTCACGGGTAACATGAACCTGGGTAACGGTGCCAACGTTGTAACGTTGACAGCCGGTACATTGGGCGCTTCAGGCAACACGATCACTGGTGGTGATGATGTTGATGATATCAACCTGAATGGTGGTACATTGAACTCGAACCTCAGCCTCGGTCTTGGTGCTGATACAGTTGATGTTGGCGGTACAGTTACAGTTAACGGTAATATCGTTGGCGGTGATGGCGCAAACACACTTATCAACAAAGGTGCCCTTACAATTAAAGGCGCTGTATCTGGTTTCACACAGATCTCTGTTGATGGTGGTAAAACACTTACACTGAACGGCTCTGGCAAAACATACGATTTCAACGTTGTTGAAGTTGATGCTGGCGAGAACCAGGACATCAACCTTGTTAATGGTAAATTGACAGGTGATATCAACCTGGGTGCCGGTACAAACAACTTTGCTGTAACAGGCGGTACATTCACAGGCGCTTACACCGGTGGCGCTGGTGCTGATACGGTAACGGTAAACCTGGCAAACGCGACAGACACATTCAATTTCGAAGATACATTCGCAGTTGCAGGTGGTGCCAACGTTCTGACGATCACAAAAGGTACAGTGCGTTTCAATGGTGACTGGACTTCAACAGACACAAACGCAACGTTTGCAGCTGACTCAAACGTAACAATCAACAGCGATATCGATCTGGGCGCTGGTGATTACACGCAAGAAGCTGCTGTAACGTTTGTTCTTCACAACGATACAGCTGGTAACTTTGGTACACTGGCCTACACAGGTGCACGCACGCTGACAAACAAAGTGCTGAACATTAGCGTTGCATCTGATGCTGCCATCGGTGACGGTGATACATTCCAGATCCTGACAACAGGTGACGCTGACGTTGAAGGCGCGCTTTTCACGCTGAACGGTCTTTCGCCAAACTCACTCCTCAGCTTCGAAGCTGATGCGGTGGCTGACGGTGACTTGGTTCTGACAGCAACAGTGAACAGCCTTTCTGATGTAGTGGCTGGCGCTGGTTCTAAATCATACCTCGGTGGTGTTGGGAACACCTTTGATGGTCTGAACGCAACAATCCTCGCTGGTACAGCTGATGCTGATATCACTGCCGCTTACGGTAACATGCAAGGCGCATCTTCTGATGAAGAGCTGAGCAATGTTGTTGAATCGGTTGTTCCGGTTATTGACGGGTCTTCAATCGCGACAGTGGTTGATGTTGGTTCACAAGTATCTGGCTTGGTTGATACACGCCTTGCTTCACTCCGCGGCGATGGTACTTCAGGTGTTGCTGCTGGTGATATGGGCGGTAACGGTAAACTCTGGATCCAGGGCTTCGGTCGTACAGCGACACAAGATGATCGTGATGGCATCGACGGTTATGATGCTGACACATTCGGTGGCGCAATCGGTATCGACTCCGACAACATGCTCGACAACGCAACTGTGGGTGTGGCTTTGAGCTACGCAAACACAGAAGCTGATGGCGATGCCGGTTTCGGTTCTGAAACAGATATCGATAGCTACCAAGTCAGCCTTTACGGCGAATTTGATGTTGCCCCTGCAACATTCGTAAACGGTATGGTTGGTTATGCACGCAACAACATCGAGCAAGATCGCTTCAATGTTGGTGGTACAGGCCAGACAGCTTCTGCCGACTACGACAGCGACCAGTTCATGGCGCGCGTATCGACAGGCCGTGACTACGAAACAGGCTATGGCTTCAAGTTCACACCACAAGTTCTCGCGAACTACGTACACGTAAGCACAGACTCATACAGTGAGACTGGCGCTGGTGGTCTGAGCCTGACAAACGTTGATGTTGATGATGTAAACATCTTCGAACTGGGTGTTGCTGCTGACCTGACATGGGATGTTGCAAACAATGACGGTTCTATGCTGCAGCCAAAACTGCACTTCGGTTACCGTTATGACCTGATCGGTGATGAAGTTGAAGCATCAAGCACCTTTACAGGTGGTGGTGCCGCGTTCAATACGCAAGGTGCTGATCCTGCCCAAGGTACATTCGATGTGGGCGCTGGCGTAACATACTTCTCCAACGACAATTGGGATCTGCGTGCAGATTACAACTTCGAAGCTAAAGAAGATTATGATGCTCACGCCGGTCTGGTACGTGCGTCATTCAAATTCTAATCTGATGGCTTAGGCCATGAGATTTAACAAAAAGCCCCTCTTTTGAGGGGCTTTTTTGTTTTTGCCTATTCGGGGAAAAATGCTAGTTAATTAGGCATGAGTACAGAATTCCCGAGCCTGAAAGGCAAACTGCTTCTTGCGATGCCGCAGATTGATGACGAGCGTTTCGAGAAAGCGGTCATTTTCATTTGTACGCATGACGAAACGGGTGCAATGGGCATTACCATCAATCATCCCTTACCGGGGTGGGAATTTCGCCGCTTGCTTGACCAACTCAAAATCGAGCCGCAGGGGACGGTACTGCTGGATGAAACAATGCTCTCCACGCCTATCCTCAGTGGTGGTCCGGTCGAGCGCACACGCGGATTTCTACTTCATACGAATGATTATAAGCAGCATGACACAACGGCCATTACGCCTGAATTTTCTATGACTGGTACATTACAGGCCATCAAGGCACTGGCCGAGGGTGATGGCCCACAAAAATATATATTCGCCATGGGCTATGCGGGCTGGACAGCAGGTCAGCTGGAAGATGAATTGCAGAAAAATGTCTGGCTTGTGGCAGAAGCGAGCACTGCCATAGTTTATGACACGCCGCTCTTTGATAAATGGGATGCGACCATGGCAGCGCTCGGCATTGACCCAGCGCTACTTGGTAGTGCTGGAAATGCCTAGAAAACTTTGCCAAAAAGCAAATGATCCTGCCACTCGCCGTTAATTTCAAGATATTTCGGGGCCATACCCTCATGCTGGAAGCCCAGTCTTTCCAACAGGCGCTGGCTGCGCCCATTATCAAGTAGAGTCGCGGCATTGATGCGCCGCAGTTTCAGGCCCCTGTTCGCCCAGTCCAGCACCAACGAGAGGCTTTCCTGCATCAAGCCTTGCCCCTGTCGGCTCTCGGCAATCCAGTAACCCAGTGAACAAAACTGGGCCGAGCCACGGGCAATATAGTTTAAATTAATCCCGCCAATAAGTGCAGCTGTTTTAGCTTCTTCAATATAAAGTGCATAATGGCGGTCAGCCCACCAGTCAGCACTCTGAAAACCAATGCGGCGGGAAAAATATTGCTCGGTCAGGCAGTCAGTTTCCCAGCGTGGTTCAAAAGGTTCCAGATAGGCACGGTTTTCTGCCCGGACACTCAACCAATGGTGCTTATCGTCGCTACATGGCGGCCTTATATTCACGCGCGGCCCTTGCAACAAAAGGGGCGGGAATAAAAGTGTTTTATGCGGAATGGTTTTATCCGCGCTCATTTTATGCCGCCAGACGTTTCTCGATTTTATCGTAAGGCTCCAGTGCGCTCACCGGGCCAAGTGCTGTTAAAGTGGGTGGGCGCACGAAAATATCATTTGCTGCTTGAATGATGGCGTGACGATCAAGTGCTTCTATTTTCTGTAGGCGTTTCTGGACATCCAGCGCTTTACCAAAGTGTAGCAAATGCTTTGCCTGCTGGTCGGCGCGCGTCATCATGCTTTCGCGACTCATCAGGAAATTACTACGCATCAAGGTTTTGGCTTTCACAATCTCCTCATCAGCCAACGTATCGGCAAGGCCGCGCAAAACATCAGTAATGGCCGGTACAAGTTCTTGCAAGCGTTCCGGATCCGTCCCTGCATAAATACCGAAAAGGCCTGAATCAGCATAAGGGTACTGAAAACTATAAACCGAATAAGCCAGCCCACGCTTCTCACGGATTTCCTGAAAGAGGCGTGACGACATACCGCCGCCTAGTACCATGGAAAGCGCGCGTACCGCATCGACACGCTTGCTGTCACGCCCCATGCCCTCGAAGCCTAGTACGATATGCGCTTGCTCGAGCTTGCGCTCGATCCGCATTTCGCCGCCCTTATAGCGGGCAGCGGTTGTACCGCTTGAATGTTTTTCTGGTAGATTCCTGAAAAATTTCTCGGCCCAAAGAACAATATCGTCATGGCAAACATTACCTGCCGCCGAAACAACAATATTATCGGCGGCATAGTGGGTCTGCACGTAATGCATCATCTGCTCGCGGGACAGGGCACGGATAATATTTTCGCGCCCTAAAATCGGTGCGCCCAGTGCTTGGCCAGGAAAGGCATTTTCCTGAAACAGGTCAAAGACAAGCTCATCAGGGCTGTCATTGACCATGCCGATTTCTTGCAGAATAACATTGCGCTCACGTGAAATTTCATCCTCCGGCATTGTCGGGTTCTGCACCATATCGGAGAGAATTTCGAGTGCAAGTGGCGCTTGCTCTTTGAGGCAATGAATATGGTATGACGTAACCTCACGGCTTGTGTAGGCATTCATATGACCACCAGCCCCTTCAATAATATCCACGATATCTTTGGCGCTACGTGTGGGCGTGCCTTTAAACAGCATATGTTCAACCATGTGCGCGATGCCGTTCTCGGGCATATCTTCATGGCGGGTGCCAACAGCGGCGTAGATGCCAATGGCAACACTTTCCACATTGTCTATCGGGTCGGTGATTATGCGTAAGCCGCTTGAAAGCGTAGAGATTTGAATCGACATTTAGTGAATATATGCCTCATTCAAAGGGGTTTCAACCTCTTGCGTACAGGCATTTTTTTCTGGCTATCTATCTGAATTCGTTTACCATTTATAGGCATAATGAAGGCCCTATGATGGACTTTTCACTTGAATTCTTCCCCCCGAAATCGGAGGAGCAAAGCCAGCTCCTCATCAAGGCTGCACAATATATGGTAGAAGAACTTGATCCCGCTTTTGTTACGTGCACTTACGGGGCAGGCGGCAGCACAAAAGACGGCACCTTGAAAACCGCAACAGCCTTGCAACGTGAAACGGGCTGCGAAACAGCCGCGCATTTATCATACATATCAACGCCCATTCGTGAGCTGGAAGAATATGCGCATCAATTATGGGTAGCGGGCATTAGGCGCGTTGTAGCGCTTCGTGGTGACGTGCCAAAAGATAAAAACTTTTCTGACTTCAAAACTGCTGATTATTACCCCTCAACGCCCGCTTTTATTGAAGCGCTGCTAAAGCTTCACCCTTTTGATATCAGTGTTGGTGCTTACCCCGAGAAACACCCTGACGCCGCTTCATTAGAAGCTGATATTACACATCTAAAAAATAAATGCGAAGCAGGGGCCGCGCGTGCAATTACGCAATTCTTTTTTGATGCAGATGTATTTTTCCGTTTTCGTGACAAGCTTACAGCCGCAGGCGTTCAAACAAATTTGGTGCCGGGTATTTTACCGATCCTTGATTACCAGAAAATGCTACGCTTTGCCGCGGCTTGTCAAACGGATGTGCCTTCGCATATCCATACGATTTTCGAGCCTTTGCAGGATAACGCTGAGGCCATGCACGAGGCGTCAATAAGGCTTTTACAGCAGCAGGTGCACGACCTGAAGGGTGGTGGCGTTAAACATATCCATCTCTATACACTCAACCGTGCTGATATCATTGTTCCAGCTCTCGGAAATGACGAAAAAATGAGTGCTTGCAGCTGTTGTAAGGTAGACAGATAGGCATAACCGTTTTATCATAAACCCCTATAAATAAAGGAAAAACGCATGGTTTTAGCAACAAATCTTGGCTTCCCGCGCATTGGCGCAAAACGCGAACTGAAGAAAGCGCTTGAGAGCTTCTGGAAGGGTGAAACATCCAAAGAAGATTTATTGAAAACAGGTACGGAGCTTCGTGCACGCCACTGGCAATTACAAAAAGCAGCGGGTCTCAGCCACATCCCTTGTAACGATTTTTCTTACTACGATCATATGCTTGATATGTGCACACTTCTCGGTGTTGTGCCCGAGCGGTATGAATGGGATGGCGGCATGGTGAGCCTTGAAACCTTTTTCTCGATGGCGCGTGGCAATGCCAAAGTCGGCGCGATGGAAATGACAAAATGGTTTGATACAAACTATCACTATATCGTCCCCGAGCTTGAAGAGGGGCAGGCTTTCAAGCTTTCTTCAACCAAGATATTTGATGAATTTGCAGAGGCAAAAGCACAAAGCATTCCTGCGCGCCCCGTTCTTGTGGGGCCTATCACGTTCCTGAAGATGGCGAAGAAAAAAACAGGGCAGGATTTCTGCCGCTGTACACTCGTTCTTGGTGCTGTACAAGTTTATATCGAAGTGCTCAAAAAGCTTGAATCTATGGGCGCTGAATGGGTGCAAATGGATGAACCATGTCTCGCGCTGGATCTGGAAGATCGCTACCGCGATGCCATGAAAACGGCTTATAAAATGATTGCGACAGCAGTGCCGAACCTGAAAATCATGCTGACCACCTATTTTGATGGCTTGCGCGATAATATGGACACAGCACTTGGCTTGCCTGTTGCTGGTCTTCATCTTGATTTGCGCCGTGCCCCAGCCCAGCTTGAAGAAGCGCTGAAAAATTTCCCGGCTGATAAAATTCTCTCGGTGGGCGTTGTTGATGGCCGCAATATCTGGCGCAATGATTTGCGTACATCCATTGAAACAGTGAAAAAAGCTGTTGCAAAACTAGGAAGCGATCGCGTGTTTGTTGCGCCTTCTTGCGCAATGCTTCATAGCCCGATCGACCTTGATAATGAGAAAAAGCTGGACGCTGAACTGAAAGGCTGGCTAGCTTTTGCAAAACAAAAACTTGCTGAAATTGCAGCCATTACCAAGGCTGTCAACGAGGGCGAGAGTGCTATCAAGGATATACTTGCCGCATCTGATGCAGCAGCGGCGTCACGTAAAGCGTCTCCACGTATTCACAATAACGCAGTAAAAACACGCACAGCTGATATCAAGCCTGCGATGTTTGAGCGTGCGTCGCCGTTTAGCAAACGCAAAGGCGTGCAGCATGCCGCATTGAAATTGCCCGATTTCCCGACAACAACCATCGGTTCTTTCCCGCAAACAACAGAAATCCGCGAGGCGCGTGCTGCCAATAAGAGTGGCACATTAAGCGACGCTGATTACGAAGCGGCGATGAAGAAGGAGATTGAGCTGGTTGTGCGCTATCAGGAAGAAGCCGATATCGATGTGCTGGTGCATGGCGAGGCTGAACGTAATGACATGGTCGAATATTTCGGCGAACAGCTTTCAGGTTTTGCTTTCACGCAAAATGGCTGGGTGCAGTCATACGGTTCACGCTATGTGAAGCCGCCGATCATTTTCGGTGATGTATCGCGTCCAACACCGATGACGGTGAAATGGTCCTCTTTCGCACAGTCACTCACCAAGCGCCCGATGAAGGGGATGCTCACAGGCCCGATCACAATTCTTTGCTGGTCATTTGTGCGTGACGATCAACCACGTGAAACAACCGCAAAGCAGATTGGTCTTGCGATCCGTGATGAGGTGGCTGACCTCGAGAAGGCCGGTATCACGGTGATTCAAATTGACGAGCCTGCAGTGCGCGAAGGTTTGCCACTGCGCCGCGCTGATTGGCAGGCATATTTGCGTTGGGCGGTTGATTCCTTCCGTCTTTCCGCAGCATGCGTGAAAGATACAACGCAAATCCACACTCACATGTGTTATGCCGAGTTTAACGATATTATCGGCTCGATAGGTGAAATGGATGCGGATGTGATTTCAATCGAGACAAGCCGCTCGCAAATGGAACTGCTGGAAGCTTTCGTGACCTATAAATACCCGAACGAAATCGGCCCTGGCGTTTACGATATTCATAGCCCGCGCGTACCACCGACAGAGGAAATGGATGCACTCCTTGATAAGGCCGTGAAGGTACTGAATGTTGACCAGATCTGGGTAAACCCTGACTGCGGTTTAAAAACCCGTGGCTGGAAAGAAACCAAAGCTGCATTGGAGAACATGGTGGAGTGCGCCAAACGCGCCCGTGCCAAATACGCCCGCAAAGCAGCTTAAGTGTTCATCCAGACCAGCGCCCATAATTCTTCCCACCCTTTTAATTGCGCGGCGGCAATCCTGTGATTGCCGTCCCGTGCATGCAAAACACTATCAACTCTTTGCAAAATAAGGGGTGGTAATGTTTCGGGGGCTGAAAATCCTGTAGCCATGTTGGTGATCGTGTGTTCCCACCAATCAGGGCGGATTTTATAATCCATCGTTTCTTCGGGCCCGCAATGGCGCACGATATCTTTAAGCGAAACAAGAACGGGTCCTTCCCAGATGCGCGGTGCCTTTTTTAGCCCCTCCGCCATTTCAATGTTTTGCCAGTCTTTCTGCCTCAAATAGGAGTCAATCCACGCTTCAAGCTGTCCAGCCCGCGCGTATTTTTTCGCTTCTTTGACGTCCCATTGCATTTATTATTTCCTGTACAAAGAATTCAATTATTTTCAGTGGCCACAGACTTGGTAAGAACCGCCGCAAAAAAACCATCCGTATTATGTTGGCGCGGTGTCAGGCGCATAAAATCACCCTTGCACGGGCATTGCAGATCTGCAGGCCACGCTTCGGCAAGTGGTAGAAGCTTGAATTCAGGGCGGCGTGCCAAGAAGGCATGCACCTGTTTCTCGTTTTCTTCTTCAAAAAGCGAACAAGTAGCATAAACAAGCCGCCCACCTACTTTCACAGCATGTGCGGTTCTATCAAGAATATCGGCCTGAATGATTGTTAGTTCCTCAAGTGTCGGCCCGTAAGTGCGCCAGCGCATATCGGGGTTTCTGCGCCATGTGCCGCTTCCGCTGCAGGGGACGTCGGCCAGAACAACATCAAATGTTTCTTTCTGGCGCTTTAGCCATTTGCGTTGCTTATCGTCTGAAAGCGGACGCACTTCAATAATGTCGGAAACACTTGCGCGCTTGAAGCGCGGGCGGGCTTTCTCAAGCCGCGCAGGCTCGAGATCCATCGCCACAATACGGCCTTTATTTTTCATGCCGCCCGCAAGGGCGAGTGTTTTACCGCCTGCCCCCGCACAATAATCAAGCACTTGCATACCAGGTTTTGCGTCACAAGCTATGGCGATCAGTTGCGAGCCTTCATCCTGTATATCAAAGAAGCCTTTCACAAATGCCTTGCTGGTGGAAAGGAATGCCTTACCTTGCACACGCAAGCCCCATGGTGAGTACGGTGTTTCATCTGTTTTTATTTTGTCAGACTCAAGGAATGATTTCAGTTTCGCGCGGTCGCTTTTCAGGCAATTCGTGCGTAAATCAAGCGTTGCACCCTCAATAAATTCATGCATTTCCGCCTTGAAGTAGGAGCCAAATAATTTCTTCAAGCGCTCTTCATGTTCGGGCGGGCATTCTACATCAACAGCGGCGGGAAATTCAGGCGCAGGCTTTGCAGGCAGTGCACGTTCTTCATCAGTGAGTTCCGGTGCGCCGTATTTGCCGCCCGTAAAAAATTCATCAAGTGAATCGTTTTTTGTTTCCCTGAAAACCGCTAGATAAACAAGGGCCTTGTTACGCGGCGCATCTTCAGCCCCTGCTTTTTCAAGTATGTAAGCAATGCGTGCTTTATGGCGCACAATGCCGTAAACAGTTTCAACAATCCATGCGCGATCTTTTGCACCGATATATTTGCGGAAGCGCATAAAGTCGCCGATTGTTGAATCCATAGGTATGCGCGAGTTCTCGAGCCTCTCAAGGATATCAATTACGGTCTGCATGCGGGCTGACGGGGTCATGCGGGCAAGTTATCGGGTATGGGCCTCATTCTCAACAAAAAACCGGCAAAATAAAAAGCCTGCGGGGGAGCGCAGGCTTTTCGCTTCTCGGGGAGAGAAAACTTTAATTAGTGGGCTACTTTAACGCCGTCTTTTGTTTCAAGCGTTGTGCCATCAGCCAGCTCATGTGTGCCGTCTGGAGCAGCTGTTTTTGTGCCATCAGCGCCAACAACGAATACATGGTCGCCTTCAACAGATACTTTTGTACCGTCTTTCAGTGTGGCTTCCATAGCAGCAGGAGCTTCAGCAGCAGCTACAGCTTCTTCAGCGAAAGCACCAGCAACAGGAGCGCCAACAAGAGCAGCTACAGCAGCAAGAAGAACGAGTTTTTTCATTTTATAATCTCCACTAGGGGTTTGGGTTATGAAGGGCGTTAACTTCCTTCGATTTATATTTATGGGCCGAAAAAGTTAAAAAGCAATGGGGTGTATAGAGAAAAACACAAATATTTTAGCTGTTTTTGAATGTTTTTGCGATAATATAGGAACAGACATACAAGGACGCGTACAGGCTTATTTTAGAGTTACGGAAATATTTTCACATGATTTCATCTGATTTCTGAGCCATGTATTTTGACGCTTCGCATAGTTTCTAGTTTTTTGCTGGGCACGGCTAATGGCCCCCTCCTGCGAAAGTATCCCTTCAAGGCAGAGATGGATCTCCTCGTAACCAAGCGCGCGGGTGATCGGCGCTTCGAGGCTGATCTCGCCATTCATAATCCGCCCGTATAATTCGGTGGCCTCATCCCAACCCCCTATATCAATCATATGTAAAAAACGTTTATCACAGTTCGCGTAGAGGATTTCAACGGAAGGGGCAATAATCGTCACATCGAAATGAAGGCCTTGATAGAGCCTCTCTTTTGGGAGGGACGTGAAGTGTGAGAAAGGCTTGCCTGTGGCATAGAAGACCTCGAGCGAGCGCAATATACGTTGTTTGTCGGGCGGGGCCAGCATCTCGGCACGGCGCGGGTCCACGCGCTCTAGCTCCTCATAGCACCAAGACAGTCCGTTTTTCTCGTAGAGGGTTGTCACCTCGCTACGGACTTCATCGGGGATTGCGGGGATGGGCGAGAGGCCTTCGAAAAGCGTTTTCAAGTAAAAGCCCGTCCCGCCGACAAGATAAGGTGTATTTCCTGCTGCTAAAGCCCCATTGATTTCCGCCATTGCAGCCTCTGCCCAGCTCTGCGCATTCATGTTTTCCTCAGGCCCGAGGAATCCATATAAGCGATGCGGTACAAGCGCTTCTTCCTCAGCTGTCGGTCGTGCTGTCAAAATGGGGAGGTCTTCATAAAGCTGAAGTGAGTCAGCATTAATAATAACGCCGTTGTGCTGCTGCGCCTCTGCAAGCGCAAAGCCCGATTTACCCGAAGCAGTGGGACCAGCAATGACGCGGACGTTCTTCATGCCGCGGCATCCTTGCCTATTTCTGAAGCTTCACAGCAACGAATTGCATATTGCCCGATGCTTGCTGGTCAACCAGCATAAGTACCGAGGTACGCTTGTCTTTGCGCGCTTGCTCGATAGCTGTTTCTACATCAGCCGCGCTTGCAACAGCGCTTTGGTTCACTTCGACAATAATATCGCCTGTTGCCAAGCCCTTCTCGCCTGCATCGCTCTTTGTATCGACTTTGGTAATTAGAACGCCTTTTACATTGTCGCCAATACCGTAAGTTTTGCGGATGACATCATTCAGCGGCGCTACCGCAACACCAAGGGGTTTTACTTCCTTGCTGTCCTTGTCTGCTGGCTCTTCTGTTTGCGTTGAATCAAGCAAGCCTTCTTCTTCAGCTTTTTCCAGCTCACCAATGCTGATTTTCTCATCACGCTGTTTGCCGTCGCGTAAGAAAGTGACTGTCGCTTTCGAGCCAATTTCTGTGCCCGCAACAATACGTGGAAGTGTGCGCATATCCTTCACATCCTGTCCGTTGAAGGCGGTAATAATGTCACCAGCTTTCAAGCCTGCTACAGCAGCGGGCCCCTTTTCGGTGACGCTGGCAATTAGTGCGCCCTTGGCTTCTTTCATGCCGAGTGTTTCGGCAATTTCAGGTGTAACAGCCTGAATACGCACACCAATCCAGCCGCGGCGTGTCTTACCGTATTTTTGTAGCTGCTCGACAACAGGTTTCGCCATATTGGCAGGGATCGCAAAACCAATCCCAACAGAGCCACCTGATGGCGAAAAGATGGCTGTGTTAATGCCAATCACTTCCCCCTTGGTGTTGAACATCGGACCGCCCGAGTTGCCGCGGTTGATCGATGCATCCGTTTGAATGAAATCATCATAAGGCCCTGCATTGATGTTACGCTTGCGGGCAGAAATAATACCGGCAGTCACTGTACCACCAAGGCCGAACGGGTTGCCAATCGCCAGCACCCAATCACCAACACGCATTTCATCACTATCACCAAATTGTACAGCGGTCAGTTTTTTCTCCGTTTTCACTTTTAAAATCGCAACATCTGTTTTCTCGTCATAGCCCAGCAATTCGGCATCGGCCGTTGTGTCATCGCTGAAGATAACCCGTATTTCTTCTGAGTCGCGGATCACGTGGTTATTTGTGACAACGAGTTTTTTATCGGCATCAATAATAAAGCCTGAGCCAAGCGAAGCTTGCGGAATTGCAGGGAGCCCTTCCTGGTGCTTGTCCATAAACTCTTCGAAGAAATCCTTGAAGGGAGAGCCTTCAGGAAATTCTGGAATCTCGGGCGCACTCTCGGGCCCCACGGGTCCACGTTCAGTGTGAACTTTCTGCGTTGTTGAAATATTCACAACGGCTGGAATAAGTTTTTGTGAGAGGTCGGCAAAGCTTGGCGGCGCAGGCGTTGGTGCGGGAACAACATCAACTGCAAAAGCAGGCGTTGAAATCAGGCAAATAAGAGCGAAAAAACCAAGCAGGGAACGTGCGAACATGGGAAAGGGCCTCCGAAGTCCTTAAAATAGGCCTATATAAGGGCGCGGTCAATGGCGCGAGGCTGATTAGGGGGTCGGTTTTGCCTTCAGATAGCGCAAAAACCCGCTATCCGGTGTCAGAACCATCGTTGTCTCGGGGTCGGCCAGTGCATTACGGTAAGCTTCCATCGAGCGGTAGAACCCATAAAATTGCGGATCACGGTTAAACGCATCGGCATAAATCTTGATCGCTTCCTTGTCGCCTTCACCACGAACAATTTGTGCTTCTTTTTGTGCCTCGGCCAGCATGATGCTGCGTTCCTTGTCGGCTTTCGAGCGGATTTGCAAGGCTAGCTCTTCACCCTGCGCGCGCGCCTCTTTCGCCTCACGCTCCCGCTCGGACTGCATACGAGCATAGGTTGCTTGTGTTACCTGTGTTGGCAGGTCGGCACGCACAATACGCACATCAACAATCTCGAGGCCGAAACGGTTTGTATCTTCGTTGACCTGCTTCTGGATTTCGGCCATCAACACGTCACGTTTATCGGACAGGATGGAGGCGAGCGAGTTTTTACCCAGCACACCACGTAAAGACGCGTTAATAATCGTATTTAAACGCTGGTTTGCCGCCGTTTCCGTGCCCAAGGCCTGGAAGAATTTCAGCATATCCTTGATGCGGTAGCGGGCAAAAACATCAACCACCAAGCGCTTCTGGTCGGAAAGTAATAATTCTTCTGCTGGCGGGTCAACATTCAGAATGCGGCGTTCAAAAATTCGCGTTTGCTGGATCAGCGGAATTTTAAAATGGATGCCTGGCTTTTCGATTTGCTGTTTCACTTCACCGAATTGCAGGACGAGAACCTGTTCGGTTTCTTTTACAAAGAAAATGGAACCGCCGATAAGAATAACAATAAGAGCAGCGAGCGCGATAATATAATTCATGTTATTGCTCATGGCGCAGCTCCTGCATTGTCGGTTCTTGTTGTGCGCTCAAGTTTGTCCATGGGCAGGTAGGGCACAAGGTTTGATGCCGACTCGCCATCACTCATGACAAATATTTTTGCGTTTTGCAGGATATTTTCCATGGTTTCAATGTAAAGCCGCTCTGCTGTAACGGTTTTGGCGCTCTGGTATGTTTCATAAACAGAAGTAAAACGTGCCGCATCACCGGTTGCCTTACTGATAACTTCTTGTTTGTAGCCTTCAGCTTGCTGTTTCAATTTCTCGGATTCACCGCGCGCGCGGGGAATAATATCGTTGCGGTAGGCTTCTGCTTTATTGCGCAGCTCCTCTTTTTGTTGGCGTGCGCGTTGTACCTCGTTAAAAGCATCAACCACTTCTGCAGGCGGGTCCACTTTTTGCAGCTGTACGTTATTGATTGTGACGCCAGACTTATACTCATCAAGAATTTGTTGCATCAGGGCGCGCGTATCGGCCTGTACTTGTGTACGGGCTTCGGTCAGTGCTGACTGGATCTTTGTGCGGCCTATAATTTCGCGCATGGCGCTTTCGGCGACAATTTTGATTGTCGCTTCAGGGTCACGAATTTCAAAAAGGTAGTTGCGGGCATCACTAATGCGCCACAAAACAACAAAATTGATATCAACAATATTTTCATCCCCTGTCAGCATCAGGCTTTCATGCAGGATATCAGCCATTGAACTGCGTGACGAGCGGTTCGCTTCACCGCGGTAACCAACTTCAATGCGGCGCTCGGACGTCACATCAACAATCTGCGCTGTCTGGAATGGTGCGGGCAGGCGGTATTTCAAGCCTGATGTTTCTTCTGTTTTTGTATATTTGCCAAATGTGAGAACAACGCCGTGCTGGTTTGGCTGGATAAAGTAAAAGCCGCTTGCCAGCCACAAGGCTGCCACAGCAGCGATAGCAAGAATGAAAATACGTATAGGGCTGCTGCCGGGTGGCAACATACGGTCAAAACCGTCACGGAACATGCGGTTCCAGTCATTATCATTGTTGCCGCCGCCATAACCACCACCAAAAGGATTCTGTGGAGGTGGGGGGCGATCAGGGTTGTTGCCGTTATTACTACCCCACGGATTACGTGGTGGCTGAACCATATTGAGAATTTGTTGCCAAAACATGGAAAAGACTTTAGCTGTTATACCGCGAGTTAGCAAAGAAAAATGGACAAAAAACAGAATATCGAAAATCTTTTACAGCCTCTTTTAACGGCAGGGGTGGCGGTCGAGGATATTACGACTTCAGAGGGTGAAATTATTGTCATTCTGTTGGCAGATCCAGCGCTGGGTAGCCAGCTAGAAGGCATCCGGCAGAATTGTGAGAAAGCCTTACGGCAAACTTTTACGCAAGATTCAGTGAAGGTTATTTTGACGGCACAAAAAATGCCCGATGAAAAAAAGAAGCCCTCGGAACGGCTTTCAATTCCTGTGAAGAATATCATTGCCATTGCAAGTGGTAAGGGTGGGGTCGGTAAATCAACTGTTGCAGCGGGGCTTGCGGTTGCACTTGCAAAACAGGGCCAAAAAGTGGGTTTGCTGGATGCTGATATTTACGGGCCCTCGCAGCCAAAAATGTTCGGGCTTGAGGGGCAAAAGCCCGAATTTTCAAAAGAGAAAAAAATTATCCCCCTTGAAGCGCACGGCGTAAAAGTAATGTCTATCGGCTTTATGGTGGATAGTGAAGCGCCCCTTATTTGGCGCGGGCCAATGGTGCAAACGGCACTTACGCAGCTCCTGCGTGATGTTGACTGGAGTGACCGTGATATATTGCTGATTGACCTGCCGCCCGGCACAGGTGATGCACAATTAACCCTTGCACAAAAAGCACCACTCACGGGCGCGGTTGTTGTTTCAACGCCGCAAGATATCGCGCTTATTGATGCGCGTAAGGGGTTGGAAATGTTCCGCAAGGTGAACGTACCTGTGCTTGGCATCATCGAGAATATGAGTTATCACCTCTGCACAAATTGTGGCCACCGTGACGAAATTTTCGGCCATGGCGGCGCGCAGCTAGAGGCTGGCAAGCTCGGCGTTCCGTTCCTTGGTGAGGTGCCACTCAATGCGCTGATCCGCCATGCGGCCGATAGCGGCAAGCCGCAGAATGAAGCGGTTTTTGTTGAAATGGCGTATAAGCTATTGAACTAAATAGTAAAAATACACCAATATCTAATTTACATAATATAAGGCTTATGTTAGAATGTGGCCATGATTTCAGAAATCGAACTCGGGCCGAATATAAATCGTGTTATCGGTCGTTTTTTACCTGACGAGAGGGCGCTCGTTAGTGCAGACCGTGGCGGACTTATCAATCAAATTATCAGATTGTCAGAAGAGTGTAATTCTGAGTCGCCGCTTAGGCATCTTGATGCCGCCCACTACGGTATAAGATATAAACAGGCGCTCAGTCATATTCTAGATATGAATGACATTGATCCAACATCTGTCGGGTATATGTTGGAATCACTAACGCATCCAATGGGCGATAATATAAAACTTACCCTTGAAATCGCGGATGTGGGGGTGCCAGCTTGGGCAACAAGCGCAAAAAATCGTTTGATAGAAAGTCCTGCTGCGATGGAGCGTGAAGAGAAATATCGTGGCCGCGTGCTGGAAGTAAAAATTTCTGACGAAAAAACAAGCCATAGCTTCTTTGTTGATTTCAGCAGTGTCAGTGTCAATAGAAAATTTATAGACCTATATCTTGGGGTTCTAACGGAACAGCATGATATGGGGGTTAAAGCATCATTTAATACACTGGGTGCATTAAAGGCTTTTGAAGAAAGCAGATGCCGCGTTCACCTTGATTCTGCAAAGCTTGTATCAAACGGCTTCTTGCGCGCAGGCTTCTTTGTAGGGCCAGACCTTGCAAAAGCGCTATTTTTTCTTGTTGCACACGGCTGGCCCGAGAAGTCAAATCCCATCCCGCAAATGGTTGTCGATGCGCGCTCAAGCTATAGACAGCCTGTGAAGCCTTAACGCTCATTGCGCTTTTACCGGAGGCATGTTATTTCTTTCCCTCTAAAAGGGAGAAAATAATATGCCACTCATGTCCAGAGATGAATTTGCAGAACAGTACAAGAAGGCCGCACAGGATTTCGGTGTTACCGCCCCACCGGATACACAAATTGATGAAGAGTATCAGTCAATCGCAGATTTTTGTAACAAGGGCCTAATTAATGGTGATGCGGGAGTCGAATTCGAGCTCGATGACGATACGGGAGAAGTCACCTGGAATGTTGGCAACATGGCTGTAAGTCAGGCTGCGCAGCCAAAGTAATTTGCGCTAAAACTAACTCCACGGATTATTATTTTCAGGAGCTATGGTTTGCATTGCCAGTAAGCGGCGGATGCGTTCTTCTGTTTTCGGGTGGGTTGAAAACAGACTATCAATCGCCTGCATATGAAGCGGGTTGATAATAAACATATGCGCCATTGCAGGGTTTTCTTCCGCTTCAATATTATCAATTATTTTTGTTTTGCCAGAAATTTTCTCAAGCGCAGAAGCTAACGCGCGCGGCTTGCCACATATCTCCGCGCCTATTCTGTCTGCTTCATATTCGCGGGTACGGGAAATCATCATCTGCACAATCATGGCAGCAAGCGGCGCAATAATCATCAGGAGTATGGCAACAACGGGCGGCACAGCGCGCTGGCCGTTATGCGTACCGCCGCCGAACATCATGCCAAAATTGGCAAGCATTGATAGCGCACCAGCGATGCTGGCTGTTATCGTCATAATAAGCGTATCGCGGTTTTTAACATGCGCCAGCTCATGCGCCATGACACCTTCAATCTCGTCTTCGTTCAGCATTTCGAGCAAACTAGTCGTGGCGGCTACTGCAGCGTTTTCGGGGTTGCGGCCTGTGGCAAAAGCGTTGGGCTGTTTGTTGGGCAAAATATAAACCCTGGGCATGGGTAGTCCCGCGTTGGCGGCAAGCCGGGCTACCATACTGTAAAATGCGCCCTCGGCAACGGGCTGTGCTTTGAACTGGCGCAAAATCATTTTATCGGAATTCCAATAGGCAAATAAATTCATCCCTGCTGCGAAAACAAGGGCAATTACCATGCCGCTTTGCCCACCAAGCGCAAAACCCGCAGCGCCAAAAAGGGCAGTCATGCCCGCCAGTAAAATGGTGGTTTTTAAGTAGGTTGTTTTCATGGCTATCTATTTAGGTGCGCCTAAGGTTTCTTCAAGCTTACAGCTTTCATCAATCATGCGTTGGTAAAGCTCACGCATAAAATCAGGGTCTACCCCTTTTTCTGCGCCGTGCTTCACATTGCGCTCACGCACTTCAATAACCCGTTCGTTGATAGTGGCGGGTATGCCGTGTTTTATTTTAATAACCGCAACTTCACGCATAATATCAAAGCGCTTTGCGATTAAATCCACCAACACATCATCCAGCGCATCAATACGCGCACGGAAGGGCGCCATAATTTCTTTTGTTTCAGAGCTTATTGCTTTTGCTGTGTCCATAAGCCATATTTCTAGCATGGATACACAAAAGAAAAACCCCGAAAAAATAAAAAAAGCCACTCCCCAAGAGGTTGCAAAGCCACAAGAGCATGGTGGCCGCGACGGCCCCGAGCCAACCCGCTTTGGCGACTGGGAGCTGGCCGGTAAATGCGTTGATTTTTAAGGCGTGGGCGTTTGCGGTTGGTGACGCGGTATTTCCGGTTGGTTAAAATACTTCGCAATATGGCGCTGTATGTCCGAGAAGTACGGGCTTTCTCCACCGCCCCAAGTGCCCAACGTCATTCTAGCAACATCGGTATCAATATCTCTTTCAAGCGTCCATAACTCTGTCTCCCAGCCTATACAACCATCTTCATCTTGCTCGTAGAGCGCGTTGACAAGAACGGGGTAGCAATCACGGCGTATAATACGCAGTAAGCGGTTGCCGACTAGCGGGTCTCCGTGCAGTTCCGGCTTATAAAGCGCATCACCAACCGTGATGTTAAGCAGTGCACTTGGCAGAATTGCCGGGCCGGTTTCTGGCTCATGGCCTGTGCGAATACCGGTACAGGGGTGCAAAACCTCATGAAAGAGCGGCATGCTTAGGAAGTGCTGAAGACCTTCCGGTGTGTGGTTGAAAATCAATGTATTCGGGTGGCGCTCGCAGTAACGATGGAAGAATGAAATTGCATGTTTATATTCGTATCCGGAGAAATCTGTGATATTCCCAAGTCTGCTTTCTACCAAGGCTTCATAAACATCTGGCAGTTTATCGGCAAAGGCCTTCATTAATCTGGTGCGTGCTGCAGTGTCGGCACTTCCGGACTTTTCAAGAAGCCATTCCAATGAAGGTGGTGCGGAAGGGCCAAACTCGCGGAGTGCTCTTGCGCCTTCCCGGTCAAGGTCTTCTTTACACACTTCGTCCAGAGCCTCATAAAAAAGCTTCCAGTTTTCACGTTGCACATAGCCATCCGCGCAAGGGTGAACTGCAACATCGAAATCGTATTTCAGTTTTGCGGGGACCGGTGGCGGCGGTGGCGGCAATGGTGGAAACTCTCGTAAGTAACCAACATAGGGCGCTTTATCGTCTAAGGCGTTTTTAAAAGTCTCTAACTCTTTATCAAAAACCGCGGTCATTTCAGGAATTAGGGCCCTTTGCAGGAAGGGCGCTGGTGCCGTTGAGCCTTCACGATAGCGCTTAATCAGGCCACGCGCTTGAAACCAATGTTCTAAAAGTTTAAACCCGTCTTCCGTATAAGATAAAATAACAACCAGTCTGGAAAACAGATTTGTTTCCTGAATTTTCTTCAATTGTTCTTCCTGATTTTCGTCCGTGTTGTCCCATGGCATGGAGTGCAGATCCACTTGCAGGGCATTAAGGATATTCAGCGCTTTTTCTTCTGTTTCGGGAGTTAAAAGGCCTGCTTGTAAATCTTCACAGGCGATACGGAAGGCCAGTTCATGAAGCGCACAAAGGGTTTTTAGATGTTCGCGCATTATTTTCTCCTCTTTTACAAAAAAAAGAAAAACACAAAACAAAATATGAATAAAATTGAATTATTAGATATTATATATTAATATAATTCATATGCTTCAGAATTTGCGCAAGATTGACCTCAACCTGCTTGTTGTTTTACAGGTACTTTTTGAAACACGGAGCGTTTCCGTAGCCGCAAGCCAGCTTAATTTGACGCAGTCTGCTGTCAGCCATGCTCTTGCCCGTTTGCGTCATATGTTTGATGACGCACTTTTTATCCGTACACCGCAAGGCTTGTTACCAACTGAAAAAGCCGAGCGGCTGCGCAAAAGCCTTCATGACCTGCTTGAGGATGCGTCGGCCCTTGTGCGTGGTGGTGTAGGGTTTGACCCGTTAAAATCAACGCGGCATTTTCTTGTGGCTGTGATGGCGCATTCCGCTTATAGCGTTCTACCAGATTTGATTGTAAAGCTACGTAATAGTGCGCCTGACATTACGATTACAACGATTTATGTGAGTCCGTATGAATCAATGGAAGAGATAGAACGTCTGCGTGCCGACATGCTTATCGGCGGGCTACCAAGCCTCTATAAGCACTATAATCAGGAAGCGATTTATCAAGATTATGCTGTTGTGGCCGGGCATAAAAATAATGTACTGATGCGCAAAAAATCTCTGTCATTAAAAGACTATCTGGCAGCGCGCCACGTTACGATGTCCCTGGGGGGTGAACGACAAAATTTTGTTGATGCTATCCTCGAGAAGCATGGGCATCATCGCCATACAGTTGTATCACTGGTTGACTACACAATAGCGCTGGAGATCTTGCGTGACCGGCCCGACCTCATCGGAACATTACCAAAAAGTATCTGCGATAGATACGCCAAACAATATAATTTACTTGTTCATAAAGCGCCTTTTGAATACAGGCCCATGCCGATTAGTATTAGCTGGCACCGCAGGTTCGAGAATGACGCCGGCCATCAGTTTTTGCGCGAAGAAATTAAAAGTTTATTTCATTAAAAAATCTGGCGTATGTGACCATGTATCGCCGCGCCAGAGCGAATGGTAGGCCCATGAAACATCAGCGCGTCCCAATTCATCTGCTGCAACGCCGTGGAAAACATGGTTGAGGCCAAATTTTTTGGCAAACCCTTCCATCTCGCTGTCGGGCACATCATACATTGTGCGTCCCGCTGGTACAGGGCCATGGCGCAAATTAACATGTACAAGTGCATCGTCTTTGAGTAGGGGGATAATGGTCTCCATTAATTCTGCACGCTCAGCTTCATCAAGATGAAAAATAAATGCGGAGAGAAGCGCGATATCAAATTTCTCGCCACGCGCCTGCACGTTGTCTAACTGTGGTGCCATATCTTGTAAGTATGTGATAGCGAGGTGTGATTTATGTTTTGCTGCCTCAGCCAACATGGGCTCGCTACCATCAACTGCCACAACGTTACAGCCATGCTCGGCGAGCCACATCGCTTCGCGGCCACTGCCGCATCCCAAGTCAAGGACATGCATTGACGCGTTCTTGGCAAAAGCCTGTTGAGCAACCAACGCGAACGAGGGGAGGTAATTTTCAGTCCGGAGTGTATTGTATTGTGCGGCCAATTTTGCGGCGTTCTCGCTATAGTGTGTAATGTTACTATTCATTATTGATCTCCCTTGTCACTATTTATAGGAAGACGCTGTGCCGCTGTCCACTATATTTCTGTGGTACCCCACAAATCATATTCATCAGCATCAATAATACGCGCCTTTACGATATCGCCAACCTTCACGCCATCTGTCACGTTCAGGAATACATTGCCATCAATCTCGGGCGCATCGGCATAAGAGCGGCCCGTCATACCGTCTTCATCGATCTCGTCAATCAGCACATTAAGCGTTTTGCCTATTTTTAACTGTAATCGTGCGGCACTAATGACCTGTTGTTTTTCCATGAAGCGTTCATAGCGTTCTTGCTTCACATCTTCAGGTACATGGTTCGGTAAGTCACGTGAGGTTGCATTCTCGACATTCTCATACTTGAAGCAACCCACGCGGTCGAGCTGTGCTTCATCAAGCCAGTTAAGGAGGAATTCAAAATCTTCTTTCGTCTCACCAGGAAAGCCCACGATAAAGGTTGAGCGGATGGTGAGCTCCGGGCATATATCGCGCCATTTTTTAATACGCTCCAGTGTTTTTTCCTGTGCGGCAGGGCGCTTCATTGCCTTTAATACATTCGGGCTGGCGTGTTGTAATGGAATATCGAGATAGGGGAGTATTTTGCCCTCCGCCATCAAGTGAATGGCCTCGTCAACATGCGGATAGGGGTACACATAGTGCAAACGCACCCAGATGCCAAGTTCACCAAGCGCTTCGCACATATCATAGAATTTTGTTTTGCGTTTCTTTCCCTGCCAAGGGTATTCGGCGTATTTCACATCCACACCGTAAGCAGAAGTATCCTGCGAGATAATCAGAATCTCTTTTACGCCTGCTTTCGCCAGTTGTTGTGCTTCCGTCATCACGTGGTGGATTGGACGGCTGACGAGATCGCCGCGCAGTTTCGGGATAATGCAAAACGTGCAGCGGTTATTGCAGCCTTCCGAGATTTTCAGGTAAGCATAGTGGCGCGGTGTTAGTTTCAAACCTTGCTCGGGTACAAGGTCAATAAACGGCTCATGTACAGGCGGTACAGCTTCGTGCACGGCAGCCAGCACCTCTTCGTATTTATGCGGGCCGGTAATGGCCAGAACATTCGGGTGGCGCTCGCGGATTTTCTCTGGTTCGGCCCCAAGGCATCCGGTCACAATCACCTTGCCGTTCTCTGCCATGGCATCACCAATGGCGGTGAGGCTTTCTTCACGTGCGCTGTCAATAAACCCGCATGTATTTACCAGTACCACATCGGCATCTTCATGCGTGGGCGAGAAAACATACCCTTCCGCGCGGAGGCGCGTCATAATGCGTTCGCTATCCACCAGCGCCTTGGGGCAACCGAGCGAGACAACACCGACTTTGGGCGGGTTAATTTTTTTAGAGGCGGTACTCATGGGTGGTTTTATACAGGGGAAAGGGGGTTAAATTCAAACAAATTCCGGCTTTTTATAGCTGCGAACCTGTAATCCGTAAGGTGTCCAGCGTATGTGGTCTAAGCAGGCGGCCATGGGAAGGTCCTGATTAGTGTGAATATTTTCATCGCCATCTTCATCAATTTTTGTTGTAGGGCTGGTTCGCATAGCATTCATAAGTCTATCCATTAAATCACGTTGTTCACGCACCTCGGCGTAGGCTTCCGGTGTGTAAACATTGCCTAATGCCCTAAATTTTGTGGGCAACTGCTCCAGCCAACTTTCTGCAAATGTTTCAGCGGTGTCGGGGGAATATCCATGATTTTCAACAATCAAGCGTGTTGTTCTTGTTACACTATCACGCAAGGAAGTTTCACCACCGAACAGTGATGTATCTATGTGGCTGTGCAGGGGGGACATAAAGCCTCCGTGGTCATGTTCGAAAAGGCGAAGGTCACGCATAACGCCTTTCTGAGCTGGTACATTGTTGCCAAATGGGCTGACCAGGCTATGCAGTATTTGAAGCGCTTCTGGTGTTTTGGGGTTAAGCAGCTTCCCGTTGATAACGCGGTTTGTGCAGTAAAATTGGGTTTCAAGATGTGCAAATATACGATCTTTTAGAGAGAGCTTCTCCAAAATGGCCTGCCGCGCCTTTCCGGCCCAACCTATATGAAAGGTGCCAGTGCACCATGCGGACATTCTCTCAAACGCTTCAGGAGCTTTCGCACCAAAAGGGGTTAGTTTTTCAAAATCAGCCTGTAAAGACTCGACCTCCTCCCAAATTTTTTGTCGTATACTTTCATCATCGTAGAAGGCTTCAATATTTGGAACGTCAAAATCTGGAAAATACTGTTTGCCTAGTTTTATGATTTCACGGCGCTCGTCTTCTGTAGAAATGAGTAGCCGCATAAGGTTGAAAACACGGCCTTCGAAAATGTCGGTAATTAAAGTAAATTTGTAAGCATCGGTTGCGTCTTCGAAAAGACTGCTGCTTTTTCTATCTTTTAGTAGGTTGCCCATAATGCCAAAGAGGTATTCAAAGCCTAGGCTTACATTGCTGGCGCCTGTCGCAAATTTTAAGAGTGGTGTTGCCGTTTCAGCGGCGGCCTGGAAAACAGCAGTTGGTGCTGTTTTGCTTGGCGCAGCGATAACGCTGGCGCCTGCTTCCAAAACATTACGGCGGGTCACTTGCATGACCCTATTTACAGAATATTTTAAGGTTGAGTCAAGAAATTAAGCTTTTAAAGCTCAAGCTTCTTCTTTTTCGGCTGATTTTGGTGGTGCGGGCAGGCGTTTGGCCTTGCTGGCGGGGTAGGTGAAAACCAATTTTCCATCTGCATGATCAACGCGGACTGTACCGCCCTCCTGCAATTGGCCGAACAATAATTCCTCGGCGAGTGGTTTCTTGATTTTATCTTGTATCACACGCGCTAGTGGTCTTGCGCCCATCGAAACATCGTAACCAATCTCGCCTAAATATTTACGGGCAGCTTCAGTGAGTTCGAT
The DNA here is from genome assembly GCA_016125135.1 of Alphaproteobacteria bacterium. Lineage (GTDB taxonomy): Bacteria > Pseudomonadota > Alphaproteobacteria > Micavibrionales > Micavibrionaceae > RI-185. The sequence goes on along the minus strand of WGMJ01000006.1, from coordinate 20,268 downwards.
CGACACGTGGCGATCAGAAAGCTGTGCTTCCAGTTGCATCACAAATTTATCAACCACACGGCCAATTGTTGACGGGGCGAGCGCCTTGAAGGAAATAATTGCGTCCAAACGGTTTCTGAATTCAGGTGTAAACTGGCGTTTAATTTCTTCCTGGTCATCTTCCATACGTGCTTCACGTTCGAAGCCCATGGGGGCCTTGGCGAGTTGCGCAGCACCTGCGTTTGTTGTCATCACCAGAATAACATTGCGGAAATCAACGGTTTTGCCGTTATTGTCTGTTAGCTTCCCGTAGTCCATAACTTGCAAAAGAAGGTTAAAAACATCCGGGTGCGCTTTTTCAATTTCATCAAGCAACAATACGCAGAAAGGGTTTTGATCAACCTTATCTGTTAGCAATCCGCCTTGGTCAAAACCAACATAACCGGGCGGCGAACCGATAAGGCGTGAAACCGAGTGGCGCTCCATATATTCCGACATGTCAAAGCGGATAAGTTGTACACCAAGCGCTGTTGCAAGCTGGCGCACGACTTCTGTTTTACCAACGCCTGTGGGGCCAGCAAACATGTATGAACCAATCGGCTTTTCAGGGTCACGAAGTCCTGCGCGTGCCATTTTAATCGCATCGCATACTTGAGTGATCGCATCATCTTGGTCAAATACCAATGTTTTCAAGTCACGCTCGAGATTTGCCAGCACTGTGCGGTCATCACGGCTGACGGATTTCGCAGGCACGCGGGCAATCGATGCGATAATCTCTTCAATTTCAACGGCACCAATTGTTTTCTTGCGCTTATCTTCGGGCAGCAGCATTTGCGCAGCGCCCGCTTCGTCAATCACATCAATCGCTTTATCAGGCAGCTTGCGGTCATGGATATAACGGGTTGAAAGTTCAACCGCAACCTTCACAGCGTCATCAGTGTATGAAAGCTCATGATGCTTCTCGTAAATCGGACGCAGGCCTTTGATAATCTCGATTGAATCTTCAATCGAAGGCTCGTTTACATCAATCTTCTGGAATCGGCGTGCAAGCGCACGGTCTTTCTCGAAATAGTTTTTATATTCTTTGTAAGTGGTCGAGCCGATACAACGTAGCGTGCCGTTGGCAAGGGCAGGTTTTAACAGGTTCGAAGCATCCATTGCACCGCCTGTTGTTGCGCCTGCGCCAACAATTGTATGGATCTCGTCAATAAAAAGAACGGCGCGCGTATTTTTCTGGATCTCGCGGATCACGGCCTTTAACCGTTCTTCAAAATCGCCGCGGTAGCGCGTGCCAGCTAGCAAGGCGCCCATATCAAGCGCGTAAATGGTTGCGCCCTTCAGCACTTCGGGCACATTCCCCTCCACAATCATTTTTGCAAGTCCTTCGGCAATCGCCGTTTTACCAACACCCGGGTCACCCACATAAAGCGCATTGTTTTTTGTACGGCGGCAAAGCACCTGTATTGTGCGCTCAACTTCTTTCAAGCGGCCAATCAGCGGGTCAATTTTACCCTTCTTTGCTTTCTCATTCAGGTTTGCGCAATAGGCGGCTAATGCTTCGCCCCCTGTTTTGGCAGGGCCACCAGCTTCGCCCTCTTCAACGCCACGTGGTGTTTTTGTATCGCTTTCCATTCCCGGTACTTTGGCAATACCGTGTGAAATATAATTGACCGCATCAAAACGCGTCATATCCTGCTGCTGCAGGAAGTAAACTGCATTGCTTTCACGCTCCGAGAACAGCGCAACAAGCACGTTGGCGCCCGTTACTTCCTCACGGCCCGATGATTGCACGTGAATAGCAGCGCGCTGCAAAACACGCTGTAAAGCTGTTGTAGGCTTGGGTTCACTCACCGCAAAATTCACAAGCTCTTTTAATTCATGATCAAGGTAATGTGCTAGCTGTTCACGTAGTTCGTCCAGCTCCACACCACATGAACGAAGCACGCTCATCGCATCCTGATCTTCAGTTAAAGCAAAGAGCAGATGTTCAAGTGTCGCGAATTCGTGGTTCCGCTGTGATGCATAACCAATAGCGCGGTGTAATGTCTGCTCAAGACTGCGTGATAACATTCTGGTCCTATTCGCGTTCCATGATGCATTGGAGGGGCTGGTCATGTGCTTTAGCGTATTCAAGCACTTGTGTGACCTTGGTTTCAGCGACCTCGCAGGTGAAAATCCCGCAAAGCCCGACACCGCGACGATGGACATGCATCATAATATCAATCGCCTCTTGTTTATTCTTGTTAAAAAAGGTTTCCAAAATATGAACAACAAACTCCATGGGGGTGTAGTCGTCATTCAGAATAAGAACCTTGTACATGGCGGGTTTGGCCGTTTTTGTACGTGTTTTCAGTAGCGTACCCGTTTGCGGGCCGTTCGGTTCAGAGGGATCAGGAGGAACTTGTTCGCTCATTATTAGTTATAATTATAACATTTTATCCGCATTTCAACCATATGATCTTGCCATAACTATTGACAAGTCCGCGGGGGTGGATGGGATGAATTTTAACCATGCCGGATTAACCTGCATGGGCTTATAAACCAAGGAGATATAAAAATGAAAAAATTAGCCCTGCTTGCCGCTTCAGCTGTCCTGTTAACCGCAGGTCTTGCCAGCGCCGAGACAATCACAACACAAACAACAGTAAAGCAAAAGGATATGCCTGACCTGCAGAAGGTACGTTTCGTAGATATGGATATTAACCATGATGGAATCCTGAGTCGTGCCGAAGTGGGTGAAACGCTGTTTTACCTTTATGACACGGATGACAACAAGTTGATCGATAATATCGAGATTGGCAAAAAGCGTGTCTGGACCTTTATCCCGCTCGAGAAAAAAGAGCTGACGATGATTGACTTTAACGATGACGGTCTTGCCGATGTGGTGGATATCAAGAGTCAGGATTTTGCCGAGTTTTCAATGTTGGCCCGCTTCGATAAAGACCATGATGGGCTGTCGGCCGAGGAATTCCTTGATATGAGCATCCTCGAGCTTGATACAAACAAATCCAAGGTTGTGGAGCCGGAGGAATGGAAGGCTGCCTATATCGCCCGCGTGAAGGCTTTAAGTGCAGACCAATTCCGCTATAACCCCTAATCTCTTACATTGGCATAGGTAAGAAAAAACCCCGCTTTAAGCGGGGTTTTTATTATCCAGACAATCAGCCTGAATTAAGCGGCCATATTATCGCTCGCCTTTTTCATGGCTTTGCTGAACTGGTCGTTGATTGGCTCGAAACAATCAGTTGCAGCGCGGATGCTCATTTCAGAGAAGCGCGTTACATTGCTCATCATGCTGTCAAAGTTTTGCTGGGCCAGACGGTTTTGTGTTTCTGTCAGCTCGTTGATTGTTTTGCAGCTTAGAAGGGCTTTGAAAGCTTCAGAGTTTTTCTCTGTTGTTTCCTGCGCTACGCTCATGCACATTTTTGAAGCTTCTTCTACCCAACGGGCGAAGATATTGCCTGATTTCATGGCTGTTTCCATGGCTTCACGGCTTACGTTCGCTGCGTCTTGCGCGGCTTTATCCAGCTGTGATTTGCTACCTTGTACGAAGTCTTCTACAGACTTGAAGTTGGCAGGGTTTGTCCAGTTTGCAGCTTTTGCTGTGTACTCGCCTTCACCTGCTGTCCAGGTTGTGGCCTTTGCTTTACGTGCAGTCGATTTCTTACTAGCCATAGGGTTTCTCCTTCCCAAAAATTGAATGTTATCGGTTATAAAAAAGCACTTACGTGCCACCTAAACAATGGTTGCATACAAGCATATTTTTTTGCATTGCACAATACCCAATTTAACCCATACTTGCGAAATGTCAATATTTTTTTGCATTGCACAAAAAGTGGGAGAAAAATGGCAAGGAAAACGGAACTTTTACAAAGGGTTAAAACTGGACAGGGTTTCGGGAAAACGATACCATAAAAATAGAGGATCCTCCTTTTTTGAGCTGGTTCTTGAAACCGGAACTTTAAACCCTAGAAAAGCTGAATGAGACAAAAAACCCGCCACATTCTTATGGTTATTCTGCTTATGGCAGGGGTTTTGCTCGGGGCTGCTTCGCAGGCGCAAGCGGCTAAAATGAAGCAAAAAGGGAGTAGCGGACCGAACAATAAATACGCCGCTTTTGTGATGGATGCCGATACGGGTGATGTGCTTTTTAGCCGTTATGCCGACAAAGCTTTGCACCCTGCATCCCTTACCAAAATCATGACCCTTCTGATGGTCTTTGATGCGCTTGATTCCGGTGCGCTCAAGCTTGATGACCGTATCTACATGTCGCGCCATGCGGCCTCTATGCCGCCGAGTAAAATCGGCATCCAGCCGGGGGGGTCTATCAGGGTGCGTGATGCTATCAAGGCTATGGTCACAAAATCAGCGAATGATATCGCTGCCGCCGTGGGTGAAAAAATCGGTGGGTCCGAGAGTAATTTTGCGAAAATGATGACGGCTCGTGCGCGCCAGATCGGTATGACAAATAGCCGGTTTTACAATGCCTCGGGTCTGCATAATGCGGGGCAGGTTTCCTCGGCCCGTGACATGGCAACTTTGGCGGCCTATATCCTGAAATACAAGTCACACCACTACCATTATTTCTCGATCAAAAACTTCACCTATCAGGGCAGAAACTATCATAATCACAACAGGCTCATGAGCAGCTATGTGGGCATGGACGGCTTTAAAACAGGATACACAATCCCTTCCGGTTTTAACCTTGTGGCTTCGGCTAAACGTAATGGCCGCAGGCTGATCGGCGTTGTATTTGGTGGCCGGTCAACCCAGACGCGAAATGATCACATGGCGAGTATTCTGAATGATGGTTTCAAGAAGCTGGCAGATGTCCGTTATGCTGCAGCAAGGCCAGTGCCTGAGGAAGGCGGGTTCGAGCAGGGTGACACAGAATCCGACTATGGTGCACCACCTGCGCCCAGCGCAAAACCGGAGGCTGTAATCAGGGCAGATGCCCCTATTGTCGTGGCAGCGTTACCTCCCACACAGCAAGCTGCGCCTGCCCCCAAGGAAGACCCGAAATTTACCTCGCTTGAAAGCCTGAATTTACGCCTTGATGAGGGCAAGGCTGCAGCCCCGCTTTTACAGGGGGGGTGGTCTATCCAGATCGGCGCTTTCACCAGTAAGGCAATGGGGGAGCAGGCCCTGAACGGAGCCATGCGCAAGCTGCCCTCAAGCATGGGCCGCGCTGCGCCACAAATTGTCCCGCTCCGTCTGACAGAAAAATCATGGATATACCGTGCCCGCCTGACTGGTTTCGAGCGTGACAAAGCCTACGCCGCTTGCGCCTATTTCACCGACTGTGTGCCTATAGCGCCGATTTCCGATAGCGTTTCTACTGTTCGCTAGCTGTTTTTACGGCTTTTTGTCACGAAAATCTGTACAGAATCAGCGAATACACGCACAATAAACAGGTCCGTTCGGGCGATTCTTATCTTTATTCCGGCTTTATATTTTGAACAGATATTTGACGCTATTTCTGGTGGCCTTGCTGTCCCTGACTCCTGCTATAGGGCAGGCACAGGACGATATGGCTTACTGGCCCGGTGTCCGGAACCCGCATGTGCTCAAAGCCGAGGAATCATACGGACTTTTGCAAAAGAGTTATTTGCATCAGCCCGCTGCAAATTCGCAGTTACCGCCTGTTATGCTGACAAAAGAAAAGCTGCAAAATGTCCAAGCAGGGCAATCCGCAGTTTTATCTGTCTCGGGCGAGTTTTCTACACAACCCGCCCGCGCGCTCAATCAGCTTGAAAAGGACTATAGCGCCCGCGCCGGTGAAACGCTTTTGCTGCATGGCGGGGTTGTAGCTAGTGCGCCTGTGAGTTCAAACGAAACAAGATTGCAAAGTGAAAAACCTGTCGGGCGGGTTGATGGCAACTATATCCTCCAGCCTGGTGACCAGCTTGAAATTGTCAGGCGTGGCGCGCTGAATGACCGCATCATTACAACTATCAATGCTGATGGCACCGTAACGATTGCCGATCTGCCGCCCATGGCCGTTGCGGGCAATAGCTTGCAACAATTCAGGAGCATGCTTGAAGCCGAAGCCCAAAAACGCGCCGGTCTTGAACTTTATGCGAATGTATATGGCTTGCGGCAGGTTAGTGCGCTTGTGCTGGGCCATGTTGAAAAGCCGGGGCAGAAAAAATTGTCGGCCTATAGCACCGTCTGGGAAGCTGTTGAAGCCGCAGGTGGTATTCGCGATACAGGCTCATGGCGTAGTGTAAAGCTTGTGCGCGCCGGTGAAACAAGGCTGGTTGATATGTACCCGTTTCTACTCGGGCAAGGTGGTGTGGCCGAGAATATCCAGCTACAAGACGGGGATAAAATCATTATCCCGCCCTTGGGTAAGACATTTGCTTTGTCTGGCAGCACCATGCAAAAAGGCATTTTTGAAATGCCCGACGCAAGCATGGGGCTTATCGAGGCCATGCGCTATGCAGGCGCTGCCGCCAAACGGGCAGGGCAACGTGTGATTGCCTATATGCCCGATAAAAACGGTGGTGAGAACGGCATTAACCTTACTATTGGTGCCGCCACACAAAACCTGCCCCCTGTACGGGACGGGACAATTTTATTCTTCCAGCAGGAAAATTTACAAAAATATAAAACCGTTTCATTCGAAGGGCCTGTGCGGAATGCAGGGTTTCATCTGGTCGATAAAGAGACACGCCTTTCATCACTTCTGACGCGTCCTGATATTCTGGTTGAAACCTACCCGCTGATCGGGGTTATCAGCCGCTTTAGGAAAGATGATTTAAGTAACGCTATGATTGCCTTTTCGCCTCTGCTTGTAACCGGTGGGCAGGATGATGTGTTTTTAGAAGAGAATGACAAAATCCATTTCTTCTCGAATGACCAGATTGCAATGTTGCAAGAGAAAGAAAGGTACAGCGAAGAAGATATGGGTGTGCATGACAGAGTGCCAGCTGCAATTGCTGAATTCCTGCGGGAGAATGTTGTCTCTCTGCAGGGTGGTGTCCGCACCCCGGCCCTTTACCCTGTTGCGCCCAATACACCGTTTGCCGATATTGTCAAAGTGGCGGGCGGTCTCACGCGGCAAGCAGATAAAGACCATATAGAGATTACAAGGCTTACAACTGAATCCGACTTTACGCCGGTTAACTTCTTCGCAGAAGGCGGCGATGCGGTAAAAGCGCTTTTAAAAGAGCCTGCAAACATCAAAAAAACCGTGCGCCATACGCACAAATTACAAACAGCGCTCAATGTAAATCTGAATGCCGGTGACACGGCGCGTGTGTTTGAAGAGCGGCGTAAAAAGGGCGAGGATTTTGTGATTATCGGTGGTGCAGTGAAAAGCCCGGGCCGCTATGATTTGCAAGAGGGTGACAGGCTCTCGTCCCTTTTAGAGCGCGCAGGAGGTTTGAAAGAAAATGCGTATCCGTTTGGCACAGTTTTTAGCCGCGAGTCTGAAAGAAAGCGCGAAGCGTTGCGCTACCAAAGCTCGGCACGTGAGCTGGAATTACGCCTCTCCTCGCTGATGGCGTCAAAGGATGACGATAAAAAACCTTCCGATGAAGAGATTGAGTCAACCCGTGGCCTTATCGCGCAGTTAAAAGAAGCCGAACCGTTGGGGCGCATTACAGTTGAAGCAAACCCCGAACGTTTGAAATGGGATCCCGAAACAGATTTGCTGCTGGAAGCGGGTGACCGTATCTTTATTCCACAACGTCCTTCGACTGTGCGTATCGCTGGTGAAGTTTTGTCACCTGTTGCTGCTATGTATAAGAGCGACAAGACCGTTAAGGAGTACGTGAACGAAGCAGGCGGTATGACCTACTATGCCGATGATGACCGCGCCTTCGTTGTGATGCCTGATGGCAGCGCCAAGCCGTTTGACCTTGATCGCTGGTTCGATATCAGCTTCGGTTTTGGTAGTGATGGGCGCGATGTGCCGCCAGGGTCGATTATTTTCATCCCGCGTGACCCCAAACCATTTAACTTTATTGACTCGGCGCGTGAAATCTCGCAAATACTCAGTAATCTGGCGATTACGGGCTTCTTTATCGAGGATATGCGTAATCGTAGCAGTGATGGCTACTAAAAACCTCAATAAAGGATTTTGCATGCGCGCTTTTCTTTTCACATTTTTACTCTGCATTGTCGTCACCCCTGCGTTTGCAGGAAGCGCTTATGATCGGGTCATGAAAACGCAAAGCATTAATTGCGGCTACGGCGAATGGAAGCCATGGGTTTATAAGAATCTTGAAACAGGAAAGATGGAAGGCGTAATTGTTGGTCTGGTGGAAGAGCTGGCGCGCACCCTCACCTTGAAAACAGAATGGCCGGAAGAAACAGGCTGGGCAAACCTGCCCGAGGCTTTGCGTTCAGGGAAAATCGATGTTGCTTGCTCAACAATGTGGCGCGACCCGATCCGCGGTAAACAGGTTGCATTCACAAAGCCGCTTTTTTACATGGGTATGCACGCCTATATGCGTAAGGGGGATAAGCGCTTTACCGGGAAAATTGAAGAGCTGAATGACCCTGCCGTGCGTGTTGTCGCGCAGGATGGGGATTATACCTATGATTTTGCAAAAAGGGTTTTACCCAAAGCAATTTTGGTGACCTTGCCAATGACAGCCTCGGAAGCTGATAAAATGTTGAATGTGACTACGGGCAAAGCCGATGTGATGTTTTACGAGAATGTGGGCGTAGAAGATTTTAACAAGAACAATAAAGACCAGTTGGAAAGAATTCTCTTCAAGGAGCCGCTGGCCGTTTTTGCCAATAGCCTTGCGGTAAATATTACCGATAGTGCTTTAAAAGAGATGCTTGATACAGCGATTGAGTATATGAAAGACACCGGTAAAACAGAAGCGCTGACCGCGCAATTTATGGAAGACCATCCGAATTCGATTATATTGCCCAAGAAGGACTGGTAAGAATTACTTTTGTTTTTCTTCGGCCAATAAATCTTTTTTCGAAAGCTTGCCGATCATGGTTTTAGGCAAGGGCTGGTTGCGGATCTCGATCAGTTTCGGAATTTCCATGGGCGAAAGCTTGTCTTTCATAAACTCTTTCAGCTTGTCTTGTGTCAGGCTGGCGCCGTCTTTTAGTTTGATCCACGCCTTCACAATCTCGCCGCGTGATTCATCTGGGATGCCGGCAACAACGCATTCTTCTACGGCAGGGTGTAGGTAGATGACTTCCTCGACGTTGCGTGGGTAAACATTATAACCGTTTGTAATGATCATATCTTTCAACCGGTCGACAATGAAAACATAGCCCTGTTCATCAATTATCGCGATGTCGCCTGTGCGCAGCCAGCCATCATGGAATGTTTTTTCGGTATCTTCCGGCTTACGCCAATAGCCTTTCATGATTTGCGGTCCTTTGACCCACAATTCGCCACGTTCACCTTTAGCCATTTCTTTCAGTGTTTCGGGGTCACGCAGTGAAACATCAGTTTCTGGTAGTGGCAAACCAATAGAACCGGGCTTGTTTTCAGCCCAAAGCGGGTTTACGCACACAACCGGCGAGGCTTCGGTCAGTCCGTAGCCTTCAACGAGAATACAACCCGTTTTACCTTCGAATGATTTTTTTGTTTCAACCGGAAGCGATGCACCCCCAGAAACACAGTAACGCAGGGAAGAGAGGTCATGGCCTTTTAAATCGGCATGGTTGATAGCATTGAAAATGGCGGGCACGGCCGGAAAAACGGTCGGTTTCTCTTTTGTTATTGTGTCTAGCGTTTGCTCGAGGTCGAAACGTGGCAGGGCAATAATTTCAAGGCCAAACCGTACCGCCAGATTCATAACAGCCGTCATGGCAAACACATGGAAAAATGGAATGACGCCCAGCATTTTATCCTGCCCGGGGTGGACATTATAAAACCAGAGTGCAGCTTGTTCTGTGTTGGCTACAATATTGGCGTGGGTCAGCATAGCGCCTTTGGGCGCGCCTGTTGTGCCGCCTGTATATTGCAGCAAGGCAATATCATCAGGTGCAACATCAACATATTCATAGTGTCCGTTATTATCAATCATACGCTCCCACGGCAGGTGCTTGTCATCATTGGGAATACGCGCCAGCTCGCTGCTTTTAAAAAGACTGAAGAGGATCTTCTTTTTGAGCGGCAATGCATCCGCCATCGGGCAGACGATAATCTGGTTCAGCCGCGTTTGTTGCAGCATTACCAGCATTTTGTCATGGATGAATTTCAGGTCGAGTGTAATCAGCACATCGATACCGCTATCCTCAATAATATGTGCAAGCTCGCGTTCGGGGTAAAGCGGGTTGATATGTACAGCCGTGGCACCGGTGCGCAAAATGCCGTAATAGGCCGCCAGAAAATAAGGCGTGTTTGGCAAGCAGATGCCAATGCGTGTTCCGCGCCCCATGCCTAGATCCTGCAACCCGCGCGCCAACTGACAGCTTAGTTTGTGGATTTCGCGCCAGCTTGTCGTATTACCCATAAAGTCCATGGCAGATGAAGAGCCATATTTCTTTACAATCTCGTCCAGCAGCGAGTAAACAGGCCTGCGCCACTCTGCCGCGCTCCATTTAAATTCGGGCGGGTAGAGATTGAGCCAAGGGCGGGAGCTAGAGGAAGAGTTTGAAATCATGAAGTAATCTAGATTTCCAGCGTATCAAAATTTCATGATTTATCAAAACCAGCAGTTTGTGCGCCGCAAAATATGAAAAATAGGAACGGTTGCGATTAAGAAATAAAGCTTGCGAAAAAGATAAGGCTGGGCTAAAAATCGAGCAATATTTTTCTGCGTAGCACTATATTTTGTAATTAAATTATTTTTGGGAGATAGCTGGAGATTTTATGTGCACGGCTGCTGTTGATGACGTAGCCAAAGAGAACCCCGTTAAAGCGCGTGTAAAATGGTTTAACGCCCAGAAAGGGTTTGGTTTCGTCGTTCCAATTGAAGGTAATAATAAAGAAGATGCCTTTCTGCATATAACAACATTGCAGAAGAACGGCCATTTTTTTCTTTCCGAAGGTACACTTGTTATTTGTCGCATTGATTACGGCGACAAGGGTGCAACCGTAAAAGAGATATATGAAGTTTCCAAGGAAACAGTTCCCGCCGAAGTAACAGAAGAAGAAGCTGCAGAGCTTTTCCGGACAAAGGGTTCTGTGAAGGGCTATTGCTCCGAAAAAGGATTTGGCTTTATTTTCCCGCAAGACGGCGAGAAAGATATCTTTGTTCATAAAAGCTGCGTAGAAAAATCAGGGCTTGCGGCCCTTATTCCTGGCCAGTTTGTTGAAGTCGCTTACCGTCTCGCGCCCAAAGGCCGCGAAGCTGTATCGGTTTCTATTGTTGAAGGGGGCGCGCCTGCCTGATCAATATCAGGAATTCGCTACTTTCATAAGAACATCGTCTTTTAGAATATCTGCAACTTCACCACTGTCTTCTTTAACAAAGACCGAGCGGCCTTTGCCTTGCGGCTGGAATGCAGCGCGTGCATGGTCAGGGCAGTATGGCAAGCCCGGTACAGAAGAACAGCCGCAATAACGGAAATCTTTGCTCTTCGGGTCACCTACGGGCCAACGGCACATGCTTTCTGTTAGCTCAAGCAATGTTACGCCGGTGCCGTTCAGGATTTTGATATCATCAATATTAATGCGCGGAGCAGAAACCGGACGCGGTTCACGGGGCTTTTTAGCGCCAAGTTTTGCAACTTTTTCAGCCCGTGGCTTTTTATTCTGCTGTATCGGTGAAATACGGCTCGCCAGTTTCAGGCGGTGTGCCTTACCAATAACAGCGTTGCGGGTAACATCGCCCAGTGTTTTGGCAATTTCTGCGGCCGTTTTGCCTTCGCCCCAAAGCTTTTTCAAAAGGGCAATACGTTCATCGGTCCAACTCATGTTATCTCCCACAAAATGTCTTGAATGACCCATCTGTAACACGTGCGAATCGGGGGCGAAAGAGTCCCGCGAATCAGGGGGCGCTTTTATCCACACAAAATAAAACTGTTGATTCTTTGCTTGAAAAAATCATGCGTAACGGTTGGGAAAAAACTGTGGGTCATCACGCCACTTTGGGTTCACCTTCACAAATAATTTGAGGTGAACGGGACGGCCATATATTTTTGCCATCTCGATGCGTGATGATTGGCCAATCGTTTTTATTTTCTGCCCACGTGCGCCGAGCAAAATTGACTTTAATTTTTCTTTATCCACATAAATGACTTGCTGTAGGAAAAGCGAGTTATCATCACGTTCTTCCCATAGCTCTGTTTCAACGGCGATTGCGTAGGGGATTTCGGCAAAAGTTTGCAGAAATATTTTTTCACGCGTTATCTCTGCTGCCAGAAAACGCTGCGGGAGCGTGCTGATCTGGTCTTCATCATAAGCCCACGGCCCTTCCGGAATTTGCATTGCGATCGTTTTTTTCAAATCATGCACATCACCGGCCTTGCGGGCTGAAAGCGGAAAAACATCGGCAAATGGATAAAGTGCTGTAAACGCTGAAATAAGCGATAAGACCCGCTCTTTTTCCAGCTTGTCGATTTTATTCAGGACAAGTGCAATGCGGGTGCTTTTATTGCGGGGCAGGCGTTTTAGGAGTTTCTCGTGCCGCTCAAGCGGGTCTTGCCCCGCGGCGTCAACAATAAGCAGTGCATAGTCGCAATCCTCAACCGATTGCCACGCGGCTTCACTCATTTGCGCATCAAACTGGTTGCGCCCCTCAAAAATGCCCGGCGTATCGATCAGGACAATTTGTGCTCTACCTTCTGTAAGAATGGCTGTAATGCGGTTTCGCGTTGTCTGCACCTTTGGTGTAACGATACTGACTTTTTCACCCACCAGCGTGTTTACAAGTGTTGACTTGCCAGCATTTGGTAAGCCGAACACGGCAACATGACCATAGCGTGGGTTTTTATCTGTCATCAGCTTTTCTGAATATGCGCCAAAAGATTCTTAGCGGCTTCTTTTTCAGCAAGCCTGCGCGAAGCGCCTATGCCCTGCATTGAAGGCAGGCCTTTAACTGAAACCGATATGGTAAAAACAGGGGCGTGGTCAGGGCCTTCGCGTTTTGTGATCTCGTAAAGCGGCAAGCCCTTGCCTAGTTTTTGCGCCCATTCCTGCAAGCTGGTTTTCGGATCTTCAGGGATTGGGTTGTGCTCGGCCAGTCTTTCTGCCCAAAGCTGTAAAATCAGTTTCTCGCAAGGCGGATAACCACTATCAAGATAAAGCGCGCCAACAAGCGCCTCAAAAGCATCGGCAATGATATTGGTATTGATGTTGGAGGCTTCGCCCCCGATTTTTATAATTTCCGGCAGCCCGATTTCACGGCCGATATCAGCTAAAAGCTCACCACGGACAAGGGACGCATGACGTTTTGCCAGTTCCCCCTCGCTTTCATCCCTGAACAGGGTAAAAAGTGCGTGCGCAAGTACTAGCGAGAGAACACGGTCCCCTAGAAATTCAAGTCGTTCGTTATTCTCATCTTGTTTAAGTGAGGAGTGTGTAAGCGCTTGCTCCAGCAGTGATTGGCTCTTGAAAGAGATGCCTAGTTTTTTGCAGAAATTTTCAGAGGTGCTCATCGGATCGCGTCAAAAAGCCTGTCATAGCGGATCACAAAGGGCCACTTCCAAAATTCGAAAAATTGTGCCGAACCATCAACCGAGAAGAAAATACGCTCGGCACGGCCCAGTAATAAGTCGGCTGGAACAAAGCCAACAAAATCTGTCGCGCGGCTGTCGCGCGAATTATCACGGTTATCACCCATCATGAAGTAGTGACCTTCGGGTACAGAAAACTTCTCTGTGTTATCAAACGGCCCGTTGTCGGTTTCTTCATATATAGAATGTTTGCGGCCACCTGGCAGTGTTTCAATATATTCTTTTACCAGCACAGCTGAACGTCCGTCCGAGCTGTAGCGCTTGTAGCCAACACTTTCACGCTCTACAAGCGTATCATTAATATAAAGCCGGCCATTGATAACCTGAATTGTATCACCCGGCATACCGACAAGCCTTTTGATGTAATCAACAGAGCGGTTGGTTGGCAGTTTGAACACAATTACATCGCCACGCTCCGGCGATTTTTCGAATATGCGCCCTGAAAACCCGCCAAGCCCGAATGGAAATGAATAACGGCTATAGCCGTATGAATATTTTGAAATAAACAGATAATCGCCGACAAGTAATGTAGGCACCATCGAGCCGGATGGGATATTGAAGGGTTCGAAAGCAAGTGAACGGATAAGGAGGGCGAGAACAATTGCAATAAGCGCGGTTTTAGCCAGCTCGCCGAAGCTCTCTTTCTCCTTCGGCTTTTCCTGCTTGATATCCTTGTTTTCGGTATTATCCATGGTGGCTTCGTTATTACTCATGGAGGGACTTTAGCCCTCAATAATTACAAAAGCCAGCGCATAATGTGTTTCATCGCTCAGGCTTACGTGAATGCGTGGCGTTTCTGTGCCCGTCAAGCGCAACGCCTCGCCTGAAAGGCTTAAGTGTGGGCACCCCAGTGCATCATTGGTTATTTCCATGTCATGCCAGCGCAAGCCTTCGCGCATGCCGGTGCCTAAGGCCTTCAGGCATGCCTCTTTCGCAGCAAAACGCTTCGCATAGTGGTTCGCCGAAGCGCCTTCTTTTATCTCGGCAGATGTAAAAACTTTCTCGAGGAATCTTTTGGCCTTGTTTTGCAGCAACTTCTCGATGCGTGCGACCTCTACCATATCCGTGCCGATACCTTGAATAGGCATTAGCGGCCCCGCGCCCGCTCAACCGATACAACTGCGTTCGTTGCCCGCAAGGCAGCGATAACATTATTCAAGTGCTTGATATCGGTCACGTAAACATCAATCAGCATATCCCAGAAATCAATTGTCCGGTTTGTGATTTTCAAATTCGTGATATTGCCAGCACTTTTTGCAATGACGGTCGAGAGTGTGCCCAGTGCGCCTGGTTTATTGTTAATGGTCACAAGTAAACGGCCAACATGGGACTCAGGCGTATCTTTTCCTTCACCCCATGACACATCAATCCAGCGTTCAGGCGTATCAGCAAATTGCTCTAGCGTCTCACAATCATTTGTATGAATAGTAATGCCCTTGCCTGTTGTTACAATGCCGACAATACGATCCCCCGGCAGCGGGTGGCAACAACGCGCATAATGCACGGCCATGCCGGGCACCAGCCCCACAATCGGCATTGGCGGCTCTTTGCCCGAGGCCCTTTTTGCTGGCCCCATATTGCCAAGCTCGGCTTCGGAGAGAACATCTTTTTTATATTCAGTTTCAATATGGCCGGGGAAGATTGTCAGGAAAACCGCGCGTGCTGTCAGGTTGCCGGAACCAATGCCAGCATAAACATCATCCAGCTCTTCCATTTCAAGTTGTTGTACAACACCTGCAACAGCTTTCTCGGTAAATTCGTATCCTTCCGTACGGAAGGTCTTTTGCAGCAGCGCCTTACCAAGGCTGATATACTCGATGCGCTGCTGCGCGCGGACATAGCGGCGTATATGCGATTTTGCTTTTCCTGTAACAACAAAACGCTCCCACGTTGGTGAGGGCGTGCCGTTTTTGGTGGTTGTAACTTCTACCTGATCACCATTTTGCAATTTGGTATTCAGTGGTGCAATACGACCGTTTATTTTCGAGGCGACTGTTTTATCGCCTACATTCGAGTGGATCGCATAGGCGAAATCAACAGGGGTCGAACCGCTTGGCAGTTCAATAAGATCACCTTTGGGCGTGAACACGTAAACCTGATCCTGAAATAGCTCCAGCTTTGTGTTTTCTAGGAAATCTTCTGGTTTCTGGTCCTGCTCGATAATATCAAGTAGTTCGCGCAGCCAGCGGTATTTCTTGGCATCCTTCAATGTGGCAGCAAGCGAGTCCTGCTTGTAGGCCCAGTGTGCAGCCACACCAAGGTCTGCTTCCTCATGCATATCGCTAGTACGGATTTGAATTTCAATGCGGTTATTATCAGGCCCGATAACGGTTGTGTGGATGGAGCGATAGCCGTTGGGTTTCGGGGTGGAAATAAAATCTTTAAAACGCCCTGGCACAGTCGGGTATTTCGAGTGGATGATGCCCAGCATGTGGTAGCATTCAGCAATGTCTTTCACGACAATCCGGAACGCCATAATGTCGGAAAGCTGTTCAAACGAAATATTTTTCCGCTGCATCTTCTTCCAGATGGAATAGCGGGTCTTTTCACGGCCGGTAATCTCAGCTTCGATGCCGGCTTCTTTTGAAACTTTTGTGAGTTGACCAATAATCTCGCTCACGAGGTTCGAGCCTTCGGAACGCAAGAAATCAAGCCTGTTTGTTATACTTTCCCGCGCTTCAGGGTTCAGACTACTGAAAGCAAGATCTTCCAGCTCTTCCTTGATACGGTGCACACCGATACGCTCGGCAAGGGGCGCGTAAATCTCGAGTGTTTCACGTGCAATACGGCGGCGCTTCTCGGGCTTGACGTGCTCAAGTGTGCGCATATTGTGCAAACGGTCTGCAAGTTTTACGAGAAGCACACGGATGTCTTCCGACATGGCAAGCACAAGCTTGCGGAAATTCTCGGCCTGCTTGCCTTCAACTGTCTGGCTTTCAATCTTGGTGAGCTTGCTGACGCCGTTCACAAGGATGGCAACTTCCTTGCCGAAATTCTTTTCAAGATCGTCATTGGTGGCAGCAGTATCTTCCAGTGTGTCATGTAAAATCGCTGTAACAATACTGCCTTGGTCCAGCTTCAAGTCTGCAAGGATGGACGCCACCTCCATCGGGTGTGTGTAGTAAGGTTCGCCCGATGAACGTGTTTGCCCCTCATGCATTTTTTTGGCGAAATCCTCTGCACGCTGGATACTCTCGGCATCAACGGCGGGGTTGTACGCTTTAATTTTATCGGCAAGGGCGGCGGCGGTGACCATTTCAAAACTATTATACAAAAAACCTCCCGCTCTTGATATATGGCGGGAGGCTTAATTTTGTCTTTTTTAGATTAAAAAGTTCTTATTCTTCGTCGGTGTCGCCGCCGATACCAGCCAGATCTTCCATGCCGGCCTCGTCGTCACTATCGTCATCACCGCTCATATCGATATCTTCAAAGCCTTTTGGCGATGATTGCGATACAAGAGCTGACCATTCTTCTTCACCGTCCATATTGTCGATTTTCTCGTTATCATCTTCGGCAATGTGCAGCAGGCGCTGGTGGCTTTTCACCAGATCTTCTTTCAAATCATCAACAACAACAGTTTCTTCTGCAATCTCGCGCAGGGAAACAACAGGGTTCTTGTCATTGTCGCGTTCAATTGTCAGCGATGCACCGGTGCCGATACGGCGAGCGCGCTGCGCTGCAACCATAACAAGCTCGAAACGGTTCGGGACAATAGTGACACAATCTTCAACGGTTACGCGGGCCATAGCTCCATCCTTCTTTGGTTCCCTTCAGCAGGGAAAATATTTAAGGGCCATTTATAGGAATAATGCTTGAAAACATCAAGCTAAAAAATATATGAATAATACGCATAAAGGGGCCATTTTTAAGGCCTGCGTACACTGCGTAAAGGAATATCACATGAAAACAGAGCCCACCACGGCTAAAACAAGCTACCCGTTTTACCCCGATGAAAAAGTAGCCCTTTTCATTGATGGGGCGAATTTATACGGCGCGGCCAAAGCATTAGAGTTTGACATAGATTATAGATTATTGCTGCGCTGGGTTGCCGAGCGAAGCCACCTTGTCCGCGCTTTTTACTACACCGCGCTGCTGGAAGATGCCGAATATTCACCGCTTCGCCCGCTCGTTGACTGGCTTGATTATAACGGTTTTACAATGGTTACGAAGGCTGTGCGCGAAGTCGGTGAGGGTGCCACACGACGCAAAACTAAAGCACATTTCGATGTGGACCTAACGGTTGATGCGCTTGAACTGGCTGACCAGATCGACCATGCCGTCATTTTCTCGGGCGATGGCGATTTCTCGAAACTTGTCGCAGCCCTTCAAAGAAAAGGCGTGCGCGTCACGGCTGTCGGGACCATCCAGTCAAATCCGCCCATGATGTCAGATGAGCTCCGGCGTCAGGCCGACCATTTCATTGATCTGGCCAATCTGGCCAGATTTATCCGCCGCGAAGGGCGCGAGCTTGCGCAACAGGACGGGAATGAGCTGCGTCCGGCAAAAATAGCAACATAAAAGTTCCCCCGATTCCGGTAAAACCATTAAAATTAGGCGGTTTGCGGGCGCGGGCTTTTTTGATACCCTAATAGCCATATGAATCGTGCCCTTTTTATCCTGACTTTTGTTCCTGTGCTGGCCCTTCTTGCCGCGTGTAATAACTACTTCGGCAATGGCTATAACTGGATGCCGCGTGGTTATATGCCGCATCAGGAATTACGTGAGGAAAACCGCGTGCATACTTCGCCGTGGGACGATCAATCAAAATACCGTGAAGAGCGTAGCGCTGCTGTGCAGGAGCAGTGGGATGTCATGTCCGCAGATGCACTTGCTTGGCTTCAATCACGTGGCCTTGCGCTCGAGCAAACCTTATTCCTGCAGCCCTTAAGCCGTGCGCATGAGAGAACGGGGTTGAACAACGAGTTTGAATTATTCATGGGCGAAAAACTTGTTGATGCCGGCTATTATATTGGCACGGATAAAACAAAATCACTGACGCTCAATTACGAGATCCGTGAGGCCACACCAGCCGCTTTACAAGAGGTTTCAAAGGGCACATTGATGAAAGCCGACCATATCAAAAAGCCTTATGCGCCATACATTGTCAGGCTTTCGCTCACTGATTCAGCGGGTCGTTTACTCGCAGAGCGTATGGGCGTTTATGCGCTGGTAAAGCAGTATGAATAAGCAGTTTATCGCACTTTTTTCATCACTACTTTTGCTCACATCATGCAGTGGTGATTTTGTACAAAACACATGGGATTCACTCTCCGGCGAAGAAGAAATAAACCTCACAGCAATGAATTACGCTGCTGCAGATATTCTCGGCCAGCAAGTCAAGGGGCGTTTGCACTGGCGTGGCACCATGGGCGTTGCGCCGCTGCAGCCCATGAAGCCGATTGAAGCGCCAGCAGCAATACAAACTGTTGTTGTTCACCAGATTGCATCACGTTTTGTACAGCTTGGCATTCGTATGATGGAAGGGCCGGGGCAATCCGCACGCTATCTTTTGACAGGCCATTACAATGATAATTACGAGAAGGTTGATATCAGCTTGCGCGTGATTGATCTCGAGAAAAACGAAATTCTTGGCACTTACGATTATATCCTGCCGATGAATTCCGAAGTGCGTGATCTGGTGCGCCCGATCAAGCCGAAAAAACAGGCGCAAAATTCTATGCCGGCCCCAGAAGCGCCAGCAGTGCCTGAAAAAGTAGAACAGCAAAGTCTGCCTTCTTCGCCTTCCCGCGCGTCTTCGGGTGGCCAATACATCAAGTGATTTGGCTTAACTTATTGATTTAATTATATAAAAAATGGTCGTGAGGTGTGGGCTATAGCGGTCATGCGCAAAATGCAAGCCTCCCATGCCATGTTTTTAACGTTTTTTTAAAATAAAGTTTGACATTATGAGCGGCTGTGCCCTATAAAGCACGTTCCCCCGCGAGGGGGCTTTGTTATGAGGGTTTTTGAAAAAAGATTCACATAGCAGTTGACAAGAGCGGAACTAATTTGTAT
The DNA here is from genome assembly GCA_016125135.1 of Alphaproteobacteria bacterium. Lineage (GTDB taxonomy): Bacteria > Pseudomonadota > Alphaproteobacteria > Micavibrionales > Micavibrionaceae > RI-185. Next base: position 666 of record WGMJ01000006.1, on the reverse strand, counting down.
TAGCTCGCTCACCTTCCTGAAAATGGAAATACCTTTTGGCAGAAATGCTTCGCTGCAAGGCGTTCTTTTGTGCCGGAATTTTGTTCTTGGACATCGTGGTTTTGAAAAGAAAAGATGCGCAGGCAGCAGATTAAAAAGGCATTGGATGCCCTTTAAACGATCTGTTGTTTGTTATAAGCATCATATTTCTATGACGCATTCACACATCTATGATGTGTGATATTTATACGCAAATAGCAGGTCAACGTTAATATGACTTTTAGTACTTTGATACTAAATGGGATTAAACTTAAGAGTTTGATCCTGGCTCAGAACGAACGCTGGCGGCAGGCCTAAAACATGCAAGTCGAACGCTCTAGCAATAGAGAGTGGCGCACGGGTGCGTAACGCGTGGGAATGTGCCCTTGGGTGCGGAATAACGTAGGGAAACTTACGCTAATACCGCATAATGACTCCGGTCCAAAGATTTATCGCCCAAGGATCAGCCCGCGTCTGATTAGCTAGTTGGTGAGGTAAAAGCTCACCAAGGCGACGATCAGTAGGGGGTCTCAGAGGATGATCCCCCACACTGGAACTGAGACACGGTCCAGACTCCTACGGGAGGCAGCAGTTAGGAATATTGGACAATGGGCGCAAGCCTGATCCAGCCATGCCGCGTGAGTGATG
>WGMJ01000014.1 GCA_016125135.1 Alphaproteobacteria bacterium | reverse complement strand
GGTACAGGCACAATCAACCTTGGCGCAGGTGCTTCTGATACAATTAATATTACCTCGACATCTGCTGATTTGAATACACTTGGCGCAACAGATGCCTCTATACAAGGCGTTGAGTTTATATCCGCTTCTACAGCAGCAGCCGGTGTTACAATTACTCTTTCTGGCCAAACAGAAGGGTTTAATGTGACAGGCAGTGCACAGGTTGATGTGATCACCGGCGGCTCAGGTGCCGACACCATAGATGGTGGCGCCTCAGGAGATACTATCACTGGCGGCGCAGGCAGCGACACCCTTACCGGCGGTGATGGCAACGACACAATCTATGCCTTTAACAACACCTCCCGATCAAACGCAATTGGCGCTACACTTAGCTCTACCCCTATAACTCTTATTAACGAGGCATTTGGTGCCAATACAGGTGTATTTACTTATGCTGATGGTGGCTTTGGCGGCAGCGACCCTGCAAACGTAACAGTGACCGGATCAAGAGAAACAGCGGATGGCCGTTTAGCGAACGGTTCGTTAGAAGTTGAAATTCTGAATACCGGCGGCGCCTTCACAAACGCTTCAGGAAACTGGAGTACAACCGTTAATAACGCACAGGCTCTGACCAACGTACAAATTACATTCTCGTATAGGCATATACAAGATGCCATAAATGATAATGGTGAAAACTCACGCGTTTGGTTCGAATTTGACGGGACCACTTATGATGCAGGAGGCGGAAACAGTTATATAAGCCAAATTACTGGCGCTAACGGCAACGGCGGCGGTGATGATGATACGGGCTGGATAACAGTTACAATTAACCTGCCTGATATTGCTGCCGCTACAGACTATGTTGTGCGCTTAGGCGGTATACATCTTGGTTCAAACTCGGCTGGCGAAGATGCGATTATGCGGTTTGACGATATAACCATGACAGGGACCGCCGTTGGCACACAGGTGGCTGGCTACAGCACCACTGATGGCGATGTAAACAGCACGAATGTTATTTATGGTGGTAACGGCAACGATACAATATACGGATCATCAGGAAATGATACTTTGTATGGTGGCTCTGGAACGGACAATATTTACTCTGGCTCTGTTGATACAACAACCGCACTTATTAATAGTCTTATTAATGCCAACGTGCACTATAACACAGCAACAGGTAACTTTTATCAGGTCGTCACAGGAACATTGACCTGGACAGCAGCGCAAACGGCGGCTGGCGCTGCGACACTTAATGGAGTTGCAGGCCACTTGGCAACAATAACATCCGCTTCAGAACTATCTTTCATTACAGCATATACCGGCGGCCAGAATGCATGGCTAGGCGGTAGTGATGCTGGCACCGAGGGGCAATGGCGCTGGGTTGCTGGCACTTACGAAAATGGTGCCCAGTTTGCTAATGCCTCAGGTGGCGCCGTTAACGGCTGGTATAATAACTGGTCTGCCGGGCAACCGAATGATGCTGATGGAACACAAGATTACTTGTACCTGCTGAACGGAACACAATTCGCTGATCTTGTCGTACAAGGTAACGGCTCTACAGGTTACGTCACTATTCCACGCTATGTTATCGAGTGGGAGGGCTCACAAGTATTTGCATCTCTTAATAAAAACATACTCGATGGTGGTACCGGTAGCGATAGTCTGTATGGTTCTGATGGTATAGATGTATTCGTTATTAACGATACTGCAAGCGTCGATACGATATACAACTTCAATAAACTGGGCCGCGATAAATTGGATTTAAGCTCCCTATTATCAGGGTATGATCCATTAACTCATGATATTGCTAACTTTGTTCAATTAAATGTGAGTGGTGGCAATACGACCGTTGCTATTGATGCTAACGGCTTGACAGGTGGCGCCTCATTCACCAACGTTGCCATTTTGAATGGCGTTACAGGCCTGAATATTCACGAAATGCTTACAGGCGATAACCTTATTGTTTAGAGTTTTTAATAAATAGTGGACCGGAAGGACGTTGCGCTTTGCGCAACAGGGATAGACTCGTCCCGCGCGGTAAGATCATTTTTTTGGATAAAGATGGTGGGCCCGGAGGGATTCGAACCCGCGCGACTTCGTCGCGTTTTTAAACCCTAGGGGGTTCGAATTACAAAAATTTCGAAATAAATGGTGGGCCCGGAGGGATTCGAACCCCCGACCCGACCGTTATGAGCGGTCTGCTCTAACCAACTGAGCTACAGGCCCTTACCAGACAAGCATCATAAGAAAATTAGCTGAAAAAACAATATTATTGAGCAATATGTTCTGTGGTTTCAGCCAGAACAACAGGTATTTTGCAACGGCGGCGCTTTATGAGGATGAGCATAGTGATAATAGCGCAACAACCAAAGCCAACAGCACTCACGAAAATGAACCGTGCGTCATGCATGATAAAAGTGGCATACAATAATGTAATAAATCCCGTAGAAACCCATATAAACCATGAGGAAAGCGATATGCCGCGCACTTCTTCGGTTGTCGCTTTAAAAAGAGAGATGATTTGCGGAAGATAGCTCATCATAATCACAAACGGGATGATCGAATAAAGGGCTATAATGATGTCTTCCATGCAGAATTAATATGCCACGAAACCTGTTAACTTTCCATAAATTTCAGCCAAGCCAAACCCCCAACTGGCAATTTACAACGCTGGCCAGATTTTCCACGTTATGCTGCTGTTTATTGGCTGCCACAAAGCTTCTGATAGCCCCCAAGCTAACCCTTTGATCTCCAATGAATAGCCTGTGCATAGGGGCCACAAACACCCCAGAAGCGGTTGGGTAAAATGGCAAGAATCTCCATAGCTTGATATTCCAGCGGGCGGTCGGCCGAAACGCTGTTCCGCCACTCTCCCACCAAGCGCTGCCCTTGCGCAGTATAAAAACTGCACGCGACTGACTTATGCACGTTGCCCCTCCCCGAGGTTTTTCTTATTTATGCAATGACGTGTCTAAGAATATTATTGTTTGCTTGTTTTTACATCTCTTAAAGCAAGAAATGCACAATTAAACATCCAGGAAGCTGCGCAGTTTACGTGAGCGTGACGGGTGCTTGAGCTTACGGAGCGCTTTTGCTTCGATCTGACGAATACGCTCACGGGTCACGTTAAACTGTTGCCCCACCTCTTCCAGCGTGTGGTCGGTATTCATCCCAATACCAAAACGCATACGCAGTACACGCTCTTCACGTGGGGTGAGTGTTGCAAGCACGCGGGTGGTTGTTTCGCGAAGGTTCGCGTGAATAGCTGAGTCAATCGGAAGGAGCGCGTTTTTGTCTTCAATGAAATCGCCCAGCGATGAGTCTTCTTCGTCACCAATCGGCGTTTCCAGCGATACAGGCTCTTTGGCAATTTTCAGTACTTTACGCACCTTATCAACCGGCATGTGCAAACGCACGGCCAGTTCTTCCGGTGTTGGTTCACGGCCAATCTCGTGCATCATCTGGCGGCTTGTGCGCACCAGCTTGTTGATCGTTTCAATCATGTGCACAGGAATACGGATTGTACGGGCTTGGTCGGCAATCGAACGTGTAATCGCCTGTCTGATCCACCATGTCGCATAGGTCGAGAATTTATAACCGCGGCGATATTCGAACTTATCAACCGCTTTCATCAAACCAATGTTTCCTTCCTGAATAAGATCAAGGAACTGCAAACCACGGTTTGTGTATTTTTTGGCAATCGAGATCACAAGACGCAAGTTCGCCTCGATCATCTCTTTCTTCGCACGTGATGATTCACGCTCGCCTTTTTGCACTGTTGTAACAATACGGCGGAATTCACCAATCGGCAGCATTGCTTCATCGGCAATTGCGCCAATCTGCTCGCGGATTTTCTCAACGGCATCTTTGTTCTTCTCGACAAACTTGGCCCAGCCTTTTGTTTGGTACTTCGCAACCTTGCCAAGCCATTTCGGGTCCAGCTCGTTGCCGTAATATTGACGCAAGAAATCCTCCCGGCCTACACCGCAATCAACGGCAAGGCGCATAATACGGCCCTCAAGCGATACAAGGTCACGGTTCATCTTGTAGAGGCGTTCGATCAACTGTTCGATACGCGCCACGTGCAAGCGCACTTCTGTCATCAGGGCAACCATATCGGTTTTCAGACCGTCATATTTCTTCTCCATTTGCGGCGTAGTTGTTTTACCCGCCTGCACAAGCTCCATGCGTTCCGTTTGCAGTTTACGCATTTTCTTATAGGTGCTCTGGATTTTACCGAAACTTTCAAATACCTGCGGTGCCAATTGCGCTTCAACAGCCGCAAGCGACATATTCGCTTCATCATCATCCCCAGCAGCTTCGCCACCCTCGGGATTTTCTTCTGAAGTTTCCTTCTCTTCAGGCTCCGAGAAATTCATGGAAGACGAACTGAAATCACTACCGTCTTCATTCATTGTCGCATCAAGGTCAATCACCTCGCGCAGCAGAATATCTCCCTTCTGCAACGCTGTGTACCAGGCAATAATCGATTCAATTGCAAGCGGGCTTTCGCAAATCCCGCCAATCATCATTTCACGGCCAGCCTCAATACGCTTTGCAATTGCAATCTCGCCCTCACGAGAGAGAAGCTCCACAGCCCCCATCTCGCGCAAGTACATACGCACAGGGTCATCGGTACGGCCAGTATCATCATCTGAAATATTACCGCCGGATTCATAATCGCCGCCTGATTTTTCATCATCGTCACTCTCATCGCTTTCGACCATCTGGATGCCCGCATCCGAAAGCGTTGACATCGCATCTTCAATTTCTTCCGAGGAATACTCGGCAGACGGAAGCGCGTTATTCAATTCATCGTATGTAATATAACCGCGGTCTTTCCCTTTCGAGATCAACTTCTTCACAATGCCGGCCAGCGTACCCTTTGCACCACCGGGGGTGAGTTCTTTACGCTCATTATCTTCGGCATCGCCTTCTTTGCGACCGGCGGCTGCGCGCGCACCACGGGGAATTTTTACCGGCTTGGCAGCTTTTGCCGCCTTGCCAGGCTTTTCTTTTACGGCTGGTTGCACTTTGGTTTCTACACTCTCTTTAGCTTTTCCGGCTTTGGCTTTCTCGGCCTTTGCCGGTGCTGCTTTTACCTTCTCTGGCTTGGCAGGCTTTGTTGCAACTTTCTTGCCAGCAGGCGCTTTAGGCTCAGCTGTTTTCTTTTTTGCTTTTGGTTCTGGGGCTTTTTTTGCTGCCGCTTTTTTGGCAGGTACAACTTTCAAATTTTTTGAAGCTGGTTTTTCTTTTGCCTTAGTCGCTGTTTTTGATTTTGCCATTTTCGTCGCTAACTGTCTTCCAGCCATAGTCATTAATCCCGCATCATGAACCGTGCATGTCCCGCCCGATTCGGAGTCCGTCTATTACAACGATTTTTATAATGGAAAACAATGGTTTGTTATGGAACTTCCCCAAACGCACCAATGGCCTTCCTATCCTTCCTCGTGTAAGTGGCTTTTTCGCATCCGCTGTAGTTCCAGAAGCCTTTCTGCTTCTGCATCATCCAGCGTTGCAGCCCATTGCCTGCGTGCCCCCGCGATGTCTTCCCCGAGCAATGACTTTTCGTAATGGGAGTACATTTCCCGCCACTTCGCCAAGGCCGTTCCGGCATCCACACTCGCCTTTGCAAAAGGCGCCAGCAAATAAAAATTTGGCGAGCCGAACTTTTCTATCAGCGCGCCAAAATTTCCGTTATCTAAATGGCGTTTTATTGCTGGAATGTCAAGGGTTTCCGTGCCTTCAGCGGCATCGCCACGGGCCATCTCCGCCAGATATTCCGTTGCAAACGTACAAATATGCTCGAAAAATGCCTGCGTTTCATCCTGAGACATATTTATGTTAAACCATATATCACTCAGGCCTTCCCAAATATCGGGGCGGTGATAGAGCGTACCGAGCAGTGCCAGCTCCTGCTTTTGCAAATTGGTATCACCGCCAATTTTTCCAATACGTACTGTTTCTATATTTGAATTTGATGCCGAATTTTTTGTTTTATTTCTGAAGTTTGCAAACTGTTTCTCTTGCAACATCTTACGGAAGTGATAACGCAAATTCTGATCAGGTATCACACTGATCACATTATCCAGATGCTCGGCCAGCCCCGCGCGGCTTTCAGGCGTTGCAAAATTTTTGCCCGTCACAGCCATGCTCCAGATCATATCAAGCAGCGTCAGCGGTTTGGCGATCAGCGCTTGTAATGCCCCCACCCCCTGCCGTTGCACGAACGTATCGGGGTCCTCGCCCTCGGGTAGGAAGACAAAGCTAATTGTATGGGACGCCTTTAATATGGGAAGCGCACGCTCCACCGCCCGCTCGGCCGCACGGCGGCCTGCATTGTCACCATCAAAACATAAAACCACGTTTTTCTCGGGGGCTTGTATCGCCCGCCAGAGTGTCTGGATCTGGTCTTCGGTTAAGGCCGTCCCCAGCGGCGCAACCGCGCCCTTAATCCCTGCCTGGTTACAGGCAATCACATCAAGATAGCCCTCAACCACGACAATTGGCTGGCCTTGGGCCGATGCCGCCCGTGCATGGCTTTCCGCATAAACCATATGCCCTTTATGAAAGAGCGGCGTTTCAGCGCTGTTGATATATTTGGGCGGCTTATCACCACTCATAGAAGGCGGACGGATATTCTCGGGCAAAACACGGCCACCAAATGCCACAACACGCCCGCGCTTGTCGGCAACTGGGAACATCAAACGATCACGGAAGAACGCGTAAGGCGCGCCGCCATGCTGTGATTGTTTAAATACCCCCGCCTCTATCATATCGGCATCGGTGAATTTTTCCTTCAGCAAATACTGGCGCAGCTCTTCACCATTTTGTGGTGAGTAGCCAAGGCGAAAATTTGAAATTGTTTCATCACGCAAGCCCCGCTCACGGATATAGGCCAGCACTTCCTTGTTGCGCGGGTCATTTAACTGCGCCTCGTAGAATTTCGTAACGGCTTCTAAAACTGCATAAAGAGATTTCTGTTTTTCTGCACGCTCGATATCTTCGTGGCTTTGTTGCGGCATTTGCATACCCGCTTGCGCCACCAGCACTTCAACAGCCTCGATAAACGACATATTGTCATGCGCCATCGTAAAGCCCACAACATCGCCATGTGCGCCACAGCCGAAGCAATGGTAAAAGCCTTTATCGTTATTAATGTAAAAAGACGGCGTCTTCTCCTTATGGAACGGGCAACACGCCTTGTACTCACGCCCCGCGCGGGTCAGCTTCACCCGCTTCCCGATAATATCGGAGAGCGGCAGCCGGTCTTTCAGCTGTTCTAAAAACTGCGGGGTGATGGACATAGTGTATCAATACCGTAAAGCCCCTGCATCGCAAAGCAAATAAAAAAGCCCCCGATTGGGAGCTTTTTTATTTGCTTTAATCTGTGGCTTACTTAATGCCGAATGGCGTAGCAAGACGCTCTTTTTCTTCTTTCGTAATAATATCGGTTTCATCCCCGTTGCTGATGCCCCCCAAACCTTCATTAGAGATGCCACCTGGAATATCTTCATTCCACACTTTGCTGAGCTTCATCATAATATCTCTCATCTATGTAATGACAATATCATCTAGTGGTTTACAGTCAAGCCGCCAGAAGCCCCTTAATAACGCTGCTGGCTTGGGCCATATCCATCTGGCCGGCATATTTAGCTTTTACTTCAGCCATAACCTTACCCATGTCTTTTACAGAAGACGCACCCGTATCAGCGATAATCTTCTTAATAGCAGCCTCTGTCTCAGTGGCTGACATTTGCTGCGGCAGGAAGCTTTCTATCTGCTTGATCTCGGCCTCTTCCTTTTCAGCCAGTTCGGGGCGGTTTCCGTCACGGTACATTTTAGCCGATTCCTGACGTTGTTTGATCATGGTCTGCATCATGGAAAGAATCGCGGCCTCGTCCGCAGCTTCTTTGCCCAAACCACGGGCCTCGATATCTTTCATTTTAAGCTGGGCGATAATCAGGCGCACCGTATCAAGGCGTAATTGGTCCTTGTTTTTCAACGCTTCTTTCATGGCGCTGGTTAATTCTTCTCTTTTGCTTGACATGGGAGCCTCTAATGTTGTTTGTTCTCATTTTAATGACTTCATATTCATTAAAAAACGCTGGAAAAGCAACAGGCATCATCGTTCTCGCCGATGGTTCTATTTTTTACGGTAAAGGTTTTGGCGCTATTACCGAAAAAGTAGGGGAAATTTGTTTCAACACATCATTGACGGGTTATCAGGAAATTCTGACAGATCCGAGCTATGCCTCGCAGATTATCACTTTTACCTTCCCGCATATCGGCAATACCGGTACAAATTTAGAAGACATTGAAACTATAAACCCCTACGCGCTTGGGCTCATTACACGTGAGTTACCAACCGAGCCTTCCAACTGGCGCAACCGCACAACATTCCCGAACTGGCTTATCCAGAATAATATCGTGGGCATTGCAGGCATCGATACACGTGCCCTCACAAAACGCATCCGCGATATCGGCGCACCGAACGGTGTCATCGCCCATAACCCAACCGGTGCGTTCGATATAAATTCGCTTAAAGAAAAAGCTGCCGCATGGCCGGGCCTGAACGGCATGGATTTAGCCAAAGATGTTTCATGCACCCAAACCTACAGCTGGGATGAAACAACATGGACGATTGAAAGCGGCTACGGCAAAAACGAAAAACCGCGCGCGCATGTTGTTGCGATTGACTACGGCGCAAAGCGTAACATTCTGCGTTGCCTCGCGAATACAGGCGTTAAAGTAACAGTTGTGCCTGCTTCAGCTTCTGCCAATGACATTATGGCGCACAAGCCTGATGGCATTTTTCTCTCCAACGGCCCGGGCGACCCTGCAGCCACAGGCCAATATGCTGTGCCTGTTATTCAGGAAATCTTGAAAAAGAATTTACCTGTATTTGGCATTTGCTTAGGCCACCAGTTGCTTGCACTCTCACTTGGCGCGCAAACAACAAAAATGAAACTCGGCCACCGCGGCGCGAACCACCCTGTAAAAGATTTACAAACCGGTAAGGTAGAAATTACTTCGCAAAACCATGGCTTTCATGTTCTACCCGATACGCTGCCAAAAGATGCTGAAGTAACCCATGTCAGCCTGTTTGATGGCACAAACGAAGGCTTTAAGCTTAAGGGCAAGCCCGTGTTCTCGGTGCAATACCACCCTGAAGCATCACCGGGTCCGCATGATAGCCATTATTTGTTTGAGCGTTTTGTGGGGATGATCGGGAAATGAGAAAGATTTACGATATTTCCCACACAAACCAGATGAGTTGGGAAGAATTTGATTCCATCGTAAAAAATCTTATTGAACAAGTGAAAGACAAAAAATTTGACGCAATCGCCCCTATTCTGCGTAGCGGGTCTATTCCTGCTACAATAATTGCAAACAAATTAAAAATTACTTCCTTCATACCCTTACAGTTAAAATATGCATATCCTGAACAAGATATCACAGTCAAAATTCCTCCCACTATTCCTACCGATATAAACTCGCAGGACCCTTTAAAGATTCTTGTGGTGGAATGTAATACAAGTTCAGGTAAGGCAGCACGTAAAGCTTATGAACTACTTCACTCCACCTTCCCGAATTCAGAACTACATTATGCCTGTGTTACGAAAGTATCACTGGGGTCTAATGCACCAGAAACTCTAACTGGCTATCAGGCTTATTACGTTGGCAGACACACAAACGAGTTATTTCTTGAACCTGATCGCACAGATTTACGCCACGGTATTACAATATACCCGTGGGAAACAGCAGAATATGAATTAGAGGACATCAACCATGCCTAAGCGTACCGACATTAAATCAATCTGTATCATTGGCGCGGGGCCGATTGTGATTGGGCAAGCGTGTGAATTTGATTATTCGGGCACACAAGCCTGTAAAGCCCTACGCGAAGAAGGTTACCGCATTATTCTGGTGAACTCGAACCCAGCCACCATCATGACGGACCCCGAGTTTGCAGACGCAACTTATATAGAGCCAATTACGCCCGATATTGTTGCTAAAATTCTGGAACGCGAGCGGCCCGATGCTTTGCTGCCAACCATGGGCGGTCAAACAGCGCTCAATACTGCGATGGCGCTTCACCATAATGGCACATTACAAAAACTCGGCATTGAATTGATTGGCGCGAATGCCGAAGCGATTGAAAAAGCAGAGGACCGCCAGAAATTCCGCGACTGCATGGATACACTCGGGCTTGAGAGCCCTAAAAGCATTGTGATTAAAGACCCGAACCAAGCCGCTGGCGCACTGGCGCTTGTTGGCTTGCCCGCCATTATCCGCCCGTCATTCACACTCGGCGGTACAGGCGGGGGCATTGCTTATAACCGTGACGAGTTTGAAAAGATTTTGAAGGAAGGCATTAACGCCTCGCCCGTTGGTGAGGTGCTGGTGGAAGAATCCCTCCTCGGCTGGAAAGAATATGAAATGGAAGTCGTGCGTGATAAGGCCGACAACGCCATTATTATCTGCTCGATTGAAAATATTGACCCGATGGGCGTGCATACAGGTGACTCGATAACTGTTGCCCCCGCCCTGACGCTGACTGATAAAGAATATCAACGCATGCGCGATGCATCGCTGATGATCTTGCGCGGCATCGGCGTTGAAACAGGCGGCTCGAACGTGCAATTCGGCATCCACCCCGATACAGGCCGTATGGTGATTATCGAGATGAACCCGCGCGTCAGCCGTTCATCGGCGCTTGCATCAAAAGCCACCGGTTTCCCGATTGCAAAAGTCGCCGCAAAGCTCGCCGTTGGCTATACGCTTGATGAACTAAAGAACGACATTACGGGCGGCCTCACCCCCGCTTCATTCGAACCGACAATTGATTACGTGGTCACAAAAATTCCGCGCTTCGCATTCGAGAAATTCAAAGGCACTGATAACAACCTTTCAACAGCAATGAAATCAGTCGGTGAAGCGATGGCGATAGGCCGTAACTTCGAAGAGTCGATGCAAAAAGCTTTGCGCTCTCTTGAAAAAGGCCTTACAGGTTTTGATGAGATTGCAATCGGTTCGCCCTCCACTTCACAAGGCGCGCCGCACCCTGACCAAGTACGCGCTGTTTTATCCAAGCCAACACCGCAGCGTATTCTCTATGTCGCGCAAGCCTTCCGCCACGGCTTCAGTGTTGAAGATGTTTACCAGTACACGAAATATGACCGCTGGTTCCTCGAGAAAATCAAACGCCTCGTTGATATCGAGGCTGAAGTAGCCGCAGAAGGCCTGCCGAAAACAGCTGAGGAATTTCTTGCGCTCAAACAATTCGGCTTTTCAGATGCACGCCTTGCCAAACTCACAGGCCAGAAAGAAGACGACGTAACGAAGAAACGCCGCAAGCTTGAAGTAAACCCCGTTTATAAACGCGTGGATTCATGCGCGGCTGAAATCCCCTCCTCAACCGCTTATTTATACAGCACCTACGAAGGCCTCAACGCTGAAAGCGAAGTACAACCATCCGATAAAAAGAAAGTGGTTATTCTGGGGGGTGGGCCCAACCGTATTGGCCAAGGGATCGAGTTTGATTATTGCTGCGTGCACGCCTCCTTTGCCCTGCGTGAAATGGGCATTGAAACCATCATGGTAAATTGCAACCCTGAGACTGTTTCAACGGATCCTGATACTTCTGACCGCCTCTATTTCGAACCGCTGACAAATGAGGATGTAATCGAGCTTATTCTCGCTGAAAAGAAAAATGGCGAGCTACTGGGCGTTATCGTGCAGCTTGGTGGGCAAACACCACTGCGCTTGGCGCACGTACTTGAGAAAAACAATATCCCCGTACTTGGCACGTCAGTTGATGCAATTGACTTGGCAGAAGACCGCGAGCGTTTCCAGAAGCTCTTGCATAAGCTGAACCTTAAACAACCACCAAACGCCCTTGCCAAAAATGCCGAAGAAGCGATTGAAAAAGCAAAAGAGCTTGGCTTCCCGCTGGTTATTCGCCCGTCTTATGTGTTGGGTGGTGCGGCCATGGAAATCGTCCACGATATCGAAGGGCTTGAGCGCTTTATTACAACGGCTATGCGTATGTCAGGCGAAAACCCCATATTGCTTGACCGTTACTTGAAAGATGCAATTGAAATTGATGTCGATGCGCTGTGTGATGGCGACGAAGTTTTTGTTGCGGGCATTATGGAGCATATCGAAGAAGCCGGCATTCACTCGGGCGACAGTGCCTGTGTGCTGCCGCCGCACTCGCTGCCCTTTAAAACAGTACAGAGCATCGAGAAGCAAACAATTCAAATGGCTAAGGCTCTTAAAGTAAAAGGCCTTATGAACGTGCAATATGCGCTGAAGCGTAATAAAGACACAGGCGAATGGGATATCAACGTGCTGGAAGTGAACCCGCGTGCCTCCCGCACGGTGCCATTCGTTGCCAAAGCCACAGGTACACCGCTTGCCAAACTCGCTGCACGCGTTATGGCTGGTGAAACGCTCGCGAGCTTCAAGGCACGCGGCTGGCTCAACACCATGGCGGTTGACCATACCGCGGTAAAAGCCCCTGTGTTTCCGTTCAGCCGCTTCCCCGGTGTTGACCCGATACTCGGCCCTGAAATGAAATCAACCGGTGAAGTCATGGGCCTCGCGCCTGATATGGCGCAAGCCTTCGCGAAATCACAACTCGGCGCAGGCATGATGTTGCCAACAGGTGGTACTGTGTTCTTGTCAGTCAAAGATAGCGACAAAGAAGCCTTGATCCCCGTTGCAAAAGATCTGCTCGAGCTTGGCTTTAACATTATTGCCACAGGCGGCACATGCGAGTTCCTCAACAAGTCGGGCGTTCCTGCTTTGCGCATTAATAAGGTGATGCAAGGCCAGCCGCATATTGTTGATGCCATTATTAATGGTGATGTGCATTTCATGATCAACACCACCAAAGGCCCGCAGGCCCATGCTGATTCCTTAAGCATTCGCCGCAGCGCCCTGATGCGCAAAATCCCCTACTACACGCTTATGACAGCGGCCCGTGCAGGGGTTCAGGCCATGCGCGCCATGAAAAACCGCGAGCTTTCTGTTGCACCGCTGCAAAGCTATTTCGCCCCCATGAATACGGACGAAGCCGCCAACGGTTGACCTTTTTGCCCTTTTTTTGTAGGGTTTACCTATAATCAAGTACCCGCCAAAGCTTCGGCGGGTTCTGTTTTTTTAAGGAGTACCGCCATGGAACGCGTACCAATGACACAAGCAGGCTTTGAAAAACTAGAAGCCGAACTGAAACATCTGAAAAGCGTCGAGCGCCCCGCCATTATCGAGGCGATCTCGGAAGCGCGTGCGCATGGTGATTTGTCGGAGAATGCCGAATATCACGCCGCAAAAGAAAAGCAAAGCTTCAACGAAGGCCGCATTCAGGAACTTGAAGGTGTTATTTCAGTAGCGCAAATTATTGATGTCAAATCGCTTTCGGGTGACACAGTGAAGTTCGGCGCAACTGTTGTGGTCGCTGATTGTGATACAGATGAAGAACATACTTATCAAATCGTTGGCCAGTATGAGTCAGATGCCGACAGCGGCAAGATTGCCATTACCGCCCCTATTGCCCGCGCGCTGATTGGTAAAGCCGTCAACGATACGGTTGAAGTGACAACGCCCAAAGGCAAAAAAAGCTACGAAATTGTGAACGTCGCTTATAAGTAAACATATCTTATTAGGTTTTTCTTATATCTTGCGCACCCTTGCCTAGGTTGCATTCCACACACAAGACTTGAAGATTCTCTAAAATAGTTTTTCCTCCCTTAGAGAAAGGCACTATGTGATCAATATGAAGCCGCGTTCCAATATCAGTTGTTGGGCTTTTACCACAAAAAACACATTTAAAATTATCTTTTTCTAAAACTTTTACTTTGAGACCTGCAGAAACATTTCGCATATCTATAGGTAAGGATTTTTCTTTGATATCCCTTTTTTCTATAGCAATTGGGGCGGGTAATTCTAAACTATCAGAAGTAACTTCACCTCCCATTTTATATTCGATAAACTTAAGACAAGCATTAATCCAACCACCAAAACGCTGCTTATAGCATTGATAACTAATTTTAGGATCAGAAGATTCCCATTCAGTTCTTGATGGCCGTTGCCCTACTTTACTCCAGATAATTTCCATTTCCTGAAAGAGCTCTATATCAGAATAAATTCTGTTGGGAGAATGCGGCCTTACAATTAAGTCCAAGCCTTTGGATTGTAGGTGCCTCTTAAGTGCTAAAAGACCTTTTTTCCAGCTTCCAAAATATCTTTTTACAGCCGTAGCGCTAACAGCAACTTCTGGAAGCCTATTCAAATCCCTGTATGAAAATTCTATGTAGTTAAAATGTTTTGCGGCTTTCTCAAGCTCTAATAGAATCTCATCTTGAGAAAGCGATCCTAAACGTTTCCTTTGAAATTCAAACGTCATAGCTAAAAAGGCTTACTCCACATCCACCGGAACGCCGGGGACGGATTTATCAGCGGTCACAGCCAAAGAAGAACGCACGGTTTTGACGTTCGCAAGCGGTGTGAGTTTTTGTACCAGCAGCGCGTGGTAGCCTTCCCAGCTTTTTGCAACGATCTTCAGCAGCACATCGTCTTCGCCTGTTAGCGTCCATGCTTCGCGCACTTCTGCCCAGCCGCATACTTCGGCCATGAATTTCTTCAGCTCGGCATCGCTCTGGCTGTTCAGCTTCACGTGTGCAAACACTGTAATGCCATAGCCTAACATCGCGCCGTTCAAATCGGCATGGTAGCCCGTGATAATGCCCAGCTCTTCCAGCTGGCGAACGCGGCGCAAACAAGGCGGCGCGGAAATGCCGGCTTTTTTGGCCAGCTCCACATTCGTTATGCGGCCGTTTTCTTGTAATTCCTTGAGGATTTTGAGATCGATTTTATCGAGCTTGATGCGTGTCATTTTTATTATATTTCCTTTTTAACCTGACCTGATATAAACATGATTATACGCTTAAGCAAGAGAATTTCACAAATATGGCATCTGGCGCAATAAAATTATGGGTAATTACAGAAGGTATAGCCGGAACCGAGAACCAATGCCTCGGAATTGCTGGGTTTTTGCATGCCGCGACCGAGGTTAAAAGAATCGCCCTTCGCCAACCATGGAAGACGCTCTCCCCCTATCTCGGCTTTGAAATGGCCGAAACCTTTATGCCGCCCTTTCAAGGCGAGTGGCCTAAAATCGTAATCGCAAGCGGACGCAAAGCCATAGCCGCTTGTAACTATATCAAGGCGCATTCACCAACGACAAAAATCATCTTTGTGCAAAATCCGCGCTGGAACCTGAAAAACTTTGACCTTGTTGTTGCCCCTGCGCATGATGATTTACACGGCGCGAACGTGCTTCATACTGTTGCAACACCAAACCGCATCAGAGCTTCACTTCTTGAAAGCGAGTGTGATAAATGGACAGCGCTTGCCCAGCTTAATGCACCGCGTGCGGCTGTGCTTATTGGCGGCTCCACAAAAAAATACACAATCACGCAAGATGACATCGAGAAACTGAAAGCCGATTTGAAGTCTATTGCGCAAACACATTCGCTAATGATTACAGCCTCGCGCCGCACGGGGGACGAGAATATAACCGCCTTGCGCAGCTTCGTTGAAGGCCTTTCCGGCACGCATTATTTCTGGGACGGGACAGGCGAAAACCCCTATTTTGGCCTTTTGGCCTATGCGGACTATATCTTTGCAACGGGGGATAGTCTTTCCATGTTGTCCGAAGCTGCTACCACGGGTAAGCCCGTTTACCGCCTTTTGTACGGAAAACCGCATAAAAGGTTGGAAAAAGCGCATGAAAATCTTGAAAAAACAGGTTCTGTGCGCCTTTATAAGGGCACGATAGAGACAGCATGGGATTACACCCCGCTAAACGATGCGGCCAATATTGCCGCGGAAATAAAAAGAAGGTTTTTACAATGAGCGAAAAGAAACATAGCAAGGTTCTTATTATAGGTTCAGGCCCTGCGGGTTACACAGCCGCCATTTATGCAGCGCGGGCAAATTTGAAACCACTGATCGTCACAGGCATGGAGCCAGGCGGCCAGTTGATGATTACAACAGATGTCGAGAATTACCCCGGCTTTGCGGACCCTATCCAGGGCCCGTGGCTGATGGAGCAAATGAAAGCGCAGGCAGAACATGTGGGCACTGAGTTTGCGACAGATCTCATTACAAAAGTTGATTTAAGCAAACGCCCGTTTGAAGCGCTGGGCGATAGCGGCACGCTTTACACAGGTGACACGCTGATTATCTGCACAGGTGCAAAAGCACGCTGGCTTGGCCTTGAAACAGAAACCACATTCCGTGGTTTCGGGGTTTCAGCCTGCGCCACATGTGACGGGTTCTTCTACCGCAATAAGCCCGTAGCCGTTATTGGCGGCGGTAACTCGGCTGTTGAAGAGGCGTTGTTCCTTACCAACTTTGCAAGCAGTGTAACGCTTATTCATCGTCGCGATTCACTACGCGCTGAAAAAATTGCGCAAGACCGTTTATTTGCAAACCCTAAAGTCAAAGTGATCTGGGATAGCGAAGCCGTTGAAGTACTCGGCAATAAACCAGGCGCCGACAACCCCGGTGTGAATGGCTTGCGCATTAAAAATGTGAAAACAGGCGCAACGGAAGACCTCACGGTTGATGGCATTTTTGTTGCCATCGGGCACGACCCAGCAACCGAACTTTTCAAAGGCCAAGTGAATATGGACAAAGAAGGCTATATCATCACCGCGCCGGATTCTACGGCCACAAATGTTGCGGGTGTATTTGCAGCAGGTGACGTGAAAGACAAAACCTACCGCCAAGCCGTGACCGCCGCCGGTATGGGCTGTATGGCCGCGCTCGAGGCTGACCGCTTCCTTGCCCATGGCGCAAGCGCGCACACGAAAGCAGCCTGAATGTGACGATGGATTGGGACAAGCTCCGCATTTTCTACGCCGTAGCGCAGGCTGGCAGTTTTACGCGCGCTGGCGAAATGCTGGGGCTTCAACAATCTTCCGTTTCGCGTCAGATCAGCACTTTAGAAGAATCTTTAGGCATTCAACTTTTCCAGCGTCATGCGCGCGGGCTTGTGCTCACCGAACAGGGTGAAATGCTTCACCACACGGCAGAAAGTATTTTCGCGCAGCTCTCGCAAGTGGAGGCCAAACTTACCGATACAAAAGATGTTGCGGCAGGCCCGTTACAAATTACGATGCCCGGTTTCCTTGGTGTAACATGGCTGGCCAAACATATCGGCGCGTTTCATGACGAACACCCAGATATCGCTATTACATTTTTACTTGATGACCGTGTTTTGAATTTGGGCATGCGCGAGGCCGATGCGGCTATTCGTCTTTATAAACCTGAGCAACAAGATTTGATCCAGCGACAGGTGACAAACCTGCATTTCTCGATCTGCGCATCTAAAGACTATTTGCAGAAGCGCGGCACGCCGAAAGAATTTGCCGACCTGCGCAACCACCGGCTTGTAACCCTACCTGCTCACGGGCTGAATGCCCCCTTTAAAGACCATGCGTGGCTCACCCATAAGCTGAAAATTGCCGATGAGGGGCAAAACCCGAATCTTGTGAGAATCACCACGCTGACAGGCGTTTCCTACGCCATTTCGGCAGGCCTTGGAATTGGCCTCTTGCCCGACTATTTGATTCGGGAAAATAAAAACCTCGTGACACTCTTCCCCGAGGAAAAACCAGACCCAGTGGCTGTATATTTCGTATACCCCGAAGGACGGAAGAATGCCCGTAGAATCACCCTTTTTCGGGATTTTCTGTTAAAAACGGCTCAAACACTGGCCTAATTTTAAGATTGTTCCATGCGTTTTACGCATATCTGCCATGAATAAATAATGCTATACATTTTCCCAACTTAAACTTATATTTCGTCCCGTTGATGCTTCGCATCAATTTTTACGTCTCCCAGACGTGAAACCTCCCTGTTCAACTCGCCGGGCCAATTTGGTCCGGTTTTTTTTTGCTTTTTTTATAAATTCTTAGAATACCTAAAATTTTAGGCATCTAAAAACATATTAACCTACTGTTTTTATTGCAAAAATTAAAAAACCAATTAGATAAAATTGTTTGCATAATTAGGCATGTATTTAGCGACAATTGATATTCTAATTACATGAGCAACGCAGGCGCACAATTAGCAAGAAGAAACGGACTGGCACAAGGCCAGTTTGGTATGGCCGCCGCACCAGCGCCTGCAGGCCCTCAGGCAACAGCGCACCAAAAAGAAGCTGCAAATGAAATGGGCACAAGCTTTCTAGATGTCTTCATGCCAGCGGTTGTTCCAGGCATTGAATTCGCAGGCATGAGCTTTGCAATGAATGACATCCTAATGAATATTTCCGCTCTTTCCGATACATTGGCCAACAACCTGCCACAACAACGCCGTGAATTAGCAGACCTTGAAGCTTTTGCTCATATTCCAGAAGTAAAAGTAACTCTTGAAGCAGCAAACTTCAACAGACCAGCCCCTGCTCCGGCACCACTAGGCTATGCTGGCAGCTTTGGTATGTAATTCGGCCCCTTTTAATAACGCCCATAATAAATTATTCTAGACCCCAGTTTGATGGGGTTTTTATTTGGAATTACATAGCACACTCTACCGCGAACGGTTTCTGATCCATGAGGATACAGAAGAGGTGATTGCGCTTAGCAATCGCTTCCCCATGGTGCTGTATAATGCCGATGGTACGCCGGCAGAGTTTTTTGTTATCCGCTCCCAAACCATGCATTGTGCCCTGCGAATGGGCTCCCGCATTTTAAAATCATTCCTCGAACTCGGCCCCGTTGCCGGCCGCGCTGTTCCGTTCAAATGGGCGGACGCATGGGATGATGTTGTCTCGCACCATGAGCGGCTCTATAACCCGAAAATCTGGTGCACGGTTTATAAGGATGGTCAGATTGTTTTTGACCAAGGCGAGCCCCACCCGTTTCTGAACATTATCGAGCAATGCGACCGGCTCAACCGCGAGAATTACGAAGAGACAATCAAAATTGCTGAAGATGCTTTTCGCAAACTCGGCAAGCGTGTGCGCATAAACCATAATCTGATGATTGGCCTGTTATTGCACTTCACAAAGAAAGAAGCACGTTGCGGCTTGATCTCCCGTGGGGCCGAGCGTAAAGGTACGTTCAACTGTACCATCACACCAAAAGAGAAAAACCCGCTCAATATGGTGCATTGCCTTGAGGTTTGCGCGGACTATCTAGAGGCAATTCAACTCTCATTTGAAATCGGTGCATCGCACCAGAACCACGAAGCGGGTCGCCTTGGCCACTCCGAGAAAAAAGAAATGCAATATAAAATGAAACAGGCCGAGGAGCGTATCCGTCGCATTGAAGCCAGCATTACAAGTTTCGAGAGCCTTTATAATGTGCGCTACCGGCCCGAGAAGCCCGCCTTTTCTCTTTTTATCAGTGAAGCCGAGCGTAAATTAAAAGATACTACTTCAGACGAGGCGCCTTAAGGGCTTTTCGGCGTAATTACACGCCCTTTAGCATCAACCAGCGTATCCACATGAACCCCGTGCACACCGGCAAAATTATGCTGTACACGGCGCTTATCGTAATCATCAAATGTACCGCCGCGATACTTGCTGTAGTCTTCAACAGTCTCGAACAATGCGCAGCTAATCATCGGCTCCATCACTGTGTCCGGCTCCCATGACGAGAATGTTACGGTTGAAAGGCGCTCTCCTTCCGTCATAACACGGTGGTTACAGGGGAGAATATGGTCGTTCGTTAAGGCGCCCATCGCACGGCCGGTGTTGATAATGACCCAGCCTTCTTTTGCATTGGCAGCAAACCAGTTGCCATCACGGTCTTCAATTTCAAGCCCGGGGCGTCGTGGTGCCAAACACGTAAAGGCTGACCTGTCACGATGATCTTCTGCCGTCCCGTTTTCAGGGTAGTGCAGAATACGTGTATGGGTCGAGTAATTACGGTTAAACTGTTGTGCAAGGTCCCCGGCTGTTTTTATGTGTGAATTAACACCCTTTACAAAACCACCCTCAAGAAATAGTTGTGATGCCAGAACTTGAAGGACGGCGGCATTAATTTGCGTCATTGTTGCGTTTATACGGACGGCCTTTTCAGTAAAGCCTGGAAGCATAGGCAAATCGATATTTTTTAAAAGCTCGTTAGGATATGGCTCGTTCGATAGTGCTGCGCGCTTGAATGTCAGCATCTCCTTGTTGTCAGGCACAAGCATATGGCTGGCTTTTTCTTCATTATTGTAGCCAATTTCGAAGTTAGCCTCCGGGTGTCTGAACTTGTTTTTTTCTTCTTGTGACAAACGCCAGAATGTCCATGACTGGTTTTCAAAATCATTCAACAGCGCTTCAAACTCAGGATAGATTTCATCAATCTTCAGTGCAATTGCACCCACATCACGGAACGCTTTATACAAACGTTCTGGCTCACCTTCAGCATTTAAAGTGGCGAGGTTAAAAGCAGGAACCGGCGGTAACCCTTCTTGCATAGGCATGACAATTTCTCCCTTATGCTATTTGGCATAGCACTTTTAAATAAAGAGAAAAAGGGGCTTCCTTGCGCTGCAAACAGATGCAACTTTTCACCAAGTTACACTTGGGAAAAGACAAAACGCCCTGTGGATAACTTGTTTAAACGAGCGCAAACCCTGAGTAAGGGTTCTTCTCGGGCTCTATGAATCGCGCCTGCGGGTTGGCGACGAGCGGAACCAATAGAGGCACAACTTCGATACCGTAATAATCAATGATCTTTTTCGCAACGTCAAAATCACCTTTCCAGCGATCAAGAAGCCCTTCAACGTTGAACCCTGCGCGGTCAACATACACTTTTCGTATGCCCATCTCGCCCATCATGTAGGCATCCCGCGCAGCAGGGTATAGCCTCGTGAGTATTTCCGCACCCGCTGTTTTGATCCCTTCGCGGGTAGCCACGTCAAGCGCACTTTCAATGGCATAGCGTGTGAGAGATAGTTTTAGTTCACGATTTTCCTCATCATAGATCGACGGATTCGGGGCCATGCCCTTTGGCAAACTATTATACCCTGCAGCCAGCGCCGTAAATTCACCTTGCGGGCGTGGCGCTAAAAGAAACGCCCCGTTTTTTACACGTTCGACACTGTGAAGCGCCAGCAAGCGTGCTTGCTGCCCGTAATCACTCAGCGTTTGCACGGCACGGCGTTCAATGGCCGTGTCGTGGAATAAGTCTTTAAGCTGGTGAGCGGCTATACTCATTTTACCCCCAGTATGGGTATATTGGGCTGAAGACGCGGCGTACCCTGCCCCCATGCAATTAGGTCTGTGTAAGTAATGGGCGGGTTAAAGGCAATGCCGGTTATCAACTGTTTCAATTCATACAAAGCCCCGACACCAAATTGTAGTGTTACCCCAGCAGGGATATCCAGAAAAATATGCGCCACCTTGGGGTTAATCATCTTATCAAGCATAAGCCCCGAGGCGAGGAATGAGTCAGCGTAGCGCATCATAACACCTGCGCTTGTGGACTTACGATTAGAAAAGGCGTATGACATGCCCGAGGCATGTATATCGTTCAAACATGGGGCGCAGTGATATACCTTTGATACATTATAGTGGTCCTTTAACCCCGGACCATCTTTACTACCTACTACAATACAAGAATTTTTTTCGGCATGGCCTGTCACTAATTTCTTGAGAACATTGTTCTCGAATATCTCGCTAACCCTTTCAATGCCCTCAGGCATATTATTCACACCAAGCGACCGCAGTGCGCCTTCTGGCGTAAAATTTGCGGATGCTGTTTGCGTTGAAGGGTCTTCACTGTAATGCTCCGCAACCCATTCAATGAACAGTAATTGCTGGAGAAGCATATCGAGTGTGATATGCGGATATTCATTCAGAAATCTTTCGAGATTTGCGGGCGATTCACGCTCAAGCTTGTCAAAAAGCTCCTCGACTTTTTTTATGATTTCCGGATCAACGTCAGCAACAGACATTCTAATTCTCTAATTTATTTATAAAAATTCAGGGGTTGGTTTTGTATACCAACCCCTGAATGAATACGTCAAATATTAATTTAAGGTTTTAAGCCTTTTTCTTGGCAGCGGCCTTCTTTTTCGGCGCTTTTTCGCCTTTAGGCTCAAGGTCGTCTTCCTTTAGAAGCTCGTCCGGGTCAGTTTCAACTTCTGTCACCTTGATCTTGCCAAGGATGAAATCAACCACCTTCTCCTCGAACACAGGAGCACGGAGGCTTTCCAGCGCCTGTGGGTTCTTCTGGTAGAATTCAAATACTTGCTGCTCGCGGCCCGGATATTTACGTGCCTCGGTAAACAGAACCTGCTGAAGCTCTTGGTTGCTCACCTGAATATTCTGCGCCTGGCCAATCTCGGCAAGCACAAGGCCTAAACGCACGCGGCGCTCGGCGATATCGCGCATTTCTTCCTTGTCATCTTCAGAAACAGGTTCTTCGTTCTTCGTTTGCTTACGCTCGTTATCAAGCTGGCGCATAATGTTTTCAAACTCGGCGTCAACCATGCCTGATGGCAGCTCGAACTTGTGGCCTTCTTCAAGTGCATCGAACAATGCTTTTTTCGTTTTCAGGCGTGACATGTGTTTGTATTCACCGCCCAATTGCGTTTCAATCATCGCTTTCAAATCATCAAGTTTTTCAAAGCCAATCTTCTTCGCAAACTCGTCATCAATTTTAACCGGTGTCGCTTTTTTGATTCCCTTGATATCGCAATGGAACATGGCTTTCTGGCCGGCCAGTTCTTTGGCGCCGTAATTGTCAGGGAACGTTACGTTCACATGGGCATGCGCACCAATCTTCTGGCCAATCAACTGGTCCTCGAAACCAGGGATCAACTGGCCGCTACCAAGTTCGATTGTGTAATCATGCGCTTGCATACCCGGGTGCGCTGTACCGTCTTCCAGCTGGCCGTGGAAATCCATAACAACATAGTCGCCCTTCTTGGCGGCGCGGTCTTCGCTGATATCTTCCAGTTCCGGGTTATTCTTCGTAAGCGTTTCAAGCGTTTCATCAACACGGCTTGCCGGCACTTTGGCAACTGGTTTTTCAATCTCGATTTTCGCAAGGTCCATCACCTTGAATTCAGGAATGATATCCACTTCAACCGTGAATGTCAGGTCACCCTCATCTTCAAATGATTTCACTTCGATCTTCGGCTGGATCGCTGGTTTCAGCTTGTTATCAGTAATCACTTTTTGCAGTGACTTGTTAACCACGCGCTCAAGCACATCACCCTTAACGGCATTGCCATAGCGTTGGCGCATAATGTTCATTGGCACTTTACCAGCGCGGAAGCCTGCAACTTTTACTTTTTTGCTGTAGTCCTGCAAAATAGCGTCTTCTTCTGTTTGAATATCGCTTTTCGGCACAACAACTTCGTAGCCGCGGTTCAAACCCTTATTGCTTGTTTCTTTTACTTTCAGTTGCATCACTTTTACTTTCTTTTTTCAAAAATCGCTTTTTTGATGGTGCGGGCGGAGGGACTTGAACCCCCACGCCTCACGGCGCCAGAACCTAAATCTGGTGCGTCTGCCAATTTCGCCACGCCCGCAATAAGCATGGTTTTTATAGCATAAAGCCTGTAAATCCAAGGATTAATTTGAATAAAAGATAAAGAGAATTAACACGGCAGCGCTGGCCCAGAATAACCGAGGGTAACTAGTTTGCCGATAACTTTAAGGGTTTCATCTGGTTCAATGCCATCAGCTTCAAGCCTACGGGCTGCATCTCTAAAATTTGCCCCGAAAAGGTTACCAGAGACACTATCTTCTGGGCTGAAAAGTAAGCTACCGTCTATATAAACATCCTGCTTAAAGGTAATGTCAGCGAAAACTCTACCCTCGATCACTCGAACATTGCCAAGCTCCCTGTAGTCGCTCTCTTTGGCAAAAACCTCACCTAAAGAATTTGTATATCTAGGCATATATAAAGCCCCCTTTTTAAACTTAGGGCTAAAATATACCAATATTTAATGATTATGTCAAATATTAAGTGGCTTGGGTAGAATGGGGCGACTGACGGGGATCGAACCCGCGGCAACTCGGACCACAACCGAGGGCTCTACCACTGAGCTACAGCCGCCATTAGTACCATTCACAAGTGGCTTGTTATATAAAAAACCTATTAACCTGTCTATAAAATTGTAAAAATTTTACCGCCCCCTAGACCCTCTTTTGCCTGCATGTTATGCATTGCACAATAATTCTTAATAAATACGAGGTTTCGCCCCCCTATGTCCCATACAAATGCCCTGTCTTTTAAATCCCCCCACGACGTCGAAAAGTTCTGCAAAGAGAACAATGTCCAGTACGTCACCATGAATTTCACCGATACAAAGGGCAAATTACAGCATTTTGACCAGCATATCAGCACAATTGATGCCGACAGCCTGAAAGACGGCTTTATGATCGACGGCTCCTCGATTGCTGGCTGGAAGGCCATTAACGAGTCAGATATGAATGCGCGCTTCGATATCACCCGCGCCTGTATGGACCCGTTCGCAGCACAACCAACGCTGAAATTCTTCTGCGATATCTATGACCCGATCGCAAACAAACCGTATAACCGTGACCCACGCTCGATCGCAAAAGCCGCCGAGCAATACATGAAAGACTCCGGCATCGCCGATACAGCCTATTTTGGCCCTGAAGCTGAATTCTTTATTTTCGACGATGTCCGTTTCAAAGTTGATACAGACAAAGTTTCATTCCACGTCGATAGCGTTGAATTCCCGCAAAATAGCGACCGCGCCTATGATGCAGGCAATATGGGCCACCGCCCTGGCAAAAAAGGTGGTTACTTCCCTGAAGCGCCTGTTGATAGCGGCACAGATATCCGCGCGGAGATGCTCAGCGTTCTAGCGCAAACCGGTGTGCCTGTTGAAAAACACCACCACGAAGTTGCGCCAGCCCAGCACGAGCTTGGTATGAAGTTCGGCACAATCATTGAAACAGCTGACAACATGCAGCTTTATAAATTCGTTGTTCACAACGTGGCGCATGCTTACGGCAAAACAGCCACCTTTATGCCGAAACCTATTTTCGGTGATAATGGCTCTGGCATGCACATACACCAGTCACTCTGGAAAGGCGGTAAGCCGCTTTTTGCGGGTGATGGTTATGCAGGCCTGTCTGAAACTGCGCTTCACTATATCGGCGGTATCATTAAACACGCAAAAGCACTGAATGCACTCACTAACCCGTCAACAAACAGCTACAAGCGTTTGGTGCCGGGCTATGAAGCGCCTGTTCTGCTGGCTTACTCGTCACGCAACCGTTCAGCCTCATGCCGTATTCCTTTCGTGCACTCGCCAAAAGCAAAGCGCGTTGAAGTGCGCTTCCCCGACCCGCTGGCAAACCCGTACCTTGCCTTCGCAGCCATGCTGATGGCGGGCCTTGATGGTGTTGCCAACAAGATCAACCCCGGTGATGCAATGGATGCAAACCTGTACGAACTGCCAAAAGCAGAACTCGCGAAAGTACCAACCGTTTGCGGTAGTTTGCGTGAAGCGCTTGAAAATCTCGACAAAGACCGTGCCTTCCTGACCAAAGGCGGCGTGTTCAGCGATGATATGATTGATGCCTATATCGAGCTGAAAATGGCAGAGGTTGAAGCGTTTGAAACGATGACGCACCCGATCGAATACCAGATGTATTACTCGGGCTAATGGCACAAGACAAAAGCTGGCTTATATTCGACGGGCGGAACAATCCACCCATTCCTGATTATAACGGGCCTGACTATCGCTTCCCGATTGATCTTGCCGAGTATGTCATCAGCCGCTTCTGTTCTGAAGGCGGAACCGTTCTTGATCCATTTGCAGGTTTCGGCACAAGTTTCTTGGCCGCACGTGCGTTGAATAGAAAATGCTACGGCTTCGAAAAAGACCCTAAAACTTATGAAACAGCACTGAAAATCATTGGCGACAAGCCTGAGACTTTCATCAATGATTCCATTCAAAACGTAGAAAATCACGGGCTTGAAAAAGCTGATCTTATCTTCACAAGCCCGCCTTATGCATCATTTCGCGGCACGCAAAACGACCCCGAAGAAATTTATTTCAAGGATTTTGAAGAGATCTTTTTAAAACTCAAAAACATCTTGAAGCCAACCGGCAAACTGGTCGTTGAAATCGCAAATGTTCACGATAACAGAGGCGCGCTTCCGCTTGCCTTTATAGCAGCACTAACGCTGCGAAAACATTATAAATTCGAATATGAAATCATAAATTGCGCTGCCGGAAACACAGATGACGGCGAGCACTACGACCATTCATATATACTGGTTTTTTCTGCTTAAAGCGGCTTTAACCGCGCGATAATTTCCTGAAAACCATCGATGTTATTCAGCCAGATGCTACGGTCTTGCTCGCGCCCAGGCGTCACCATT
Organism: Alphaproteobacteria bacterium; assembly: GCA_016125135.1. GTDB lineage: Bacteria > Pseudomonadota > Alphaproteobacteria > Micavibrionales > Micavibrionaceae > RI-185. Next base: position 109,692 of record WGMJ01000014.1, on the reverse strand, counting down.
GTGAGCACAATAATGTGTTTATCATTCTTCACCAGCGTAACCCAGTATTCATGGTCAAGCAGGTTTTTGCCAGGGTTATTGATCTTGTAAATATCGGTGCGTTGGTACGGGAATCCTTCATGTACGCGCAAATTTGTACGCGTTTCAAGCAAGTCCCCTATCATGAAGCCGTCTTTTTTCAGCGCGTCACGCAGTATTGTAATTTCTTTCTTTAAATCCAGCTCGGGCTTGATGGCATGGACTGTAAAATCGATTTTACCGTCCAGAATAACGCGGGAATAGCCTAGTTGCTCCAGTTTCTTGCGCCCCCCACGTACATTCAATAATTTACCTTCCAGCCTGTCGGATGTGCGCATAATGGCTGGCTGGAAAATCCACGATGCCGGATATTCAAAAATGAAATTGTCGAGATATTCGTATTTTTCTATTGGCTCTATAGAGCCTGCGCTTACAGCAACCGGCCGCAATGTCCCGATAGACCAAACCTGCACTGAACGCTCTTTTTCAGAAAGGGAAATCGGCACCATATATTCGGCCAGTATTACGTGCGGCGCATTGATAATTGCCACAGCGCGGACAAGGTATGACTGCCCGTTCAGCACAACAATATAATCTGCTTCAGCACGCGTATGGCTTAACCCTGCGATGCCGTTCAGCGTGTAGCCTTGGTCAAGAATATAATTGGCCATCCAGTTATAGGCCGATGTAGAGCGGTATAATTGCTGCCCTTTAACGCGCAGGCTTGACTGCCCCTCGTAACTCACAGGCCCTGTAAAAGCAGCAAGCCCTACCAATAAGGCATTGCTAAGCCCTGATTGCACTTCACCCTCACCAATACCTGCATCCTGCTTCTTCCAGCTTTGCGGCAAACGCACCGTAAAACCATAATTTTTATGAAGCTCGGAAGGTTCGGTGAAAATCTGTGTCTGTTCCTGAAACTGCTCCTGCGTCAGGTTGATTTTGCGGTCCAGCTTGGGCGGGTTCGTCCAGATATCCACCTTGGGCTTTGCCGGTGTTTGCGCAAATGCAATGCCGACCATAGCCAGCACAACACTTGTTAACAGGAATGTTCTAATATACTTCATGCAACTTTTTTGTATTCAACAGGCTGGCGGTTCCTATCAAGCGCGACGAAGGTGTATACACCTTCTGTCACTTTTACCTGCTCGCCGTTTTTGCGCGTGGCCCATGCCTCAATCCTGATCGCGATAGAGGTTGTGCCATGCCGCGCGATCTCGGTAAAAAACTGGACTTCGTCCCCCACAAAAACAGGTTTATGGAAGCTCATTGCCTCGACCCCTACCGTCACCACATGCTCCTGCGTATAGGTATAGGCATGGATGCCGCCTGCAAGGTCCATTTGCCCCAGCAGCCAGCCGCCGAAAATATCGCCGCCAGGGTTCGCGTCCGACTCGGTCGCAACCGTCCGCATCAGGGGGGCACGGTTCGGCATTTGCGGGTTTTCTGTGGTTTTCTGGGTAGTATCCATTGCTTATTCTATTCTAACACAATAAATTTACGCGCAAAGGTACTATATTATGGCTGATAAAAAAGGCGCTGCCGCATTGAAAAAGAACGATTACGACGCATCCAGTATTGAAGTCCTTGAAGGGCTTGAACCGGTGCGTAAACGCCCGGGCATGTATATTGGCGGCACGGACGAGCGCGGCTACTACCACCTAGCCTCTGAAGTTCTTGATAACGCGATGGATGAAGCCGTTGCCGGTTACGCCCGCACCATTGATGTTGAATTGCAGGTGGATGGTTCATTGAAAATTTCAGATGACGGGCGCGGTATCCCCGTTGATAACCACCCGAAATTCCCGAAAAAATCCGCGCTTGAAGTTATTATGACGATGCTGCACTCGGGCGGTAAGTTCAGCGGCAAGGCCTACAATACATCAGGCGGTCTGCACGGTGTGGGGTCGGCTGTTGTGAATGCGCTTTCAGAATGGCTATGGGTAGAAGTGCACCGCGACGGACAGAAATTCAAACAGGAATACGCGCAAGGCCACGTGAAAGGGCCTGTAAAAGCCGTTGGCAAAGCCGAGCGCAAAAGCGGTACGACAGTATGCTTCATGCCAGACCCTGTAATCTTTGGCAAAACGCTCTCTTTCAAACCAGCACAACTTTACAAAATGGCGCGTTCGAAAGCCTATCTTTATAAAGGTGTAACAATTAAATGGTCATGCGCGCCGTCATTACTGACCGAGGGCGATAAAACACCGCAAAGCGATAAGATTCACTTCCCGAATGGTTTGCATGACTTCCTTGTTGCCGATATCGGCAACACAGCAACGCTGACCAAGAAAAACTTCTATGGCGAGCTTGAGTTTTCAAACGGTCAAGGCCGCATGGAGCTAGCGATTGCATGGATGGACGGCGAAGAAGGTTTCTCGCACTCATACTGCAATACAATCCCCACCCCACAAGGCGGCACGCACGAAGCGGGGTTACGTGCAGCGCTTTCACGCGGGCTAAAAGCGTATGGCGAACTCACAGGCAATAAAAAGGCTACGCAAATTACAGCTGATGATGTGATGGATTCTGCGGCCGTTCTTATTTCAATCTTTATCCGCGAGCCGCAATTCCAAGGGCAAACAAAAGAGAAGCTCGTAAACCCTGAAGTCTCGCGCATTGTTGAGAACACAGTGAAAGACCATTTCGACCATTGGCTCGCCGATGACCCCACCAGCAGCAAGGCACTTCTTGAATATATCATCGAGCGCGCAGAGGACCGCCAGCGCAAAAAAGATGATAAAGCCCTACAACGTAAATCTGCCACGCGCCGTGTGCGCCTGCCCGGTAAACTGGCTGATTGCTCCCGCCAGGCTGCGGAAGGTACAGAAATTTTTATCGTTGAGGGTGACTCAGCGGGCGGTTCTGCCAAACAAGGGCGTAACCGTGAAACACAGGCCATTCTCCCTTTGCGCGGTAAAATCCTGAACGTAGTGAGCGCGAGTAAAGATAAAATTGCCGCGAACCAGGAAATTCAAGACCTCATGCTCGCACTGGGCAGTGGTACGGGCCGCGATTTCAAGCTCGATGGCTTGCGCTATGAACGCATCATCATCATGACTGATGCAGACGTTGACGGTGCGCACATTGCCTCCCTCCTGATGACATTCTTCTATACCCATATGCGCCCGATGATTGAAGCAGGACGTTTGTACCTCGCCCAACCACCGCTTTACAGGCTTTCAGCCGGTGACAAGCAGGTATATGCCATGAACGATGCCGAGAAAGAAAAGCACCTCGCAACAACATTCAAAGGCCGTACAAAGGTTGATATCAGCCGCTTCAAAGGTTTGGGTGAAATGCCTGCACGGCAACTCAAAGAAACGACAATGGATGCATCATCACGCACGTTACTCCGTGTAACACTCCCTATGGCAGAAGAAGCCGCGCTGGAAAGTAAGAAATACGCAAGCGTTGATAGTCTTGTTGACCGTCTGATGGGTAAAGATGCCGAACAGCGTTTTACCTTCATTCAGGAAAACGCACATTTCGTGCAGGATGTTGATATCTGATTAGTGCGGCAGGATCGCCTGCCCCTGCTTGAATTCCCCTAAATTCTTCAGCCCGATATTAAAGAAGAACTCAAGGTCACTTTCACCTGTTGCGGGGTCAATCACCGAGCGGCGCGTTGTAAATGAAACGCCCAAACACTCGCCCAGATAATCAAGACCAAGATCAGCACGGCGTAACTCCTTGTCGCCGTTACTCAAATCAAACACTGTGCCTGTACGCAACTGCCAATCGTCAGTAAATTTATAGAATAAATTTGTGTTGATCTGCTCGCGGTCTGTCAGGCCTGTGCCTGCCAGCGCGTTTGCATACAAATACGTCGTTCCCATGCGTAAGGCCCCGATTTTACCATAGGCATCAAGCTCGTGCCGTTCCGATTTTAATTTGTTGCTATCAAGCTGGAAGCGGTAATTGAGTTCCAGGTTATCTTCGTAACGGCCTGTCACCTGCCCTACAATATCGGAACGCTGGTTTGAAAGCCCTGAACCCACAGGAAACGGATTGTCATCATCTTGTAACCTGTAGCTTTGCCCGAGGAAGACTGACCCCATCGAGCCGCTATCACCAAAAATACCGGTGCGCATACCGTATGTGACGTGGCTGGAATCTTCAATCAAATCACGTCCCGGAAAGCGATTTGCCTCAAACAGATTACTTGCATCTATCTGCACATCCTGCGAATCCTCGTTCGGAATATCGGCATCGAGGTCGATATTCGGCGTCGCTGTAAAAGAAACAATCGGCTCAATCACAGTTTGAGAATTTTCATTCCGCTTTGCAAACGGATAACTGACCTGCCATTGCGCCATCGGTATCACGCGATATTCAGAGTTATTACCGCCTGCGTCAGGGTCAGTTAGCGGCAAGTCTTGATCGGTGACATGGTAAAGATCTGTTTGCACGAAGGCCGAGAGATTATGCACAAGACCCATTTTGCTAACATGTTTGCCTTTCCAGCCCACATCTGTCGAGAAACGCATAACATCCTGGTCCGAACCTTCGCGCTGCACCCCCAGCCCGTACATATCCATCTCCCAGCGCCCGCCCATAAAGCTGCCAGGGTCGCCTAAAAATTGCGCCTGTATCTCGGGTAAAATGTTTGGCTGGTCAACTGTACGGTTAATGCGTGTGTCCTGATAAGCAAGCAAATTGAAAACCGCATAATCACGTGCATCGAACCGTTCGGCGTACACACGGTTTTCCAGCACGCGCTTCGAAGTTACATCATACTGGCGCAAATACTGGTTGTCGGATGTCACGGCAATCTCGTAACCCGAGCGCCATTTATCGTTCATGTCCCATACACCTTCACCGAACAAATGTCCGCGCGGGTCTTTATCGGTGTTCACATTATTGCCTGCTGTGCGGTCTGTCCGGTCGGAGTAGGTAAAGCTGCCATCCCATTCCATTTCGGCATGGTTATATTTTTTGCGGTACTGCGCCTGCATAACGGGGGAGTCTTTGGTATAGGCCCGTATGCCAAAAGTTGCGTCCGTATCGGGGGCAACAGCCCAGTAATAGCGCTGGGTAGTGTTCAGCCCCATTTCGCTGTCATAGCCAAAACTAGGGGGTAAAACGCCGCTTTTCTGGCGTTCCGTGCCATCAGGATGCGAAAAATAGGGCAGCCACGCCACAGGCAAGCCAAAAAGCTCCATCGTGGCATCTTCATACTCGATCGTTTTCTCGGCCTGATCATGCGTCACCTTATCAGCCTTGATCATCCACGGAAATTTCTCGGGGTTTTTCTTACACGGCAAGCAAGGCGTATAGGTTGCCTCTACCATTTCGGTTTTACGGCCTTCCGTGCGGCGGCCTTCTCTTGCGGTAAAACGCGAGCCGTCGTTCAGTAAAGTTTTAAGGCCGGCAATAAAGCCTTCCTTCATATCCTTCTGCAATGTCAACTCGTCGGCGAAGTATGTATTTCCCTTTTCATCAAGCAGCACAACCTTGCCTTTGGCATGCGCGGTATCGGTTTTTAATTCATGTGAAATCTCGTCCGCCTTCAGAATGCGGCCCGATTGTTCCATCTCAACATTTCCGCGTAACGTTATGATTTGATTGACATCATCGTAAATCACCTGGTCGGCGGAGAAATCAACCGGCGTGCTTTTGCCGGAATCTGTGGCTGCAAAAATTTGCGCCGGACACATCAGATACGATGCGGCTAGTAATGAATAAAAAATGGTTCTGCTAGACATCAAAGGCAGGCTTTACTCTGAGGAAAATTTTGAAACTTTCCCCTGTCCCATCATGCCAATTTCGATAAAAAAGTCAATAGAATCAACTATATTCTGAAAAATGCGGGCACATCATCCCCAAAGCCATTCCCCGCATCATCATCGTCATCCCTTTTATCGGGCTTTGATTGCTGCTGTGGTGACTTGCTCTTTTGCGGCTGGGGGCGTTTCTCATGTGATTTTTGCACCCGTGCCCGATGCCCCTCGCTCTGCCGCTCTTCGCGTGGGCTGGGGGCACTGCCCCCCCCTGCTTCTTTCTGGATTGGGAGCTTACGGCCAGTTTTCTTTTCAATAGCGTCCAGTAACTCGCGCTCGTCTTCGGTTGCCAGCATATAGGCTTCGCCCGTTTGCCCTGCGCGGCCTGTGCGGCCTATACGGTGGATATAATCATCTGCATTAAACGGCACGTCGTAGTTTACAACATGGCTTACCGCTTCAATATCAAGCCCGCGCGCGGCAACATCCGAGCACACGAGGAATTTTATAGTACCGTCTTTGAAATCATTCAGCGTTTGCGTGCGTTCTTTTTGCACCATATCGCCATGAAGCGGCGCTGCAGAAACGCCTTCTTTGCGTAAGTATGACGCTATAGAATCAACATCGCGCTTGCGGTTACAAAACACAAATGCGTTCTTGAATTCATCACAGCGCAGCCAGCCCAGCAGCATTTTTTTCTTCTGGTCAGGCCGCACAATAAACACCTTCTGGTCAACAGTTTCAGCAGGCGATGCAGGTGGGCTCACCATAATGCGCTTGGGGTTGCGTAAGAATCTCTGCGCCATTTTTTCAATTTCGGGCGGCATGGTTGCCGAGAATAAAAGCGTTTGCCGTTTCGGCGGCACCATCGCCAATATCTTCTCGATATCGGGGATAAAGCCCATATCCAGCATACGATCAGCTTCATCAATAACAACGTAGTGAATATCGTTCATCAGGATGCCGCCACGCTGCTTCAAATCCATCAAGCGGCCTGGCGTAGCAATCAGTACATCAACACCGCGCTCGATAACCTTCTGCTGCTCGGGCATGGATTCACCACCTACAATCAGCGCTTTTGTCAGTTTCGTGTGTCTGCCGTAAATGCCCATATTTTCCCACACCTGCGCGGCGAGCTCGCGTGTCGGTATTAAAACAAGTGAGCGCGGCATGCGCGCACGCGCACGGCCACGTGAAAGTATGTCGATCAGCGGAAACAAAAAGCCGCCGGTTTTACCGGTGCCTGTTTTGGCAAGGCCGACAACATCATGGCCTTGCAAAATCTCGGGGATCGCCTGCGCTTGAATGGGGGTCGGGTCTTTATACCCTTCCTCGCTTAGCGCTTTCAAAATATCAGGGCTTAGCCCCAGCGCATCAAAAGACATATTTAGTTCTCATTGCCTATCTGTTTACCCCAAAACGCCAAGCTTGGCAAATGTTTCAAGGACTGTAAAATGGGCCAATGATCCAGAATGACCTCACATATAAGCTCGCACTCGATTCCTTGAAAAAAGGGCAGGCCCTTGATGCACTCGAGTTCTTTTATCAGGTAGCGCAGAAATTCCCGAAGGCACCCGAGCCATATACTTTCATCGCCCGCATTCTCAATGCGCAAGGGGAGCATGGTGGCGCACTGGAAATGGCCAAGCAGGCCATCAATGTCTTTCCAAAATTTGTACCAGCTTACCATGAAAAAGCAAAATCGCTAAAAGGACTGAGCCTGAACGAAGAAGCTGGCAAAGCCCTCGAGAAAGGCCTTCAGATTGCACCCGACGACCAATTTCTTTTGACCAATATGATCATGTATCTGGAGCAGCAAAAGAAATTCGATAAAATCGAACCCTATTTTAAAAGGCTGAAATCCATTGCGCCGGAAGCAACCGTGACGAAATATGCGGAAGGGCTATGGCTCGCTCGCACTGACCGTTACGCCGAGGCCATAACTGTTTTGGAAGCCATTGATAACGCACCTAGCATTGAAGGCGTTAGTAGCGCATATTTGCTTGCCGAAGCCTACGACAAGTTGAAAAAATTTGACGAAAGTATGGCTGCGCTCAGTAAAGCCAAGCAAACACAAAAAACACTGCCTGAAACACGCCTCTATAATTCACAACGCTATCTTTCATTACTAAAACATATTTTACGTTATGATGGCACTTTACAGCCCCTTGCACAAAATGCTGAGTCGCAAAAGATTTCTTTTATTGTTGGCTTTCCACGCTCGGGCACAACATTAACAGGGCAAATACTTCAATCTCACCCCAGTATAACGGTCACCGATGAAGTGCAGGCCATGGGGCAGTTAATCATGAGCCTGATCGCAGCTGGAAAAACAATGCCTGCCACCTTGTATGATTTAACACCAGAAGAGGTGACGGCCGCACGCGAAATTTACTGGCTGCACCAAAAGAATGACCCGCGCTTTGAAGAAGCCGACCTCTTTGTTGATAAGATGCCACTCAATTATATTTACATGCCGCTTATCCAGATTCTTTTTCCAGCTTCGAAAATAATCTTCTGCGAGCGTCATCCGCTCGATACGATCCTCAGTGGCTACATGCAAAGTTTCGCCTTGAATGACTCGATGGCCTGCTTTCTGGACCTCGCTGACGCTGTGGAAATGTATTGTTTATCGATGGATTGCTGGGAAAAACATAAAAAAAACCTGTCGTTACCTGTACATCAATTCAAATACGAAGATCTGGTACAGGATTTTGAAGGCGAGGTCAGGAAGCTTCTGGACTTCCTGGGTGAAGACTGGGATGACGAAATTCTTCGTTTTAGTGAAAAGGCCAAAGAAAATGTGCGTACCAGGACGCCAAGTCATCGCCAGATCACGAAGGGCATATACAAAACATCTGCTTTCAAATGGAAGAATTACAGTCAATATCTAGAGCCTTACTTCGAAAGAATTAATCCATATGTCGTCAAACTTGGGTACGATTCCCTCCTCTAACAACGCACCCACAAAGCAGGAAAACAATGATCCATAAAGACCCCAGTTTTGCTTTTGCCACGCAGGCGCTTAAGAGCGGCAACAACATTCAGGCGCTTGAATTATTCCTGCAACTTGCGCAGAAATACCCTAAAGAGCCAGAGCCGTTCTGCATGCTGGCACTTATCATGAACAGACGTAACGAACATAGCAACGCACTGGAAATGGCGGATAAGGCAATAAAGCTGAAAAAAAGCTTTATCCCCGCGTACCTCGAAAGAGTGCGCGCACTATACGGATTAAGCCTGTTTGAAGATGCCGCTGTATGGTTAGAAAAAGCAATAGAGCTTGCGCCTAACAATACCAGATTGCGCGGCGAAGTTATCCATCTGCTTGACAGGATAAAAAAATATGATGCGATCCCCGGTCATCTGAAGGCTCTGAAGAAGAACGATCCGAACTCCCCGACCACATTCTATGTTGAAGCGATTATGCTTGATCGTGCCGGTAAACCTGAAGAGCTATTTGAATTGCTGGAAAACGCAACCAAAAATGGGATTAACTTAGGAAGTGGTTCCTTGTACTTACAGGCAAAAGCCGCTGACAAAATCAAGAATTATGACGGCACCATGGAAATTCTAGGCAAGGCAAAAGACTTGCTTAAAGGAACGAGCGAAGCTCACACATTCAAAAACAATATCTATATCGGCCATTTGAATAAAATTCTCTCTTGCACCCCTGCAGAGCCGCCCGCCCTACGCATTGCCCCTTCCGATCGCAAAATGGCTTTCCTCATGGGATTTCCACGGTCAGGCACGACGCTTTCGGGCCAAATTCTGCACTCTCATCCCGATATCGCAGTGACAGATGAAAACGCAGCGATGAATCATATTATCCGCAGTCTGGCAGCAGCAGGGAAAACCTTCCCCGATCTTATATTCGACATCCATGATGCCGAGGTAGAGGCGATTCAGAATCTATACTGGGCCAATCATCAACTCGATTTTCGTTTCGAAGAGGGTGGCATGTTCATCGACAAGATGCCCCTGAACATGATTTATACGCCGCTGATACAGAATATTTTCCCTGAAAGCAAAGTCATTCATATCACGCGGCATCCTCTAGACGCACTTCTGAGCTGCTATATGCAAAATTTCCAACTGAATGATGCCATGGCGTGTTTTCTGGATTTCGAGAAATCCATCGAAATGTACTGCCTTGTGATGGATTGCTGGGAAAAGCATAAACAATATCTGAAGCTACCTCTCCATGAGTTCAGATACGAAGACCTCGTAGATGACTTCGAAGGACAAGTGCGTCCGCTACTTGCCTTCCTGGGCATGGAGTGGAGCGATGAGGTTTTAAGCTTCAGCGAAAAAGCAAAGAAGAATATGCGGGCCAAAACGCCAAGCCATAGCCAGATCACGCAGGGGCTTTATAAAACATCGGCCTATAAGTGGAAAAATTATAGCAAATATTTCGAATCCTACTACAAGAAGCTGAACCCGTATGTGGTAAAGCTTGGCTACGACCCGCTGCTTTAAAGTTGCTTCAAAAATTTTAACGAAAAATATATCAGGCTTATATCAGGTACTTACAAAATAATTGCCATAAGTTTCGTTGACTCATGTTTCGTGATGCCATAGAAAAAGCCTGCAAGGCGTAGCCTGCAGGCTTTTTTGTAATCTAACGTGAGGGTTAAATTACTTTTTCTTAGCTGTGCGCTTCGCCTTGCGTTTAGCAGGCTTCTTCGCAGCTTTTTTCGCAGCTGGGCGTTTTGCAGCTTTTTTGGCTGCTGGGCGCTTTTTAGCTGCTTTTTTAGCTACTCTTTTAGCTGCTGGACGCTTTACAGCTTTTTTAGCTGCAGGCTTCTTAGCGGCTTTCTTTTTTGCTACTGGCATTTTTATCTCCACCTCGTGAAGGTAATAAAAACGGTCAAAAGACCGAGTGATTCACCACGAACCACAGAAACAATCATATCAGAAATAAAAATAAAAAAAAGGCGTAAAGTGAAAAGTGAAAATTCTATTAACAGGACAACCTATGATTTTATTTTAGATGCGCTCTTTTTATTACGAATGGCCATATTTACAAGCTCTACAAGCACTGAAAACGCCATTGCGAAGTATAAGTATCCCTTCGGAATATGCATCTCCAATCCTTCGCCAATCAGCGCAAGCCCTATCAACAGCATATAACTAAGCGCTAATACCTTGATGGTGGGGTGCTTGTTGATGAAGCTGCTGATCGAATCAATGGCAAATACCATAATGATCATCGAGATAACAACAGATACAATCATAATTAGAATATTATGCGTCATTCCTATCGCCGTGATGACGCTATCAAAAGAGAATACAATATCCATTATTGCGATTTGCAGGATAATAAGACCGAATCGTGCATGTTTTTTGACATTATCGCCCGCTGAGTCGTGCCCCTCTATTTTCTCGTGAATTTCGGTTGTTCCTTTGGCTAAAAGGAATAAACCACCCACAATTAGCAGTATATCGCGCCATGACACCTCGTGCCCGAGCACCGTAAATATGGTCTGAGTGAGGTGTGAAATGATGAAAACGAGCGATAAAAGCATTAAACGCGTCACAAGGGCAGCAAATAAACCAAGCCGGCGGGCCAATTTCTGCTGCTCTTGCGGCAATTTGTCAGCCAGAATGGAAATGAGAATGATGTTATCAAGCCCGAGCACGATTTCGAGTATTGTGAGTGTAAGAAGTGCCGCAAAAAGCTCGGGACTCGTGAAAAATTCAACCAGCATATAAACCTCGTATAGCCCAAGAATACTGCGGCTTTTTGCAAAGACAATAGGCGGCAAAAAGATATCAGAGATATATCTTCAGATATTCCGCAAAGCCGTTGAAATTGGTACGGAACGTATCACTATACCCCCCCATACGCTCGAAAACGATCCAGTCGCCTTCAGCAACATCATCCGGCAAACTAAAAGGGCCCTCCATCATGTCATGGGAGTCGCAAGTGGGTCCTGCAAAGCGGAAGACGGCCTGCGATTTCATGCCCCGTAACCGACTTCTCAGCAATGCTACGGGGAAGCGGAAACGCACTGAAGGCCCTGCATCATACAATCCGCCATAAACGCCGTCATTTAGATATAGCAAATCATTTTTGCGGCCCTCAACACGGGCCACAATCGCGCCAGCATCCACTACAAGCCTGCGCCCGGGCTCCGAGATCAGCTCTAATCCTTTCAACCCACACTCTGCTATAGCACGGTGAATGGTCGAAAAATAAACATGATCTGCAGGTGGTGTCATATCGGGATAATGCGATGGAAACCCGCCTCCGACATCAAGCACATCCACTTTGATGCCCGCACGGTCAATTATATCTGCCGTTAAGCGAATGGCCTGTGCATAAAGTTCTGGCTCCATACACTGAGAGCCTACATGGAAGCTGACACCCAGCTTACGAGACACAGCCCTTGCCTTTTGTAGCAACGAAATAGCTTCGTCCGGTAAAGCACCAAATTTGCCGTGCAGAGCCACACCTGCCCCATCATGCTTTGGCAAAGCAATGCGGACAAACAGATCAAGGTCGGTCGCGCAATCTGTCATGCGCATGATTTTCAGCAGTTCCTCCTCGCTATCGAGCACGAATTTACGCACACCGTATTTGCTGTAAGCTTTACGGATCGCTTCCGGCGCCTTAACGGGGTGCATGAAGTAAAGCGTTACATCGGGCAGAAGGTCGCTCACCAGTGCAATCTCGTGGAGCGAGGCCACATCAAAGCGCCTAACACCGCCACGATAAACTGCCTTGATGGCCTCAGGGTCGGGGTTGCATTTCACGGCGTACATTACCTTGCCCTTGAACCCGCGAGCGAAATTACGGGCATTCGCTTCCACCTTCTCAGGCCAAAGAACAGAAACAGGCAAAGCAGGACGATTCTGGGAAACCCAGTCATGCAAGGGTTGGCACTTGCGCTGCTTGGCCGCAGGCATGGCTCGCTTTTGCTTGAATTTCGATAAACCAGCACGGCGCGATGCAGTGGCGCGCCCCCCACGTTTCAAGGTGATCATTTCAACAGTAAACCCAAGATCAAGAGGAGCTTACGCTCCGGTTAAACAAGTAGTTTACGCTGTTGCATAACCGATCCCTTAGTATGCCTTGTAGGAGAAAAACACCTTCACGGGTTTTAGGTCGGGGGCCATAGGCACATACGTAAGGAAATAAATAGCACAAAAATTTTGCACTGCAAGAGTTTTTTATAAGCGCACTCTAAAAATTATTTTAGAAGAGGCAGATGCGGGGAAAAAGCGCGCGCAGAAAGGCAAGTGTACTTAAAGGTACACGCGTTTCGAGCACGCGTTTGACACTGCAGATGCCCTTCCAAGCTAATTTTTTACTGGCTGTATTTTTCGATCGCTTTGGCGACAATCATCTTCAGTTCTTTGGCCTTGTCGCCGCCCTCATCCTTGATGTTCTCGTTCAGCACAACCCACATAACATCGATGTGTGCCTGCACGATAATCAGGTGTTTCGGATTTTCGATATCAATTTTTTCAATAAAGTCACGCAAGCTCATACCGAAATATTGCATCAAGACATAGCTGAACGTTGAAGCAAGATCCTTGATCTGGTTTGCTTTGTGGAAAAGCTTTTCAAGATGCGGCTTGGCTTTATCCCGTGTTGCAGCCTTTTTGGAGTCCTGCCACGCCTTATCAAGCGCATTCAGAACATTCTTCACTTCGTTCGGGTAAAGCGAGGCCTTGCTCTCGATAATCACTTGCGCGCTGTCGACTTTTTCTTTCTCGATGCGGAATACGTTGTCATCATTCGGCAGAAGGCCCGTCTTCATTTTCAGGCGGTTCACGCGGTGGAACATCTCCACGCCGTCATCCATGTCTTCCTGCGGGTTCGCTGATTCCGGGTTTGCATCAGAGCTGCTCATGATATTCCTTCACTAGTTCCGGCGCGGTTTTACGCCTGTCATTAAAGTTAATCTCTCTAAACTGTCTTCGTCTGTCAGGCCCGAAAAACCCTGGCGCTTTCACAAAGGGCCGTGGATGGTTAATCACATGGGCCAAATGCGACGAAAGGCTTTTCGGCGATACAGGTTTCACCAGCGCCTCATTCGCACCGAAATCGCGCGAGGTTTTAACAACACGCTCGCTCGTATTCGCGCTAATAAGCACCATAGGTAAAAACCGTATTTGCTCGTTTTTGTTCCCACGGACCCATTGCAAAAGCTCGACCCCGTTACAAACCGGCATCAACCAGTCGACCAGAACCATATCAATCGCATTCCCGCTGGCGCTGAACGAATAACGGATCAGGTCTTTGGCCTCTTCTCCGTTTTCCGCAACAATAATCCGGCCCACGCCGAATTCACGCAGCATTGCGGTCAACATATCCACCATAAACGGGTAATCCTCAACAACGAGGACCGAAATCCCTTTGAGACTTCCCGTTTTCTTAGCGCCAACTTGCGGTTGTTTACTCATGCCTTAATAGTCTATGCGAATTTATTCTTTTGGCAATACAAGCTCTACACGCAAGCCACCATAAGGGCTTTCGGACAGTGCTATTTCCCCACCTTGGGACTGGATAAGGTCACGGGCTACGGTCATCCCGAGCCCGACACCTGCTTTTCCAGACGATTTTTCAAGCCTGTAGAACGGCTTGAAAACATCTTCACGCTTTTCAGCGGGAATACCCTCGCCCTTGTCATCAATGGTGATCGTTACATTATGCGGCGCTTCGGTTAATTTAATGTGAACATCACCGCCACCATGTCGGCAGGCATTTTTCACAATATTGGTTAAGCAGCGGGAAACAGAGAGTTTTCGCGCTTCGATAATAATATTTTTTTCTTTTTCAATCTCTATTTTATGTCCTTCACGGCGGAACGGCTCGGCAACGGCTTCCAGCATATCCCCGAGTGACACATCCTCGAAGGGTTCATCACCCTCGCCGCGGATAAAATCAAGATAGGCGTTTACCATCATTTCCATTTCATTCACATCGCTTTTCAACGCGTCCACATCCGGTGACTCCGGCAAAAACGAAAGCCCGAGCTTGATGCGCGTTAAGGGCGTGCGCAAATCATGCGAGACACCAGCCAGCAACGTTGTGCGCTGGTCAATAAACTTATTGATGCGCGATTTCATATCGATAAAAGCTTGTGCCGCACGCCTTACTTCGGATGCGCCTTGCGGGCGGAACCCACGCACTTCACGCCCACGCCCGAAACGCTCCGCCGCAACAGCCAGGCGTTTAATGGGACGTATCTGGTTACGCAGGAAGATAATTGAAACCGTAAATAATATAAAAGCCGACAAGCTCATCCATGCGAGGAAAATATAGGATGATGATGTAAACAAGCGGCGTTCCAGCACAAAAGCTTTCAACACACCGTTTTTCAGCTGTATATCAACTTCCGCCCATTCCTCGCCTTTTGACTGGATCGCAAGGTTATGCGGCCGCCCCACATATTTATCCAGCTCGCGTGAAAGCGTAATACCCACAAAGCGCCGCCAGATACCATCTGTATTCTTGCCCTTTTTTTCCATCACGACATCAGGCTCGAAATTGATAAACATGCCCAGCTTGCTGGCCGCCGCTTGTGAAAGCGTTGGCAGGCTGGCAGGGTCAGCTTCAACTCGCTCGGCAATAATGGCAAGCTCCCCCGCAACGCCTGACGCCAAACGCGAGGTAATTTTCTGCCAATGGTTATCAATAAAAACAATTGTGGTGATAACCTGCACCAGAACCATGGGCACCACAAAAATAAGCACGGCCCGTGCAAAAAGAGACTTTGGCAGATAGCGGCTAAGCATCAACCTTCTCCGCCCGCAGAATATAGCCCTGCCCGCGTATTGTTTGCAGAATTTGCGGCATCCGCGCGTCATCGCCTAGTTTACGGCGCAAACGTGCAACCTGCACATCAATGGCGCGGTCGCTGATCTCGCTATTATTCCCGTCAATCAAATCTTCGCGCTTGATAATCTGCGAGGGCTTCTTCAGCAGGCCCTTCAGCAGGCCTATTTCAACTGTTGTCAGGCCCACACGCTCATCACCGTTTTGCAGTGTTTGCGTTTCAAAATCGAGTGTAAACTTACCCACGCGGTAATGCCGCGCCAGCGTCACGGGTTTTTGTCGCCTGCGCATAATCGCCTGCAACCTTAAAACCAGCTCTTTGGGCTCGAAGGGTTTTGGCAAGTAATCATCAGCCCCCGCTTCAAGCCCGATGATACGGTCAGCCGTTTCGCCAAGTGCAGTGAGCATTAAAATAGGCAAGTCACTCGTTTTACGGAAGTCATGAAGAAACTCGATGCCCGTTTCATTCGGCATCAGCACGTCCAGTACCATGGCATCGACTTCAAAAACCTTCAGCAGCTCCCGCGCTTCGGCGGCACTGGCCGCGGCCACAACGGCCATCCCCTGCTCCAGCAGGTAGCGGGCCAGCAAATCGCGGATACGGTCGTCGTCATCCACCACCATAATATGGGGGGCATCGGCGGTCGGCAGGGGTACCTTTTTATCCATGGAAGCGCTGCATATTGTTTCTTTATACGGTTCTGGTAATAACCTAGCTGATTTCCGGAGAAACACAAAATGGCCCTGATTCCCTTTGATGACCGCGACGGTTTTATATGGTTTAACGGCAAAATGACCCCTTGGCGCGAGGCCAAAATCCACGTGATTTCCCACGGGCTTCACTATGCCAGCTCCATTTTCGAAGGCGAGCGCGCCTATAATGGTAAAATTTTCAAATCACGCGAACATTCCGAGCGCTTCGTCCGCTCTGCACGCCTTATCGATATGGACATGCCTTATAGCGTTGATGAGCTTGAAACTGCGAAATATGAAACAATGAAAGCAAACAATCTTGCTGATTGTTACGTGCGCCCTGTTGCATGGCGCGGCGCCGAGCAAATGGGCATCGCCGCCCGCCAAACCAAAACCCATGTTGCGATTGCTGTTTGGGCATGGCCTGCTTATTTTTCAACCGAGCTTTTAGAAAACGGCATAACGATGCAAACATCGCAATGGCGTAAGCCCGCGCCAGAAACTGCACCAACTGCCAGCAAAACAGCTTGTTTATACGCAATTGGCACCATGTCGAAGCACGCCGCTGAAAATGCAGGCTGCCACGACGCGCTGATGCTTGATTACCGCGGTCTTGTTGCCGAAGCCACAGGCGCCAATTTATTCATGGTCAAAAACAATAAAATTTTCACGCCTATCCCTGATTGTTTTCTGAACGGCATTACACGCCAAACCGTCATTGAAATCGCACACGAGCTGAATATACCTTTGCAAGAAACACGCATAACGCCTGAAGATCTAATGCAGGCCGATGAAATATTCCTCAGCGGTACAGCCACAGAAATTACACCTGTCGGTAAAATAGATACACATACGTTCAATGTTGGCCCTGTTTTCAAACAGATCCGCACGCGTTATCTGGAGCTTGTGAATAGCTAGTTGAAACGGCTGAACTTGAATTTATCGGTATAAAGCGCTGACTTACCGGTTTTTACAAGATCAACCAGCATCATGCCGATACCAAAGGAAAGCTTGAACCCGTGCCCTGAACAGGCCGAGCATATCCATACGCCCTTCATCAGCGGGTGCTTGTCGATAATAAATTCATCATCAGTTACAACCGTATAAATACAAGCAGCACTGCGCACGTAATCGTAGGAAAGCGCAGGCAAATATTCCAGAACGCCCGCAAAGATCTCATCCATTTCTTCTTTTGTTGTCTCGTATGTATGTGTTGCAAGGTCTAGCGCGGGCTTGTTGAATACATCAATCTCGACGCCCACTTTCATGCCGCCATCAGGCCCGTCAATCGCAGGGAAGCCGTAAATACCATAGTCATTATAATCGAGGCAAAAAACAGGCGCGTTTTTATGCGCTTCATAATTCTCTTTTATTTTAAACCAGCCTACATACATGCGCACAGGCTTTATTTTCTGCGCAAAAGTTGCAGGCACGAATTTTTTAATATAGGCCCCCGCGCTAATAATAATCTGTTCAGCCTCAATCACACGGCCGTCCGCAAGCGTTATGCGACCCTCTGCAATATCCGTTACTTCCGTATTCACCAACACTTTTGCGCCATATTGACGGGCCATTTCTATGTTTTTGGCGATACAGGCTTCAGGGCGCAAATAGCCCGCATTCGGCTCGAACACGACATCAAAATTATCAGGCACCTGAAACACGGGGAACCGCTTGGCAAGCGTTGCGGCATCCAATGTTTCAATTTCAATATTGCAACGCTGCGCAACTCCACTGGCAGCGGCGGCAATATCACGCACTGTATCGGAATTTTTAACGCCAATATTCAAACACCCACATTTCACAAAAAGCGGATCGTTTTTATCTTCAAAACTTTCACGCCATTTGTTGCCCGCCTGCACAATTTTAACAAGGTGATCGCCTTCAAACTGCGCCTCGCGTGTAATGCGTGTGTCGCCATGGTGTGACCCTCTTGTATGCGGCGGGTCAAAACGGTCAATGCCGATGACTTTTAACCCCTCCTGCGCGGCGCGGTGCAGCGCCGCACTCCCGTGCGAGCCGATACCAACAATAGCGAGGTCGTATTTCATGAAAAAAGTCTAGAAGTGCGCAAACTTCGCCGCTTGTACTGCCGCACGTGCGGTTTCAACCAAGTCTTCACCATTCTCGAAACCTGTCAATCCGGCGATAATACATTCCTCTGCCTCGTCGATCGATGTTGTCTTGGTGTGCATTAAGGGAGTTATGCTTTCGATCTCGTAACTGTCAATTTCGTTTGGGTCAGCTCCCCGAAAAGTAAAGTAAACCATACCGCGATAGTTGGCATTAGATGCCAGATCCTCAAATATGATACAAAGCTTGCCACTAAGGCCTGAATACAGACCCATATCCATTTTAATCCTGCTATTCGTCTTTCTCTCAAGCGCTTCGAATATCACTCTCAGGTGGTTTCCATCCATACTCCATCTATCTCTAAGGCGGTCCAATGATGGCTGCAGACATTCCAGAGCAAAGCGACGGTTTTCTCTACTAACCTCTTTCTCAATATGCGCAATTGCTGCTTCATACGCCACTTGCAGCATTGTCTTTTGTTCTTCCTGTTCAACCATAATATTTTTCTCCCAATAATATATTCAATGCATCCGCACGCCGTTAGGCACTTCCTGGTCGGGCGCGATTAATACGATCTTTTTATCTTCCTTGCTGAAGCCAAGCACCAGCACTTCCGACATAAAATTACCTATTTGTTTTGGCGGGAAATTCACCACCGCGCAAACCTGCCGCCCGATTAATTCCTCAGGCTTATAGTAAGCCGTAACCTGCGCCGATGTTTTCTTGATCCCCAGTTCAGGCCCGAAATCAATCTGCATCTTTATCGCGGGCTGGCGCGCACCCACAAACTCTTCCGCGCTCACAACCGCGCCCACGCGTACATCAACTTTCAGAAAATCGTCGTAGGTGATGGTCACAGCTTTACTGCAGATTTCTGAGCGCTTGCGCCAGTTTTGCTTGCTGCGCTGGCTTTGTAATATCCAGCATTGTACCGCTCGTCAGGGCTGCATCAAAATCTTCGAGTGAGTATCCGGGCAGAAATGATCTTTGTATTTCATCCTCAGCCCAATCCGCACTTTGAACAAAAGTAATACACAACCCCGGCATTGTAACGCGCTGGCTTTTACTTACAGCCCAATCTCTATCTTTGTCAGCAACTGCGGCAAGAATAGCCAGCCGGTTAAAGTCGCCCTTAGCGTATACGGTCATAGAAAATCTCCCTTTAAATTATGTAGAATTTATAAAGCGGGACTTGGCCAAGTCAAACAATTTATGGTTAATGCTCGTGCCAATGGGTATAAAAAAACGGCACTTTCGCGCCGTTTCAATGAGACCCCGTTTTATTGCCGCGCATAAGGCGGTGGTTCGTTACTCTGGTCCCAACAACGCAGGTCCCCGGGGGCATATTCAACGCATACGCGCTCGGTATTCCTCTCCCCTATGTAAGCGCCACCAGCGCCCCCTGCAGCACCGAAAATTGCACTTACCACAACTAACTTGGCTACAGCCGCTCTGCTAAAGCTCCGTGGAAATCCGGAAGCTTTATCAAGCGCATTTTTATACCAGCTTGCAAACCCTGCAACACCCGCCCCACCTGCTGCACCAGCAAAAATTGCTACAACCGTCATACTCATAATTTTTTCTTTCTATTGATAATCCCTATTGATGAGACGGCATTCATAGCGTCCTTCTTCATTACGCTCGATGATAATCCTGTCCGCGCTACCCGATTCCATACTCTCCATAAGTCGCGGGCAAATGTTTGCCTCCGCTATATCGGCTTCGGTTTCCATGCCTTCCAGTGTTCCTGCGATACCGCCACCAAGTGCAGCTGCTAATAGAACATTTCTCAAAACAATACCTTTACTTGCATTAAAGCCGTCAGCGCCACCTGCGGCACTTGCAATACCTCTTACCTTTGTCACAGCACCCGCTGCAACACCCGAAACTAAACCCCACACAATTGCCGCACCAATAACCGCCATAATATTTTCTCCTTAATTAAAAGCTTGCGGGGCGACAACCTCGCATCGCACCGTTGCGTCTTCTTCGATTCTGATACGAAGTTCTTCACCCCGTTCCAGACTTTGCTGCTGACTTGCGCAATAAACGGCATCATCCCGTCCTTGTCCGTTCACCGCATAATCAAATCCGCCTACAGCAACCGCACCCCAAAAAGCACCTACCAAAGCTCTTTTTAATAAAGCCTTGTTACTCATATCTTGCTCTTTTGTACCAGGTGTAAATGCGCGCACGACTGAAAAACCTACGTAACCCACAGCCCCCAAAAGGCCGCCTGTAATTGCTGCTATCACCATTTTGATTTGATGCCTTTCAATAATACGCTGCGAACCTAGCAGTTCACATTTCAATATGTCAATAAATTTGAATTTAGGCCTAAAATAGGAATTGTTTCACGTGAAACAATTTAGACATTAAAGCGGAAGAGCATAATATCGCCGTCCTGTACGGGGTATTCTTTTCCCTCGAGGCGCATTTTGCCCGCTTCTTTTGCACCAGATTCGCCGTTGCAGGCGACGTAATCAGCAAATGAAATCACTTCGGCGCGGATAAAGCCTTTTTCGAAATCGGTGTGAATAGCCCCCGCCGCTTCCGGTGCTTTTGCTTTCCGGCGCACCGTCCATGCGCGTGCCTCTTTCGGGCCTACTGTAAAATAGGTTTGCAAGCCCAGCAGATTATAGCCAGCGCGGATAATGCGGTTGAGGCCTGGCTCATCGAGGCCAAGCGTATCAAGGAACTCTTTCTTCTCCTCGTCTGATCCCAGCTGCGCAATTTCGGACTCAATTGCAGCAGAAATAATAACGGAATCCATACCCTTGTCTTTTGCCATTTTGGCGACAGCTTCTGTATGTTTGTTACCTGTTGCCGCTTCACTTTCAGCCACATTACAGACATATAAAAACGGCTTCGCAGTAAGCAAATTAAACAGGCGCATGGTTACGCGCTCGTCATCATCGCACTTGGTTGCGAAGGCGGGCTTGCCCTCATTGAGGGTAGCTAGCACGCGGTTCATAAGCTCGATTTGCGCAAGCAGTTCTTTATCTGTACTGCCTTTTGATTTTTTCGCGAGGTTGTCACGTTGCTTGGTCAAGCTCTCGAGGTCAGCAAGCGCCAGTTCTGTTTCAACCGTCTCGGAATCACGCACAGGGTCAACCGAGCCTTCAACGTGGACAATATCACCATCTTCAAAACAACGAAGCACGTGGATAACGGCATCTACTTCGCGGATATGCGAAAGAAACTTATTACCCAAGCCCTCGCCTGTTGCAGCGCCCTTTACAAGGCCTGCAATATCAACAAACTCGAGCTGTGTGGGGATAATTTGGGCCGATTTACCAATGGCTGCGATTTTCGTCAGGCGGTCATCCGGCACTGAAACGCGGCCAACATTTGGCTCGATTGTACAGAACGGATAATTCGCTGCTTGCGCTGCCGCCGTTTGCGTAAGCGCATTAAAAAGTGTGGACTTACCAACATTCGGAAGGCCGACGATACCGCAGTTAAAACCCATTTTACTATTCCTTACTATTTATCGCGAGGCGTGACATAAACTCGTCATTCTTGCCTTGCAGCAGGAGAGGACAATATTGCGCCATTCCCGTCAAGAGTTTTGGCAGCCATTCCTGATCGGCAGGCGCGAAATTACCCAAAACATGGCCCGTAACCCGCGCTTTATCCCCCGGATGGCCAATGCCAATACGCACGCGCCAGTAATCGGTTTTCCCCATACAGGCATCAATAGATTTTATGCCGTTATGCCCGCCATCACCACCGCCTTTTTTAATCCGCACCTTGCCAGCGGGTAAATCAAGCTCGTCATAGAACACAAAAATATGGTCGGGCTGTACTTTATAAAACCGTGCAAGCTTCGCAACTGATTGGCCCGATAAATTCATATAGGTTTGTGGCTTCAGCAAAAAAACTTTTGTATCGTTTATTTTGGCTTCAGCGAAATGACCTTCGTATTTTTCTTTCATCATCGGGAAGCCATGTTCTTCGGCGATGGCATCGGCCACCATAAAGCCGACATTATGGCGCTGGCGCTCGTGCTCGCTGCCCGGATTGCCGAGGCCCACAAAAATATATGCAGGCGAGCTTTCAGTGTTTTTCTTACGGAAGAACATGCCTCTATTTGTAATAGAAGCACGGCATAAGCAAAAGCCTTAATTTAATATTGGACCTATGGTGCAGGCGGATTTACAGCCGCCTCCATGCCGGGAATCGTGTATGTAGTGCCATCCTGCATATAGATACGATCACCTATACGGTAATTAACCGTGACTCCGCCAAAATCCAGACTGCTAAAATCGGGGGTTGCTGCTATAGCTGCAAGAAATGATGGAATTAATCGAGCGACAAATGCGTCATTCATATCATCCACATCCACATTTGCGAGTTCCTGACAAATGCTTAGCCCTTCTGAAGGTGGTGCTACGGCGCTCGCCAATTCTGAAATACCATCCGCTACACCTTGTGCGATGGTTGGCATTGTTTCATGTAAAACAGCGGTCGCACGCTGCTGTGAAAGATTGCCAGGGTAAAACTCTACCAAAACAGCTACACCACAAGTATCACCTGATTGACTGTCTGATAGTTCCAATGGAAATACCGGCACCATTGGTGCCTGTGGGGGCGCGCTGTCCTGCGCATAGGATGGACCTGTAAGTCCCAAGCCAAATGCAAGTGCTGAAGCGTGAATAAGTGATTTCATTACTATCTCCCTAAATAATTAGGCCAACACTTAAGCAGGGCGCAGCTTTAAAAGCAAGCCGTTAAAAAACCCAAAGCGGGATTTTCTTAACGTTCTTTCTCCATATCCTCTTCGAACATGGATTTGCGCGGCGCGATGGGTTTGGCCCGCTTCCAGTAGTCAAGGAACTGACGGCGGTAGGTATCGGCGACTTCAGGGTTCTGTACGGTAATAATTTTACGCGGCAGAATAATGGCGTATTTCATGCCGTAAACGGATGTGCTGACATCACTGAAAACATCTTTGCTGTAAACGCGGTATTCTGATGTTTGCTTGGGGCCATAGCGCTGGTTTGCCGTTTCGCTCAGTATCAGCTTCTCGCCAAGCCCGTAACGCATAAATTCTTTATAATAAAAGAAGAGTGCTTTGCGATCTTTCTCTTCCTTCCAGAAGATACTTTCATCGAAGGTGATGTGGAGTGCCTCGCCGCCATCACGCCGTAATGTTTCAACAATATCTTTATAATAGCGGATTGTGGCATCGGCCCCTTGGTAAACATCGACCTTGAAAACTTCTTCCTTCAGCCTTACGCCGTGGCCTTCGGTAAATTCCACGCCGTTAGTTTCGAAGACATTGCGAATTTTACCAAGCGTTGAGGTGCGCGGCTGCGATTGCCCGCTTTCAATATGGTTCATAGCAATCGCAGAAATGCCGATTTCTGCTGCAAGGTCCTTCTGACCCCAGCCTAAAAGCCCCCGCGCAGCTCTGATTTGTGCAACTGAAACGTCCATATTCTTAAGCTTATCCCATTTAACTTAAATAAAATATAACTAAACACTAAAAACATAAAACTTTATGTAAAATTATGAGATGATTAAGGCATAAGGTTGAAAACAACCACAAAACAAGGGAGAGAGACGATGGGACTAGATGCAAATAACAACAAAGCGATTAACGGTTTTGCAGCAGCAGCAACACCAATTGAACTGAGCTGGATGATGGCAAACTTTTTTGACCCAGCCGGTTTCGCCGGTGGTTTCAAGCCAGCTTAATAAAATTGTTTTTTAACAAACAAAAATCAGGAGAAAGAAAATGACAAAAGTAACATACAAGGTATACGCGGCTGGTGAACTTCCACCATCATGGGTACGCCCACGCCAAAGTATTAACGGGCCCAAACCATCGCTTGCAGAAACACCGATTGCCGAGATCGAGATTGATACAGCAGCACCACAAAAATCTAAAATTACTTTTGGTGTAAGCGCAGAATTCTATCAAGCGTCGTGGGACCCTGATAATCCTGTAAAGCTTGACCGTAGTACTGTTATCAACGGCAATGATAGCGCAGGCATGAATGAGGTGATCACGAACGCGTTGACTGCAATAGATGTTATTCAAGCGAACCCTTATGAAGAGCATCGCACTATGGAGACAGTACTTAGAAACAGCGGCACTGAGGTTTCATATGATAGACGTTCAATACGAGCCTTCATGATGGCATCTTCTGTTGCCCCTACTCTTGTGCTAAGTGCTTGTGCCTTGCTCCAGAGAATTACAGAAGGTGACAGCACGCCGCTTGTTGCAGCTCTTCTGAACGGACAAGAGCGTGTGAACTCCGGCAGAACGCTAGAAGCCGCTTTCACAACAGCAAGAGCTCTCTCTTTGAAGACCCATGGCTCCGAAACTCTTCGACCAGAGGAGGTCGAAGCTCTCTGGGATCAACCAGCAGCGCCGCTTGCGGTTGGCGGCATTCGAATGGAACGTGCAATGTAAGAAGTTTTTAGCCAGAACAAGTTTCTCCCGTGGCGAGAGCCACATAAACTAAGCCGGCTGCGTTGATCCCGCGGCCGGCGCTTTTATTTCCGGTTAGGGGTTTGGCGAGAGGTCAAGCGTATTGCCGTTTGGCAAAGTTGCCTGATTATTTTCGACCAACACAGCATAGACACCTGTAAAACCTATAGTGGCGAATTCGGGGTCTATAGCAACGGCTCTATCAAAATATGGCCTGACACCTTCCGCTAAAATCTCGTTTACAGTGGTATTTTGCGCAGCGATATCACTGCATGCCGTTTCGGCTGTTGTGCCTGTAACCGTAAGCGCCACCATGGCATTATACATGCCTTCGTCAGCACCTGCCTCAAGTAAATGCTGCACGCGATCTAATGCCGCTATTGCCTGTTCTCTATTTTGGGCCGCACGGTCAAACGCATATACAACTGCAACTCTGCACGCAGGAAAATTGCCGTTCATGACAGCGTACATCGGGTTGCTTTGTGGCGCTTCTGCCTCTTGCGCAAAAGCCACCGCGGGAGCTGCCCATGCCATGCCCAATGCGGGCAATGCGGCAACAGCTTGCTTTAAAGAAATTTGTTTCATAAGTACCTCTTGCTTGCTTTTCTGCTTTTTAAACGGGGGAGCCTACACTTGGCGGCCGGTCCGGCAATGGGGCCACGGGCGGTATCTCTATTACGGTTCCATTGGGGAGCACAATTCGGTCATTTTCAATTGCTACAATAGCAATGCCACGATACTCGATATTGCCAAAATCCTCGTTAAGTGAAGCAGCTCTTGCAAAATATGGCCCTATTGATGAGAGCATTATATCTGTCTGCGTTGTATTATTTTGAACAATATCCTGACAGACCGTTTCAATTGTCGTTCCATTTTGGGCTAGATACCGAAGAACATTCCCCATACCCTCGGCGGCGCCACGTCCCAGCAATGGGCCGGCTTCATCAATCAGTCGTGCTGCCTGCTCTTCAGTGTATTCGCCGCGTCCCAAATCGACTACAACAGCGACTGCGCATTGTTCGCCCAGTTGTTGCGGAAGAATAAGGCTTAAGATGTCGTCCTGCTGGTTTTCGTCTGTTGTGTTCTGATTATCTTGTTTTTCAATTCCGGCCGTTTGCGCGAACGATGCCGCAGGCACCGCTGCAAATACAAAGCCCAGTGCCAAAATCGAAGATGTCGCTCTTTGAATAGCGTTCATAAAAACCTTCCCTCTATATCGTTATTTCGTGATAGTAGACATAAACGAGGGCGCCCTACAAGGGGAAATAAAAAAGCCCCGAAAACGGGGCTTTTATTGTAACACCTATTGAATAGAGGCTTATTTCTTGTCGCCTTCTTTGGCAGGCGCAGCTGCTGCACCAGCCGCAGGGGCGGCAGCGGCACCTTCGGCACCAGGCGCAGCGGCAGCTGCTTCTGTTGGCTCGGGGGCTTTGTCTTCTTTTGGCTGCTGGATCGTGCAGAGCGTCATATCGTCTTCTTTTGTTTCCACTTTAACGCCTTGTGGCAGTGTAACGTTTGAAGAAAGATAGGCTGCGTCGCCGATCTCGAGGCCACTGAGGTCAACCTGAATTGATTCAGGGATGTTATTTGCAGGACAAACAACATGGAGTTCGTGATACACAATGTTCAGAACGCCTTTTGCCTTCATACCAGGTGATTTATCCTGATTGATAAACTCAATAGGCACAGAAACGTGGATCTGTGTTTTTGGTGATACGCGCATGAAATCAACGTGCATCGGGCGGTCTGTTACAGGGTGAACCTGCACATCACGCGCCAGAACCAGTGTTTTTTCAGAACCGACGGCAAGCTCGCACAGGTTCGTGAACATGTGGCCTTTGTGGTATTCCTTCACCAGATCTTTTGCGACCAGTGTGATTGTAACAGGGGGTTTGTTATCGCCATAAATTACGGCCGGAACACGGTTTTCCCGTCTAATGGCGCGTGAGGACCCCTTACCTGCCTTCTCGCGCTTTTCCGCCGCAAGCGTGTACTGCTTGGACATGATTTACCTCAAAAAGTTAAAAGTTACCGACCTCCAGGGGTGTCGGCGTGAGGGGTTTTTAGGCTTTTTTATTAAAGAATGCAAGGAAAATACGCCATTAATTATTGACATATTATTATGCGGGCCGCTAAGTTCCCCATATGATTCAGCAAGCCTCAAACCCTTACAGGCTAAAAACCTGCCAGGCGCAACAATTTGCAACGCCTGTAGCCTTGCTGGGCTATGCCTCGGGCGGAATTTTTGCCGGCGATTTCAACGGTGTGATTATCCGTGGTTGGCTGGATTGGCGACAGCAATTTGAAGCAAAAAGAATTACACATGGCAAACACTCAACCCGACTTAACCCGGGGTACTACGCCAATGGCGTTTTTCGCCGCTGTACACGACCTGCCTACGAGGATGCTATCACGCCTGTGATTCCACAAAGCGAAGCTCTTTATAAATTTGGTACAGCTTCACAAATATTGCTTCAGGACCTGAATGCCGCAGTGCCAGCCCCTTACCCATGGTCTGTTGATGTACGGCAAGATTTTGAACGGACAGCTGACCCGAATAAAGAACATTGGCACCATGATGGCATTTCTTTACTTACTGTCATATTAACTGCTGATGGTGCTGGCCCTTTACTGAGCAGAGGAAAAAACGCGACTATACATGCAATGCAGAGCGACTTGAGCATTGTTGCAACAAAAGAAACGATTAAGCATAACGGAGAACCCGCCATACCAAACTGGCACCGTGGGCCAACACTCAATGAAAATATTGCCGTGAACGGTAATGCCCGCAGAACAAACTACGTTGCGCGCTCAGAGCCGCTTTAATTTTAGTGTATTAAGCAAACAAAGCTGAAATAGAGCGTTCTTCAGAGATACGGCGGATAGCTTCGCCCATGAGTTCGGCGATTGTCAGGATCTCGATTTTTGCCGATTTGCGCACATTCTCGGGCACCGAGATACTATCTGTAATCACGAGCTTACTGATTTTGGACCCTTCGATGCGGGAAACCGCGCCACCTGAAAGCACGCCGTGGACGATATAAGCCTGAACATCTTTTGCGCCGTTTTTCAAAAGCGCATCAGCTGCGTTACACAACGTACCGCCGGAATCAACCATATCATCAACCAGAATACAGACCTTGCCTTCGACATCGCCGATCACGTTCATCACTTCGGACATCCCCGCCTTCTCGCGGCGTTTATCGATTATTGCAAGTTCAGTGTTTAACCGTTTGGCAAAAGCACGTGCACGGACAACACCGCCAACATCGGGCGATACAATCATTGCGTCTTCACCTTTTATGCCTTTCAGAATATCCGGCACCATGATGGGGGACGCAATCAGGTTATCGAGCGGAATATCAAAGAAGCCTTGTATCTGGCCGGCGTGCAGATCAAGCGTTAACACGCGGTCGGCCCCTGCTTTTGTAATCAGGTTTGCGACCAGCTTGGCCGAGATCGGCGTGCGTGAACCTGTGCGGCGATCTTGGCGTGCGTAACCGAAATAAGGAATGACAGCGGTAATGCGGCGCGCAGATGAACGTTTCAACGCATCCATCGCCACCAGCAATTCCA
This sequence comes from Alphaproteobacteria bacterium, assembly GCA_016125135.1. Classification (GTDB taxonomy): domain Bacteria; phylum Pseudomonadota; class Alphaproteobacteria; order Micavibrionales; family Micavibrionaceae; genus RI-185. The sequence goes on along the minus strand of WGMJ01000014.1, from coordinate 81,377 downwards.
TGAGATTGTCGTTTGCCGGATATGACGTTGACTGGATGTAGAAAACATCTTCACCACGAATATTCTCGTTAATCTCGACGAACACTTCCATATCGGCGAAGCGGCGGATATAGGCATCGGCAAGCGGCACCTGCAAATATTTTGAAATGGCTTGGGCCAGTGGCTTACTGGCGCTTCCGGCGATCAGTTTCATGCCCCTTTGATATCGGGTTTGCCGCTGAAAGAAAAGATATTTTTTAGAAAATCCCGATTGCCGAGACCTGCCGCCCCGTAGAAGGCTCGCCCCGCTGGGTTGCGCGGCGGTAGCTATAATATAAGTCTTCTTGTTTGTAGGTATCCTGCCCGACCCAGCTTGCATCCTGCACCCCTGCCCGTTGCAGGCGGAAAATCACATAGGCGGGAAGATTAAACAGATATTTCTCGCCCTGCGGACGGAAAAATTGCGCGGCTTTTTTATCATCTGCCATAAACGGGGCTAAAAAATCAGGCGAGACTTCATAAGATTGCGGGCCGATGCACGGACCAATGACGGCACGAATGTTTCCGGCGCCCATTTCTTTCATCTTTGCAATCGTATTTTCAAGTACGCCGTAAACAGTCCCTTTCCAGCCTGCATGCGCGGCAGCGATAACGTGCCCGTCAGTAAACAATACAGGTGCGCAGTCTGCTGTGATAACGGCAAGGAGCTTGTTTTTTTCAATTGTAACAAGCGCATCACCAATTTGTGTTTCATAACCTGATGAAACAATGTGGCAAATATTTGTATGCTCCTGCTTTACAAAAGCCATATCCTGCTCGTGTAACCCAAAATGCGCTGTTATGTGGTTATAATCACGCTTGGCATCACTGCCGAAGAACGCTGCCTTTACAGGCGCTTCGAAGGCCGGGATCACAACGCTCATGCGAAGCCCTCGGCTGTGAGCGTGGGGGATGTCACAGCAATCACTTTAAATAAGCCGCCCATACGGTCCGGTTCGATAAGCCTATTGATATCATTCGCAATTGAAGCAGCTTTCGCCGCGTTGTTTTTCATCAATGTTTCGGCACGTGCGCGGATGCCAAGTTTTCTTAAAAACGCACCTTGTGTTATCCGCTGGGATGTAAAACCGGATTCTTTGGCGATCAGATCCAGCATTTCAAAATCAACATGCGCTGTTAAATCGCATTCACCCGGCGCTTCGAGAATAGACACAGGCTGGTGGCCTTTAACGGCTTGCAATGTATCGCCTGCGCGTTTTTGCAAATAGCCATAGTCAATAAAAAGCGCCGCACCTGTTTGCGCCTTGATACGGGCCAGCATCTGCCGCCAGAAAAGTTCAACAGCGGGAGAATTTTCAAGAATTGCCCCGTCTTCGATTTCGGCATGGCCTCCGCCTTCATCCTGCGCAACGATTTGCAACGCGTTGTCACGATAAACGACAACGCGCTCATGTAGTTGCTTGTTCTTCATCACATATTGTTTAACGGGTAAGGCATCAAGAAACTCGTTGCCGATAAAAATAACAGGCATCGTGCTAGGCAGATCTTTTATATCAACAATCCAGTTGATGGTTTCGTCCTTGAGTGTTTCTTTTTGTATTTCCATCAGAACGGGGCTCATTTCAGCCAGATATACTTTTGCTGCTGCCTTGAAAGGCTCCAGCAGTTTGGCAACGCGCAATATATCGCGCATCAACGTCCCGCGCCCCGGGCCGCACTCGACAAGAGCGAATTTGGCAGGGCTGCCCATTTTCTGCCATGTGTCCATCAGCCATGCACCAATCATTTCGCCAAATGTTTGTGAAATTTCAGGCGCTGTAATGAAATCACCCGCGCGCCCGAACGGGTCACGCGTCATATAATAGCCATGTTGCGGATGCCCGAGGCAAAGTGCCATATATTCATCAAGTGGCATACAGCCTTTCTTGCTGATTTCATCGATAATGATTTTCTCAAGCGCGGACATGGCGGCGACTATTGATAACCGAGAACATGATGAGCAGGCTTCCTGCAATCATCATCGGCAGGCAGAGTACCTGCCCCATTGTAATAAAGCCAAAAATTTCACCAATCTGTTCGTCAGGCTCGCGTACATATTCGATGATGAAACGGAAGATCCCGTAATCAAGCAGGAACATCCCCGCGATAAAACCGTGCTTCTCGCGAATATCCTTTATCTGGTGAAGAACCATAAGCGTAATAAAGATCAAAAGCCCCTCAAGCCCCGCTTCATAAAGCTGGCTGGGGTGGCGGGGCTCTGGCCCGCCATGCGGGAACACCATACCCCACGGGCCATCTGTGATGCGGCCATAAAGCTCGCCATTGATAAAATTCGCAATGCGCCCGAAAAACAAGCCGATAGGCACGACGCAGCAAACAATATCACCGAGACGCAAGACGCTCAGCTTCTTCTTAAGCGCGAAAAATATAATCGCAAGAATGACACCTGTGGCACCGCCATGAAACGACATGCCGCCATGCCAGATTTTAGGAATATCGAACGGGTTCTCGATATAATAGGGCAGATTATAAAAGAGCACATAACCAAGCCGCCCACCCAATACAATACCAAGAATAACCCAGACGATAAAATCATCGATCTGCTCTTTCGTCGGGTTTAGCGGTGACGGGCCATATTGCTTGAGAAGCTTGAGCGCGCACCACCAACCGCCCAGAATGCCCGCAAGATAGGCAAGCGCATACCAGCGAAAAACAAGTGGCCCTATTTCAAAGGCCACGGGGTCTATATTCGGGAAAGATAACATTATCTATAAGGGCCGGCAGTATCGAGGTATTTTGTGACGTATTCTTTCACGCCATCTTCAAGGCTTGTCATTTCCTTTGTATACCCAGCTGCGCGGAGCTTGCTGATATCGGCCTCGGTGAAATACTGGTATTTCTCCTTCAAGCCTTCAGGCATGTCGATATAGGTAATTTTGCGTGGCTTGCCAGTTGCAGCGAACAACGCATCAGCCAGATCATTAAAACTGCGGGCTTTGCCGCTACCAATATTATACAGCCCGCTGACTTTGGGGTTTGTTAAAAACCAGATCATGATATCAATACAATCATCGATCCAGACGAAGTCACGTAATTGCCCGCCATCGGCGTATTGCGGGTTATATGACTTGAATAGCTTGGCGGCAGCGCCTGCAACCACTTCGGGGTAGCGCTTGGCAACAACACTCATCTGTTCGCCTTTATGGAACTCATTAGGCCCATACACATTGAAGAATTTGAAGCCTACCCATTGCGGCGGCACAAGCTCGCCTTTACCATCCTGCACAATTTGTGCGATACGGCGGTCAAACACATGCTTGGACCAACCATACGGATTGAGCGGGCGCAATTTGGCAAGTGCCTCACGCGATTCATCATCCTTGAACCCGTTTGCACCATCGCCATAAGTTGCCGATGAAGAGCCATAGAAAAAACGCACCTTGTTATTCGCACACCATTTCCACAACATGCGCGAAAGTGTGAAGTTGGTTTCAACAATCATGTCGGCATCTTTTTCGGTTGTGGAAGATACAGCCCCCATATGGAAGATGGCATCGACTTCCTGCCCGTGACTATCAAGGTAATCAAACAAACGATCCGGGCGCACAATATCGCGCAAACCACGCTTGCCGATATTACGCCATTTGTCCTCTTGGCCGAGCACGTCACAAATAACAATGTCACGAACGCCTTTTTCCTCGAGGCCTGCGACCAAGTTCGAACCGATAAATCCTGCACCACCTGTTACGATAATCATGTGTAAAATCCCTTCCCTGCTATTCTCCCCCGCTTTGTATTTCAAGGCAATAGCTATCTATCCACATCATTCACAGGGGGCTTCGGGCAATTTTCTTGTGCGGCGCAGGGGGCCGGTGATATTCCTGTCCCCCTGTCAAAATTCAGCGACTCGAAAAATGATGAAACCCGACCCGAAAATGTTCGATGATCTGGCCCGTGCCGCCGGCGGCGCAATGAGCCTGCTTCACAGCATGCGCGAGGAAATCCGCCATAGCGTGCGTAATCAGGTTGAAGGTTTTATGGAGAAAATGGATTTTGTTTCACGCCGCGAGTTTGAAGATCTGAAAGCGACTGTTCAGAAAATGCGTGCGGCCCAGACAGGTGGAAAGCCTGCCGCCCCTAAAGCAGCTAAAAAGCCCGCTGCCAAAAAAACGGCAAAATCAAAACCGAAGGCGAAGAAGCGTTAGTTATGTCACAGATCGCCGAACCAGTTTTTGATGAAATGCATCCGCTTGATAGTATCGAGACGGTTCTTAAGGCACAGGACTGGATTTTCGAACGTACAAACGATGACGAGCTGCTGCTGAATGTTTCATCAGAAACGACAACGTACAAAATATACTTTATGTGGCACGAACAAAGCGAAACCGTGCAGTTTTGCTGTCAGTACGACAAGCCCCTGCCAGCAAGCGCTTATGCATTTGCCTGCGCGCAGATACAGGAAATAAACGAAGATATGTGGCTGGGTCATTTTGTTATTCCGCGTGAAACACTTTACCCGTGTTTCCGTCACGCCAGCCTGCTGAAAGGCTTGAGCCGCGATTCAATTGACGAGCATTTCCAAGCGCTGATTGAAACTGCCATCAGAGAGTGCGAGCGTTTTGCATCTCTCTTCCAGATTATGGGCGAAAATAATACCCAAGAAAATGATTTGCTTCTCGCCCGCACATCTGTGCTCGGCTCGTGCTAAAAGTTCTCCTGATCGGATGCGGCCGCCTTGGCTCGATTATGGCCACACGCTGGCTTGAAGATAAAAATATTTCACTCTCAATCGCAAACCCTGACCCAATTTCGGTAAAAGGCGCTTTTGATTACTATGAATCTGCATCTGCATTTTTCGATGCACAAAAAAGCGCAGATATTATTGTGATTGCGGTTAAGCCCAACATTGTGCCGGATATCTGCGCAGAGCTTCAAAATAAAGACCTTGCAAATACCTGCATCATTAGCGTGGCAGCGGGCCGGACGCTTGATTTTTATGCGGGCCAGTTACCTGCTACGCAATCTGTCATATGGGCGATCCCTAATTCCGCAGCCGCCGTGGGCGAGAGCATGAGCGTATACTGCGCCAATAAAAACGTAACCGCAGAGCAGGAAGCCGGCTTTAGAACGCTCTTTACGCCCCTTGGCGCGGTTGCAAAGCTTGATGACCAGAATTTGATGCATGCCGTTATTGCGCTTGCCAGTAGCGGCCCTGCTTTTTATTACCTCTTTGCCGAATATATGGAACGCGCTGCGCAGGATGCCGGCTTGTCCGCCGCCCTCGCCAAGCAAATGCAACAACAAGTACTGCGGGGCGCAGGGGCGATGGTTGCGGCGAATCCTGATACTCCTTTCAGTAGCTTCCGTGAAGCCATCACCAGCCCGCAAGGAACCACCGCCGCAGGTGTGAGTGTTTTTGAACAAAACGACGCGCTGAAAAAGCTTGTGCTGGAAGCCGGCAAAGCCGCAGAAAACCGCAGTAAAGAACTTTCATAATACATTATTGGGCCGTAGCGTTTCGTATTTATTTTCTGTAATGCGATGATTGCTGCACGACATAACGGGAGAATCTGTGGGTAAGCCCGAATTGTGTTATCCTTCTCGGGAACTGTTCCTTAAGATATCGCCATGTCGTCCCCTTCTATCCAGAAAAGCGCCGAAGAGTATATGAACGCCAATGATCAGGCTGATGTGCTGATGAACCGGAACCTCGCGCTTGAAGCCGTGCGGGTGACGGAAGCGGCTGCACTTTCTTCTGCGCGTCTTGTGGGGCGTGGCGATGAAAAAGCAGCGGACCAAGCGGCGGTGGATGCCATGCGCCAGTCACTCAATTCACTTTCTATTACAGGCCATATTGTTATCGGTGAAGGCGAGCGCGATGAGGCGCCGATGCTTTACATTGGCGAGATTGTTGGCAACCGCTCGGGCCCGCGCGTTGATATAGCGCTCGACCCGCTGGAAGGCACAACCATTACCGCAAAAGGCGGGCCGAATGCACTTGCCGTTCTCGCTATGACAGATGAAGGCGGGTTTTTACACGCGCCCGATGTTTACATGCAAAAGCTTGCGGCAGGCCCCGACATTGCGCTTGACCCCGAAGACCTTGACCGCCCTGTTGAAGATTTACTGCAAAAAATTGCCAAGCAAAAACAGGATAGCGTTGAAAACCTGATGGTTTGCATCCTTGACCGCCCGCGCCATGAAGAGATTATCAAGGCTGCCCGCCGCGCGGGCGCACGTATTACGCTGATCCCCGACGGTGATGTGAGCGCAGTGATTGCCACAACAACAAGCGAAAGCGGCATTGATGTTTACATTGGCACCGGTGGCGCGCCGGAAGGCGTACTTGCAGCTGCCGCCCTGCAATGCACGGGCGGGAATATTCTCGGCCGTTTGATCTTCCGTAATGACGGCGAGAAAGCCCGTGCCGAGAAACAGGGCATCAAGGACTTCAACAAAATTTATACGCTCAATGAACTTGCAAAACCCGGCAATGTGATGTTCGCGGCGACTGGCGTAACAGACGGCACAATGTTACGTGGTGTGCGCATCAGCCACGGGATTGCCACCACTGAATCAATTGTCATGCGGTCAAAATCAGGCACAGTGCGCCGCATTGAGTCGCAACATAACCTCGAGAAGAAACCGCTTTTATAGGAACCCGCAGAATGTCACAAGCAGCCCTGAAACAAGACACACAAGACCGGATTATCTCGACCAGCCCGGGCAACGGATATGCCGTACTTGGCGAAGTTGATGTTTCTTCCCCTGCAGAAATAAAAGAAAAGGTGGCGCTCGCCCGCAAAGCGCAGCAAAGCTGGGAAGATATGGGCCTTGAAAAAAGAATGGCCTGCCTACGCGAATTAATCCCGCTTTTTGAAAAAAACAAGGGGGAATTTGTAAAACGCACATCAGAAGAAATGGGTATGCCGCACGGTCTTTCAACCAATCTTGTAGATGGTGCGATTGAACAATTAACGTGGAACCTTGAAAACGCTACAAAGTACCTCGCTACAGAGACATTGCATGAAGACGATGCCGAGATCACAGAGATGACCTATGAGCCACGCGGCGTGATGGCATGTATTGTTGCGTGGAATTTCCCGCTGCCAAACTTTGTCTGGAGCGCCTCTCAAGGCTTACTCGCAGGCAATACCATAGTGATGAAATATTCCGAAGAAGTGCCCCTCTTTTGTAAATTTCTTGAAACCATCATTGCTCAAACAAGCATCCCTAAGGGTGTTGTGAATTTTATATATGGTAGCGGCAAAACAGGCGACGCCCTGCTAGATGAAAAGCTGGACTTTGTATCTTTTACAGGGAGTTCACAAACAGGTGGCCATATTTATAAACGTGCTGCCGAAAGCTTTACACCCGTTGCGCTTGAGCTTGGCGGGTCGAGCCCCGGGATTGTCTTTGAGGACTGTGAAATCACTGACGAGTTGGTAGAAGCTATTTTCTGGCAGCGCTTTCTTAACTCAGGCCAGTTTTGCGACGGGCTTAAACGGCTTATTGTTCACAAATCACATCATGATGAACTTGTTAAAAAGCTGGTGGATTTCGCAAAGGCGCGAAAAGTTGGCAACCCCTTAAACACTGAAACAGAGCTCGGCCCCCTCGTCGCTGAAAGACAAGTGCTTAAAATGGAAGAGCAGATCAAGGATGCCATTAAAAAGGGCGCAAAGATTGTTTGTGGCGGCCAAAAACCTACAGGCCTTTCCGGTGCCTATTATGAGCCGACAATTATTACCAATGTCACCCGCGATATGCGTGTTTGGTCAGAAGAAGTATTCGGGCCCGCGCTTGCCGTTGTTACATTTGAAACATACGAAGAAGCGATAGAGCTGGGCAATGATACCCCTTATGGGCTAAGCGGCTTCATATACACCAACAGCAAGGAAACAGAGAAGAAGGCCCTGCGCGATATTCAAGCTGGCTCGCTCACTACGCTTGGTGCGCACTATTACCGCCCACAAAATCCGTTTGGTGGCTATAAAGCTTCTGGCATTGGCCGGCAGGGTGGTAAAATAGGCTTCCATGAAACATGTCAAATCAAGGTAACTTCGAGAAAAAAATAATGGCTATATTGTACCCATCATCATTTGCAGGCGCGCAAGATACGCTACTGAGAGTTGACAGCTCATTCAAAGGCGCGCGCTGGGTGATGCCCGAGATTGACGGCAATGAAGTACGCACACTTGTGCAAACGCATAATATTTCGGAGCTGATTGCACGGGTTGTTCTCTCGCGCAATATCCCGACTGATAATCTGGATGCTTACTTTGCGCCCAAGCTCTCCCGCGACTTCCCCGACCCGCTGAAACTGAAAGACATGCAGGAATGGAGCGAATATATGGCGGAGGCCATTCGCAAGGGCAAGCGTGTGGGCGTGTTCGCCGATTTCGATGTTGATGGCTCATGCTCTGCCGCGCTGATTAAAAAATTCTTCCAGCATATCGGGCGCGATATCCCTGTTTATATCCCCGACCGTTTGAATGAAGGCTATGGCCCGAACAAACAGGCCCTCACCAAACTAAAAGATATGGGCTGTGACATTGTGCTGATGGCAGACTGCGGCACAAGCGCACATGATGTGATTGCCCATGGCCAATGGCTGGGCATGGATATTTGTATTTTCGACCACCACGAGCCTGAAGACAAACTGCCCGGTGCGCGCTTTCTGGTGAACCCGAAACGTGCCGACGATACAAGCGGTTATGAAGCGCTTTGTGCTGCGGGCGTTGTCTTCCTTGCGCTGGTTGCGCTGAATAGCGAACTACGTGCACAGCGTTACTTCGACTGGCTGGGCCGCGGCGAACCACCGCTGAAAAGCTGGCTTGACCTCGTAGCACTTGCAACAGTCTGCGACATGGTACCAATGCAAGGCCCCAACCGTTTGCTAACAAAAGCAGGCTTCGAACAGATGGCACACATGAAGAATAACGGCATCCGCGCCCTCGCCCAGATTGCAAAACTTGAAAAAGCGCCCACACAAATGGATGCAGGCTTTGCCCTTGGCCCGCGCATTAACGCAGGCTCGCGCGTGCACCGCTCTGACCTTGGCGCGAAACTCCTCTCTGCTGAAAGCTACGATGAAGCACTGCAAATTGCCTACATACTGGAAGATTGCAACCTGAAACGCCGCGACATGCAAAAGCTGATGATGGAAGAAGCCGTCGGGCGCGTCACCGCAAAAGGCTTCGATAACGACCCCGTTATTATTGTTGATGGCGATAGCTGGCACCCCGGCCTCGCAGGTTTGATAGCCGGTGGCCTGAAAGAAAAATATGACCGCCCCGCGTGTGTAATTACATACGCCGATGTTGAAGGCGGGCGCGAAGGCCGTGGCTCGGGCCGTTCTATCAAGAATGTGAATATTGCATCTTCCTTTATGGCGGCAAAAGACCTTGGCCTGCTTGTAAAAGGCGGCGGGCATGCAATGGCGGGCGGCTTTACAATCAAGCCCGACAAGATCGACGAATTCCGCAACTTCATGATCGCGCATGTAAGCGACCAGATGACAAACGCCCCCACACAGCCTGAAACAATGGTTGATGGCATTATGGCGGTGAGCGGCATCACGCCTGATTCAATCCGTATGGTGAATGACGGCATGGGCCCGTTTGGTGTGGGCCACACAGAACCCGTTTTTGTAATTCCGTATGCACGTGTGCTGCAGGCCGATATTGTCGGCAAAACCCATGTGAGTTGTCGTATTGCCGACCAGAATGGCGGCGGCTGGCTGAAGGGCATTTCTTTCCGTTCATACCCGTCTCCCATGGGCGAAGCGCTTTTAAACGAAAAAGAGCGGCCTTTCCACCTTTTGGGGCAGGTGCGCATTAACCACTGGCAGGGCCGTGACTACCCCGAGTTTCAAATCCTTGACGCGGCCTATGCAATATAAGATAACCAGTTAACTGCTCTACTCTAGGTTATTGATGCAAAAAGCCCTCGCCTTTATCAAGAAAAACCCCCTGCTCGTGCTGGGGCTTGCGGTTGTCGCGGTGATCGGCCTGCTGAATATTGACAGGCTCCCCAAAGAAACGGTTCTCTTTGCGCTCGGCCTTATTATTTTCTTCAGCTGCGCAAAACTTTCATGGCAGGAATTCAAGAATATCCGCCTTGTGCCACTTATTTCATTCACGCTGCTGCGCTTTGCCGCGTTTCCTGTCGCCGCACTCTACTTGCTCCAGTTTATCGTGCCCGAGGAATACTGGCTGGGCGTGTTCCTGCTGCTCCTCTGCCCTGCAGGTTTCTCGCTGATGGCGTTTTCGGCCAGCTTCGGCGGCAATACATCACTCGCGCTGCTGCTTACCATTGTCACCAGCTTGCTGGCCCCTTTTACTATTCCCTTCCTCAGCGATGCCGTGCTCGACCAGAAAGTACAGGTTGATACCATTACCATGTGTGTGCAGCTGCTGATGGTCATCGTTATCCCTGCGGCTTTATATATCGTGAGCGTGCGTTTTTACCCGCAGCTCAAAACATGGATAAAGATGAATAATAATTTTTATGTGCTGATGCTGCTCGGAACAATTGGTACAATCGCCCTTGCCCAGCAATTCAACGTGTTTGCCAATAATCTTGATTTTATCGGCGGGGCGTTTGTTATTTGCGCGCTGCTTTACCCCGTTTTGTATCTCGTGGGCTGGTTCTTCGCCTTCCACGATGAACGCCGTACAAAAATCACAAAAGCTCTGGCTTCAGGCGCAATGAATGTATCACTTGCGATTGGTATTGCGCTCCTCTATTTCCCGCCCAAAGTCACCGCCTTCCTTATCGTCAGTGACCTTGTCTGGTTTGCCGCCATCCCCGTTTTCAGGCGCGTTTTACCCTATTTGCGCCTGCCCAACTGGCGGAAATATCAATAAACTCAATAAAATAAGGCTGAAAATCACCGAAATTCGGGCTTGATTTTTGAGGCGCTTATCCTTTATATAAGGGCTTCCTCTTTCCGGCACTTATATATAGCCGGCTGCAAGGCACGTTCCCTTCGTCTAGAGGCCTAGGACACCTCCCTTTCACGGAGGCGACACGGGTTCGAATCCCGTAGGGAACGCCAATTTTTCCAAATTTAGCTTTGAAAACTTTCTCAATAATTCTTTATATTGAAGCCATGAAAAACATCATTTTATTAGCTCTATCCTTGCTAACCTTAAACGCGTGTAAGGATGAATGCAGAAAATACTCAGATTTCTCATGCGACCAAATTCAAAAATCAGACTATAACGTTTATTTTTATTACCCGAGTGGAACAGAAGAGTATTTAGGCAAAACAACAGGCTTAGATAGTTGCGGCAGTGTTGCATGGCGGCAAGCTAGGTATAAAGAGCTTGTAGGTAGTGACTGGACCTACATATGCTGCATGATTGCTAAGGGTTCATCATGCTATGAGAAGCATAGGTAATACTTTGAAAAAGCACACCATAACCTTTGGCTTTCCAGATAAAGAAACTCTAGAGGCCTTGGGCCGCCTTGTAATAATGCAAGCTCACTTAGAATACATTTTTAAAATGACCTACAAGTCATTAAATGAGCTCTCAATATCAGAAGCCTTAAAATTGACTGAACGTGATACGGGTGCAATAATCCGAAAGGACATACAAAAAATAGCAAAAAGAAAATTATGCGCGGGAAGTGTCCTTACTCAGCTTCTAGATTTAATAGATCGAGCATGGAAAGCAGCTATGCTGAGAAACCAATATGTACACAATATTTGGGCACGCCTAGATTTTGCGGATTTACAATTACAAAATAATGATTGGTCCTGGAGGAAAGCCCCAGAAAAACAAGAGATCTCTGACCTTACATATGAAATATCCAACATCCTAGCAATGCTTAATGATTTACGATTTTCTGAAGATTTCAAAAAATCTTTTAAGTAAATTCAAGCACTCAGGCTGAGCCAACCCTCTTCTTTTTCGGCGAGGTCGCGGATGAGGGCGGCATATTTTTTCTGGGTGGCGGTGGATTTTACGGTGTCTTTATAAAAATCAGGCGCGGCCATTTCGGTTTCAAACTTTTCTTTTTGCGCATGAAGTTTGGCAATCTCTTTTTCAAGCGCTGCCATTTCATGCTTTGAGGGGCCATTTTTCGCGGCCTTCGCGGGCGCTTCATTAGCCGCTTTGGCTTTTTGCTCTTTTGACTTCTGCTCTTTCTCTTTCGCGCGTTCTTCACGGGCGGACTGGATGATGAATTTGCGGTAGTCCTCGAGGTCACCATCAAAATCAGCGCATTTGCCGTCTTTAATCAGCCACAGCCTGTCGGCCACGCGCTCAACCATGTTCGGGTCGTGGCTTACAATTACCACTGCGCCTTGATAATTATTGAGCGCTTCCACAAGCGCTTCGCGCGCGCCGATATCAAGGTGGTTTGTTGGCTCGTCGAGCAGTAACAGATGCGGCGCATCGAAACTCATAAACGCGAATAATAACCGCGCCTTCTCGCCCCCGCTCAGGTCGCCGATGCGGTTATCGGCCAGAATATGCGTAAAGCCGAACGCGCCAAGCTTTGCGCGCACGGCGCTTTCCTTCACATCCGGGTTTTTTGCGAGCATCAATTTTAACATCTCGCGGTACGGGGTTGAGTCAACGTCAAGCTCGTCTGTTTGGTGCTGGGAGAAATACCCGATACGCAAGCGGCTTATACGCTGCATATTGCCGTCCATTGTGGCAAGTTTGCCGGCGATCAGCTTCATCATGGTGGATTTACCGTTACCGTTGGCGCCCAGTAGCGCGATGCGGTCATCGAACTCGATATTCTCGTAGATTTGCCGCAATACAGGCTTGCCTTCGGTATAGCCTACATCGGCATGGTGGATGCTGATCATCGGCGTGCCGATTTTTTCAGGGTTGGGGAACTGGAAGCGCACGGCGCGCTCGGCGATAACAGCATCAACCAGATCCATTTTTTCAAGCGCTTTGATACGGCTTTGCGCCTGACGCGCCTTGCTGGCCTTGGCCTTGAAACGGTCGATAAAAGCCTGCATATGGGCACGTTGGGCTTGCTGCTTCTCGTGCATCTTCTGTTGCATGCCTAAACGCATAGCGCGTTCACGCTCGAACGTGTCGTAATTGCCTGTATATAAAGTCAGTTCCTTATTATCAACGTGGATAACATGATCAACACATTTATTCAGTAACTCGCGGTCGTGCGAGATAATCATTAGTGTATGCGGATAGGATGCCAGATATTCCTCAAGCCACATGATGGCTTCAAGGTCGAGGTGGTTGGTTGGTTCATCGAGTAGCAGGATTTCAGGCTCGATAAAAAGGACGGACGCGAGCATTACGCGCATTTGCCACCCGCCGCTGAAGGATGAAAACGGCTCACGCAGCTGGTGTTCCTTAAACCCGAGGCCTTTGAGTAGCACCGCCGCTTTGGCTTCTGCTGTATAGGCTTCCATGTCTGACAGGCGCTGATAAATTTCAACAATCCGATCAGGGTCGGTTTCGGTTTCAGCATCTTTCCAGAGCTGGGCCATTTCCTCGTTTGCGGTCATCACCAGTTCGATGAGCGGCGCATCTGTTTCGGGGATGTCCTGACGCACCATGGCGAGCTTTTGCGTGGAAGGAATAGTAATTGTGCCGCCATCGGCTTGCAGGTCTTTGGTGATAAGCTTGAAAAGCGTTGATTTACCCGCACCGTTATACCCCACCACGCCCACGCGCCAATTATCCATGATATTGAGGTTTGCCTCCTCGATAATGGTGCGGGCGCCTATTTTATAGGTGAGGTTGGATATATTAATCATACGGGGGCTTATGCCACAAAACCGGCCAAAAACCTAATATTTTTAAGATAATATGGAAAATAAATTGACAGAGGGGCCGGTCCGCAGTATCTTGAAGCCTATAAAACAAAGGCCCTAGGGTGTGTCATGAGAACAATTACCGTTGAATTTAATGCGGAATTCACAAAAAGCTGGTGGGAGCGTCTGCTGAAAGATGAAGACGCCATGAACCGCTGGCTTGCAAAATTATGGCGGACCGAAAGCGATGGTTATCCGGACAATATGGAGGCAGCCGAAAAATATGCGCAGGACAGCCGCGGCGCCCGTGTGATTTTCCAGCAAACAGGCTTGGACGAGAAGCACCATGGCGAACTATTGTGGGATTTGCTGGCGGCACGCGGCATTACACCCGATGCTACAAAGCAGCCGCAAAGTGTTTACTGGGATCATGTAAACGGACTTGTAACCGACCTGGCAACTTGTGCGGCCGCTTTTGCGATTGGTGAGCAATTTGCCGCAGACCGCTTTGCCTATATTCATGCCCATCAAGATACGCCAGCCGATGTAAAAGCGTTCCTTGATGTTGCCCTACCCGATGAAACATACCACGCAACAAGCTTCGAGAGAATTTCAACGCCCGAGGCCCTTGCTGCTGCGCTTGCACGCCACAATGAGGCTGTTGAAATGATGCAGGCCGATGTTAATCGCCAGTTAAAACTCTGATGCTGAAAATAATCCCCCTCCTGCTGCTTCTTCTTGCCTCCCCCGCTTTTGCGGCGGGTAAAGAGAATGTACAAACAAGCCGCGCCCAGCAGGTAACGGAATATGACGCCGATGGTGATGGTTATCTGCAGGTGGAAGAATTGCAAAATAGCTGGCTCAAGAAATTCAAAGCGGCCGACCTTGACGGCAATGGCGTTGTCACACGTGATGAAAAAAATGCGGCTGTTGAAAAGTTTGAAAGTGAAAGCACAGAAATATACGGCCGCAACGCCAAGAACCGCGCCCAGCGTGTTAAAAAACTTTATCGCGTGATGGATGAAGACGGCAATCGCGATGGCGAGACCTCATGGCTGGAATATAAAGCCATAATGCTGAAACGGCAGGAATTGTTTGACCGCAATGGCGACGGAAAAATTTCGCCGCAAGAGTACCGCGCGGATGAAGAACGCATCCCCGGTTCTTACAAGGCCCGCAAAGTAAACGAATAAATTTAATATCCATATCATCACGATAAAAATTTACAGGAACCATTATGGCGGCCTGTCGTTTGCTGTGCAGAAACAAGGAGAAAATTATGGGTAACTTCGAGAAAGATGGCTCTTGCGGATGTGGGAGCAAAGAGAAAACAAATAAAAAGCCTGATTTCGTGAAAAAAGGCGAGCAAAAGGCGAAGGAAGATCTGATTAAAAACCCTGAAGAACAAATGGTGGGTTAATCAGTTTCTGGCCTCCTGAAGAACCCGGCGTAATGCCGGGTTTTTTATTGCTGCTATTTTTTATAGCTCTCCAGAAAATCCTTGAACATATCGACTTCAGATGTGAAAGAGCGGATTGTCTCGCGGTCGGCCAGACCTGCATTTTGCCGCGCGCGCGTGACGACATCGAATAATTTTGCATTCTTTGTTGATTGCATGGCAAGGGCAAAGCGTTCGCGCACATTGGCAAGTACGTAGCGGTTATCTGCAAGGTTCAGTGCAACGGCCCAGTTTAACACCAGATTTGCCTGCGCATCTGTCATTGGCCGTGTCACGCTAATCCGCTCGGCCTGTACAAGGCGCTCGAGTGCCTCGGCGGCATCCTGCCAGCGTTGTGACTGCCATGCAATGTCGGCCCGCAAACGCAAGGCATCCCCCTCTTGCGGGATTGTATTCAAAACTTTGAAAGCTTCATCGGGTTGTTTGAGCTGCGAGTGCGCACGCGCACGGAGCAAGGCAATTTCACGGCGCTTCGGCTCGGCATCTTCAGTGGAAGCTTTTGACAATGGCTCTTCCACACCCTCAAGCGCTTTCAGGGCGGCTTCAGGGTTGCGGTCAATCAACCGGACAGCGGCAAGCTGCGTTGCGGCGGTAACAGCCTCTAGCCCGCTCGAATTTTTAACCTGCTTTCCTAACAGTTTCGCCGATTGTTCCAGCATGTCGGCTTCGCGCAATCTCTCGGCGAGTGCCTGCGTAATAGCTTTGCCTTCCTCGCCAGGCGGCAAAAGTTCGCCGAACTCTTCGTAAACTGTAAGTGCAAGCAGCGGATCCGTTTCTTTCAGTGTTTCCGGCTGGAATATCTTTTTGAATGACTCCACCATAAACGCCGTAATATCGCCGCTGAGTTCTGCTTCAGGGGTCAGGCTTGCCGCGTTGCGCAGAACCGAGAAACCTTTGAGGTAATCTTTTGCCTCCATGTAAACCTGCCCGAGGCGGAAATTGACCGTCATTTCCAAAGCATCGCCACGCCATGCATAACGAAGACGCTCGAGCTTATCAATTGCTTCGGCTTGATCAATCTTCTTCTGGCTATACTGAAGCGACACAAGCGCAAGGCCTGCGCGTGCACGGTATAGATCATCCGTGCTCTTGCTTAATTCTTCCCAAAGCTGCTCGGCGCGTTCATTGTCACCGCGCTGGCGGGCTGATTCACCCTTCAGATAATCAACATGCATTTTCACGTAAGGAGGAAGTGTTGCTTCATTCGTTAAAATCGCCATCAATCTTTCGCCAAGCGCTATGTCACCTTTGCGTAAAGCGGTCTCGGCCATAAACGGAATAAAACGGTATTTGATTTCATCCGGCCAGTTTGTGGGGATTGCTGTTTCTTGTGGTAGGAAGGTACCCGCCTGCTGCCAGTCTTCCAGCATCGCCAGCGCAATACTGCGCCAATAAGCCATCTCGGGAATATTATCGAGCGAGGATGCAGACAATTCACGGTAGGCAAGATCGGCCTGCCCGAGTTGAAGAAGCGCAACACCACGCAAGGCACGCACCTCAGCTGTATCGGCAAGGCCCGGCAAAACGAGTACAGCGTAATCAATGAAACCTTTTGCTTCTGCGCTCTGACCATGCGCAAGGCTTGATTTTGTGAGTGCGATTAAATCCTCAGCCTGCCCTGCTGGCGTTTTTGCCGCCAAGCCCGAGAGAACGGAAACACTTTGCCGCTTAAGCTCTTCCAATCCTGCCTGCCGCCAATCCTCGAAACGGATCAGCCCCGCTTCTTTTGCACTGACAACAGGCGCAGCGACTTCGCCTTCTTTCGTGGCCGCCGGCGCTGGTTCGGCTTTTGCTGCTTGCAGCTTCTTGATTTCGGCAATGTAGCCGCTGACATCTGATGCTGGCGAGAACATCAATCCGTCTGGCGAGCGCACGACCACCTGATCAGCCTCTTTTGTAACAAGGAACGTTTCAATCTCTGGTACAAATGCAAGCCCTGTGTAGGATTCAAGAAGCTCGAACTGGAGGAATGATTGCGGCACAGCTGCAAAGCCGGTGCCTGTTACAGGCACAACAATGATCTGGTCATGATATTGCGGGTCTTCGATTTGCAAGCGGTCTTGCGCTTGTGGCAGTTTCCACGAAAGTTTGTTATCCGCCGCATTCGCTTCGATTGTGCGGAGTGGCCATATATCAATGGCTTTTTGTTTTTCAGGCGTGGCAATAAAAATCTTCCAGACCAACCCTTCACTTTCAACAACAACACCGGCTGTACGCAAATTTGCGGGCAGTTGCACACGGTAAGCCGTGCCGCCCTGGATCGCAATCTTGTCAAACGGCGGGAAATCCTCTGCCTGCCGCCCTTCAACTTGCGGGAACACCACCATGTTGGGCTGATTTGTAACGAGCCAAAGTCTATCATCGCGCTTGAACACAGCCATTGAGAGCGCGCTTGACGAACCAAGCGTAATTGTATGTGGTGATGCAGCGCCCGTTGGTTTTTCTGCTGCTATTGTTGTTTTGAGTGTCTCCACTACAGGCGGCGCTACGGCTGGCATTACAGGCTCTGTAGCTTTCTTGACAGGTTCGATAGGCGGCGTGAGGACATCGGGTGCATCTGACGGAATTGAGGCTTCAGGCGTTGGTGTGGGCGCAGATGTTTGTGTGGACGGCCCGCCCTTAATATCAACAATCACACGGTTTCCCAAAGCAGCTGCACGGGCACTCATACCGGACTTGACGGTGATTTCAAAAACCGTGTCGTTACTTTGTGCAATTTTTTCGACACGCGTTAACGCACTTATAGACGGGATTGTTGTTGCAGGGGCTGGTGTTTTGAATGTAATGCGGAAGATATTTCCCTGCTGGCTGGCATCATAGTCGGTGCGCTGTGGAAACTCGAAAACCACACGACTGAAATTTTCTTTCTCGCTGGCACGGATTTCAAGCGCCTGCGCGGCCAACGGCAGAAGCATGAAAGCCATGAGAATCAAGATGTTAAAGTAGAGCCTGAGCATCGGAAACAGTGTGCCAGATAGCAATAATAGCGGCAATTAAGGAATAAAAATTATCCCCTTGCTGGCAGGGCTGGTAAAGTCATACGGCAAAAGGACGATATCCACGCGGCGATCACTATCCCGCGCTTTGGCAGAAGCCAGCGAATCACCACGTCCCTGTGTTACAATTTTGCGCTCATAACCTGCGCTTTTAAGTGCTTGGCCCACACTAACCGCCCGCATCAGCGATAAAGACCAATTTGCATTGCCCTTTGCATTGGTAGCGAGACTGGCATCAGCCATACCAACGATCTGGATTGTATTGTCGATGGATGTGAGCAGGGAAGCCATAATTCCGAGCGTTTTTTGCGCTTTTGCCGAGAGCGCCGCGCTATTTTTCTCGAACAGGAACGAGGAAGGAAACGATAAGACAAGGCGATCTCCCGCCGTCCTTATAGACATATTCTTAAGCTCTGGCGCTTCAGCTTTTTGTTTTTTGAAAATACTGGCTACATATTGCAAATCGGCGCCCTTGTTATATTGCGCCATTGGCAAAGGCTCAGGCCCTGCTATTTCAACCGTTTTCTCGGCATGTGTCAGCTTCTCGGGCGTTTCGCCAGCGTCCTTCTTCTTGATCTCATACGTCCCCATAGCGAAGATCATGACGAAGAAGCACAAAAGCAACGCCATAATGTCCGTCATGGTAATTAACCAGATAGGATTGGTGACGCGCATTATCATAAGCCGCCTCCGTCACTGATCTCGTCTTGCCGCCGCAGAATGACTGCAACACGCCCTGCGTCTTCGCCCTCGGCAATGCCTATACTGAATGTAGCTTTTGCAAACCCGCCCTGCGTTTCAAGGAAATCAGAAAAAGCTTGAAGATTATCTTTTAATTCATTGATTTTATTTTCGTTACTTACATCCTGAGTAAATGCAAAGAAATCAATACGGAACGTTTTGTTGTTTTTAATTTCCTGTGCCAGATCCTGTGCCCAAAGCTTGCCCGCCTCCGTGTTCATGACGGCAAAAAAATCTGCCTCGGGTATAAAAAACATGATCTCGTCACCCGACCGGCGTATTGATGTTTCACGTGCCTTTGGCCAAAGGGATTCAGCTCTTAAAGCAATATCGCCCGCCTGTTTTTCGGTACTCGCATTATCGGTGATTGGCCCCTCGATAATATTCTCGATTATCGGCAGCTTGATTTCCATCTGGAAACTCTTGCCCACGCTTTCCAGAACTTCGCCCACACGCTCTTTGTCAAAAGACAAATGCGGCATAAGCGCAAGAAAAAATGTCAGCAGAATAATAAAAAGGCTGAGAGGTAGCATTTGCTGTGAGGGCGCAGGAGTTTTCATTCTCCGCTCCCTTAGTTACCAGCCGCAGGTTCACTGGCTGATGGAAGCCCCTCTGCACTAGACTGCTCCATATCGGGCATCACTTCTTCACGTGGCTCGTCAGTGATAGCAGGAAGCTTTTTCTGCTCGGCCAGTAAGATAGTTACAAGGCGGGCGCGGTCAGGGTTCATTTCAGCCAGGATCGGCGCTGACTTACGCTCGGACATACGCCCCAGCACTTCAACCAGAATGTCGCTATCAAGTGTGTTGAAAATATTCGCCGCATCCTTGGCTTTCATGCCTTCATAGATTTTAACAAGGCTTGTAATTCGCTGCTCTTCTTCTTCGGATTGTTTTTTCAGAAGCCCTTGAATTTCGTTCCGGACATTTTCAAGCTCCTGATATTTGCGCTCAAGCTCGGCTTCAGCCGCCTTCAAAAGAGCTTCGCGCTGTGTCAGCGATTTTTCTTTTTCTTCGTTGGCTTTACGTTTTGCTGCCAGCTCTTTGAACATTTCTGATTTTACATCTGAATATTCCAGATCAGCATCATCGGCGTCGGCCCAGACATTTGGAGAAGCTGCTGGTGCGTCCTCTGCCTTGGCAACTGCCGGCGCCTCTTGTTTTGCTGAAGATGCGGCAGCTTCTGCATGTTTTGCTTCAGGCTTCTTTTCACCTTCTGCTTTGGCAGCTTCAGCTGATTTCAGCGCCTTATCATCGGGCATTTGCTGCGCTTCAGCAGCATTGATAACTTGCGTAATATCACTGGCAACATACCCGAGACGCACCATAAGCGATATTGAGGCCAGAATGACAAAAAGGCCTATAAAGCCTGTTTGACGCGCAATTTTTTTCAAGTTGAATTTCATTTAACTAGAGCGTTCCTTTCCGCCCCTGTAAAAATGCCGCCAGTTTTTTCTCGGCTTCGCTCTGGAAGGTTGGTGCTGGCTTGGCCGGCACAACTTCATCTTCTTCATCCGCGACATCTTCAATAAAATCAGGATCGCGAATCTGGAACAGACCTGCAACTTCTTCACCAGCTCCCGGCTTCAAGTTCCGCGCGCCGGTTGATTGCAGGCGGGCCGTTTCCATCCCTTCCATGATCTCGCGGTTTTTACTAGCAAGCTTTTCAAGGCGTGAAGCATATGAATCTGCGGCTTCATTCATCAGGTTCAATTCGTCGGATAGTTCGCGCGCGCGCACAAGCTTACCTTGTAGATCCTCGACAGCGTTATCGGCCGTGTTCTGTAGCTGACCAATGGCATTTTGCGCGCCCGCAATCTGCTGGCCCAACACAGCAACGAGTTGCTTGAGATCATCTTTACCGTCTTGAATTGTTTTTAAAATACTGCGCAGACGCACTGCATAAAAAATTGCGCAGCCAAGCATCAGCGCTATTGCGATATCAAGCATCAAAGCAATCGTCATTATACATCTTCCTCTTTGGGCGGCTCGATATACTCCTCGATCCGTACAGCGATGCTACCCTCTTTATGGCCCAGCGGGCCCCGGAACATGGCAAAGTCACCACAGCGCATTTCAACCATGTCCTCGGGTTTTGTATTAAACAGGATCATCGTACCCGGCTTCCAGTTCAGCAGGGAATCCAGCGAAATGATTTTCTCACCCAATATCGCCTGCAAATAGACATCAGTCTGGTAAAGCTCCTGCGTCAAATGGTTCTCCCAGATCGAGTCACGTCCGAATTTTTCACCCATGAACATCTGGAGAAGAAGTTCGCGGATCGGCTCGAGTGTCGCATACGGGATCAGGATTTCGGCGCGGCCACCCCTGTCACCCATGTCGATACGCAAACGGGCCAGCACACACGCGTTACCGCTTTGTGTGACTGCCGCAAAACGCGGGTTTGTTTCCATGCGCTCAAGGTTGAAGCTAACCGGCGAGAGTGGGTCAAACGCTGTTGAAAGATCACTCAGCGCCACATTCACCATGCGCTCAACAAGCTTTGTTTCAATTGTTGTATAGGGGCGGCCTTCAACCCGTATAGAAGAAGAACCCTTACGCCCACCCAATAAAACATCCACCACCGAATAGATCAGCGCACTATCTGTTACAAGCAAGCCGTGATTGTCCCACTCCTCTGCCTTGAAAACCGAGAGCATGGCGGGAAGCGGAATAGAATTAAGGTAATCACCAAAGCGAACAGTAGATATCTGGTCAAGGCTAACCTCGACGTTATCGGATGTCAGGTTGCGCAGCGATGTAGACATCAAACGTACCAAACGATCGAAAACAATATCGAGCATCGGCAGACGCTCGTAATTGATCAGCGCCGAATTTATCAGCGCCATGATGCCGGACATCTCGCCGTCATCAGCATCATCGTCAAACCCTAGAAGACTATCAATCTCGGCCTGATTAAGAATACGGGCGCCACCGGCAATATCATCCGGCATATCGGGAAGCGCTTCATCGCCCTCTCCTTCGGACATATTCTCCCACTGCGCCATAGTGGCGCGTTCTTCTTCCGACATATTCTGTAATTCTTCCGGGGCGATCTGACTCATTGTTTTCCCTTAACTAGCGGACCCGATGATCCCTTGGCAGGAATTCTGCAATTTTTATGCCTTATATTAATTATTGTATCAAAATTTCCTGAAACAAGACATCTTTTACCTCTACAGGGGCCGCAGCATGGTTAACGCGCGTTAACAATTCCTGCTGGAGCCGGTACATTCCGCGGGATCCGCGGATATCCTGCACCCTAAGCTCCCGTAAATAGGTCTGAAACTGGTCAACCACACGCGGCATAATGGCCTGAACAGCCTCTAAATCCGCCTGATTTGCCATTTCCAACTGAACGCTGAGACGTAAAAATTGGGGTTTACCGCTATCATTATTCAAATTCACGATGATATCCGGCATTTCAAGAAACGCGATTGCGTTGGGATCAGCAGCGCCATGTTCACCGGCTGCTGCCGTCTCCCCATGGCCTTCACCACCTTTGGCGGCTTTGGAAGAGCCGTGGCCACCATCTTTTTTCTCGTCATGGCCGCCCTTGGCTTCCTTGCCATGGGCATCTTCTGCAGCATGCTCACCTTCAGCTACTTCTTCTGTATCAGCCTTTTTGCCAAACAGCCCGTCTAGTAGCCCTGAAAAGTAAAGCCCTGCGCCGCCGCCAAGTAAAAGTATAATCGGGATAACAATCAGCAGCAGTTTCTTTTTGGATTTTTTCTCACCACCTTCTTCAAGGATGTCGCCCTCGGCTGCACCACTTTCTTCTGCGTCATCTTTCTCTTTATCGTCTGCCATTCGAATCTCCGTTATTAACCCTGAATAATTTAACGTATCAGGCGTATAAATCCAATGGGGCCCACGCTTTAGCCGGGGTTTTATCCGGCATAAATGATCCGGCATATTTTACCGGATTATACAAAACGGCCTTATGTACCCCTGAAAATGCGACTCGGCACGATGGTGCCGCAAGCCAATAAAATCAGGTATTTCCTGAACTGGCACGGTTTCTGCAATCCCTTTCCCTGACAAAAATAAAAACAACAAACGTTGAAGGTAGGATAAAATGGAAAATAGTCTCTATATCGGGCTATCCCGTCAGATGACATTGCGGACAGCAATGGATCTGGTTTCCAACAATATTGCGAATATCAATACGCCGGGCTACCGCGCGCAAAATCCGCTTTTTCAGGAATATGTTGTTGACCCGAAAGGTCAGAAAGACCCGCTTTCTTTCGCGTATGACTATGCACAGTATGACAGTACGCAGCCTGGCACACAAACTTTTACCGGAAACAAATTTGATGTTGCACTGGATGGCCCCGGCTTTATGGGCGTGCAAACAGTTGATGGTATTCGCTATACACGCGCTGGCAACCTGACAATCAATAACACAGGCCAACTTGTAACCGCCGCAGGCTTTGTTGTCTCGGCTGCGGGTGGCGGTGGGGCTATTAATATTCCAACAGATGCCCGCGAGATTGATATTACCGATACAGGCCAGATTATAGCCGATGGAAATGCTGTGGGGCAGATTATGGTGCAGGAATTCGACAATCTACAAAGCCTCTCACCTGAGGGGAACGGCCTTTATAATAGCGCCGAAGGTGGCCGTGCCGCGACAGAAACGAAAGTCAAACAAGGAATGATTGAGGGCTCGAACGTTAATGGCGTTGTCGAGATGACCCGCATGATCGAGATTTTACGCAGTTATCAGTCTGCCCAGCGCTTGATTCAAAGCGAGCATGACAGACAGAAAGATGCTGTATCACGACTAGGACGCGTAAACTAACAGAGAAAAAACAGGAATTTATAAGGAGTAACCACCCATGATGAGATCACTCGATATCGGCGCAACAGGTATGTTGGCCCAGCAAATGAACGTTGATGTTATTTCCAACAACATCGCGAACATGACAACCACTGGCTATAAGCGCCAGCGGATCGAATTTCAGGATTTGATCTACCAGAACATGAACCGCCCCGGTGCAACATCATCTGCCGATGGTACGCTTGTGCCTTCGGGTATCCAGTTTGGTTTGGGTGTGCGCACAGCCGCCATTTACCGCATGTTCGATCAAGGCTCGCTTGAGGTTACAGGCAATAGTTTTGACCTTTCGATTAACGGGCAAGGCTTCTTCCAGATCGAGTTACCGACCGGTGAAACAGCTTACACGCGCTCCGGCAATTTTATGACGAACCAGGACGGTGAAATTGTGACAGCACAAGGTTACCGCGTGCTCCCTGGTTTTACGATCCCCGATGACGCCGTGAGCGTGGAAATTAACGAAGATGGTGAAGTGCTAGCTGCCATTGATGGTCAGCCAAACATGCAGAATTTAGGGCGTATCGAGATAGTCAATTTCATTAACCCAACGGGTCTGGAAGCGACTGGCGATAACCTGTACCTCGAAACAGAATCTTCTGGTGACCCCGTCGCAGGAAACCCGAACGAAGACCAGTTTGGCTCGATCCGCCAAGGTATTCTTGAAGCTTCAAACGTAAACTCGGTTGAAGAGATTACAAAACTGATTACAGCCCAGCGTGCATACGAGATGAACTCGAATGTGATCCAGACATCGGATGAAATGCTGGAGACCGTCAACCAGATGAGATAACCGCAAAGAAAGGTAGGGTAAAATGAAAAAAAATATCATAAAAATACTGATGACTACTGCTTTGCTGGCGCTCCCTTGTGCCGGTGCGCATAGCGCCGGGCTAAAAAGCGAAAGTGTGATCCGTGATAATGTTGTTCACCTGAATGACATTTTTACAGGCTTGGGCAGCCGTGGCGATAAAATCATCTCCCAAGGGCCAAAACCCGGGCAGGAAATTGTACTCAATAGCCGCATGTTGTTGCGCCTTGCGAATACCCATGCTGTTGACTGGGTTCCGAGCACGATGGCAGAAACAGTGCGCCTGCGCGCCGAAGGCCAGATCATTGAAAACCGCACGCTTGCCCTAGCACTTGATACAAAAGCACGCGAGAACGGCCTTGATGACACGCTACATTTCAGCCTGCCCGAACAGGCCGAACGCATTATGTTACCCCCTGATGTTGTAGCGGATATTGATGTTGTTGATCTACGCCTGAACAGTGCAAACAGCACTTATGAAGCCGATATTGCAGCCCCTTCACGCTATAACGCGATTGTGAAGAAAACAATCCGCGGGACATTCGAACAACGTGTAGACGTACCTGTATTGCGTAAGGCGTTGCCGGCAAATGCCATCATTGGCAAAGCTGACATTATTTACACGCCGATGAATGTGAAATCACTTGCACCAGACACTGTGCTGCATGTGGAGAACCTGATTGGCAAGCAGGTGAAGCGCCTTGTCACGCTAAACCGCCCGATCCGTAATAACGAGCTTATGAATCCGATGATGGTAAACCGCGGTGATGAAGTGCTGATGGTTTTCAAGGAAGGCCCGCTGAACCTGACAGCCAAAGGTAAGGTCCAGCAGGATGGTTCACAAGGCGATCTGGTCCGTGTGGTGAATACAAGCACCCGCAGAACACTGGATGCCATTGTCACCGGCGACCGCATTGTAACAGTAGAATAACGATTTGAATAAAAGGAAAAAAGGTAGGTAACCATGAAACATATAGCACTTATCCTGATGGCTTCGGTCTCGCTGAGCGCCTGCGCTATCGGTGAAAAACTCTCGGAGGTCGGCGCACCACCCGCGCAGTCCAGCATTGAAAACCCGACATTGGCAAAGGGTTACCAGCCGATCACAATGCCAATGCCGACGCCTGAACCACATACAAAACTTGCAAACTCGCTGTGGTCTGGCGACAAACGCGGCTTCTTTAAAGACCAACGCGCCAGCACGGTTGGCGACATTCTAACTGTTACGATCAACATGGATGATGAAGCCAAGTTCGAGAATGACACAACCAGATCACGGACAAGCGGCACAACAGCTGGTGCCCCAACCCTGATGGGTATGGAGGTTAATCCGGCGCAGGGCAGACTTGCAAAAGTATTGCCCGAGGCCTTCAGCCTTGGAAATCTGTTCGAGACAGACTCAAACACAACACATAATGGTAGTGGCGAGATCGAGCGTAAGGAAAAAATTGAGCTGAAGCTTGCCGCAACAATCACGCAAGTATTGCCGAACGGCAATATGGTGATCAAAGGCCGTCAGGAAATCCGCGTGAATTACGAGAACCGCGTACTTGACCTGAGTGGCGTGATCCGCCCGCAGGATATCGCGATTGATAACAGCGTACCTTACGACAAGATTGCAGAAGCCCGTATTTCATACGGTGGTAAAGGACAGATTATGGATGTTCAGCAGCCGCCATACGGCCAACAGGTTCTGGAGATTTTAAGCCCGTTCTAAGGGACTAAAGACAAAACAGAATTTGCCTCACAAGTTACCCTACCCACCTTGGCGCTAACGAGCCTAGCTCGTTGGCGTCTTTTTTTGTTAACCGCGACTAATCATCCCGCTGGGTGCGTTCTTTGCGCTCGTGGCGCTCTTGCGCTTCGATACTGAGAACCGCGATAGGACGGGCATCAAGACGCGCAACCGCAATAGGCTCGCCGGTTTCTTCGCAGAACCCGTATTCGCCATCTTCGATACGCAGCAAGGCTTCGTTGATTTTTGAAATGAGCTTGCGTTCACGGTCACGTGCGCGAAGTTCCAAAGCATGGTCGGTTTCAGCCGCCGCACGGTCAGCCATGTCGGGTTTTTGCAGCTCGGTGCCCATGAGCGTGTTATGAATTGTTTCTGAAGATTCCTTCAAAAGCTCGGCGCGCCATGCAACCAGCTTCTGCCGGAAATATTCCAGCATAACCGGGTTCATGAATTCTTCTTTTTCAGTCGGTTTATAGTTCTTCGGCAGAACAACAGTTCCGCTGGAGGGTTTTCTAACAGGTGCTACTTTTGCCATGGGAGTTGATCTTATCGTAGCCTGATTAACAATTGGTTTCTTTGGTGCCTTTGCCGGCGCTTCTTTTTTTACCGGCTCCTTTTTTGTAGCTTTGGCAGGCGCTGCTTTTTTAGGCGCAGGTTTTGCCGCAGCTTTTTTAACGGCTGGTGCCTTTTTTGGTTCCGCTTTTTTTGCCGCTGGTTTTTTCGCAGCGGGCTTAGCTGCCTTTTTGGCGGCTGGTTTCTTCTTACTGGATGAAGCCATAATTTCTCCCGTGGCTAAGATCTCTTACGAATACGAAATAGGGGAAAATTTTATAAACAGGGGTGAGTCGGGGCAAGAAGCCAAAAAAACCAATCCACAGGCTTATTTAGCCGTTTCGGACCTCTTTGGCATCCAGGGCCATCTTCATTTTAGCGATCTCGATCTGCGCCCGCAGGTCAATTTCATCTAAAATGGCGGTTAATTGAGGGTCGGCAATTTTTTCCCTGTGGGAGGTTACAACATCGGCAACATCAATCATATTGCCGACTGTCAGCTCACCGGTCAGCATGCCATGACGTACCTTTTCCAGCTCGTTCAGCAGCAACCCTGCCCGCAATTTCATGCGCTGGCGGGCGGCTTTTTCGGTGGGGTCCTCGACCGACTGGGCCGAGAGCAAAAGGTCAATATTGGCAATAGAATGGGTCGCAGAAGCCCCTGTAACGCCGCTGCTTTCGTCGGTTCCGCTCAGCGCTTCCAGAAAGCCGCCACCATCCCCGCTTTTCTTCTGGGTCTTTTTGACGTTGGAACTGGGGGCAGATTTGCCTGGGCCTTCTATTTTCATATTTTGGATATATCCCTGATGGACTCTTCTATCCCCATTTTACGCCACTTTTAGCCCCCCGTAAACAACAGCTTTGGCCGGTCTGGCACGGTTCTGGCAAGGAGAATGGGTGGATTATTGCATGAAAGGCAAACTCCCTATGAAAAACATAAAAAAAATACTGCTGGTAGGTCTCTTCATTCTCACGTCTCTCGGGGTCGCGAATCCCTTGAACGCGGCAACAACGCGCATCAAGGATATCGTTGATATCGAAGGTGTCCGCGACAACATCCTGATTGGTTACGGTCTGGTTGTTGGTTTGAACGGCACAGGTGACAAGCTTGGTAACTCGCCATTCACCCAGCAAAGTTTGATCGGTATGTTGGAGCGCTTGGGCGTTAACGTTAAAGGCCAGACGCTGAACAGCGGTAACATTGCCGCCGTAATGGTGACTGCAATCCTACCTCCGTTTTCTTCGCAAGGCTCACGGATCGATGTGAGCATTTCAGCCCTTGGTGACGCGAAGAGCCTGCAAGGCGGTACATTGCTGGTAACGCCCTTGATGGCTGCGGATGGTGAAGTTTATGCCGTTGCCCAAGGCCCGCTGGCAATATCTGGTTTTACAGCAGCTGGTAACGCATCATCTGTTACACAAAACACACCAACATCCGGCCGTATTGCCGAAGGTGCGATTGTTGAACGCGAGATTGATTTCAGCCTCGATGAACTTTCAGAAGTGCACCTTGCTTTAAGAAACCCCGATTTCACCACCGCGCGCCGTATTGCCGAAGCGATAAACGGATTTGCCTCCAGCAACATCGCTATGGCTGACAATAACGGCCGCGTCAGATTAATGAAGCCCGCTGGCTATGGCGGCAGTATTACAGACCTGATTACAGATGTGGAAACACTGCCTGTAGAGCCTGATCAAATTGCCCGCGTGGTGATTGACGAGAAATCTGGCACGATTGTGATGGGGTCTGAAGTACGCATCAGCACCGTTGCGATTGCACAAGGCAACCTGACAATCAAAGTGACTGAAACACCGCAAGTATCACAGCCAAACCCGTTTGCTGCGCAAGGTACAACACAAGTTGTTGACCGCACAGATGTGCAGGTTAACCAGGGTGAGAATGTAAAACTGGCTGTGATGGAAGAAGGCGTCACTTTGCAGGATCTTGTCACCGGCCTGAACAGGCTGGGCGTAGGGCCTCGCGATATCATCACAATTCTACAAGCGATTAAAGCAGCAGGCGCCCTACAGGCAGAGATAACAACGTTGTAAGGATTATAAAAGACAAAAATGGCAAGTATGTCCCCCGATACAACAATGGCTTTAATGCAAGCCGGCCAGCAGGTTGCTGATAAGGCCGGCTTTGCCGTCAAGCAATCTGCTGTTGGTAAAAACGGAGCGAATGACCCGAAAGCCGTTGAAAGCGCCGCGCAGGATTTTGAAGCCGTGATGATTGCCGAAATGCTGAAACCCATGCTTGAAACAGTGGAAGTTGATTCCATGTTTGGCGGCGGCAAAGGTGAAGAAATTTTCCGCGGCATGATGGTGCAGGAATACGGCAAGATGATTGCCAAAACAGGCGGCATTGGCATTGCCGACCATGTGAAAGCCGAGCTTATACGCCAGCAGGGCCAGAGCGCACTTAACAGCCTGCCTATGCCGGCAAACGCAATTGAAAATCTACAGAAGGATATGACAGATGGCATCGAGTAATACGCTGGACGATCTAGGCGCGGTTCTACTTTACAATATCGAAGCGATGAAATCGGTTTGCCTTGAAGAAAACCAGGCGCTTGCCGCGAAAAACCGCGAGGCCTTCTTTGCTCTCCAGCAGAAAAAATTACAAGCAAGCGAAGCTTTGCAATATTCGCTTGCATCATGGCAGCGACTGCAATCTGAAACACCGGAAAAAGAAGCGTGGCAAGACAAGATCAAGGAGGCTTATGAAGGTTTTCGCAATATTGCAGCCATGAACCAGAACCAGTTAATTGCTGTACGCCGTAGCTTGCGTCGTATACAAACCCGCATGATTGATGCAACAAAACAAGCGCTCACCGGCGGGGCCGATACATACAACAAAGGCGGCCAAAAATCACAGGATAAAGCAAAAATCCTGTCTGCCGGCCTGTCTGAAACAGCTTGATTTGACCTTATAAGGAGTTTATAGCATGTCCGTTCCGTTTTTGGTTTCTGCAACACCCGCTACTTCTGTTGCGCCGGCCTCTCCTTTCAGCACGACAACTTTCGGCAATGAAAATATGGTTGCGCCAGCCGATGACACACTGGCCAATGAATGGGCAGCCATGCTTGCCGCTATGCTAGGCATGGCCCTACCACAAACTGTTCCCGTACCGGTTTCAACAGCGCAGATTGATGCCGATATAACAACCGAAACCATTGTCGTGACACCACAACATGTTAGTGGTGAGAATAACAATTGTTCGTTTCTAACCGCCTATATCTCGCAAACGGTGCCAGCCAACAACAGTGGTAAAGAGTTGCCTGCACACAAACAGGTTACACAAGCTGATGTGCCGCACATGCTTGCCGGAGCATTACCAGAACAAGCCACACCCGCCCCGCTTCTAACATCCACGGTTGTAACACCACCACTTGATGGCCGTGCCGTTGTAGCCAGTATCGCATCCGAGCATGCCCATGTGCATGACCTGCCACTTGTACACACTGTAGGCCAGCCTGTCACGCGCCCAACCCTGCCCGCAAATGCAAGCGCAGCTGCTGTTTCTGCCGTTGCCAAGCATAATGTTGTTGTAAATGAAGGTACGCCCGCTACAGCTACAGAAGCAATTGTTACTGAAGTAGCTCCCCTTATTGCAGGAAACACAGAAATGGTGCTGCCACTTGATAGCGAAGTCCAAAGCACAGACGCGATAGAACTAGCCTTACAGGCTGATGCTATCGAGGAGCCAGTTGCCACTACAGAAGAACCACTCACGCAAGAGACGCCTGAAGTTGTTACGGACCGCATACAGAAAAAAGTTGCCGCCAATACAAATGCCAGTGAACATGCTATCCAGAACGCAACACAAAAAACCGTAGAAGTTTCTGTTCCCGAACAAGCATCTGAACATATGAACGTGGCGAACACGCCATCACCCGTTGTCGTGAAAATTGTTGACCCTAAAGACAAGGAAATCAAAGTTGCTTCTGCGGCATTTAAAATTGGCCTCAGCATCGGTCAGGAAGCTGAAGACGGCCTCATTAACAGCATGAATGGCGAGAAAATGCGTGGCATCCCCTCTCCCAATGCATCACAAACAGCCCATGAAGCTGTAGCCGAAGCCCGCGCACGCCACACAACAGACATGGGCGCAGACATTGAAATTGACATCCCTGAAGGCCAATCAATCATGACATCGGCCCTTTGGACAACGGACGATATGCTTCCAGCTTTAACCTCTGTTGCACATAGCGCTGCTGCGGCTGCAGCTTCGCCGGTAACAACAGCGCTTAACAATGCACATGCAATGCCGGTGACAACGCAGATGGCTGCAGCAATTCATCAACTTGCACAGAGTGATGTTAAAACAAATACGAACGGCGAGAAATCAATCACCGTGCAGCTGGACCCGCCAGACCTTGGTCGTATTCATGTGCAGCTACGTCAGGATGCAAGTGAAAAACTTCATGTTCATTTGATTGCGGAGCGACCTGAAACGCTTGCCCTTTTGCAACGTGATGCACAGTTCCTTGAAATGGCACTGGGCAAACATGGCTTGTCAGCGAATGCGGGCAATCTTGAGTTTAGCCTTGGTAATAACGGATCGCTCTTTCATGGTGGGTCGGACGATGGTCGCAACCAGCGGAGCGCCCATAAAACTGCCTCCGTCGAAGCTGGTTTAGCCGTTGAATCGCGCCCTGATGTTTACATTGACCCCATTACAGGCCTGCCCCGATACGATTTATTGGTGTAAATAAGGCTCAAACCGCAGAAAACCGCCAAAAACAGGAAAAGGTTAAAACTTTTTTAACAAATACTGTTTTAAGATATAAGTGTATAAATGGGTTTGCGGAGTACAGCGCATTCACTAAAATAGTACCTAGAATAGGTGACCCGTGGTCGGAGATTTGATTATAACGCGTGCTTTTACTGACAAATTGCTGGGGCTTTCCGGCAATAAAGCAAACGCGTCCGATAAAGCCAAGGCCCCTGACGCACCAAAATCAGCTGACACAGCCAGCGTACCGCAAAGTGAATCTGTGAGTGTTGATCCGCGCATTCTACTCACGCAATCTCTCAACGAAAAAGCAAACAACATTCAAAAAATTCTCGATGGCATTGAAGCAAGCATAAAAGCCATTCAAACCGCCCGTGCTGGCGTTGACCAGATTACAGGCATCGTTGAAGAAGCTGGCGGCGTTGCCGTGCGTGCGCGCAATGCATTCTCGACAGAAAGCGATAAGAATAAAATTGTCGCCCATATGGAAGAATTGCTAGAGCGCTTTGGTAAAGCGCTTGAGAAGATTGATGCGGTTGTCGATAGAAACCCTGCCGTAGGACCCGATAAAGCGAACCTGCTGAAAGGCGACGTTATTGCCACAGACTTTACGGATGATGATACAGGCCGCGTCCTGACACAGGGCGATGACGTCACAGCCCGTGCACTTGGCCTTGAAGCCAATTTTTCAAGCCTTGAGGGCACTGTTGCCACCTATAAGGGCGTGCTGGATGCTATTGAAAAGCTGCAACAATTTGGCAACGATTTGAACAATAGCCTTTCTGTTATTCAAACACGGCAGGAGTTTTCACAATACGCGCTGGAAAGCCTGACGGGCGGCGCTGAAAAACTAACACTCGCCGATTATTCCGAAGAAGCGGCCGCTCTTCTCTCGCTGCAAATACGCCAGCAGCTCTCCGGCACAAGCGTTGGCCTTGCCACAGATGAACAACGCGCGGTATTAAGTAACTTCTAATGGCGCTTGTAATTGATCTTAAACCCGGTGAAAAAATCCTGATCGGTACTGCCGTTATCACGAACGACCAGCAGCGCACCAAATTGCAGATTGATGGTGAGGCCCCTATTCTCCGCGAGAAAGATGTTATTTTTGAAGATGAAGCCAATACACCCTGCAAGCGGCTTTATTTTCTTGTGCAGTGTATGTATCTCTCGCCCAACCCGCGTGACTACCACCAGAAATATTTTGAAATGGTGCGCGAGATACAAAGCGCAGCTCCTTCGAGCGCATTATTCTTTATGAAGATACACGAATTTATTATTCAGGGGGCTTATTACAAGGCCCTCCGTGAAGCCAAATCATTGATCTCGCACGAAGAGGAATTACTAAGCCATGTCGGGCACAAAGCTCCCGCCTAAAACGCCCAATCCTTACGCAGTGGCCGCCTCGACCTACCAAGCACAAAGGCAAAAGGCACCCCAGCCCCATGGCCGCCATATTGAAGCGGAGGCCCTTTTAAAAGCTGCCCGCCAGTTACAGGAAATACAAGACAAATGGCCCGAAGAGGGCGTACCACAAATTGATGATACCTTACAGGAAGCGCTAAAGAATAACCGGGAAATCTGGTCAATGTTTTACAACACATCACTGACGAATAGCATTAAAGACCAGCCGGAAGCCCTACGCAGCAATATCATCAATATGGCGAATTTTATTTTTAAACAAAGCCTCGAGATTATTTCGGCCCCCTCACGGAGCAAGCTGGGAATGCTTATCAGCATCAACCGCGACATTGCCTCGGCATTGCTGACAAAACCGCATGACGAAGCATCGTCATAATTCAAAATTCAACTGATGAAATTTACTGGATTATACCTGTGCGTTGACTTGCTCGACAGGGGCCGATGTGCCTGTAACCTGAATATCAATGCTGATGGGCGTATTCTGGGCTGGTAATGGCGGTGCTTCCGGTACATCGATATCAATCTGGATATCGGCATTTACAGCCGCACGGGCTTCTTTGTACTGAACGCTTGATTCAACAATAACTTCCTGATCACTAACGGCATTGGCCTCGGCCCGACGAACCGACTCGGAGCGAGCTTGCGCCTGCGCATAAGCCTCTAACTGGGCAGCCGTCGGGAATTGCCGTAATACATCCCCCGTGTTGTTATCACGGAACTGAAGAATAACCTTGTGCTGACCTATGGAAACATAAGGGCTAATAAAGCGAGGAGCCTCTGCCGCCTGTGAATTGGCGACATTGATGGCGATATTACGAGACGTTGATGTAACTTCCGCTACTGGGCGGACCAACGGCGCATTCGCTATACTTGCGTTTACTGCCTCAATCATTTTTTTTCCCCGACCAGTGTTACTTTTGTATCCTTACAAAAAGACACACCTATCTAATTATCAGTGTATTATATATTTGTCTGCTAGTCAATTTTTTTTAAGTAAATAAATGGTTTACGCCCTATTCGCCCGTTAAGATTTGATTCACTTTTCAAGTATATTTCATGAGTATAAATGATTCCTAAATAGAGTATGGAAAAAAGGCGACCGAAAAGGTATAATAGTTAAAGAGATACCTTCTTTAACCCACCTATTTCTCTATATTCTTATCCGGGGTGAGTATTTGTGAATAGTTTTGTTAATACCTTGAAACAGCTAGGCCCCGCAAGGCTTGGCATCATGGCCGCGGTTTTGCTCGGCCTTTTAATGTTTTTCATTTTCGTTTCTGTTCGCGTGTCTACGCCGGATCTGAAACTGCTTTACGCCGACCTCTCCACGATGGATTCGGCGGCCGTGGCTGCCAAGCTCGAAGAATCACAGATAAAATATCAAGTTTCGCCCGATGGTACGCGTATTGAGGTGCCTGAAAACGATGTTGGCCGTGCAAGAATGCTGCTGGCCCAAGAAGGCCTGCCGAATGGTGGAAATATGGGGTACGAGATTTTTGACCGCGAAAGCGGCTTTGGTACAACCAATTTTATCCAGAATCTAAACCAGTTGCGCGCGCTTGAGGGTGAACTTTCACGTACAATCGGCTCTTTGCAACCGATAAAAAGCGCACGTGTTCACCTTGTTTTGCCACAACGTGAACTGTTTGCACGTGATACACGCCCCGCAACGGCCAGTGTTTTTCTTACGCTCAATAGCCGGAACAGCCTTGATAAAGAGCAAATTGCTGCTATTCAATCGCTCGTAAGCTCGGCTGTACCGGAACTTAAGCCATCCAATGTCTCCATTATCGACAGCAATGGTAGCCTTCTGGCACGTGGCGGCGATGAAGGTGACACACTGATGAACATGAAGGCGGAAGAAATGCGCCGCAGCTATGAAACGCGCATGACACAAGCCATCGAAAGCCTTGTCAGCAATACAGTGGGCTTTGGTAAAGTACGCGCCAATGTAACTGCCGATCTGAACTTTGATCGTATTTCAACAAGCGAGGAAAGCTATGACCCAGAAGGTCAGGTTGTACGCTCGACCCAGACAATCGAAGAAAACGCGCTTGATAAAGAACCTGCACAAAATAATGTTTCCGTTGAAAACAACCTTCCGGCCGGCTTGGGCGGCGATACGCTTGGTGAAGGCGCGTCATCGCAGTCAAACCGCGTAGAGGAAACAACAAACTTTGAAATCAGCAAAACGGTGAAAAACCTTGTACGTGAGGTTGGCGAAGTCAAGAGAATGTCCGTTGCTGTGCTTGTTGATGGTAACTACACCACCGATGCCGAGGGCAATAAAACATACCAACCGCGCACGCAGGAACAGCTTGATAAAATCTCGGCGCTTGTAAAATCAGCCATTGGCTTTGACGAGGCCCGTGGCGACAAGATTGAAGTTGTTAATATGCAGTTTGCCGAAATTCAGGCGGATGATGAATTGGTAGATAGTACACTCTTCGGCTTCCAGAAAACCGATCTGCTAGATGCCGCTGAAATTGTAACCGTCGCTATCATGATCATCCTCGTGATCCTGCTGGTATTACAGCCAATGGTGGGCAGGCTTCTGGCGACTGAAGCCCCCTCCGTAAAAGATGAGGATGATCTGGGCATGTTGCCGCACATGGCTTCAAACCCCGCCCTTTCAGCACCGAATATTGCAGGAATGTTGCCGCCACAGGAAAGTGCAGATGATGACGAACCTGCCGCAATGATTGATATGAACAAGGTTGAGGGACAGGTTAAAGCGTCCTCAATCAAGAAAATTGAAGAAATTGTTACAAGTTACCCAGCCGAAACAGTTTCAGTTTTACGCAGCTGGATGACACAGGAATAAAAGCGCGATGTCGAATTTAAGGATCAGGGAAGATTATAGAACGCTAACCGGCAAGGAAAAAGCCGCGATCTTTCTTCTGTCGTTAGGCGAAGACCACACCGCCCGCATTTTCGAGCATATGAACGAAGAAGAAATCCTCGAGATTTCAACCGTCATGTCAAATCTTGGTAAAGTTAGCGCCACGGTTGTCGAGCGCCTCTTTATTGATTTCGCCGAACAGATGAGCTCCACAGGCACGCTGGTTGGTACGTATGATAGTACCGAGCGCCTTCTGATGAAGGTTCTGGGGAAAGATAAGGTCGACAAGATCATGGAAGAGATCCGTGGTCCAGCTGGCCGCAACATGTGGGAAAAACTAGGGAATGTGAGCGAAGAGATCCTTGGCAACTTCTTGCAAAAAGAATATCCGCAAACCGTTGCTGTTGTACTTTCAAAGATTTCGCCCGACCACGCAGCGCGCGTGATGGGCACCCTGCCCGAGAACTTCGCAATGGAAGTTATTCACCGCATGCTGAAGATGGAAGCGGTACAAAAAGACATTCTGGACGATGTTGAACGCACGCTCCGCACAGAATTCATGACAAACCTCGCAAAAACACAGCGTCGCGACAGCCACGAGATGATGGCTGAAATTTTCAACAATCTCGACCGCACTGTCGAAACACGCTTTATGGAAGGCTTGGAGCGCAGCCAACCGGAATCGGCCGAGAAAATCCGCAGCCTTATGTTTACATTCGAAGACCTGGTCAAGCTGGATGCGTCTTCAATGCAAACACTTATCCGTGCTGTGGACAAAGAGAAGCTGCCAATGGCCATGAAAGGGGCAACGGAATCTCTACGCGATCTGTTCTTCTCGAACATGTCGGAACGTGCCGCAAAAATCATGCGCGAAGATATGGCTGCCATGGGGCCTGTCCGCCTGAAAGAAGTAGAAGAATCACAGCAATACATTGTTAACGTAGCGAAGGACCTTGAGGCCCGTGGCGAGATCAAGATCGCAACCGGCAATGACGAGGATCAGCTGATTTACTAATGACTAAAGGGAAAAGATATTTTTTTGACCTTCATGACTTCTCGAAACCCACTGAACCTGTCGAGGAGATCCCTGCCGAGCCACCACCGCCAGTCTTTTCCCTCGAGGAGCTAAATCAGGTAAAAGAAGCCGCGATAGAGCAAGGTCGGCAACAAGGATTAGCGGAAGCCGAAGCCTCGCGCGAGAAAGAAATTGCAGATGTACTGGCACAATTCGCGGTAACGCTAAACCAGTTGCACAGCCATGAAACTGCACGCAATAAGGTGTTTGAACGTGAGGCCGTTGAAACAGCGCAAGCTGTTTTGCGGGCGGCGCATCCCGTTCTTGACCAATATATGGCAAAGGAAGACGTAACAGATTTTCTGATGAAGCTGCTACCAAACCACATGCACCACAGTAAAATTATTATCGATGTGCATGCCGGCTTCCTGCCTGATATCGAAAATAAGCTTTTTACGCTTATCCCGCAGGCGCGTGATATCGTTATTTTCGAGCCTTTGTCAGAAGATGCGCCCCAAGGGACATGTAAAATGCGTTGGAATAATGGAGGCGCAGTTCGTAGCTCGCAAGAGATGGTGGATGAGCTTTTGACGGAATTACAAAAGTTACTTGATATAAAGCGGCAAACGAAGGACAATACCGAATAGGAGATTAACGCGTATGAGTGATACGACCCCCGAAGAAGGTGCACAAAGCCAACCGGAACAAAAGGTTGACCAGTTTAGCCCTGAACAGATTTACGACCCGAACGCCGGTAAAACCAAGGATAACCCCTATGAATTGGGCGAGCCGATGGCTTCGGATGTCACGGCAATCTATGATATTCCAGTGCAAATCTCAGCTGTGCTAGGCCGTACAACCATGCAGGTGTCACAACTTTTGAAGCTTGGCCGTGGCGCCGTTGTAGAGCTTGACCGCAAAGTTGGCGAAGCAATTGATATTTACGTGAACAACCGCCTTGTCGCCCGTGGCGAGGTTGTGGTGGTTGAAGACAAGCTTGGCATTACAATGACCGAGATTGTGAAATCAGAACGCAGTTAATGAAATGAAAAAGGCTTATGGTGCAACCAACCGCATTTGAGCATGGTGATCCTGTTGTAGAAACGGATGAATTTACACTTCTCCGTGATGATAAACTAAGCCATTTCCCCGAAGCAAAACCGGAAATTGACCCCGCAACTGTGCTGGGTTTGCTGGCGAGCCTGATCCTGATCTTTACCGGTATGTGGCTGGCGTCATCAAACGGTATGGCCAACTTCTTTAACCTGCCCAGTATTCTTATTGTTGTTATTGGTACAATTACGGTGACCTGCATCTCGTTCAACAAAACAGACTTTGGCGATGCCGCCCCTTATATGCGCCGCGTCCTTGTTGACAAACAGATCTCCGTAGCAAAATTCGCTTACTTCCTAACTGACATTGCATCGCTGACACGTAAAAAAGGATTGCTTGCCATGGATGGCCATGCGCGTGAATGGGCTTCGCATAAATCACTGGCAAAAGCCATGCAATTGATGCAGGACCATACCGACCCGCTGATTGTTGCGCGTCAACTTGATGAAGATGCCCATGTTTCGGTACAAAGCGGGCGTATCGCTGCAAATATGCTGCGCCGTGCAGCCGAGATTGCACCGGGGATGGGCTTGCTCGGCACATTGATAGGCCTCGTACAAATGCTTTCGCAACTTAGCAACCCTGCAGCTATCGGCCCCTCCATGGCTGTGGCGCTCCTGACAACTTTTTATGGTGCCTTTATGAGCACAGTTGTGCTGGCACCGCTGGCTGCAAAGATTGAAAGAAAGCTTGAACAGGATGCAATCCTGCATACATTAATCAAAACGACGGCTTTGTCGGTCTTGCGACATGAAAACCCACGTTATCTGGAAGCTGCTCTGAATGGCCTGCTTCCCGAGCGTGACCGGTTCAGATTTTTTTATAATTAATAAAAATATAAAGGGTAAAAGCCATGCGCTTGATGATTGTCGGACAACTTGAAGGCTATATTAGTGCCGCTGGTAAAATTGCACTCCAGCGCGGCGCAAAGGTTATTCATTGTGAAGACACCGAGCAAGCCTTGGGCGCACTGCGCAACGGCAAGGGCGCTGACCTTGTGATGGTTGATGTTAAGCAGAAAATCGGTGCGTTTATAGAAGCCCTAAAAGCAGAACGCATTTTCATGCCTGTAATTGCCTGCGGCATTAACGCTGATACACGCGCCGCCGTTAAAGCGATCCAAGAGGGCGCGCGCGAATATGTGCCGTTGCCGCCTGATGCCGACCTGATTGCCGCTATTCTTGAAGCAGTGACGCAGGAAAGCAACACGATGATTGCGGATGACCCGAAAATGAAAACGGTTGTCCAGCTTGCCGATAAAGTAGCCCCAAGCGATGCCACAATCCTGATCCGCGGCCCTTCTGGCACGGGTAAAGAAGTGATGTCACGCTATATTCACAATAAATCAAAGCGTAAGGACGGGCCTTTTATTGCGGTCAACTGTGCCGCTATTCCTGAAAGCCTGCTTGAATCAGAATTATTCGGCCATGAGAAAGGCGCATTTACAGGCGCTGCCTCGCGCCGCTTGGGCAAGTTTGAAGAAGCCCATGGTGGAACATTGTTGCTTGATGAGGTGAGCGAGATGCACCCGCAACTGCAAGCCAAATTCTTGCGGGCCATTCAGGAAAAAGAAATTACCCGTATCGGCAGTAATGATGCCGTGAAGGTTGATGTACGCATTGTTGCCACAACAAACCGCGAGTTGGAAGAGTCTGTTAAAAAAGGTGAATTCCGTGAAGATTTATACTTTCGCTTGAATGTTGTGAGCCTTGAGCTGCCAGCCCTGAAAGATCGGCCAACGGATATCGTCCCCCTCGCCCAATTCTTTGCCGATAAATTTGCCGAAGCTAACAATATGCCCCGCAAACCGCTTTCAGGTGATGCCAAAAAACTTGTGCAGGGTCATGAATGGCGCGGGAATATCCGTGAGCTTGAAAATGCCATGCACCGTGCGGTGCTTGTTTCTATGGAAGATGAGATCGAGGCAACAGCATTTAACCTGCAAAACAAATTCTCGAATGACGGGAGTGTCACCGCCGCCTCTGCGCCCGCCGCTTCATCAACTGCTTCGGGCGGATCTTCAAACGTTCAAAACCCCGGCGCAGTTTCAAACCTGATTGGCCGTACCATTTCAGATGTCGAGCGCGATATGATTATCAATACGCTTGACCACTGCCTTGGGAACCGCACACATGCGGCTAATATTTTAGGTATCTCTATCCGTACTTTACGCAATAAACTTGCCGAATACCGCGAAAGCGGCCTTTCGATCCCCGGCGACGCCGCCTAAAGCCGCTTAAGCTTTGGAAATAGCCATAAAAAATGCTATAATTTAAGGGTCGGATCACACTCTTTCCTTAATTATGGCTAACACACCCGCAACAATCACCAATGCCAATTTTGGCTCGGCGCGTAAAGCCGCGAATCTTTTGATGCGCGGTGATATCGCATTGGCGTTTGGCCTTGTTCTGATTCTGATGTTCATGATCGTGCCGATGCCGTCATGGATGATTGACGTCGGTATTTCGCTTTCGATCACTTGCTCTGTTTTTATTCTGATGCTGGTTCTCTTTATCCAGAAACCGCTCGAGTTCTCGACCTTCCCGACTGTATTGCTGATTGTCACTGCCTTACGTTTGGGTTTGAACATTGCCTCAACACGTCTCATTCTTGCCAACGGCCATACAGGCCATTCTGCGGCAGGGCATGTGATTGAAGCCTTCGGTACATTTATTATTCAGGATAGTTACGTAGTGGGCGGTATTGTGTTTGCCATCCTCGTGATCGTGAACTTCGTTGTTATTACCAAAGGTTCGGGCCGTATTGCGGAAGTGGCCGCGCGTTTCAGCTTGGATGCCATGCCTGGTAAACAAATGGCGATTGATAGCGACCTTTCTGCAGGGCTTATCAACGAAGATGAAGCCAAAAAGCGCCGCTCGGAACTACAGCAGGAAAGTACTTTCTTCGGTGCCATGGACGGTGCGGCGAAATTCGTGCGTGGTGATGCGATTGCCGGCCTTCTCATTACATTCATCAATATTATCGGCGGTATTATTATCGGGACGATGGCGCATGACCTTGACCTGCAGGAAGCTGGCAGCACCTATACAATCCTCACGATCGGTGAAGGTCTTGTTGCACAGATCCCCGCCCTTATTGTTTCGGTTGCTGCGGGTCTCCTTGTTTCGAAAGCCGGTGTTGAAGGTACGGCCGATGCTGCTCTCGTTGAACAGTTCACACGCTACCCGAAACCAATGGCGCTCTCTGCCGGTTTACTCCTTGCTATGGCCGCCATTCCCGGTATTCCCCCGGGGCCTTTTGTAGTGCTTGCTGGCGTTATGGGTTTTATGGCCTATACAACTTTCAAAAAACAGGACGCAGAAAAAGCGCGCGTTGCCGAGATGGCACAGCTTGAACAAGCACAAGCCAAGCCTGCAGAAGAACCAATATCAAAAGCACTTTCAATGGATACGGTCCGCCTTGAACTTGGCTATGCGCTACTGCCCATGGTGCAAGGGATTAATGGCGGCAACAAGCTAACCGAGCAAATTAAAGGATTGCGCCGCCAGCTCGCTGAAGAAATGGGCTTTATCCTCCCTGCAGTCCGTATTCAGGATAATTTACAACTCAGCGCCAATACCTATGTTCTACGCATCAAGGAAGTGGAAGCCGGCCGTGGTGAAGTGCGCCCCGGCATGTTGCTATGTATGGACCCTGCAGGACAGCCTATTAACCTGCCCGGCGAGAACACGGTTGAGCCAACATTCGGCCTGCCTGCCATGTGGATTGACGAGCGCTACCGTGAAGAAGCGCACTTCAAGGGCTATACCGTTGTAGATGCAACAACCGTGATGTCCACACACCTCACCGAAGTTGTGAAAGATAATATGGCCGATCTGCTTTCCTATACCGAAACGCAGAAACTGCTGGATGAGCTTGGCCCTGAATACCAAAAACTCGTGAGCGATGTGGTGCCCACGCAAATTACGGTGAGTGGCCTGCAACGTTTATTACAAAACCTTGTCAGCGAACGTGTTTCCATCCGTGACTTGCCGACAATCCTTGAGGGCGTTTCAGAGGCGACGACATTCACCAAGAATATTTCCTTTATTACCGAACATGTCCGCACACGTTTAGCCCGCCAGCTATGCGACCAGCACGTCAACCTACACGGTGTTGTGCCGCTGCTAACCATGTCAGCAAAATGGGAACAGGCGTTTGCCGAAGCGCTACGTGGCGACGGTGAAGAAAAACAGCTCGCTATGCCGCCATCGCAGTTACAGGAATTTATTGTGTCGATCCGTCAGGCATTTGATAAATTCATGCAGCAAGGTGAAAGCCCCGTACTGCTGACATCTCCCGCGATCCGCCCTTATGTGCGGTCAGTTGTCGAGCGTTTCCGCCCGCATACAATTGTGATGTCACAAAATGAAATTCACCCACGCGCAAAGATTAAAACGCTAGGGCAGATCTAGATAAGCCTTCTTGTTGCGCGCAAGATGTAGCGCGGCTCTGTGCCTGCATAATCGACAGACCTTTCGAATCTTCCTCCTGCAACAAATGCATGGCCCGAAGCCGACATCATTTTAATATGCGTGTCATCTTGTAAGGTGATTCCTTCAGCTTTTGCACCCATGGGAAGCGTAACGACTAAATCTTTATACCCCATGTTATAACGCTGCTTACAGGATGGCATAAGCATAATTTCCGCTCTATCTCCTAAAAGCGGCGCTACTTCAGTATGGAATTCTTCTATAATTGCCTTTACAGGCGCATCGCTTTCTTCAAGCTGATACCGCCCTACGCCAGCCCATGTCCAGCTTTCGCGGCATATATTTTTAATGCCGAAAATATTCGTTGTCGCCACAATCGTATATATGCCCGTATCAAAATTTTCGGGCAGCATGCGGGATATACGCACAAGTGCGGGGCTTGAAATAATTGCTGCATTAAATTGCGGCTTAAGACGAAAGCTTGAAATGCCAAACGAGCGCGTCAAAGCTGCATCTCGTATCTCTTCGGAGATGATCATGCCCGTATTTTCTGGCGAACTCCTTATTGCTTTATAGTCATGCATACTTTGCTTTTACGCCCGCCCCTTCTATATGTCAATAATTAGACCATAACTAAATTATATGAAAAATAAAATGCTTTATAACCTTCAAACAATCGCAATATTAGTCTGCTAAGCTAGATAGATGCTGTGGCTTTTGAGTCACAGGGGCCACTGAATTAACTTTTCGTTAACTTTTTACTGGAGGCCAGAGTCACGAATACATATACTTGTAATTGTGATTCGTTTGTTTTCCTCCCTGGGTCACGTTTTTCATGCGATTAAAAACATTTTATGCCAAGACAATGACTGAAGCGATGCAAATGGTTCGTGATACGCTAGGCGAAGACGCGATTATCGTCGCCACACGCGAAGAGCCGAACAGCAAAGCCGTGCGCGTAACTGCGGCGGTAGACCCTGCTTTCGAAGTTAGTACGAACGGCGCGCAAACAAATTCATGGCTACAATATGATGATGAAGAGCAAGAAGACCATGACCTTGCCGAAGTAATTGAAGACACGCTTCTCCGCCACAATGTTGCCGATGAAGTTTCTGAACAGATTATTTCTTGCGCGACCGTGATTGGCTACCCGCGCGCTGAACAAGCGCTGATTGGTGCGCTTGAACATCTTTATGTGTTCCGCCCGTTTAACCTGAAAACACAGAAAAAACCTATTCTTTTCGTTGGCCCGAGCGGCGCTGGTAAAACACTGGCCGTTGCCAAAATGGCGACGCGTGCAACTTTGCAAAATGTGCCGGTGAAAGTCATCACCGCTGATACGCAGCGCGCCGGCGGCACAGAGCAACTTGCAGCCTTTACACGCATTCTGAAATGCCCGCTACAACAGGCTGAAACACTTGATACTATTTCTTTTGATGATGGTTACCTGACACTCATTGATACAGCTGGCATCAACCCGTTTGACCAGGAAGCATTGAAACCGCTTGCCCGCATTATTTCCAAAGGCACGGTTGATGCCGTCTGCGTTATGCCTGCAGGGCTTGATGCTTCTGAAAGCTATGATATCGCCCGTATTTTTATGGCGCTTGGCGTGCGCATGCTGATGCCAACCCGTCTTGATACGTCCCGCCGCCTTGGCGGCTTGTTGGGCGCTGCTTCAAGCGGCCTTATTTTTGCTGACGCCGCGCACTCGCCCGATGTTGCTGACGGCCTGACCGCACTGAACGCGCAAATTCTAACCCGTTACCTGATGCCACCAACT
Source organism: Alphaproteobacteria bacterium (assembly GCA_016125135.1). Classification (GTDB taxonomy): domain Bacteria; phylum Pseudomonadota; class Alphaproteobacteria; order Micavibrionales; family Micavibrionaceae; genus RI-185. The sequence goes on along the minus strand of WGMJ01000014.1, from coordinate 37,171 downwards.
GACCGGACAGCATCAAGTTCTCATACAACCACTACTTCACGCAAAAAAGCAGGATGACCGCCATGACTGAAGCCACCATGTTAGCCGCGAACGCAGCAAACGAAGAATACGGCGGAACGCTGTTTAGACGAGGCAAAAACATTATTGCCGTCGCCAGCGGTAAAGGCGGCGTGGGCAAAACTTTCTTCTCGGTGACGCTTTCGCAAGCGCTCGCAAAATCAGGCAAAAAAGTTTTGTTGTTTGACGGTGATTTGGGCCTTGCCAACGTTGATGTGCAACTTGGCCTGATGCCCAAGCGCGATTTAAATGATGTCATCCGTGGTCGTTTGGGCCTTGATAAGGTTATCCAGCGTTATGAAGACGGCGGCTTTGATATTATCGCGGGCCGTTCTGGCCAAGCCTCTCTTTCAGCGCTTCCCAGCCAGCGTTTGGCGCTGCTGCGTGACCAGCTTCTGGAAGTTGCCGAGAAATATGATGTTGTTATTGTTGATCTTGGTGCCGGTGTTGACCGCACAGTGCGCATGCTATCCGCTTCGGCTACACGCACGCTTCTCATTACAACCGATGAGCCAACATCACTGACCGATGCTTATGCCTTTATCAAGCTTGGCAGCGCTGCTGGTATGTCGAAATATGTCAGCATTGTTGTAAACCAAGCCTCCAGCGCTTCGGAAGGCGAAAAAACATACAAAACACTTTTGAAGGCATGCGAAAACTTCTTGCGCTTGCACCCGCCAATGGCAGGGATGGTACGCCATGACCCACGCGTTAAAGAAACAATTCGCCACCAGACACCATTGCTGACACGCTCACCTAATACTGAGGCCGCCGAGGATGTAGAAAAAATCGCCCGTGCCGTGCTGAAAGATATTGCTGACGCACAAAAGCAAATGACCGCCGCTGGCGCACGCTAACCGCTAGAGCGCGCGCATGAGTTTTATCCCGCCTTCAGGAACGGGGCAGATTCAGGCCTATTTACAGCAGCAAGCGCTCAAGATTCTGGAACTCCCCGCAGATTTACAACACCTCTCACGCCCTGTGCGTATTGATGGGCGCGTTGTGAATAGCGGCAACGGGCAAACAACGCTACAAACCGAGCATGGCCCCGTCACCCTCGAAACAAAGGGAATGAACTTTATTAAAGATCAGGTTGTTGACCTTGTACTAAATGCAGGCAACCCGCCCCGCACAGGTGCACTTGTTGATCCGCGCCAGCAGCAGAGCCAGAATAATGCTTCAGGCCCCAAACAAACGCTTGCCGGCGCACTTCAACAGCAAACACCGATTACAACCAGTAACCCACAAGCAACAACGCAAAGTCAGCCACTTGCGCAAACATCACAAATACCATTACCTACAAATAAGCTTGTGTCTTCAACTGATCTACCTGTACAAATACCCGCAACCGCAAAGCCCTTACCTGCCATTCCCCTTGTGCTGGGGCAGAAAATTATTGTTATCCCTGTTCCCGCACCACTGATATTACCAACGGGGGGTAATACAGGGTCACCTGCACTACCGCAAATTATTATCCCGCCACAATCATTACCGCTTTCAGTGGTGCCACAAACGGCTGCTCCTCAGCAACAATCATCTGTTATTGCAAATACTCTTATAGCGGTAGCTCCTACGGGCACTACATCTGCCCCACTGCCCTCTGGCGTACCAGCCCCTCATGTTCTGCCTCCTGTACAAAACACCGCTCAACCTACTGTGCCAGCACAACAAGGCACGCCCACTCCACCACAAACCACTGTAAATGCGGGAGCCGCTGCAACAATAACAAACAGCCCTCTCCCACAAACACCTACAAATATACAACCACCTACACAACAAGGCGCTACATTACAGACGCCAAGAACCATATCGCAGCCAGCAAGTAATGCACCTATAGCACCAACGCAACCTTCCCCCGTTACAACTACGCCTGCAACAGCGCTATCGGCAGGTCAGGCTAGCGCCATCACAACACCGCAAGCGCTACAAACGGCACAGCCAGCGCCCTTTGTACCCGTTCAAACAACACAAGCTACCGCAACACCGATCGTACTGACAATTTTACCCGCCGAAGCTAAGCAACAAAGCGTACAAGCAGCGCCAGCGCCCATTACAACAACTGCACAGCCTCTTGTGGCCACGGTAACTCCTTCAACTCCTGTAACAAACTCCATCCCACAAAATGTGGCGGGACAACTCATTGGCACAACACCGCAAGGCATGCCTGTTTTTTCGATTTCTCTCTCGGGCAATTCCCAGCCACTTTATTTTACAGCCCTCCAGCCCATTACCCTGCCGCAAGGCCAATCCAGTGCGCCGATCCCCCTAAATGTAACACTTGCCCGCGCTGACGTACCCACACAGAACCAAGCACAGACGCCACCGCTGACCATGATCGACCTGATGCCGCCGCTAAAAGGCACAGGCGAATGGAGCAGCCTGCGCAATTTATTGCAGTACCTGGCAATCACAGCGCCGCAAACTGGGCAGCAGCTTGCCAATATCATTCCTAATTTGGGCGCGCCGCAAAATCTGGGGGCGGCAGCATTACTTATTCTGGCACTTGTACGTGGCGGTGACATGAAAGGCTGGCTGGACAGCCGATTACCCCTGACCGCAAAGAATACCAAAGACCCTGTTGGCGCAGAACTTTTAAAACTGCTGCAGGATGACTTGAAAAAAATATCTTCAAGCACAACGACCGTAAAACATGAAAGCGGCGAGTGGCGCGTGCAACAACTACCCTTCCTCTGGCAAAATGAAATTACACCCATCAATATTTATTCACGCTTCCAGCGTGAGGAAACAGAACAGCAGGAGAATACAGGCAAACGTTTTGTAATTCAGCTAAACCTCTCGCGCATTGGCCCATTACAAGTGGATGGCTTCTTGCGTGAACAGCAGCTTGATACGATTATCCGCACTAATTTGCCATTTAGCCCTGCGATGCAGGAACAATTAAGCGTTGTTTATGCCACTGCTATGCAAAAGTCGAACCTGACGGGGCAAATTATCTTCCACGGTAAAATTGAAAGCTGGCTCGGCGATGATGCCGGCACGCCGTTTATCAAACATCAGGCTTAAGGTCTTTTATTCCAGACCTTGCAAATCCACGCGCCCCCTTCAAAGGTAAAAACACAATAGGCACCTGTTTTTATTTTCGTCGAGACTTCCATAGCAACGCCCAAGGCGTCAGGGGCAAAACGTGCAATGCCGTTGCTGGTGACAGCAAGGATATTCTTGCCCTTGGCGCCTTCAGCTAATTTACGCCAACCAGCTATAATTGCCTCCTTATCAACAACCCAGCCTTGCGGCACAATATTGTGCTCTTCCCAATCTTTCAGCGCTTTTTCGCCTATACGCGCTACAACGATACTTTCAGGCTTATCTTCATCATCGCCGTAGTCAATTTCTTGTAAAAACTCTGCAATATTCAATGCTGCATTGGGAAATGCCAGCGTCCCCGTTTCCTGTGTTCTTTTCAGGCTTGAAGTATAGATAACATCAGGCTGCAAACCTTCTGCCCTTAAGCCTTCACCAAGTTTTACACCCTGAGTACGACCCGATTCCGAAAGTGAAATATCTGTGCGTCCACCAACACGGCGTGGTTCCTCGTCAGGGTCAAACGTATTACCGTGGCGCGCGATAATCAGCATTATTTACCCAGTAATTTTGGCAATGGTACAAACGGATCACCATATTTATCAATAACTCCTTCGGCACGAATGATATCTTCGGGGCTATCAATTCCTGATTGCGCGCGGTCAAGACTGCTCTCCAGCAGCACAGCGTGAATAGGAATGCCATTCTCGATAAAACGAAGCTGCTCTAATCCCTCTAGGCGCTCGTAAACGCCCTCGGGCAGACGGTGGAACTCCTGTAATGTAGAAAACTTATATCCATACAGGCCGAGATGCTGCAGAATAGGCGTATGCTCCATTTGTTCGCGAAGCCTTTTTTCGTTCCGCATAGCAGGCATAATATTTTTAGAAAACCAAAGCGCACGGTTATCTTTATCTACAACAGCTGTTGTACCTGAAAAAGGTGTCTCGAGCTTTTGTGCTCTCAGCCCATCAAGTTGTTTCCATGTAAGGTTTACAACGGGTGTTACAACACGCGCGTCTTCATTTTCTTCAAACTCGGCAAGTACTTTTTGCAGGATCACAGGTGGTACAAAAGGCGCATCCCCCTGCAAGGAAAAGACAATATCTTCCGGCTGGGCCTTGAGCATTTTAGCAGCTTCTAACACCCGATCAGAGCCTGTACGGCACTTATCAGATGTCATCAAGCATTGCACATCAATCCCCAGACAATAATCCATAATGCGATCATCTTCAGTGGCGACCGCAATTGTCCAATCTGTTATGCCTTGAATGGCCTGATAAGCCACAGAAATAACCCGCTCTAACATTGTATGGCCTGCAATCTTCGCAAGCGGTTTACCAGGCAATCTTGTAGATGCATAGCGCGCCGGGATAATGATAAACTTTCTCATTTTTTCACCTCTGGTTTGATCCACCATGACTCAACAACGGCCGGACTGAGCGGGGATATTGTTTCGGGTCGTTCAAGTTTTTGCCAGTAAGCCATGCGGAAATACGGGTAGAACCATTGCGGGATCACATAATAATTCCACAAAAGCACACGGTCGAGCGCATGCGTTGCTGTGACCAATGCATCACGCGACTCTGCATGCACAATCTTCTCGACAAGGGCATCAACAACGTCATTCTTAATGCCCATATAGTTCCGTGACCCTTGAATATCAGCCTTGGCTGAGTACCAGTAATCATATTGCTCGTTGCCAGGTGAATCCGACTGGGCAAGTGTTCCCATCGTTACATCATAATCGAATGCATTCATACGGTTCTGGTATTGTGCGGGGTCAATAATACGGTGCGTCATTTTCACACCGATGCGGGAAAGATTTCGTGTCATCGGCGAGATCCAACGCTCGAAAGCCGGATTTGTATCAATAATTTCGAATTGTAGCCTCACGCCTGTTTTTGCATGCGCACGCACACCGTCTTTGCCCAACTTGTAACCTGCTTTATCAAGAATCTCGGCGGCCTTACGCAAATTATCGCGGTTATTACCCGTGCCATCTGTAACAGGCGGCGTGTATTCTGTTGTAAATAGTTCAGGCGGCAATTTGTCTTTATATGGCTGCAGCAATTTCAATTCATCTGCTGAAGGCAGGCCGCGTGAGGCCAAATCAGAGTTCTCGAAATAGCTCTTGTTCCGCAAGTACTTTCCGTAGGCGAATTGTTTATTCGACCACTCGAAATCAAGTGCATATTGCATGGCCTCGCGCACAGCGCGGTCGGCAAATAATGGCCGACGCAGATTCATAAAGAAAGCCTGCATACCTTGTGGGCGCTTGTTACGGATATCCTCGCGTTTGATTTTTCCCGAAGTGACTTGCGGCACGTTATAGGATGTTTCCCATGATTTTGCGATCATCTCTTGCCGCACGTCGTATTGACCTGCAAAGAATGCCTCAAGCGCTACGTTATCATCGCGGTAATAGTCATACACAATATTGTCGAAGTTATATCTGCCTTTATTGATAGCAAGGTCCTTGCCCCACCAATCGGCAGAGCGTTCATAAACAATCTGGCGGCCAGCACTCACTGTTTTTATTTTATAAGGGCCACTCCCCAGTGGCGTTTTTAAAGTTGTTTCACCAAGTTTTTTATCTGCCCAGTCATGCTGCGGTAATACTGGTAATTGTGCGATAATAAGGGGTAACTCACGGTTTGTTGTATTTTTAAGTATAAATGTAACTGTGCGCTCGTCTTGCGATTTTACACTTGCAACATCGCCATAGTAAGCTTTGTAAAAAGGCGTGCCGTCTTTTATCAGATTTTCAAACGTCCAGACTACATCCTGTGCTGTTACAGGTTTACCATCTTGCCACTTTGCTTCCTTGCGAAGCACGAAGGTTACTTTCTTCCCATCTTTTGAAATTTCGATTGTTTCAGCCAATAAACCATACATGGAAAAGGGTTCGTCCTCAGCTTGATCCATTAGACTTTCATAAACCAAGCCCGCGCCAATAAAATTCAAGCCTGCGGCGGGTGTGCCCTTCACAATAAACGGGTTGAGAGAGTCAAACGCACCCACAACATATTGCTTCAGTGTCCCACCCTTAGGTGCTTTCGGGTTCAAATAATCAAAATGCTTGAAATTGGGGCCGTATTTCAAATCCCCGTGCAAGGCGATTGCATATTGCGGGCCGCTTGGTTTTGCTGCCGCCGGTAAAACAAAGAAAACCGCCAGTAAAAGAAGGAAAATTCTATGCATGGTCACTCCCGATTGCTTCTTTGATATGTGTGAACCCGTCATCATGCAGCATACGTGCAAGGCCGTCATTTATGCGTGCTGGCAAGTCGGGCCCGTGGAACACAAGTGCAGAATAAAGCTGTACCACGGAAGCACCCGCTTTGATACGGCGATATGCTTCTTCGGCTGTTGATACGCCGCCGACAGAAATAAGTGGTATTTTTTTGTCCGTTAAAGAAACAAAGCTTTTAAGGACATCAAATGATTTCTCACGCAATGGCATACCACTTAAGCCACCCGCTGTTTCACGCTTATGGCGTGATTGTAAATTTTCTGGCCGTGCTATTGTTGTGTTAGAAAGTATAATGCCCTCTACTTCTGCTTCTATGAGAGTTTTTGCCAGTTCTTCCTGTTGGGCTTGGTCCAGATCGGGCGAAAGCTTCACGAGAACAGGCAAAAGCGAGCGTCTATTCAGGCTTGCGCGCACCTCATGCAGCATATCAAGAAGCGGCAACAAGAATTCACGCTTCTGCAAGTCCCGTAAGCCCGGTGTATTGGGTGAAGAAACATTTACGGTAATATAGTCGGCATAAACGCCCAGTTCGCGGATCAACACGGCGTAATCCTGTGCGGGGTCTGCTTGACCCTTATTCATACCGATATTGATGCCGATAGGCCCGGGCAGTTTATGTCGTTTTAGCTTTCGCAGATTTTCCGAGAACACAGTTGCGCCCGAACCGGGGAACCCCATACGGTTAATAATAGCTTCATCTTCCACAAGGCGGAAAATGCGGGGTTTGTCGTTACCCTTTTGCGCTTTGGGTGTCACAGTGCCCAGTTCGACAAAGCCGAAACCAAGCTTCAGCATTGCGCCTGCCACAATTGCTTCCTTATCAAACCCTGCGGCAAGGCCAACAGGAGAGAGAAAGTTCAATCCCCAGAGTGATTGTTGCAAGACAGGGTCAGGCGCTTGTGTCCGCTTGTAAGGAAAGCCAGCTTGCAATGCTTTAAGTGTCAGACCATGGGCAAGCTCGGGGTCGAGTTGGAAAAGTGCAGAGCGTAGATAGGGATATAGGCTCATGCCACCTCTTCTAGTTGGTAAAATGTGGCAAAGCCTTTTTCAAATAATCCCAGCCGCTATAAACAGTTAAAAGCGTTGCCAGCAAAAGGATAATCATGCCTACATGGAATAGCGGCTCCCATATGGGCGCGCCTATAAGAACACCGAGCGCGATCATCTGTGTTGCGGTTTTGGCTTTGCCAAGCCATGTCACGGAAACGCTGACATTGTTTGGCCCTAAAAATTCGCGCAGGCCCGAAACCATAAACTCACGCACGAGAATGATTACAGGCAGGGTAATGAAAAGACCGCTGATTGTATCATTCCCGACAAGCGCAAAAAGAATGGCGACGACATAAATTTTATCCGCGATCGGGTCAAGAAACTTGCCTACGGCCGATGTCTGTTTTGTCAGGCGGGCAATATACCCATCCAGAAAATCTGTAACCGCCCCGACAATATAAAGTGTGAGCGCTACGACAGCCGCAATCTCGCCTGGAATGAACAAGGCGATCAAAATAAACGGCAGCATCAGCAGGCGGCTGACTGTCAGCATATTGGGGATATTCATGGAGGGTAATTAAGCACAAAAAAAAGCGGCCCGAAAGCCGCTTTCTTTATGAAATAACAAGTGTTTAAGCCCGTTTTACTGGGAATTCGCCGCTTTAGGCTTGGTCACATCGACTTTACCCTCGTTCGGGTCACGAAGCACATAACCACGGCCCCAGACTGTTTCGATATAATTATCGCCGCCTGTTGCCTGCTCGATCTTCTTGCGAAGCTTACAGATAAATACGTCAATAATCTTGACTTCAGGCTCGTCCATACCGCCATAAAGGTGGTTCAGGAATGCTTCTTTGGTCAATGTTGTGCCCTTACGCAGCGCAAGGATCTCAAGAATACCGTATTCCTTACCTGTTAAATGAAGCGGCTTGCCACGCACTTCAACTGTACGGGAATCAAGATTAACCGCTACCTCACCGACATGGATCTGGCTTTGTGCATGGCCTTGTGAACGACGCACAATCGCCTGAATACGGGCAATCAGCTCGCGCTTATCAAATGGTTTTGTCAGGTAATCATCGGCGCCGAAGCCAAGGCTTTTCAGCTTGCTATCAAGTTCCGTGAGGCCTGAAAGAATAAGGATTGGTGTCTGGATTTTCGACGCACGAAGCTTTTTCAGCACTTCGTTACCGTCCATATCCGGCAACATCAAATCCAGAATAATAATGTCATACTCATAAACCTTGCCGAGATCGAGACCATCTTCCCCGAGATCAGCTGTATCGACTATGTACCCTTCCGATTTGAGCATTAGTTCAATGCTCTTTGCGGTTGACCTGTCATCTTCTACAAGCAATACGCGCATTTTAGAATCTCCCACCTTGTTAATATTAATTAATATTAATAAACCTTAAAGGTTAATAAAAGGTAAATTGCCGCCCTTGAAAGGTTAAATTTACAGTATTCATACACTCATATATAATAGAAGGATGGATCGCCTCGCCGAGAAGGCTCTTGCAGCCGCCTCTCAAACACCCGAATCTGAAGTTTATGGAAAAGTGACTAAGGTCCTTGGACTTCTGGTTGAAATCGCCGGATTCGGCGCTGATCTTGCTGTGGGCTCACGTGTAACACTGCAAACACAAGCAGGCAAAAACGTGCAGGCCGAAGTTGTTGGCTTCCGTGATGAGCGCGCGCTTCTTCTGCCCTTCGGCACACTTGAAGGTATTGGCCTTGGCTGCAAAGCAATTCTGCATCAGGCGAAACCAATGATTATGCCGGATGATCGCTGGCTTGGCCGTATCATCAACGGGCTTGGTGAACCGATTGACGGTAAGGGCCCGCTACCACATGGCGGCCACCCTATTCTACTAAAGAACCCGCCACCACCTGCACAAACACGTAAACGTATGGGGCCGAAGCTTGATCTTGGTGTGCGCGCAATCAATACATTCCTTTCAATTGTTGAAGGACAACGTATGGGTATCTTTGCAGGTTCGGGCGTTGGTAAATCCGTTTTGCTTTCAATGATGGCGCGGTACACCGCTGCCGATGTTGCCGTTATAGGCCTTGTGGGTGAACGTGGTCGTGAGGTCCAGGAATTTTTGGAAGATGATCTGGGTGAAGAAGGCTTGAAAAAATCAGTTGTGATTGTGGCCACTGGTGATGAGTCAGCCCTTATCCGCCGCCAAGCAGCTTACGTGACTTTGTCAGTTGCTGAATATTTCCGCCAGCAAGGTAAACAAGTGCTGTGCATGATCGACTCGCTTACACGTTTTGCGATGGCACAGCGCGAGATTGGTTTATCTGCCGGCGAACCCCCGACATCAAAAGGTTACCCGCCTACCACCTTTGGTGAACTTGCGCGGCTACTTGAACGTGCAGGCCCCGGCAACCCGGGTGAAGGTGATATTACGGGTATTTTCTCTGTCCTCGTTGAAGGCGATGACATGAACGAACCGATTGCCGACGCCGTGCGCGGTATTGTTGACGGGCATATTGTGATGGAGCGTGAAATTGCCGACCGCGGGCGCTACCCTGCTATTAACGTGCTTAAATCCGTTTCACGTTCGCTACCACGCGCCTTTACGCAAGAGCAGAATGATGTTGTCCGCCGCGCGAAACAACTTATTTCAACTTACGAAGATATGGCCGAGCTTATTCGTTTAGGCGCTTACCGCCGTGGCTCTGACCCGCTGGTCGATGAAGCCATTAAAATATACCCGCTTGTGGAAGAGTTCCTACGCCAGCAGAAGGAAGAACACAGCACAATTGATGAAAGCTTTGCCCGCCTTGCCGAAATCATAGGTATGCCATATGGCGGAGCTTGAACCCCTCATCCGCCTGCGCAAACACCGCGTAGATGAAAAGCAGAAAATCCTCTCGAACCTGTTCCGCGATTATGAACGGCTGGAAGAAGAAAAACAAAAACTGGAAACATCCCTTGAAAAAGAGTACCAGATCGCGCAAGAGAGCGGCGAGCCAGAAACCGTGAATTATTATATGCGTTACGCCAAGGATGTGCGCGAGCGTATTGAAAATATCGAGAAAGGCCAGAAGCTCCTCAACACACGTATTGCCTTAGCGCAAGACGAAGTACGCGAAGCTTTCAGTGAAATGAAAAAGGTGGAAATTATCCACGAACGCCGCGAGGAAGAAGAGCGCAAAGAGATATTGAAAAAAGAAGCCGACATTCAGGACGAGCAGACTTTGCAGCGTTATACGGCTGAATTACAGTCTGGCGAGAGCGAATAAACTAGGCTAGACTAGGCCCCATGCTACTCCAATATATCCTGAAACGCCTGTTGCTGATGATCCCGACTTTGCTCGGTATTTTGCTGGTGAGTTTTGTGATTATCCAGTTCGTGCCCGGCGGGCCGGTGGAGCGTATGATCGCCATGCTACAGGGCCATGGCACTGAAGCCACAGGGCAATTCAGTGGCGCAGGGGCCGATGCAGGTGCGCCCACAACATCCCTTTCAGTTGATAGCAGCTACCGCGGTGCGCAGGGGCTTGACCCCGAATTCATCAAGGAGCTTGAGAAGATGTACGGGTTCGACAAACCCGCGCATGAGCGCTTCTTTATTATGCTGAAAAATTATCTTTCGTTTGATTTGGGCGAAAGCTATTACCGCGATGTTGCGGTGACTGACCTCATCCTCGAAAAAATGCCCGTCTCTATTTCGCTTGGCCTCTGGTCAACGCTGCTTATTTACCTCATCTCTATTCCGCTTGGCATTAAAAAAGCCGTGAAAGACGGGCAGGCTTTTGATGTCTGGACATCCGCCGCCATTTTTATTGGCTATGCGATCCCGTCTTTTATGTTCGCGATCCTTCTTATTATCCTCTTCGCAGGTGGCCGCTATTTTGACTGGTTCCCGCTCCGCGGCCTGACGTCTGACAATTTCGCGGAAATGAATTTCTTCCAACAGGTTGGTGATTATTTCTGGCATATTGTGTTGCCAACGCTTGCGCTTGTTATCAGCGGCTTTGCGTCTCTGACTATGCTGACCAAAAACTCGTTCCTGGATGAAATAAATAAGCAATATGTGCTAACGGCCCGCGCAAAAGGCCTAACAGAGAACCGCGTGCTTTATGGCCACGTGTTCCGCAACGCCATGCTGATTGTAATTGCCGGCTTCCCCTCGGCCTTTATCTCGATTTTCTTTACAGGCGCGCTGCTAATTGAAGTGATTTTCTCGCTCGATGGCTTAGGGCTACTCGGTTACGAGTCGATAATCAACCGCGATTACCCTGTCGTGCTTGGTACGCTCTACCTTTACGGGCTTATTGGCCTTGTCATGACCCTTGTGCGCGATATCGTCTATGTACTCGTTGACCCACGTATTAGTTTTGAAGCCGTAAGATAAAATTATACAATAAAATCAAATATTTGATATAGCGCCAGCTTGCCATCAGCCGCATCTAAATTGTTGACATAAATTTTTAAATCGGCTTTACTCTGCCGATAATTAAATAAAAACGGGTGGTACAAATGGCACAACAGCACAGGCGTTCTTTGCATTCAATACACGCGGTTAATTCCAGCTTTGACCCCAAGGTTCTAGAGGGACGTGAAGTTCTGGCTTATCACCCCAAGGGAGGCGAGCGCTTCGTAAGCTTCGAAGACGCGCTAGTTCTTGAAGACCATGAAAACCCCGAAAGAGTCACACGTGGAAGAATCATCTCGAAAGGTGGCGCTGTTCATATCAAAGGACTCGAACAATACAGATATTGTGAGCTTATAGGTGTAGAAAACGCAGATGATAGCACAAAGCCTTTTCTACCGGAGGATTACAGAGGTAAAAATCCTAAACTTGTATGCACAACTGATGGCGGCGTTGTGGGTATTCCTATTGCATCGGGCGTCGATTCAGACGGGAACCATCTTACATACCTTGCTCCGGCCGATGCTTTTATAAATCCGCCCCCCAAACACATTGTAGAAGCGTTAAAAGATGTTTTTAATCCCGAGGGCCTGAACGGTAAAAAACTGGCTCACCCATTTGGTGTCGAAAAAGTTTCTATAGAAGGCTTTCCTGATAAAGAATTTGACTTCAATCACTATGCCGGCGACGTAACGATTAACGGACAGCAGTATGAAGAAGGCAGCTATGCAACAGTGCGCCATACAGACCCTCTTTACTCACAGCTCGGCAACCTCGATCTTGCCGGACGCATGGTCTACACAAAAGTCCGCTCTGGAGATGGTCAAAGAGCCGTGAAGAAGATTGTTGGTGTTGTTGCCGGTGTTGATACCTTCTTCAGACCAAAGATTATTGTTGCCTCAGCACATGATCTGAAAGTTAAATAATTAAAAGAACCCCTTAATTTCCTGAACCGCTTCGCTTAACCCGCAACGCTTCACTTCTACACCCTCAGGAAAAGCCGTCAGCAGGCGCGAGGGCATTTGCTGCTCTAGCATCACAAAGATTCCGCGATCAGTATCTTTGCGTATCAGACGGCCGAAAGCCTGTTTGAGCTTCAAACGTGTCAGCATTTCATTATAGGCATCACGGCCGAACAGGTTACTCCGTGCCTTATGCAGAATGGTTGCACGCGGCCATGGCACGCGGTCAAACACCAGCAAACGCAATGAATCTCCCGGCACATCAACACCGTCACGCACGGCATCTGTGCCGAGCAAGCACGCATGCTGATCAGCGCGGAACATGTCAATAAGCGTGCCATTATCAATCGGGTCTACATGCTGGGCATAAAGTGTGAGGTCTTCGCCTTCCAGCCGCTCGCGCATTTCATCGCAAACGCCGCGTAAACGCTGGATAGAAGTAAACACGCCAAGCGCCCCGCCCTTGGACGCTTCAAAAAGCTGCTGGTAAGCGCTGGCGCGTTGCGCCACATCATCACGCGGCACATCGGTAACAATGAGCACTTTGGAATTTTCAACATAGTTGAAAGGTGACTGCGCAGCGAATACAGAAGGCGCCGCCGAGAAATAAGTTGCGCCTGTTCTCCTGAACGCAGACAACCAATCCTTCTCGTCACGTAAACTCGCTGAAGTTATCCCCACGCCGTGGGCTTTATGGCGCATCACAGCAGCGAAGCCTTGCAGCGGGTCAACCCAGTGGCGGAAAGCGCCGACATCAATAATGCGCCCTTCCTCGCGTGACATTTCAAACCAGTCAACAAATTCAGGTGGTGTAATACCCTTCATAATATGGTCAAGAAACTCAATCCATGCTGCCATTTGTGATGACGATCGCCGCCTGATACTAGTGAGCACCGATTGCAAGCGCTGCCTGTCTTCCTTGCTCCATTCTTTCTCGGGGTCAGACAGCATATTTTGCAGCGCACCTGTCAGCTCATTCATAGGCTTCTGGATAGCGAGGAAATCAGCCCGTAATTGCTGCGCGATATCAAACAGCCCTTCCACCATCGGGTGGACAGGTGTTTCAAGCGAATAGCTTGTATCTTTCCCGTTTTCACGCGCCCAGACCTGCTGCGATATTTTTTGTAAAAATTCTTCGGCCTTGTTTTGCGGGTTTTTAGCACGTAAATGCGCCTGCCAGTCCTGTGATGGTAATTTCTGTGCCGCCATGCGCAGTTCCGATAAAATCCTGTTCAGCTTCTCGCTGCTTTCGGTAAAGCCTTCCAGTTTCTTGGAAAGTCCGCGCGCGCGGCGTTTGCGACCACCTTCAGCGCCGAGCAGCCAGCGACGCAGCTCTGCCATTTCCCATGCACTTAAATGCGCGGCAAAGGCATTATCCGCCGCTTCGAATAAATGATGCCCTTCATCGAAAATAAAATGCTTTGTTGTGAGATCATCCTCATCAGCAAGGGCAGCCTGAATCATGACAAGCGCGTGGTTCGCAACAACAATTCGTGCATTCTCGGCCTTGCGGACAGATTTCTCGCTAAAGCAACGGGAGTAATGCGGGCATGCCCCGTAGATACATTCACCCTTTTTATCTGCAAGCGCACGCGTTAAGGAATGCCCCAATAACCCTGTAAGCCAGCCGGGGAAATCATCACCTGTTAAATCGCCGCTTTCAGTCTTTAATATCCAGCGCGCCATAATACCTGCCGCGACCAATTCCTGATAAGAATTTACAAGGTCACCGCGTGTAATTTCCTCGGCAAAGTTCAACAGGCATAAATAATTCTCGCGCCCCTTACGGATAGCGGCCTTGCTTTTATATTCTGCTTCATCCGGGTAGAGCGTTTTGAGTTCCTGCCCGATCTGCCTTTGCAGGTTTTTTGTGTAGGTTGAAATTGTAACAGAGGCGTCGTTCTTCTCAGCATAAACGCTTGCGGGTGATAAATACCCCAATGTTTTACCAACGCCTGTACCCGCTTCTGCCAGTATAAAAGACGGATGGCCTTCATCCTGCTTGGGCGCAAACATGCCTGTCATAGCTGTTGCGTAATCAACCTGTGGCTGGCGGGCTTCGGCCTGCCCTTTGCGTGAAAGCAATGTTTGCAGTTGCGCCCGCGCTTCATCGCCTGTAACGGGCAAATACGATGCATCACTATGGGGTATGGTTTCGCTCCATTCCTTCAAATCATGCCATACATTGAAATAGTCCGGCGCGCGCGGTTTATCATCGGCATTATATTTCTCGCCGCATGCACCAAACAAAAATTGCGTCCATGGCCAGACCTGCTCCATGACAGCTGCCATCTTCAAAGCCTGCTCACGCTCTTTCTGTGGCAGGTTTGCAAAATCAGTTAAAAGCTTTGTTGTGATATCCTGCAAGGCCATGGGCAGATCATCGGCATCGCTGCCCACCACAAGCGCTAACGCTTTGCAAACACCTTGAATAGTCGGGACTGTAAAACGTGACGGATGGATAAACGCATAAAGCTCGAGCACATCAAACGCCGTACCGATCTCGAGCCCGAGGCGTTGCGATACATACGGCGCATGGCACACAAGCACAGGCTTTTTATGAAGGCGCAGCGCGGCTGTTTCAGCCGTAACGCTCATAATCTCGCCTTGTGGTGTCAGCACGACCGCCGCCCCGCGCACAAGCGCCACCGCATCAATTGCGGGGATATTTACGCTCTGCTGTGCTGGAAAGGGCGAATTCATTGGGCATTTTTAGCAGATTTCCTTTGCCCTGTCGCGTTTTCCGAGGTTATATTGCCTCATTAATGAGGGATAAATGAACCGCGAAACCGCTTTAGCTTGCAGAACCTGGGCCTTTGAAGAAGCCAAAAAAGTATTGGCACGTGTCACAAAGACTCCACCCAAGAAAGGCTATGTTGTATTCGAGACAGGCTATGGCCCGTCAGGCTTGCCGCACATTGGCACGTTTGGCGAAGTATGCCGCACATCGATGGTGCAGTTGGCCTTCCGCCAGATTTCCGATATCCCGTCAAAAATTATTGCCTTCTCGGATGACATGGACGGTTTGCGCAAAGTGCCTTCAAACGTTCCGAACCCGCAAATTCTGGAAGAGAATATGGGCAAGGCGCTGACAAGCATCCCCGACCCGTACGGCAAATATGAAAGCTTCGCGCACCATAATAATGCCAAGCTACGCGAGTTTCTTGATTCATTCGGTTTCGAATATGAATTTCTCTCTTCAACAGAGTGTTATAAATCAGGACGCTTTAATGACACGCTACTGAAGATGCTCCAAAACTATGACAAGGTTACAAAATGCGTTCTACCATTGCTGGGCGAAGAGCGTAAAGCCACCTACTCGCCGTTTTTGCCTGTATCGCCAAAATCGGGCCGTGTATTGCAAGTACCTTTAAAAGAGGTAAAGCCCGAGAGCGGCACAATTGTTTTTGAAGATGAAGATGGCACACTGACAGAACTGCCAGTGACTGATGGCAACGTAAAAATGCAGTGGCGGCCTGACTGGGCCTTGCGCTGGGTTGCGCTTGATGTTGATTATGAAATGGCGGGGACGGATTTACGCTCCAGCGCCGATGTTGCAAAACAAATCGTCCGCGTTCTGGGCGGCACACCGCCGGAAGGTTTCCATTACGAACTTTTCCTTGATGAAAAAGGCGAGAAAATTTCCAAATCAAAAGGCAATGGACTTACGATGGAAGAATGGCTGCATTACGCCCCTGCAGAAAGCTTGGCTTATTATCTGTTCCAGCGCCCGACAGCGGGTAAAAAACTTTATTTCGATGTCATCCCGAAGGCGGTTGATGAATATATAGCGGCCATTGAAAAGCTCCCTACAGAAGATGATGCCGCTAAACTGAATAACCCCGCTTGGTACATTCATAACGGTACGTTACCGAATGACAAGCACACACCTGTAAACTTTGCACTGCTGTTAAACCTTGCCAGCGCATCAAACGCACACAGCAAGGAGACAATGTGGGGCTTTATCAAGCTTTATAAGCCCGATGCCACACCTGAAAATTCACCCTTCCTTGACCAGTTGGTTGGTTTTGCCGTGCGCTATTACGAGAATTTTGTACTACCAACCAAGAAATACCGCGCAGCAGATGATCGTGAGCGCGCAGCCCTGACTGCTTTGGTTACTAAACTGAAAGCACTACCGAAAAATGCCGATAATGAAACAATTCAAACGGAAGTTTTTTCGGCTGGTAAAGAAAATGGCTACCCGAAAGAAGAACTGCGTAGCTGGTTTCAGGCAATCTATGAGGTGCTGATCGGCCAGTCACAAGGCCCGCGCTTTGGTTCTTTCGTTGCGCTTTACGGCATTGATAAATCAATCGCGCTTATTGAATCCGGCCTGCGCGGCGATTTTGTGAATAAACAAGCAGCTTAAGCTTTTATAACCTTCCGGATAACACGCTCTAAATCCTGCGCGCTGTAGGGTTTGCTGAGGTAATCATCCATGCCGGCTGCTAGGCAGCGCTCGCGGTCACCCGTTAAAGCGTGTGCGGTTATGCCGATGATCGGCGTATGCTTGAGGTGATTATCTTTTTCATACATTCTAATCAGGCGCGTAGCTTCAAGCCCGTTCATGCCAGGCATCTGTAAGTCCATAAACACCATGCTGTAAGGTGTGTGCATATATTTATCAACCGCCTCGCGGCCATTACTGGCAATATCCCAGCTATAACCGAATTCTTCGAACAGGCTCGTTGCCACCATGCGGTTTGGCTCGTAATCCTCGACGAGCAAGACAGGCAGCTCGAGTGGCGGCGCATCTCCGCGCAGATGGTGCGATGTTTCAGGGATAAGAGAAGCTTCGGCAATTTGCAAAGGAACATGGATTGTAAATTCTGTACCTTTGCTAAACTCGCTGCGCACTTCAATACTGCCACCCATGAGTTCAGTGAGGTGTTTGGTAATTGAAAGCCCGAGGCCCGACCCGCCGAATTTCCGCGTAATCGATGTATCAACCTGAATGAATTTATCGAATATTTTTTCGATCTGGTCTTCGGCAATACCAACGCCGGTATCTTTTACCGTGATCGTGATGTTTTCAAACCCGCCTCCCAGTTCGGCGCAAGATGTTGTAACGGTCACACCCCCTTTTTCAGTAAATTTAACAGCGTTACTACACAAATTCAGGACTATTTGCCTTAGACGGTTCGGGTCACCTAAAAACACTCGCTTCTCGATACATTTGCATTCGCTGATGTTCTCGAAAGATAATCCCTTCTCGTGTGCACGGACACTGATAATATCGATCGTCTCGTCTATCAGCTTCTTAACACTGAAGGGCACATGCTGCAGTTCGATTGCCGATGCTTCGATTTTAGCGATATCAAGCAAATCATTGATCAACGCCAGTAGTGAATCAGCACTCGTTTGTAATGTCCCGATAAATTCTTTTTGTTTTGTTGTTAGTGGCTCGCTACGTGCCAGAATATTCGAAAGGCCGATCACAACATTCATCGGCGTTCTGATTTCGTGGCTCATATTGGCTAGAAATTCGCTTTTTGCACGGTTGGCAATATCGGCCCGCTGCTGTGCCTCCTGTAATTCTTTATTCGCGCGCGCCAGTTCCCATGTGCGATCCTCGACCTTACGCTCGACCTCTGCGTAGGACTCGCTTAGTTGCGCGTTCATTTTCTGCAATTCGGACGGGCTGGGCAGTTTGAGCGCCACGGGCATGATCTTCCACACAAACCACGCCGTTGCTGCTGATACAATTCCAGTTGCAAGCATCAGCAAACCCTCTATGCCATAATACGGATACCATTGTACAAAAATTCCGAATATATGCGTTAAGCCACACAAGGTAATAAAGGTGGCGAAAAGAATAAAAACCTTGCTGAAGGGAATATCTGGGCGTTTACGCGCAAAATACCAGAGCGCAAGCGGAATACTGAAATAGGAAATTGCAATCAGCAGATCTGCTGTTACATGCAGCCATAAAATTTCCGGCAACCACGAAAAGCAGAAGCGGTGCGGCGCCATAAAATCAGAGCTGAAAAATTGCTGGAGTTTTTCCATTCCCGCACATATATGAATGGTTGAATTATTGTAACTAATTCTATTTTAACGGATTTTTCTTAATAGAAAATCCTGTTTTTGGCCATTCTTCGAGCGTATTTCCGTATTTATCACCCGTTGCCAAGATTACACCATTACTCCAAACGCTCGAAATTTCATTAAGTTCCGGCCGTTCACGTTCAGCGGGTTTTTCGGCAGATGTGCCGATATAAATAAATCCTGCAATATTGTCGGGTTCATCAACCCCCAGCACTTTTTTAAATTCCGTGTCATAGGCGCACCATTCCGTTAGCCAGTTAGTTGCAAAACCATGTGCATTTGCGGCATGGCATAAATTCATACAAACAGCCCCTGCCGATAAAATCTGCTCCCATTGCGGGTGCTTGCCCTTTTTTATACGGCTTACAACTGCGACGCAAAGCGGTGCGCGCATGAAGCGGCCTTCCTCCAGTGAAATTTCTTTATCTTCAGCCTGCGGATTTTGCGCAATATAAATATCTTTCAGCTTCTGGCCAAGCTCGGCACGCTGTTCGCCTTTGATAATAATAAAATACCACGGGCACATGCGACCATGGTCAGGCACACGCGCGGCAATTTGCAAAATCTCCTGCAACTGCGTATCAGACGGCGCAGGCTCCAACATTTGCTTCAGTGGCACGGACCGGCGGGTTTGAAGAAAATTTTGAATATCACTCATTAATTATAGCCTCAATAATTTTAGCAATATCACCATCATAAGAATGGATTTCCTTTGTAATTGCCTTAATTGAACTTGATAGTTTTGTATCCCTCTTATGCAGGGCAATAATACGTGTGCCAAATGCTTCGGCCCAGCCAAGCTCGATACCCATGCCCGTAGACGGATATGACACCTCGGCAATAACCAAATCAACATTTTTAAGAATATCTTTTGAATTGATAAAAACATCTGTTTCATGCGGCAAGATAATTTCATGCGCACTGAACAAGCTGCTCTGCCTCAAGGGCGCATACAATTCCTCCTTGAAATTGAAGGATGTTGAATGAGCCACATAGATACGCAACGTTAAGCCGCTTTCTTTTGGGCGGCGTACCAACGCACAGCATCGGCATCGCGGAGCGACAGATCAGGATATTCCTTATCGCTTCCAACTTCGGGCAATATCTTCCAGCAGCGTTCGCATTTTTTGCCTTCGGCTTTATTGACCGTTACAGCCAACACATCGCCTTTCAGTAATGTAAATTGTGATGTAATACACACTTCTGCCATATCGACATCCTGAATACGCTCATAATCAGCCTGCGGCACGGTTACAACGGGGAATGCCTCCAGCGAGGCGCCAATCAGTTTCTCGTTACGGGCTTTTTCAAGCGCGGCGAGCACAGCATCACGTATATTGCCGATAACATTCCATTTTTCTTCAAGTTTCGTATCAAGCCAGCTTTCGGGCAGTTGTGGGAAGTCACGGAAATGCACGCTTGCGCAGTCTTTCCACAAGCCTGCGGGGCGGTTTTGCCATGCTTCTTCTGCTGTATAAACAAGAATAGGCGCAAACCACGTGGTAAGACATTCAAACAAATGGTAAAGCACTGTGCGGCATGCGCGGCGTTTGATTGAGTCCGGCCGGTCGCAATACAAACTATCTTTGCGGATATCAAGATAACCGGATGATAGCTCATTACAGAACAAATGAAGTTCGTTTGCCAAACGGCTGAATTCGTAATTTTTGATCCAGCCTTCCATCTTTTTGCTCATGCTCTTCATTTTATGAAGCGCCATGCGCTCGGCCTCCGGCATATCTTTATATTCCGCGTCGGGGATTTTTTCTTCTAGCGTAAAACCATCAAGCGCGCCCAATAAAAAGCGCAGCGTGTTGCGGATACGGCGGTAAAGATCTGCTGTTGTTTTCAGTGTTTCTTTACCCAAACGGATATCTTCGGAATAATCGCTTGTCATGACCCAGAGGCGCAGAATATCAGCGCCGTATTCTTTCATGATATCAAGTGGGTCAACAACATTGCCGAGAGATTTCGACATTTTGTAACCCTTCTCATCAAGCGCGAAACCGTGGGTGAGCACGTTTTTATAAGGCGCTTCGCCTTTTGTACCACATGCTTCTAAAAGTGATGAGTGGAACCAGCCGCGATGTTGGTCAGACCCTTCTAAATACAAATCTGCCTTATCAACGCCTGCATAGTCGGGCCATGTTTTTGTATCACCCAGCACAAATGCGTGTGTTGAGCCTGATTCAAACCAGACATCGACGATATCGAATACCTGTTCGTACTCTTCAACATTATAGTCATTACCAAGAAAATGCTGCGCTGGTTTTGACCACCACGCGTCTGATCCTTCGGCCTCGAATGCGTCACCAATGCGTTTTAATACAGCTTCATCTTGCAGGGCTTCGCCTGTTTTCTTGTTTACGAACAGCGCAATCGGAACACCCCATGCGCGTTGACGCGATATACACCAATCAGGGCGGTTTTCAATCATCGCCGTAATGCGTGTTTCGCCTTTAGCGGGCACCCATTTTGTATTCTTGATCGCCTTTAGCGCTTTATCACGTAGCTTCAGCTCGTTATCCATCGCGATAAACCATTGTGGCGTGGTGCGGAAGATAATCGGCGCACCTGAACGCCATGAATGCGGATATTCGTGCTTGATACTCCCCTTCGCAAGGAGTGTGCCCGCTTCATCAAGCGCTTTAAGGACAGCAAAGTTGCCATCCCCCATTTCACCTTTTTGCGTATAGATTTCCTTACCGGCAAAAAGCGGCACATGTTCACGGAATTTACCATCATCTGTTACGTTATCGGGAATACCGGACGCCCCAAAGTTTTTAAGCCAAAGCAGATAGTCATCCTGACCATGGCCAGGCGCGATATGCACGAAGCCCGTACCAGCATCTTCGGTTACAAAGTCACCAGCCAGCAGCGGTACTTCAAAATTATCATAGCCCTGTGCATGAAGTGGGTGCTTGGCAACACTGCCTGCCAGTTCTTTGCCCTTGAACGGCGCGGACTCGGCCCAGCTTTCAATCTTGGCTTTTTCTTTCACGCTTTCAGCAAGTGATTTGGCAAGCACAATGCGCTCACCTACTTTTGCCTTACTTTCAGGCCCTACAGCTTCGATTGTATAAACAGCATATTCAATATTATCACCAAACGAGATGGCGCGGTTTGAAGGGAGCGTCCACGGTGTTGTTGTCCAGATAACAATTGAAGCACCTTCAACTGCTTTATTGTTCGTCTTCACCACCGGAAACTTCACCCATACGGTGATTGATTTATGTTCTTTATATTCCACCTCAGCTTCAGCGAGCGCGGTTTTTTCAACCGTTGACCACATAACTGGTTTAACACCACGGTAGAGGCCACCATTTTTTACAAACTTATGAATCTCGCGCGAGATTTGTGCTTCGGCGCGGTTTGTCATTGTAAGGTATGGCGTTTTAAAATCCCCGACAACGCCGAGGCGCTGGAAGTCAGCACTTTGTACATCAACCCATTTTTGCGCGAAGGCACGGCATTCAGCACGGAAGTCGATTACATCAACTTCGTCCTTGTTTTTATTTTCAGCGCGGTATTTTTCTTCAACCTTCCATTCAATCGGAAGACCATGGCAATCCCAGCCCGGCACATAGAGGGAGTTATAGCCAAGCATCTGCCATGACTTTACCAGTACATCTTTCAAAATCTTGTTCATCGCGTGGCCAAGGTGGATATGGCCGTTTGCGTATGGCGGACCATCATGCAGGACCCATTTCGGTTTATCTTTCGAACGCGCACGGATTTGCTCGTATAGGTTCATCTCCTGCCAGCGTTTCAGGATTTCAGGCTCGCGCTTGGGCAGTTCACCCCGCATTGGAAATTCGGTTTTCGGCAGGAAAACGGTAGATTTATAGAATTCGGCGTTACTCATTGTTTTTTTGACCCTCTTTTCGCCCTTTGGCGAACCTCTATCAAACACGCGCGTTTGCTGTATTGCAAGAATTTCGTTAAGCTATAATCAACGAATTACCCGCCAAAATAGGCCTAAGAAGCCCTATCCATGCAAATTTTCGATAAGATATTCAAAAAACCCCTCTCAACCCCTTCGGTTCTGGACCAGCCCGAAGACGGTGACATTGCGCCCAAAAAGACCGTTGTGGTGCTTTTCAACTATGGCGGCGGTATGCGCGGGCTAATCCCCGCCCACCTGATGAACAGAATTGAAGAAGCAACAGGTTTGCGTATGGCAGACATGGTTGATGTTTTTATGGGCCCCTCAACGGGTTCTATTTTAAATGCGGCGCTTACCCTGCCGCACCCCGACCACCCCGACACACCGCGTTACAAGGCACGCCACATGGTTTGGTTCTACGAGCGCGAAGGTGCACGTATTTTCCCGCAAGATGCGTTCCGTTCTTTCCGTGGCTTGATCCATGACTTCAACAACCGGACGATGAAAATCTCGCAGCTCAATTGGCTACTGAAACATGGCTATTATGACTCCGCAAATTTAGGCCGTGCACTGCGTGCGCTATTTGGCCGTGCACGTTTGTCTGACAGCCTTTCAAGCCTTGTGATACCGACTTATAACATTGATAGTTCCGAACAATTGCAGGCCAAGCAAGAAGATGGTGGCGGCGATTATAATCTTGTTGATGAGGGCGGGCGCGCTTTATGGCTGAAAAATATGAAGCTACCGGGCGCACGTCTTGTGAAGCCCACACCCGACGTTTCCACCTTTGATGCTGTGATGGCTTCAACCGCTGCGCCCACCTATTTCCCCTGTCACCAATTCTTTATGAGCCAAGGGCCAAACATGCCGATGCAGGAAGTTGCCGGTATTGACGGCAGTATTTTTGACAACCCGTGTGTCAGTTATATGGGTGCATTGCGCCATCATATTCCTGCTGGCACGCGCGTAATCATGATTGTCCTTGGTACAGGCACAACCAACCGTGCGATTAAAAAAGACCAGTGGAATAGCTTTGGTTCGCTGGGCGTTGTCGACCCCGCAAATGATTTGCCACTTATCAATATTTTCTTCCACGCGTCTGAATCTGCCATGACGGAAGCCTTCGCTGCCGAGATGGGCGATAATTGCTACCTCTTTAACAAGTCCCTTATCTCGGGCCCCTATGTCGGCACCTATCCAAGCGCGAACATCGACGATTCGAGCGAGGAGAACATCCGCCGTATGAAAAACTTCTCGGAAATGATCTTGGAAGAAAATAAAAATAAATTTGACATAATATGTAATCTTTTAGTCCAAAACCGTGACCGAAATCTTGAAGCCAAGCAAAAATATGGGAAAAACCAGCGGGTTTCTGTATACAGCACCTCGAATGCCGTGGTAGATACGACAAATTAACAGGCCCCAAAGCCTGCTTTACGGCCATTATTTTGTATATTTTTTGCGGCGCAAGATGAATTTCGGGTTCCCACTCTTTACGTTGTTATCCCAAGAGTAAACAAGAAAATGAGCAGGGATTATCAAGACGTTTTGATTTATTTCGATATGCCGGGCGGTGGCACGCATGGCATAGGTTTTATGCGTAAAGCGCAACACGTTCTTGGCCGCATCACACCTGACCTCATAGAAAAACCCAATAACTTTCTAGACTTTAGGGGCGGCGCGTCTGTTACAGCCCTTATTCAAACAGCGCTTTCTGTTCCTCATGAGGGTGGTGCGCTAACGTCTGTCGGAGTCATTGATGAAGCTGTTTCACCACGTTACTCTTTTAACGAAGTCGCCAAGCTTCTTGAAGACCATATTCCATTCTGGCTACCCAATAAAGATTGGAAAATGCACTATGTAGAACAAATTCTAAAGCGCCCCTTTACAGCCTCGGCGAGAGCCCTTGAAGGCTTAACGCGTCGATTTTTTGTTACAGGCGCGCAAACATATGATGAAGCAAAAGAGCAAGTAGAGTATCTGCGAGAGCTATGGGAAGCTTACAGCAAGCAGAAAAAATCTCATGGTAATCTTGAGCACACAAGCGAAGCACTTAAAATTCTTGAAGATATTGCTAAAGAGATGGGCTTTGATGTTAAGGATAAAAGCAAAAAGGAAAAAAAGAAATCAAAGCCTTGGTCCGTTCGCCATAGCCATAAATTGAACGAATTTGTTCTGAAGCATTATATGAAAGAGCATACTTTTGTAGAATCTGCTGGTTCTTATGTTGTGAACGGCTACAAAATTGGCCCTGACGAGCAATCCGATATGGATCTGCTGCATATCGATCCCAAGCTTTTCGAGCGCTTTCCCGCACAGGATAACCATTCTGCAGACTCACAAAAAGAGCTTCTGCGCCTCAGTTCATTTAGCGACAATGAAAAACTCTATGCCGCAGCATTAGGAGCGACTGCCGTCCCCTCTTACTTTGACTCTTATAACTTGAAAGCAGTCAATGCCCACTTGGTAGATCAGGCGCTTATTAACAACCCGTCACACAACATGATCTTGTTGCGTCACGCATTCCCTAAAGCGCGTATCATTTATATTAAAGTCGGCGGTGCTGTTGATCGCAGCCCTATTGCACCACATGAATATAGAGAAGAATCTGTTATCGGTCTTGTTGCAAAAGGGCATATTGCTAATCCTGCACAGATAAAACAATTGCAACAACAGCGTTTGTCAGCCGAGCGCCTCTTCGGCAAAGAGAATGTATTCTTCTTGATCGACGGGCTAGATCAGGTCATGAAACCTCCGAAGATGGATATTGCCATTACCGATGGCCGTAAAGTAGCGCTGGAAAAAATTAAGTCCGTGACTGATGAGACTATCGCAATCAACCCTGAGATATATGACAGATTAACCGACACTTTAGCCGGCGTGTTTCAAGCCCGCACAGCCGCACGGGCAGATGCCGCATTCAGTACACGGGTGGCCAGAACAGAGCCCGAGCCAGAACCGGTCGCCTTCTAATTAAAACGCTTCAGGCGAAATCAATTCGGCAGTTTCATCAAGCTTTGTTACATCAGCAACAGAACCACTGAAATCAAGCCCTGCATCTTTCAGGAAATCACGTAGAGGATGTAGCGCTTCATGGTCGAGATTACGCCTCATCGCCTTATGGAGCCGCGGTATATAGCGTAAATAAGCCGGCTTCTTCGCAACAATGGCGAGGCGGATAAATTGGCCAATCACCCGCGCATGGAATTGTGTTTTCAAAACCGTGTACCACGCTTCAAACCCTTCTTGGTCTTCAGGTTTCAGTGCGGCAACAAATCGCGCATGGCAGGCTTTATCGATATCGTGCGGAACGACAATGCGCGCATCATCAAGTAAATTCACAAGATCATACGGCAGCGGACCGCGCATAGCGCCTTGGAAATCAAGTATACCGCACTGGGCAATACCATTCGCATCCGACCTGAACATCAAATTCTGCAAATGGAAATCAATATGCTGGAATGTATATTTGATTGGAGGCAGATTTTGCTCGATCGTTTCCCACACTTTCAAATATTCTTCTACAAGACCGTTCGGGTTTCTTTGCTTGCGCAAGGCAGGCAAATACCAGTCAATCACACGGCGGCGGCCTTTATGAATATGGCTTTCAGTATAAAGCGGCAATTCAATATCGTTTACATTCGTGCGTTCGTAAAAACCGATTAGTACATCGGTCGCAAGATCATAAAGCGTTTGCCCATCCACCAGTTTGCTATCAAGCGCCTGGCGGAAGGTTGTATCCCCCATATCTTCTACTAACAAGAAACCGTCAGCTTCGTTTTCTTCGAGAATGCGCGGCACGGCAAACCCAAGTGATGATAGATATTTACCAACACGAATATAATCGCTGAGTTTATGGCCAGGCGTTGCAATCCCCGCTGTATCGGGCACGCTATCCATAAGAATAGAAACTTTATTATCCTTTTTAATACGGTAATAACGGCGGAAAGCACAATCCTCGTTCAGAAGCTTGATCTCGGACCCTTGCCATCCATGCGCAGAAAGAAATACTGCGCGGTCAGGTTCGCGCTGCTGAAAATAAGTTTCAGGATCGTAGATAACAGGCGACGCTGTTATTGGTTTCTGCTGCGGATTGTTCATCAGGTTATTTCTTTGGCGGCGTAACTTTACGCGCAATCATGTTCATCGTGGCAACGTGCTTGGCGGAAGCTGCACGCTTGCCAATTGGCGCAGATGCTGACTCCTGCCCGAATTTAGCGCCCTTCGTGCCTGTAATCGCGCCGAGTAATTCTTTAGAAAAAGCTTCGGCTGTTTCAACTTTCTTGTTTTTATTCGCACCTGTTTTCTGGATTTTATCCTTATTCGCACGGCGCTGGATCTGGTGCATGGCTATCGACGGCAAATAAGGCTTTACCAATGTCCATAAAAAATCGGGGTCTTGTTGGGCAAGGCGCAAAATGGCAATACGTGATTTAATCACGTTCCCTTTTGCCGCTGCTAGAATGGCATCTATTTGCTGGTCGAGCGTTTTTTTCGCCATTGTCTTTTCTCCTCTTCCCCCGAGATTGTCGAAAACATTAATACGGAATCTGCTGTAGCAACTTCTTGATCATTTTAACACGCTGTGGAACGCTGTGCCAATCTCCTATTATGGCAAGTTTTTGGTCGGGCCGCAACTTTACCAGCCCCTGCTGGGAGGCTATCCATTGCAACATCTTCTCGGGTGCAGCCGGAATATCCTTGTAAAAGCCTATAACAGCGCCTTTTGGCCCTGCTTCCACACGGTCAATATGCGCCTTACGGCATAGAAGCTTGATTTTAACGATATCGAGCAGGTTCTCGACCTCTGGCGGCAATTTGCCGAAACGGTCAATCATATCTGCTGCAAAGCTTTCAACTTCATCTTCAGTTTTCAGAGATGATAGACGACGGTAAAGCCCCATGCGGATCGTGAGATCAACAACATAATCTTCGGGGATCAGAATGGATGTACCGATATTAATGTTCGGCACCCAGTCTTCCTGATCTTGAATGTCTTTGAGTGAAACACCTGCTTTGGCAAGGGTTACAGCTTCTTCAAGCATCTGCTGATACAGCTCAACCCCGACTTCCTTGATATGGCCTGATTGTTCCTCGCCCAGCAAATTACCGGCACCGCGAATATCAAGGTCATGGCTTGCCAGTTGGAAGCCTGCACCAAGCGTATCAAGCATCTGCAGTACCTCAAGCCGCTTATGGGCTTGCGGTGTTAATTTTGCATCTGGCAGGAATGTGAGATACGCATAAGCACGTACTTTCGAACGCCCAACGCGCCCACGTAGCTGATATAACTGCGCAAGGCCAAACATATCGGAACGGTGAATAATCATTGTATTCGCGGTTGGAATATCAAGGCCGGATTCAATAATCTGCGTCGAGAGTAGAATATCGTATTTACGCTCGAGGAAAGCCTCCATACGTTTTTCAAGATCCGTTGTTGGCATTTGCCCGTGTGCAACAATCATGGAGGCTTCCGGCACAAGTTCTTTTAATTGCAGTTCCAGATCAGGAATATCCTGAATGCGTGGGACCACATAGAAAGTTTGTCCGCCACGGAAACGTTCACGCATAATTGCTTCGCGTATAATCAGCGGGTCAAACGGTGTAACGAAAGTATTGATCGCCATGCGGTCAACGGGCGGCGTTGCAATAATACTCATTTCACGCACGCCTGTTAATGCCATTTGCAATGTCCGTGGGATCGGCGTTGCGGTGAGTGTCAGCACATGCACATTATTCCGCAAATTTTTCAGGCGCTCTTTCTGCTTAACGCCGAAGCGCTGTTCTTCATCGACCACCACAAGGCCTAAATGTGCGAACTTGATGCTTTCAGCCAGTAGCGCATGCGTGCCGATAACAATATTGACTGTGCCCGTAACCATCTCTTGCTTGATACGCTCCGCATCCTTTGCTGACGTAAAGCGCGAGAGCATTTCAATACGCAGGCCCGAACTGGCAAAACGCTTTTTGAAATTAATGTAATGCTGGTTTACTAGAAGCGTTGTAGGTGCAATTACTGCTACTTGCGTGCCAGCCTTCGCGGCAATATAGGCCGCCCGCAATGCAACTTCGGTTTTGCCAAAACCCACATCACCACAAACGAGGCGGTCCATCGGGCGGCCCGAATCCATATCTTCCGTTACATCTGTAATTGCACGGAGCTGGTCATCGGTTTCATGATACGGGAAACCTGCAACAAAATGCCTGTAATCCACTTCCTCGACATGAAGCTTCTCGCCTTTTTGCATGGCGCGTTGCGCCGCTACTTTCAAAAGCGCTTCTGCCATTTCAAGCAGGTTTTTCTTCACACGGGCTTTACGTGCCTGCCAGCCTGCACCACCTAGCTTATCAAGCTGCGAGAAGCCTTCATCACTGCCGAAGCGTGAAAGCAATTCCATATGCTCGACGGGTACATAAAGCCGGTCACCCCCGTCATAGGTGAGCTTCAAACAATCATGTAGCAAGCCACCAGCTTTAAGCGTTTCCAAGCCCTCAAAGCGTCCGACACCGTGGTCGGTGTGCACAACCAAATCGCCAGGGTTGAGCGTGTTCAAATCTGTTAAAAACTGGTCGGCTTTCTTGCGCCTCTTGGCTTTGCGCACAAGCCTGTCACCCAAGATATCCTGCTCGGTGAGCACGGCAATATCATCTGCCACAAAACCACGTGTCAGCGGTACAACAGCAAGTGTGAATTTAGCGGCGCCCTGCTCTTTCAACAGTGTTTCAAGCCGCGCGCCTGAACCCTCACTATAAGCAAAGACAAACATCTGCTTTTTATCAGCCTGCAACTGCCTTATATATAAAGCCGCTTCTTTGAGCACATTACCGTCAGGCTGTACGCGGATATCGGAAAAATCACGCGCAGGCCGCGCTTCATGTGCATCACCACCACTATAGGGAGACAGAATAACAGGTGTATGCTGCGCGAAAGCCGCTTGCAGCTCCTCTTGCGGAATATAAAGTAATGAAGGTTTAATAGGCTGGTATGTATCACCTGTTAAACTGACATCTTTATTCCTCTTTGCGCCTTTTTTGGCGGCTTCTTGCAATGTAACCCGCGCATCATAAAATTCATGAACCTGTTTTTCATGCTCTTGCACAGCTTGTAACGTTTGTAAATCACAGGTGAGTGACGCCGGCCCTGCATAATCGAAAAGCGTTTCCATTCTGTCGTAGAAAAACGGGAGCCAATGTTCCATGCCGTTATAACGGCGGCCTTCTGATATTGCATTATAAAGCGGGTCATCACTTGTGACCGCACCAAAGGCAAGGCGGTAATTACGACGGAACGATTCAATCGTTGTTTCATCAAAAAACACATCACTTGCTGGGTACACATCAAATCCTTCAGCCTCGTCACGGCTTGATTGCGTCATCGGGTCAAATGTTTTGATGCTCTCAATATCATCGCCGAACAAATCGAGCCTCAGTGGCACCTCTGCACCAGACGGATAAATATCAATAATGCCGCCGCGCAGGGCATATTCCCCTGGTTCGCGCACTGTATCGGTGCGGTTATAGCCATTCTGCTGGAGGAAATCAGAAAAATGCTTCTGGTTCAGCTTTTTGCCCTTACGCACACTCAGGCTGGATGATTGCAACCGCGCGCGCGGGATAACACGCTGGGAAATCGCATGCGCGCTGGTGATTAATATAGTGGGAACGCTGCGTGTTTCTAGAAGCTGCGAAAGTGCTTTGAGGCGTGCGCTTGTAATATCGGCGTGCGGTGAAACACGGTCATAGGGCAAACAATCCCATGCAGGGAACGCAATCATCTTTACATCAGGGGCAAAATGCTCAAGCAACGCCTCAAGCGTGTGTAGCCGTTCTTCATCCGTCACAACATGGATATGGATTTTATTCTGCATGAATGCATCACGCGCCGCATCCGCAATCATGCGTGCGTCTTGCCCCTCGACCGCGCCGTAACGCACAGGGGCCGCAAGTGTCTGGTTATCGTCTTCTTTTGCCTGCGGTTGCATGATGACTTATATATATTGTCTTTGGTTAAAAAGAATGGCCTTTACAAGCGCCGCATATTTGGCGGGCGGCTGTGCTTTTTCCATGAACCAGTCATACATAACCGGCTCCTGCTCTTCCAGAAATTCGGTAAAAAGCGCCATATCGGCCTCATTCATGGCTTCAACATTCCGCTCGGCATAACGGCCCAGAAGTATGTCTAACTCCTTGGTCCCCCGATGTTTTGCACGGTAAAGCAACTGTCTCTTTTTATCGTCCATGGGCTCTGTTATACCAAATACGGGAAAATATCAATTATGCGCCCTTTTGTGCTCGACCCGCTCTTCCGGAATATCGCCTCATTACAAGGCGTAGGGCCGCGCTATGGCAAAATTCTGGAGCGCCTCACAGGTGGCGTTCGTATTATAGATTTACTCTGGCATAAGCCGCTCGATGGCTACACAAGGCAGAAAGTCACCGACCTTGCGCGCGCATTAGACGACCAAAATATCATTATCAACTTCCATGTGAAGAAACATAAAAACCCGAAAACGCGCGGCCTCCCCCTACGCGTAGAGGGTGAAGTGAATGGCATACCGCTCGACCTCGTTTTCTTCAATGCACATGGCGACTATGTGCAGCAATCACTTCCCATTGACCAAGTGCGCTATGTGGCAGGCCGCGTTGAAACCTATAAAGGCCACAAACAGATTGTGCACCCTGATTATATTGTCACCAACGAAAACGAAATTCCATCTTTCGAATGTATTTACCCGCTCACCGAAGGACTTTCGAATAAAGTGCTGCGCAAAATGATGGCGCAAGCGGTGGAAGTTTTGCCAAGCTTACCTGAATGGCTGGACGAGCATTTGGTCAAACGCGAGCAATGGCCCGCATGGCTGCCTGCCTTTAAAACCTTGCATACACCCACAAGCGCCGATGAAATTGCGCTGCAATCACCCGTACGTCGCCGCCTTGCCTACGATGAATTGCTGGCAAACCAGATTATGCTGGCCCTTGTGCGCCGCCGTCAGCAAAAGCGCCAAGGTAAAAGCTTTGAAACAAACGGAACACACAAACAAAACCTCTATAAACATCTGCCCTTTAGCCTCACAGGCGCACAACAACGTGTAGTCAAAGAGATTGACGCCGATATGGCGTCCGATGACCGCATGGTACGCCTGCTGCAAGGTGATGTCGGTAGCGGCAAAACAATTGTTGCAGCCTTGAGCATGATGAACGCCGTTGATAGCGGTAAACAGGCAGCATTAATGGCACCAACAGAAATTCTGGCGCGCCAGCACGCTGAAACCCTCAAGCCTTATTTCGAAAAACTCGGCATCAGCTTTGTAACCCTGACAGGACGCGATAAAGGCAAGGGCCGCGAGGAAATTACAGATGCCATTGAAAGCGGTAAAGCGCAAATTATCATCGGCACGCACGCGCTTTTTCAAGAAAAGGTCAAATTCCATGATCTCGGGCTTATTGTCATTGACGAGCAGCATCGCTTCGGTGTGCAGCAACGCCTTTTACTCAGCGCGAAAGGGGATGCGCCCGATATGCTGGTGATGACGGCCACACCGATACCGCGCACACTGACATTAACCTTATATGGCGATATGGAAGTCAGCCGCCTTGATGAAAAACCGCCCGGCAGGCGGCCGATTGATACGCGCCTGATACCGCAAGATAAAATGCATGAGTTGCTGGAAGGCTTGGGCCGCTCATTGCAAGAAGGCAACCGCATTTACTGGGTTTGCCCGTTAATTGAAGAAAGCGAAGTGCTGGACCTTGCCGCGGCCGAAGAGCGCTTCCGCGAGCTTGCACAAAGATTTGGCAATAAAGTGGGCCTGCTCCATGGCCGCATGAAGGGCGATGAAAAAGAAGCCGTTATGCAGAAATTCTCGGCTGGTGAATTAACAGTGCTTGTGAGCACAACCGTTATTGAAGTGGGCGTGAACGTGCCTGAAGCAACGATCATGGTAATTGACCATGCCGAGCGTTTTGGCCTCGCCCAGCTGCACCAGCTCCGCGGGCGTGTAGGGCGCGGCCTCAAAGAGTCATTCTGTTTTCTGCTCTACGGCCACCCCGTTTCTGAATTTGCCAAAGAACGTTTACGCTTAATGCGTGAAACAGAAGATGGCTTCGTGATCGCCGAGAAAGATCTGAAACTGCGCGGCGGCGGCGATATATTAGGGACACGCCAAAGCGGTGTGCCGGATTTCCACCTTGCTGACCTTGCTGTGCATGATGATTTACTCCCCGTTGCGCGGGACGATGCCAAGCTGATACTGGAAAAAGATACGCATCTACAATCACCGCGCGGCCAAGCATTGCGGAACTTGCTTTATTTATTCGGGCTTGAAGAAAGCTTGAATAATATGGAAGCGGGTTAATTTAACTTTCTTTGGGATCCCACGCCTGCTCGATTTTCCAAAATGGCATATCGCCTTTTAATTTTTTTAAATCCTCAATTATTTCTTGATATTCTATTTTATCAAGCCCTGTCCATTTCGCTTTTGAATACTTAAAACTTTCAAATCCCTTAATTTTTTTGATATTTATTAGCAGCACACTATCAATCGGCGGATGTATTACATCAGTAATCTCCGATGGCACCCCAGGATCTAAAATAAGCATAACCTTAAGATAGACCGCTATCAGTTTTGCAGCACGCCCGTATGCCATAAACCTAATTTCATTAAGGATACTATCACACCATTTATCATGGTCTCTTTCATACAGATCCCGTGAAGGATTCCGTACAAATTCCTTTATATTACAGCCTCCTAGCGCGTTAATAAGATTCTTATTTGTTCCGCCCAGCAACCCACGCTGCGCAGCACGTGCTGCAGCCCATGCGGCAAATCTGTGACGGTGTTCAAACTCGTCGTAATCTTGCTTTTTATCCATATAATTATCCTTAACCACGCGGGTGCGCTTTTTTGTGAACCGCCAGAAGCTCAGTCATATTCACATCTGTATAGCGTTGGGTAGTACTGATAGAGGCGTGGCCCAGCAATTCCTGAATTTCACGCAGATTGGCCCCGTTTTGAAGCAAGTGCGTGGCAAAGCTATGGCGCATAGCGTGCGGCGTTGTTGTTTCAGGCAGATCATGCTGCATGCGTAACTGGCGCAGTTTGCGCTGGATGATGGACTGGTTCATTTTATCGCCCCGCGCTCCGAGAAACACAAAGCGCTCGCGCTCCTCCGGATACGGGCAAGCAGCGCGGTAAATTTGTATAGCTTCTTTGACTTGCGGAAGAACAGGAACCAAACGCTCCTTGCCGCCCTTCCCCATCACGCGTAAACCTTCTTCAAAGCTGAGGTCTTTGATTTTTAGATTCAGCGCTTCGGCAATACGCAAGCCGCAACCATAAAGCAAAACAAGTAAAGCTTGGTCACGCAAGCCTTGCCATTCTTCTATTGCATTCCCTGCGCTTTCCTCAAGCACGGTAAAGGCTTGCCCTTGCCCTAACGCTTTGGGTAATTTACGTGGCAATTTTGGGGAACGCACCAAGCCAATGTGCGGGTTATGCAGGATTCCCTGCCTGTCCATCCATTTATAAAAACTTTTTACACCTGAAAGTGCACGCGCACGTGACGTTGCCGCATTACCCTCCATCGTTCTTTTTGAAAGCCAGCTGCGATAGTCGGAAATTCTAATATCAGCCAGCCGCGCAAGGTTTGGCGCTTCACCATAATGCTGGGAAAGAAAATTTATAAAATGTCCAAGGTCAGCTTCATAAGCCCGGATTGTATGGGGCGAGGCAAATTTTTCGTTGTTCAGCATCCGAAACCAGTTTTGCAGGGTTTCAGCAAGGTCAGGGGCACATTTTAAGATTAGGCTATCGCTAACCATGCACGGAATAACCGTTCAACAACACGGGCAAGGAACAAAACAAGGTCCGTCGCCTGACCATCTTCAAACAAATTCGGGTCGCGGCTACCAAAAGCCAGAATGGCAGGCGGTGTATTTTTCGCAATATCAACACGCACTAATGCCTGCGAACGCACAAGCGGCGCACCGCCTGCATAAATTGTTTCACTGCCCTGAATATTGGATTGAAGTAAAACTTTTTTACCTTCCATCCAGCGGTCAACCGTTCCGTCCGGCACCAAGCGAATGCCTGCCGTATGAACATGTGGAATCATTTTGCCCTGCGCTTCGACAACAAGCGTTGTGATATCGATATCCAGAATTGTTGTCAGGTCCCCTGTAATCGCCTGAATAAAATCATCAAAATTCTCGGCTTCAAGTAAGCGCAGTACAGCACGGTGCATACGCCCCTGGTTGTTCATGTTATTGCGCGCAGTTTGTACAATCTCGCGCGTTGCATTTTCAATTTCTATTTTATCGGCCTTCAAGCGCTCAATCACGAAGCTCTGGAAATCAACAACGCGCTTGCCCTGCTGCTGCGGGCCTTTCGGTGGCATAAGGATATCAATCACTTCCGGATGATCATCCAGAAATGAGGGGTTGGCCTTTAAAAAGGCGAGGACTTCTTCAGGGGTTGGGGCGTTTTCTGTCATCGGCGCGGACGCGTTTTGTGTCATCCGCTGATTCTATCAAAAAACCACGCAAAGCGCATTCATAAAACTATAAAATCGTCTGGCCTGTTTTCTTCCAGTCATCCACAAAAGCAGCTAAGCCCTTGTCCGTTAAGGGATGAGCAAAGAGTTTACGAATCACGTCGGGCGGAATTGTTGCCACATGGGCGCCCATTTTTGCGCTTTCTGTGAGGTGAATCGGGTGGCGGATAGAGGCCACAAGCACTTCCGTTTCAAAATCAGGGTAGTTCTGGTAGATCGTCACAATCTCTTCAATCAGCTTCAAACCGTCCTGGCCGATATCATCTAAACGACCCACAAACGGCGAAATAAAAGTTGCACCGGCTTTGGCTGCAAGGATTGCCTGCGCAGCAGAAAAACATAACGTCACATTCACCATGATACCGTCATCAGTCAGTTCCTTACATACACGCAAACCATCTTGTGTAAGCGGAACTTTTACTGCCACGTTCTTGGCAATGTTTGCGAGCTTCCGGCCTTCCTTGATCATGGTTTCATAATCTGTTGCCGCAACTTCGGCACTCACAGGGCCGGAAACAATACCGCAAATCTCTTCAATCAGTTTCAGGAAAGACGGCGCACCCGATTTTGCAACAAGGGACGGGTTGGTGGTTACACCATCCAGCAGGCCAGTTGCGGCCAAATCCTTGATTTCTTTTACATCGGCGGTATCAACAAAGAATTTCATGACAGTTTTTCCTTTGGGTGTTATTCATTACCTTATATGCAAGAAGCCCTGAAAACACAATCCGCACCTGCGAGACAGCTAAGTATTCTCGTGCCTTTGCCTGTGGAAACTGGCTTTACATACTTGGCTGACGAAGATTATGAAACCGGCACGTTTGTATCCGTCCCGTGGGGGAAAACCACTGTTTCGGGCGTAGTTGAAGGTGAAACGCAAAGTGACCTGCCGCTTGCAAAGCTCAAATCTGTTCTAGCACCACTTCCACTCCCTGCGCTGCCGCCGCTGCATCTGGAATTTCTGAAATGGGTTGCACGCTATACCATGTCACCACTCGGCAGTGTGTTGAAAATGACGCTTTCAGAACCGTCTATTTTCAAGCCTGCAAAAAAAGAAATTTTTTATACACTTCAAAATACTGATGAAAAAATACATCCCCGCTATGCAAAAATTATTGCTTATATGGAAGAACATAAAAAAGCATCACGCGCGGATATTGTTCAAGGTACAGGCGCCTCATTAAGTGTTTTAAAAACACTTACCAAGAAAAATATCCTTTTAGAATTACAAGAAGAAGCCACAACACAATATCCTTGCGCAAATCTTGATGCCGACCATAACCACCCCACACTGACCGAGAGCCAGAAAAAGGCACTTGATATTATCCATGAAACAAAGGGTACAAAACCTATTCTGCTTGATGGTGTGACAGGTGCCGGTAAAACGGAAGTGTACTTCGAAGCTGTGGCTGAATGCCTGAAGCGCGGGCAACAGGCGCTCATTCTAGCTCCCGAAATTACACTCACCAATGCCTTTACCGACCGTTTTGAAAAGCGCTTTGGCGGCGCGCCTGCCCTTTGGCACTCGGACCTTTCACACGGCGTGCGCCGTAAAACATGGCTGGGTGTTGCGCAGGGAAAAACACAAGTCATTATCGGTGCGCGCTCATCCCTGTTTCTACCCTATAAAAATCTGGGGCTTATTATTATCGATGAAGAACACGACAACAGCTACAAACAGGAAGAAGGCGTTACTTATAACGCCCGTGATATGGCGATTGTGCGCGCGCATTTAGCCTCCATTCCCGTAATTCTTGTTTCCGCAACACCATCACTGGAAACGCTACAAAATACTTGGGATGGGCGATACGCCCATGCCGAACTTCCTGCCCGTTACGGCCAAGCGGAAATGCCGGATGTACAAATGATTGATTTGCGGCAGGAGAAAATGGAACGGCAGCGTTTTATTGGCCCGACATTGGAAAAAGCATTGCTTGATACACTCTCACGCGGCGAGCAATCATTATTATTTCTCAATAGGCGCGGC
>WGMJ01000013.1 GCA_016125135.1 Alphaproteobacteria bacterium | reverse complement strand
TTTATTTCATTTACAGAACATGTTGACGGAATTGAGGGGCTGCGCTACGAATTGATACAGTTTTCAGCGAACAAAATATAAAGGAGAGACAAATGGCGACAGGTGGAGAAATAGGTGGCGGGTTTGATAATGCCGCGTCGTACCTTACAGCACTTCAAACAGCGTGGAATGGTGAGGCAAATGCCGAGCTAAGAAAGATTCTTGAAACACTTCATAAAACAGGCAACGTAAAAGTTATTGAAGTGATTGGTGGTTCGGTAGAGCAGCCAAAGCTTCATTACGAAATTTCGGATAAAACATCCGGCAAATGGTTTAAACTTGCCTTCAACTGGGACAGTAAAGAAACAACTTACAGCGTAGAGCCGCAAACAGGCTCGCACCTGCAAAGTGGCTCATTAACTGTTGTGAAAGCACGCATACTGGGTGAACTTGCCCATTTCCGTTATGGCGAAATGCTTTTGCAAGCAGTCCAGCGCGAGCTTGAAGTCAAGCCAGCGAAAAGAGCCAAGGGTGATCCACGCGCTGATAAGCCTGCCTGATATCTATAGAATCAGCAGCGCAGCCTCTTGCTGATGGCTGCGCTGGTACTCTTCCCATTCATGGGCATCTAACAGTTTGGCGGCACGGTCGATATTGTCATCAAGTGCTTTAAAATAATTGGCAACGAACTTCCCGAATACATAGGCACAACGTTTATCACTCAAATCCTCGGCAAACTTTTCCTTTGCCTTTTCAAAATATTCTGTTGCATTTGCATGCAATTCCCGCAATTGCTTGCGGATATCGCTCATGGGAATTGTTTTATTGAACCTGAATAAATCATAGAGGTTGAAGACTTCGTAATAGGCGGCATCAGGCACACACTCGATAAAATCAGGGCCGTGCTTCGGGTCCTTGACGGCTTTGAATAGACGTTCCAGCCAGCTATCATACATTTTGATACTATGCGTTGCCATGTTCCAGGCATCGTTATTGAGGTATTGTTGTAAATCATGCAGGTCCGACAATAGTCTGTTCCCTGTTGTGGGATCTGCCTGTGCCTCGCGGATACGGACATCAACTGCCGCTGTAAAATGTGGACGCAGAACCCCCGTGATAGCTGTAAGCCCCTGACAGTCACGCTCGGTATATTCAGCCGCTTGATCGCGGCCGCCTTTAATTTGACGCTTCTGGCACAGTTGTGAACCTCGCCGGATAACACTCGTCATGATTTCCTGCGCGGGGCCAGCGATGTTCACGGAAAAAATTTCATGAATACGCTTTTGTGCATCTACGGCTTCATAAGCTTCTCCCTTTTCCTCTGCAGCTGCTTCATCTGCTATATGTTTTTTGAGATGTGCGATCTGGAAATCAACATGGTTTTGCGCTGTATCTTGAATATACCCTTCATAGATATTTTTGAGTGTTTGCTTGATATCCGCCCGCTCGGCTTCCGAAGTATAAAAATCAAGTATTGATGAGGGCATACTGCCTTCAAGGGCATCCATATATTGCGGGACACTGGCTGCAACATAAAGCTGGTTTGACTGGAAAACATCGCGGATGCCTATACCTTGCAAAAGGCCGAATGCATTTTGTAGCTGTGGTGGTAAAGCTCTGTAATCAAGGTTGCCTGCATCATCAATATGGATCAATTTAAAAAGGTGAAACCATGTTTCAGGTGTATTCAAATCATATACATGATCGGTCTTTTCATCGGTGACCGTAAAGGCACCGACGTTTTCTTCACCGATTTCTGCCAGCATTCTTGTGTGATTGTATTCGGCGATATCGATAGCAAGAACGAGGGTTCCCCCTTCACTAATCTCGCTATGTTCAAGCGCCGACTGCAGCCCTGATTTCGGCGCACGCAGTAAATGCTTTACGGATGGCTTGCGCTTGCGCTCGATAAACACATCAAGCCTTTCTTTCATCTCTTCAAGTAACTCGGTACCGAAAAGCCCGTAGCCTGCACCCATAGTGAATAACATGATATCCCGCAGAATATTCCAATCATGCGTTACACCATATTTGCGGATTTCCCAATTATCATGAAGCTGCCGCAAGAGCGCCAGCCGATCGCCTGACGCGCTGGGGCCGTCTTTTTCACAGAGCTGGTGCGGGCATAAGTTCTGGAAGAAATAGGTAAGATCATCAATGGCAAGATAATAGCCATGAAGCGCCTTTTCGCATATATCCGCGCTTTCTGCATCCTCTCCGAGCATCAGGTTCTTGCCGTCTTTCCAGAGGCTGACATGTAGTTGCGCGGGGATACTTGAAGCCAGTGGCACAAGATTGAATTTTACGGCTGTTGCAAAAAAAGTTTCGCGGATGCGATGATAGGCCGCGATAACATCTTCTGCGTTTTCAAGAATATTTGTTCGCACCTCGGCATCATCGTGGCCATCCCACCAGCCGATACCATGGCGATAGGCGCCGAAACGCGGCTCTACTACATCACGCAAGCCTCCTTCTGAAGCGGGGAAGAGATGCAGATAGGCCAGAAAAATATTCTGCCTTGCGCCATGTACGATTTCTTCATCTTCGCTGGCAAGGTTCTTTACAAACTCTTCAAAATGGGCACGCATAGCGGGAACATTATTATGAACTTCATTCGCCAGTCTGTTAGCCTCTTTGCCATTCGCGCGCAGGAATTTGCGGATTTTCAGAATTGCATCTTGTAGAAATTTTTCATCAGCAGAATGCTCTGTCAGTTGACGTGCCAGCTTTTCGGAAGGCACAGCTGTGGGCCCTACATATTGGCGGTTCTTTATCCTGTTGGCGGATTTCTCCAGAATTGTTGCTGGTTTCAAAAGTTCGAAATCCAGCTCGATGCCGAATTTGAAACTATAGCCACGATCATGGAATTGCTTTAAGGCGCGATCCAGAATTGCGCGGAAATGGGGATCAAGCCCGTGGAAGTCTTCAGGGATGCGCGGCATAGCGCTCAGATTCACAAAATCCGGCGCGGGGACGTTTTCATTTTCTGCTTCTATCCCGAAAGTCCGCATACCGTTTTATAGCAAATAAATGGCCGTAACCTCAATATAAAAAAGGACTTAAGAATGTCAATGTTTACCATTTTCATCGCGAATATTAGAATTTTCCTTTTTTACAGAATGTATTGACAATCTGGGGGAGGGTTCCGTAGTGTTACACAATTAAGCAAAGAGGGTGCGGAGTATCTGCTGCGCCGTGTGGAACGATAAACTTTTTATTTTAGGGAGAGAAAAAATGAGTTTAGACCTATCATTGGAGAATGCGTTTTCAGAAGCCGCAAAACCATTTGAAAAAGTGCTGCGCGCTTGGAACAGTGATGAGAATGCGCCTACAAGAAACCTACTCAATCGGCGCCCTTTTCGATAGAACCGAAAACCCTCGTAAAGAATTACTCACTTATTGGAATGGCACAGAAAATGCACCCGTTAAACGCATTCTAGATGCTGTTGATAAAACAGAGAATGTGATGGCTGATGTATTATTTGCCACAAAAGACGGAGCACCACGGCTTATAATTTCATTTAAAGATAGCGCTGCGGGGACTGCGAGCGATCCGGATCTCTCGCTTGCACTGGAAAGAACCCAAACGGGTAAGGGACCACATGAATATACTGTCTTCACCACAAATAGTAACTATGCGCAGGCTGTAACAAAATCACCTTTGGAGGCTTATGCAGGCGTATGGAGCGTGTTGGGAGAAGCCAGAAACAGAGACAAATGGCTGCCAGCCATTTATCACACTTTGCAAGCCGCATAACGCAGCCACATTTACGAAAAATAATTTTTATTTTGAGTAAAAAATCTTCTGATTCATAGAAGCTATTCCTATTCTTGTTCAAGAATCAGGACTATATTGGCCTTATGTTTACGCATGAACAAATATGGGACGGGCTGGACCGTCTGGCAAAAGCCGCAAAACTTTCAACTTCGGGCCTCGCTAAAAAAGGCGGGCTGGACCCCACAAGTTTTAACAAGAGCAAACGTTTTGGCCCCGATGGCAAGCCACGCTGGCCTTCAACAGAAAGCCTGAACCGTGTGCTTTCGGCCACCGGCCACACGATGCATGATTTTATTGCGCTCGTGGAAAACGAGAATGCAACAATCTCGCAAGGGATTCCTGTAAGCCTTTCGGCACTGCCGGTGATGCGTTTGAAAAATGCAGAAGCACAAAACGCCTTTGATAAGAACGGTTACCCGCTTTCGAAAGACTGGGAGCCGTTTGATTTGCGCCGCGGCCATTCACTTTATGCACTTGAAGTTGATGGCAACAACCACACACCTTTCCGCGAAGGCGATATTCTGCTTGTTTCACCCGATGCTCCGCTACGCCGCGGGGACCGTGTTGTGTTGAAAACTACAAAAGGCGAAATTGTGATTGGTGAACTGATCCGCGAAGGTGGTACGAAAACCGAACTAAAGACCGGCCCGAAAGGCGAGGAACGCGGTTTTGCCAGCGAGAGCGTATCGCTCCTTGCCCGTATTATGTGGGCCAGCCAGTAAAAACCCGCAGAAAACTGCGCTATTTAGCCATAGCTAAACAAGTATAAACTAAGAATCATTCTTAACTGGCTTGACTGTTATTAGGAATCGTTCTTAATACTGTATTCGTAACCCGAGTACATATATATGTCTGCCCTTCCCCTTATTGATTTCGATGTTGAAAAAGCCCTGACCGAAGCGCGCGCTTTTTATGGCGTGTTCTTACAGGAAAATATTGTGTCGGAAGATGGTGTGATTGCCGCACGCACGCCGGAATGGGCCGCAAAAATGCTCCGCAAACAAAACATTGTTGATGCGGTGATGGAAAAAATAGGCTCGAACGCATTTATGAAGCGCCGCCCGCAGGATAAAACCGATTACCGCCTCTATGTTCAAAATGCTTTTACACAGAATAAGCCTCTGCTTTTCCGCATTCCGATAGGCCCTGTAAAAAACATGAATATATGCGGTGCGAACCAGCGCCCCGACATGGCAGAATATTTCATGTTTATACAGCTCGCACGCTTTGCCGCAGCCATTGCCGCGCTTTACCCGTTTGGCGTGAAGATACAGCTTGTGCCGGATGATGTGCGCGCCACTTACGCCAATTTATGCCCGCAAGACTATGTGCAAAGCTATGTTGGGGGGTTGCGCACACTCGTTGAAATTCTCGGCTTTGCACAATGGTTGCAAGTTGAAAATGGCCAGATGCGCCTGTGTGATATGTACCGCGCGCATTTGCATTTGCAGGAAGCCGAAGAAAAACTGACGCTTCTGAAAAACACAGACCCCATTTCATTTGATGCAAAATGGCAAGCCGCGCTTGAAAATGCCCGCAAGAATTTTGTTGTAAACAATAGTGACAATGCCGAGCAGGAAATTGCGGCAGCCGCCTGGCGTTATATGGTGGCGCATTTAAGCGAGATTTTAAGTGGCATGTGGTCACCACGCGATGCCTTCCCGCTGGTTTACGCAAACCATGCCGGCAACTACCAGCTTTTTACCATGGGCGCAGGCCGCACCCGCCTGCCTTGGCAGATCGCCTTGCCGGCAAATATAGATGAAAACCTGAGAAATATTGCATAAGGGAATTGCAGAGCATGCCGTGCTGGTGTTTTATACCGCCATGCGTTCTTTGCTTGCCAAAATAGCCGATGCCCGCTTTTTCTTCCTTCTCGCCCCTGCCCTGATGGCGTTACTGGTGATTGGCACACTGGCCCAGCAAA
This sequence comes from Alphaproteobacteria bacterium, assembly GCA_016125135.1. Classification (GTDB taxonomy): domain Bacteria; phylum Pseudomonadota; class Alphaproteobacteria; order Micavibrionales; family Micavibrionaceae; genus RI-185. The sequence continues at coordinate 24,573 of WGMJ01000013.1, read as the reverse complement.
ATGCCGGCATTTACGAGGTACAGCAAACCTACTTTCATTCATGGATTTTCTTTTTGTTTGGCGTTGTGCCCTTCCCCGGTGGCTTTACATTGATTGGCCTGACTGCGCTTTCACTTTTTATAAAAACAATATTCTTCAGCGAGTGGAAATGGCAGAAAGCCGGAATCATTATCACACATATGGGTGTGTTGCTTTTATTGCTGGGCGGCATGGTAACCACATTGATAATGCGCGAAGGTTTTGTATTACTACGTGAAGGCGCAGAAAAAAATTATTACGAGAGCTATACAGAACGCCAGCTCGTAATTCGTTCACCAGATGTCACCCCAGCGAACGCTGGGGTCCAGTATTTCAAGATGGATGCCAGCTTTCGCTGGCATGACATGGGAGATATAAAGGTGGCAAGTACCTGCCGGAATATAAATATTATTACGCGGGACGAACAGGAAGTTGATAATCCGTGGGGAATGGCCAAATTCATGGCGCTTGAATGCGCACCTCCCGCCAAGGAAGAAGAAGCGAATATTGCGGGCCTTACATTCATGCAGGGCGGCAAAACCTATATTGCGTTTGACGGCATGAAAAACGTGCCCCAGCTTGATGACGGGCGTATAGTGAGCGTTGAACGTGCACGCACGAATATTCCCTTCAACATCAGGCTTGATAAGTTTATTCACGAGAACCACCCCGGCACAACAATACCGGTGCGCTTTACATCGAATCTTTCTTTACGCGAGGGTGAGATTGTATGGCCTGCCGTCACCGACATGAACAAACCCCTGCGCTATAAAGGCTATACGATTTTCCAGTCGTCTTTTGCCGAAGATGCAGATGGAACAAAAGCTTCTATTTTAAGCGTTGTTGAAAATAAAGGGCGCTTACTCCCCTATATTGCTACGCTGATTATCTGCATCGGCCTGTTACTGCATTTATATATTCTGCGAGGCAAGCCATGAAAAAAATGATTTTCTGTGCCTTTTTCTCGTTTCTATTTCTGTGTGCCCCCGCATTTGCAGACGCCGTAAAACTTGATGACCATTATTTCAAGCGTATTCTAGTCCAGGATGCTGGGCGCATTAAGCCGCTTGATACATTTGCCAGTAGTTTGCTTTATACAATTTCCGGCAAGCGTAAAATTGACGGGCTTGATGCCAATACATGGTTGATGGAAACTATTTTTGCCCCCGACAAAGCTGAGCAGCGCAACGTTATATTCGTCAAGGATGACAAATTATTAGCCCTGACAGATTTACCGGCGCGCGAAACACATTTATATAGCCTTGCCGAAGTGCGCCCCGCGCTGAAAAAAACGCTGCCACTTGTTGTCAAACTAGTGAACGTTCCCGAGGCGACGCGCACAGTTGAACAAAACGCACTGCTGGACCTGCATGAACGTAGTTTGAAGCTCGCTAAACTGACGCGCAGCTTTACCTTTACCGAAGAGACAGATATTTTCCGTGTGATCCCGCGCGCAGAAGAACCATGGACAACCCCATGGCAAGCGGCCGAAAGCCGCACAGACGGCGAACGCGTTGGAAACTGGCTGGCACTGATGAAAGCGTATAGCGAGCATAACGCCGAGCAATTCAAAACACATAGCAAAGCCTTAAGCGATCATAACTGGAAAACGCGGCTCGAGATTTTTTATCATACAATCCAGCCTTTCAAACTGGCCTGTTTGTTTTATGCTTTTGCGTTGTTGTTTTTACTTATTAAAAAACGCTACAAACTGCCCTTCTTTATGCCCGGCTTTGCGGCTGGCGTGATATGCCATACAGCAGGCATTCTGATGCGCATGCTGATATTGGAGCGCCCACCTGTGGGCACACTTTATGAAAGCATTTTATTTGTTGCGCTTATTTGTGTTATGGCCGGCGCACTTTTCCGTGCGCGCACAATTGCTACTGCAACAGCCTTGGGGCTATTACTTCTCAGCTTTGGCTTTATACAAGACGGCGATACACTTTCAGTACTTACAGCGGTTTTAAACACGAATTTCTGGCTAGCAACACATGTGCTATGCATTACAGCAGGCTATGGCGCCGCCTTGATTGCAGGCTGCATGGGCCATTATGCCATCCATGTCCGCACACGCAATGACGACCCGACACTCCGCCGAACAATTTATAAAGCCACAATACTTGCGCTTCTACTCACTGCCGTTGGTACATTACTGGGCGGTATATGGGCTGACCAATCATGGGGGCGGTTCTGGGGCTGGGACCCGAAAGAAAACGGTGCGCTTTTACTGACGCTGTGGCTGGCGTGGCTTCTGCACGGCAGACAAATATCAATGATAAGCGACAAGCTTTTCCATGCGGGCGTTGCCGCAACCAATATTATTGTTGCGCTTTCATGGTTCGGGGTAAATTTGCTGGGTGTGGGCCTGCATAGTTACGGCTTTACAACCGGTGTGGGGTTAGCACTTGCCCTGTTTTGCGCGAGCGAGCTTCTTCTGATAGGGTTTTTATATAAACAAGGGAAAATAAATGCGTAACCTGCTTGTTCTTTTTGTCATCGTTGCTGTAACGGCCGTTATTACCTATGTGATGGATTACGGCGGCCAGAAGCGTATTGGCAATGCTGTTGCCGGTATACAAAAAGAACAGACACTTGATGAACCCGCCCCTAGATTCTCATTCAGAACGATTGACAACAAAGATAGTTCCATAAAGGCGCAGGAAGGAAAAATCACGATTCTGCATGTCTGGGCGACATGGTGCCCGCCTTGTATTATCGAGTATCCGTCTCTTTTGAATTTTGTCGAGAGTATGGGCGGAAAAATTTCACTTGTTTCTTTTTCAGTAGACAAAGAGGTAGAAAAAGTAAATGCGTTTTACCAGATGCTTGACGAGCCCTTACAGGATATTCTGCAGAAAGATTATATTTACAGCGTACATGACCCGAAGCGCGTGATAACACTCGATATTCTAGGCGTGCAATTTTACCCCGAAACAATTGTTATTAGCCCGCAAGGCCGCATTGTGAAACGTTATGTTGGCAATTTTGACGATTGGGAATCACCCGAAACGAAGCGCGAATTCGAACAATATTTGCACTGATTTTTAAGCATAAACCTACTCATGTATTCACCTTTATTTTTGTGAACTTTCTTCCGCAACCTACACGCGTATTCTTCACACCTCATTAATGCTGCCCGTTGTAACCTGAAGAAATAAGGGTCCAATTTTTTTCAGGTCGATAACAGGAGAGGTGAATGAGCATGCCAACACTCGATGATGTGATGAACAGCGCAGGCACGTTGGAAACAGAACCAGTGAGCCACGACATTATTCCGGCCGCAGCCTTTGCCTCGCCCGTGAAAAAACTGGATGCCGATAATTTTATGGCAGACGATATTGACGGTGTTGCCGAAACGATTTTTGGCTCGGGCAATATCAACTATCTTGCGCTGCAAGCACAGCAGATGGATGAAGCCCGCGTTTTGAACGATATTGGCAGTATGTCACAGGGATCCGTATTTTTCAGCAACTCCAATATGAGCTCTTTTGTAGCACAACTGGCGACAAAACTCGATAACCTCGCAGGGCTTGTTGACGGGAAAGCGGCAGCAGTCAATAACAATGATGCGGGCAACATGGCCTATACCGATAACAGCCTTGATGATGCAACACGTAGCTATCAAACAGGCACAACAGGACGTGGCAGTGCCGAAGCCGCCAGCCCGATGCAGACCTCGAGCACAGATACAAACGGCGATTCCTCCAGCCATACAGAAACAACAACAAATAACGAGGGCGATGTTACAAATACAACCTACACCACCAGCACAACGAATATTACCAACATAACCAATAATGATGATGGCGATATATGTTGCGGCGGGTGCTGTGGCGGCACAGGCGATGTAACCATTAACTTTGGTGATATCATCGTGAATATTGGCGATATTGTAGGTGATACGGGTGACATTATTACCAATACACTCACAATTGTCAGCAGTATTGTTGATAACACGCTGACAATTGTAACTGGATCTGTTGAAAATATACTGACAACGATTATCAATACAGTTGATGACACTGTTACAAATCTGCTGACAACAATTACAGATATTACAAATAATACAGTGACTGCTGTTACAAGTATTGTAGGCGATACACTGGAATTTGGGACCGAGCTTGTGGATGTTACAAACATTCTGGAGACAATTATTGACCTGACCCAGAACATTGCCGGCGATACCATTGATATTGTAACAAACCTGCTGGATAATGTGGTGGGAATTGGTGATGGCGACCTTATTCTAAACCTTGACCTGAATCTTGCTGATGCCGTTGTAACCGATATCGACATTCCGCTACTGGACCCGCTTGGCAGCACGGTAGATATCGATATTGACACAACGCCGGTGACAGACCTGGTTGATGACCTGACAGGTGGTCTACTAGATGCGCTGGGGCTAAATGCACCAAATGAAACAGGCCCTGATCTTTCCGTTGATCTGGGCCTCGGGCTGCTCGATAACACAGACCTGCTGGATACAGGCGTAGATGTTGTATTGGACCCTGTGGAAGCAATTGTTGGTGACATTGATATAGATGTTGATGCCAATATCGACTTACTGAACAACATAAACACCGACGGGCTTGGTGATATTGCAGAAAATCTGGGCGATACAGTCCACGATTTCCTTGGCGATGTGCATGATGGCGGGCTTTTAGGCGCTACACACAATCTGGTTGGCGATTTACTGGACAATACAGATGGGCAGCAGGGCGATGACACTGACCTGAGCCTTGGCACAGATATTAATATTGCCGGCATTGAAGTGCCCGATATTAATATTGATGTTCCACTAGACCCGCTTGAGGCACTTGTTGGTGATATTGACCTTGATGTAACGGCTGCACTTGATCTGCTGAACGGCGATAATATTGATGGCGACAGCGGGCTGGGCGGCCTTACAGATACGCTTGGCGATGTAACAGGCGGACTACTTGAGGGGGGCGGCCTTGCTGATTTAGGTGATGGATTATGGACAGAAGGCGGCCTTGGCGACTCGCTCACTGGCGGCGCGCTTGATGATATTCTTACTGGCGGCGATAGTTTAGGCGAGGCATTGGGCGGTGTTATCCCTGACCCGATTGGCGCACTTGATGAAGGCCTTGGCTTGTTGAATACGGGCGGACAAACTGGCGGCGGTGGCGGCCACCATGGCGGTGGATTATTCGGGGGCCTCTTCGGATGAGCGATACAAGCCTGAGCCAGACTTTACGGTTACCCCATGAAGCCGTGCCAGCAGTGCAGCCGGAAACGGTCGCGCTGCTGGTCTCTACGGTTGCGATTTGCTTTTTCTCGCTCGCGGTGCCGGTGATGACATTACAAGTCTATGACCGGATTTTACCCAATCCCGATTCAGGCACACTCCCTATTCTTGTTTGCGGTGTGTTATTAGCGATTGCCTTGGAAGCCTCGTTACGCCTGATGCGCGGCTATATGCTGGCCCGCACCGGCATTGTGTATGAACACAAAACAATATGCGAAACAATTAACACGCTTCTGAATGCTGACCTTTCCCGCATATCACGGCTGGGGGCTGGTGAATATCTGCATAATATTTCAGCTATTGCGAAATTGAAGGATTTTTATAACGGCGCGACCTTGGTGACCTTCACCGAGATGGCGTTTGTGCCGTTTTTCCTCGGGCTGATTGTCTATATTGCCGGCCCGCTGGCTATTGTACCCACTGTTATTCTGATGATGTTTACCGCTGTTTCACTGTGGCAGGGGCAGCGCCTGCGCACAACACTTGAAAAGCGCGACAAAGCAGATGACAGCCGCTATAATTTCCTGATCGAAAGCCTGAAAGGCATCCACACAATTAAAGCCTGTGCGCAGGAAAAAGTATTTGCCCGCCGTTACGAGAAAATGGAAGCGGAATCGAGCATTGCTGATTATGATGTGGTTTCGGAAACATCGCGCTCATATAATACGGGCGCGCTTTTCTCGCACATGATGCTTATTTCCACCATCATGGTAGGGGCTGTGTTGGTGCTGAAAGGTTTTATTACAACAGGCGCGCTGATTGCCTCGATCCTTCTATCGGGCCGTATGTTACAGCCACTACAACGCGGGTTGGGCCTTTGGACAAAGTACCAGGATTTTGCCCTGTCACGCGCAAAAGTAGAGGGGCTGTTATCAACCCCGCAAAACCGCGCCATAACAGGCATGCCCGAACATTTACAAGTGATGCGCGCCGAAACACAGGATATTGCCCTTGCATTGGATAATATCTGCTTCCGCTATAATCCGAATGATCCGTATCTTTTCTACAACCTCAATGAGCGCATCAGCAGTGGTGAATGTATTTTACTGGATGGCCCGCAAGGAAGCGGCAAAACAACCTTGATGCATCTGATGGCGGGGCTATTCCCTGCCGAAGACGGGCATGTTGTGATTGATGGCAAGAATATTCTCGCGATGGCGCCACAAGAGCTTATCCGCGCTGCAGGTTATATTGGCCAGCAAGGGCATACTTTCCGCGGAACAATCCGCGATAATATTACAGGCTTCAGCCAGATCAACGAAGCACATGCGCGCGAAACTGCCGCATGGCTGCGCGTTGACCGCGACATTGCAAAACTGCCAAATGGCTATGACACAATTTTACAAGGTAGCGCGATTGATGCCATTGCACCGGGCCTCAAACAACGTATTGCCATTACACGTACATTGGCCGCACGCCCACGCGTTATTATATTCGACAATGCCGACCGTGACCTTGACCGTGAGGGTTATAACCTTGTTTACGCCCTTCTCGCCCGCCTGAAGAGCGAGGCAACAATTATTATTGCATCTGATGATATGAACCTGCATGCACTGGCCGACCGCAAACTTGTGATCAAAAATCAGGCGCTAGAAGCTGCGCCACATGACATGTATGAACGCTGGGGTGTGAAGCCTTTCCAGCGGCTGAATTTTATTGAAGGGGAAACAAAATGAGCAGTGCCGTAAAAACAGCCGAGCAAGCAAGCGCCGTTGATACATTGCTGGATATGCTGGACCAGACCGGCTATGGCAAGTTTTTTAGCCGCGAGAGCGACCATACAGGCTGGGGGAAAACGCTTTGTGCGATGATCCTGACACTGGAACCCGGGTGCCGCATGACGAAAATTATTGATGCGCTCCCCTATTGTAGCCCGCAGCAGGAAAAAACGCTTGATAGTTTTGACATTAAAAATGTTATCAGCCGTTTGGGCTATTTTTCGCGTACAGTCCGTACAACACTCGCGCAGCTTGATAAAAGGCTCACACCCTGCATTTTTGTAAGAGAAGATGACCCCAATAACCCTTATCTGGTTTTAAAAAGCGAGCAAGGCCAGCTAAAAGTTTACAGCCCGCGGAACAATGGTTTTATCTGGCTTGAACAGGAGGAATGCGCCGAGATGAACGGCGAAGCAATTCTTTTCAAACCTTATGACGAGTCACGGCAGGCGACATCGAAATTCATGCGGAGTGGCACGGGCTATGGCTGGTTTCGTGCGCTACTAACCCGTTTCCGTACATCCTATAAACATATCCTTGCGACCGGCCTTGTTTTAAACCTGCTTGCGCTTGCCACGCCTATTTTCATGATGCTGGTTTATGATCGTGTTATTGCCTCGAACGCGCTTGATGTGTTGCCAATGCTCTGTGTGGGGGCAGCCCTTGTCATTGGCTTTGAAGCCTTGTTCCGCGGCGCACGTACAAAGGCCGTTGCATGGTTTGCAGGACGCGTTGATAATATTGTTGGCAATAAAATATTTGCGCACCTGATTGACCTTTCACCGACGCTTATTGAACGCGCTTCGATTGCAGCGCAGATTGCACGTATAAAAACCTTTGAAACAGTTCGTGATTTTTTTACCGGTGCGGCCTTCCTTTCCATCCTCGAGCTTCCTTTTATTGCTATTTCATTACTGGCAATGGGTTTGATTGCCGGCCCGCTGGTGCTTGTGCCGCTTGTTACAATTGCTGGTTTTGGTTGTTTGTTCCTGCTTATTCGCGAGATGATTAAAAAAACAATCCGCCTTGCGGCCAAAGCATCATCTGCACGCCAGCAATTCACAATTGATACATTTGATAAACTTTTCGGGATCAAGGCCTGCGGGTTGATGGCGCCGTGGTATAACAAATTCCGTGATCTTTCAGGCCGCGAGCTTTTATGCCAGTTTAACCTTGCATGGCAAGGTATGATAGGTGAAGCACTGGCCAATGCCCTGTTACTCTGCTGCGCTGTTGCAACTATAGGCTTTGGTGCACATATGATATGGGCCGGCGCGCTCTCCCCCGGCGGGTTGGTGGCAACCATGATATTGGTGTGGCGTATTTTAACGCCCTTCTACAGCCTTTGCACAATGATTCCGCGCATCGAACAGCTAGGGAACAGTATTCTTCAGGTCAACAAACTGATGGACCTTGATACAGAACCTATGGAAGCACGCGTGGCATCACGCCTCTCGAAAGTAACGGGCACAGTTTCGTTCCAGAATGTGACCTTCCGCTACAGCCCCGAACTTGACCCCGTTCTCACAAACCTGTCGCTTGAAGCAAGACTGGGTGAGTTTGTTGTGATTAGCGGCGAGAATGGTGCGGGTAAATCAACGCTTTTAAAACTCTCGACCGGTTTATACCGCCCGACAGATGGCACCGTGCGTATTGACGGGTTTGATATACGGCAGGTCGATGCGCAGGATTTACGCCGCAAAATTGCCTATATGCCACAAGCAACAGACTTTTTTGGCGGTACGATTTCTGAAAACCTGCGTATTGCCAACCCGCTCGCAACAACACGTGATATTGCACATGCGCTTGCACAAGCTGATCTGGAAGAAGAAATTGCACGGCTGCCACAAGGTATGGACACGGTTATAAATGACTGGGCCAGCCTGCCCAGCAGCTTCCTGACACGCATGGCACTTGCGCGGCTTTACCTCCAGCCGTCGAACCTTGTTCTCATCGACGAGATCCCCAATAGCTTGATGGCGTGTACGGTCGGCCATAATTTCCGCGACTATATTATCCGCAACCGTGGCCGCAAGACAATTATTATGGCGACATACAGGCATGACTTTATGGATATGGCCGATGCTGTTGTCATGATGCGCAAAGGGCGACAAGCCGATATTGCTTCACCCTTTGTTTTATTCAACCGCGAGAAAGGTAAAGAGGTGGCCTGATGTTCCGCTTCAAAGAAATTCAGGAAAAGCAAAAACGTTTTCTGGCGCAAGCAACACAGCTGGAAGAAACGGGAAACCCGCTTGCCGTGCGCCTGACCCTTTATGGCATTAGCGCACTTATTCTTGCTTTTGTGGCATGGGCTGGTGTGACCAACATTAACGAGGTGGCACGTGCACCGGGCAGCGTAACGCCACAAGGCTACGAACAGGTTGTCCAGCATCTTGAGGGCGGCATTATAAAAGAGATAAAAGTTGCCGAAGGCCAAACGGTGGAGAAAGGTGACACGCTGATTGTGCTTGATGGAGCTGGTGCAGAGGATGACCTTGCCCGCCTTTATATCAAACAAGCAGCGCTCGAGATGCAGGAAGAACGGATGCGTGCCTTTATTGAAGGGCGCATACCGGCGTTTACGAGCATCTCTGCAGAAGCTGCCACAATGGTAAAAGACCAGCAAATGATGTTTGATAATATGCGTAAAGACCGTGACGAAGAGAAGCGTGTCTTGCAAGACCAGCTTGTGCAAAAAGAATATATGATTACAACGCTGGCGGGCGACCTGAACACAGCCCAACGTAACTACGCCATTATTGCCGATTTGCACAAACGCAGAAGTGACCTGCACAAACGTGGCTTTACATCGGATGTGCAATTACTCGAAACCAAACAGCGCCTGAATGATATTGAAGGCGAGATTTCGCGCACAAAAAGTAAAATGGAGATTGCCCGTGCCGAACGGCAGGAGTTGAACACGCGCATAAAATCACTGGATGCAAACCAGCATGACGAGGCCTATGAGCGGCTAGACAGCATTATGAGTGAGAAAATGCAGAATGCCGAGCTGATTGCCAAACAGAAAGACCGTGTAAAACGCCTTGCCGTTTCAGCACCAGCCAAAGGCATTGTGAAGGGCCTGAGCGTACACACAATTGGCGCCGTTGTGCAACCTGGCCAGATGCTGCTTGAAATTGTGCCGCTAGACCAGCCGATGATTGCCGAAATACGCATACCGCCACAGCATATTGGGCATGTAAGACAGGGGCAGGAAGTGCATGTGAAATTCAGCAGTTTTGATTTTGCGCGCTATGGTTTTGCAACCGGTAAACTACAGCACATATCGGCCACAACATTTTCCGGTGAAAATGGCGAGCGTTTTTATGAGGGGCGCGTGAATCTCGACAAACAATATGTGGGCCGTAGCGCAGAAAACGCCATGATGCCAGGCATGACCGTTATGGCCGATATCGTTACCGGGAATAAAACAATTTTGCAGTATTTGCTGAAGCCCGTACACACAGCAATGCTAACCGCTTTCACAGAAAGGTAATATTTTATGACGCAAATAGCCCAAACGAATATTGTTGATTATGATAACGGCAAGAATACGCACGAACGCCCGATGCAAATACTCGCTGTTGAAGATAACAGGCTGGAACTAGCATTTATGGAAGAGCAGATAAAAACGCTGGGCCATAACACACTGAAAGCATCAAACGGACAAGAAGCGCTTGACCTCCTCAAAAGCAAAGGCAACCACATTGATGTGATATTAATGGACAGGCTGATGCCGGTGATGGACGGACTAACTGCTGTGAAGCTTTTAAAGAAAAACCCCGCCTGGGCGCATATACCGGTGATCATGGTGACGGGCGCGGACAGCGTAGAAGATATCAAGGAGGGGTTGGATGCCGGTGTATTTTACTACCTGACGAAGCCGGTTGATGAAAATGTTTTTCGTTCGGTCTTGAGTGCTGCGGTGCGTGACGCACGCTATAATAATGTGCTGAACGAGGAACTGACAAAACACCATTCAAGCTTCAATATGATCCAAACCTGCAAATTTTCATTCTCGACATTGGCACAAGCTGAATCGCTGGCACTATTTGTTTCAAACTGCTTCCCCGTCCCTGCCCGCGTCCTCCCCGGCATTGCCGAATTATTTGTGAACGCGCTGGAGCATGGAAACCTTGGCATTGGCTACGAAACCAAAGCCGTTTTAATGGATAGAGGCACCTGGCAACAGGAGATCGAGCGCCGGAGTGAAATGCCGGAAAATAAAACAAAAACCGTGGATGTGGTGATTACCCGCAAGGATGACGGTGTTGCCCTGATTATCACCGATATGGGGCAAGGCTTTGACTGGAAGCGTTATATGATTGTTGACCCTGCCCGCTCGACCGAAGCACATGGGCGCGGTATTGCGCAGGCCAATGCAATGAGCTTTGACAAACTCACCTATAACGATGCCGGCAATCAAGCTGTTGCATTTGTAAGATACAATACGAAACCTTTGTGGCGCTCGTAAGGGGGCTTTATGCAGAACTTAAACGGCCAGAACACAATCAAGATGCTTGGTTACCGCTATGCGCTAGCCATGGTGGTTACCTTGATCGCCTTTTACTTCATAGATGTCGCCATGCACCGGATGATTATCAGCACATCGATGCAGGACCAGATATTGACGTTTCTAGCGTTCGCGGGGTTTCTCGTTTTGCTGACCGGCGCCATTTTCTTGCCAATGGCGCGGCTGATTGAAGAAAAAATCAATGCTGCCGATGAAGCCTTGATACAAGCACGTGAAGCTGCAAAAGCAAAAGATGATTTTCTTGCAACGATAAGCCACGAAATACGCTCGCCGATGAGTGGTGTTCTGGGCATGGCAGAATTGCTGTTAGAAACACGGCAAACACAGTCGCAAACAGCTTATACACGTACCATCATTAATTCGGGCGAGTCACTTTTGCGAATTATCGAAGATATTCTTGATTTCTCGAAGATTGAAGCGGGACGATTGGAGCTGGACCCTGCGCCTGTTAACATGCTGGATATTGTTGATGAAGTTTGCGCGCTTTATAGTGGCAAGGCCCGTGAGAAAGCACTGGAGCTGATTGTCCGCTACGTGCCTGGTACCGAGCAATTTGTTTATGCTGACCCTGTGCGCATCAGGCAGATCCTCGGTAATCTGGTGAATAATGCGATCAAGTTTACCGAGAGGGGCTATATTGCTATTACCATTGAAGAAAGCTGGAATGCACAAACCAGCCCTGATATTGCCTCTCTTGCTTTCAGTGTGGAAGATACCGGCATTGGGATTCCCGCTAGTGCGCAAACACGTATCTTCGATAAATTTACGCAGGCCGATACATCAACAACACGTCGCTATGGCGGCACGGGGTTAGGCCTCTCGATTTGTAAATCACTTGTAACTCTGATGGGTGGCACAATAAAAGTGCGCAGCCAGCAAGAAAAGGGATCCGTTTTCAGCTTTACCGTGCCATTCAGGCGCAACCGGATTGAGGCTCTGTCATCACTGAGCGTGCCGCAGGATATGCGTAACCTGAAAGTACTGGTTATTGATGATATGGCGATGATCCAGACAGTTGTGACCGAGCAATTACAAGCCGCTGGTATGCGCGCGGATAGTACAGCGCGCCCCTCGGAAGCCTTGAAAATGATGCGCATGGCAGCGCAGGCACGCGACCCTTATAAAATGGTTATTATTGATTATTTGATGCCCGAAATGAATGGTGAAATGCTGGCACTTGCCATTAATGACGAGCCGGAATTACGCAACACCTGCCTTGTGATGCTTTCAGCCGCGGGTAATCCGGTTCTCAGCGAGAAGCTGGTTGATAAAGGCTTTATGGCCTTTATTGCGAAGCCCGTTAGAAATCAGGTTCTGCTGGAAACCCTTGCCGTTGCGTGGAGCCGCTTTGCCAAAGGGACACGTGACGAGCTTATACGCTCGGAAAATGTTATGGCAGAAAAAGACAGCAAGAAAAAAGAAATTGCAGGCCATGTTGATAATGTTGCAGTGCTACTTGTTGAAGATAGCCGTGTGAATCAGGTTTTTGCACAGGAGATTCTGGAAGAAATGGGGTGCCGCGTTGTGATTGTTGGCAACGGGCAAGAAGCGGTTGAGGCTGTACGGCTTGCGCCCTATGACCTTGTGCTGATGGATTGCCAGATGCCGGTGATGGACGGCTTCGAGGCCACAAAACAAATATGCACCTTACGCGAAAAAGGCATTGTAAAAGCAGATATGCCGGTTATTGCCCTGACAGCAAACGCCATGAAAGGCGACCGCCAGCGCTGTATTGATGCGGGTATGGACGATTATATTTCCAAGCCTGTAAGGCGGAATGATTTACGCGCAAAAATATTCCAATGGACAGGTAAAGCACGAAGCAAGACAGATACCGACACTCATACAGTCATAGCAGAAGATAATGCAAATGTCATTGCCCTGTCTGCACACCGGAAAGATGCTGTTGAAACCCCTGAGATTCTGGATATGGATGCCGTTGATAAGGCCAAAGCCATTTTAAAAGACAAATACGGAAAAATGGTAACGCTTTATATCGAGGATGTGGAGCAATATCTGGAACAAATAGAGAAAGCAATTGCCAGCCATGATGTCGAAGCGATTGTTTTACCGGCACACACGATTAAATCAAGCAGCCGGCGTATGGGCGCTATAAAATTGTCTGGCATTGCCGAGGATATAGAGCATAAAGCGCGGGACATAAGCCGTGAAACTTTTGAGGGTGATTTAGCCCCCATTTCAGTACAGGTCGAAACCCTGAACAATCTCTTTAACGAGACAAAAAGCTCGCTTTTACAAACTGCGTGATGGATTTCTACACCTGTTCTGCTATGATTCCTGCATGAGCGATGTAAAAGAAAACGGGCTGAAAGAGGCCTGCTGTAAAATCCAGAAACTTTTTTGTGATCACCCGCACGAGGCCGGTGAAAGCTACTTCCAGCATATGCTGTTTACCCTGGGCCTTGGCATGCGGCTTATTTTTGCCGGTATTGCTGTTATTATTCATGGCATTTTCCCGTTCTTATGCACAAAAACAGGCAGTACCCAGATTGCAAAGATATTCGAGATCATGAAAAACCGTGCGCCCGCAAAATATGGCGAATAGCACTGACATCGCCATTATTGGGTGCGGATTTTCCGGCACGCTCCTGCTTCATCATATTGTAAGCAATGAAAACTCTCCACTGCGCATTTCTGTTTTTGATCCATCTCCGCATAAATTCCATGGATTAGCCTATAGTACACAGCAAATTGAACATTTATTAAATGTCCGTGCCGATAAAATGGGCGCACAACCTGATAATATAAACGGGTTTTATGAATGGCTACAAACAAACGGCCAGACCTATGCCCCGCATGACTTTGTGCCACGTCGGCTTTATGGTGATTACCTTGCAGAGATTGGCAAGAACACTCTATTACAGGCAAAAGCAAAAAATATAGATGTTATATTTGTTGCAGAGTGGGTTGAAAGCATAGAACGCGAAGATAGCCATTACATGCTGAACAAGAAATGCGCGGCACAAAAAATAATACTGGCAACCGGCAACCGCCTGCCCGACAACCCTTTTGATTTTGATTTCAGCAAGGTTGATAAAAATGCGCCCGTTGCCGTTGTAGGGACAGGCCTGACGGGCGTAGACACAATTATGAGCCTGCTGGCCGCAGGGCATAGAAGCGTTATTACTGCCTACTCACGCAACGGCAAATTCCCACGCCCGCATACAGCGCTCCCCACATCATTACACAAGCCACATGTTCACGTGGAAAATTTTCAAGGAAAACCGCTTTCAACATTTTTGAATATAATCAGAAAAAATCTGGCTGACCCGTGGCAAGCGGGCATTGATGCGTTACGCCCGCTGACAACCTCAATATGGCAGGCTTTGTCATTACAAGACAAACAACGTTTTATGAAACGCGGGCTGACATGGTGGAATATTCACCGCCACCGTATGGCCGAGAGTATTGACCAGCGTTTACAACAGGCCCTGACAAGCGGGCAAGTGAAGATTGAAAGGCGTAATTTTAAAGTACAGGAAGGTCATTCGTTTGCACAGGTCTTCGATTGCCGCGGGCCTGATTATAAAATTGAGAAACAGGTGCATTTAAACGCGCTACTTGCTGATGGGACATTGCAGGCACATGAAACCGGATTAGGCCTGAAAGTAATTGCAACCACATATTGTGTTTCTACAGCGGGCGCACCGTCTATCTATGCGATTGGTAATTTGCTGTTCGGGGAATATTTTGAAACCACAGCTATACCTGAACTGCGTGTACAGGCACAGGAAATTGCCAAGCAGATTTTAGGTTAGGTCTGCCAGCATATCAAACATGATCATCTGCGAAAAATCAGGCTCGCGCGCAGCTTCAGGTGCGGTGGGGTCCACCGGTAAAACCAGCAAAACAAGGCACGCTGCCAGCGCCGCTGCACCCGCACCCCATGCCAGCGGGCGTTTATAAAAAGGGATTACATTTGATTTCTCTTGCGCATGCAATAATGCTTTTGTGACCATACGGTCAACAACAGCTTCATCAAGATGGGGGGCATCATTTGCGGGCATCTTCTGTATCATGCCACACCCCCTGCAATATCACCATGCTTATTGCTTCCCTGTGGTGCGGCACCGCCCATTTTCTCGGCCAGTTTGTGACGTGCGCGCTGTAACAATTTCTCGACCGCTTTCTCTGAAATGTTCAGCATAGAGGCAACAGTTTTGTTTGTGTGCTCTCCGTAATAGCTTAGCATAAGAGCCTCCTTCTGTTTGGGTGGCAGGGTTTCAACGGCTTCAAGCAGTTTTAAATTCTGTTCTTTTTGTGCAAAGGCGCTTTCAATATCTTCATCGGCGGCGAGCGCTGCTTCAGGCAAGGCATCGATATCGGCAATTGCTTTTTGCTTGCGCATAATATCGATGCAGCATGTGTAAATAAGCCTTGATACATAAGACTCAACCGAGCCACGCGGCTGCCATTTAGGCGCGTGCACCCATAATTTTATAAGCGTATCTTGCACAGCATCTTCGGCCGAGGCTTTATTCCCGCGCATCAGGCGAAAAGCCAGACCATACATACGCGCTGAAAGTTCATGCGCCAGCAGGCGGAAGGCCTCACGGTCTCCCGCCGCTGTGCGTTGCATCAGGGCTTGCGTATTTATGCTCAACAATTATTACTCCGCTGGCTTTTCCTCGGCGCGATCTTTCATATGTTCGCGCATTTTCTTTTTCATTTTCTCGAAGCTTGTTTTCATTTCTTCTTGTGAAAGCTTGCCGTCTTTGTCGGTGTCGCCTTCTGCGAACATTTTATCAAGCTTTTCCTTATGGGCAGCTTCCATCTCGGCGCGGGTTGCGAAGCCATCGCCATCCTTATCGATTTTTTTGAACATCGCGCCTTTGTCATGGGGCGGTGGCGGCGGCACATCTTCTGCAAAAGCAGGGGCTGCCAACACGGCGAGTACGGCGCTAAGGGCCAGAATTTTAGGGGTTGATTTCATTAAGGTCTCCTTGGGTTTTGTTTGAAACAGTATAGAAATAACGCCTGAAAACGGAAATACCCCTACAAAAAACTGTCTTTTTTCAGCCTATTTTCTACTGGCAATTGTAGGAAACTGAAAAATCGTTTAGAATCATACACATCCGGCCATTCCCGTGGCCCTCTTCTTTTTTGACCCACTTATATATATATGGAGTTTCCGATGAGGTTTTTCAGCCTTCTTGCTACGTGTGCCCTGATTGCAGGTATTTCAGCCCCTGCCCTTGCTGGCAGTAACGATATGCGTATACGCCCCTATCTGGGCTTTGATTTACAGCGCACAAACTACAGCTATAACGAAAATTATGCTGTCCCCGGTGGCGCGCTGAATGGCGAGACAATTCTGGAAGACACTCTTGATGGTGGTAATATTCATATCGGGGCGCGCCTTGGAAAATATCTGGGGATCGAGGCTGGTTACTTCCACAATATTGATAAAGACAAGGATATTGCTGCGGGAACGCTTGTTGGCCCCGGGACTATTGCGCTAGCCGCTTTCTCGACCAATGTTGAAACAAAAGGTTTCTCGCTTGATTTGATGGGTTACATTCCTATTGACCAAAGCAGTAAGCTAGAGCTGATTGCAACAGGTGGTTTAACCTACACACAAGCCGAGATTGAACTTAGCTCGGCAGCCGTAGGAGTTGACAAGGCTGATGAAGACGAGTTTGGCTTCAGGCTGGGCGGCGGCTTGCAATATAACATTACAGATGATTTGAATTTGCGCGGGCTTGTGCGTTACCAGTCTGCGGACTTCGAAGATGCCGTTGAAGATGCCTGGACTTATTCTGCCGGTATAAACTACCTTTTCTAATTTTGCCTCAAGCTACAAAAAACCCCGCCATGGCGGGGTTTTTTATTAGAGGACCTCGGGCTGCGGTGTAACATCAATGCGCCGGCCACCTGTGCAGTACGTCATCTCGAACCAGAAATCAAAAATCTTGTCGAGCGCTTTCATGCCGTCCTCCTGATGGAAATCAAGCCCTGCGCGACGAATGTCACCAATTAGTGGATTGAGAATAACTGCGCGTCTGTTTTCCAACATTCTTGTGCTATCGCAGCGATCTCTGTCATGCCATGAATCTGAAAAATCCTGCAATTCTTCAAGCGATAATTTGTTCATGTCCAGAATAACACTGCCATGGCTTTTGCCCGTGCGGCTATTCACAATATTGAATTTAATTTCATCGGGCGTGATGTTGAGATCAAGATTAAGCTGGGTAAACCCGCTAATATCCTGACCGCGGAACCGGAGATCCGCACGTGCCAGATTCTTGGCAAGGTCTTCCTTGAACTGATCGAAGCGTGGGAGCGTGAGCGTAGGATGCGCTTCCGCGTTAAAATCGGCATTGATATTAAGACCTGAAAGTCTGTGGCCCGCGTTCAGCGGATTTACTCTACGGCACATTTTGTCTCTCCCTGTATCGAGACGTTTTTATTCTTTTGGCACTTATAAAGTGCGATGCCAATCATAAACCCTAAGTAAAATTATGTCAATACATATAACTGTATGATATTATTACATTTTTTTCTTATGCTTGTGTGTGCTAAGCAGCACAAAGGCGTTTTCCTGATGGCCGTAATGGGAAATCTCGGAATAATCACCTGCCAGATCAATAACATTAAACCCGTTATCCTGCACACGGTGGCGGAAGGATGTGGCGGTTGAAGCGCTGGCAAAAACCGTATCTTCAACAACGGTAATGGATGCGTGATGCACATGCCCTGTGAGAACAAGGTCGATTTTAAGATCATGGATTTTTCGCATCGCCTTTTTAACACCGAAAACTGTTACCTTGAGAGGCACCTTCTCGGCTTTTTGCAAAGGGTGATGCATAACGCAGATTCTGAATTTATCTTTCTCGCCCTTGAAAGCCTCATCAAGAAAATGCAACTGCTTGGAAGACACTGCGCCATGCGCCCAGTTCCAGTGTGGCAGCACGCGGCGCGCCGTGTTGATACCGGCCATTATGAGGTTGTCATCCGTATAGACAGGGCCAAGCGTATTACTGATAAATTTTCTGTAGCGTTTGTAGGGCGCAAAAAACCGTTGCAGGATATGATAACGCGGTATGTCGTGATTTCCGGGTACACAGAAAACGGGCGTGGGCATGTTTTTTATAAAATTCTCGGCGCGGGCAAATTCTGTACGGCTGCCAATTTGTGTGAAATCACCACTCATCACAATTAGGCCCGGCTTGATCTGCTGAAGCACATCCTCCAGCTCGGGTACGATATTACCGAATTCTGTTCCAAAATGCAGATCGGATAAATGAACAATCCGCACTAGCTGCCCTCCTTCTGCTTGCGTGGTACAATAAGCCTTAAACTTGCAGGATCGCTCTTGAAAAACAAGGGCGCGCGGAAAGAATAAATTTCACCGTCGAGTAGCACAGAAACCCAGCGCCGTTTGGTAAAAAGTCGCACTTCCGGACATTCGAAATAACCAAGCCCTGCACTTTCATGCCAGTTTCCAAGCGCAAGGCGCGAAAGAAGACCAACGGTCTCCAATGCGCCCTCTGGGTTGATGGTATAAATAGATAATTTACCATCAGCCAATGATTTTTTCCTGAATACACCAACACCGCCCATATCTTCATATTCATTATTGGCAATAACCGCAGCCTTGATGAATTTTTCTTGTGTGTTGCCATTGCAGGTAATTGAAAAGCGCTGCGGCCGACCATTGGACAGACTATCAACGCCTTTTTTGACAAGCTGGAGCCATTTGAAGATATTCTCCTTGCTGCGCTCTTTCTCACGCTCCTCTGCCACAACAGAAGGAACCCCGACCATGGCATTGCAGAGAAATAACTCGTTATTCACCGTAGCCGAATCAATAACAATCTCTTCTGTATCACGGTATGCGGCGGCGAGCTTCAAAAAATCTTGCTCAAGGGAGAGGTCATTTGCGAAAAGATTCATCGTGCCCAGTGGCAATATACCAAAAGGTATTTTCTTGTTTTTAAGAATATGTGCTGCCGAACGGATTGTACCATCCCCGCCTCCGATAATAATTTTTTTACCCGCCGGAACTTTTTTCAGCTCTTCTATTAGCGATTCAGCATCCAGAAAACGAATATCATCAGCTTCGTCTTTTATGGCATGCTGTATCTTTTCACGCAGCACGGCCTCCCCTTGCTGCGTTACTGCGCCAGATTTCTTATTAATAAGAATAGTGCTCGCCATAATAGCTTCTTTTAAATTCACACCTTTTTATATTCATAAAACAAACGGGGTTGGCGATTGTTCCAATGAGAATTGATGAAATCCTAAAGTTCCTACGATTGTAGGTAGAAATATTTTCTTTACTTATAAGTGCCAATCTATCCCTTCAGCAGGAGAAAATAATCATGGTGCAATTTGGCTTGCATTTTAAAACATACAACGATGTTGGTTTGGGCAACCTTGCGTTTCATAGCGGTCGCATAATCGGCGAAAGTGTAAGTATGAGAATGCGCGGCCGTTATCGGCAGGACACTGATATAACGCGCGCCATAATGCGTTTTGACCCGCGTGAAGACTTTCCTTGCAAAGCAAATATCTTTAGCAAGAGCAACGGTCAGCTTTATCTTTTTATGACGATACCCAATACTTCCCTTGAAGAACCCGAGCCATTTGATGCGGTTATGCCAGATGGAAAGAAAGTGCAGGTAACGCTCTTCCCGGAAGGGATTGGCACGTTCCTGACGTTTCTTCTGGATGACTAAGAAGAGCACCGCACCAGACACCTGCGGCCCCCTCCTGCATAAAGTCGACCCACAAAGGGGCCCCAAAAGATACGGTTTATTTTTTTATATTGCTTTTTCGAGAACTTGTTGCGGGGGCCAGATTTGAACTGACGACCTTCAGGTTATGAGCTTTAAAGGCCTATTTTTAAGTAATTGGTTTTAATATATAAATTAACGATTACCATAATAATGCGCGAGCATTTGTGCGACTGATTCACGCTGATTTCAGCAACTAAGACAAACACTTACACAAGAATGACACGACCTTTATAAAAAGGCCATGATCGTCAGGTTTAAAATTTCATCTCAATGGAAACCGTTACCACATAAAGCAAAGGAATGCCGCTCCACAAAAGAAGGGTCGTAAATTACCCCTATCGTACACGAAATTTTTAGATGCGCGTTGTTGTAACTTTATTCGCAGGTTCGGCGAAAACCTGACTATGAAGCGATATGGGTTGGCATTTTTGATGGTTTTTGGAGTTATTCTGGCGCAGTTTCCTGCGTGGGCGCAAAGCGTGCCTGCCGGATGGGAACGTGAATGGTCGCGTACGGATTTCAGTAAAAGCACAATTGATTTTTCCGGCGTTATATCCGGCGGCCCGCCCAAGGACGGCATTCCTGCGATTGATGATCCCCAATTTGTGCCTGTCTCACAGGTGGAGGATATCGGAGCGCAGGAGCCGGTGATCACGCTTTCCATAAACGGGGAGGCGAAGGCGTATCCTTTGCGCATTATGATGTGGCATGAAATTGCCAATGATGAAATCGGCGGCATACCAGTAACCGTCACGTACTGTCCTTTGTGTAATTCCGCCGTTGTCTTTGATCGGCGTGTGAATGACAAGGTTCTGGATTTCGGTGTGTCGGGAAAGCTTCGACATTCCGATATGATCATGTATGACCGCCAGACCGAAAGCTGGTGGCAGCAATTTGTCGGGCGATCGATTGTAGGCGAGATGACAGGTGTTGAATTGAAACGTCTGCCTGCCCGCGTTATTCCATTTTCATCTTTTAAATCCAGCTTTCCGGATGGAAAAGTGCTGATGGTATCCAACCACAATGCCCGGCGCTACGGTGAAAATCCCTATGTGAAATATGACAGTGCAGAAAATCCGTTTCTCTATCGCGGACGATATGACGGACCCGGCCAACCGTTATCCTATGTTGTGGCGGTAGGTAAGGAGGCTTGGCTGCTGGAGGATTTGCGCAAGGCGAGCGTTATTGAACACGGTGATTTACGTCTGCGTTGGCAGGAAGGCATGAATTCCGCGCTGGATAGTTCCAGTATTGAACAGGGGCGTGATATCGGCTTTGTCACTGTGCAGAAGAAAACAGCAAGCAGCTACGAGGATATTCCCTATGACAGGACTTTTGCGTTTGCTTTTAAGGCGTTTCATCGTGATGGAATAATTTACGAGAAATAAATAACAGCTGTAACTTTATTTTTTGTCCTGTCGAATACCTACCCGTTAGCATCGAATGCTATCATTGAACAACAACCCTCTAAACTCTTAAGGAGCTAAAATTATGAATATGAGAAAAGCAGTTACAGCAAGTCTGGTTGCCGGAGCAGTGTCTTTGGCAGCTTTTGGCGCGCACAATGCACATGCCGCCGCAGACAGTAAAGAAAAATGCTATGGTGTTGTCAAAGCTGGCCACAATGATTGCGGCGATGCCGCAGGCAAACACAGCTGTATGGGTCATGCCAGCGTTGATGGTGATGCAAATGAGTGGATCGCCGTTCCTACCGGTCTTTGTGAAAAACTCGTCGGCGGATCTGTTAAGGCCGGTGAAGGCGGCAAGAGCAGCTGCGATGCCAAGAATGGCTGCGAAGGCAAAGAAGATAAAAAAGGCTAAAAATATGAAGCCTTATCCTTACATGGATAAAAATGCGTACCCGCTCCCGGACAGTCCTTTCAGGGCTGCCGGGATTGGGCTGCGTGCCAAGCATTATGAAGACATCCTCGAAGAAAAACCGGATATCGGCTGGATCGAAGTACATCCGGAGAATTATTTCGGCGGCGGCACGCATCGGCGATACCTTGCCAAAGCCCGTGAGTTGTACCCCTTAAGCCTGCATGCCGTCGGTCTTTCTCTTGGCTCCGATCAGCCAGTTGATGAGGAGCATATGCGCCAGTTTAAGGAGTTGATCGATATTTTCGAGCCGTTTCAGGTTTCCGATCATGTGTCATGGAGCGCTAGCGGCAATGCGCATTTGAACGACCTTTTGCCATTGCCCTACACCCAGGAAACACTGCAAAGGCTGTGTGACAATATTGAGCGCGTGCAAAATTATTTTGGCCGTAAAATACTGGTCGAGAACCCGTCCACTTACGTCTCTTTCACCACTGATGAAATGAGCGAATACGAATTTATGAACCGCATCGCCGAAAAAGCCGGATGCGATGTATTGCTGGACATCAATAATATCTACGTGCAGTCGGTCAATCACGGCTTTGATCCCTATCATTATCTGGACAATATCAAACCGGAATTTGTGCGCGAAATGCATCTGGCCGGGCATACCGAGCGCGAATTTGAAGATGGCACGATACTGGTTGATACCCATAACCGCCCGGTGCGCGATGAAGTCTGGGCGCTTTATGAACACGGCGTGAAGCGTTTTGGCGCAGCGCCCACACTGATTGAATGGGATGGCGATATTCCGGCGCTTTCCGAGCTTGTGGCGCAATCAGATAAAGCACAAAGTTTCATAGATAAACACCATAAATCAGAGGTGCTTGCACATGCGGCTGAGTGAGTTTCAGGACAGTTTCAAGCACACCATGTTGGAGCCAGATCATCTGGATAACGATGTGTTACGTAACGCCTTCCGGCAGGATCACGGCATATGCCTTGAAAACCGCATGAAGGTCTACCGCAATAATGTCGTCCGTAGCCTTATTGATGCGGCCATGGCGGCCCTGCCCATGACAGAAAAGCTGGTGGGGCGCGAATTTCTGGAACAGGCCATGCGCGCTTTTGTGGTGAATAACCTGCCAAGCCAGGGCAATCTCAACCTCTACGGCATGGAATTTCCGGATTTTGTTCAAGCCTATGAACCTGCCAAACACCTGCCTTACCTGCAAGATTTCACGCGCCTCGAATGGCTGTGGGAAGCCGCTTATTATGCGCCAGATGATTTACCGCTCGATCCTGCTGAATTGATGAATATTGCAGAAGAGGACATGCCAAATTTGCAGTTTTCTTTCCGCAAGTCTCTTGCGCTGCTGGACTCCGAATACCCTCTGGATGAGATCGTTGATTTTTGCCGCGCGGAAGATCAAAAGAATTTACAGCAGCTGAGTGATCGCGGCTGCAAGCTGATGATTTACAGACCGGATTTGAAGGTTGAGCTGCGCCGTCTGGATGATGCAGAATATCTGTTTCTCGCCACGATCCAAAACGGACAAACCATCCATGAAACGGCTGAGATTCTGGTAGTACATTACCCGGACGCCGATTTAACCCCTTTACTGCAAAAACACTTACAGCTTGGAACATTTACAAGTTTTAAAATCAGGAGATAGACCATGAAAGATATGATGATCAGAATAAACAATCTCATCGATCCGTTAAGGATGATTGCGGATAAAGTCGGATCGCCTTTGCTGGATTTATCCTTCCGGCTATATCTCGGTTGGGCGTTTTTTAAATCCGGCATGCTGCGCGCGAAGGATTATTTTAACGGCAGCTGGGATACGCAAGTTTTCCTGTTTGAGATGGAGCATCCGGTTCCCGGACTTGATGCCTCTCTAGCCGCACCTGTAACGACCATAGCAGAGCTGGCTCTGCCAGTGCTTGTCGGCTTAGGCTTATTCTCCCGCTTTGGCGCAGCCGGATTGTTTGTCATGGCGCTTGTGATCCAGCTGACCTATCAGGAAAACTTCCAACATATTCTCTGGATGGCACTGGCTGCCTCTATCTTTATCAAAGGCCCCGGTCCACTGTCGCTGGATTATGTTCTTTTAAAATGGCTAAGAAAAGATAGTAAAGTATGAGTACTGAACCATTACCGCAAAGTAAATTCTCCGACCCGTTGACCACCGCCAAGGGCGAACGCCGTGCATGGGTGGATTTAACGGCGCTGAAAACACTGTGGTTCAATACCGGTACGCTGTGCAATCTGGCCTGCATTAATTGCTATATCGAATCCACGCCTAAAAATGACCGGTTGGTATATCTGACGCATGCCGAGGTGGTTTCATATCTGGACGAAATTTTGCGCGAAAAGATGACAACCGAGGAAATCGGCATAACGGGCGGCGAACCGTTTATGAATCCTGACATTATACCAATTAT
>WGMJ01000020.1 GCA_016125135.1 Alphaproteobacteria bacterium | reverse complement strand
TTGCCCTTCGCCGGAAATAACTTTATAGATGCGCGTGGTGACCGAAAAACGTAATTGCTCCAGCCAGTAACGCAAGTTGGTGCCGCCGGGTTCGGCTGGTATGTTTACCTCTACAGGGGCAATACTGTAACCGACCGCGCCGATGCGCTCGAAATAGGCCATGCGTGCGAAATCATAGCCGCCGGGCACGACTGGCGCTGGCGGCGGGCTAAGATAGGCTTTTACCGAAATATGATCGCCCGGTTTGGCATCATTGAGCGGCGTGTTGATGGTAAGCCGTACCCGTTCAGGCGTTATCTCTTTGGGCACTTTCCACATGGTGACACCCGAGAGAATCATGCGATGGCCGGAGGTGCGCGCCTCGACATAATCGACCGTGCCGCGCACCCAGGTGGGGTATTTCATGGGCTCGGTTAGGGCGGGTGCTGCCACGCTTATCGTACGGTACTGAGCGAGTAAAAGGCCGCTTACCACGACAAAGCCCATGATGCTGCACCAGAAGATGAAACGGGAGCGAAAATGGCTTACCCAGGCAAGGGTAGCAAGCAGGCTGGCCAGGGCGCCGCTGGTGTGCAGGGAAGGTTCTTCTGGCAGGCTGAAATAGAGTGCGCTGCCCAGGCCAATGCCCACGGGTAGCCATAATATCCATTGCTCACGCTGAGTATGGAACTCTTCAATGAGTTGTGTGAATATGCTGCGCCATTTCATGGCACGAGCATAGTCGAAATATTATTTTTTGCTACCGCCAGCTCTAGGAGTGAACGCAGAGGCGATGGAACCAGCGGCTTTGGGTAGGGCAGATTCAGCGGTGTCCAATACGCCCTTTAGCGCGCTTTTAGGCACAAAATCATCAGGCTGATGGATACCTGCCGATTGTGGCGTAGCATCGCCTTTCCAGCTTGGCCCGCTCTGGCCAATATTTGCCGCGGTGCTATAGCCCTGGAAGTTACCAAGAATACGTGCAAAATCCGGCACCTTTGCGAGGAAGGCATTCATCACCGCATGTAATATCAGGAAGGCCATGGCGAAAAACACGCCTTCCTTAAAGTCATTAGAGAACTCGTCTTCATTTTTAAATTGTGGGGCTTCCACTTTGAATTTCTGGCCCACCATGTCGATGATTTTTGTTATATTCTCTACCTTGCGATTCTCAGGTGCAGACAAAGCCGGCTGCTCTAACTCAGCATTGATATACTGCTTCTCGCTCACTTTTTTGGCGACATCCGATACATTCGCCACCAGGAAAATGAAGGCCAATACAACAAGCGGCTGTATGGTATAGGAAATCAAGCTACCCAACCAACCTTTGAAGAGAAACTGCGTGCCCTTGAACATGCCAAAAATAATGAAGAAGGGGGCAAACATGAGCAGGAAGGTGAGCGCCAGAATGGCTACTGCATACGTAACTAACATACGGAAGAATGCCTGGATCATCGCGAAAATGCCGAACATTAGTAGCGACGAAACAATCACCCCAACCCCGGTGGTCATATAGGCGAAGGCAAGCGTGGCAAACGAGACCAGCCCTTCATCGCCGATAACTTTATAGAACAATTCGTCGACATGGCTGAAAATATCGTCTTCTTTCTCGCTCAAACTGTCGGAATCCTCGTTCTTTTCTATTTTGTCGCCCACGTCCAGCTTCATCAGGAAATTAGCGGTTCCGCCGAGCAGTCCGTAGATGAAGAATTTATATAGGAATTCAAAAAATACCTCCGCCTCCGTGACAAACACGTAGATCAGTATAATCTTGAAGTAACGGATAAGAAAATCGCGTGGGGTGGTTTTGTTAATGCCAAAGATAAGGGAGATGGAATAGAACATAATATAGAGCGTAAATGCTATGCCCACGATAAGATCAACGTCTTCCAGCACGCCGCAATAGACCTGGAACATGGATTCGGCCAGAATGGCACGCAGTAAGCAAATGCTGCTAGAGATTACTGTACTGAGCTGCATCTGTGCTTCGCAGTCTTCGGTGCTTTTTATGTCATCATCTTGTAACATGGTGCCGGCGCATTGATAAGAAGCTGCAGCTGCCACTTGTTGAAGGGGCACGGCTAGCGTGATGAACATAGTCAGAATGATTAATATAAAATGCTTTATGAGGGACATATTATTTTTTCACCGCTTTTTCACGGAAGACAGGCAGCCAGCGACGGGGATCTTCTCCGGTTTCCAATATAATACTTTCTAAAATCGCAATATTTTCACGCGTGCCGGAAAGAATGGCGATAATATCGTTTAGGCCTTTTAAATCCAGCTTAGCGACCACGGCATCACCATGGTGTTTGAGTAGGAATTCGCGCTGCTCCTTATGCATATTTTTCAGCTGTGAAAATTCGTTATTGTTCAGGCCAAACACTTCTTTATACGCCGTGCCTGCTTCCGGGTTGGGCAGGTAAATCTGCGTGGCAATGTCCTTCATAAGTATATTGGTGATAGAGCTCTGTGTGGCATTTTCTATGCTTTCTGTTGCAAAAATAACCAAAGCATTTTTCTCGCGCAGTTCCTGCATCCATTCGCCAAGCTTCGGTGCGAATACCAGGTTATCGACCAGGTTCCAGGCTTCATCGAGCACCAATATGGTGGGCTTGCCATCAAGCAGGCCGCGTATACGGTACATTAGATAGGAAAAGACAGGAATAATTGGCCAGCGCGCATGTACGATATCTGTAATGTCGAAAGCAAATATGGATTCTGCAAGTGGCAGAGTTTCCTGCGTATGACCAAATAGATGCGCCATTTCGCCGTTACCATACCAAAATGCTAACCGATCGGCGGGCGTAAGGCCGCTGCTGTCTTTCTTTTGCTCTACAACACTATCCGGACCAGAAGCGGCAGAAAGTAGACTGTCCAAATCATCTGGCAGCGCTTCTATAGGAGCCGGTGCGGTTGTGCCGGCATTGCGCAGGGGCCAAAAACGCTCTGCGATTGCACGGATGCTGCGTTCCTGCGGCGGCAAACCGAAGCTGTAGCTGATAGCTTCCGACAGCCGCTGCTTTACTTCAGCGGGCACTGTAAAATTATCATCCATCATCAAAAAGCCTAGCCATTCAGTAAGGAATTCGCGGTTGCGCGGCGTGTCGTTCATCAATAGCGGGTTTTGCGCAACATGGGTGCTGCCTTTATCCCGTGTAATACGCTGGTATTTCCCGCCCAACGCGCGGACGAACAATTCGGAGGCGCGATGCTGGTCGAGAATTATCAGCCGTGGGTTAAATTTAAGCGACTCGCTAATCAGGAAATTCATCAATACGGTTTTACCGGCGCCGTACGGCCCAATAATGGTAGTGTGCCCATTACTACCGTCATGGAAGTTGAAGAAATAGGGGGTATTGTTTTTGGTGAAAAATACCGTGGCTGCATTCCCCCAATGGTTGCCGGTGATACGTCCAGCAGGGAAGTTATAGAGTGAGGCAAAGCCGGCAATACGCGAAGTGTTAATGGGGCTTAGACGGCGCAGGAATTCAAAATTCCCCGGCAATTGCGCCCAGAAACATTCTTCGATCATCACATCTTCGCGCACCACTACGAGTCCCAGCGCATCCAGCGCCTGTACCATGCGCTTTGTCTCCTGCTCAAGCATGCGCAGATTATCTTCGAGCAACATAATGATAATTTGATGCTCGCCAAAATCGGTGGGGCGCCCGCGATTGGCATCGAGGATTTCCTTGAAGCCGGATATTTCAGAGAAACTGGTATCCTCGCTCAGTTCGAAAATATATTTCTGCCGTTCATACTGCTTGAGCACCAGATCGTTATTAATAAAATCGAATGTCTCCGTGATAATAAATTCCTGATCCAGTTGCAGGAAATTATCTATCGCTGAGGCTGTAACCTCATGGTATTCCTTAATAGTTAATATGGCGGCGAAATGCTTAGTGCCCTCGGTGCCGCGCACTTCCAGCGCATTAAAGCCGAACGCAACATCATGCGTGCTGCTGATATAATCCGATGCATCGGAGATTGGCATCGGCATAGGTTTCTCTGTTAATTTTATGATCTTATTATAGAACTGCAATGGCTGCGAATAATGTACGTCATTATGCTCAATGACAGTAAGACGGCGCGCGCCAAAATCGGTAAGGCGGCCTAAAATGGCCTCCGTGACGCCGCTAAGCAGTTCGGCGGATTTTTTAAGATACTCGCGCCGCAGCCTGGTTTCACGCTTAAAGGATAAGGCGCGCAGGAAGCTACTGGAATCGAGGTTAAAATCCTGCCCTTCACTAATAATAGTGATGTACAGCTCATTTACATATTTATGTTCCCAGTCGTGTAGCTCACACCAGCTTTTATGAACGTATTCTGAAAAAGCCTGCGCGTAGGCCCCGCCGGTGCTCAAATCCTTCTTGCGCCGTACGGTGTGGATCCATAGGGCGTATTTACTGGAATCAATGCTGGCTGAAATGACTTCCCGCACCACTTTGCGTAGCGGGATACGTGTGCCGTTCTTATTGACGCTTTCAAAGCTAAAACCGGTTAGTTTTATAGTCTGGAGCAGTTCGCCGTTTTTGGTGAGGATGGTGTTAGGGTCATAATGGCAGGCAAAAGGGATGAACTCCTCTTCGAGAATTTCGCGGCGAACCTGATTACTGCGAATGTGCGTTTTGGCCATGGCCACCATGTTACCGTAGTTTAAAAGATAATCACATACTAAAAATTTACGTTATATGCCGCCGCGGATAAAAAAAGGGTGCCACTTAACATGACACCCTCTTGGTTAACTAAGCTCCAATGCGTATTAGCATGAAGAGCTGCCATCAGCAAATTCAGCAGCGATTTCAGCAGCGCCGAAAATGGCTACGATACCGACCGCAAACATAATGGCAATACCCCAGTTTACTTTACCGAAGAATGCACCAATACCTAAGATAAGTACGGCTATAGTAGCAATCGCTTTACCCACTTCACCTTGTAATGCCTCTACGATAATACAGAGGCCATCCGATACGGTGGTCTCAAGTGAGGCCGCCAAAGCTGCTTCCGGAAGTAAAGCCACAACAGCTAATGCCAGCGCCGTTAAGACGCGGTAATAAAAGGCTTTTTTCTCAATAACGCTAGTCATATTTCACTTCTCCTTAAACAATATTCTTCTTAATGAAGAATAGCACATGTTGTTATTATAAGGCGCCAAATACTAAAAATCCTTTGATTTCTATCATTTAACGCCTTTCTAAGCCTAACGATAAGGGAGAAATGTTACAGTTTTGTTACAAAAACGTAAAAATGTAAAAAAAATGTGATATTATTTCTAAGATATTGAAAAATATAAAGTAAATAGATATAAATACTACTTATGCGGGAAAATCAGCAGAAAACCAACACTCTTTTGGAACAAAGGGCGG
This sequence comes from Alphaproteobacteria bacterium, assembly GCA_016125135.1. GTDB lineage: Bacteria > Pseudomonadota > Alphaproteobacteria > Micavibrionales > Micavibrionaceae > RI-185. The sequence continues at coordinate 10,425 of WGMJ01000020.1, read as the reverse complement.
CATGTGCGACCGCCCTTTGCCTGGTTTGTTAGGCACCTGAACCGCAAACTGCTTGTTTGTCGCCAAATTCAGCGGCAATTTCTGCTGCGCCGAATATTGCCACGATACCAACGGCAAACATGATGGCGATACCCCAGTTTACTTTACCGAAGAACGCACCAATACCTAAGATAAGTACCGCAATGGTGGCGATTGCCTTACCAACGTCGCCTTGCAGCGCTTTTACGATAATACATAGGCCATCTTTTACGGTATCAGACAGGCTGGCGGCTAAAGCAGGCTCTGGCATAAAAGCCAGCACAGCCAGCGATAATGCGGTTGCAACGCGGTAGCCATTGATGTGTTTATGTGTATTAAGTGTAGTCATAACTTCTCCATAGTCTAGTTGTGTTGTTTGCTTATATGGAGGCGTCACATACTAAGAATCCTTAATTCTTATCATCTAGCGCCTCATAACCCTAAATTGCGCCTCATTTATTACAATTTTGTTAAAATTTTAATTAATTGGTTAAGAAATGGTTAATTTTCTTAATATTTCTGCTTTTTTGCTCCATTTTGCCTTTTTACTTGAAACTGGATGGTAGCTGGTTAAGCTGACCGCACGATTTTTAAAAAAACCTATTGGGAGAATCCACATGTCTAAAGCCGCTATTAAGCAAAATGCCAATGCCAGCGCTGAAGCGCAGTTAAAAGCACTCAACATTACCCTTCCTGCTGCGGGCAAGCCTGCGGCGCGCTATGTGCCTGCGACGCAAAGCGGCAATATTGTGTATGTATCGGGTCAGTTGCCCTTTATTAATGGCGAGCTTATTCATAAGGGCCAGCTGGGCGCGAATATCTCGATAGAGCAGGGCCAGGAAACAGCGCGTAACTGTGCACTCAATATTCTGGCGCATCTACGTGCAATATGTGACGGCAATCTGGATAAGGTGACGAAAGTACTGAAACTGGAGATTTTGGTATCCAGCGCGCAAGGCTTCACCGACCAGCATGTAGTGGCCAATGGTGCCTCGAATTTGATCGCAGATATATTCGGCGATGAGATTGGCTCACATGCGCGTGTGGCTTATGGCGTAGCGGGCTTGCCTATGGGTGTAGCGGTAGAAGTAGCCGGTACCTTTGAAGTAGCCTAGAGCATCTTCTCTTTAAGCGCGATACTATCCACAGTAACATGGCGTAAAAAAGCCATTAGCACTTGAATTGCGACCAGTATAAGTATTATATGATTAGCAGTGGCCTTGTGCTGCGTATTATATGGAAGATAAACAAGACAATATATATGCCGTTCTGCCGCTGCGCGACATCGTCGTGTTTCCTGGCATGATTGTTCCCCTGTTCGTGGGGCGTCAGAAATCTATCGAAGCTTTAGAGCATGTTTCGCTGCGCGAAGAGAAAATTCTGCTGATTACTCAGAAAGATGCCAGTATGGACGACCCGAATCCGGACAATATGTACCGCGTGGGCGTGACGGCCAATATATTGCAGCTGCTTAAATTACCCGATGGCACGATCAAAGTGCTGGTGGAGGGCGAGGCGCGTGTTGGAGTAGACGCGTTTATTGAAGGGAACGGCTTCTTTAAAGCGGCGGCGCAGATTATCGAGGAAATGAACGGCGACATAAAAGAAATCGGGGCGCTGCAACGCACGGTGATTTCCGAGTTCAAAGAATATGTGAAGCTGAACAAGAAAATTCCTTCTGAGATCATCTCTACCTTACAACAGATTGATAGCCCGAGCCGTCTCGCGGATACTATCGCGGCGCAGCTCTCACTGAAAATATCGGACAAACAGCATTTGCTGGAGCTGTTCAATGTCGCTGAGCGGCTGGAACGGGTCTATATTTTCATGGAAACCGAAATTGGTGTGCTCAATACCGAGAAGCGTATTCGCTCGCGCGTGAAGCGCCAGATGGAGAAGACGCAGAAAGAATATTATTTGAACGAGCAGATGAAGGCGATTCAAAAAGAGCTGGGAGATATCGAAGAAGGCAAAGACGAGATTACCGAGCTCGAAAAGAAAATTGAAGCGACTAAGCTGAATAAAGAAGCACGCGACAAAGCCAAGGCGGAGCTTAAGAAGCTGCGTCATATGAGTCCGATGTCGGCCGAAGCCACGGTAATTCGCAATTACCTGGATTGGCTGCTGAATATTCCGTGGAAAAAACGTAGCCGCATCCGCCACGATGTGCTGCATGCTGAAGCCGTACTGAATGAAGATCACTATGGCCTCGACAAAGTTAAAGAGCGTATTTTAGAGTATCTGGCGGTACAGCAGCGCACGCGCAGCAATAAAGGGCCGATTTTGTGTCTGGTAGGACCTCCCGGCGTCGGCAAAACCTCGCTGGCAAAATCGATCGCGCGCGCTACGGGCAGAAGCTTTGTAAGGATTTCCCTGGGCGGCGTTAGAGACGAGGCAGAGATTCGCGGGCATCGCCGTACCTATATCGGCTCTATGCCGGGCAAAATTATCCAATCGATGAAAAAAGCCAAGACGTCCAACCCGCTTTTCCTGCTGGATGAAGTAGACAAAATGGGCACGGATTTCCGCGGCGACCCAGCATCGGCGCTGCTGGAAGTGCTGGACGTAGCGCAAAATACCAATTTCAGCGATCATTACCTGGAAGTGGATTACGATCTCTCGGAAGTCATGTTTATCACGACGGCGAATACGCTTAACATGCCGCGTCCGCTGCTGGACCGTATGGAGATTATACGTATTTCCGGCTACACCGAAGACGAGAAAATCGAGATTGCCAAACGCCACTTAATTCCTAAGCAGCTGGCCGACCATGGGCTGAAAAAAGATGAGTGGTCGATTAGCGATGAAGCGCTGCGCGAGACGATACAATTATATACGCGCGAATCGGGCGTACGGAATCTGGAGCGCGAACTAGCTAAGCTGGCTCGTAAATCGGTGAAGGAACTTATCGCCAACAAAAAAGATAAAATTGCATTCAGCAACAAAAACCTGAAGAAGTTTCTTGGCGTGCCGCGCTTTATGCATGGCGAAATTGACAGCGAAGACCGGGTGGGCGTGGTCACTGGCCTTGCCTATACCGAAGTGGGCGGTGATTTGCTGGCAATTGAAAGCGTGTTGGTGCCGGGCAAGGGGCGTATTACCCTCACTGGTAATCTCGGTAAAGTGATGGAAGAATCTGCGCAGGCGGCGTGGGGCTATGTGCGTTCGCGCGCGCAGTCTCTGGGCATTGAGAAGCATATATTGCAGGAATTTGACATCCACGTGCACGTACCGGAAGGTGCGACGCCGAAAGACGGGCCGTCGGCGGGTATAGCGATGGCAACCTCGATAGTTTCGGCACTGACTGGCGTGAAGATTCACAAAACCGTGGCGATGACGGGCGAGATTTCACTGCGTGGTCAGGTGATGCCGATTGGCGGGCTGAAGGAAAAATTACTCGCGGCCCTGCGCGGCGGAATTAGTACCGTGCTTATTCCGGAAAAGAATGAGAAGGACCTCGAAGAAATTCCCGATAACGTGAAGAAGGGGCTGAATATTATTCCCGTCGCGCTGTTTGATCAGGTACTGAAAGCCGCGCTAGTATCAGAGATTAAGCCGGTAGTGTGGGAGAAAAAACCCGTGGTTATTCCAGCAACGCTGCCGGATCCGGAAGAGCCGCTTAGCGATCGCGTCACACACTAGGTGGTGCCTCGATAATACGACGCGTGCACGCTGCAACTACTTAATATCCGCCGATTTTATCCACTGATATGTCATAAAAGTACGTTTTATGCGCCTTGCGTGTATCTTTTTGCTTGTCTTTTGTTTTGAATAGTGGTTGGATGATTTTTCAGACAAGCCCTCAAAACTTGCTTCCAGCAAGGGTTACAGAAGGTCGCTAGTGGGTTTGTTTGCGTAAAAACCTTAACTATATTAACTAAGGAGTCGTAAGGTGAATAAGAACGAACTGATTGAAGATGTTGCTAAAAAAACTGGTTCTACAAAAGCGCAAGCTGCTAAAGTTGTAGACGCTACATTTAATGCTATTTCTGCTCAACTGAAAAAAGGTGGCCAGGTTCGCCTGGTAAATTTCGGCACATTCCTGGTTGCTAAACGTAAAGCAACAACAGGCCGTAACCCACGTAACGGTCAGCCGATCAAAATCCCAGCGTCTAAACAACCTAAGTTCCGCGCTGGTAAACTGCTGAAAGAAGCGGTAAATAAATAGTTACCTGCTTATTTAAGCAAAAGGAAGGCGGCCTGACTTGGCCGCCTTTTTTTGTGGATTTTAGCCGGTTTTGAGCCTTTTTTGCTAAAAACTTGCATTAGTGTAATCCTTTGCTATGATGCGCCACCTATTTTCATGGCAGGGGTGGTTAGCTCAGCTGGTAGAGCAACTGGTTTACACCCAGTAGGTCGGCGGTTCGATCCCGTCACCACCCACCATTAGCCGCAGTAGCGAGTGAAACGAGCGTTACGAGGCTTATGCCCTCCGGAGCTCCGCCAGGAGCGTAGGACGGGCTGTTCGCTTTTATAGACAATGCCCCCTAAAATCCTACCTCCCCTTTTCAAAATAGCTGTATGAAAACATATACATCTCAGGACATTATCGCCATTGCAGTCAAAGCGGCTCAGGAGGCTATACGGCTGCGTAGTCTCGGTTTAGAAATAGAAACCAAAGCCGATGGATCCAGAGTCACCAATGCTGACTTGGAGGCCGATGTAATTATCACAAAGGGCTTGCGCGCGCTTAATCCCGATATCGAGATTATATCAGAGGAGGGCAAGAACAAGCATCCTAACGGAGCATATGATGACGCATGGGTTATTGATCCTATTGACGGCACTAATGCATTCATAAATTACGGAAATAGTTTTGCAGTACTTATTGCACGCGTAGAAAACCACGTTCCGGTAGAAGGCGTGGCTTATTATCCGGTACGAGATGTGGTGTATTATACGGATGGGCAAAAATCGTATAGGCGCAAAGTCACGGTAAATGAGGAAGGTGAAATTACCATGGGCTCTGCGATTGAGCTCTCTATCAAACCTGTCCTATCGCAGCCAGTGCGCTATAGTGAGTTTAAAACCAACGTATTGGATGGCAGATTGACGCCAGAGGCTAAGGTTCATAGTTTTAAGCAGGCCGTAAGCATTCTGGCTATACTGGATAATGACCTGGATGTTGCTTCATATTTAGCAACGATGGGAGACTGGGATTTAGCCGCGCTTGATGCCATCCTAAGAAGTGCAGGTGGAGGGCTAGTTTCTGCGTCCTTAGGCAGGTTGTTGGAATATGGAACGCATAGAACGCCCGACTTTGCCTTTATGCAAGTAGAGAGCATTGCAGGGGAGCTGGGAACATTGATGCGTCTGGGGTTAGCTGATAAAGAAGCAATAAATTCGGCGCCGGCGCGCGGTGCCTAATTTTTGACTATCTAAAAACAAAAACACATAGCTTATATATTATTTTCCTCAAGCCACTTTGCGTTGGAAATGGACGCGGCCGCGTTGGGGCGAGAGGGTGAAATAGAAGCGTGCGCCATCGCCATCTTTTGAGTCGCACCAGATTTTTCCGCCATGACGTTTGACAATCTTCACGCAGGTGGCAAGGCCAAGACCGCTTCCGGGATAGGAGTCGTGTGTGTGCAGACGTTTGAACGGTTCGAAAATGCGGGCATGTTGCTCGGGTGGAATGCCGATGCCGTTATCTTCCACGCAAAACTCCCAGCCGGTATTGTTGGGCTTGCCTGAAATGGTAATGCGCGGCATGGCGGCGTTATTATATTTCAGCCCGTTATTGATAAGGTTCTGCAGCAATTGTTGTAGCTGCGGCGCATTGCCCTCCACCTCCGGCAGGCTGGTGATAATGATTTCTGCCTTCTTCTCTGAAACATCGAGGCCAAGCAATTCGCTCACATCATGCGCGATGCTTTCCATCGATACGCGCTCAAAGGTTACTTCTCTGTCGAGAGCCGTATATTGCCGCAACGTATCGACCAGCAGATCAAGCTGATCCGCCGATTTTTTGACGCGGTCCATGTAGCGTTCCAGCTCCGAGTATTTTTGCTCTTTGAGATCGTTTTGAATGAGTTCCACAAAGCAGCGTATGATGCGGCTGGGCGCTTTAAGGTCGTGCGCCAGTACCTGCGCAAAGCTCTCCAGCTCGAGGCGCTGCTCGTCGAGCCGCTGCTGCATGGCGCTATTGTGGATAGCGTTATTTACGCAATGGAGCAGGCTTTCCGGCGTGATTGCGCCCTTGGTAACATAATGTTGTGCGCCCTTCTGGATAGCCTGCACGGCCACGCTCTCATCGCCCTGACCGGTAACCATAATAACGGGCACATACGGATGCTCATCGTGAATTTGCGCCAGCGCGGTAAGCCCATCCTCCTCGGGCAGGCGGTAATCGATCAGCACGCAATCAAACTGTTTCTCTGAAATGAAAGCAAGCCCTTCTGCCAGAGTTGACGCCTCAAACGCCGAACATTGCACACCGCTTTGCTTTAAGGTGCGTATGATTTGTTTACGGTCTACCGCATCATCATCGATTAAAAGTATGCTTAAGGTCATAACTGCTCCTTTCGTTTAATTACGGTAGCTCTACTACTTTCCAGTAGCTATCGATCATGTTCACTAGTTTAAGAAAATCCTCGCCAGCATTGTCTTTAACCATATAACCCGCCACGTTCAGTTTATAGCTGGCGAATTTATCTTCCTCGCTGCGAGACGTGGTAAGCACAAAGATTATGGCGCCCTGATGATTTGGATCTTTGCGCACGTTCTCGATAAACTCAATACCATCCATACGCGGCATGTTGATGTCGGATATAATCAGATACGGAGAGGAGATGTTACGGCTGCCCGCCGTGCCGCGCAGCATGCCCAGCGCTTCCATGCCGTCTTTGGCACGGAAGATGGGGTTGGTGATGCGCTCCTTACGGAAACGGCGTTCCACGGCCTTAGCATCGACGTCATCGTCATCCACGAGCAATATATTCACGGGCCGTCCTATAGGGTAGTTCATCATCATGCTGCATTCTCCATAGGTTTGTGTTGAGTTTCCTTCTTCCAGGTAAATTTAAAATCCGTGCCCTTGCCTTCATCAGAATCGAGCGTGATGGTGCCGCCCTGCTGCTGTATAATTTTGCGCACGAGGGCAAGGCCCATACCGCTGCCTTCCACCTCATCGCGCGGGCGCAGTGTCTGAAACATCTGGAACACTTTTTCGTGATAGCGCGGCGGTATGCCCGGGCCGTCATCCTTAACCGAGAAAACATAGTGATCCCCGCCATCCTGCAGGCTTAGCGAAATGGTGCCGTTTTTGCGATGATGATGCTTAATAGCGTTGCTGATAATATTGTGGAACACCTGCTGCAACGGCATGTTGGACAGGGAGATATCGGCAAATTCCGGCGCTACGGAAATGGTAAACTCCTTCGGCACATTCAGCAGCGCCATTACCTCTTCTATCAGCTCCCTGCCGGAAACTACGCGGATAGCACGATGATCTATTTTTCTGCCTACACGCGAAAATTCAAGTATGTCGTCCAGCAGCTTTTCCATACGCGCCACGCGGCCACGCAGGGTTTGCATATTTTCTTTATTCTCGCCTGTCAGGTGCTTATCTAAATCTTCCTGGAGCCATTTGGAGAGATTATCTATGGCGCGCAGCGGGGCTTTGAGGTCATGCGATGCGACGTAGGCGAAGCGCTCCAGCTCTTCATTGGAACGTGAAAGTGCATCGGTTAGTTGCAATAATTCTGCCTCCGCTTTTTTGCGTGCGGTAATGTCGCGCACAATGCCGCTATACATAGTACGCCCGCCTAATATCAGTTTGCTGACTGAAAGATCGAGCGGAAATATCGAGCCGTCATTGCGCTGGCCTTGTACTTCACGGCCTATACCGATAATCTTGGCCTTACCGGTTTTGGCATATTGCGATAAATAGCCATCATGCTCATGCTTATAAGGCTGCGGCATAAGCATTTTAATGTTATTGCCGATTGCCTCTTGCCTTTTATAACCAAAAATACGCTCGCAGGCATTGTTGTAACTTTCGATAATGCCTTTATCGTCGATGGATATAATGCCATCTACCGTATTATCAACAATCGAGCGGATTTTATGTTCACTCTCTGCCAGCTCCAGTGTAAGTTGCCGCAGTTCTGCTGTGCGTATTTCCACCTGCCGTTTAATGGCTAACCCTCGGCTTATAAGAGAAAATATCAACAGGCTGACGGCGAGGCTTAGACTCAGGCCGAAGAGAATCACTACCCAGGGAAGCGGACCCAGAGCGGTGCCCAGATATTCCTGCGTGGGAAGAAACAGAACCAACCATTTTCGCATAGGCATTTCAATGATGCCGGTATGGGAAAAGGCAGATGCTTTTGACACTAGCTTAAACTCGGCATTGTTCGGAAAGAAATCCGCCACGCCATCACGGTAGGCATAGATAGGTGTATATTCATCGCCGATATTACGGAACACGTAAACATTGGAAATAAAACGGTCGCGCTCCCAGTGCAGCTCCTCATTAAACAGCTTGCCGAGATTGAGTATCCCCACCACAAATCCCTGCAACTCCTGATTTTTATATATAGGATAGATAAAACTGATATATTGCCGTTCGCTCTGGCTGTTGCCCGTATCGTAGCCGAAGGAATACGAAACTACTTCCTCTTTACGCGCTGTGGCGGCGCTGATGCCGGTTTGTATTTCCGGAAATTCAGAGAGAGAGAAACGGTGTTTGTTCAGACCAAATGCCCCGCGTGCTTCCTGGTAAGCTATCGTATGGCTGCCTGCCTTGTCCATGCTGACCCAGAACAGAAGTTCAAAATGCGTATTATCCAGCAGCGGTCCTACATAATGTGAGAATTCTTCTTCTGTGACATCGGTGGAGGACTCAAAGAAAGCGCGGGTAAGCTCCAGCGCCCGGAGGTAATTAACCAGGTCTCCTCGAAGTGTAGATACTTCAAGCGCGGAATAAGACCCGAAATCACGCTCAAGTTCATGGAGGTTTGCGCGCAGCACCAGCACGAAACTGAAGATGGAAATCACCAACCCGGCGCAAAGCACCAGCGTGGGGAGCATATAATGCTTCGCCGATTCTTTTAGCGAGCCCAGGCTGGTTTTATCCTGGCTTGGAGTGGTCATGGCACATTACTCCTTGGTTCGGGTGTTCTCCTCAAAAATATCCAGCAGTTTTGGTATGAGCGGGAATAACAGAAAAGCAGTTGCTAACGACACGGCCGCAGTGAGCACTTTTATGATGCCCTCAAAATAGTAAATCGGATGCCAGAGCGTTAAAAGGCTGATGATATGCGTGGTGCCGCATAGGAATATAAACGCAGCAAACATCACAAATACCCAGCGCAAAGGCAAAGTGCGCTTACGCTTGAACAAGATTATGGCGATGGTGATAGGAATGGCAAAATAGGCGAGGGCAATTACGATATCTGCTATCACATGCATCCAGACCAGTTCTGGCTGCCAGAGCAGGCAATAGCCGTGGGGCATATAGCGTTCAACATCAAACAGGGTAGCGAACATGGATTGCATAACGATGGCTCCGTATTATGCCAGCTGAGAAGTAATTTCCCATTCTGGACTTAGGTTGAAATATACTCAAGAGAAATAATCGCATAGGTTGTGTCTGGTGGGGATAATTTTAGTTTTTTTAGTGTAAATTCAGCAATTTACATGTTGTGAATGCTGGAGTAGCATTAACACTATGGCCAGGCACTTCACCGCTGCGAACTTAGGCACACTGCTAAACTATAACATTCGTTATGGTGTGTCTATCGGGCGTCGTCAGCCCATGCACCGGATGCATATGGAATGTATTCGCGAGATAGAGCAGGCGGGGCTGGTGCCGATAATTGGCGTGGGCTCGTGTAATAGCGCGTTTGATGCGAATGGGCAGCGCGACCCGTGGTTTGACCCGCTGGCCAATCCACTCACTTTTGTGCAGAATGCAGAGCAGATACGGCAGATGTTCCCTGCCGTGGTGATACTACCTATCCCCGATGTAGGCGACCCCGAGCGCTGGGCAGTACAACTGGCAGCCTTGCTGAATAACGTAGATTTTCTTAAACGGCACGGGCTTAATGTAAATGAGGGCATAGCGGAGCAATGCGTGGTGCATTACCGCGTTAAGCCTTTGGCAGCGGGTAAAGTATCTAAGGATATTATGCCGCTGAGCGCGTATGATAAGGTATTGCACGCGCAGAATATTTCCACCTGGGCCAGTAGCAATGCGCGCCAGGAGGATGATGCCATTAGCTCTACGCCCTACCGCGAGAAAGATTTACGTGCATTAACCGCAGAAGACGGGCGCATACTGGCCGCGCCGGATTATTTGCTGAAACTGGCGAAAACCGCCCGCGCAAGCCACAGCGCGGGCGCTGCACTGGATAAAGCCGGCGTGCCGGTTACTATGGCAGATCTCACATTGAGTAGACTGGA
>WGMJ01000003.1 GCA_016125135.1 Alphaproteobacteria bacterium | reverse complement strand
TCATCACCAATAATTGTTTTATAATTTTTGCCAAAGACTTTACCCAGTTCCGCCATCAACAAGCCGTGCGTTGCAGTCATCGAGTCCCAATCAACCTTCAAATGCCCGTCTTCAGTAATGATACAATGTGATAAAACGTTGCGCAGCGGAGATTTCTCGTCATGGGCATGCGTTAAGACCGGCTGGATAGATGGCTTGAATTCCGGCCTGTCATCTCCCAGCTTTATATCATACAGAAGCCCCGTCCGTATTCCTGCCATAATCGGCACGAGATAACGTGCCATGTGAAAATTTGCTGATGTGTAGTCGTGCCTGAATTCCCATGTATTCTCACGTTGACGAATTGCATCGGTACGCGCAGTACCGATATTCGGCACAAACTCTGTTCCATGCGCATATTTCGGGTTGACTGTTTCTTGCACCAACATTGGCAAATTTGCACATGCGGCTACATATCCTATGTATAAGTGGTGCAAGGCATCTGCAATCTCCAGATCGTCCTGCATTGTAATCAGGTTTGTTGAATCTTGCTTGTTCCAGAAGCTGATATGGAGATGGTTATAACCGTGAGAGTTTGTAGTGAGGATCCGGAATTCTTTAGCCGCCGCAAAGATGTTTTCCCAGACACGGTGGTAATTTGTAATGCCTGCAGAAACACGGTCCCACATTGCTTCATCGGGGTTAAACGGGGGAACAGCCACACGCACCTCGGCCTCACTTGGCTCGTCCCACCAGCCTTGCCCCCATGTAAAATCACCGAAGCGTGGCTCTATTAAATCGCGCAAACCACCGACAGCTGAGGGCATAATGTGTAGCCACGCGAGAAATGTGTTTTGTTTGGCCCGGTCGGAAATTTCACCTTCTGGTGATTGTAGATCCAGCATTATCTCCTGCAAATGGGCGCACATATTTTCTGCTTCCCACCCAAAGTATGACTCGAGCTGTACAGTATTGGTTTCGATGTATCTGCACAGCTCTTGAATTTTATTCGAGAAGAAATCCATGCCATGTGGTGCGCCCCCACAAGACTCATAGATATCAAGCATCATGGCGGCGCCATTGGCGCTCGCCTTTCTTGCCTCTACACGTGCATTCTCTAGCGAGCCATGCTTTTCTATTAGTTTCGCTGTGTCATCAAATGTAAGAAACTTGAAATTGATTTCGTTGCCAAACTGGAGCGCAAGCGCACTCCCGTCCCATTTCTCGCATTCCCTTTCGAGAATGGAGAGAAACGTTTCATTCAATTCCCAGCTCTCGGGTTGCTGGGGTAGCGGGAATGTTCGTAAATGATCCATGTATTTTCTATAATTCAGAAGAACCATAGGAAATTACGGGGGGCGATTTCAACCTAAATTATGATTTTTTGAAGCCTAGAGCCGCCACATACAGCTCGGAGCTGTCGGCCCGGCTGGCAGGCGGCTTGATATGCTTGACGGTTTTGAAGTTTTTCTTTAATTCTTTCAATAAGTTATCGCCAGATCCTCCTTGAAAAACCTTACAAACAAAGCTGCCGCCCTCGTTGAGGACCTCACAGGCAAATGCGTGTGCAGCCTCGGCCAGCGCCATGATGCGGATATGGTCGGTCGTGCGGTGACCTGTTGTATTGGGCGCCATATCACTTAAAACAAGGTCAGCTTTGCCGCCGAGCATTTCCATCAATTTTACGGGCGCTTCATCGGCCATGAAATCCATCTGGATAAAATCAACACCTGCTAAAGGTTCGACTTCAAGCAAATCAATACCAACAATTTTCTTTGCGCCCTTTTCAGCGGCCACCTGCGCCCAGCCGCCCGGTGCACAGCCTAAATCAAGCACAACCATATTAGGCTTCAGCAGTTTTAATTTTTCATCAAGTTCGAGAAGTTTAAACGCTGCGCGCGCACGGTATCCGCGTGCTTTTGCCTCTGATACATAAGGGTCATTGAGTTGACGTTGTAGCCATGCCGCTGAAGACGCCGTGCGGCGGCGCGCTGTTTTCACGCGCACTTCTTTTTGCCTGCGTCCTGAACCCGAAATTGAACTACCTGATTTTTTACTCATATCGCCAGCACCGCAAAGGCGCTAATCATCGCCATGAAATACACTGTTAAGGATGCGGCAAAGTAAACGATGCGCGATGTTGCAGGTGAAAAGTAGGAGAGCAACATAAAAGCCAGAATAAAAAAGCCATAAACCAGAAAACCGCGTTCATGAAGCGTCATATCGTCCCAGTAAGGCGTAAAACCATTTGTAGCGCCCATCACGTGGAAGAGTTCAATTTGCAGGCGCAGCGTGAGAATACAAGCCAGAACAAACCCCGCTGCCTTCAGCTTCTGGCCCTTGTGGAGCAAGGTAAAAGCAAAGGGTAGCCACAGCACATCAAGCCACTGGGCTTTAAAATTTTCAAATAGGGCTGGCAAGTCAATATCCATCGTTTATATATATAAGCATGTTTTTACGGTTCCTGCTCGCTGTTTTTATCCTGTTGTTGCCGCCACAAGCCTATGCGCAATCCGCAGACATGGTGATTGTGCGTGATACAGAGGTTGAAGACTACCTGAAAGCATGGAGCAAACCACTGATACAAGCTGCAGGGCTTAGTCCTGAAACTGTGCGATTTATTCTGGTACAAAGCCCTGACTTAAATGCCTTTGTTGCCGGCGGACCGAATATTTTTATTTACACCGGCCTGATTGAACGCACAAAAACACCCAATGAATTGCTGGGCGTTACTGCACACGAGCTAGGGCATATTTCGGGCGGGCACCTGATCCGCGCGCGCGGCGCGATGGAAAACGCTTCGTTTGAAGCGATCCTTGGCACTGTGTTGGGCCTTGGCGTCGCTGCGCTCACAGGTGAGGGTGGTGCTGCCTCGGCCGGCGCTATGCTGGGGCAAAGTGTTGGCATGACGAATTACCTGCATTTCAGCCGTACACAAGAAGCGAGCGCCGACCAGGCCGCGATGCGCTTTCTTGCGAGCGCCGATATGAGCAGCAAAGGTTTTCTGGAATTCTTTAAAACACTTGAAGACCAGGAGTTACTGCCCGCCGGCCAACAAAATGCCTATGTGCGAACCCACCCTTTGACACGTGACCGCATCACAACAATTGAAGCACGGCTACAGGGCGGCGATACAGGTGTGATGGATAACAAAACAAGAATTGAACAACACAAATTGATGCGAGCCAAATTAATAGGCTATACAAAACCGCAACAGGTCAATTCTTATTACCCCGCCAACGATACAAGCGTTGCTGCACGGTATGCACATGCCATTGCCCTCTACCGCAAGGACTCACATGCGTCAGCCATTAGCTTGATGGATGGCTTGTTGAAAGAAGCGCCAGCCAATCCCTATTTCAAAGAACAGCAGGCGCAAATTCTATTTGCATCCGGCAAAGTAAATGAAAGTATTGCCCTCTACCGTGCCGCACTTGGCGCTTTACCTCATAGCGCTTTTATACGCATGGATTTGGCACAAGCGCTTCTAAGCCGCCCGCAGGCAACACAGCAGGAACTGCAAGAAGTGATCGCACTTCTGAAGCGCGCCAAGCAGGATGAACCACGAATGCCGAAAATTTACCGCTTGTTGGCCACCGCCTATGGCCGCGCGGGCGATGAAAAAACCGCGCATTTGAATTTGGCGGAAGAAGCCTTCCTGAAAAAGGATAAAAAGCGGACCAAAGAGCTTGTGAAACGGCTTGAGGGCGCTTTCCCTGCAGGCAGCCGCGAGTATATCCAACTACAGGACCTATTACAGCAAATAAAAACCGCCGAAAATGATGAAGATTAGCCCGCAGGAGTAGAATTTTTAACCATTTCAGCTTAGATTACTGAGGTTATATCAATCTTTTCTCCAAGGAGTTTCATCCGATGATCCGTTTTCTTATGATGGCCGCCCTTTTACTGGCCCCTGTTTCCACCCTGCGCGCTGAAGAAGCTTTAAGCGCTGCCCAGAAAGAAGCTGTTGAAGCGCTTGTCAAGGAAACCATCTCTAACAATGGTGACCTGATTTTGCAGTCAGTACAAAAATTCCAGGCCGATGAGCAAGCAAAACGTCAGGCTGAGGGCGCTGAAAACGTGAAAAAAGAAAAGCAGGCGCTTTTCCACGATTCATCACAGCCCTTTGCAGGAAACAAAAAAGGCAAAAAAGTTGCGGCTGAATTTTTCGACTACAACTGTGGTTACTGTAAAAAGTCTATTGATGCTGTTGCAAAACTTATCGAGGACAACAAGGATCTGAAATTCGTTTTTGTTGAACTTCCTATTCTGAGCCCTTCTTCCAACCTTGCTGCACGTTATGCACTTGCCGCGAACAAGCAAGGCAAATATTGGGAATACCACCAAGCCCTTATGCACTTCCAAGGTGAGAAAAATGAAGAGACTCTCACGAAGATGGCAGAAGAAGTCGGCCTGAATGTCGACAAACTCAAAAAAGATGCCGAGAGTGATGCTGTGAAGAAAAGACTGGAGCAGAACCAGCAACTTGCACAAAAGCTGGGCATCAGCGGCACACCCGCCTTCGTGATTGGCGAAACATTGATGCCGGGCGCTGTCCCTGTTGAAACAATGCAAGACGCCTTGAAATAAATTACGATCAGATGCGGACTTTTATCACGATCATCCTGCTCATCCTTGTTGTGGTGGGCGGGATTTTGACCTACCAACGCTGGCAGGCCCTCAATAGTTTTGATAAGCCACAGGGTAACTCGATTGTGTTTGGTAACCCGCATGGCACCGTTACAATTGTCGAATACCTCGATTTCACCTGCCCCCACTGCCCTGTCGTACATAAAGTATTGTGGGAAGCTATGAAGGGTGACACTCGCGTGAAACTAATTATGCGACCCTTTCCACTACTGGGCGGCAACAGTGAGCCGATTGCAAGAATGGTTTTTGCCGCCAGCAAGCAGGGCAAGATGGAAGAGTTTGCAAAAGTACTCCTCGCAAACCATCAGAATCTCGATATGGTCACAATCCGCACCTACGCAGCACAAGTAGGGCTTGATATTTTACAGTTGGAAGCTGATGTCGAAGAGAGTGATGTACGCGGCACTGTTGCTGCCGCAATTGGTAGTGCCCGCGCCATGGGTATTGCAGCTGTTCCTACTTACTATTTTAACGGCAAAAAATTTATGCCTGAAGAAGGCGTGCCAACCGTTGGAGATTTCAAACATATGATTAACGAAGCCGAGAGAAGAACACTGGATGAAACAGAATAAACCTTTAGCCCTATTTCTTGCCTGCCTTCTCTGGATGAATGTTGCGAGTGCTGAAAGTCTCGTTTCAGTGAAAGATATAAAGATTTTTGAATCGAGTGGAAAAACCGCGGCTGCATTCCTGACTGTAACAAACGAGAGCGACAAGGCCGTAAAGCTGACAAAAGCCGAAAGCGGCATTGCCGAGAAAACAGAGCTGCATACAATGCAGATTGATGAAAAGGGTGTCATGAGAATGCGGCAAGCGGAAACGCTCGAGATCGCACCACATGGCACGCTGACATTAAAACCACAAGGCGATCACATCATGTTTATCGGCCTTCATGAAAAGCTGGCGCTCGGTGATATGGTGAAGCTGGGCCTGACCTTCGAGAGCGAAGATGGTGTTCGCGATGCACATGAGCTGACAACAACTGTTGAAAGCCGCGCGGCATCACCTGAAAAGGATGCGACCAGCCATGGTCACCACCACTAGGCATAAACCAACATTATTAGGGAAAATAAGATGGCTTTGCTTTGACTTTAAGTCCCTTTTTCAGTAACAAGGGCGAATGCCCGCAAAACCAAAAAGCACTGTATCAAGGATTTCCTCCGTGCCAGAAAATTCATCTAAAGGTAACAAGTTCAATATTGATGCTGCCGCTATTCGCCAGCTTGCCAAACTGCTCGACGAAACCGGCCTCACTGAAATCGAAGTCGCCGAAGGCGAGCGTTTGCTTCGCGTAAATAAAGGCGGCATTGCCGCTGGTCACCCGTTTGCCGCAGCGCCTGTGAATGTGCGTGACGTGATGCCGTCTGACCCCGCCGCCATTAAAGCTCCCGCAACACCTGCCGCCGTAACAGCCGACACACCAGGCGCTGTTACATCACCAATGGTCGGTACAGCTTATATGGCTGCTGAACCTGGCGCGCCTGCGTTTGTATCAAAAGGTGCGACTGTAAAAGAAGGCGACACATTGATGATTATCGAAGCGATGAAGGTCATGAACCCGATCAAAGCACCGAAGAGCGGTGTTGTTTCACAGATCCTCGTCGAGAATGGCAAGCCCATTGAATTCGGCGAAGTATTGATGGTAGTCGAATAGTTCTAAAAAATGACCGGATTTGAAATAACCAATCTGCGCGACTGCCCTGATCTCTTTCGTAATGTGTGTGCTGCGTGGAGCTATGGTGAATGGAGTTCTCAAGCCGTTGATACACAAACCTATACGCTTCAACAAGCTTTAGAGCGTTATAACAATACAGCATCTGAAGGTAACCCCCTGATGCAGACATGGATGGCTGTAGCAAGCGGAAAACCTGCTGGAATGATAAGCTTTAAAAACAATGATCATCCTGACCGTCCTGATATTTATCCATGGCTGGCTTCTTTATTTGTGCACCCTAAATACCGCCAGAAAGGCATTGCGACCCTTCTTATTAAAACCGTAGAAACTGAAGCAATCCGACAAGGATTTAAAGAGATATTTTTATTTACGTCGACCCAAGCTGGCCTTTATGAAAAGCATGGATACAAACATATGGCACGTATTCGTGATTTGTGTGGAATTAATCCAGAAGGCGATCACCTGATGAGAAAGGAACTGGCCTAGAATGTTCAAAAAAGTCCTTATTGCCAACCGCGGCGAGATTGCACTCCGTATTCACAGGGCGTGTAAGGAGATGGGTGTGCAAACAGTTGTTGTGCACTCGACTGCCGATGCCAATTCTATGGCTGTGCGCTTGGCTGATGAAAGCGTTTGTATTGGCCCGCCACCCGCACGTGACAGCTATCTGAACATTCATGCTATTCTTTCTGCCGCTGCCCTGACAGGCGCTGATGCTATTCACCCGGGTTACGGATTCCTTTCTGAAAATTCCGCGTTTGTACGCATGGTTGAAGAGCACGGCTTTACTTTCATTGGCCCTAAAGCCGAGCATATTGATATTATGGGCGATAAGGTACAGGCAAAAAAAACAGCGATCGAGCTCGGCCTGCCTGTTGTTCCCGGTTCTGATGGCGCCGTTGAAAACGCAGAAGTGGGCTTAAAGATTGCCAAAGAAATGGGCTTCCCCGTTATCATTAAGGCCGCTTCAGGCGGCGGCGGCCGCGGTATGAAAGTTGTGCGCTCTGCAGATGAGTTCAAGGAACAATTCGGCACAGCGCGCTCGGAAGCAAAAGCAAATTTCGGTGATGATACTGTTTACATCGAGAAATTCCTTGAAAAGCCGAAGCATATTGAAATTCAAGTGTTTGGCGACAAGCATGGCAATGCCATTCATCTGGGCGAGCGTGATTGCTCGGTCCAGCGCCGCCATCAGAAAGTGGTTGAAGAAGCACCAAGCCCAGTTATTACAGACGAGCTGCGTGATAAAATCGGCGGGCTTGCAGCAGATGCGATGCGCAAAATGGGCTATGTCGGTGCTGGTACAATTGAATTTCTGTACGAAAACGGTGAATTCTATTTCATGGAAATGAATACACGTATTCAGGTGGAACACCCTGTTACAGAAATGATTACAGGGATTGACCTTGTAGCAGAGCAGATCCGCGTCGCGGCAGGCGAGGAACTGACCGTTCAGAAAGATAAAATCCGCTTACGTGGGCACGCGATTGAAGTGCGTATTAACGCAGAAGACCCGCAAACCTTTATCCCCTGCCCGGGTGAGATCAAGCAATTCCACGCGGCCGGTGGCTTGGGCGTGCGTTTTGATAGCGCTGTTTATAACGGCTACCGCATCCCCCCCAATTACGATTCAATGATCGGCAAACTGATTGTCCACGGTCGCAACCGTGAAGAATGTTTACGCCGTTTACGCCGCGCGATCATGGAAACAGTTGTTGATGGTGTAAAAACAACATTGCCACTTCATCACTGGATTACCGAACAGCCTGAATTTATCAAAGGCGAATACACAATCCACTGGCTTGAAAAAGAACTTGCCAAAGAAGCACTTAAAGACGCAGCTTAAAAGTGGATACCCTGACAGACAAGCACACTTACGCGCGGCACAATACCCTCATCGGACATTTTAAGTGTATGCGCACGCCCATGACCATAGAGTGTGTATAAAGGCGCCAGCCTGTTAACATTACGCCATGCTTTTTCGAGCGATCCTTTTAGTAAAGGTGTGTGAGCAAAATCAACCTCCTGCCCACGCATAAAATAGAAAATATTACTGACATAGGCCAAAGAGACTTCTGCGCCATTTGCCTTGATGTGTTTGGTAATAACCTGCCAACCTTTTGTATCTTTTATATCCAGCGTAACACAAGCAATGGCATTATTTTTTGCGAGCGCATGTAAATGTGCATAGGTTTTCCGGTCATCCAGCCCCATGATCGGGTGACGGCGATCTGTGCGATCCTCACGGGGCATGCCTATAAAACTTGCAAGCTCTTCGGAAAATATTTCCGGATCCCTGTAGGACACAACGTAGGATGGATTCACTCGTGGATTCTTAAGAACGCCTACACCCTTCAATTTTTCTACCTGCTCTTTTGTAAGGGATGATTCAACACGCTTTATGAAACGCTGGGGTAATTCCAGCAACTCTTTTTGCGCACCTTCTAAAGTCGGGTTCGCCGCAAATATTTTTATCATTTCTTCATGCAGAAGTCTTTGTAGAGGGTTAATGTCGAATAAAATTGCAGCGCTTGCGCGAGAATGTGCCATGTAGCCGTAATTAGCGATGCCTGCTGTGCCGATATAAACTCCGTTACGAATAGCTTTGTTTTCGGCGATAACCTCCTGTTGCCTTCTATGCCGTACCACATCTTCACCGATAGGCTTGAAAAACACCTCGTCGAAACACGGCAGGCCATCTTTTCTTTTATATGCGCGACCAGTCGGAAAAGGGAGAACAAGAGCAGGTGTTGCAGTGTCTGCACGCTGGTCAAAATCAGCCAGCCTGCTTGCAAAGTTTTTTATAATTTTTGCCCTACCCATAAAGCCTTCATAGCGAAGTTAGTGCGCGAAAAGCAAGAAAAACATTGAAAGTTAATACGTCTTTATGATATCTTTCTTCACATGCAGCAACGTTTTGTCTTCACAATAATTTCTTGGTGGGCCTAAGCCCTCATTTCTGCTGTCTTTTTCCCAATTAACCCAATCATGATATACGCAGCCTAACGCCCGTATTTTCATTTTTTTTATCTCACTTTTCATGGAGTTCATTATGACACTACCAGACATCAAGCTTGTTCTAAAACAGGCATTTTTACTGAACTTTCTAACAGGCAAAGACTCTCATATTTCAGGGCCTTATATAACTTCTCACGCCAATATAAAGGGCCTGGATATTCACGAGCAAAAAGCGGTTTACCGGAAAATGACAAGGGAAACAATTTCTTTGTGCAGGGAGCTGGGCCATCGCGATTTCATGACGGGCCTTTCCAGATTTGCAAAGGAACATGGTTTTAATGTGGGCATTAAAATAGATAGTTTCGAAAAATGTATCAACATAAGAGACGGCGTGCCCGCAAGTATATCGTATCCAGCCATATGCATGAAAATATCAGCGCCTACGTCAGGCGCTTATCCTTATATTATCAAATACGGGCCTTGTATGGGTTTGCAGGTTTTTGGCATTCAGCAAAACTCTTCATCGCATTTAAGAGCCGCTTGCGCATTTCTTGAATTTTGTGAAAAGCATATGACAACCGAACAGTATACGGCGCTACTGGATAATTTCAGCATCCGCGAAAGCGGTTTGACAGAGAATTATAGTGGGTCTCACTACCAGAAGTTACCTTTTAAATTTAACTAGATTTGCATTTTTATTTTAGGAGCCCGCCATGAAACCACGCGATATCACACCCGTTTTAAAAGACGCTGCCTTACTGGCTTTTCTTGATAAGAAGGAGGATGCAATACGTGTTTGTTCCTCAACCATACCAGACCCCATAGTAGATTCGGGCGAAACAATTAACTCAGACCTGCAATATCACAGAAAATTAAAAGAAACCGTAGAGTTGTTTATAAATTCTGATCACTATGATTTTTTAATGGCACTGAGCCTTCTAGCCAAAAAACATGAATTTGGTGCCGCTTTTCTAGCCGAAAAGAAATCCTATTGTGGCACTCTGGAACAAAACAATGTAAGACGGGTAAAGCCTCCGGCAATTATGCTGCAAATTGTGCCGCCAGGGCATGATGCCTCTTGCAGGCAAGCTTCTTCTAAGTTGCGTATCTTATTTACTGCTCAGGCAAGCTTGCAGGTTTCAGGATTACAACACGAATCCGCCTCTGAATTAAATGCTGCCCACGCAGTTATAGAGTTTCTAGGGCAGCATATGTGCCCCGATACTTACAGTAAGCTGCTTGATAGTTTTGATGTGCCGAAAAGCGGGTTAGTTAAAAGTCGGGAGATTTTTTGTTTATATTATCATCGTCGATAATAATAAACATAAACGCTTTTTTTGAATTTTAGCATAACTATAAATTCCAATGGAAAGTTAGTTAAATCTCTGCTATGCTTCTTTTTATGCGGCACACATACCAATATGTGACTACACAATTACGATGGGCCTCCCGCCCGTAATTACTGCTGCCTTTTTCACACAATTAATTTGTTTTTGTGACTATGCGCCAACTGCGCCATAGCACTTTTTATCATTTTTAACATTAACGGAGTTTAACAATGAAACTACGCGACATTACGCACGTCTTGAAACAGGCTGCGCTACTTTCTTTCCTCGAGAAACAAGACGTCCATATAAAAGTGCCGTCAACCAGCCAGCTGCCAATGATTGACGGGCTTGATACCGGGACACAAAAGGCGCAATACCATGCACTTTTAAAAGAAACGGTCTCTCTCTTTAAACAACTGGGGCATCGTGATTTTATGCTCGGGCTTTGTCTCTTTGCCAAAGAACATGGGCTTGAAGCTGCGCTTTCAGCAGACCCTCTTGAAACCTGTTTCAGGGGCACCTACCTCAAGCATCCGGCAATCAAATTGCAGATTAACAAGCCGAACACTGACTACCCTGTGTTCAGCATGTTTTTTGCGCCCGATGCTGGACTACAGGTGGGCAGGATTACTGGTAACCCCACTTCACATCTGAAAGCCGCATACGCGTTTCTGGAATTCTGTGGCACACATCTGGGCGCGGACACCTACGCCGACTTGCAAGACAAGCTGAACCTGAAAGAAAGCGACCTCGCCGAGAACCATGGCTGTGGGCTTTACCACGGGCTTGGCCGGTAAATAATGTAAAAGCCCGCTTTGCAAAAGGCGGGCTTTTTTCTACTCTAGCGCTATGGATATCGAAAAGATCTTTCTGGATTTATACCGCAACGGGAAATTCCCGATGGCGGATGATAAGGACGCTGGCAAAACCTATATTTTCGACCCGCCCGAACGCACGTTAATTCCACTTAACCTGCATGTGCCGCGCTCACTCCAGAAAACCATTAAAAAAGGCGGCTATGAAATCCGCTTTGATACAGCTTTTCGTGACGTAATTACCGCCTGCCGTGATAGACGCGATACATGGATTAACGAGACTATTCTTGAAGCCTTTGTGATGTTACACGATGCAGGCCACACACATTCAGTTGAATATTGGCAAAATAACGAGCTGAAGGGAGGGCTTTACGGACTATCGATGGGTGCTATTTTTTGTGGCGAGAGCATGTTCAGCCTTGCGCCCAATGCCAGTAAAATTTGCCTTGTTGCGCTTTGTAATCATTTAAAACAAAAAAACTTCAAACTACTGGATGCACAATTTATGAATGACCATCTTAAACAGTTCGGCGCCTACACAATCCCGCGTGAAGAATATTTGGGCCTGTTGATACAAAATCGTGATGCGCCTATTCATTTTTCTTGAAGGTTAACGAGCTTTTATGTTTCTATGGTCTTGTGCAAGTAGCATTAAAAACAATTTTATCCTTCCGACGACGCCGCGACATATTTTTCGCGGCCTAAGGCGCTTGTTTTTCCAGTTCTAAAAACCCCCTGAAATTTCAATCCCAACGGCCTGTTACTCCCTTTAACATGCTTACGAAACGGATTGATAAATGCCTGATACATTAAAACTGAAAGACCATTGGTTTACCTGTGCCCATGAAGGGCTTGTTAGAAAATTTGACGGCTCAGCGCTGGAAGCACACGAGCCTTGTGCAATTGGTTTCCTGAACGCTGCCAGCATAGACGCCGTTGTGGCGCTACATGAGGAAGTATGGCAAGGCCTTGCTGTGGGCGAGAAAGGGTTTATGCAACAAAAACCTGCGGCCTATTTCAAAACGCATTTCGCAAAAGCGGGCCATGGCATTGTTGGCATTCGCCACAACGGCAAACTTGTTGCGAAAAGCATGATTATTGCACCAAGTATTTCCGAGCCCTACACATGGCATGTAGGCGTTACGCCGCCAGCACCCGATACACAGATATCCGTTCTGCAAGGCGTGTGCGTAGCAAACGCATATAGAGGCAATAACTTTATGCAGGAGATGATAAGTGGCTGGAAAATTTTTGCGGCACAGAGTGGAAAAACGCATCTGGTTGCCGAGGTAGAACCCGAGAACAAACACAGCCTTGATAATTTCCTCGCGGCAGGGTTTAGCGCCATTGCTACTGCCATTGATGCCAGCGATAACGTCCCCGTTCACGTTCTCGCCTTGAAATTATAGGAATTTATACATATTTTTGGGGCAGAGTCGTTTTTTGTTGACATAAACATAATGTTTTCGCTATTTTCGCCATAGATTTTCATAGGGTGTGTTAAATTTATGGGCGCAGAAACCAACAATCATATCGTCAATACGCGGCCAAGCCTTTTTATGGCCCTGCTCGAGAACTACAGAAACGCAAGTTTCGGGTTTAGTTGCCTTGGTACACTCTGGGGCGATGGGCAATGTTTTCACAATCTGGCACAGCAAGACGAAGCGGTTTTGCGTGACCGCCTTAGATTGCTGGACGAGAAAAAGCTGAAGGGCCTTGAAGTGATCTTTGGCAGGTTTGTCCGCCGCTCCAAACAGCAGCTACGCTCAGCACCCGAACATCGTGACCCGGCTCCCTTTGCTATTGCAGAAGAGTTTGACTTCGAAAGCTTCCTGCAAGACCGTAGCACACGCGCTGCAAATTTCCGCAAACTACTTGATATCGGGACTAGCAATTTAAACCCTGATGACCGCACAGCACGCGTCCATGCCGCACACCTGATTGGCGCCTATCTTTTAAATCTCGATGCCGTGCTACCGCATGCCGATGCCCAGATAACACAAATCGATGAAGTTCCTGATTTTTATGACACCGAAAGCGGAAGCCGCATCAAGCGTTTTTCAGCTTACGCCATTCCTGCTGCTGATTTTGTACGTCTGCTGGAATGGGCTGTCTACGACCCACAAGAGCCGGACGGCAATAAGGAATTGAAAAACAATCTTGCGCGCACTGCAGCACCACAGCTAGTACGTGCCACCGAGCAAGAGACAGGGCAGAGACTGGACGCAAAAGGCTACGCCAAGCTTCGTACAAAATTACAAAGCCACTTTACAAACGCTGCCAGTGCATTGGATGAAAACGCATTAGTATCCATCCAGAAACAGGCGATTGAATATTGCGACAGCAACAAATACCACTATATTCTCAGCCGCATCGTTGGCGCTTATGCCATGGAGCGTTTTGAACAAGGACAACTTGAAGTGCGTTTCCGTCCGCAAGACCAGGTTTTGCTGGAAACAATCCCGGAAAACCTACTAAGAAAAGATATGAAATAACGCCATGGCAAAAAGAAAATCTATTTCCTCTCGCGAAGAGCAACAAAAACAGAACAAATCACGTGCGCTTTGGAACGAGTTTACAGCAGCCGTATCTGCACGCTTTAACGTGCGTGACCATAATGTTAGTCCGCAGTCAATTTTCTTTGCGGTGAGCCCGGCTAACGATACGCTCCTTATAGACACGGAAAAGAGCCGTAAGAATCAAATTTCTGCACGCCACGCTGTGCCCCTGCGCTTCCTTGACGAACGCCGCCCACTTAGCTGGATATGGGAACAACTGCGCGGCAACGATGTAGCAAAAAACTACCATTATGCCGCAAAAGATTTCCTTGATGATGTGCGTAGCGATACCGGCCGTGCAAGCGCGTTTCTGGAGCAGGAGATACAAAGACTTGTAAAGGCTGTGGATGAGCACGGTGAAGGCTGGTTTGACCGCCGTCACATGACACGCGATACAGTGGGGTTGAACTTCAGTATCACGCGGCAAGAATATGAACATAGACGTGATTTTGA
This sequence comes from Alphaproteobacteria bacterium, assembly GCA_016125135.1. Classification (GTDB taxonomy): domain Bacteria; phylum Pseudomonadota; class Alphaproteobacteria; order Micavibrionales; family Micavibrionaceae; genus RI-185. Next base: position 447,900 of record WGMJ01000003.1, on the reverse strand, counting down.
CCGTGGCTGTGAATATCTGGCGGAGTATGACCGCGCTGTCACACATCTTGCCCAAACAATACTAAGCTGTGTGAGTGGTTATAAATCCAATTGGCAGGCCCAAACAGCCGACATACCGAATTTCGATGTTTACGCGAAATGGGAAGAGCGGCAGGAAGGATTTGAAAAAGCTGTAACAGGCCTGAACGACCTGAGCGAAGCCTTGCAGAGACTACGTACTGAGACAGGAGACATTTCACAAGCGCTTGACGAAAAAGGTGGCAAACTCCGTTACAAGAACAAAGGTCCGAAGGAGCAGCGTTTCTCGGCGGCGAATGGTGATTTCGAGCTAGGGTTCTGCATAGAACGTCTGGAAGAATTTATGGGCACCCGCAGAGCTGATGATAATGGCAGATTTGAAATGTTCACGCCTGAAGGGCGCCGTAAGCAACGCCCTATTCAGCAAATCCTGAATTCAGTGCTAAGAACAATCGAGAATGAAAAAGGTTTTATGGAGATGCCAGAGCCATATAAAGGTACAATTCTGGATGCGCTTGATAAAATGACTGAGGCGCATACACAAATGCAAAATGCTTTCCTGCGGGATATGCCTGAATTTGCTTCAGTCTATGTTCTTTCTCTGGAAAACTATCAGGCGAATGCTTCGCTCCTAAGAATGCGCGGATCGGAAGAACAAATGAACGCTTACAAAGCACATATCGAGGATGGGCTAACCCGCCTTGGTGTCAGCCTTGTTTCTGGACGTATTACGAACCCGAAGAACGGCATGCGTGATAGCCTGCGCTTCACTCCACAAGAGAAGCAGAAAACTGTTTTCGCTAGAACGGCACCGGATATAGCCGCCTGACCTCTTCAATTTTTTCGATGATTTTCTGGTCCAGTGTGAGCTGTGCTGAAGCGATATTGCTTTGGAGATGCTCCATTTTAGTTGCACCGATAATAACGGATGTAACGAAGGGCTTTTGCCGGACAAAAGCAAGTGCCATCTGGCAAACATCAAGCCCATTTTCGTCTGCTAGTTTCATATAGGCGTGCGTTGCAGCCTGTGCTTGCGGCGTATCACGGAAATCGGCACGGCGGCCTTCAGTCGCGATGGCCCAGCGGCTATCTTCAGGCCGTGCACCGTCCAGATATTTTCCTGACAAGGCACCCGTTGCGAGCGGTGACCATGCAAGCAAGCCTATATCTTCATGGAGCGCAATTTCTGCAAGGTCAGGTTCAAATAGTCGGTACAGAAGTGAGTATTCATTCTGGATAGAGACCATGCGTGGCAGACCGTATTTCTCTGCAATCTGCAAATACTGCATTGTGCCCCATGCCGTTTCATTTGAAAGCCCGACATTGCGGATTTTACCCGCCTTCACAAACTCGCCCAGTGTTTGCAGCACTTCAAGAAAATTCTCGAGCGCAGGCTTGGCATTATCGGCCCGTGGGTTAAAGCGCCAGTGCGCGCCAAAACATATTGCTTCGCGGTTGGGCCAGTGCAGCTGATACAAATCAATATACTCTGCTTTTAAGCGCTTTAGACTGTTTTCGAGTGCCTCGGTAATATTCTTACGGTCTATTTTGTAATCACCACCTCTGATCCATGGCAAACCGGGGCCGGCAATCTTCGAGGCGAGAATGATTTTGTTCCGTGTTTTACGTGAGGTAAAATAATTACCGATAATTTCCTCGGTGCGGCCGTAAAGGTCGGCCCGCACAGGAACGGAGTAAAGTTCGGCGGTATCCATGAAATTGATGCCAGCATCAAACGCATAATCCATCTGTGCGAAAGCTTCATCTTGTGTGTTCTGCCGGCCCCACGTCATGGAGCCAAGGCATAGGGCACTCACTTCAATGTTCGTGCGGCCCAGTTTTCGTTTTTCTATCATTATTTATTTGTAATCCGCTATATTTTCAGGTGTTGCCTGTGGCAGCTTCAGGTCCATACGGTCTTTGTAGGCAAGAACAGCAAAAATATTACGGTTGAACTTATCAACCTCTTCTTTTGCTTCCTGCGGGTAAGGCCGCTTTTTATTATAGTCGATTGTTTTGATGCCAATAGCACCATTCGCGGCGGTTGCAACAACACAATCAACGTCATTGAAGCTAACATTACCCAGCGGGTCAATACGCATGTAGCTTAAACTTACATAGCCACCTGCATATTCCTCGACATTCATGAATTTCAATGTTTCAGGGTAATATTCATGTGTTTCGATATAGGCTTTGCAAATGCCGTAATTCAGGCTGCCGTAACGGGGTGCAAAACCCCACGCCAAAAACAAACCGATAGCGGCGACAATACCAAGAAAAATAAACAGCTTTGTTTTTTTCTTTTTTCTACGCGAGAAAGCCTTACGCGCGGTTTTGGTAAGTTTTGGCGGCGTGGTTTTCTCGGCCATGCCTTATTCCTTCTGTTCCGCCGCAGACAATTTCTGGCTGAGCATGGCCAGCTCTTCGACAATTTCTTCAATCACGAAAGATGTCGCCGCTGCGCGCCCCTCGGCACTGTCAGACCGCGCCAGAATACGCCGCTTCAATTCAGACCGTGCCGACCCGCCCGGAAATTGTATAGCCAGTACATAGCGTGCGCGCGATGCACCAAGTTTGTTGTAAAGCCGTGTACGGATGGCAACGTCTTCAGCTGATGTTGAAAGCGCCCATAATTCGATCGAACCAAGCGTATTGATAAGATGCTGCTCGTAACGGCCCTCGGTTGATCCCAGTACAAGCAATGCTGGTGCACCGGTTGCCCGTGGGCCTGTTAAACGGTAGCGGATAACATTGCGCGCCGTATTAGAAAGGCCGAAAACTTCCTGCACATGGTCAACCGCTTTATCGGAAACCGCAGTTCCCAGCACCCATACACCCGTTGCGAGGTCAACCATGTCTTTATCAAAGTCATCCAGCATTTGCGAGGCAAGAACAATTTGTACAGCGCGTTTGCGCCCCTCGCGTACATCGCGGATAATTTGCGAACGCACAGAAACCGAGTGGCTGGTGCGATGAAACTCGTCATAACATAAACGCTTCGGTGTTTCGGCAATATCCTGCAAGCGCTGCTCGTGATAACCACGATATTTCTCGGGGATCTGCTGTAACATATCTGCCCCCAACCACCAGCTGCGCACCAACACATGGCGTGCCAACATGTACATAACAGCTGTTTGTCTATCAGCGCTTGAATCACCCTGCGGTGTTACATCCATTAGATCAAGCGAACAGATCCGGGTACCGGATATATCGAATTTTGTTGTTGAAGACAGAATGGGAAACTCGCGCACAGCCGAAGTAATCATACGCTCGAAAGCGCTGATGACACTCTCAGCGCTGCCACCTACTTGTGTTTCTTCTAGTAAAGTGCGGATTTGCGGGCGACGCGCGGCGGTAATGGCATCACCCAATGTGGGCATGGCATAACGCTGGGCCAGTGATGCCAGATGAAACTGGCCAAGGTCAAAAAACTTGTCGACAATATCCCACCAATACGGATCGGCGGGGAGGTGGATATTATAGCGCTCCAGCGCCTCATCGATTTCGAAATCAATGCGGGCAAGATACGGGCGCGGTTCGGCATTAGCTGCCTTGTCATCACGCCAGCGATACATCTCGTCGATCACAAGCCCTGCGAGCTGCTGCATACCGTCATAAGGCTTCTCTTGGCCGGGCGGCGTACAAAGAAGGGTAATCAGTTCCGTCAGGTAACTGCGCTCGTCAATTAAAGGTGCGCGCATACCCAAAGCTGTATCAAACGGGTTCACCGCATATTCTTGCGACATTTGCAAACGGTAATAGGCGGCTTCATGTTGACGCTCCGGTGGCAAAGCTTCCTTGATCAGCGAAATCAAACCGGAAGAAGACGGACCAATATCAACAACCGCGACAAAAGGCAATTTGTTCAACCCCGGTGAAAGAATTGTACCAAGATTCAAAGAATTCATTAAAACCGATTTACCAGCGCCCGGCTGCGCGAAGATAAGATCAAACCATGTTGTTGTCAGCGATGTTCCAGTTTGATAGGGCCATATTTTTCCATCCGGTGTGCGCAGCATAATCGCGCCATTATCAAACGGGCTGGAAGCACGTTGCCAAGGCAGAAGCTTCATCACCTCGTACATAGGCGCGATGGCAAGCGGCGCTGTGCCCGCACAATGAATACCCATAGCGGATGACATGACGCAATCAAGAGGGTCGCCCGAAACCTCACTCACCTGACAATAACCCCAGCTTTCAACCGCCTGTAGCAATGTCGAGAGCCTGTCTTGTAATAAATCATGGTCGTTTTTCGGCGCCCATGTAGCAAAGGAAACGCGCAACTTTACAACAGGCTCGCTGCGGGAAAGAACTTGAAGGCCCTCAAGTGAATATTTGATTTGTTTGTTCAACGGGTTTGTAACACCCAGCAAGGTAGACACAAAAGCGCGGAACTGTGACGCTTCGGCGCCGCCACCCTCAATCAGGAAAGAAATACGGTAAGGCACCTTGGCTTCGAAAAGCCTGTTCAAAAGCATCGGGAACGGGCTTGCATCCATCGGCCCCAGCGTCATATCAGCGCCGGCCCATAAATTCTCGCCAATCTGCACCGTTGTATCATCGACCTGTCTGGCATCGCCGGCAATTAATTGCTCGGGCAATGCAGGCCACAAAACTTCGGACATATCAAAGCGGCTGGCTGGTGCGCGGGGGGGGATCGGATCACCAGGCAAGCAAGCACGCCAGCCATCATTCGAGCGCTCGGGGAACAGGTTATTACGCACAGCTGAAAGTGCTTTATGTGTATCTAATAACTCGATACGAATGCCCAGTTCGTCAAGACCTGTGCGCACAGCCGAGAGGAAACTCTTATGCCGTGTTTTTAGAATTTCAATACCGGCTGTCGGGTTTTGTGCTTTATGCGCATTAACCCAACCTTTGTCATTTTTCTTTTCACGCGCCGTTCTTTCCAGCTCGCTTTTTGTTAGAATGGAGGGACGTGTCCATAGAACAAAAAAACATTCCTCGTATGATAAAAAGCGTGCAAGGTTCTGGATGCGCTCCTGAAACAAATCATCGATTTCCAGACCACAATTTTTTGCCGACACGCGCGCAGGCCGTGCCAAAGTTTCAAGATGTGGTTTTACACGGCTCGGATCACGGACAAAATAAACCTGCATCGCATGGCCGGGCCGGTCAAAGCGCGCACCGATTTTCAATGTCGCGGATTTGATGATGTTGTTATATTCCTCTTCTCCGATAATCTGGCGGCAACCATCAACCCGTAAATATGACACCAATGAACCGTCATTCGCGACCAGCGTATGCTGGTCCTCGCCGGTTTCCAGCGTAATGAAGGTTTCCAGCGACGAGCGGAAAGCTTTCTGGAAGGGGCTAATGATTTTTTCGATATAACTCATGTTTTACTAAGAATATAAGAGATTTGCCGCTTTGCAAACCACGGCAGGCTATTTTACTGCGGGAAAGGTTAAAAAAACTATGCCGCTTTCTTGCGCAGCAGGTCTTTGTAGGTATCCACCCAGAAAGAGGGTACCTTGCCGCCAAAAGGCCCTGTTTTCGAGCGCCAATAGGCCAGAATTTGCGGGAACTGGTTAAATTCCATCTCCGCTTCTTTGATGATCCGGCGGTCGAGCGGGAAAAGCCTTATTCCGGAGAATTTCTCAGCCCTTTGCGCATAAACACGCGGTCCGATGAAATCCTTTAAAACCATTGAAACAACAAAAGGTTCGTCTGTACCGATACGCGCGCGCGCATCTTCACGTCGCTTCATGATTGTATCAAGCGCGAGGCGCGCCGCATCGGCCATGGGGCCTTGCGAAAGACGCGCAATATACATGGCACGGGCCATGTGATGTAAATCTGTCTGGCTGATCTCGGGGAGCCATACGAACACGCCGGAATGCATCTCGGCGACTTTTTCAAGGTGGAAACATTGATGACAAAAAATGCAAACCGTTGCGAGGTTTTCTAAACGCACGTCATTGTAATTCTGGTTCAGGGCATAGACATCCTGATATTTTTCGGCCACGAAACCACAGCACTGGCACGTATTCGCATCGCGCTCGAAAACCGATTTCTTTGTTTCAGGCGTAATGGCTTTGGTGGACACGCCGCCCCCAAAACTTAAGGCATTACCCGCCGGGCGGGTAATGCCTAAGATAACTGGTATCTGTTTTTTCACTTATTGTCGCGATTAGTTGCCGCCAACGCCAAACCCGACACCTGTCAGGTTTGCCTGTACGTCCGCGCCACTACCAGAACCGATTGTCGATTGCATCGCTTCAATAACTGTTGGCAGGGCAAACAGACCACCACCGATCAGGAGCTTCGCAGCACCCTCTTTCAGTTTGGTTTGTTCCGGGTTTTCAATGTGGTCCTTAATACCAAGAACACCCATGATCGCAAGGATCAAACCGAACAGGTATGAAACACCTGAAAGGAGACCTGGCAAATCCTGGATCGAGGTAATAATGTTCCGCGAAATTTCGCTGAAGTTATTTGTGCCGGCCTGAGCAGATGATGTCATAGCCCCGACAATAAACGCAGCACTTGTTTGTAATGATAGAAGTTTGATTTTCTTGAGCATTGAACCTCCTAAAGTTTTAACTCAAAACAGACAGACCTAATGTACTTTGCACCGCTTTAACCAGTGCCCCCAGATTCACGGCAATAGCGCCACCCACCAAATGGGTTACCCCTGCCATGATTGAAGCTTGTGAATTGCCCTCCGCAGATGCGCGCAGAACAAAGAACCCTTTAACAACACTCAGCATACCAACCATCGTCATAAAGGCGACAACACCCTTGTAGACATTCTGGAGGTGGACATCGACTGCAGCTTCCCCTGTCGAGAAAGCAAGTGTGCCAAAGTCCAGATTATCGTCCCACCCGAACATTGTCGTTGTTAAAGAGGATATCATGGAACCGATCGAGAGCAAAGCACTGGCCGCAACGAATGTCATAATTGTGCCGATGCCGCTCGGACCGCGCGCGCCATCCTGTGCTGTTTTCAGTAAACGGCTGATACCCACCATCACCAATGCCGCGCCGGCAAGGAAAGAGAAGATGCGGATCAACATGATCATCGGTGTGTAGATGTTTGAAATCGCGCCAAGGAAAACGCCGTCCAGACCTTCGCCGCCAGCTCCAAGGCTGAAGCCGCGCAAGCCGATCAGGATGAGAAGGAAATCAGAGAAACCACCGCCGCCATTGAGCGTGTCGCGGGTGGCTGAAATAACCGCAGGAAGCGCAAAGAAACAGCCCGCCGCCAAGAAACGTTTGATGGGCTCGAATACCTGAACCTGTTTCGGGTCAAGTAAGTGTTCTTTCAGCTTCACAATACCGGTAACACCAATCACAACACCGAATATATAAGCAATCCCGATCAGGAATCCGGTCAGCGGCTTGAGCGCCATAGAAATGTTCGTGAGAACACCACCCACACCCATTGCCTCATCCATAAAGGTGCCGAGGCCATCGCCAAACAGGTCACTGAAGAAATCACCGATATCGTTCAGGAACCCTGTAAGACCGCCTGGATCAATTCCTGTATTGTTCGGGTCGATTGTGTTTCTCATTGCCGCAAAAACAATCGGCAACGCAAATAACATACCGCCAATCAGGAAGCGGACAACCGCTTCACGCAAAGGCTGGCGCGGATCTTCAATATGATCCTTGAGCTTGATGATCGCCATAATGGCGAGAACAAGACCGCCCAGATAAGAACAGGCGGCGACAAAACCGGGAATCGAGCTGACTGCATTCAGCAGATTATTGGCCATCGCGCCAATGTGATTTGTTTCAGCAAATGCTTCAGCTGGCAAAAATACCGCCAAAGCAGCCATTAACATACTGATGTTAAACAACTTATTGAACGCCGAATTATGCATAATGAGCAAAACCCTCTAAAACCGCATTAAACCATACCCATCCTTATTTTCGCAAATTTTTCCCAAAAATTTAGTTAAAATTTTAAGCAATCTGGAAAAATCGTAAAAATACTTATATATCTGGCCCATGGGCACGGAAACCGCACTTAACAGCCATTCTAACATAGCGACCCTTAAAGATGTCTTCAGCCTGCTGAAGCCACGGGTTATGAGCCTTGTGCTTTTTACCGGCTTTGTGGGCTTCTGGATCGCCCCTGCAGCCAGCCAGATGCACCCTTTGTTAGCCCTTGTGGCGTTATTGGCCCTTGTGCTGGGCGCTGGCGCTTCGGGCGCTTTTAATATGTGGTACGAGCGCCATCTGGATGCTGTCATGCACCGTACACGCACACGCGTTCTTCCTACCGGTAAAATCATGGCGGATGATGCACTCGCCTTTTCTATTCTCAGTGGCGCACTGGCAATAGGGTTTATCGGGCTTGCGGCGAATTGGGCTGCTGCTTTCTGGCTGGCTTTTGCCATGTTTTTCTATGCTGTCATTTATACAATCATTTTAAAGCCGCGCACCGAGCAGAATATTGTTATTGGTGGCGCTGCTGGTGCCTTCCCGCCAGTTGTCGGCTGGGCGATTGCCATGGGTGATGTTGCACACCCACTGCCATGGATTTTATTCGCAATTATATTTTTCTGGACGCCGCCACATTTCTGGGCACTCGCGCTTAATAGCAACGAAGACTACAAACGAGCCAATATCCCGATGATGCCCCTTGTAAAAGGTGCAACACATACAAAATGGCAAATGTTCTTTTATACACTTGTTCTTCTGCCGCTTTGTTTAAGCCCTTATTTTATGGGCTATACCGGCCTTATTTATGCAAGTGCTGCTGCGGTATTGAATGTTATTTTTATTATAACAGCATGGCGTGTTCTAAAATCCGATGCTGCCAAAGACGCACGGCTGATGTTCGGCTATTCTGTTTTTTATCTTTTTGCACTCTTTCTCGCTTTCATGTTTGATACAGGCCTATAATGAACAAAGACCCCATAAAAAAACGTAACCTTGGTGCACTCCTGATTATCCTCGGGTTTGCAACACTCGTCTGGATTGTGACTATTTTAAAAATGACGAAAACATGAACCAGCGCGACAAAAACACCGCAACATTAAAAATGGTTCTGGTGATTGTTGCGGTTATGCTGGGCCTCTCCTTCGCCTCCGTCCCCCTCTATGACCTTTTCTGCCGTGTCACCGGCTATGACGGCACAACACAAGTGGCGGTTAAAGCGCCCGATAGAATTACAGGGCGGGTTGTGCATGTGCGACTGAATACCGATATCGATTCTGCCCTGCCGTGGAAATTCAGCGCCGAGGAAAAGAAACTCACCGTCAAAGCGGGGGAACAGCGCCTGCTCGCTTTTAACGCAGTGAATGAAAGCGACCTGCCAACAGGCGGCGTTGCGCTTTATAATGTGACGCCAGCAAAAGTCGGGAAGTATTTTAACAAAACCCAGTGTTTCTGCTTTCAGGAACAGGTGATTGGCCCGGGCCAGAGCGTAACCTTCCCTGTTGTCTTCTTTATAGACCCCGAATTTGCCGAAGACCCCGCCATGCGCGATGTCGATACGATCACCCTCTCCTATACCTATTATAAATCTTCAACGAAGCGTCTTGATGATGCGCTCGAAGACTTTTATAATCAGCCCAACGAATAACCCTCTCTACTTACGGAAACCCCATGGCAGACCATATCGTCGAATACTCAACAACCGGCCGCCCGCACCCTTATCACCTTGTGCGCCCGAGCATCTGGCCCCTTATTGGCGCTTTTGCCGCCATGTTTCTTGCACTTGGTGCTGTTTTCTTCATGCATGGTGTCGAGATTTTCGGCATCAAGGTTGGTTTGAAAGGTTTCTTCATTGGCCTGACCTGCGTACTCGCTGTGATGTTCTTCTGGTGGAAGGACATTATTTTCGAATCCGTTACCGAACGCGTTCACAACCCGATCACCGAAGTGGGCCTTCGTTACGGCATGGCGCTCTTTATTTCATCCGAAGTCATGTTCTTCGTTGCTTTCTTCTGGGCCTTCTTCGATGCCAGCCTGTTTATTCAGGATGCACATGAAGTCTTGCGTATGGAATATACACATGGCGCATGGCCACCACCGCAAATTACAACTATTCCTGCCTTCGAGCTTCCCTTCCTGATGACGATGATTCTGCTACTCTCGGGCTGCACAGTGACATGGGCGCACGCGGCGATTGTTCATGGTGACCAGAAAAACTTCATCAAGGCATTGGGCCTGACTGTATTACTGGGCGCATTCTTCCTGTGCTTCCAGGCCTATGAATATTTACATGCCCATTTCAGCATTAAAGACGGTACATATGGTTCCACCTTCTTTATGGCGACAGGCTTCCACGGTTTCCACGTGATTATCGGGACGATCTTCCTGTTTGTTTGCTGGCTCCGCGCCAAGAAAGGCCATTTCACCGCCGACAAACATTTTGGTTTTGAGGCCGCCGCATGGTACTGGCACTTTGTTGACGTTGTCTGGCTGTTCCTCTTTATCGCTGTCTACTGGTGGGGCGGCATGATTGGTACAGGTGATCACGAAGCAGCCCGCGCAGCTCTGGAAGCTGCTGGTGGTGGTGCCGGTGGCCACTAACCACTAAAAGCAAATCCCCGCATTTCGCGGGGATTTTTTTATGGAGAAATAAAATGTTCCTTGGCCTTTCCTCAGAAACATGGCGACGTGCAGTATTTTGCAAATGCCCCGCTTGCGGCAAGGGCGCACTCTATAAGCCAAAATCATTTGATCTTGCTCCCGCATGCACCCTGTGTGGCACATCCTATGCCGACAATGACAGCGCCGATGGCCCTGCTGTATTTCTTATTTTTGTACTGGGCTTCTTGTTGGTTCCACTGGCAATTGCGTTTGAATTTTCTTTCAGCCCGCCTTTATGGGTGCATGTTATTCTCTGGGGCGTCTTAGCCCTCGCAATCACGCTCGGCCTGCTGAAACCCCTAAAAAGTCTCATTATCCAGATACAGCACCTGAAACGCGGGCCATAAAGTTCTTGCCATAAAAAATCTCCACTGTTATTAATCCAGCAAACAGGGGGCGCATATGAAACAGCAAATAACCGTCTATCAACGGAACAAGGACATTCCGATCGAAATACATGTGAACGGGAAGCAGCAAGCTTTACAGGCACACGATAATTTTATCAGAGCGAACGAACTGGCAGGCATTTTTAACGCTATCGGCGCGGGGCTACAAACGGTTGATATTGGTGCACGCCACTTCCCGAATACACTTTCAAAAAGATTTCATGAAGGGCAAACATTCACAACACTTGTGGAGCCAAGATCTGCCGACGCTCCTGTTTTCACGCTTGTTGTCAACCACCAGCCTGCACGACACTACGAACAAGACTATGCACTCTATGTCCGCGGTAAAACAGGATCCGGAAGAACTATTACACGCGATAGAAAACTATCCAGTGTGTTTTGTGCCAATGAGTCACGTACTGTACTGCCCGAACTTCTGATTATGGCGAGCGCACATCTGCCAGATGACATTCGGCCGCAACTAGAATATTGTTACGAGCCAGCGGCGCCTAAAAAAGGCAGCAAGAAAAAAGCCGTCTCAACAAAGGGCTTCAAGACTCTGGATTTATCATCTCATGGCCCCGATGCAATTCACGCCCTGTGTAGTCAGGCCAAGAAGGCAATTCCGACAGCCTACGCAATGGATTTCTAGAAAACGGGGCTAAAGAATAAATTTCGAGAGGTCGGTGTTTTTTGCAAGCTCTGACACTTGCGCAAGAACCATTGCTTCATCAATTTTCACTTTCTCGCCTGCGCGGTCAGAGGCTGTGAAGCTGATCTCTTCCAGCAATTTCTCTAGCACCGTATGCAAGCGGCGCGCGCCGATATTCTCGACCGTTTCATTGATCTCGAACGCGAGACGGGCAAGTTCTTCTATCGCACTGTCGGTAAATTCCAGATCCAGCTTCTCGGTGCCCATCAAGGCTTTATATTGCTTGATCAAGCAATAATCGGTTTCAGTTAGAATACGGCGGAAATCAGCCTGCGTGAGTGGTGCTAGCTCTACGCGTATTGGCAAGCGGCCCTGTAATTCTGCCAGCAAGTCCGATGGTTTTGTGTAATGGAAGGCACCACTCGCAATAAAAAGAATATGGTCCGTTTTCACATTGCCGTATTTTGTTGAAACGTTCGTTCCCTCGATCAGGGGTAGCAAATCACGCTGGACGCCCTCACGGCTTACATCACCGCCGCGTATATCATTGCGTGTGGCAATTTTGTCAATCTCGTCCAGAAACACAATGCCGTTTTGCTGGACAAGCGTGAGTGCTGTTGTTGTTACCTTCTCATCATCCAGCAATTTATCCGACTCTTCTGTTGTGAGCACTTCAAGCGCTTCTTTGACGGCCATCTTGCGTCGCTTTTTCTTTTCGCCAAAGCCTTTACCGAACATATCACCGATACTGATCATACTCATCGAGGCTCCCGGCATGCCCGGAATATCAAGTGCCGGCATCGGGCTACTGTTATCCATGACTTCGATTTCAATTTCTTTTTTATCGAGCGCACCCTCACGCAGTTGCTTGCGGAAAAGCTGACGGGTTGTATCCCCCGCTTCTGCGCCTACAAGTGCATCAAGCACGCGGTCTTCTGCTGCAAGTTCCGCCTGCGCTACAACCATCTTGCGCATACGGTCGCGCGTCATGTGGATGCTGACCTCGACCAGATCACGAATGATTGACTCGACGTCTTTCCCGACATACCCCACTTCGGTGAATTTTGTAGCCTCAACCTTGATAAACGGCGCTTGCGCCAGCTTGGCGAGCCTGCGGGCAATCTCGGTTTTACCAACACCCGTGGGGCCAATCATTAAAATGTTTTTCGGATACACTTCTTCTTGCATGTCGGCAGATAACTGCATACGGCGCCAGCGGTTGCGCAAGGCAACAGCGACAGCTTTTTTTGCATCACCCTGCCCGATAATATGGCGATCCAGCTCGGAAACGATCTCGCGCGGAGAGAAGTTTGGAATCTCAAGCAAGTGTGAAAAATCAATCGCAGTTGTGGAATAAGAAGTCTCGGTCATGGATTAAAGTTTCTCAACAACAAAATTATGGTTTGTATAAACACAGATATCTGCAGCAATCCCCATAGACTTACGGGCAATCGCTTCAAGCTCCATATCTTTCTGGTCAATGAGCGCACGCGCCGCTGCAAGCGCGTAGTGACCGCCAGACCCGATGCCGATAATACCGTCATCAGGCTCTACAACATCCCCTGTGCCGGAGAGTATCAGTGATGTTGTTTTATCACATACCGCCATCAGTGCTTCGAGGCGGCGTAAATATTTATCGGTGCGCCAATCTTTTGCAAGTTCAACACAAGCACGCATCAACTGGCCCGGGTGCGCTTCCAGTTTTGCTTCCAGTCTTTCAAACAAAGTAAAAGCATCGGCTGTGGCGCCGGCAAAGCCTGCAATAATGTTACCCTTGCCTAAACGGCGAACTTTTTTCGCTGTGCCTTTTAGAATTGTCGGCCCCATGGACACCTGACCATCACCCGCGATAACAACCTCGTCACCACGGCGCAAGGCCAGAATTGTTGTGGCATGCCACTGATGTGCATCAAAAACGTTCATCTATATCTTTCTGGTTTTGTTGAAACATATGGCTTGAAACGTTGTTTCGTCAAGTGTTTAACGGCTTTTTAGGCCTGCCAGCGCTTGCCAGAATCAGGCTGGCGCTGTACAAAGGTACTCCATGGATTTTTCACTGCTTACCACTGAAATCGTTGGACAGCCATTATGGATCTGGGGCGGTTTCTTTATATTCATTATTGCGCTGCTGGTTTTTGACCTTGGTGTACTCAACCGCAAAGACCACGAGGTCACATTCAAGGAAAGTCTGAAGCTTAGCTCCTTCTATATTTCGCTGGCGCTTCTCTATGGCATTTTTATCTATTTCTATGTCGAGAACGGGCCAGAACGGGCAGCACTTTATTATACAGTTTATTTCCTCGAGGAATCTCTTTCGATGGACAATATTTTTGTCATGTCGATTATTTTCTCTTACTTTGCCATACCGCGCGAATACCAGCACCGCGTTCTTTTCTGGGGGATTATCGGCGTTATTGTTTTCCGCTTTATCATGATTGGTGCGGGCACCGCTATCATTGCCCAGTTTGAATGGCTTCTCTTCCTTTTCGCACTCCTCCTGATCTGGACAGGCTATAAAATTCTTACGGGTCAGGACACCGAGTTTAATGTCAGCGACAGCAAGCTTTACAAATTTATTATGGGCCATTTCAACGTCAGCCCGCAAATTCAAGGAAACCGGTTTTTTGTGAAAGAAGAGCAAAACGGCAAACTCGTCCGCCGTATGACGCCACTATTTGTTGCCCTCATTATTATCGAGATGGCTGACCTTATTTTTGCGCTTGATAGTATCCCCGCCGCGCTTGCGATTACGCAGGATACTTACGTGATCTACACCGCCAATATTTTTGCCATTTTAGGCCTACGGGCGCTTTACTTTGTACTGGCGGCCCTTGTGCACCGGTTTGAATATCTGAAATATGCCCTCTCGCTTGTGCTCATTTTTATCGGGCTGAAGGTATTTTATTCACATTTTGTCGGCCATGTTCACCCCACCCTCTCATTAGCGATAACAGTGGGCACACTTCTGGGGGGCCTCGTTTTTTCTTTGTTAAAAACAAAGAACAGCGAAAACCAGCAATAATTCTGAAAAATTTCAGGCACTTATCAAAGCACGTTTTTGCGCCGCGCAACATTTTTTCTATTTGTTTATTTTTGTCTGTTGGAATAGATAGATACGCAGAAAATGAATGGATACGCCCTTGCAACAGCATAATGCCGCCACATCACTCAAGCCCGTGCTTGCCGTTGAACGTATAACGGCAAAACTCTCGGCCGCTGATTTGAATGATCTGTGTGATGCCACCGACTCTGCAATTCATGCGGGTGGTGGTTTTGGCTGGACGAAAATTCCGCCGCGTGCAGCACTGCAACGTTTCTGGGAAGGTGTTGTTGCCATGCCCATCCGTGCGCTTTTTGTCGCGCGGCTTGATGGCGTTATTTGTGGCGCCGCGCAACTCGTGCGCCCACCCAAAAATAACGAAGCCCAAAGCTTTGCTGTCAACCTGACAAACCTGTTTATCGCACCCTGGGCCCGTGGTCATGGCCTTTCACGCATGCTGCTCGACTATGTCGAGAAAGAAGCTTTCAAGGAAGGCTACGAGATCATCAACCTCGATGTCCGCGAGACCCAGACAACCGCTATCCAGCTTTATGAAAGCGCCCACTACCAGTTGATTGGCACCCACCCCGAATATGCCAAAATTGACGGCAAAGTTATTGCCGGGCGTTATTATTACAAAAAACTTTAGCTATTTTTAAGCTTCCCTTTACGCTGGACAACCTAGAATAAAGCCATTATCAAGGGCAAAGAACCTTTTGGTTACGGAGCCTTGTATGAGGAAGAAAAAAATGGCGCTTGCTAAGCTTCCCTGCTGTGTCGTCGATATCGGCTCCAATTCCGTGCGGGCTGTTTTCTATGATGTTTATTCCGACGGCACATGGCGCGCCCTCCCTAAAGAAGAATATAAAACACTCTGTAAGCTTGGTGCTGATATCCAGAAAACCGGTAAGCTGAGCGTTGAAGGTAAAGACAAGGCGCGGGCCGTGCTGGCTGAATTTGTAAAACGCGCGGAAGAGCTGGGTGCACGCATTTATGCAGTCGGCACCGCCGCATTGCGTGATGCAACTGATGGCGCTGAGTTTTGTGCTGAAATGAAGCAAAAGCACGGACTGGAAATTAACGTCATTGACGGCGATACAGAAGCACGGCTCTCAGCGCTTGGTGTTTGCTCTGGCTTTAAGAAAGCAGATGGTATTGTTGCAGACCAAGGTGGCGGCAGCCTTGACATGGCACGTGTGAAAGACGGCCATGTCAAAGAGAACACCTATAGTTTCCAGCTCGGGAATTTACGCCTGAAAGCGATGGGGGACGGTGAGCGCGCCCGCCAAATAGGTGAAGAGCTGGATACACTTGATTACAGATACATAGACCCTGAGAATTTATACATTGTTGGCGGCACCTTCCGTGCTATCGGGCGCGCCTGCCTTGCCCAGCGTGATAACAAAGAAGATCTGCATGGGCTCAGTTTTAGCCCCGAAAAGTTCATGAAACTGCTTGATGATTTTGCAGGCAAAACGCCCGAGCAAATTATGAAAGAATATGGCATTAAGGTCCATGACCGTGCCGAGCAGATGCGCTATGCATCTGAACTTTTGCAAGTGATGATTGATGATTTGCAGCCCAAACAGATTGTCTTCTCGCGGACCGGTTTACGGGAGGGTATATTGGCAGACCGTGTAGTGCCTATGCTCATGCCCGAACTAAAAGCACTTGAGCAAAACGCGCCCGGACAGAAGAAGGGCCTTGGCTCTCCCTGATAACTCCGCCCTGTACTTTTTCATGCAAATCTTTACCGCACCACAAACAATACCCGACACAGCCAAAGGCGCAGTGCTGGCAATTGGTAATTTTGATGGCGTTCACCGTGGGCATCAGGCTTTGCTGGAACTTGCCCGCAAACGCGCCCTCGCCGCAGGTCGGCCCTTCGGCATCCTGACGTTTGACCCGCACCCGCGCAGTTATTTCTCGAAAAGTACAGCGCCCTTTCGCATTACACCGGGCGGACATCGCCTCGAACAGCTTGCCTATGCAAAACCCGATTTCATTTTTACAATGAATTTCAACGAGAAATTGGCGCATACAAGTGCCGATGATTTCATGAACCGCGTTTTACGCCATGATCTTGGCACGGACAACCTTGTTGTTGGCGAGAATTTCCATTTCGGCCATATGCGCACCGGCTCGGCTGAAACCTTGCGGGAAAACGGCTTTGCTTTGACCACACTTGCACCGGTTACAACAGCCGATGGCAAGCCCTATTCCTCGTCACATATACGTAGCCTGATTGCCGCGGGTGAAATTGAAGAAGCAAGCAGTATGCTAGGCTGGACATGGACGGTAAAGGGCATTGTTTGCCATGGTGACAAGCGCGGACGGACATTAGGCTACCCGACAGCAAACGTGCCGCTACGCGAAACAATTCACCCGGCTTACGGGATTTACGCAGGGCTCGTGAGAATTGAAGGCGAAAAAGAATGGCGACAAGCTGCGCTGAATATCGGTATCCGCCCGATGTTTAAAACAGCGGAAGCCTTGCTGGAGGCGCATATCCTTGATTTTACAGGTGATATTTACGACAAGAATATCAGCATACGGCCTTTATTGCGCATTCGTGCTGAAGAGAAGTTTGAATCACTTGATGCACTTAAAGAACAGATAGAAACAGATTGCCAGAAAATACGTTTTATTCTGTCACGCCGGCAAGTGATTGCAGCATAAGCATCACATCATTTTCAACGCGCGCCCGTAATTTTTCCCATTCTTCCATCGGTTGCGGGTTCTGGGAATTAAAACCAGGGTCATAAGCATAGGCAGTTTGTGCTTCCATCACACTCAAGCGCTCCATCAGCCGCTTAATGCGGTTACTATCAGCGAGCAACCATTTCGTTACACGCGTGCCGGTCCCTTGCGAGCTTTGTATAAAGGCAACATCAGGCGTTTTCCGGCTCAAGCGTTTGGCATCAAACTGTGCACGTAATTGTGCCAGAAAGAAAAACAGCGCGGCGTCGTCAATCTTGTTCTGTGCGGCAAGCCTTTTGGAAACAAATAACAGTCCCATTGGTGGAACAATGCTTGCATCTTTCTCGGCAGCATTGATGGCTATTTGCTGCTGCTCTTTATTTTCACTGATAATCTCATCCATCATTGCCCAAGGCGCCGTTTTCTCGAGCGGCATAAAATAATTTTCTTTTGTTGTTTCTTTTTCCGGTTCCAGCTGTGGCGCGGTTTTATCCTCTTCTGGAAGCGGAGATGTTTTCTCCGGCGCGGGTGTAATTTCCTTTTTTTGCACAGGGTCGGGAGCAGGCTGCGTCACCTGCATATGCTTCATGCTGTTTGTTGTTGCTGGTTCGGCCCAAACAGGGGATGTGATAAAAAGAAATAGGAAATAAAGAAGAAAAAATCTCATGAGAAAATTGTATCCAGTAATTTTTCTATGGCATCAAGCGTTTTATTATTTTCGTCATGATGCGGATTAAATTCAACTATTTCAACCGCTACCAGTTTTTCATGACGCCCTAAGTCTTTTAAAGTCTCCAGCGCTTCTGCTAGTCTGATGCCGCCCTCTTCCGGCGTACCAACACCGGGGACATCACGCGGATCAAACCCGTCAAGATCAATTGAAATGCCAAAAATGTCCGTGCTGGCTACAATCCGTTCAAGCTTGTCATGAAAGCATTGTACAAATCCACCCGCTGCGATGTCCTGCGCGTAGGTCACGGCAATATTATGCGCCTGCACATATTTTTCTTCAGCAGGCTCGAAGCTGCGTATGCCGATCTGCTCTAAATTCTTAGGCTTTATTTGTTGTTTACCGCCTGCGATATCCTTAAAAACGTCTTTCTCGCCACCTGTCAGCGCTGCAATCGGCATGCCATGCCACCAGCCTCCCCATTTGCCTTCATGCGCGGTGGCTGCAGTATGCGCATCCAGATGGGCATCCAGCCAGAGAAGACCACACTCCTTGCCAGCATAAAACTCTGCCACGGCTGACCATGTCGCAACAGCGCATGTATGGTCACCACCAAATACAACAGGAATTTCCTTTTTCTGAAGCGCGTCGGTTACCGCCTCTTTCAGCAACCCAAGACTGGCAAGAAGCAAAGGCAAGCATGATTCTTTTGTCTGGTAGGCGGCGCGCTGAGCCAGCATCGATGCGCCAATTGATTCAACGCCTAATTTTTTTTCTAGTGCCAGCGGTCCGTCCTGACAACCATAATCCTTGTTGCCCCAGCCACTGTCGTACCCGATTTTTCTGATTGAACGCATTGCTGTCAAATTATCTGAAAGGCTTTACACATGTGCCACCCAACATGGCGTAAAGCTGGTTCTGCGTTTTATAAAGAAGAATATCGTCAAAGTAAGCATTTCCCGATGCGTAGATAAATGATTTATCGATAAAAGCAGCGTCACCATCACTATTGGCATCCTCATCATTACCTCCATCGCCAGCAACCTGCGCATTGCCGCCCAGATAGGCGCCGACACCATTATAACCATGACTTACCAGCATCACGGCAACCGCTTCATGGTTCACGTCCTCGTTGACATCAACGTAATTAATACCCGCATCAATACCGCCCACATTCCCATTTGAGCGCGCGGTGATGTCAGCCGTTCCCACCCGAATAACAAGGGCAGCACCTTGTTTTGTCACAGAAATATCAGTGCCTGGTGCATGAACACTAATATCAGGACAGCAGAATTTTGCTTTTGCAGGGTTCAAATTCCGCACATCTGCATTAGGCCCCGCGTTCCCGTCAAGGGGCATATCGCCTATCCATATTTCGTCTTCGCTATACCGGCATCGATCGCCCACATCCACACCCTCATCTTCATACCTGTCCAGATCGGTGAAAACAGGACTCACATGGTAGGTAATGTACCGGCCATAGGCATCCTTCACATCACGCTCCTGAATCCCGAAAGCGCGGAAGGGGACAATGCCATCGTAACTATCGCAAACCTCACCCGCACCATCTCTATCTTCTGCTCCAAAATCAATATCAAACCTGTCATCCTTCGGATCAGCTGCACAGGGTAGGCGGTTATACATTTGTGCGAAAGCCGCTGCCTGCGTCATGATGCGCTCCATTTTTTGACGCGTCATGAGGTTGGAATCGTCCCTGTCTTTCCCTTTAATGAAACCAGTGCCAAATACAACAAAGGAACTGACCGCAAGCAATGCAACAGCCGCAATAATCAATGCGATACCCGCTTCATTGTGACGCCCAGCTGGAATATTTTTTATACCCATTCCCGTCCTCATGGTAGCGCGCAGGATGCGCCCGCATCCGCCATTAAACTGATCTGTGTACGCCAGATTACTATGTCATCAAAGCGGCCCGCAGGACCACCAGCAGGGCCTTCGACAAAGAATTTGTCACCATCACTATTTTCTTCTTCGGCCACACTTCTGGCAGAAGGCAGATAAATGTCAAAGGCATTATTCGCCAGATACGCACCATAACCGTTCTTGCCATGGCTAACAATCACGTAAGCTACTACTGCCATTCTTTGCAGGCGATGGAGGTTTTCGTACGGACGCGCGGCGGCGGCGGCATACCCCGCTATGGGCCCTTGCGGCGCTGTCATGGGAACCTCGACAACAGGATCCATATCCGCAGGATCCTGGGCAATAGAAAAAAAGTAATTCTCGGTCCCATCCCGTAAGCTGTTGTAAAATTCATTATCAGCATTACGGGGGTGAAGTGCATCAATCAAGGTGCTTTCATCATACCCGCCCGGCGTCTGGGTAAAATGCATAACAATGTCGTCAGTATCGCTATAAGGAGAGTCATATCCCCCTTTCAGGCAACAGAATTTTGCTTTTATACTATTAATATTATTATAAAAATCCGCAGGATCATCGTAGGCATTATTGCTAGCGGCCGCCTCCGTCTCATCCAGCTGTACCCATTCAGGCGTCATACAACGCAGGTATACTTTACCCTCATCCTCTCTCAAGGCAGCGGTGTCGGTAGCTTCATTTGTGTCATCGTTAATTTGTGCCAGCACGGGAGGAACAGCATAGGTGAAATAACGGCCCCAACCATCGCGCGCATCTTCATCCTTCAAACCCAGACTGAGATACGGCACAATGCCCACATTCTCGGTTACACTCAAATCATTGTCCCACAAGGCGCAGGTACTGCCCGCAGCGGGGCGCGGCGTATGTGTATCACTAAGCCGCGCTTGATTGACACCACGCTCCCAGCCAAACAACACGGTATCAACAGAAGGGTCTGCAGGGCACGGCAACCGGCCATTGGCGTTTGCGTATTGCGCCAGCACTTGCGTGAGCCTGTCCATCCTTTGCTGTGTTAGCATAATCGCATCTTGTTGTTTGCCTGCGTTATAAACAGCGAGGCCCGCCGCCATAATAAGGCTTGCAACCAGCAAGCCAACCGCAAGCTCCATCAATGTGAAGCCTTGTTCCTTTTTGTTTTTGGTTATGGAAGGTTGCATGATCCTCCATACTCCGCGAACATCTGTTCTTGTGTACGCCATATCATTAAATCATCATAAGGGTTAGCTGTATCATTGAAGAAATAGGGGTAATCGGAAAAGGATTTATCGGCGGTCATATTATCATACTCACGCTGGCTTGCAGATGAAGTTGTATTGGCCTTGGTTCCAGCAGCGCCGCCGTCAACAATGTAGACGCCGCGTCCATTGGCGCCATGGCTGACAATAACAAAGGCTGGTACGTTGCTTGTAACATATTTCGGGGGGCGCGGGGCTGAAATATAATAATCGTCCCAACAGGGGTCTGCGGGATTAGCCGCCGGACAATTCAAGATTGTGTCCCCCGCAGGATTGCTCTCGGCATCATCTTCAAGTACGCGCGGCGTTAACTCATCGACCGTATCATATCCCAAATCAGTTGGGGCAGCTCCAGAAACCCTTGTAAGGCCTACCCATGTAGGCGGATCACCTTCATTAATGATTAAATCACCATCAGTTGCATCAGCTGTATCTGGCACACCCGGACAGCAAAAACGGGCCTTGTCGGGGCTGCGGTTTCTGAGCTGGACATCGCCATCAGCATCAATATAGGAATCAAACATCCATTCCTGCGTTCTGCAGGTAGGGTGAATGGTTGCAGGGTTTGTCCCGAGTTTTGTGTTCCATGTGAAAGCAGGAGAAACCGCGTAGGTGAAAAAATTTCCCCACGCATCTTTTACCATGGCTTCTGAAAGCCCGAGAGTTTTAAAGGGCACAATGCCTTCGCGAGAATTGAGACCAGCAGGGCACCCGTCAGGAGTAGCCGCGCCTGTCGCCCCGCTACCATTTTCATACCCGAAAGGAGGAGGCGTACCGCCCATAGTCCGATTTGGTTTAGCAGGACATGGTATCCGGTAATTTGTAACGGCGTAGAGTGAAAGCGCCTTGGCAATACGGTTCAGTTTTTCGCGCGTATCATTCACTTGCGCGGTTTTCATGAGGGGGGCCGTCATGACGAGTGCGCCAGCCAGCAAAACAGAAATAACAGCCACCACAATGGCCAGTTCGACCATTGTAAAACCGCTGTTTTTTGCGCTGCGGAGAGTGTGCTGCCGTGCCATTCCCATATCTGCCAATTATAACAGAAAAGTATTTAATTAAAATGCGTTAAAGCTTTATTTCTTTTTTCAGAAAAAACCATTAAAATGGGAGATAGGTCGTCTTGTTATTTCCGCAAAGCCTCTTATATCCGTTTTATCTATGCGCTTTTTTGCTCTTTTTCTTTTTATGGCTTTTATTGCCTTTCCTGTGTCGGCTGCCGATTATGTGCCCGCAGCGCAGCATGGCGGCAACGCCATGCCTCCCCTCCAGCTAACACCCGATAAACCAGCCATTCTGAAGCTCGAGCAGGATGTAGCGAATATTATTATCGGTAATGAAAAAAATATCAGTGTGATGCCTGATACCGCGCGCTCGGTTGTGGTTATTCCGCGTCAGCCTGGCGCAACGAGTTTTAGTCTTATTGGAACAGATGGCAGCATTATTATGGAACGTACCGTGATTGTCGCAAGCCCGCGGCAGGATTATATCCGTGTGCGCCGTGCCTGCCCACCCAATAAGCCGGATTGTGTGCCCTATAGCATGTATTACTGCCCTGATATGTGCCATGAGGTTTTTGTCCCGCACGATCCTGCGACTGCCAGCATCGAAACGCCTGTGGGTGCCTTGCCAGAAGCTTCTGTAAACGCTACAGATATAGGGGCCGAGCCTCTCCCGTTGTCTTCAGAAACATTCGCGAGGGAACCTGCCGCGGCTGACACTGCAGAACAACAGGATTTACAATAATGATCAAACATCTTCCGCTTCTTGCTTTTTTCGCAATCGCTGCGCTTACACTTTCCGGCTGTGCCACAGGCCCTGCAACGTCAGGCAATGCAGGGCTTGATAGTGCTTTGGAATCAGCTGCCGCACGCGCCGAAGCCGGTGGTAATAATGCCGAAGCGCTCGCGCTGATGGAAAAATATTATGCACGCAACCCGCAAAACCCTGAGGTGGCTTTGCGCTTTGCCAAATCACTTCGCGCGAACGGTGAACTGAATAAAGCCAATCTTGTTCTCGGGCCCTTTGCCAAAGACGCAAAAGCCAGCGCCGCTGTTTTGAATGAATACGCCATGCTGCAAATGGACCGTGGCGAATTCAAAGCCGCTGAAACAACAGCCCGCAAACTGATCAAGCTTGATGAAAATAATTACGAGGCATGGCAGGTATTGGGTATTTCACTTGATGCACAAACCTTCCATGAGCAATCCGAAACCGCGTTCCGCAAAGCGCTCGAACATGCGAAAGGCGACAAAGTGCCCCTGATGAATAACCTTGCGCTGTCATTGGCGGCACAGGAGAAGGTTGATGAAGCGATTGAAATATTACGCGAAGCCAAGCGCATGGCGCCAAACCGCACAGAGGTTGAGCGTAACTTACGCATCATTTCAACATTGAATGAGAAGGCTGGACCTTACGTGCCATCAACAAGCGCCCCGACAAAAGAAAAAGCCGGCGCAGCAGCGGACGAAGCAAAAACAAATAATTAAGCGGGTCTATAAGTTATTTCGTCGATGACGCGCCATTTGTCGTCATCACCTACATCAAGCATAAAATGCACTTTGTTATCATCCGGATCACAAAAATTATACCCGACACCCCAAGGCTTTAATGTGACCTGGACACCAAGACCATGCTCGTAAGCCGCTTGCAAAATACCTTGAAGCGTTGGATGCTCTCTATCTGTTAGTTGTATATGCGCGCCTTTTTCTGTTGGCGTCAGCGTGATTGGAAATTCCTGCCCGACAAATTGCCCGAATACTTCTTTTAATCTTTCTTGTGCTGCCATTATTCTCTCCCTTGTTTTGCTCAACATAGGCACTTACATAGCTAAAAACAAGGGGTATCAGCGGGCGCTGAGTGTTTTCCGCGGGTCAAACGCATCCCGCACTGCTTCACCAATAAAGGTGAGTAATACCAGCAGACCAGCAAGGGCAACAAAAGCCGTCATGCCGAGCCATGGCGCCTGTAAATTATTTTTCCCCTGCGCCAGCATCTCGCCCAGTGATGCCGAGCCAGGAGGCATGCCAAGGCCCAGAAAATCAAGGCTTGTAAGGGCAGTAATCGCGCCCGTCAGCACAAAAGGCATCATCGTCATGGTGGCCACCACCGCGTTCGGAAGCACGTGCCGCCACATAATCACGGGGTGCGAAACGCCGAGCGCTTTTGCAGCGCGCACATAATCAAGATTTCTTGTTTTTAAAAATTCCGCACGCACAACATCAACCAACCCCATCCACGAGAAGAGCAACAAAATCCAGAGGAGTGTCCAGAAGCCGGGCGCAAAAATCGCCGAGAAAATAATCAGAATATAAAGGCTTGGCAAACTCGACCAAATCTCGATCACACGTTGCATGACGAGATCTGTTTTACCTGCGTAATATCCTTGTAACGCGCCCACAAAAACGCCTATAACAGTGCTTGCCAGCGTCAGGATAAGCCCGAAAAAGACCGACAATCGC
Organism: Alphaproteobacteria bacterium; assembly: GCA_016125135.1. Classification (GTDB taxonomy): domain Bacteria; phylum Pseudomonadota; class Alphaproteobacteria; order Micavibrionales; family Micavibrionaceae; genus RI-185. The sequence goes on along the minus strand of WGMJ01000003.1, from coordinate 423,267 downwards.
AAACCATAAATAACACGCGCCATCACATCGCGCCCTTGGTCATCCGTGCCCAGCCAGTTATCCGCCGAAGGTGGCGCAGGCGTAGGCACCGTTAAATTATAATTGATTGTGTCGTAAGAATAGCGGATCGGTGGCCATATCATAAACCCGTCTTGTTTAATGAGATCCTGCACATAAGTATCACGGTAATCAGCTTCGGTATCAAAGTCTCCGCCGAATTCTGTTTCGGGGTAATTAAAAATAACCGGCGCGTAGGGTTTACCGTTATGCAGAATAAAAAGTGGTTTGTCGTTGGCTACAAATTCGGCCGCACTCACAAGCAGCAGCACCACCAGAAAAATCCAGAACGCATAAAAGCCGCGCTTGTTATTCTTGAATTGCGCAACACGCCGCGCTGTGATGGGAGAGATTTTCAGCATCAGAATTTCAGATAATTAACCTGCTTCACTTGCGGGAGCGCGGCAATTTCTTTGACTAGTTTATCAGAGAGTGCAACATCAAGCGAAATAAGCGCGATCGCTGTGCCGCCACGCTGGCGACCCAAGCGAAAATCGGCAATATTCTGCTTCGCTTCACCTAAAATTGTTCCTACACGGCCAATCAAGCCCGGCTTGTCTTCATTCAGAATAAAAAGCATATGCTCGGTTAAAGCCGCCTCGCATGGCACATCGTTAATCGCCACCAGACGCGGTGCGCCACCACCGAAGAGAGTGCCGGTGACGCTTGCTTCCCCGTTTTCGGTTTTAATCGAAAGTCTGACGGCTGTTAAAAGCTCATCAAGTGAATCCTCGCGCGTTTCACGCACAGCCAGCTTGTTGGTTTTTGCAATTTGCGGCGCATTGACCATGTTAACACTGTCGGAATGGCATGAGAGATAGGCCGCAAGCGCACAGGCTGTCAGTGGGCGCGGGTTCAGCTGCGCAGCATGCCCCAGATATTCGATTGCGAATTCTGTCGCGGCACCTTTATTGATCTGCCCCAGCATTTTACCAAGCTGCGTAACAAGCGCCATATAAGGGCGCAGGCGTGGCGCCTCCTCTGCAGAAATGCTCGGCATGTTAACAGCATTGGCAACAGCGCCGCTCAGCAGAAAATCACTCATCTGTTCTGCAACCTGTATCGCCACATTCACCTGTGCTTCACCGGTTGAAGCGCCAAGGTGCGGTGTACAAATAATATTCGGGTGGTTGAAAAGAACGTTTTCTGTAGCTGGTTCAACCGAGAACACATCAAAAGCAGCGGCGGCCACATGGCCACTATCAAGGAGCGCTTTCAAATCTTCTTCAACAACCAACCCGCCACGGGCGCAGTTAATGATGCGCACACCTTTTTTGGTTTTCGCGAGCGTTTCCTTGTTCAGCATATTTGCTGTCTCGGTTGTTTTGGGCACATGGAGTGTAATAAAATCAGCCTGCACCAATAATTCATCCAGCGTTACACGTTTGACACCCAGCTCAACCGCACGTTCCTCAGTCAGGAACGGGTCAAACGCGACAACACGCATTTGCAAGGCGATGGCACGACTCGCAACGATGGCACCAATATTTCCGCAGCCAATCACACCAAGTGTTTTGCCAAACAGCTCGACACCCATAAATTTGCTTTTTTCCCATTTACCGGCATGGGTCGAAGCATTCGCTTGTGGAATTTGGCGCGCGCAGGCCATCATCATCGCAATTGTATGTTCGGCCGTTGTAATGGAATTGCCAAAAGGCGTATTCATCACCACCACACCCTTGTTGGTGGCAGCTGGCACATCGATTGTATCAACGCCGATACCGGCACGGCCAATGACCTTGCAGTTTGTCGCAGCGCCAATAATGTCAGCATTTATTTTTGTGCTTGAGCGCACAGCAATGCCGTCATAATCCTTCACAATCTTGATAATTTCTTCAGGCGTAAGACCCGCCTTGCTATCAACTGTAATGCCACGCTGTTTGAATATCTCGCTGGCCACTTCATCCATTTTATCGGCAATTAAAACCTTCGGCATGACAAACCCTCTTCTAAGCCGCTTGGGCCTGATTTTGCTTTTTAATCTCTAAAAACGCCCATTCCAGCCACGGGCCGAGCGCTTCGATATCACTTGTTTCTATAGTCCCGCCGCACCAGATGCGTAGCCCTGCAGGGGCCGAGCGGTGGCCCACAATATCATAAGCAACCTTTTCAGTCGAAAGAAGCTTCGCCATCGCCTTTAGCAATTCCTGCTTACGGTCCGTGTCCTGTGCTTCAAACCATGGGTCAGAGATTTTCAAACAGGGTGATGTATGCGAAAGCGCTGTATGGTCTTGCGGCAGGAAATCAATCCAGTGTGTTTCATTCACCCATTTTTTGAGGGCCGCCAGATTTTTCTCGCAGCGTTTTTGTACAGCCGCCTGCCCGCCAAGCCCTTGCACCCATTTTAACGCGTCCAGACAATCTTCAACTGCCATCATGCTAGGTGTGTTCAGTGTGTCACCTTCGAAATAACCTTCCAGTAATTTGCCTTTATTGACCATGCGGAAAATGCGCGGCACTGGCCATGGAGTTTTATGTGTGAGCAATCTTTCGACCGCGCGTGGCGAGAGTACGATCATCCCGTGCGCAGCTTCACCGCCTAAAACTTTCTGCCACGACCATGTCGTGACATCGAATTTGTTCCAATCCATCTTGTAGGCGAATATGGCTGATGTCGCATCACAAATTGTCAGGCCCTTGCGGTCATCCTTGATCCAGTCTGTATTGGGAATTCTTACACCCGATGTTGTGCCGTTCCATGTAAAAACAACGTCATTATCGGTGTTAACTTTGCTAAGGTCCGGCAATTCACCGTAGGCCGCTTTATGCACGGTCGGGTTTAACTTCAATTCATCAGCAATGTCAGTCAACCATTCACCGCCAAAGGCTTCCCATGCCAGCACTTCCACAGGGCGCGCACCCAAAAGCGTCCAGAGCGCGGCTTCAACTGCGCCTGTATCGGAGGCGGGCGTAATAGCAATGCGATAATCGGCCGGAATGGCTAAAAGTTCGCGATGTAAATCAATAACTTCCTTGAGCTTCTTTTTCACATCGCCCGCGCGGTGCGAGCGGCCCAGCATAGCGCCTTTCAAATTCTCCCACGACCAGCCGGGGCGTTTTGCGCACGGGCCGGAAGAAAAACAGGAACCTTGAGGCTTTATTGTTGGTTTGTTCATTGGACGCACCTTTTTTTGCTATTCCATCATAAGGTTTTCACATAGGCTGTCTATATGCTCGTTGCTGTTGCCCCGCGCCCTGTGATCCAAGAAACCCTCTACGACATATCGGGTTGCCGCTTTATTGAAAAAGACGGCGTTTTCACCTCGGACGATAAACCCGACAATTTCCGTGAAATCCGCAAGAAATTCTGGGAGCGCGAGATTGATATCTTTATCAAAATGCCCCCCGCCCTGCCTTACCGCCTGTTTCTAGCTGATATGGACAGTACCATTGTGGCCCATGAAAGTCTTGATGTGATGGCTGAAAAAATGGGGATCGGCGCCAAGGTCGAGGAGATTACACGCCGCGCCATGGCTGGCGAAATCAATTTCCGTGCGGCTTTTTTCGAGCGTCTCAACTTACTTACAGGTTTTAGCGCGGACATGTTGAACGAGTTGCTTGACGAAATGCAATTGAACGAAGGCGCAGCTGAATTGGTGCAGGCCCTCAAGCGCATGAAAATATTTACAGCGATTGTCTCTGGTGGCCCGACAGATTTTACAACGCGCGCTGCAGAACGCGCAGGTTTTGATTACCATCATGGCAATACATTGCATAAAAATACAGATGGATCATTGAGTGGCGAAGCACGCCCGCCATTACTGGGCCGTGCCGAGAAAAAGAAAATTCTTGAGGATTACTGCCTCACGCTAGATATCACGCCAGCGCAAATTATCAGTATCGGAGACGGGGCAAACGACCTTGATATGTTTGCGGCATCAGGCTGCCCCATCGGCTACCGCGCGAAGCAAATTGTGGCTGATTCTATTGATAATGTGATCATGTTCACACCGCTCACAAGCGTGCTGCATATCATTAAGTAGCCAGATAATAAACACTATCCCGCGTTACAAGATTTACAGGGTTTGCGGGGTCGGCTTCTATTTTTTGCCGTAAGCGGTAAAGATGCGTTTCCAGCGTATGCGTTTCCAGATCTTCCTTGTAACCCCACACGCGCAAAAGCATTTCACTGCGTTCCAGTTTACGGCCTTCAGCACGTGCAAGCGTTACAATAAAAGCCCGTTCTTTTTCAGTGAGTGTTTGCACATCACCCGTTTTTATATTTTCGAGGCGGCCAGTTGCACTTTCCAGTTTGAAATCACCGAAGGTCACAACATCATTGGCAAGAAACGGATTCTGTTCTTTGTCATGCGCGGCGCGCATCATTTGTAACCATGCACCAACACGCACCGGCAATTGTACAGGTAACACAATATCGCCCGCGCTGATTTGCGGGTAATATTTCAGCGCCTTTTGAAGAATTTCACGTATAGCGGTTTCTGGCATAGTGATTGCAATAATAGAAGCAGGGTAAAAAACCATGCAAATACAAAGTTTCCAGACACCTGCAAATACAGGGCAGAAACAGGCCAATCTCAGCTGGCGGACCAGCTATGATGACCGCACCGCTGGGCGCATGGCTGTGTGGGGAAAGGGCGAAAATACTAATAATAACAATGCATTGTCGTTTAAAGGGACCGAACAAAAGCCGGATGATTCCTTCAGTTTCTGGGATATTCTGGATATTGTGAACCCCCTGCAACATTTGCCTATTGTTAGCCATATTTACCGTGCTGTAACAGGCGATACAATCAAAGCACCAGGCCGGATTATTGGCGGGGCACTGTTTGGCGGGCCGGTTGGAGCTATCGCAGGCACGGTTAATACAGTCGCTGAAGTGGAAACAGGACGCGATCTTGCTGGCAATGTGGTGGCGCTCGTTACGGGTGAAAAAACACAAACGCAAAATTCTGCCAGCTATCAAAACCATATTGATCTGGTTGCATCCCTCAAGCCCGAGCGTTACTGGGACAATACAGGCACCGTGATTGCCAAAGCCAATTTGCGCAAAGAGCCTGTCTATAACAGTTGAGTTGGCACTGCTTCTGCTTCCAGCTTTTTCAGTTTTTTATCGCGCTCGGCCCAGAGTAGATAGATATTCGCGGCAATAATAATCCCTGCCCCTATAAAAGTTGTTGGAGCCGGTGTTTCCTGAAACAGTAAGAAGCCGAACAGGGTTGACCAGATAATTGCGGTATATTGTATCGGCCCCAGTTGCGAGGCTTCGGCAATGGTTGCAGCTTCCGTTTTAGCAATTTGTGCAACAACTGCAGCGCCTGAAGCTGTTACGAGTGGCAAAAGCATATCGTTTGTCAGCCCCTCGCCCCAGAACAACATAAAGGGAAAAGTAAAACACGCACCGAAAAAAAAGAAAAATAGCACACTCATTAGCGGATCTTCCGTTTTTCCGAGTTCACGCACCATCACCGCAACAAGCGATACTGTAACTGTTGCTGCAAGCGTGACGCCAACACCAAGTGCTGACCACCCCATATCAAGCCGCGGGCCAATAACAATACTGACACCGATAAGTCCGGCAATAACGGCGATCCAGCGCGTCGCCTTGACTTGCTCCTTCAGAATAAAAATAGAAAGTACCGTCACAATGATGGGTGCTAGAAACATGATCGCTGTTACATCGGCCATCGGCATCAGCGAGTACGCCCAGAAAATCAGGCTGAGGCCAATATTCCCTACGAAACAACGGATAATATGATCCTTCATGCGTGTTGTTTTAATCACCAGTTTTTTATGCACGAGCATCATGATGCCAGCGGTTAGAAAAAGCCCGACAAGCGCACGGTAAAAAATAGCCGAGATAACCGATTGTTCTGTTGTCACCACCTTGGCAAAAGCATTCATTAGCACGATGAAAAACACCGATGTGGCCGAAAGGAAAATGGCTTTTTGTAAGGCCTGTAGTGCTGGTAATTTGAGCTTCATATACGTTCCCCGAACAACGCAGTGCCTACACGCACAAAGGTTGCGCCCTGTTCGGCAGCTTGTTTGTAATCACCACTCATACCCATGCTAAGATGCTGTAAACCGTGTTGTTTTGCGAGGTTGCGCAATAAAATGAAATGTGGCACAGGGTCTTCATCAACGGGTGGTATGCACATCAGCCCAGTAACCCGCAGGCCATGTTCTTGTATTGCGCTATGCAATAAACTCTCAAGCACATCCGGCATCACACCGTTCTTTTGTAGTTCCCGCCCTGTATTCACCTGAATAAAACATTCAATATTCTTTTTTTGCTTTTGTATTTCTTTGGCCAACGCTGCTACCAGCTTCTCGCTATCCAGCGTTTCGATGACATCAAAAAGCGCGACTGCCTCTTTTACCTTGTTGGTTTGTAAACCGCCGATTAGATGAAGCCTGATATCAGGACATTTCTGAAGCCTGTCAGAATCACGCCAACGCTGTTTTGCTTCTTGCACTTTGTTCTCGCCGAAAAGCCGATGGCCCAATGCAAGAATTTCGTCGACCTTTTCTTCACTTTGTTGCTTCGTAACAGCGACAAGCGAAGTGCCAAAAAGTTCCAGAAATTTTTTTATTTCTTTGTAATGCGCGCCTAATGACATAATTATTTTTCCAGTCGTACGAATCGCAGTTTTCTGCCACGTACATATATTTCCCCCTTCTGGATTACATAGAAAAAAAACTTGCAAAATCAGTGGGTCATGGCAATGTAACGGGACGAAGCGTGTCCTTCACGACTAGTTTAACAACAAACCTTTATAAAGGAAGATGATCATGAAAAAACTGTTAGCACTGGCTCTAGTAGCCGTAGCAACTGTTACACTCGCAGCTTGCGAATCAACAGGCGGCAACTACGTAGACTCACAAGGTCCTTACGGTGACGAGCGCACAGTTGGTAACGATGTTCGTTCAGCTGAGCCTGTATTCGAGCGTCGCGTAACGAAGTAATTCGTTCGCCAATCGAACAAACATAAAGGTGGCTTATCCGGCCACCTTTTTTGTTGCCTGTTTTCCGGCTTTTTGCATTACGATCTATAGCATTGACCATATAAGGGAGCCGCACTATATATGGTTGGTCTTAGGGCGGGATTATGACAGAAATAGACGAAACACAACAACCACAGACAATAGAAAGCGTTGAAGCTGATATAAAAGCTGCACGCGAAAAAAGCCTGAGCTTGCGCGCAGCCTCGGTTGTTTCATTTTTTACGACGGCGGCACTGTCTACGATGATCTATGTGGCAACACGGGACCCTGTGCAGGAGCTGCTGTTACAAGAGCCCCGTGCACAGCAAATACGTGTTGATGCCGAGCGTATTGGCGCAGCCTTCGAGGCCGGCGCAACGCCCTCTGTAGATGAGGCCGCGGAACTGGCTTCACCAGCGTCCCGCGCGACAACACGCGCTCTTTATGAAGCAGCCATCGCAGAGAGTGGCACAGAGGACCCTATAGCCCTACGTGGAAATTTTGAGACTGCAGCGGCCGACCATATTGTCACACTGGAAAACGCCCACCGTATGGCCAAGAATGGTCTAGCGCTGATAGGGGCCATTGTCGGCTTCGGCGCTCTGGTGAGCGCATGGCGCGGGGCTGTTCAGTGGGGCCGCGCGAACCGTGCGAAATCTGTGATCCCTGCATTGAAAGACCGCATCAGCCAGCTTCGCTTTGAAGAAGAAGCGGCTAAAATCCCACACTTCGCTTAAGTAGATTTATTTAAGGTGCTGTCGAAACCTGATGCACACTGCCGCTTGCACGTGTACCTATTTTTACAGGGTAGCCTTTGCGCTCGAGAAGCGCTTTACGCACAGCGCGCCAGTCAAGCGCTTCTGCATCTTTCCCTGCCGCCTTTGTAATACGGCTTGTTTCAGCTTCGGTGACTTCATATACAGGTTTGCCTGTGTTTTTCTCGATCATGTTCGCATGTTCTTGTGTCGGGTGCGCTTCCATATAGAGGTCATTGCCCAGCCACTGCACTTTCACAGGCTGGTCGATAACGGTAACTTTCGATCCATTCGGCACAAGTTTGTAAACTTCAACAATATCTTCAGGGTACATACGGATACAGCCTGAAGAAACACGGCGCCCAATGGCATAAGGTTTGTTTGTGCCGTGGATCGCGTATGTTGGCCAGCCAAGATAAAGCGCATGTGAACCCATCGGGTTTTCAATACCGGGCGGTACTTCTGCCGGCAATTTGGGGTCTTCTTTTCTCATGCGTTCTGTTGGGCGCCAGACAGGGCCATCAACTTTTCTGACCACTGTTGTAGAGCCGATTGGCGTTGCCAAACCATCGCGGCCAATACCAATCGGATAGCTTGTTGGTTCACCGCCGCTTTTCGGGTAAACGTAAAGCCGCATTTCAGAAAGATTAATTACAACGCCTTGGCGCGGGCCATTGGGTAACAAATGTTTTGTCGGCAGTATTACTTTTGAACCCGACCCAGGCATCCACGGATCAAGCTCGGGGTTTGCAGCAACCATCTCGACGAAGCCAAGTTTGTATTTACGCGCAATGTGTACGAGTGTGTCTTCGTATTTTGTGCGGAATGTTTCCATCTCGCCGATCGCATTTACAGATGCGGTTTTCGCAGCAGAAATATCCTGCTTCGGCTCGGCAACCGCCGCAAAAGCGGGTACTGAGAGCATTAATACGAGTAAAAAACCTAGTTTTTTCATATCGGGCACCGGAAAGGGGGCTTTATTGCCGCCGTGCCTAACTATTATAGGCTTTTCTGAAGCGTTTCAACTACCTTATCCATAAATTCTTGCGTATTCAGGTAGGGTTGTTTGTCGCCAACCAACAGTGCAAGGTCCTTGGTCATGAAGCCTGCTTCAACCGTTGCCACACAGGCTTTCTCGAGCTTGTCGGCGAAAGCGACAACATCGGGCGTGTTATCAAACTGACCGCGATACTTAAGCCCTTGAGTCCACGCGAAAATCGACGCAATCGGGTTGGTTGAGGTTTGCTCACCTTTCTGGAACTGGCGATAGTGTCGCGTCACAGTTCCATGCGCCGCCTCGGCTTCCACAGTTTTTCCATCGGGGCTTAAAAGCACAGACGTCATCAGGCCGAGCGAGCCATAGCCTTGCGCTACAACGTCTGACTGCACATCACCATCATAATTTTTACAGGCCCACGCAAAGCCGCCATTTGATTTAATCGCAAACGCGACCATATCGTCGATCAAACGGTGCTCATACCAGAGTTTGGCAGCTTCAAACTTCGCCTTGAATTCCTGTTCGTAAACGCGCGCGAAAATCTCGATGAATTTTCCGTCATAACCCTTCAGAATTGTATTCTTGGTCGACATATAAAGCGGGTAATTGCGTGCCAGCGCATAGGCAAAGCAGGAACGTGCAAAACCCTCAATCGAGCTCTCTGTGTTATACATGCCCAGTGCAACACCTGGGCCTGTGAAATCATAAACCTCATGCGTTTCGGCAGGTGAGCCGTCAGCAGGCTGATAGGTAAGTGTGAGTTTGCCGGCGCCGGGGATTTTCAAATCCGTTGCTTTGTACTGGTCACCGAATGCGTGACGGCCGATGATAATTGGCTTCTGCCAGCCTTGCACATAGCGCGGAATATTGCTGCAGATAATAGGTTCACGGAACACTGTGCCATCAAGAATATTGCGGATAGTCCCGTTTGGTGACTTCCACATTTTCTTGAGGTTAAACTCTTTCACGCGTGCTTCATCAGGCGTAATGGTCGCGCATTTAACGCCAACGCCATATTGCTTGATCGCATTTGCTGCTTCAATCGTAATTTTATCTTCCGTTTTGTCGCGGCTCTCGATACCAAGGTCAAAATATTTCAGATCAACATCAAGATACGGATGAATGAATTTTTCCTTGATCCACGCCCAGATGATACGCGTCATTTCATCGCCATCGATTTCAACAATCGGGTTCTTTACTTTAATTTTGGTCATGGATTTTTCTCCTCGTTAATCACGAGGGTATTATAGGGACTGAATATTAGCTGACAATACGAAGAGCACTATTTTGTACGCCTCTGGAACGTGCATTTAATGCATGATATGCCAGCCCTTCATCGCGGGCGGCGGCAAAAACCTTGTCGAAATTCGGACCAGACGAAACAATATGACCATTGCGCGAGAGTTCGTAAATGTCTCGGCCTTTTTCGGCAAATTTCTTGAACTTTATAGAGTCCAGACCTTCAGGCCGGGACCAGGTCATGTAAAAATTGGCTGCGTCACTTCTACCAACCTGGGCGACACCAGCAACACGTAGACGGGCATACAGGTCACGAACGCGCTGGATTTCCAATTCTGTAAAATATGCTGCGGGCGCAGCAGGCGCTTTTGCTGGTGGGTATAGCTTTTCCAGCCGCTTGGCTTTTGCTGCTTTGATATCAATAACGGGAATAGAAATTTGGGCAGATTGGTCTGCCTGCTCCTCACCCCTTGAAGCAGCATGAAATTCCTGCAGTCTGACGACTTGTCCCATATTTCCCTGTTTCTTAATGGTTCTTTTTTTTATAGAGTAGCTGAAACCGCATTAGGCCCGCAATAAAAAAGATGAATTCTAAATACGCCCTTGCCGCTTTCCTTTTTATGGCCCTGTTCTTACAGGCCTTTATTCCGGCTGGGTTTATGGTGTCTGCAAGTGCAGACGAAAAAATAATTATCTGTACAGCTTATGGCGAGAAGGAAATCAGCACCCCCGCAGGCGACCAGCACCAGAAAAGTGAAAAACCTTGTGTGTTCCAGTTTGGCGCTGCATCTCCCTTTACCTACATGCCCGTTATAGCACATGTGGCCGAGCCCCTTACTGTTTACGATGTAATCATTGCCAGTGTGGACGCTTCTTACAATCTCACTTCTTTCAACGCACGGGCGCCACCATTCCTCAGCTGACGCGAATGCGTCATCCCGATGAAAATCGGGATCCATTCATTAGAATCAAGCTGAAGGAATTTTCATGTCTAAAACAAATGCGATTGCAGCTGCATGCTGCGGAACAGCTTCAACAGCTGTCGGGCTTGCAGCCCCCCATATCTTCTGTGTTACCAACGCAGTGCTTGCTTTTACAGGCGCAAGTGTTATCTCGCCTGAAACATCACAAAACCTTGCGATTGTCGGCATCTCTGCCGCTGCAGGTGGACTAGTACTCGCCTGGCGGCAGGGCAAAAACGCGCTCATCATGACGGGCGCATCAATTGCAGCAGGCTTGATATTATCAGCAGGGTTCAACGAGATCACAGGCCGCCATCACCGCGTCGTGCCTGAAGGCGCAATTTGTACGGACGAGCAAAATAGTGAGGCCGCACAGCTTGGTGTTGATTGCACGACCTATCTGGGCATGTGCCGGAACGGCCAAATTCCGGCCACCCCTTGACAAGTGTTATAAAATAACATTAATAGCGTTATAAAGTAACAGTAATATGCGCCAGATCGCCCGCCAGTTTGATGAATTTGAAACCCCCGTTGAAGACGGGATGCCCGACCTTGTTGACCCTGCCGCACAACGCCTGATTGCTGATTTGATTGCGCTTGATGACACGGGCCAGAAGCTTGATATCGAAGTCACCGATACCCCTGTTGATGCCTTATTATCAATCGGCTGTGCGCTTGATGATTATGCCGCGCTCAAAGGCCTTGGAACAGAAGATTTAAAACGGGATATAGCGCGGCAAATGATGTATTTCGCACGTCTTGTGCCGGCTGAACAACTTTATGCGCGGCTGTTTATTACCGACACCAAACCACCACAGCCTGATTATAACCCGCTACATATTAAAGTGTATGATGGCACACGCAGACACGGCGATGATTTTTTACAGGCTGTGCGCACAAGTACAATTTACGGCACCAGAACATCGGTTCAGAGCGGAACTGATATTGGTGCCCTCTTTGAAAGCGGAAAAGATAAACGCCTGATTTTAATTGTCGGCACGCGCAAAAATGATGATGCGCAAATGCTCGGCGTAGACATGGGTAGCGCGCTGGAAGCTTTGGCCGCAGCAGGCATGGACCCTGCCTTGCAGGAAGAAATTTTACAACTTCTTGCCGACAACCCCGACAATGCCGAATTACAGCTTCTTGTATCGCTGATGGCCGATTATTACCTGAACAAGAATGAAGCCAGTATCCCAGCGCTTCTTCAGCAGGTGGTTGCCTTACAGGCAATACTGGGTGAGGTTGAGATCCCATTACCAGCAGGCCTCACAGCACAAATACAAGCCATATTTTCCGAGATGGGCGGCGAAGCTTTGATTACACGCATGGCAGCCATTCTTGATACAAATGAAACAACAATTGAGAGCCTTGACCTTGAAGTGCTTGTTGCCGAACTCGAGGCATTATTACCCCTACTGGAAGCTGAAAGCGCACTTCCCGCTGAACAAATTGACGCGCTGAAAGAAAAAATGGAAAGCTTGCGCGAAGCAATAACAGAAGGCATTACACCTGAAACACTCTCCCTTCTTCTTTCTGTTCAGGATATTATTGCGCCTGTGCGTGAGGTCACAAATATCTCGCCAACCCTTATTGCAAAACTTGAAACTATCAATACAAAGATTGATAAAGAAGCGCCGAAAGCTTTGCTGGCAATAGCTGAAACAGTTTCTCTTTCATCTCCCGCTCCCACATCTACGATTGAAGCGCTTTCAGTTATTTTGCGAGAGCAACCTCGTTTGAGTGAAATTATTGCAAAGCCGCTTGAAGCACAGCCTGCTCTACGCGACCGTATTCTACAGGCCGTTACAACAAACAATCCTGCCCTAATAAATGCGGCTGTTTCTACACCTGCTATAGCTGCCTCACTGCCAGCACCAGTGAAACACATTCTGGTGTCGTTAGCACAAGCACCTGCTACACCTACTGCGCCACAGGTAGGCATTGAAATTAAAACTGCTACTTTGTCACCAAAGGAAAATGTAGTCGTAGCAGCCAGCGTTACGCAGCCAACACAAAATGGCAACACAGCACAAGTAGTTCAACCAACAATACCTGCACAAACAGCAGCTGCGCCAGTTACACAAGAGGTGGCGCAAATTGCTATCGCGCAAGAAATTGCCGAAGTACGAAATCCGGCTTTACAGGAAGCTAAAGTGGAAACGCCCGTTATAAAAACTGGTGGCGGGCCATGCGGAAATACTGATTGTCATTGCGGGCCTACCTTCAAAGAAGCCGCTGGCACGCCCGTCAATTTACCGGTAGTCCCTTCTATAGAAGTGCAACAAGCCGACAAGAAGGCGCAAGATGCTGTTATTCAGAAATATGTTACCGCTACACTAAGCAGCCATGATGATACTGCTTTATTACGCGGCCTCGCTGCGGCAAATAAAAACGTACCCACAAATCCAAACAGCAATGCGGCTGTCTTTAATGATTGCTGTAAAAGCGGTAGTTGTGCCCACAGCAGGCCACCGGAAATAAAAAAGGATGCAAACAGGTCGGAAACGGTTACAAAGGCCGAAGCCAGTGAATTTGAAACAAGCGGAGATGATGATTTTTCAAGTGATTGGCGCCAAGAAACATCACTAGAAGCCCCTGAAGATGACAAAAATAAAGTGACAAGAAGCTACGGATTACGATAGAAACCATAAACAGGAGATATTAATATGAGCATCAAGCAGCCGACAATTCTTGCCGTTATTCCACTTGACCCGAAATTGGGGCCAGAACTTGCAAATGCGGAATATCTGGAACCTGCACATACAGAAGCTATTTTAGCAGAAGCAAAAGAGCGCCCTTACAAGCGGCTTGATAATCTAAGCGAAGCTACCATTGTAACGGGCGACAACGGCCAGCGGCAGCGCCTTTACGCTTGGCAACATCCCGCTGCACCAGATGGCGATCCGCGCGGAATCGTTGCACTTTATGCTGATATTGACCAACAAGGGGAACAGCTAACCGTGCAACCTGAAAGCATTTTGCGCGGCTCTGCCGCGAAATTCATCATGCTCTACCAGATGAGCTGTTGCACAGGGCCAATCGCGGTTCTGTCATGGCAGGTAACCAATGCCGATAAAAGCATCACGCCGAAAATGAAAATTCTGCCGAGCAGAAGCGGTACAATGGCAGCACAGATTGGTGCCCTTGATGGCAAGGTTTACGTTGCAACAAACCCCGCCTCCCATGAAGTGCTTCTGCACGCACTACAAGACGTGACAAAAGTGCCGCATGACTGCCGTAGCCACACACGCCTGCAATACACACCTTCTGGCGCGTAATGCTTCTCTCCCTTCGCGATGTGGGGGTGCAGCTGGGCGGGAAACCCGTTCTGCAAGCGGTTCATCTTTCCATCGCCGAGAAAGCCAGCTTGCTTGTGACCGGCCCGTCGGGCAGCGGTAAAACAACACTTCTCTCTGTCATCGCGGGGTTTCTTGCCCCGACAAGAGGCACGCGCGAAACAACTCTGACACTTGCCGAGACCGGCTTTGTTTTCCAGACGCTTCATTTGTTGCCTTATCTGCGCGTGCAAGAACAATTAAGGCTTGCTTGCTATGCCACACAGAAAACATATGACGCGCATTGGGCAGATCATCTACTTACCAAATTAGAACTGGTAGAAAAAACCGGCGCTTATGCGGCTCATCTCAGCACAGGAGAGGCACAAAGACTGGCCATTGCCCGTGCACTTGTGCACAAACCGCAGCTGATACTGGCCGACGAGCCAACCGCAGCGCTGGATGATGTTAATTGCGAAGCCGTCATAAGATTACTGCAAGAAACTGCTGGCGCGACGAATGCCGCACTTGTTGTGGTGACGCACGATGCACGGCTTAAACCTTATTTCTCGTCGTCCCTCGTGTTGAAAGAAGGGCGGGCACTAGCATGAATTTGTTTTCGCTTGTTCTGGCGTCCTTTCGTTTCCGCAAAGTCGCGGTCATACTTTCGGTACTGCTTTGTGCTTTTGCCGTGACCGCAGCATTAAGTTTTATACAAATATCAACCCAGCTTGATAAGCGCCTGAAAAAGGATCTCGCAGGTGTTGATATGGTGGTAGGCGCAAAAGGGAGCGGATTACAGCTTGTCCTCTCCACACTACTTCAAGCCGATATCCCGACTGGCAATATGCCGTATGCAGAAGCGCAAAAACTGTTAAAACGTGGTGAAATAAAACAGGCAATTCCTCTTGCGCTTGGTGATCGCGCTGGCGCTTATCGCATTGTAGGGACGAATCCAGATTACATTGATCTTTACAAAGGCAAGATTGAAGCAGGCGCTGTCTTTGTGAGACCGTTTGAGGCTGTAATAGGCGCTGATGTTGAGAGATTGGAAATCGGTGATACATTTCAGGGTTCGCACGGGCTTGGCGAAACCGAGGGACACCACCACCACGAAAAATATATCGTGACAGGTCGCCTGACCTATACCGGCACAGTATTGGATCGGCTTGTACTGACATCGGTTGAAAGCGTACTCGAAATCCATGGACAGCAGCATCATGACGACGGTGGCCACGAAGAAGATCACGACCACCATGGTCCACCGGAAATCACGGCCTATCTGGTGAAATTGAAATCACCCGCTATGCGGATGAATTTCATGCAATACATCAACCGCAATACGGATTTCCAGGCAGCATTGCCAGCGCTAGAAGTTTTACGGATGATGAATATTTTCGGACTGGGTCAGTCTGTCATGCTGGGTTTCGCGCTTTTACTGGGTGCTCTGGTCGGGCTTTCACTCTGGGCAGGGCTTTCAGCCCATTTGCAAGGCCGGCTTTATGATATGGCGCTTCTTAAAATTATGGGCCTCCCCTCTTACAAGGTGGCATTATTGCCACTGATTGAAAGTTATCTCGTTGGCTTTACAGGCCTTCTTCTCGGTTTCGCATTTACACCCCCCCTGTTATCAATGGCAGCGAAACAAATATCTTTTTTCCGTGAAATGGGTCTCGGGCATCTGACGTTCACTTTCGAGCAGCTTTATATCGTTGCGCTCGTGTGGGTAATTGCAACTTTGGCGGCTCTCTTGCCAGCACTTAAATCACATAAACTATCGCCCCTCAGCGGAGAGTATCATGCGGCTTAGTTTACTGCTTCTCCTTGCCGTCTCTCTTGTCGCCATACCAGCACTGGCGCTGGAAGAACAACCTCTTGAAGAAAGCACGATCGAATTTTCCGAGACACGCATTTTAGGGGCATGGAAAGATTATGTTGATGTACCCAAGGGCGCTCTGAGCTGGGATATATTTGCGCAGACGAAAGAGAAAGTGTTCTCGCTGGTTGATGGGGATGGCATGCGCTCCGACTATGCAAAACCTGATTTTTCCACTGAAATGAAGTCATATGACAGAAAAACGGTCAAAATGCGCGGCTATATGTTCCCGCTTGATGAAGATGAAAAACAAAAGCTGTTTCTTTTTGGCCCCTACCCGATGACTTGCCCTTATCATTACCATGTCGGGCCGTCACTGATTGTTGAAGCGCACCCCGTCAAACCAATTAAATTCACTTATGATGCAATTACACTTGAAGGCACACTTGAACTTGTGCCAGAAGATATGGAGTATGGTATTTTCTACAGGTTAAATGATGCAAAGAAAAAATGACAAACAGCTCGCATCCGTCTGGAGCGCTTGCGAGCAGCGCGGCTGGAACGTGACCGCACCACGGCAAGAGGTGATTGAAACACTTGTAAAAGCAGGTAAGCCGCTAACAGCCTACGAAATCATCGATGAATTGGGCGCAAAACCCCCGACTGTTTACCGCGCCCTTGAATTCTGGGTGGAAACAGGTTTTGTGCACAAACTGGATAGCAAGAATGCCTTTGTGTTCTGTGCTGAAACACATGACCATGCCGATGCGCTTTTTCTTGTGTGCAGTGAATGCGAAAATGTAGAAGAAATTCACGACCGGAAAATATCAAACGCGCTTGAAACACTGGCCAAACATCAGCATTTCCACATCAACCGCGCGCTCACAGAGCTGCACGGGACATGCAGCGCCTGTTGCAAAGGCCACTAATTACAAATCAACACGGAATTTTTTAAACTCGGCGACCTGCGAAGCAGGCACATGCACGGGCATTTTCTTCGTGCCGTGCGCTGCGAGCGTAAGAAGTATTTCACGGCCCGAGCCGATCTCGACATTGTCCAGCATGCCGATACCAAGAATTGGTTTTTCAAGCTTGTCGCCTTTTGTGATGCGCTCTTCAACGAGTGCGCGCTTCTGCATTTCAGCATCATTCAGGGCATCAATGGGTTTGATCGCACCTTCAGGCGTTAGCCATTCATAACTAAAGAGTGATTTTTTCCAGCTCTTTACAACAGCATCAACATCCACCATGACGCTGGTGAATTTCCCGTTTGCCTTCACTGCAACAGGGTGATCGTTAAACTGGTCTGGTTCAAAAGGGCTCATGACAATATAAAAACGTCGTGATATATTCTTAAAAATTACGCGAAAAAGTAAAAAAAATGCTTAATAAACAGCCCTCTAACCCCTCTATGACAACGCCCGAGACCATTTTGGTCGAAGATTCGGCAGATTCCGTGGCTTGCGATGGTGGCAATGGCCCGCTCGGCCACCCGATTGTCTATTATAGCTTTGACGGTAAAAGCGTTGTGGAATGCGGCTATTGCGACCGCGTTTTCGTAAAAGCCAAGACTGTTTGATCTGACCACCCCCCTTCTGGTATCCTTAAAGAAAAACAATAACAGGGACTAAAAATAAAAATGGGGCCATCACAACATTCGGTGCATCCGAATATAAGCCGAAAATTCTCGCCAGCCGAAATCAATAGTGTTGCGCTGATCCCCCTCATTCACAAGCTTGAAGCCTATGCACCAGGAACGCAGGAATTACTTGTTGCGCAAGTAAACAAGCAAAGGAACGCTATGCGCGAGCGTGAGGCACGCGAATTACAGGATGCCGGTGCGCAATTAGCAATACTTTCCATGCGCAAAAGCCTCTTGCAGGTCAGCCAGATTCTGGCATTCCGGTCGCCACCGAAAAATACAACGCCAAACCCGTGCCTCGGTTTGAATCATAACCTTGCAAACTTGCGTAACTGCTGGGTAGAAGCCATTACAGGTTTTATGACAGAAAATAAGCTGAGTGCGCGAGTGCTTGATTTCACAGAAAACGAAAAAAGCCTGTTATTTCTGACAGATGTGCCAACACCCGCGGCCCGTGCTCTTTTCGAACGCCGCCCGTCTTGAAATCGGTTTAAGCTCTCCTATATATTATTGAAGGAATGCCCATAAGGGGTTCCGCTTTAACTTAACTTGCTCAATGAGGAGTTTGACACATGACACGTACTTTATTTCTTGATAACCCCCTTTTCCTTGGTTTTGACCATTTCGAACGGACTTTTGACCGTTTGAAAAAATCAGCCTCCGAAGGCTACCCCCCTTACAATATTGAACAGATTGGCGAGAACGGACTGCGCATTACCATTGCTGTTGCCGGTTTTTCGATGGACGAACTTGATGTCCAGCTCGAGCAAAACCAGCTTGTTATCCGCGGCAAGCAACAGGAAGATGCCGAGAAAATTTACCTGCATCGCGGCATTGCGGCACGCCAGTTCCAGCGTGCGTTTGTGCTTGCAGATAGCATCGAAATTCTCGGTGCATCACTTGATAACGGCTTGTTGCATGTTGATATGCAACGCGTTGTCCCTGAAACACTTTCGCGTAAAATCCCGATCAATCAAGGGCTTGAAAACGCAAAGCATGTCGAGGCGATTGAAGTAAAAAGTAAAGAGAAGGTTAAAATTTGATAAGCGTGACAGGAAAGGGTATCCTATTACAATGCAATCAGAAAACATCAATCAATCACGCGAGCTTTCTTTAAAAACAATCACGACGCAAGACTTCTTGCGCTTAGGGGTTGCGGAGGTCGCTTATATCAAGCCACTCCAAGTCATCGGGCATACGCTTTATGCTGTGCACGCAGCTGACGGAACACCACTTGCGATGGCTGAAACACCGGCGGCGGCTGCCGTGCTTGCACGCCAGAACGAGCTGGAGCCCGTGACGCTGCATTAAGCCGCGCGGCTGATATCATAAAAAGAATGGGAAATCAGGCTCTCTACAGGGGAGCCTGTTTTTTTACACGCTGACTCCAGCTTTTGAACAGCATCAATGGCCCGTGCAAGTGCAGGCATATTCCACCTGTTAAGTTGTGCGCGGAAACGCGGCTCGAGCTTGAAGAATACGATCGGCGTGAGGGATTTCATCGCATCATCAATACTTGCGCCTTGTGCGATGAATGAAAGCACCTGATGCAAACGACGAAAATGTGACGTGCAGGCCCGTGTGACCTGTATCGGTGCAACACCCTCTTGTAATAACCGTTTATATGAAGCTTCAGCTTCGGCAAAATTACGATCACCCAATGCGTAAACAAGATCATCAATACTTTCGTCTTCGATATTGCCCGTATTCGCAAGCGCATGGGCAAGGGTGATACGTTTGTCATCCCCCATATAGACCATCAATTTATCAATTTCACTGCGCAAGCGCAGGCGGTTCCCTGCTGTTTGCTCGGCCAAATATGAAAGCGCGTCATTTTCAATTGTGAATTGCTGGTCGCGTAGCATATTCCTGATCACCATGGAGGCGCCCTTCGCATCATCCGCGTAGCACGGCAGCGCAGCAGCATTTTCAGATTTTTCGAAGAGTAGGCGAAGGGCAGACCGCGCACCCAGATCGCCACCATCACAAAGCACAAACGATTCCGCGGGAGCGTTTTGCAAATAATGTTTGATACTCACCGCTGTTTTATCGGTGACACCTGCAACCTTCACAAGCCGCTTGCCGCCAAACATTGAAATCGCACTCGCCTCATCGACAAGCAGCGCTTTATCGGAGGCTACATTATCGGCATCAAGCGCTGAAACCGAGAACGGGTCATTCACATCAGCCACTTGGGTTTTGGCCAGCATTTGCACACGCTCGGCAATCAAGCCTGTATCGGGCCCGTAAACAAGAATAGCCTTTATATGCGCAGGCGGTTTTTTCAGAAAAGAATCAATATCGCGCCAGGTTAGCTTCATTTTTCCAACGTGTTCGCGTAGAGGGCAAGGTCACGCTCGATCTGCCGTGCAAGCTCGGTAATCGCGTTATCACGGGCGTTTTGCTCCGTTACACGCGTGGAAAACTCGCTCGCCAGCTCGTTATAGCTTGTAATGGCATAAACGCTGCGGCCCAAAACAGTTTGCTGAGATTCCAGATCAACAAGTTTGAAAGATGTCCGCAAACGTAGCTGGCTGCGCGTTGTATCTGCTTCTTTTGTAATATCAAGCTCGCGTTTTTCTTCGGCAATTTCCTGAATATGTAGGCGGTAGCGCGGCTGCGACGGTACACCGCTCATATTCAACTGGTCCAGAAGTGCATTACGGAGCTGCTGCCCTTCACGATCCGGGATCAGCATAATATCAATCTGTGAAAAAAAGTCCTTGGCCGAGGCCCCTTGTATTTTCTCGCCGTAAAGCGGGGTAAAACCACAAGCAGCCAGAAGCAAAAGCGACGCGGTAAGAAAATATTTCATTACGCCACCACCACATTCACAATTTTATTCGGCACAACGACGACCTTCTTGATATCCTTGCCTTCCAGCGCACGTTTGACGTTTTCTTCTGCAAGCGCTGCCTTCTCGGCCTCTGTTTTATCGGTATTGGCTGGCAGTGTAATGGTTGCACGCAATTTCCCGTTCACCTGCACAGCAATTGTGACTGTATCATTCGCAAGCAAATCTTCTTGCAGTTCTGGCCATGTGGCTTCTGCCAGAATTTCTGCGTGGCCCAGCACATCCCAGCATTCTTCGGTAATATGCGGGATCATCGGGTTGAAACCCTGCAGTAAAAATTCCACCGCTTCACGGAAGGCCCATAAATTACCTTCGCCTTGCAAGTTAAACCCTTCCGCCATATTCGCAAGCTCGCGCAAACGGGCAACGGCTTTGTTTAAATGGAAAGCTTCAATATCTTTTGCAACACCGTGCAAGCTTTGGTGTGATTTGCGGCGAAGCGTTAAAGCTTCATCCGAGAATTTATTCGGAATATTCTCAAGCTTTACCGCACGCAAAGCATCGATGTTGTCATTCACAAGGCGGTAAAGACGATTGATGAAGCGCCATGCACCCTCTAAACCACTCTCTGTCCATTCGAGATCACGATCTGGTGGTGAGTCCGAGAGAATAAACAAACGCGCCGAGTCAGCACCATATGTTTCAAGAATTTCCTGCGGGTCGATCACGTTCTTTTTCGATTTCGACATTTTCTCGACGCGGCCTGCCGTCACCTTTTCCTGTGAGGCCAATAAAACCCAGTCGCCCTTGTCGTTCTTTACAACATCAGCCGGCAGAACCCATTTGCCTTGCGCGTCCTTGAAAGTCATGTGATTGACCATGCCTTGCGTGTAAAGCGCGGCAAACGGCTCATCGAGATCAAGATAACCACAATCTTTTAAAGCGCGCGTAAAGAAACGTGCATATAACAAATGCATCACTGCGTGCTCGACACCGCCGATATATTGGTCAACAGGCAGCCAATAATTCACGATATCGCGGGCAAAAGCTTCATTCTCGTTACGCGGGTCACAGAAACGTGCGAAATACCAGCTTGATTCAAAGAATGTATCAAACGTATCGGTTTCACGTTGCGCATCCTTGCCGCAAGACGGGCATTTGCAATTTTTCCATGTCGGGTGGTTGGCAATCGGGTTGCCGGGCTTATCGAAGTTGACATCTTCCGGTAAAGTTACCGGCAATTGGTCATCCGGCACGGGTACAACGCCGCAAGCATCGCAATGGATAATCGGGATCGGGCAACCCCAGTAACGCTGGCGTGATACACCCCAATCACGGATGCGGTATTGTGTGACACCTTTACCAACACCAAGTTCTTGCAGTTTCTTGATCGCCGCTTTTTTAGCGGGCTCTACCTCGAGTCCATTCAAAAATTCCGAGTTGAATATTTTGCCATCACCTGTAAATGCCTCGCCATCAAGTTTAAACGAAGCGGCATCAGCACCTTCTGGTAAGACAACTGGCAGAATAGGCAATTTATATTTTGTAGCGAAAGCATAATCGCGCACATCATGTGCAGGGCAACCAAAAATCGCGCCGGTGCCATAATCCATCAAAATGAAATTTGCAAGATAAACAGGCAGTGTTTTTGTATTATCAAACGGGTGAATAACTTTTAAGCCTGTATCAAAACCAATCTTCTCGGCCTGTTCAATCGCCGCTTCCGATGTGCCAAGCGCTTGGCATTCTTTTACAAATTCTGCGTAACCCGCTTTGTTGCCCACCAATTCTTTGGCAAGCGGGTGGTCGGGCGCGAGTGCCACAAAAGATGCCCCAAAAAGTGTATCAGGACGCGTTGAGAACACCTCGATTTGTTTGTCGCCATCCTCGAGCTTGAACGAGAAGAAAGCGCCTTCTGATTTACCGATCCAGTTTTCCTGCATCAGGCGTACTTTGTCGGGCCAGCCATTCAATGTTGTAATGGCTTGCAGTAACTCTTCTGCGTAATGCGTAATTTTGAGCGCCCATTGATTCAACTTGCGACGTTCAACAGGGGCGCCCGAGCGCCAGCCCTTGCCATCAACCACTTGTTCGTTCGCGAGCACTGTATTTTCAACAGGGTCCCAGTTCACATAGGCTTCTTTGCGGTAGGCGAGGCCGCGTTTGTAGAAATCGAGGAACATTTTCTGTTCGTGCTTGTAATAGCCGGGGTGGCAGGTCGCAATCTCGCGGCTCCAGTCAAATGACAAGCCCATGGTTTTCAACTGCGCGCGCATATCCTTGATATTCGCGTATGTCCATTCTGCAGGGTGCGCCCCTTTTTCAATAGCTGCGTTCTCCGCTGGCAAACCAAACGCATCCCAGCCCATCGGGTGCATCACGTTATAGCCTTGTAGTTTGTGGTAGCGGGCAACAACATCACCAAGCGTGTAATTCCGCACGTGGCCCATATGAATACGGCCTGACGGATAGGGAAACATCTCGAGCACGTAATATTTCGGTTTGCTTTTATCAAGCTTCACATCAAAGCATTTTTGCGCATCCCACTTGGCGCGCCATTTTTCCTCGGTGGCGCGCACAGCATAACGCTGACCTACTGCTGTTGTGTTGCTCATGGTTTACTCTTCTGCGGCAACACGGAGTTGGCGCGCGCGCGTCAGAATTGTATCTTCAAGCTTCGTTGCGGTTTCAGGTGCCACTTGCGCATCAACCCAATTGCCGCCTTTTTTCAACTGACGGAACACTTTCACGCTCACGCCGGTCGATTTCAACTGGCGATCGAGAATAAAGACATTCAGTTTTGTGCGTTCGCTCTGGTTATCGGGCGTGACATACCAATCTGTGAGAATCACACCGCCGAATGGATCAGCGCTGGCCAGTGGCATAAAGGAAACTGTATCAAGTGCCGCACGCCACAAGAATCCGTTTACGCGCACACCATCAGCTCCATCCTTATCATTGGAATTTCCACCCAGCACATTCCAGCCATCTTTGCCAAGCAGGCTTGGTGGCTTTTTGTAAGGGTCCCCATCGCGGTTCAATTCTTTATTGATACTCGTCGGGTATTTTTGCTCGCCTTCGGGCATCGAGCCACAAGCAGCTAACAGTAAAATCGGGAATAAAGACAGGATAATCAAGTTACGTAAACTCATAATGGTCTCTCTATTATATAGTCGGCTTTAGGGCCTGACTGTTTAGGACGCATTATATATAGTGAAGAAAATGTCCTCGCGCAATATATCTGCATTATGAAAATATGTGTTGCACATCTGCAACGCATATTCACAAAATGGCGACCCCCGTCCCGCTTTGCTATCTTTCCCGTCTTTCCGTAGGCATATTCGTTTCAGGAAGTCCGCTTCGGGCTTCAACTGGCCATTTTTTGGTCAGCGTAAAACAAACTTTTTTTCTGGAGGCAAAACAAATGAAAAAAGTTCTCTTAAGCACAGCTGCTCTCGGTATGTTGTTCGCTGCTACACCTGCGCTCGCGCAAGATGGTGGCTTTACAGCAACAGTAGGTGGCTACATGAAAGCTTACCTTGGTTGGGCAGGTCTTGATGAAGGCTCTCTCCCAGCTCCTGGTGTAGCTGAACAACAAGACGTTGATATGGTTCGTGATACAGAACTGCATGTTAACTTCGAGCAAGTTACAAGCAACGGCCTGACATTCGGTGCCCAAATCGAACTAGAAGTCGATAACGGTGACGGTTCAGGTGTTGACGAGTCATACGGCTACGTTTCAGGCTCATGGGGTCGTGTAAACTTTGGTACAGAAGACGGCGCTGCCTACCTTCTCCAAGTTGCTGCTCCTTCAGCTGACACAAACATCGACGGTCTTCGTCAATTCGTAAACCCATTCGCGTACAGCCAGACAGACCTCGCCGGTCAAGCTCTGACACGTGGTGGCGCAGTTTCTACTTACCTTTCAGGTGAGTTTGACTACGATAACGATCTGACATCAGGCGTTGATAAACTGACATACTTGACTCCAGTATTCTCCGGCTTCCAAGCTGGTTTGTCATGGACTCCAGATGTTGACAACTTTGCTGACATTTCTAACAGCCTCGGCGGCTTCAACCTTGATGACCAAGGAGACGAATTTGGTCAAGCATGGGAAGTTGGCGCTCGTTGGGAAGGCACATTCAACAACGTTGGTATCAACGTTGGTGGTGGCTACACAACAGTTGACATGGAAAACGATGTATTCGGTCCCGTTGCATTCGATGATTTCGATGAGTGGAACGTAGGTCTTGACCTGAACATCGGTGCTTTCGGCATTGGTGCTGCTTACACAGAAAACAACGGTGGTGTTTCAGCTAACGGTGATGAAGAGACTTGGGTTGTTGGTGCAGACTACACAACTGGTCCTTACACAATCGGCGTATCATACCTTGATAAGTCAATTGACATCGGCGTTAACGACCACGTTAACTCAGACCGCATGACTGGTGGTGTGACATACTCATACGCTCCTGGCGTTACCTTCTCAGGTACAATCCAGCACGTTGAGCACGACATCACAGGCGCTGGTGCAGGTGACGAAGATACAGACGGTACAGCAGTACTCGTTGGCTCGATCTTCCGCTTCTAATCCTTACGGATTTGAACAACAAGAAGGGCGCTTCACGGCGCCCTTTTTTGTTGCCTAAATTTATTAATTGTCTATTGTCTTCAATAAGGGAGACATATTCATGACAATAAAATACTATATTGCCGAAGTTACAGGTCTTGAAAATATCGATGAGCAGGCGCGAGACGATCATCCAACCATCCAGCAAATCAACAACCTTCAATGGAATGGGCTTATCGTTGAACCAGTTGAAATGAAAGATGAGAGTTCAGCGGTCGCTATCATAGGGTCAAACCCCGATGCAATTTTTTCTTATTCGGATGAAGCGGATCACCGCGAATATAGCATCAAAACAGACAGGCACGATTTTATAGAACAGATAAAAGCATTGCCGAACGTTACAGTACAAGAAGTTGGGCCCTCAAACCTCTATCTGGTTTCAGCCGTTATTGGCAATGAAGCGGAACTAACTGAACATACCCGCCTTATACAAGAAGCAGAACGCGAAGAAGTTAGCGCACATTTTGACGCCCTTGTCTCTAAATTCAAAGCTGTTATCTGGCCCGAAACAAAAGACAAAATCAGAAGCCTTATTAATAGTATTGAGCCAACTGCCCTTCTTCACGAAATCGATAATGAAACTGCAGGCGGCTTCTTTGTGGAAACACAATCACAGCAACTACTGGATGCACTACGTAGCACACAGTATGTTCGGGTTGAAGAAGAGCCGCCTGGCACAACGCGAGAAGAGTTTTCAGCGTTATACCATGCTTGGGCCGCGAACCCGCTCAAGGACAAAGTGCTGGCAGCACAAAACCAGCCATCATAAATCGCTCCACCTACTTATTTAGCAGGAAAATGGACGCTGCGCCCAGAATAAGCCCGATAATATGGTGAAGCGCGAGCTTGTCTTTAAAAAAGAGAAGCCCAGCCGTGACGGTCAGCACAAAAATAAGCGTATAAACGAGTGGTAGGGAAATACTCAGCGGGGCGCCGGCTTTGAACATGTTGAAGAGAAAGAAATCATAACCGCCAACGGAAAGCCCCAAAATAATAATAAAAATGGCAAGTGATGCATCAAGCTTTACGGGCGCGGCAAGGCCATAGGCTTTGGCGATGAAATAACCGCCCAATAAAACAATAGCCGCAACCAGATTAAACGCGCCTGTAAAAAACAACCCGTCAATGCGCCCGCTACTCATCTTCATCACAAGCCCGTGTATTGTCAGCATACAAGCCGCCAATACAGCAAAGAACAGCCAGTTCCTATAAAGATGCTCCATATTAATAAACGCGCGCTTTCGGCGGCACCACATCAACCTCATCGGTGAGTGTTTTCATGATGACAGGGCGGTACGAAATATCTGTTTTGCCCTTTTCATCAATATGGATGATTGTGTGCTTCATCCAGCCGGCATCATCACGCGCGGGGTGGTCTTCATGCGCGTGGGCGCCACGGCTTTCCTTGCGGTTTGAGGCCGCATGCAGCGTCACCACAGCCTGTGAAAGCAGATTATCAAGCTCTAAAGCTTCCGCGAGATCTGTATTAAAGATCATCGAACGGTCGCTGAGTTTCAAATCAGCAGCACCAGCATGAACCTTATCAATCATTGCGCAGCCCTCGGCAAGTGATTGCGTGGTACGGAATACGGCCGCGTGGTTTTGCATTGTCCTCTGCATTTTATTGCGCAGATCAGCAACCGACGTGCCGCCTTTTGCGTTACGGATTTTATCAAGTCGGGCAAGCGCGCGGTCACCATTATCGCGGCCCAGTTTTTTATGTTTTGCGCCCGCTGTCACCGTTTCAGCAGCGCGTATAGCAGCAGCGCGACCAAACACAACAAGATCAAGCAACGAGTTTGACCCCAAACGGTTTGCCCCGTGAACGGATACACAAGCCGCTTCACCCACAGCCATCAACCCCGGCACCACACGGTTCGGGTCGGCTGAAATTGGACTGACAACTTCAGTACGGTAATTGGTCGGGATGCCGCCCATATTATAATGCACGGTTGGAAGCACGGGGATTGGCTCTTTCGTAACATCAACGCCCGCAAAAATTTTTGCTGTTTCAGCAATACCGGGTAGGCGTGAATGAATAATATCAGGTGCCAAATGTTCAAGATGCAAATGAATATGGTCTTTCTCGGCCCCCACACCGCGCCCTTCGCGGATTTCAATTGTCATCGAGCGTGAAACAACATCACGTGAAGCCAGATCTTTAGCGGACGGCGCATAACGCTCCATAAAGCGCTCGCCTTCCGAGTTTGTCAGGTAGCCACCTTCACCGCGTGAGCCTTCAGTGATCAAACAGCCCGAGCCGTAAATCCCTGTCGGGTGGAATTGTACAAACTCCATATCCTGTAGCGGCAAGCCAGCACGTTGCACCATCGCGTTCCCGTCACCTGTGCAGGTATGCGCAGAGGTACATGAAAAATAAGCGCGGCCATAACCGCCTGTAGCTAAAACTGTTTGATGCGCACGGAAACGGTGGATTGAGCCATCTGCCAGATTCCATGCCATCACACCAACGCACTCGCCCTCGTCGCTCATGATGAGATCCAGCGCGAAATATTCGACAAAAAATTCTGCGTGGTGTTTCAATGCCTGCTGGTAAAGCGTATGCAATATCGCGTGGCCGGTGCGGTCAGCGGCTGCGCAGGTGCGCTGCGCCGTGCCCTTGCCGTAATGGGTTGTCATACCGCCGAACGCACGTTGGTAAATTTTTCCTTCTGCTGTGCGCGAGAACGGCACACCGAAATGCTCGAGCTCGATAATGGCAGGGATCGCTTCACGGCACATATATTCGATTGCGTCTTGGTCACCCAGCCAGTCAGACCCTTTGATTGTATCGTACATATGGAAGCGCCAATCATCTTCGCCCATATTGCCAAGCGCTGCCGAGATACCGCCTTGTGCGGCCACCGTATGTGAACGCGTCGGGAATACTTTTGTAATACAAGCTGTTTTCAAGCCTTTTTCAGCGAGGCCCATAACGGCGCGCAAACCGGCACCGCCGCCGCCAACAACAACGACATCATATTCGTGGTCGATAATTTTGTAAGCTTCACTCATTTTTATGCTCCGAACGCAATTTTACAAACGCTAAACAGGCCCGCAATCGCAAGGGCAAAGAAGAACAGTTTTTGCGCAATCAGCATGATCATTTTTGCGCCTTCATGATGCACGTAATCTTCAATCACCACACCCAAACCAAGGGCCGCATGGTAGGCCGTTAAGATAATCAGCAAGATCATCAAAACAGAATTAATCGGCTCGCTCAGCCAGCCTGTGAAAATGAAATAATCAGCACCCGCCAGAAATACGGCTGACCAGATCGCCCAGATAAAAAGCGGAATAAGCGCAACCGATGAAATACGCTCTTGCAACCAGTGATGTGTACCCGTGCCTGAAGACCCAAGACCGCGCGCGCGCGCCATGGGTGTTTTCATTCCGCCTTCTTGCCATTTCATCGTCATGTTATTAACCCCAAAGATACAACCATGTTGCGGCTGTGAAAAAAATTGATCCAAGAATAATCAGCACACCGCTTGTTTCCGCGTGCTGGATTTTAAACAGGTAGCCCATATCGAAAAACAAATGACGAATGCCAGTGAGCAAATGATAAAAACCCGCCCATGAAAGACCAATGAGCACGACCTGCCCTGCAGAGGATGAGAGACATGTCACAGCTTGCGCAAAGGCTTCCTCGCCTGTTGCTGCTGCAAAAACCAGCCACACAGCAATCAGTAACCCTAAACAAAGCCCCACACCAGTTATTCTATGTAAAATAGAAGTCAGGGAGGTCAAATTCGACATGCGATAGACCTGTAAATGGGGTGATAAAGGGCGCTCGGGGGCGTTCTTGGGCGTTGGGCCAGATGCTGCCATGTAGTAAACCTCTGATTTTTCTGGCTTCCAGCATAATGCTTCGTTACAAAAAGGCAATGGAATCTAGCCCCGCCAGCACCACGACTAACAGGTGGAAAATCATGGTCGAGTATGACGGCACGTGTTTTTCTGGCTGGCAGCGGCAAGATGGCGGCATTCCCTCCGTTCAGGAAGATATTGAAAGCGCCATCACGGCTTTTTGCCAGCTTGATATCCGTATCCATGCAGCGGGGAGAACAGATGCCGGTGTGCACGCCCAAGGGCAGGTTGCCCATTTCGACCTTGATTACGGCGACCGCAAACTGGAGGGATGGCAGCTTGTAAATGCGCTGAACGCACATTTACGCAACAAGGCTGTTGTTGTTTTAAAGGCCGAAATTGCAGATCCAGCATTCCATGCACGTTTTTCAGCCAAGAACAAATTATACCGCTACCGCATTCTTTCGCGTGTGGCCGTGCCCGTGCTGGATGCCAAGCGTGTATGGCATACACGCCATGAATTAAATGTAGATGCAATGAACCGCTGCGCAAAAGTCCTTCTTGGCACGCATGATTTTACAAGCTTCCGCGCAGCCGAATGCCAGTCAAAATCACCCGTCAAAACACTCGACCGGCTTGATGTTTTTGCACGCAATTATGAAGGTGGCGGTATCGAAATTATTATCGAGACCGAGGGACGTTCCTTCCTGCATCATCAGGTGCGCAACATGGCAGGCGCTTTGATGGAAGTCGGCACAGGTGAATGGAACGAAGCTGATTTGCAGCGCGTTCTGGAGGCAAGGGACCGCAAGGAAAACGCCGTCACAGCACCACCTGATGGGCTTTATCTGGTACGGGTTGATTATTAAGCCCTCCCCGATTGGGCCTTGCCCGCGTGCGGAAATCATGGTCTCCTTATACTATGAAATGTCCATTTCAATCTCTCTTCTCATCGGAAAATAAAAAGCAAAAACAGGGTCGCGTTGCCGAAATTGGCTGGGCAATTACAGATGATAAAGCCTCGCTCATCTGGGATGACCCCACCCCCTACCGGCGGGATGACCCCAAACCTGCCTCTGCAAAATCTGTCCAGCTTTGCCCTGCAGCAATTGATTTTGACGCGCGCCACTTTGTTGTGCCCTGCCCGATTGATGTAACCTTGCGCTTGGGTAAGGATGATAAAGGCAATCCCGTTTTGATGAACCCCGAAGGCGCCAAAAGTACCATTCGGCCCAAACATCTTGGCCAGATGGCCGTCTTGATAAACCGCGTTGAATGGCGGCATCCTGACCGCCCGATTGTACAATTTATAACGCCCTATGTGTTTATGGCTGACGAGCCCGTCTATATCAACCAACTACCGCCCTATCTTGATTACGCGCGTGAAGCTTTGCCCGGCGCTATGATTGCAGGCCGTTTCCCTGCGCATATCTGGCCGCGGCCATTGATGTGGGCTTTTGAATGGTTTGATACAAGCCGTGACATTGTGCTGCAAAAAGGCAAGCCGTGGTTCTACGTCCGTTTCGAGGCAGAAGACCCATCACGCAATGTCAGACTGGTTGAATCGGAGATCACGCCTGAGGTGAAGCGCTATATTGATTCTGTTTCAGGCGTTACCAACTACGTGAACCGCACCTATTCACTGTTCCCGCGGGCTGAAAAGCGCCGACCTGCAAAACTGGTTGTTCCCCGGAAATAACCTATTGAATTCGCGTCAACAATGTCACTCTAGTCATATTTATATTGCATAATAATAGCCCTCCTGCTAGCGTCCCCCTATGGCTAAAGGGGATTTTCTAAAAGCACGAGATTTATCCGGACGGGGGTTCAAACTCTCGCCTGTATATGGTCGAAACGGGCCACCAACTGAATTAGCCCCGGAAGACCGTCTTTTTGATGCCGCTATTGATAAACGGACACACCGGCCCGATTTTGTTGGCACATTGCAAGATCAGGAAATGTTCAGCCACTGGCCCGAACGGCCAATAGAGAGAATGCATGTTCTTTTAAAGCTACCACAATCACATGTCTATCATGTGCCGGCAGAACTCGGGCAGTTTCGCGAGTTTATTCAAACGACTGCTGATTATACACACAACAGGACTCCGCTGGCGTTTACACGCGCCGCCTTCATTAGTGTTGTTCAAGGCGGATGGGTGCCTTCCGGCTGGCACTTTGATACCGTGCGCAGACCACGCGTAACCTACCCGAACGTGACATTTGTGGGTTCAGACAAATATCCGACAGAATACCTCTGGGACCATCCTTACCGACAGTTGGGAACCGCTTTCACGCAGGCAACACAAGGCTTGAAACCAACCCAAAAAATGATCCGCGCAACAGATCTGCGCGATTTAACACGCAGGCCTGTTGTTGATCGCGATATCAGAAGTTTCGAGCCTTACGACATAAGCTCTCACGATGTACAAACATTACATCGCGGCCTTTGGTCTCCCACACGAACAAGCGCTGTTATAGGTTATGCCCATAGCAGTGTTGAAGCCAGTTTCCTTTCAAGTAGCCCTGACAATATAAACCCGCTTATCGGGGATACGATGCGGGCTCTTGGAATTGTCACTGCGCCCATGGAAGAAGCCGCGGAACGTTTGCAAAATTATTATAATAGATACGTGCTTTAAGCTTTGACGTTAATTGCTTCGCGCAATTCTTCCTGCATTTCTTTCGCTGTTCTTATCAGCGCAGCGTTCGCTTTATAAGCCTGTGCGGCCTGCAGGGTTGTAATCATCTCTTCGTCGATATTTACACTCGGTGCGCCAACCATACCGTCTTCATCGGCATAGGGTGAGTCAGGGTCGTAGGCCTCGACCGTGCCCGGGTCGCGCGCAACCACAGATGTGCGCACAGAGCCATCGCCACTGCCGACGATAACTGTTTCAAGTGCAATATAGGGATGTGGAAGTTCGTCTTTATCAAGGTGGCCGGTGGTATGTGCATTGGCGATATTCGATGCAGCGACCCCGAGTTTTTTACTCTGTGCCGTCAAACCACTTAACGCGGTCCCGATTGCCTGCCCTATTCCACCGACCATCCCTTTAGTGTATCTTAATTACCTTAAGGAACGTTGAAAAAATGCGCATTTTGGTACTTCTTTTATCTCTTTGTTTTTCCTTGGGTTTTTCAGCCCCCGTACAGGCTGATCCGAAACCATGGCCCCTCACCTGGAAATGGTCCCACTGGGACCCCGCTTGGGGCGTCCCACAGGATTTCCAGCCCTATTACGAAAGCAATGGAAAAAACCCTTACCCGTTGATGGATGCGGATAAAAACTGGACCCCGAAAAACTGGATGACCAGCCCCGAAGTGATGGAGCATCATGTGCGCCAGTTTTATGCTGCCGATATTATCCGCGACCGCGGCACAGCAGACGGCGCGCCCGCTATTACAGTCGGCCCGAATTTTTATCACCTTGGCCTCGCGGATCAATCCCGCATCATCGAATTTATGGATGCCGCTTTCAGCATGACAAGTGCTGAAACACCGCAAACACTTTTCCTTTATGACTGGAAAACCGATGAGGTCATTGGTGTCCGTACACAAAAAGGGCTGGACCTTTATTAATGCGGCTTTTTACAGGCCTTGCTGTCCCCCCTTCTTTCAAGAATGATCTCGCGAAAACTGCGCCCCTATATCCGCAACTAAAATGGCATTTGCCTGATGATCTACATATTACATTGCGTTTCTTGGGTGATGTTGATGATGCCCTCCTCCCTGACATTCAGGAACGCCTTGCCCGTGTGCGTGTGAATAGTTTTGGCCTTGAAGCGGAAGGTTTTGATATGTTCGACAAAGATAGCGGTATTCTTTACTGCCCGGTGCACAGCACACGAAAGCTCAATAATCTGGTTGCTGAAATTGCCGATAAAGTTATGCCACTCGGGTTTGATTTTGGCACACGGCCTTACGTGCCGCATATTACACTCGCCCGTGCACGTAACAAACGCGACATTGCCGATTTTATGAAGAAGAACCGCAGCGCATTGCGCGGCTCATGGCAGGCTGATGAATTTTTTCTATATGAGTCAGGTGGCGTACCAGAAAAAGGTCTCGCCGCTTCCAAGCGCTACGAGGCTCTGTCTTCTTACCCGCTTAACAAGCAGTTCTCCTAAAGCGTAATACGCAGAACGGGGAATGTTGGTGTAGAAGAAATATGATCATCTCTTCTTCTCGTGTGGTAACCATACTGGTCCTCGACATAGTCGCCTTCGGTTTTCTCGCGAATATCGCGCACAAGTATATCAAAATGTCGTTGATCAAGGCGGTTAAACGCATCAAGCACCGCGACCGCAACCGTACAACCCGCCTCGCCACGGTCTTCCCTGTTGAGGCAGCGTAAAGCACCATTATAATTGGTGCGTGCCCGACCACTCCCTGAAAGGGATGTTTCGCCTGAGCTCAGGAAGCTCGAGACGTAGCCCGAGATGAAAAATTCGAAATCCGTTGTACTTGTGCCTTCCGGTTGCGTACCACGCCCTGTGATATGGTTGTAGGTAAATGTGTTCGTAAAGCTTGTGCCGGCATCTGTTGTTGTAACACCAAATGAACCAACACGAACACCGTCGTGAATCTGTAGTGATTGCAACTCCAGCTGGATCTCTGCATTATTGAACATCTCGATCCCGCGGATCGTCGTAGCTTCCACGGCCGCACGGATCTCTGCATATGCTTCACGGAGGGCTTCCTGCTCTTCCAATCGGGCGAGCCGCGCTGCGCGCATTTGCGGCAATAATCTCTGCACGTCCGCGTCTATATTTTCGCTAACACTTTCAAAATGGGCGTCACCGTCAATAGGGTGGCTGAGCCATCTCGCCAAAAGACTCCAGCTGCCAGTCGGGCGGAAATAATCTTCATCTTCGAGGCGGGACAAAGCGATTTCGGCGCTTTCATGGCAGTCGGTAGCTAGTTGTTGATCAAAGCTTTTCTTTTCATCAAAAGTCATCGCAGCAATTTCGGGCGTATAATCACACTCTGTATCAGCTATTTGTTGAAGTGCGGCGACACGCTCGGCTTCCTGACTCTCATCCGAACCATTCATGGCTAAAAGGCTAAAAGCCCCCACCGCAACTGCGCTCCAGAACACAGCCTTTATTTTTTCTTCTGTATGCATTTTCCCTCCATTTTTTTAAATTTATGTGCGTACACTAGCTTTCTTGCAACGTTATAGCAACAAAGAATATGGTTAATAAAAAAGGCCCGGAACGGGCCTTTTTCTAAGGTTTCTCGCAATTATTAGTCGAGAATTTTATTCCACCAGCCGCTTTTCTTCGGGTCGCCATCAGCGCCGTCATTGGCGGGGGCTGGCTCATCAGCCACAGGTGGTGGTGTGTCTGCAACACTGGCTGACGCACTCCGGCGTGATGTGAAGTATTTCGCAGCTACTTTTGGCTTATCCTGCGCAGGTGCGCTTTGCGCCTGTTGCTGGCTTTGTTGCTGTGGGCGGAAGTCGGAAACGGTTTCATCAAGCATCTGGCTGAAATCATCGCCACCGCCATTACCATTCCCGTTGCTATTTCCTTCACGGTCACCACGGAAACCACCTTTACCGCCACGACCCCCGCGGCGATTATTATTACGGTTCCGGTTTCTGCCGCCACGGTTGCGGTTGCGACCACCACGGCCCCCATCACGCAACTCGCGCTCGACATTGCCTGAATTATCTTCTGGCATCACATCGTCTTCATCTTCTTCAGCGTCATCGCCGGCGTAGGCTGGCTGTGCTTCTTGCGCCTCTTCAGCTTTATCGCCTGCATCTTGCTCTTCGGCGTTGTTACTGTAGTTACGCGGCTGGCGCACAGGGCGGCGCTGTGATGCACCTTCCTCGTCATCCTCGTCATTCTGCTTCATGGCTGAAACATTAATCTCATAACCATCCGGCGCGAAATCTTCATCAACCTGTATCAGCACTTTGAAATCGAAACGCTTCTCGATGTCGGTCAACATTGCTTTTTTATGATTGAGAATATACACAGCTGTTGCTGAAGGCAGTGTGAGCACAAGCTGGCGGATCGCGCTGCTTTTCAGCGCTTCTGCTTCCAATGCACGCAAGGCTATAACAGCAGCGGCATCAACGGTACGTGTATGCCCTGACCCTTCACAATATTCACATTTCTGGAATTGTGACTCGGTCAAACTCGGGTTCAAGCGCTGTCGTGAAAGCTCGAGCAACCCGAAGGATGAAATACGGCCCACCTGAATACGCGCGCGGTCATTCGAAAGCGCATCACGCAAGCGGCGCTCAACCTTACCGTTATTGCGGAAATCTTCCATATCGATAAAGTCGATCACCACAAGCCCGCCAAGGTCACGCAATTTCAATTGACGTGCAACTTCGCTGGCTGCTTCAAGGTTTGTTTTCAAGGCTGTTTCCTCGATATGGCGCTCTTTTGTCGCGCGGCCCGAGTTCACATCAATTGAAACAAGCGCTTCAGTCGGGTTAATCACCAGATACCCACCTGAGCGCAAGCGCACGGTTGATTCAGAAATATCAACAATCTGGCTTTCAACCTTGTATTTGTGGAAAAGCGGCAAGCGCTCGTCTTTATAGTCCTTCACGTCCTTCACATTTGACGGCATCAACAGTTTCATGAAGTTTTTCGCTTCATCATAACCGTCTTTGCCCGACACCATAATCTCTTCAATCTCCGGCCCGTAAATATCACGGATCGCTTTCTTGATAAGGTCCCCCTCTTCATAAACAAGGGACGGTGCAGTTGATTTGAGCGTCAATTCGCGGATTGTATCCCAAAGCCGCATCAGGTAATCAAGGTCACGCTTGATCTCCTGTTTGTCGCGCGACATACCGGCCGTGCGCACAATTGTCGACATACCGTCTGGTACTTCCAGCTCGCGCAACAAGTGGCGCATGCGGCGACGCTCTTCGAAATTCGCAATCTTGCGGCTCACACCACCGGCGCGCGGACTGTTTGGCATCAAAACACAGTAACGGCCAGGGAGTGAAAGATAGGTTGTTACAGCTGCACCTTTATTACCGCGCTCTTCTTTTACAATCTGCACAAGCATGATTTGTCCGCGCTTGATCACTTCTTGAATTTTGTAATGTTTGCGTAAAGACGGACGGTAAACCTGATCACCCTCAACGCCATCACCACCAACCATTTCTACACGGCGCGAATGGAAGCTCGAGCGACCACCACGGCCACCACCACCGCGGCGATTATCACGGCCGCGCCAGCGACCACGACCACCGCGACGACGGCGCCCATTATTCTCGCCTTCATTTTCGCCCTCGGCACCTTCTTCGGTACTCCCTTCTGCACCTTCGGCCACCTCACCTACAGCTTCATCACCATCTTCGGTATTGCCTTCAGCAACGAGTTCATCATCAGATTCATCTTCATCGCCGTCATCTTCATCATCAGATTCTTCAGCGGCTTCTTCACTCACTTGCGCGTCCTCACCTTCCTCGGCCTCGTCTTCTTCAGGCTCTTCGAAAGCTTCCGGTGCAACATCAGGCTGCGGTGTATCAGTGCTGATAAGTTCTTCAGCGCCACTCAATTCTGTTACTTCTTCTTCATTTGCGGTTTCTTCGCTGGCTTTGTTACGCGCTTCTTGTAATGCAAGCAGGCGGGCTTCTTCTTCTGCCTCTTCCTCTTCTTCGGCAGCGCGGCGTTCTTCCATTTCACGTTTTTGTTCATCAAGAATCGCCTGCTTGTCAGCAACAGGGATGCGGAAATAATCGGGGTGGATTTCAGAGAAAGGCAGGAAGCCATGGCGGTTGCCACCAAAATTCACGAAAGCCGCCTGCAGGGACGGTTCAACACGGGTGACTTTAGCGAGGAAGATATTGCCTTTGAGAGGGCGGCGTGCCGCGCTTTCATAATCATATTCGATCAGGCGGCAATCATTATCAATAACGGCAACGCGCGTTTCTTCTGCGTGCGTTGCATCGATGAGCATCTTTTTCATTTGTATAATCCTTATATAGCTTTTGTTACGTTCGCATTCGCGACGCGGCGTCAAAAACCAAAGCTAGTCGAGGATCATCGGGCGAGCGGAATGTAAGACAGGCGCGCGCGAATATCTTCACCGTCGCGTAAGTCCTGTAGAGTAAATCTGTTAAAAGGTTGATTCACAAAAAATAATTCCGGTTAAAGCCTGTTGATAATCCTGTTAATCGCTTTGTTTCAACGTCATCGCGGCTAGCGAAACCTGTTTCTTGGCAAACTGTATGTGCCAGACCATTTGGCTGATACGCTGCTAAAACCACGTGTGTCGTTTATGCAACACTGAATGTAAGTTGTCGCGTCTCAAAGTGCAAGAAAATTCACTGGATTTTATGTTATGTCTATTAGAAAATGGTGGGATGCGCCAAACGGTGTGCCTTTTCCAGCGCTTCGTATTGATCGGCCTTCCATTGGTTGAAACTGGCAAAGGTTGAGTACAGATCACGCTCGACAGTCTCGAAAAAGGCAATAGCCGCTTCAGTAAAGTTAGCGTGTGTCTCGTAGACAGCACCAAGCCCTTGCCAGTGCACGCTGTCACGGCCAGCATTTTCAACTGCTTCTTGACTAGCATATATACTTGCTTCGATTTCCTCTCGCGAAGGAAGTGTTGTAGGCAGGGCTTCAACACGGGCATTGTAAACATCGCGCAAGAGCTCCTGCTCTGCTTTCATGCGGAATTGCATCTGTAGAAGCGGCAGAATTTCTGCCTGCAAAATCTCGAACTGCTCGGCACGCCTTTTTTCAGGCATAAGTGCATGCACAGTCTTAAATTTTTTCTTGAGGGCCTCTACTTCTGTCATTATGGATAATGACCATACAAAATTCCTTGGCTTTATTGCAAATTATTTTTGGCAGGCGGGTTCAATCTGGCATACTACGTTTTATTAATAATGCGTCGTTTTCTCGCCCTTTTTCTTGTTTTTCTGTTTTCCTTCAGTGTGTTAGCCCATGCTGGGGCCGGTTTTGCCGTGAATGGCATCCGTTTCGGCGGCGGAGCAGAAAAAAGCCGGATTGTTATCGAGCTGGCAGGGCCCGCAGCTGATTATCAGCTCCGCTGGGATAATCAGGGCTATGAAGCACGCCTCTCGCTGCCCTATTTTTCCGACATTCAGGGTTCGAGGATCCAGAAGCCCTACCCTGCAAATTTGAAAGGTATCAGTGTACAGCCTGATAAATCGGGGCGTCGCGCAATCGTATTTCAATTCCGCACGCCGGTTGAAAGGCTTTCTGATTTTTCTTTAGCGAGCGCGAACACGGCAGAAGGAAAATTACCACCACGGATCGTGATTGATTACCGCACTGAAGGCAGTGTTGTTGCACAGGCAACACCACATGCGCCGCCCCGGCAAATGCAGCCTTCAATCGCACCACAGACAATCGAGCCTGCCGCTGCCAACACATCCCCTATTTATGATGACACCCCTACAAACGCACCGAAAAAACAATATGTTGTTGTTATAGACCCCGGTCATGGCGGGCAGGACCCCGGCGCAAAAGGTAAAAACGGCGTATGGGAAAAGAATATTGTTCTCTCCCTTGCCAAACAATTACGCCGCGCGCTTGAACAGGAAGAAAAATATAAAGTGGTCATGACGCGCAGTGATGACACATTTATCAAACTCGGTGACCGTGTGAAATTCGCACGTAAACATAAAGCAGATTTGTTTGTGTCCATTCACGCCGATTCAATGGATGGTGAAGCGCGTGGCGCATCTGTTTATACACTTTCCGAAAAAGCTTCTGATGAACAATCCGCCAAACTGGCCGAGCGTGAAAACCTGTCCGATGTAATCGCTGGTTATGATCTGAGCCACGAGAGCGCAGATGTTGCCAATATCCTGATTGATCTGGCGATGCGTGACAAAATGAATCAGTCGAATTTTCTGGCGCTAAACGTGGTCAACGCCTTTAAGGGCAATAGTGTACGTATCCTCGAGCGCCCACACCGCTCCGCAGGCTTTGCTGTTCTAAAAGCCGCTGATATCCCGTCTGTTCTTGTTGAGACAGGCTTCCTCTCGAACCGGTCGGAGGCCGATCTTCTGGCAAGCCCTGCGCACCAGCAAAAAGTGGCGGCTGCGCTGAAAAACGCGATTAACGGATATTTCACCAAATTGGAGAATAGATAGAGCATGAAAAAATTTATCCTCCTTGCGCTTTGCAGTTTTGTATTTGCATCCCCCGCACAGGCCGAAACACAAAAAGCGATTTACGAACTTTATGCAGGCGGTATTAACGCCGCCATTGCCGAACTTGATTTGAAGCTTGATAAAACGAAGAAGCTTTACGACGTCAAACTACTGGTACAGACGAAAGGCTTTCTCGCTAGACTTGTGCCCTGGTCAGGCGGGTTTGCGACAAAAGGATGGCTCACCAAAGAAAAGCCGCGCCCTGAACAACATAAATCATGGGCGACATGGAAAGAGGATACCGAGAGCCATATTTATAACTACAAGAAAGACGGCACTTTTGTTTCCCTCATCGAAGAAGAAAACGGCAAACCAAAAGATAATCGTAAACTCGATAAAGAGCTGGGCCACGGCACAGTTGATATGCTGTCTGTGACCCTGCACCAGATTTTACAACTGGCGCAGCAAAATGAATGTGGTGTAAAAGACGAGGTTTTTGATGGCAAGCGCCGCTTTGCGCTTGGCTTTAATCCGGTCGCACAAACCCGCCTGAAATCCGATAAATACGCCGCTTACGAAGGTGATGCGGTTGAATGCACAATCGAGGTCACACCCACAGGCGGCGCATGGCACGAAAAGGCGCGCGGCTGGATGAATATACAAGACCAGGGCAAGCGTAACGGAACGATCCCGACACTTTGGTACGCCAATTTTAACCCCGCCGATAAAGGCACGTTGCAACTCCCCGTCAAAGTGCGTGTAAAAACCGATTACGGCACTTTCTTTATGCACCGTATCCGCTAAAATTACGCCCGTGCCAAACGAAGACTTTTACGCCACACTTTCTGCAGTTCCACTTGATGAAGGTCTTTGCGACATTGCAAAGCATGAGCCCGTCCCTGATGACTGGTATATTGCGGTTGCTGATATTGCAGGCTCTACAAAAGCAATCTCCGAAGGGCGTTACAAGGATGTGAATATTGCAAGCGCTTGTGCAATTACAGCTGTCATCAATGCTGTTGATAAAACGAAAATCGGTTATATTTTCGGTGGTGACGGCGCAACATTTCTTATTCCCCCGTCGTTTAAATTAAAAGTCGCAGCAGCTTTATACGGCACAGCAAACATGGTGCGTGATTGCTTTGATCTCGAAATGCGTGTTGGCCTTGTGAATGTTGGCACCTCGCGCAAGGCTGGGGGGGATATCCGCATTGCGAAAGTCGCAACAACTGACTTGATGTCACAAACATCGCTTTCAGGTGCAGGAGTCTCGCTTGCGGAACAATGGATCAAATGCCCGCAAAACGGCACACACTATGCTGCTACCACGCATTTTGATGTGGCTTCACTTGCACAATACCCGCCAAGTTTTGAAGGATTTGAATGTCGCTGGGAACCTGTAAAAAGCCGCAACGGTATTGATGTGAGCCTGATCGTGACGGGACGCACCGGTGATGTAACGCGCGATAGTGCACTCTTCCGCGATATACTCAATCATCTACCAACGATTTGCGGCGCAAAAGAAAACTGGAAACCTGTGAGCACTTCACAACTCACAATCTCGAATAATAACCGCCAGTTAGATGGTGAGCGAAAGGTAAAAACCTACGGGCGCAAAGATGCAAAGCGTTTTCTTTATGGTTTTTTCCTACAAGCAATTACAACGTTCGGGCGCGCAGCAACAGGTTTGGGCTTTAAAATGGGCGGGTTTGACGGCCGCACTTACAAGGATGAGGTTGTTGCCCATTCTGATTTTATAAAATTCGATAACGCGCTCCGCATCACAATGGATATTACACCCGAGAGCAAAGAGCGCCTCAGCGCCTATCTGGAAGATATGCGCGGACAAAAAAAATATTTTACGGACTTCACACCGCGCCGGCCGCTTTGATGACCTGCCTGATTTTTGACTATGACCGTGACCATTTCCATTTCGTGGACGCGGCCGATGGCGGCTATGCGCTGGCCGCAAAACAAATGAAAGCCCAGATGGCGGAAGCTGCCTGATTTATCAGATCTCTTTGCAATAATACGTCATATTTTTTGTTATTGCCGTTTTTGCGAACACAGCTAGGCTTATGTGATGAGCAAAAGAAACCTCGCTGTTGTTATTCTGGCCGCCGGTCAAGGCACGCGCATGAAATCCGCAAAGCCCAAGGTCATGCATGAAATTGCAGGCCTACCGATGATCAAACATGTTATCAAGGCTGCCGAAGGCCTGAAGCCCTCGCATATTGTGGTTGTTCGTGCGC
Organism: Alphaproteobacteria bacterium; assembly: GCA_016125135.1. GTDB lineage: Bacteria > Pseudomonadota > Alphaproteobacteria > Micavibrionales > Micavibrionaceae > RI-185. The sequence goes on along the minus strand of WGMJ01000003.1, from coordinate 381,982 downwards.
CCTCACAAGATGAAGTTGCAGAAACGGCAAAGCCCCATTTCTCGACTGTGCAGCCGCAAGCCATGGGGACGGCCGACGCGCTGAAATGCGGCACACGCGCACTCCCTGATGATTTTACAGGTGACGTCCTGATGATTTACGGCGATACACCGCTTGTCAGCACGCATACATTAAACGCGCTGGTAACACATCACCGTGCTTTTGATGTTGCAGCAACAATACTGGCCTTCGTACCGCCCGAGCCAACAGGTTATGGCCGTATCTTTCAAAATGGTGACGGTACGTTAAAGGAAATTATTGAAGAGAAGGACGCGAGCGCCGAGCAACGCGCCGTGCGTATCTGCAATAGCGGTTTAGCGGTTTACCGCTTCGAGAAGCTGATGGACCGCCTTGCGCAAATTAAAAATGAAAACGCGAAAGCAGAGTTTTACGTCACAGATTTGCCGCCCATCATGCAGGCTGAAGGTGAACAATGCGGCGTAACACGCGGTGATTATTACGAACTCCGCGGCGTGAACGACCGCGCACAACTGGCAGAGATGGAACTTGCGTGGCAGCATTTAAAACGCCTTGAAATGATGCAAAACGGCGTAACCTTGCAAGACCCGAACACGGTTTATTTCGCACATGATACAAAAATTGCGGCAGATGCGGTTATTGGCCAGCATGTTGTTTTTGGTGCAGGTGTAGTAATTGAAGAAAATGTTATTTTAAAAGCCTTCTCGCATATTGAAGGCGCACATATTAAAGCGAATGCAACGGTCGGTCCGTTTGTGAGGCTGCGCCCGGGCGCTGAAATTGGCGCTGATGCCAAGATTGGTAACTTTGTTGAAATTAAAAATTCAAAACTCGAGAAGGGTGTGAAGGTTTCGCACCTTGCCTATGTCGGTGACGCGGAAATCGGCGCGAATACAAATTTCGGTTGCGGCGCTGTCACTGTGAATTACGACGGTAAAAACAAACATAAAACCATTATCGGTAAAGATGTGATGGTGGGTTGTAACGTTAACCTTGTTGCGCCTGTGACTGTTGAAGATAACGCGTACCTTGCAGCAGGCAGTACAATCACCGAAACAGTGCCGAAAGACGCGCTGGCGATTGCGCGCGAGAAACAAACAACTAAAGAAAACTGGAAGAAGAAATAGCATGTGCGGAATTGTAGGAATTCTCGGCAAGGATCATGTTGCCCAAAATCTGGTTGAGGGCCTTCGCAGGCTTGAATATCGCGGATACGATTCCGCGGGCATTGCCACGCTAGTCGACGGTAAAATCGAGCGCCGCCGCGCCGAAGGCAAGCTCGTTAACCTGGAAAACCGTATCAAGCAGGAGCCACTTTCAGGCACCGCCGGTATTGGCCATACACGCTGGGCAACACATGGTGGCCCTTCCGAGAAAAACGCGCACCCGCACGCCACAGAAAAAGTCGCGGTTGTTCATAATGGCATTGTTGAGAATTACGCGGCACTCAAGGAAGAACTGCAACAACACCAAGTGCGGTTTGAAACCGATACTGATACAGAAGTCATTGCGCATCTTGTCACGCATTATTTGACGCAAGGCCAAAGCCCGCAGGAAGCCGCAACATCTACCTTTAACAAGCTTGAAGGTGCTTACGCGGTTGTCCTTTTATTCGCAGGTGAAAATAATATGCTGATCGGCGTGCGTCAGGGTACGCCTTTGGCTGTGGGTTACGGTGAAGGGGAAATGTTCCTCGCCTCTGACTCATACGCACTTGCGCCCTTAACACGCAAAATCACCTTCCTTGAAGATGGTGACCGCGTTGTCATCACCCATGAGGGCGCGAATATTTACACGAATGATAACAAGCCTGTGCAACGCCCCATCCGTATGACCGCACAAAGCGGCACCACCACCGACAAGGGCGAATACAAGCATTTCATGCTGAAAGAAATTTACGAACAGCCCAGCGTTATTGCTGATACGCTGAATACACTCATCAACCCCGCAACTGGGAATATCAGCATCAGCCCTGAAATTATTGAAGCGCTTGTGAAAGCGCCGCGCGTGACGCTTGTTGCCTGTGGCACTGCTTATTTAGCCTGTATGGTTGCCAAATACTGGCTCGAGCAAACCGCGCGCATTTCATGCGAGGTTGATATCGCCTCTGAATTCCGTTACCGCGAAGCACCAATGCCAGAAGGTGGCGTGGCTGTGTTCGTGTCCCAATCCGGTGAAACACTCGATACACTTGAAGCCTTGCGTTACTGCAAGCGCCAGGGGCAAAAGATCCTTTCGATTGTGAATACAATCGAAAGCACAATCGAGCGCGAGAGTGACTTTGTTGTGCATACGCTCGCAGGACCAGAGATCGGCGTCGCCTCCACAAAAGCCTTTACGACACAACTCACAACGCTGGCCTGTATTGCGCTCGGCGCGGCCCAAGCCAAGAAATTATGTGACGGTGCAAAACTTGCGAAAAAAGTTGAGGCCCTGCGTGGTCTCCCCAAAGTTGCTGCCGATATTCTCGGGCATGGCAGCAACATCAAGAAAATCGCGCATGATATCGCCGAAGCGCGTGATGTGCTTTATCTTGGCCGCGGCACACTTTACCCGCTCGCCCTTGAAGGCGCGCTGAAACTGAAAGAAATTTCCTATATCCACGCTGAGGGTTACGCGGCCGGCGAAATGAAGCACGGCCCGATTGCGCTTATTGATGATACTGTGCCCGTTGTTGTGCTGGCTCCGCATGATAATCTGTTCGAGAAAACCGCCTCGAATATTCAGGAAACCGCAGCGCGGGGCGGACAAATATTACTGATTACCGATACTGAAGGCGGCACAAGGCTGAAATCATCCGCACGCTGGGCTGTGACGTTGCCTCATGTGCATGATTTCGTGGCGCCGATCCTCTACGCTATCCCCGTGCAGCTGCTAGCCTACCATACAGCCGTTATTAAAGGCACGGATGTTGACCAACCCCGCAACCTTGCAAAGTCTGTGACGGTGGAGTAGAATCTGCTTATGCAGGACCTCTCCAAAACACCCGATGACTTGCCCCGCCCGATAGATGATGGTGCAGCCAACCACCTTGTGGGCATGGCACTCCCCGACATTCAACTTGCCTCCACAGCGGGCGACATGGTTAACCTACGCACACACGCAAAAAATCTGGTTATTTACTGCTACCCCATGACAGGACGACCCGATGTGCCCTTGCCCGAAGGCTGGGACCAGATCCCCGGTGCACGCGGCTGCACGCCGCAAAGCTGTGCATTCCGTGACCACTATAAAGAACTAAAGGACCTGAACGCCGATGTTGTGGGCCTTAGCGTCCAGACAACCGACTATCAGCAGGAAATGGTCGAGCGGCTGCATTTGCCGTTTCCTGTTCTCAGCGATAAGGATTTTTTATTTCAAAAAGCACTAAATTTACCTGTTTTTGTTGCTGCGGGCATAACATTGCTCAAACGCCTGACGCTTATTGTTGAAGACGGAAAAATCGCAGCGGTTCATTATCCGATTTTCCCAAGCGATAGTGACCCCGCATGGGTCATAGCTTATCTGCAAAAGAAGACTGCCTGATTACACGTAATCTTGCGAAGTCCGTGACGGTAGAATAACCTAAGGGCATGTTATTCGCCGCGTTAAAGGCCGCCATATCGGGCCTGTTAGTTGCTCTTATTTCTGAAACCGCGAAACGTTCGCCCGCCTTGGGCGCGTTGATTGCGTCATTGCCTGTTATCTCCATCCTCGGGATGATCTGGCTCTGGCATGAAACGAAAGACGCGCCCCGCATTGCCGCGCATGCCGAAGCAACTTTCTGGTACGTACTGCCTTCCCTTCCCATGTTCCTTGTATTGCCCGCATTACTACGCAGCGGCATGCATTTTTACCCTGCGCTGGGGCTTTGCTGCGTACTCACCGCAGCGCTTTACCTTGCGATGGTCTGGGTGCTGAAATTTTTCGGGATTACGCTATAGCCCATGTTATTTACAGCCGGCATTTTCTGGGTTTTCTTTTGCGTGGTGGCGCTCGCGCTGTTTCTGAATAGCCGCACCGTTAAATCACTTACCTTTCAAAACATTACCCTGCTGGCAGCCAGCTATTATTTCTACGGCGCATGGGACTGGCGCTTTTTAGGTCTTATTATTTTTGTAACGCTCACAAGCTACTTGAGCGCACGCGTTATTCATGAAAGCACAGGCATAAAACGTAAAACCGCCATGTGGTTTTCTGTCATCGCCAGTATGGGTGTGTTGTGTTTCTTCAAATATATGAATTTCTTTTCCGCTGAGTTACAACATCTCCTCACCGCACTTGGCGTGCAGGCCTCATGGCCAACGCTGCATATTTTGCTGCCTGTCGGCATTTCTTTTTATACATTCCAGAGCCTGACCTACACGCTTGATGTTTATTTTAAGAAAATGCCGCCAAGCCCGCATTTACTGCGTTATGCCACCTATATTGCCTTTTTCCCGCAGCTAGTTGCAGGGCCTATTGAACGCGCGCGGGCGCTCTTGCCGCAGTTCGATAGCGTGCAAAACTACACACTTGAAAATTTTGTGCAGGGCATACGCCTTATCATTTTCGGGTTGTTTCTCAAAGCTGTGATTGCCGACCATCTTGCGCCCTTAACCGATGAAATTTTTGCAAGTTACGAAACACAAAAAGGCAGTGTGCTTTTCCTCGGGATGCTTTATTTTGCAGGACAAATTTACGCTGATTTTTGCGGCTACTCGACCATTGCCATTGGTGTGGCCTGCATTATGGGCTTCCGCCTGATGACAAACTTCGAAACCCCTTATCTGGCAGGGAGCTTGCGCGAATTCTGGCACCGCTGGCATATATCGCTCAGCACTTTCTTTAAAGACTATGTGTATATCCCTTTAGGCGGCTCACGTGGCGGTGAAGCGAAAACAATCCGCAATCTCATCGTCACCTTTACGCTCAGCGGTCTATGGCACGGCGCAAACTGGACCTTCCTGTTCTGGGGCTTTATGCATGGCGTAGCGTTAGTGCTGGAACGTGTTTTTGCACCCGTTGCCGCACATATTCCGCGCATCCTTAAATGGGTCTTGGGGCGCGTCTGGATGCTGGCCATTGTTGGTATAGGCTGGGTGTTTTTCCGTAGCGTTTCTTTTGATGATGCGCTTCATTATTTAACGCTTATGCCGCAAAACTTTACAATGCCCGAGAGTTTGCGCGCTGGTGTTCTTTATCTCTTTATCCTGTTTGTGCTTGATATTATCTGGCACAAGGATGTGCGCCTCACCAAAATCACACTTGTACCATTTTGTAAGAACCTCAACCTCACACTTGAGGCGTTACTACTGAATATCATGCTTGTGTTTGTTCTTTTTTCACTGATTGCGGGAGGGAATAATGCGTTCATCTATTTCCAGTTCTAGCCCGCCCGTAACGCTCGCACTTTATATCGTTGTTGCAGCGCTGCTTTATGCGGCAAGTGTTGCTGTGTGGCTATCCATGCCGCTTTCGGAACGCAACAAGGAAAACCTTTTCTTTGCGCCACTTGATAATATCGAACGGCTTGAAAAACATGCAGGTGAGAAGCGTATTGTGCTGCTCGGCGGCTCCAGTATGGGGCTTTCTGTATCGGCAGAAACCCTGTCAAAACAGCTCAACAGGCCCGTTATCAATTTGGGTGTGCATGCGGGCATCGGCTACGCGAATTTATGGGACTTCTACAAACCCTATTTGAATAAAGAAACAGATCTGATTGTCCTTTCGCCTGAATACGAGTTTATAAAAAAGACGAGCCGCCGCTCGAATGAATATTGCGATGTGTTGTTCCTCTCGCAAAACATACAAACACTCGAAAAAATGCCGCTCGGCTGCTGGCCGAACCTTGCCGTGAAAACAGGTTTGAATCTTATCCAGCTATCACTTCATCAAACCCACCCGAAAGATGTTTATTTCCGCACAGGTTTTAACGCGCATGGCGATATGGTGTCACATCTGGGCCTACCGAACCGTCGTATCAATGCGCGCGATATTGCGCGGTTCGAACCCTATGACGCAAAAGGCTTGGCGCAGTACGAGGCCTTCGTGAGGCATGAAATTACGGGGCCGGGTTATAAAATGCTGCTAGTGCCCGTTTCTATTTCTGAAGATTTCTGTAAGGACAAAGAGAAAATTCTTGAAATGCAGCAGGCGCTTGTTGCGCTCTCAACCGCCCCCGCCAAGCCGCCTGTGATTGATGATTTATGCCTGAGCCGTGATTATTTCTTTGATACTGCCTACCATATGAATCTGCAGGGCCGCCCCTTAAAAGCCCGTGCCTATCTGGAAAGCTTGAAGCGCGCGCTGCAATAGCATAGTCTCGCCCTATGTGGTTTTTCCTTTACGCCCTGCCAATCCTACTTTTTATCGCACAAATTGCGATTGAGTTGCTCGTGCCACAAACGCATATAGCAGCCTTCCATAACGAAGGCGGCCCGCATGAAACTTTTGAAGCTCTGCTTTTGCTGGGGGGTATTCTTTTTGCCGCTAAAGGCATGATGCTTTCACACAAGCAAGGTGATAAGCCGCTCTTTATCTGGTTCTTGCTTGCGTTCTTGGGCTGTTTCTACACATGTGGCGAAGAGCTCAGCTGGGGCCAGCATATTTTCGAGTGGCACACACCGGAATTCTGGGCTGGTGTTAATAACCAGAACGAAACCAACCTGCACAACACTTCGGCATTGTTCGACCAGATCCCGCGACTCATCCTGTTTCTGGGTGTTGTTGGCGGTGCATTATTACTACCACTCGGCCCGCGTTTTAGCTTGCGTTACCCCAAACTACTCGAGCGCATCCGCCCGCCCGCCAGTTTCTGGTTGATTGCTGTTTTCGTGATCTTCTTCCATTTTGCCAAACATATGGGAGCCATTCTGCCGCTACAATTCGAGCGCCCCAAGGAAGTCGAGGAAGTCTATCTTTTCTATTTTGTAAGCCTATACTTATGGACGCTGCTTAAAACGGTTTCACAACCGCAAGAATGACAATAATAATCATCAGCACGGCGGGCACTTCGTTCCAGATTTTATAGAATTTAGCCGAGCGTGTATTTTCATCGCGCTCGAAAATTTTGCGCCATTTCGCAAACATTCCATGCATACCCGCCAGCAATAACACCAGCGGCAATTTACCGTGCAGCCAGCCTTGCTGCAACATTGCGGGGTTTGCCACGACCATCAATATCCCGAACAGAAATGTAGAGATCATTGCAGGGTTAATAATAATTTTAAGAAGCTTGCGCTCCATCACCTTGAAGGTTTCACTTTTATCAGACCCCTTCGCAGCTTCGGCGTGGTATGCAAACAGGCGCGGCAAATAAAGCATACCGGCCATCCACGCGATCACGGAAATAATATGGAGCGCACGGAGCCACGGGTAATAAAGATGAAGCGCCTCAAGCACCGCCAACAGCCCCTGCTTTTACAAGATCCTCTTTTGTCAGTGCTTCATCAGTCACCACGCGCACAGTCCGCTGCGGGAACGGAATCTCGATATTATGCGCCTTGAAGCGGTTCCAGACATTCATCAAGACTTCATCTTTCACGTTCAGATAGGCCTTTGTGCGGTCTGGCACCCAGAAATAAAGCACGAAATTCACCGAGTTGTCGGCAAACTCGACAAGAAACACGGCAGGAGCAGGGTCGGTTGCAACCAACTCGCATGAGGTAATGGATTCCATGAGAAGCGTTTTGACAAGCGCCAGATCACTATCATAGGAAACACCCACATTCAGCTGCAGCCGTGCACGTTTCGAACTATAGGTCAGGTTCGTCACGCGGCTTGCAATAAATTCTTCGTTCGGCACCATAATTTCGCGCCCGTCATACCCTTCAACAAGGGTGAAGCGCGCGCGGATGCGCTTCACGACACCAACGGTCCCTTCTTCGATTTGAATAACATCATCAATCCCGACGGAATTTTCAAAAAGGAGAATAAAGCCGGAAATGAAATTGGACGCGATTTTCTGCAAGCCAAAACCAAGGCCAATACCAACAGCACCGCCGAGAAACGCGAGTGATGTCAGGCTGATGCCGAGTAGATTCAGGCCTGTAATCGCCGCAACACCATAAACTGCAATTTGCGAAGCCTTGCCAAACAACACGCGGCTTTGCGGCTTCATCGTCACCATGTTATTGAGGCGCTTATCGATAAATTCGTTGAGCGCCTGCGCACACCAGAATACAACAATCACAGCAAGAAGTGTTTTGAGTGCCATCCAGGCAGTGATTTTTGTCTCCGCGCCAAACTCGAGCGTCAGATAATCCTGCGAGAGAAATTTTTGCAGATCGAGCAGATAACCCGTTCCGCTTAAACCGAGTGCCGTCATCAAAACAAGAAGCAAAAGCCATTTGGCCCAGCGCTTGTGCGGCACGATTTTGCCAAATAAAGTCATACTAACCCCTGTACCAAGTTATCGCGGCAAGCGCAACGTCTGAAATGTGGTGGGCATAATGCATAACCCGTAGGCGGCAGAATTGTTCCAATCTCTTTCTCGTGTTTTTTCACAAGGCGTCGCAAACCTTCAATAAAAGCGGGGTGTGTCATCACGGTCGGCACACGGTAAAAGCCGTGAATCCCCATTTTTTCAGCTATTTCGCGGTATTCTTCTTCAATCTCAACAAGCGTTTCTACATGTTCGCTCACGAAGGCGTGCGGATAAATAACAACGGATACTTTGTCATGCGCTGCTTTTTCGAGCGCTTCTTCAGTTGACGGGCCAATCCATTTTTGTGCGCCCACGCGTGACTGGTAACAAACTTGCCAATCGAGGCGAGGCCCCCCATTATAATCTTCGAGCGCTTGCACAATTTTACGTGCAGACTCTTCGCACTGCCATTGGTACGGGTCACCGTCCTTGATGATACTTTCAGGCAGGCCATGCGCAGAAAACAGAACGCGGATATTTTCGTGCCCGTCTTTTTGTGCACTCTCGTAAATGCGTTTGATGTTTTCAACAGACGCTGTGATAAACCCGTCATCAAACGGATAACAACAAATCAGTGATGTGTTTTGTGTGATGTTTGTTTTGACCCATTCCTGAAAGGATGAGCGCGTTGTGGTCGTTGAATATTGCGGGTAAAGGGGCAGTAAAATAACGCGGTCGGGCGCATAATCCTGCACCAGTTTTGCGGTTTCGCTTGAGAACGGGTGCCAATAACGCATAGCAATAAAGCATTTATAATCCTGCCCTGTGCCACCACCGTTAAGCGCGGCTTCAAGTGCTTTTGCTTGCGCCTCTGAATTTTCCAGCAGCGGTGATTTATTCCCCAGCGCCGCATAAGAGTTTCCCGCTTCTTTACGCGAACGCCGCCAGGCGATGAGGCGTGAAAGCATAAAGCGAAATGGCAACGGCAAACGCACAATGTTTTTATCCATGAAGAAATTCTTCAGGAAGGGGGCTATCGCCTCTTTTGAATCAGGCCCACCGAGATTAAGAAGAACAACAGCTGTTTTGCTCATAATTTTTGCCTTACTGTATCAACCAGTCTTTGCACGCGCGCTTCGTCTGTTTCCTTGATAACGCCGTGCCCGAGGTTGAAAATATAGGGCCGGCCCCGCATTTTCTCCAGTATTTCCTTTATTTTTTTATCCTGCACAGCTTCATCACCCAGTAAAACTTCAGGGCTTAAATTGCCCTGTAATACACAGGAAACATCAAGTTTTGTAATATCTGCACTTTCATCAACACCAAGCCCGTCAACTTTTGTTGTCCTTGCATAGGCTTCATAATTTGTGGCCGCCCCGCGTGGAAACCCGATGACAGGCACCTCCGGAAATTCGGCCTTCAGGCTCGCAACAATTTTTTGTGCAGGTGTTGTGATATAGGCGTTAAAGGATTCACGTGGAACAATCCCCGCCCAGCTGTCAAAAAGCTGCACAGCTTCCGCCCCGGCTTTGATTTGCTCTTTCAGATACCAGATCACTGCGTCTGTGAGTTTGTCGATTAACGCAGTAAATTCTTGCGGGTGGTTTTTCGCAAAATTCTGTGCAGCGGTAAAATTCTTGTCGTGCCCATTGCCGCAAAGCATGTAGCAGGCCAATGTCCATGGCGCCCCTGAAAAGCCGATGAGCGCGACATTATCGAATTTCTCGGCTGCAAGTTTACGCCGTGTTTCGCGCATCGCTTCAAACACAGGTTCAAGCGTTTCGCAGAAATTCTGGTCTGCCGCGCTCAGTAAAGTCTGGCCTGAAACATATTTTTCAACTTCAGGCCCCTCTCCTGCTTTAAATTCGACCGTACAACCCATCGCATGCGGAATGGTCAGAATGTCAGAAAACAGAATGGCAGCGTCCATCTGGAATGCGCGTATGGGCTGCAGCGTGATTTCCGCGGCGTGGGCGGGGTTGAATGCCATGCCCCAGAAGCTACCTACCTTTTCACGCAGAGCCCTGTATACGGGCATGTAGCGGCCCGCCTGACGCATCAGCCAGACAGGTGGTATAGCGAGGGGTTCTTTCGTGGTTAAAACACAGAGTAAGGGCTTCATGGAAAGAAGCTGTAACGAAGAAAGACAAAAAAGAAAATATATATTTAGTATAGGTTATTGTAGTTATAGGGGCTGTGGGTTTGTGTATATTTTTCTGTCAGAAATTTATGCACAAAACTATACAACGTGAGTCCCCCTTTGAAATAAAGAACCGTGTTTTTATCATACACATTCCATAGTGCGGTTTGGAAAAACTATCCCGCCTGTATAAGTTAAAAAAGTATTAAGAAAGAATTGTGGGGAGAAACTATGAACAGAGTCATCAGTCTGTAATTCATAGGGTTATCCCGCGAGTCCCGCACATGACATATTTGAAACGGACGTTCCTTCAAAAACGGTTTCGCATTACATATGCTTCGTGGTATTAATAGTTCCCATGTATCAAGGTAGCTACGAAAAACTCAAAGACAAAGAAGCGTCGAACGTCGTGGACAACGTGACAAAGTTGCTTGATGGAAACCCCTTTCAAAAACCGGTCGTGCATCGTTGCGAGATCCCGTTTTATCCGGGGGCTTTTTTGCATGATGTTTCCGACCCCGAGCAATACCCGGCGCCGCATCGTTTCGCAATCGAATATCATAATGTTTATTATATTCTTGATGGCACCAACGCGCCTATCTATGCACTGAATAGTTCTGTGCCGTTGATGCTGCATGATGGCACAATTGCTGATTATATCAGGTTTTTCCTGACCTTTGTGTCAGGCCAGCATGGCCGCTTTGAAATTGTTGAATCGGTTGATGATATCAAGTGGCGCGAAGAGCCGCCACCGAATGCACGCCGTGCGCTCTCCATGATGTTGCAAACCATCAAACCACAAGCACAAGCTGATGGCAGCTTTACATGTGAAGCAACAATTCTTTTTCACGAGTCACTTTACCGCTCGCAAATAAGCGTCACTGAAAATGGTGAAGTGAAGTTGCGCAATGAAGAAATCCTCGTCGAGGATATTCCTGTCATCGATAATCTATTCGGCCATTAAAGCTATCAGTTTTTTGCGGGCACCGGCTCAGATGCAGGTGATGCGTTCTTGCTCTTGTTGAGAAGACCAAGTGATCCGGCTGTTGCGCCAATATTGTATAGGCACCACGCGTAAAAAAACGGAGCAATTGCATCGGGGGGTACAGAAATGAGGGGGACCGTCTCGTTCAGCCAACTGACAAATTGCGGGACTGCATCATCGGACAGACTGAGGCTTTCAAGGTTCAGCCAGTCATCGAGAATGGCGTTATTGATAAACGGAATAGAGACTTCGTCGAACTGGGTTGCAAGGCCCAGCCCGCCGGTGCGAAGTGCAGCAAAGCCATGCCAGAAGATACTGGCTCTAGCAGCCGCACGGACTGTGCGCCCCGTTTTGTTTTTCATAATATATTTATAAATCCCTGTTGAGCTTTATGCAAGCTTTTATCGTTTTCTATTGACGTTTTGATAATAAATGTGCTTTATGCTGGATATCAATCACAATTTCTCGAAACAACGATAAAAGACAGGAAATTGCTGGGCGACCCTCTAAAAACTGAAATCCTTTAATTACTGTTTGGTTTTGTGAAGTCGCTGAAATCATTGAGCACAATTCATATTTCCCCAATAACCTTATCTTCCCTATGACATCCCTGATGAACCTCCAAGACCTTAAAACAAGATCACCCGCCGAACTCCTTGCTTTCGCTGAAGAGCTGGAAATCGAAAACTGCAACGTCATGCGCAAGCAGGACATGATGTTCGCTGTGCTGAAAAAACTGGCCGAGCAGGGTGTGCCGATTGCTGCAAATGGTGTGCTTGAAGTGCTGCAGGATGGTTTCGGGTTTTTACGCGCACCGGAGGAGAACTATCTCCCCGGGCCGGATGATATTTACGTCTCTCCCTCACAGGTGAAGCGCTTTGGTTTGAAATCTGGCGATGTGATCGAGGGCGAGGTACGTGCGCCAAAAGATAACGAGCGTTATTTTGCGCTTTTGAAGGTTGGCGCGATTAACAGTGAACCGCCCGAGAAACTGCGCCACCGCATCAACTTCGATAACCTCACGCCGCTTTATCCCGAGCGCAAGATCAACCTCGAGCTCGAGGATCCGACCAAGAAAAACATGACCCAGCGTGTTATCGAGCTGGTGTCACCAATCGGCTTCGGACAACGTGCGCTTATTGTTGCACCGCCCCGCGTTGGGAAAACAATTATGCTGCAGAATATGGCGCACTCCATTGCCCAGAACCACCCTGACGCTTACCTGATCGTTCTTCTCATCGATGAGCGCCCTGAAGAGGTGACCGATATGGCCCGCTCTGTGCGTGGTGAAGTGATTTCATCAACATTCGACGAGCCGGCTGTGCGTCACGTACAGGTGGCTGAAATGGTCATGGAAAAAGCCAAGCGTTTGGTTGAACACAAACGCGATGTTATTATTCTACTCGATTCAATTACACGTCTAGCGCGTGCCTACAATACTGTTGTGCCGTCATCCGGTAAGGTTCTCACCGGTGGTGTGGACGCTAACGCCCTCCAGCGTCCGAAGCGTTTCTTTGGTGCTGCACGTAATATCGAGCAAGGTGGCTCGCTCACCATCATCGCAACAGCCCTGATTGAAACAGGCTCGCGTATGGACGAGGTTATTTTCGAAGAATTCAAAGGAACCGGTAACTCCGAGATTGTGCTTGATCGTAAACTGGCCGATAAACGTGTCTTCCCGGCCATTGATATCCAGAAATCCGGCACCCGTAAGGAAGAATTGCTGGTTGGCAAGGAAACACTCTCGAAAATGTGGGTTCTCCGCCGCATTCTCAATCCGATGGGTACAGTCGATGCAGTTGAGTTCCTCGTTGATAAACTCAAAGACACGAAGAATAACGGCGACTTCTTCCAGTCGATGAACCAGTAATGCGCGCATTTACTACAGCCGCATTTTTCTTCTTTTTCATCATTATTTCTGCTGCATCTTATGCTGCACGTGACGAATATCGTACCTGCCAGCAGGATAGCGACTGTATCGTGCTGGAAATCGGTCAATGCCCGGGGAGTTATGGTAGTATCAGCAAAGCCAAAGCAGCTGAGTTTACAGCTTGGAAAAAGAAGATGAGTGAAATGGGCGGCCCCAAATGCATGATGGTGGATGTTGTGCCGCCAACCGAAGCAGTATGCCGTGACGGGCTCTGTGACCTGAAGCCTGATGCTAAAAACTGCATGATGTATGAGCAAAGCGGGGCCTGCTTCCGCGGCTGTGAAGAATTCTCACCAACGGGCGGCTGTTTGAAATATTGCTCTTCTGTGAAAGTGACGCGCTGCCCCTGGGAAACCGTTCCCCCTGCGGAATAGATATATTGCGTTAGGCTATATCACGCGTGAAAAGCGCCAGCCCCTTTTTATCCGCTGATTTCTCGAGAAACCTCTGCATGTCACGGCCAAGGCATGTCATCATCTCGATCTCGACCTTCTCAAGCTCTTGTATAAAAGATGTGTCGCTGTTGCCACAGAATACCTCGTTCAAAAGCATTGGAATGCTGGGGTAGAAGGTGGCAACCTCACGAAGTTTGAGTGTTTTGTAAACTTCGGGTGATGTTGCAGGGGTGCCCTCCGGTATCGGGAGAAGCTCAAGAACTTTCGCATATTCACGCCCGTATGTTTTTTCATCTTGTTCTGAGATGCAAACCGCTTTTTCAGGTGCGGTGTCAAGCGCGTGAATCTGGTTAAGCGCATCTACCATGAGAGGGTGATCCATAGGTACAAAGCGCATCAGGGAAAGTAAAAGGTAATTGCCGACATAGTGAAGTGTTTTATGTGCAAGTTCTTGCTCTCCGGCCGCACGCTGGGCGTGTGTGTACTCACCAAGCGCTATGAAAAGATCTGTTTGTGTTTGGTGCACATTGTCTCTGAAATCTGCCCGTGTTGCATAGAGATGAGCGAAAGTTCTGGCGTGGCTTGTATGCAAGAATGCTTCGTAGTAGGTGAGATCACCATAGTGCTTCATCTGCTCCCAATCATCGAGAAAATGTATATTATGCCAGGCTTTGACAATGCTTGTATGCTCGCCGTTGCGGTCTTCTGCAATACTCCCCATAACAGCCTCTGGCGTTAGCTGGTGCAGCCAGTCATGGTTGCCATAGGTGGCCATTGCGCGCAAATTTTCCATTATTTTTCTTGCGGCGGGGTTCGGGTCCTCAAGTAAAAAATCATAGGCGGGGTCAATCGTTAGAAAGCCGCCGCTAAAATATGATTTTTGCGGGAAATTTGAAGTATGCTGACCAAAGGCAAGCACATATTTTTCATCGCCAATATGTCGTGCCGGCATGAAGCCGCGTGTTTTGCGCTTTTGCATTTGTTCTACAGGGAGGGTATCGGGGCCGCGTATCGCCTCTTTGAAATCGCGAAATGATGCAACGGTCAGAGTTGAAGTTACAAGGCCGCCAACACGGTTCGCCTGTAGCCTGAAGATGTCAGCGAGGTGTTGCTTTCCGCCCCTGTAGTGATAGTAGGCGCTCCTGCTGGTTGCGTCTATAAGGCGTTCAGAAAATCCGTCAAGAAAGGGCGCTAGCGTTTCTATTTCTGCATCAACGCGCCGCGCAAGCTCGCTTGCTTGCGTGCCTTTACGCAACCAGTTCACAAGGTCTTTCTGGCCCTTGCGCCCGGGCTTTATAATCTGGTCTTTGCCCATCCGGCTACAATAGCATTTTCATGTATTATGTCAATAACAATTATGGGCTATTTATTATTTCTCAATGAGTTAAGCCATTCATCCATAACCGCGCTAAGGCGGGTAAGCTCGGTTTCGGTGCGGAAAGTATGCTCAGATCCTTCAATCATCCGGTACATTTTCGGGCCCTGCAGGGCATCGTAAAGCTTTTGCTGGTGTTCGGGCAGAGTGATGTCATCATGTTCCCCCACAACTATCAGCACAGGCATTGTGAATTTTGCTGCAGCAGATAGATAATCATGTTGTTTCAGGTTCTCGACATATTGCACAGTCTTTTTGCCGCGATAGCCCGCACGTGTAGCGCTTTCTTTCCACACAAAGCCATCGCGATACAGTGCCTCTAGTTCGTCCGCTTTGTTGCGCTTATAAGCTTCGATCATCAACTCATAAGAAATAACAGCGGAAAGGGGCGCCATGGCAGCGACATGTGTAGGATGGCGGCTTGCATAGCGCAGGTTTGACCCGCCGCCGAGCGAGTGACCTGCGAGTATAAATGGTTCACGGAACCAGTCTTGCCCGCGCGCCCATTCAATTACATCCTCGAGGTCGTCCGCATGGTTGGTGAGGTTGGCTTGTGAAAGGTCGCCTTCACTGTCACCAAACGCATGTGTGCAATCAAAGCGCACAACGTCGTAACCAGCTTTCAGAAAGCAATCACACATCACCAGAATATGCGGCTGGTTCATATGGCCGCTAAAGCCATGTTGCAGGAAAACAAGGCCCTTTTTTGCTGCGGTATTTGCTTCGTCATAAATGCCGACGATTTTAAGGCCATGGCGGTTTTTAAAAGAGAAATCCATGGTTTTTTCTAGCAAATTGGCAAGGCAGGTAAAAGCCTTTATACTGGAAAGATGGGTTATATTGATGAAAATCTGATGCCGAATGAAATTGTGGCCGCGCGGGCGCGGGTGCACTGGTTTATCTTTGCGATGCCGGCCTTCATTGTGGCGCTTGCAATATTGCTGTTTGTGCCAATGGGGCCACAGGCGCTTTTATTTGTACTGCTCTCGCTGCCTTTTGCGCTTTACGCGTTCTTTTTATACATCGCGACCGAGCTTGCGATTACCAACAAACGCGTGATTGCAAAATACGGGTTTATATTGCGCAAGACGTTCGAGCTGAATTTATCGCGCGTTGAAAGTCTGAATATCGACCAGAGTATTATGGGCCGTTTGCTTGATTTTGGTGATGTCACAGTCAACGGCGTTGGTACAGGCGCGACACCTTTCAGATGTATTGCGGCACCTTTGGCGCTGCGCCGCGCGCTCCATGAAGCGCTTGATAAAAAAGACGGAACAAACTAGCGGAAAAATCCGAGGGAGATACGCGCCCGTATGCAGGGCGGCGTGCCATGCCAGAACGCAGGGTTTGCAACCAGTAATGGAGCGGGGGGCACCTTTCCTTCGGGGTATTTTGTGCCCGGGCGGTCATGCCCCATGGTAAGTGTGGCGAACCACTTCGCGCCAATATGCTGATGATAGTCACCACCATTGCCCTGCTTGTCATCATAGAAAACGGTGTAATCACCTGTTATGCGCGGGTCTATAATGTCAGCGGCGCGCTGGAAGACCCCTCTTAATATTACGCAGGCCTCTGCGGATAACTCTGTTTTATTTGCACCACTTGTAAAAGACGCAAAGCCACCAAAACTATGCCCCTGAATATAGTTGGTAAAGAAAGAAAATTCATCTGTGATCCGGCGGTGTTGTGTGTAGGAAAAACTGCGGCAAAGATCACGTATGCCTTTTGTTTGTAACAAAGCTCCATAATAGACAGGGTTGTCGCCACTCACACAGTCTATCGCTTCGGCAAGGCTGCCTACTTTTGTGACAGGTTGATGGGGATATTGCTGCGCCATTTTATTCTAACCCCAGCCCTGAAATGACAGCCCGCGTGCCGTCATAATAGGGAGATTCATGCAGAAAATCGGGAGCGCCAATAATAACATGGTTGGCGCGTGCCTGCCCCATCCCGCGGTTTTGGGGCCAGCGCACACCCGGCCTATCCTCGCCAAGTGCAAAAGTTGCAGTCCAGAAATAATCATCATCCTTGTGCATTTTTGTACCCATCCCCCAGCCACGCGCACCATAAGCAAGGGCAAAATTCTGCCGCAAGAAAGCTGGCTTCAGTATGCGGGCAGCGAGGGCGAAGTGCGGGCCCAGCACAGCCTTCTGTCTCAGGGCAATTGCTTCACCACGTGCAGGACCGGAGAGATAGACAAAATTCACCAGTTCGTTTTTTTGATGATCATAGCGTGCCTGAATATCATGGCGGGCATCTTCCGGGCTTAGCACTGGATAATGCGTTAGATAGCAAAAGCCATTGCATAGTTGAGCAACATCGGGTGATGAAAAGGCGATAGCATCATGCGTTGGTTTTTCGCCCAATATATACGCCCGTGTATCTTCAATGCGTTCAATTGTTTTCACGCGCTGTGGCGGATATTGACGGGTCGCAGCTTTTGGCATGCAGCCACCCTACCTAATTTATTATGTCATTTTCAACAAAAAAATAACATAAACACAATAAGTTAACGTGCCATCAGGCGTTTAATCATGTCATCGAGTTGGTCGAGATTTTTAAACTCGATATTCAGCGCACCCGCCACCTTGTCTTTCATATCAATGCTGACTTTCAGGCCTGTATTGAGTGAAAGCTGCTGCTCGAGCGCCTTCAAATTCACATCCTTGTCATCGGCGTTCTTGTTTGCGGGTTCGCGTATCGCGCGCTTCACACCTTTTTTGGCTGGGGCTTTACGGCCCAGGGCCTCTGCCTGACGGACAGAAAGCCCACCGAAGATAATTTCATTCGCAAGTTGTAACGGGTCAGCCGCTGTTACCAGCACGCGCGCGTGCCCCGCACTTAGCTTGGCTTCGTTAATCAGGCGCAGCACGTCCTCGGGTAACGAGAGAAGACGTGTAAGGTTTGCAACATAAGAGCGTGACTTGCCGATAATGCCTGCAAGCGCTTCTTGCGTATGGCCAAACTCGTCCATCAGGCGCTTCAGGGCTTGCGCTTCTTCAACCGCGTTCAAATCTTCACGCTGCAAGTTCTCGATGATCGAAAGCTCAAGCGTTTCAGCATCTGTGAGGTCACGTATAATAACCGGTACTTCGTGTAGTTTTGCACGCTGTGCAGCGCGCCAGCGGCGTTCACCCGCAACAATCTCGTAACCGGCGGAATCTTTCTTCGGGCGCACAACAATCGGCTGTAGCAAGCCGTGGCGCTTCAGGGATGTTGCCAATTCTTCAATCGCTTCATCATCAAACACGCGGCGCGGCTGGTATTTGCCCGGCTCTAATTGCGTAATGGAAATCACCTTGCGGCCAGCATTCGGGCCTGTGGCGCCTGCGTTTGTGGGGGCATCTTCGCCTGCTTTGACCATGCCTTTGGGGGTCGGGTAGGCGTGCTCTTCATCCTCGAAAAGCGCGTTCAAACCACGGCCAAGCCCACGGCGGTTTTTCTGTTGTTGTGCGTCTTGTTCAGTCATTTTCTAGTACCTTTCAATTGCGTGAAATTCTTTTGGTGTTTTATTCAGTAGCGCTGAAACGCTGCAAACCAGAAGCCCGATAACGGGCGAAACAAGGGCTGAGAGTACAACAAGGTTCACATCACCTGTTGTATTCGCAAACATCGAGAGTGGCACACTACCAAGAACCGAGAGTAAAATGGCGACGGTGAGGCCAGTGGCTGTAATGCGCTTTGAAAAGAGGGCATAGCAAGCAGGAATGAACATCGCAGACGCCAGCGCCCCGTAAATAAGAAAGACCCATAGAAGTTGCGGCTGGAGTAGTGTAATACCTGTTCCGGCAAGCGCAAACACAAGCATGGCAAGGCGTGCAACTTGCAGCATTTTCTGGTCATCAGCTTGCGGTTTTATATAGCGTTTGTAGACATCAACCACCCACAGCGAACTAATGGCAGCGAAAGCGGAGTCGAGCGTTGAAGATAGCCCTGCAAAAGCAAGTAGAACAAAACCTGCTAAAGCCCATGTGGGCAGGAAATGCGCCACAATTTCAGGCCCGACCATTTGTGTATTTTGTATGTTGAATGTTTCTTGCATTGCGGGCGCAGCCGCAACAAAGCCGAGTAGTGAAAGAACGATTGGAACAATGCCGAAGGCAAGCCCGCCCAAGGCAAAAATGCGCGGCAATTCCTCACGTTTCGCGGCAAAAGCCCGCTGGAAAAACATCTGGTCTGCTACAGGCCCTGAAATAAGCGAGATTGTTGCAGCGATCCCGAAGCCGTAAGCTACTTTCAGATCAAATATATTACCAAATTCGCCCGTTTTGCCGCCTAAACCTGCTTGTAATGTTGCGAGCCCGCCTACTTCATGCAAAACCCACGGCACAACCAGAAAAGCAATAAAGAGGATAAGCACCATTTGCACGACATCGGTGATAACGGAAGCGCGCAAACCACTGATAAGTGAATAGCTGATTGCTGCGCCCGTCATTAAACCAATGCAGAGCGGCACAGAGAGGCCGGTGAGCATGTTGAGTAGTGCCCCGCCCGCCAGCGCATTTATCACGATTGCACCAAGCTGATAGCCGAAATAAACAAGCAGGGAGGAAAGGTGAACCGCTTTGCTATTAAAGCGCGCGTATAAGTAATCAGGCATTGAATAGCCCTGCGGCAGAAGGTCGCGAGCGCGTAATGCAAGCGGAATAAATGCAAAGAAACAAAGAATATTCGGCAATGTAAACCAGAAAATGCCGGGCAAGCCTTGTTCGTAGGCTTTTTGCGCGCAGATAAAAACAGCAGGTGCCCAGATCCATGAAGCCGCAATGCTGAAGGCCCCGCGAAAGGTGCCAAGCTCCCTGTTCATCACAAGAAAATCACTCGCCGTTTCACGCTTGAGCTTCGAGAGCCAGGAAACAACAAGCATAACGGCAATATAGGCCGCGCTCAGAAGTAATGTTTGCTGGGCGGTCATACAATGCTCCAGCGTTGCGGGACGAGAATTTGTTGCGGGGCTTCGGTCGAGAAATTTTCCCAGCGCAAATCAGGGTGTATTTTTTGCAGACGGCGGAGGTTACTCCAGTTAAGGGTGCCACTGGTAATAATGATCATACGCTGGCCATCTGCTTCGGCGAGGCGGGGTGAGTGCATGTTGTTATTGGTAAAGCTAACGGGCGTACCAACGGGGAAGAAGGTGGGTTTTATAATCTCGCGGGGCGGGTAGCCATTCAGGAGCGGATAGCCTTCAAATTTGAGGCTTTGGCCCTCTATTTTTTCTACATCACTAAAATGCCACGAGTCCGAATAGTAAGTCGGCACAAAATTATCAACAATCATGCGCTGCTTCAAAAAGGCATGGGCATTCCATTGCGGGTGCGGGTTCTCAACCCGTATAATTTCACCACCATTTTCTTTGAGTATCTTTGACTCTTCATCACTATCCCCATCTGTATGCCAGCCGGCCCCTTGTCCCTTCTTGCGTTGTACGGCGAAAGGGTCTTGTGCGGTTGTTCCGGCCTTCACAAGGTCTGATGAAATTTTAAAAACAACTTCTACAGCAGGCCACAGGCGCGGGTCCGGCAGGTTGGCTTGTAAATAGCCAAGCGTGTTCATAAAGATGGCAACCTCTTGCGGAATTTGCAAATGGCCGTGTTTCCATTTTGGCCCCTTGGCCATGAAATTCAACCCTATAGGGCTTTGTGACATCAGCGCCAGATCTTCTGCAGGCAACCTGCCCAAGGGCACGCAGGTTTCACCAACCATACGGTTAAAGGCCGTTGCGCGCGCCCAGATGCGTGGTAAATGCCCGAAGTAACTATCCTGTGCGTTTAGTGTTGTGAATTGCCGTGGTATCTGGCTTTCAGGCATATAGAAAAAAGGGTGCTGGTCCGAAATTTTCAGGGCTTCAAAGCCGGCAACATCAACAGGTTTTGCGGCACGGATATTGAAGGGCACTTCGACTTTCAGCGCATCTTTGCCAGAGCTTGTTTTTGTTCTATAGGGTTTTTGTGTCATGACCTGATTTTTACCTCGGGCGTATCAGTATCATCCTTGCCGTGCTTCAATTCTTTGCGTGCGGTTTTGGCAATCGCTTCATAACTGTCACGAATTTTATCAAGCTCGTCTTCTTCAAGCTCTTCAAGGTCCAGTAGCACATTGTGCGTTCCTTGTGTCGCGCGGATCAGTTCGTCGAGTTTGAGTTGCAACGCTTCCGTATCACGGTTTTGCGTGTTCTGGATCAGGAAAACCATCAGGAAGGTTATAATTGTCGTGCTGGTATTCACAACCAGTTGCCATGTGTCCGAGAAGCCAAAAAGCGGGCCTGTCACCGCCCAGATGATAATAAACAGCACGGCAAAAAAGAACACAAAGGGCTTGCCCGTATAGCTCGCAACTTTCTTCGCGAAACGTGTAAAGAAGCCTCTTTTCCTGTTTTTTCTTTTTGCGGTCATACGAGAGCGCGTTCTCTTGTGCGGGTTTTTTTACGGCCCTTTTGTTGCAGGTCTGCAATGATGTCTTTGAGCAACGTAGCTGTGCGCTGATATTCGGCGCCTTTTACCTTTGTTGTGTTATCCGCCATGATAACGGGCGTACCGCGTGCCGCGAAATGTGCCAGTAATGCTTGTTGCACAGGCTTGGGACGAAGATCCCAGTAGCCGCTTTTGCGCATCCTTGCTTCCTGTTCCTGTGGGGCTTGTACCTGCCCCTTTGTCACGCTGTGATAGGCAATCGCGCGCGGCAAATCAGGGTGAATCTCACTCAAGCGTGTATGTAGACGGGTAATGGCATTATCCTCTGCGTTCAGATTTTCAGGCGCTTCAAAGCAATCCAGAACTACACCACCAGGTGTTGCGAGGAAGCCGCGCTTCAGCAATCGCTCAAGCGCAATAAAGGCGTCATCGCGGCCCTGTTTCGCGCCTGTGAAACGCGCGAAATTTTTATCATCTGTCGCTTTGATAGAAACATAGAAGCGGAGCGTATCTTGTAGCCCCTCAAATGCATCAAGATATGTTTCATCAAGTGCAATCAGTTCACCGTGTGTTTCAACATTCACGTAGAAAGGCTCGGGCTGCGTTTGGAAATATTCTGCAATCGCTTTTATACCACCACGATAAGGTAAAGGCTCGCCACCACTGAAAGATACGCCGCTCCCCTCATGTTGTTTTGCTGATTTTGCGAGCTTGGTATGAAGATAGGCTGCTAGTTCGGTGGCGGAGCTGCGTGCCTGTCGAAATGCTTTAGGCAGTTTCTTCAATTTGCTTTGAATAGAAGGATGGCTGTAATCAGCGGCAAGGCTTGCATTCGAGACAAAGCAATGGTCACAGCGTATATCGCAACCAAGAACATCAACCGATATGTCGAGCGCCACATCATTTGCGTTGGCGACATCGCGGATTTTTATGATAGACATCGCAGCTTCATCGCTATAGGGGTCTGTGGTGCCCAATGTGCGTGTGTTGACAACACGTGCCAGTTTTGTCCGGTCAATCAGATTTACCATTTTTCTCTCCCTGTACTCTTCCTGAAATTCTTTATTTTAGGCGGCGTTGACGCGTACAGAAGGTACATCGTCGTTTTTCGGGCCATTATTCGGGGATGTTTTCTCGCGCGCTATAACCTCGCGGGCCAGCTGGATGTACGCTTGTGAACCGGCGCATTTCATATCATAGACAATCGCCGGCAGGCCATGGGACGGCGCTTCGGAAAGCCTGACATTACGCGGTATAACCGTATTGTAGACCTTCTCGCCAAAGTGGTTGCGTACTTCCTCGGCGACCTGTGCTGAGAGCTTGTTTCTGGGGTCATACATGGTCAGTACGATTCCCTGTATGTCGAGTACGGGGTTGAAGTGCGTTTTGACGCGCTCGATCGTTTTCACAAGATGGCTTAAGCCTTCCAGCGCATAGAATTCGCACTGTAAAGGGACAAGAATTGAGTCAGAAGCCACAAACGCGTTCAGGGTCAACAGGCTGAGGGACGGCGGGCAGTCAATAATGATGTAATCATATGGCATAGTTTGGCGAAGTGCGTTGCGAAGTTTGAATTCACGGTTCTCTGTGCTCACAAGTTCAATCTCGGCGCCTGAAAGGTGGATCGAAGACGGAATCACGTGCAGGTTCGGCACTTTTGTCTTCATGGCTGATTGCAGCGGCGAAATATCACCGAAAAGAACCTCATAAACGCTGCCCTCGATTTGAGACCGTCTTATGTCCAGTCCAGTGGTAGCGTTACCTTGGCTATCAAGGTCTAGTAACAAAACCCGCTGGCCAACCGCGCTTAAGGCGGTAGCAAGGTTTACAGCTGTGGTTGTTTTACCAACGCCGCCTTTTTGGTTTGCAACTGATATAATTTTGGGGATTTTGGGTGTGTTTTGTTCCATGTGAAACAATTAACAATATATGAAGCTTTCGAGTCAAGAAATCTGTGAAACGTTTGTTACATCACATATATTATTATCATGCAGGACTAGGTCGAAATTATAGGCTTTTCTGGCCTCGGCGATTTCCTCCTGTACCTTATCCCCCTTCATAAATATACCGCGTGGGGCGTGGAACATCTCCATATATTCCACAAGGTTATTCAGAGCAGATAATGCACGTGCTGTGAGTAGATCTGGCTGAGGCAAGATTTTTGCGGCTTCCTCGATCCGGCTATTGTGGATAGTTGCAGGGAAAAATGTTTCACGTGAAACATTTTGGAGGAAAGCGCACTTCCGCTGGTCCGACTCAATCAGGTAGATTTTAAGGTCTGGCCTGACAATCGCCAGCACCATGCCGGGGAAGCCGCCCCCCGAGCCGAGGTCATAGACTGTCAGGTTTTGAGGTATCAAATCGACCAACCTGAGCGAATCAAGGAAGTGTCTTTCCCATGCTTGAGGCAGGGTCGAGGGGGCCACAAGGTTGATGGTTTTTTGCCATTTGAGGAGTAGGGCCTCATAGGTCTTTAGCTTCTCTAAAACATCAGGCGGCAGATTTTTTGTCATCTTTTTTGACATGTCTTAGGAGGGCAATGATAGCGGCTGGGGTCACGCCGGGGATGCGTGAGGCTGCCCCCAAAGTGGTGGGGCGGGCACGCTCCAGCTTGGTACGAACTTCCGTGGAAAGGCTCCCGATCTGGGCATAGTCGAGACCTTCGGGGAGGCGCAAATTCTCGTCCTTGCGGAAGGCCTGAATGTCGGCTTCGTGGCGGTCCATATAGCCCGTATAGGCGGCATCAATTTCAATCTGCTCGCGGATAAGCGGGGCAATCTGGTCCATTTCTGGCCATATACTAGCTAATTGATTCCATTCAATATCCGGGTATCGCAGCAGGTCAAAAGCCGAGCGGCGGACGCCGTCCTGGTTGATCGTCAAGCCTTGCTTGGCTAGCTCGTTCGGAGTGGCTTTTAAGGTCTCCATCAAGGCGCGCCCAGCCATCAGGGCGGCCTCTTTTTCGCCCCATATTGTGGCCCGCTCAGACCCTACACATCCAATGGCAATTCCCTTATTGGTCAGACGTTGGTCCGCATTATCGGCCCGCAGGCGGAGGCGGTACTCGGCACGGCTGGTGAACATGCGGTATGGCTCTGGCGCCCCGCGCGAGATCAAATCATCGATCATCACCCCAATATAGGCATCGGCGCGATCGAGAACAAATACCTCGGATGTTTCACGTGAAACATTTTGACCCTCCGGCGATTTAGCCTGAAGCGCGGCATTGATGCCAGCCATCAACCCTTGGGCTGCCGCTTCTTCGTAGCCAGTGGTGCCGTTGATTTGCCCCGCTAAAAACAGTCCGGGGAGGCGCTTGCTTTCGAGCGTATTTTTCAAATCACGTGGATCGCAATAATCATACTCGATTGCATAACCATATTGCATAACTTTAACATCCTCGAGGCCGGGGATCGAGCGGATCAACGCGTCCTGCACTTCAACAGGCAGGGAAGTTGAAATACCGTTCGGGTATACGGTCGGGTCATCCAACCCCTCTGGCTCGAGGAAAATCTGGTGCCGTTCTTTATCTGCAAAGCGCATGATTTTATCTTCCACGGACGGGCAATAGCGCGGGCCTGTTGATTTGATCTGACCGGAATACATCGGCGAGCGTTTCACGTTCTCGCGGATAATTTCGTGCGTACGCGCAGTCGTATGCGTGATATAGCATGAAATTTGAGGTACTTTAACTTCTTGATTTAAAAAGGAAAATGGCTGTGGTGGTGTGTCACCTTTTTGCTCGTCCAGTATGCTCCAGTTAATTGTACGCCCGTCAAGCCGCGCCGGTGTGCCTGTTTTCAAACGGTCGAGCGGGAATTCCAAACGCTCCAATGTTTGCGCAAGGCCAATTGTTGGCTCTTCGCCCATACGGCCTGCAGGCCATTGCTGCTCGCCCTGGTGAATAATACCACGCAAGAATGTGCCTGTTGTCAGTACCATACAGCGGCACGCAAATTCATGCCCGTCGAGTGTTTTTACACCGCGCACTGTGCCCGCATCATCCAGCAGCACATCATCTGCCGCACCTTCAAGGAGGGTGAGGTTAGGGTAGCTCCCTAGTAATTTCTGCATCGCCTCGCGATATAACTTACGGTCAGCCTGCGCGCGCGGGCCCCGTACAGCCGCACCTTTCGAGGCATTGAGCATACGGAACTGGATACCGCTTTCATCAATCACCCGCGCCATAATACCATCAAGCGCATCTATCTCGCGCACCAAATGTCCCTTGCCAAGGCCTCCGATAGCAGGATTGCATGACATCACCCCGATTGTATCAAGTTTGTGCGTGAGCAACGCCGTGTGCGCACCCATACGGGCAGACGCCGCCGCAGCCTCGCAACCAGCGTGGCCCCCCCCGACAACGATAACATCGAAGCTTTGGGTCATTTTCCAGGCCCCTTATTGTGCGGCGGCGATTCTTCCCTGTTGCACAAAGTGCAACGCGCCGCCTCACAGCCCGCATGGCCGCCTCCAACCACGATTACATCGAAATTCGTTTCCATCGTTGCGGTTATAACTTATCCACATAGCGAAAAGCTAGTAAAACCATATTGCTTTCGTAAAATTGCAAAGCCATACTTGCCCGCATAATGAAAATAAGCGGGTCGGGAGATTTCCAATGAACAAGGAACAGATTATCAATTATTTGCAGCATGGCGGGTTCGAGGAGAGGCTTGATAATCCGGAAGTCTTGCCATGGCGTTTGGTTGCTGTGTCTGACGGCGAGAAAGTCGCCAAATGGTACGATGAAGAAAAACCAAAAAGTGACCTCGCGAAAACTCAACTGGAAGACCCCGCGCTTTATGCCGCCTTAATGGAAGGGCAGAAACAGCAAGAGCGTTTGCGCAAAGCCAGCAGTCTGCTATTCCGCTCGGAACATACAAGAGAAACCGCTGAAGAATTGTGGCGTATGCACAAGGAGACTTACCCAGCTGACCATGCGGCGGCGGAGCAATATGCTGCGTTTATCGCGACATCACAAAACGACTTTCGCCCCGCTGATTACGCCACAAGCAACCATTGGATTGCAGCGACGGGTGCGAGCTTGCTGAAATACGCGCTCCTGCAAAATACCGAAACGGGCGAATATATGGTGACGGCGCATGATGCACGCAGTTACTTCAAGGAAAACAAGAAAGATCTTGATAGTGTTCGCCATGAAATAATGCCCGACCAGACCGGCAAAAACGATGAGGAAATATTGCAAGCAGGACACTGGCTGTGGGCCAAGCATTTAACAGCTTGTTTCCGCTATGCACCGATTGAGGAGCCGAAATCGGTTGCGGCCATGGTTGAAGCAGACCGTTTACGCAGCATTTTTGGTGCAGCGGCCGAGGGTGATGGCACCTCTGCCATGCCGCTGCGGAGTGTGTTTGAATTCTTGCCTGCTTTCCGCCGTGCCTATGAAGGGGCAGGTGGTTATTACCGCGCGCTCAACGATGTTTACGGCGCAGCGGGAACACTGAAACGCTTGATGGATATCGGCGTGCCGCATTCGCACGCGCCTTATGGCGGCAAGGAAGAAGACGCGCTTTACGGTGTTTATGACGGGCACTGGGGTGATCTATACGCAAACATGAACGAGCGTGACCGTAGTGATTTCAGAGATGCGTTTACACGCTTCGCAAATACTTTGCCCGCGCTTGATGCCGCAAATCACGAACATGGCTACCATGTCTCGCAATTACTGAGCGGTGTAACGATGACGCTGCGCCATGGCCGTGGTGTGTGGCAGGAGCCTGATGTGGGCAATAGAACAATTGACCTGTATCGGGAATTTCAAGGCATTCTTGCAGGAAACCGCAAATTCCAGCTATAAGACAGCCGGAAATAGCGGATTGCCCCCTATTTTATTGACATAATAACTTAGAATATATAAGATATTCAGTGCGATGAAGACTGTTTTTAACAACGGGACGAATATCGAGCTGCCGCCTGCCTCAATAGCGGTAGAGAAGCTGGCCAATTGTATGTATGGGACGGCTACTGTTGTGCGGCCTGCCGAGCATGATGTTGACTATATTTCAACTCTTCAAGTAGCGCCATGTGGCAGTTTGGCCGTTATGGCTGAAGATGCTGCTGAGGCCTCGGGTATAATTCATATTTTTGTATCGGACCGTCTCTACGGGCTGGGAGAAGAAGCTGTCCGCCGCTATGCACGCGAGAACACACAAAATTTTTTACAGAATTTTTCTGCCGATAAAAGATTTATCACCGTCCCATTTGGTGGTGTCGACTTTGCCGAAGGGCTGCCTACACCACCCACTCCGCAAGAAATTGCGCAAGCGGGATTACTAACGGCATCAGAAGATCAAAGAAATGCTATAAGGATTGCACATACTGTCTTGGCTTCCTACTGGGTCAATGACGAAATATTGCGGACCGTTGCCGATGCGGAGAACATGGATATAACAGCAGTTTATCAGGGGGCAGGCCCCTATGACGGCTTCATAGATCTGCGTACACGGCAGATTGTTATCAGTCATGGCAAATATCACGAAAATGTCTTGGAAAATGCAGATCTTGGGGTACAGCGATTTTTCGCCGATGC
This sequence comes from Alphaproteobacteria bacterium, assembly GCA_016125135.1. GTDB lineage: Bacteria > Pseudomonadota > Alphaproteobacteria > Micavibrionales > Micavibrionaceae > RI-185. The sequence goes on along the minus strand of WGMJ01000003.1, from coordinate 353,850 downwards.
TGCTTATAATAGTTACATGTCTCTTCATCCTGCAACGGTCACGCCTCTTAGGTCTGCAAATGAATTTGTCATGGCTTGATTGTTACCTTTTTTACCAGCATCCTTCTCTTTATGACACGCCCCCTTGCCCGCAACGAGATTGCAGCAAAAATTTTCGAAGATATCCGTGACCGGCCTTACCGTGTGGCATTATCGGGCGAGAAGCCAGCCGATAATTGCTATTTTAAAGGTACGGAGCTCATCAGATTACTCACCACTTTAGGGTATACAGTGCGGGCCCGTGTGGGCGAAATAGACTGGCACGACGGGCCATACCCTGCGGATGTTCTAGCGTTGCTTGATACAAGCGTTCTTTTCACTCATTTCTATCCCGAGATTATGATGGATGACGGAAACTGGTTCGTGCTTGACCCGTCATGGAACAAGAATTTCGCACAAAAATACAATCTGCCCTTCTCGGAATTCGGCGCAGCAAATATGCCGTGCTTCCGCATTAAAAAACTCTATGAGCCTGACGAGCAGGCCCCCTATGCATGGGGCTGGCTGAGCGACAAAAAGGTCATTGAAGATTATATGGCGAAAACAGGGGCGTTTTTTGCGGCGTTGAATGGCTGGCTTGAACGCGAAAACCCTTAAAAAACTTGATTTTCAAGAGCGTATTCCGCTAGAAATAGAGAAACAGGGAAGAGCCAATTTTATGAGTAAACTCCGCAATACATTCCAATCGCTTGATGAAGATCTGACAACAAACGACTTCCCCCCGGGTCTTGTTGAAGCTGGTGCGGGGGCTTATGACGATGAAGACCTGACAGGGGTTGATATTACCGAGGCGGGTATCGGCTATTTCGAAGTAACACCACGCTAACCTTAAGCTTTTTCTTTATCGGGCACGTGCTACAATTGAGGGATGAAAAACTTTCATACGGCTGATATTTGTGATGCGCGCCCTGACGCAAAAATCATCGATATCGCGTTTCGCGATTATGGGCGCCGCCGTATTTTCCACGGCCCCGTCACGACCATCAAAGCGTTCGAGGATAACTCGCTTGTCCATGCTGCGCTCGAGGAAAAGGGCAATGGCCGTGTGCTGGTGGTTGACGGGGGCGGGTCATTAAACCGTTCGATGCTGGGCGGACAATTAGCCGCAAAAGCCGCGCTGAATAACTGGTCAGGCATTGTGGTGCTGGCAGCGGTACGTGATATCCATGAAATCGCGATGATTGATATTGCGGTGAAAGCCCTAGGCACCTGCCCGCAAAAAACCAATAAGCAGGGTCAGGGCACACGTGATGTGACGGTGAAAGTTGGCTCTATTCCGGTGCATCCCGGGGATTATCTTTATGCTGATGAAGACGGCATCGTTATCCTCGATAAACCTATCTAGGTAATTTTATTTCCTTAATACATTTATTCTTGACATAAGCTTGCTAGTGGGTGTAGCAAGGAACTATAAACTTGGCTTCATCAAGAAAAATAGAGGAGATCAATAATGAAAAGAGCTTTAGCCGCTTGTTTGCTTGCCGCCGGATTCGCTGCTGCATGCACGCCACAACCAGATGAAACTGTAAATTCGCCTGCGCGTGCCGAATACCCGGACACAGAAGATGCGCGCCCCCGCTTCCCTGAATACCGTGTGGAGACAGCGCCCGCGCGTGTTGCAATCGAGAACCCAGCATGGGTTAACAATATCCAGATTGTCGGCGTCTCCAGAAATACTTCCGATGTTTTTGTTGAAGGCATTCCGGGCGTCAATCGCCGCGTTATGCTAGGTCTTACAGAAGCGCAGACGCTTGCGTTCAACGTTAGCGGGCAGGAATATTATGTGAGCCTTTCCCCCGGCTATTGCGGGCTACGTGGTGAATGTGAAATTGACAGGCTTTCTATTGCAGAAGAGCGGCCGGACCCTGATGCCGTACCTTATGGACACCAGCCAGAGGGGTTACAATGCGGCAGAGATGTTGTTGTGGGCAGCGGTTTCACCTGCACAGATGATAACCCCGTTGCAGATCGCGTTACAGTAACACCTATTACGCCTACAGCGCCGTAATAAAATTATTTTAGTTCGATTGTCGGGTACAGGGCTTTCACTGGAAGCCCTGTTTCTATTTGCTTCACATTGGCCCAGCGCTGTGTGCCATAGTCGAAATGCCACCACTCGTTGTAGTTGTTCGTAAAGCCTGCTTCACGCATGGCGTGGTACAAAATCCGGCGGTTTTTCAAGGCAGCAATATCACCATCCGTGCGTTGGCCTTCTGCAATATCTTCGTAAAAACAGGCTTTGGCTGGCGGGCCGGATTCATCGAAAATACCGCCCATAGGCAGCAATTCATTGCTGTTTTTGCGTTTCAAGGTCAGGTCAATCGCGCCGCCTGTCGAGTGAATTGGCCATGTTGTGAAATCATTTTTATCAAACCTTGTCGGGCTTGAAACATGGAAGCTCACATATTCCAGTTTTTCTTCTGCTGAAGCGTCAGGCATTTTTTCATTCGCGACTTTGGTGAAATGGTCCCACAGATTTTGCTGCACGCTGATCGGGCGGTGGCCATCAAGCAGGTAAAGTTCAAGCCCTGCTTTTGCGAGGCTTTCATTCACGCGCAACAAACGCATCGCGACACCTTTGCGGATATAAACAGTATCGTAAGCGTCGGCAAAACGTGTGTAATAAGGCGCGTTAAAGCCATCATCACGGCCGTAAAAACTCTCGCCTGCAAAACCCATGGCAAGCGCATCAACAAGCGGCTCGTCTCTTTCAGGCGCGGCTTCATCAAACGGAATTATATTATAATTCAATGGCTTAAGTAGCGCGCCAAAGCGTGGCGGGATCGGCGTTTCGCTGGCTGTTTGTATATTCATCTCTAGTTTTTACGCTTCAATAATCTGGCATCTTGCGGCACAGGATCAGCCGGTATCTGCTTTCTGCCATGGTGATATTCGGCTTCTTCAATAAGCTTTGTGAGCAGCTCTGTAAAGAGTAAAGGATGCTCGGCACGTTCCCACAGGAAATAAGCAAGTGAGCCAGGGCACGGGTTCAGTTCGTTGAACCAGATCTCGCCGGTTTTGCTGTTGCCGACAAAATCAATGCGCGGTGTGCCGCTCCCATCAAGCCTGTCAAAAACAGTGACCGCAATGTTACGGATTTGCGCTGCAAGTTCTGCTGGTAAATCAGGGTTGATATCCCGCGTGAGTGAGAGCATGCCTTCACTTGATTGAGCCGGTGTTTTCAGCCCGCCTTTTTTGCCGCCGCCTGACATATATTTCTCTTTAAAATCAAGTAGTTCAGCACTTGTTTTTGGGCGTTCAATCGCGCTTGTAACAGCCTTGCCTGTTTCGCTGCGCACAGCCACATTATACTCGACCAGATGCTGCACAAACGGCTCGATAATTGCTTTGCTGTCATACTGGAATACGCGGGCTAGAAGCGCGCGCACTTCTTCAAGATTTGTTGCCTTGCCAACACCGATGGAGCTTCCGAGATTGGCTGGCTTCACGCAGCACGGGTAACCAATCTCTTTCACTTTTTGCTGCAGCAAGTTTTCCTCGACCAGATAGCCGAGTGCAGGGCGCGTAACGCTCACATAAGGGAGCATCGGGATATTGCAAGAAGTAAGCGCATCTTTGGTTGTGGCTTTATCCATGAAAACTGCCGAGGCTTTCAGCCGCATGCCGGTATAAGGCACGTTCGCCATTTCTAGCAAACCTTGAAATGCGCCATCTTCGCCGTGCAAACCGTGAAAAACCGGCAGGGCAATGTCGAAATAAAGCGGGCCACCGGCAAATAACCCGCGTTTTTCGGGCATCAGGCAGGGGTCACGCGAGTTATTTGTGTCCAGCACCACACGGGTGAGTTTGTCACGCGCATGGCCTTCAGGGATGTAATTTTCGCGTTTCTCGAGGTCCTTGCCTGTAAACCACACACCGTCCGGCGCGATATAAACGATAAACGGGTCATATTTGCGGCGGTCGAGCGCGGCAAAGGCCTGTAGACCTGAAACCACGCTCACATCATGCTCGGGGCTGCGGCCACCGATGAAAACTGCAATTTTTTTTCTTATTGTCATGTTTGTCTCATAGAGAGGAAAGTCTTGTTATATTCTGATTATTGTCAGTCCGGCGTCATAGTAAAGGGCTGTGGCGCCATAAACTTCAGCGAACCCACGATATTCGCGTAATTGTCAGTCCAGACTTGCGTCTTGTTACTCTCACCATAGTTGAGTTTCAGCCAGCCGGTGGACTTTAGATGCTGCAATATTTCAGTATTGTTGGTGAGGACTGCGTAGCTACTAGTGTAATAACCTACGCCGCGGCTATCCATACCGCCGTTTCGTGTGATAAAGCGAACCTGCATATCCATTTTTTCAGCTATTTTTTGCAAGACGGGTCGCAAATCAAGATGGCGATTTGTGAGGTGTATTGCAATCATGCCATCGCTTTGCAGTTTTGACCTATAAAGTTTAAAGGCTTCGAGCGTTAAGGTGTGTACAGGGATACTGTCGGAGCTATAGGCATCAAGAAGGATCAGGTTGTAATAACGGTTGTCTGCATGAGCGATTTTAAGGCGGCCATCTCCAATGGTTATTTTATAGGGGCTCCCGCAATCTCTAAGATAGGTGAAATAGGCTGGGTTCTCGGCAATTTCCTGTATAGCTGGGTCAATTTCGTAAAAATCAAATGAGCGGTTGGGAGCTGTGTGACAGGCAACGCTACCAACGCCGAGTCCCAAAACGCCGATATTTTGTATGCCGGGAGGCAGGGTGGCGAAAACATCACCAAGTGGACCATTAGGGTGATAATAGGTAAGGGGGATTTTTGCGCGGTGCGGGTCCATAAACTGTGCGCCGTGAATTGTTTGTCCATGCATAAGAAGATGAAATTTTCGTATCACGCTTTCGTTGACCATTTTAAGGGGGAAATAGTCGCGGCTTGCATAGAGCGTTTTACTATGCGGCGCATGTTGCAAGAAGGGAATGATAAAAACGACAATGATAAGCAGAATAGCGCCGGACGCAAGTGTAACAGGCCGTTTTGTCAGTAATATAAAGCCAAGCGCTGCAAGTAATATGGCACCCATTTTCCAAGGCGGGCTCCCGTAGTCACCCAAGAAAATAACGGCCAACGTAACGACAAAACCGACAGGCAGCAAAGCCCCTAAAAAGCCCCAGATTTTTTGCTTTTGCAAAGTGCCTAAACGTAACATGGGCCAGTGAAAATGGGGTGCAGCAAAAGCAAGTAGCACAAAACAAAGGCTCACAGGATACTCAAATGGATATGTGAAAATAAACGGCGCAAGTAAGTTAACAAAAACGCCACCCAACGCGCCGCCAAGGGCCAAAAAGAAGTAGAATTTTGTTAGATAAAGCGGCTTCGGTTTTTGCTGCGCTAAAAAAGAATGACAGAATAGTGCCGCAAAAAAGAAAATCAGCAGATGGGCAGTTACTACAAGGACAAGATTTTGATAAAGCCCAGCAACGATAATAAGGATGCTGCCCAAAAGGACAGCCAGGAGCAGGTGTAATGATGTGGTTTTAATCGCCTGCAGCTGTTTTTCAGCAGAAAAGGCGATAATGAACGTGATCAGGTAAAGTGCTAGTGGGATGATCCAGAATAGGGGAATGGCGGCGACATCCATCGTGATGTAGGCTGTAACGGCAGGCAAAAGCGCCGCCGGAATGGCCGCAAGAAGGCACCATTGCAAATACGCGCGCCAATCGGGAGTTTTTGTTGATTTTACTTTTTTCTTGTTTTGCTGCGTATGTATTGCAGGTGTGCGCCAAAGGCCCACGCCAATGATGATGAAGAAAAGGATGAGTGCCTTATAGCCCCACCCCCAAAACATATTTTGTGCCTCAAGACCCCATGCGGGTTCAATAATGAACGGATAGGCCAGTAGCGCTAATAGGCATCCTAAATTACTCGCGGCATAGAGCGTGTAGGGGTTTTTGCCTGCCGCCCCTGTTTGGGCCGCGAACCAATGCTGCAATAATGACGATGTTGCCGAGAGAATAATAAAAACAGGTCCGATGGTTTGCAGCATTGCCCCTAGCTGCCACAGCGCCGGATTTGCGTTTTCCTGTGTCGACCAGGTTTCAGCGGGCAGAGAGAGTGGCAATAGAAAAGCCGCCGCGATTAAGAGCGCGCAATGAATAAGTGGTTGGAAGCGTAAGGGCAGGTAATGACTCAACGTGTGTGCGTACATATAGCCGATGAGGAGAGCACACTGGAAAAACAGCATGGCTACATTCCATATTTGCGGGCCGCCACCGAGGGGCGGCAATAGCATTTTGCCGAACATCGGCTGTATGCTGAAAAGCAGCCACGCGCCCCAAAAAATCGTGATGCTGAAGAGAAGAGTATTCGCCGTTATCGCTTTTCTATCTGTCATTTTCGAACTTTCTCTTTTATTCTCACAAGGATAGTCATGAACTCCTTCAATTACAACGGGCAAGCAATGAGTTTTACCTGTCACGGCAATGGCAAAGTTGCGGTGGTGTGGGCGCATGGCTGGGGCCAGTCAGGCGCAGCGCTTTTGCCGCTCGCTGAAAGCCTGGCGGGGGACTATACACATTACGTGGTTGATTTTCCCGGTTTCGGCAGCAGCGCTGCCCCGAGCACAGATTGGGCGGTGGGCGATTATGCGGAGCTGATGGCGGCGTTTCTGGGGAGTTTGCCGCAACAAAAAACGATCTGGGTGGGGCATTCTTTTGGTTGCCGTGTAGGCATCAAACTCGCGGCCACACATAAAAATTTATTGCAGCATCTGGTATTGATTGCAGCGGCCGGTGTGCCACGTAAACGGAGCCTCTTTACGCGCCTGAAAGGCTTTTGCCGCGCACGGCTTTTCAAGCTGCTAAAGGGGCTGGCGAAAGATGAGCAAACTATTGAAAAACTTAGACAAAAATACGGCAGCCGCGACTATTTGAATGCAGGCATTTTACGCGGGACTTTTATAAAAGTCGTGAATGAAAATCTGGCGCAGGATGCGCAGCAAATTGCGGTACCTGTGACGCTGATTTACGGCGAGAATGACAGCGAAACACCGGTTGATGTGGGGCAGAGTTTTGCGCGGTTAATGCCAAATTCACATTTGCACATTGCGCCAGCGCTTGACCATTATTCGATACTCACACAGGGGCGGCATTTTGTGCTGCAGCTTGTAAAAGAGGGGGCTGAAAAAGCATGACACTCATCTGGATTTTGTTTCTATTCCTGACGCTGCATATTTTCACCTTCCAGCGGCTCCTCACTTATCTGCATATTTTGCAGCAGGAGGATTATGACGCGGGGCGCTTCTTGCGCTGGGTTACGCGGAATGGCGCTTTTGACAAGCGTCTCAGCATTCTGGTGCTGGCAATGATCCCGCTGCAGCATTTTCTCGAGACGAAAATCGCATTTTTGGCGAATATCGGTGCTTATATTGTGCCGGTTTCTCTCACTGCCGTGCTATTTCTTGTTTTTATGGCGCGGGACCGCAAGCGGCTGCAAAAAGCCAAGAAAGCCCTTGTGCTGACGGACCGCGCAAAGCGTATTTTCTGTGTGGCTTTTGTGCTGTTGATCGGGCTCTCGGTGCTGCTGACCGGTCTCGACCAGACATTTATTGCTGCACTCATCAGCATTCAGGCAATTCCTTTTATGCTGGCGCTTTCGGTCGGGCTTTTAAGCCCTTACGAGGCCCAGATTAATGCCCGTTTCCGGCGCGAGGCTGTCCAGAAACTCGAGAAAATCAAACCGATGGTTATTGCTGTGACGGGGTCCTTCGGCAAAACATCGGTGAAGCATATTCTTGCGCATATTATGGGGTCGGTTGCACCAAGTTTGGCAACCCCCGGCAGCGTGAACACCGAGATGGGCATTGCCCGTATTATCCGCGAGCAATTACAGCCGCAGCACCAGTTTTTCATTGTTGAAATGGGCGCTTACGGGATTGGTTCGATTGCGCGTTTATGCCGCTTTACCCCGCCCAAACTCTCGATTATTTCAGCGATTGGCGAAGCCCATTACGAACGCTTCAAAACATTGGAAGATACCGCCAAAGCCAAATTTGAAATTGCTGAAGCGGCGATTAAAGAGGGCGGCAAAACCATTATCCATGACTCGGTACTCGAGCGGCAATATGCGCAGCAATTTGTTGAGGGCAATCGCAGTGCTTTTATTGTATGCGGTGAGGATGGTGATATCAGAATTCGCTCGGTTACCCAGACCAAGAACGGGCTTGAAATGTCGTTGATCCATAATGGTGAAACGCACTGGGTCACAACGCCGCTTTTCGGCCTGCACCATGCGGCGAATGTGGCACTGGCTTTTGCCGCTGCCGTACTGGCAGGGGTTGCACCAAAAGATGCGGTGCGGGCGCTGGCCACGACCCCACAGATCCGCCACAGGCTGGAAGTGAAAAAGACCGAAGCGGGCTGGTTGATTGATGATGCCTATAATAGCAACCCGAAAGGCTTCCATGCCGCGCTGGACCTGCTGGATTTTCTGGGCCGTGAGCACAAGAGCAGGCGCATTCTGGTGACGCCGGGGATGGTCGAGCTGGGCGCAAAACATGACGAAGAACATACAAAACTGGGCGAATATGCCGCGAAAAAGGCCGATATAGTGCTGGCGGTTCTGCCTTCCCGCATCCCGAGTTTTGTAGCTACTTTGCGCAAAAACATGCTGCCAAAACAACAGCTTATAGAGGTTCCAAGCTTTGCCGCTGCCAGTCAGTGGCTCGAAAAAAATCATCATAAAGGCGATATTGTGTTGCTTGAGAATGATCTCCCTGATATATATGAAAACAAATTGAGAATTTGACGAAATAAAATTTCGCCAAAAATAAAAGCAAGAATAAATATAAAAGGGAGTGTCTGGAATGGTTACCCACTTGTTTGGTCAGAATGCCGGTGCGCAAAATGGCGCGGTCGAAACGATTATCCGTGGTCTGGAAGAGGCCCGCAAAAACGCTTTTCGTGGCGCTGATGGTCCTGTGCTGGCGGAGAATGTTGTCGCTGGAAAACTGGCCCAAGCGCTGGCTCTTACAAACTTTGTCAGCCGTGAAGAATATCCACGCCTTTGCCTTGACCATATTATTCCTGCAATCGAGGAATGCTACATTATGCCGGCCTCTGGTTATTCGGCGTATAGAGCCGCTATCTTGATGGCGCAGGTTGCACGTGATCTTTCATTGGACGACAGGAAATGGGTGGGCCAAACGCCTTTCGCCGAAGCTGCGCGTTTTGCTGAAATGGAAGGGCTCTCGGAAGAGCAAAGAAGCACCATAGAGCGTTGGCGCAACAGCTTTAGCCCCTCAGGTGGAGCAGCCCCCCAAACATTGCTGGATGATGGCCCTTATATGGTTTAGGCCCTCGACGCTAAAAATTCCAGTTACCTGATTTCAGAATAATCAACAGCGCAGCACACACCACCACCGCAAGACCGGTTTTCACATCAGCTGTCTCTTTACGCCCTGTGATTTTGTAGAACATCAGGATAAAAACAGAATCGAGATATTTGATTGCCGGCATAAAGGCCGGGTTATCGACATAGGAATACCCTGCAATCCCCAGTACAACAGAAAATCCGCAAATAGCCCCGATACTAAGGCCTGCCTTGATAGTCTGGCGGGAAATCATAGCGGCAAAGGGCACGGGGTGACGTATTGCGTAATAGATGCTCCACATAAAAAGCATAAAGACGGCTTCACAAAAAACATAGCTGAAGGCGCCCTCAAGGGGTTTCATCCCTGTATGTTGCGTAATGGTTTTAATCAGGATCGGGCCGATAATTGCTGCAAAAATAACAAACCAGACGGAGCGCAGCGCGCTCCACGAAACCTCACATTTTTTCAGACGGGTTGTGAAGAAAACAGTGGCGCATAAAACAATAACAATCAGTGCTGAACGAACGGGGGTCGAGAGATATTGCTGCAACAAGGCGGGGTCAAAGAAAAACCAGAGAACAAAGCTTGCCAGCACCGCCAGCGGCAAGAGGCGCGAGATAACACCTGCCCCGTGTTTGGCGACATTGCCGAATAAAATAATATCACTGATCAGCCATAGGGACGCATTCATGGTTAGAAACAGGTAAAAAAGCGGGTCTTGGGGGAAGCCCATAAAAAGCGCGAAAGGCATAGTTACAAGGGCTGTTACAATCTTGTTCCAGTAGGCCATGGCAAAGCCGGGCGCCTTGAAATGTTCCTGAATTAAAAGCCAGGTTGCGCCAAGTATCGCTGCCGCTAAACCGAACACCACCCAAAGGGGTATAAAACCGAGAATCATGAAAACCTGAAATGTTGGTTTAGTGTAGCTTATTTCCCGATGCAAAAATCGCGGAAAATAATGTCGAGCAGGTCTTCAACATCCACACGGCCCGTAATGCGGCCTATGGCACGCACCGCAAGGCGCATATCCTCAGCAAATAAAGCGGGGTCACCCGCTTCGCCCCGGCTTGCCTGTTCTTTGGCACGCGCCAAGGCTGCCAAACATTCTTGCAAGGCTTCACTATAACGTGTGCGGGTAGGTGGTGGTGTTGATGATTTTGTGCCGAGCACGGTCTTGATCTGCTTCTCGAGCGCTTGCAGCAATTCAGGCAGGCCTGCGCCGCTTTGCGCGTCCGTTAAAATAGCCTCTTGCACGGCTAGTGCAGCATTTTCGGGGGCCAGTTTGCTGCGGCCTATTACTAAAAGACTGTTTCCATCCTTCAAAGCGAGTGTTTCAGGTGATAAAGCGGGGAGGTCCGCCCCGTCAAACATCAGGATTTTGATATCAGCCGCTTGCGCTTTTGCGCGTGTGCGGCGGATCCCTTCGGCTTCGATCTGTCCTTGCGCATCTTGCAGTATATCCTCAGGGCGCAAACCCGCAGTATCCAGCAAAATAACAGGGTAGCCGCCAATATCGAGGTGGACTTCTAGCACATCACGCGTGGTGCCAGCGGTTGCGGATACAATCGCAACATCTCTTTGTGCAAGCGCGTTTACGAGGGTTGATTTGCCGCTATTCGCAGCCCCTACAACAGCCACTTGCAGCCCGTGGCGTAGCCGCTCGCCGCGTCGCCCATCCTGTAAATGGTTTTCAATTGCTGCAGCAATATCAGCAAGGGGCGGCAGGGCTCTATGCAGGGCTTCAACCGTGTCGTCTTCCTCGACAAAGTCGATATTCGCCTCCACATAAGCGAGTGATTTCACCAAGCGCCCGGCCCAGTCTTCATAAAGGGCGCGTAAACCCCCGCTCACCTGCGTAAAAGCCTGCAAGCGCTGTTCTTCGGTTTCGGCATCGATCAAATCGGCGATTGCTTCAGCTTCGGTCAGGTCAATCTTGCCGTTATCAAAGGCGCGGCGGGTAAATTCACCGGCCGTTGCATGGCGGTGGTGTGGCTGATGCTGCAGCACGCCCAAAAGCGCATTGATAATCGCGACCGAGCCATGGAGGTGGTATTCCACCACATCCTCGCCGGTAAAACTGGCCGGGGCCTTAAAATAGATGACAAGCGCTTCATCAATACCGGCCCCTGTTGCGGGGTGGGTGATTTTCTTGAAGTAAGCAAAACGGGGTTCGGGGCCTTCAAGGCCCGTCAGGGCTTTCAGGCTGTCCTTGGCCGCCGGGCCTGAAACGCGCACAACGGCAACGCCGGATTTCCCGAGCGGGGTCGTAAGGGCATAGATTGTCGCGGTCATGATATGGTTGTGAAAGTTTATTTGCGGGTGGATTTCTTCGGGGGTTCGGTACTTTCACTACCACTCCCTGTAAAGTTCATGTTGAAAAACGGGTTCATGCTGCCGGCATTGCTCATCTGGTCCCAGAAACCTTTCTGGATCCCCTGCCAGCTCTGGATCGCAAGCGGCATCCATGTGGTTGCTAGCGTTTCGGCATCCATTTCACGGATATTTTGCTCTAATTTCTTCTGCAATTCCAATAACATAGCTTCCTGCATACCGGCGATATCAGGCAGGCCAAAGAAGCGGCGGGCTTCTTCGGGGGTGCATTCAATATTGAAGTTAACTTTCATGCGGCCTCTCTCAAGGTTTTGCAGGGGTTACAGGTTTGTTTTTACGCGAAAAATAGCAAAGAGTCGAATCTTCTTGACTTTTATGTTATCACGTATTAAAACATTAGCACATGAATAGAGGGCAGAACCAATTTGACTGGGCGTCTTTCCGCGAACTTTGCGGTGCGGTTGCGCGCATCGAGAGCCCGGAAGAGGCAGAAAAATTCCTGATTGACCTCTGCACCAAAACAGAAGCCGCGGCCCTGGCCGAGCGCTGGCTGATTGCCCGTTTGCTTGATGAGGGCAAAATGTCGTACCGCGAGATTGCCTCCCGCACAGGTGCCAGCACCGCAACCGTCACCCGCGTGGCCCGCTTCCTCTTTGATGAAGACCATGGCGGCTACCGCCAGCTCATCTCGCAACTTTCCCATTAAAAGAACAAGTATCGTATTAATACATTAAAACAAAAAATAGAAAAGCCGGTAGAGAGCTGTTAGTAGGGTGTAAATAATGAGTAATATTCCATATGTCGTGACGGATGACCTTGTGAATGTCTTCGCAAATAGTGAAGGCGCATTGTCTGCTGTGCCTGTAGAGGCCATCGAGGCCGCTTCCAGACAAGTTACAAGTGGCTTGCAAAAAATATTCCCCAATGTGGACCGGATCGAAGGGGGCCAGATAGAGGCTTACTTGCAGGATTGCGTCAAAAATAGCGCTATTCCGGTGCTGTCCCTTGCCGAATTTCTGGATGCGGAAGATGGTGCTTACCCGCTTCTTCTCTCCCGCTCGCTTATAACAGATGCGAATGGCGATGTTACAGCCGCGCTGATGCCGCGCTGGCAGGATGCGGGAAGCCTTGAAGTCCAATTTAATAATGCTGCACAACTTGGCCCTGAAGTGGCCCTTGCTGATGATGTTGTTTTTACAGGCGGCAGTATGCTGAAGATCATTGAATCTCTCGAACAATTAGGCACCAAGGTGCCCGTCATTTATGCCTCTGTGGCGCTGGAAGAAGCTGTTGCCAAACTAGCCGAACGGGGCACAACAGTTTATGCCGATTATATCTACCCTGCTGTGTTGGATGAAATCTGTATGAGGGACTTCATTGTGGGTGCGCCCGGTGGTGGTCGGAATGTGATTGCGGCTGATGGCAGCTATGCGACAGCTCCTTATTTGTTCCCCTATGGGGATATTGAAAACTGGGCTTCGATCCCGCCCGAATTTGCTGCGTCCCAGTCAAAAGCCTGTCTGGAAGCGGCAGCGCAATTATGGGGGGCCGCGCCTGCCAAAATTACCTTTAATGCACTCAAAAAGCCGGTGGTGCTTTCAAACCCACAGGCTGAAATTGCTGCAACCATGGAAAACCTACTAAAAACAGGAGCCTATAATGGCCGCGCTGCAAGCCCACTATGATTGTGACCCCGGGCAGGACGATGCCATAGCGCTTCTTTATGCGCTCGGCAGCCCGAAGATCGATATTCGTTCGCTCAGTGTTGTGGGCGGCAATGTGGATGTGCGCCAATGTGCCAAAAACGCGCTGCAAATTCTCGAACTTGCTGGCCGTGGCGATATTCCTGTTTATACAGGTGCCGAAAAGCCTCTCGCCCGCCCGCTTGTCAGCCTACCTGAAGTGTTTGGTGAAACAGGCATGGCAGGCGGCGAGGATTTACCGCTGCCGCAAAACGCACCCCGCAACATGGTGCCTGCGCAGGATTTCAAAACCATTGCCAGTGCGCCTATTCTCGTAGCCACCGGACCATTAACAAACCTTGCCCTGCAAATCCAGAATGACCCCGCCTTCCCGCAGCAAATCGAGGAACTGTTCATTATGGGGGGCTGCCCCTTCCCCGAGCCTGTATGGCAGCGCATGGGGAATTATAAGCCAGATGGTGCCAGCGATTACGCTGAATACAACTTCGCCTGTGACCCTGAAGCGGCCAAAATCGTGTTCCGTGCAGGTTTTAAAAAGATCACGCTCGTCGGGCTGAATGTGACGCGGGCGGTGTTATACAATAGCCGCGTTGAAGCCGCCTTGCGGGGCACGAAAAATGTTGCGGGCTTGCGGGCTGCAGCAATACTTTCAACCGTCGGCGAAGATGATGTGCAGGATTACGGCCCGCTGCGTGAAACACCGGATGACCCTGTGCGTGCCCTGCACGATGTGATTGCCATGGCAGCGGTTGATGCGCCCGAGCTTTTCGAATTTGTCACGGTGCCCTTGCGGATTGTGGCAGACCCTTTACCGGCCCCTGCAGGGCAAAGCCTGATTGATGCGGAAAATTATGATCACCCGTCAGTCAGAGTGGCAAAAACAATTGACAGAAATGGTTTTTTAAGACGTTTGGTGGATAATATCGGAGGGATAAAATGAGCAAAGATTACACAAGAATAATGCAGGATCTGGCGGCGGCCGTGGCGCAAGGGGCCGAGATTGCAGCGGCAGATTTTGAAAGCAATATGCTGGCTGGCAGTGTGGCTGTTGAGTCAAAAGGGACAAAAGATAATTTGCCCGATTATGTGACGAATACCGATGTCCGCATCCAGCAGGTGATAGAGGCAGCGCTGCAAGCCTCCTATGGTGATGTACCTTTTATTGGCGAAGAAGGTGTGCAACGTAATGCCGCGGAGTGTGCGGAATTCTTTCTGGTTGATCCGCTTGATGGCACCAGCAATTTTGTGGCGCTACGTGACTATTTCGCCGTATGTGCGGCCTATGTTGAAAATGGTGTCGTTAAAGCAGCGGCGGTGGCTGACCCGATGCGCGGCACAGTGGCGATGGCAGCAGAGGGGAAAGGCGCATTTTTAATAACAAAATCAGTTACTTATCCATTAAAAAATATTGCCGATACAGAAGCGCCGCTGGCGCAAATGCAGTTCGAGTGCGAGATCCCTGTAAAAGGTGCGGATGATAAAATTACGATCGCCGGCATGCGCAAAGATGTGACAATGGCGGGCACAAGTACAGGCCCGCTTTCTCTCAAACCGGATAAAATTATTTCTCCCATCATGCAGCGTGTTTCAGGCTTCAGAAAATCAGGCTCGAGCGCGCTTGATCTGATGAACCTGGCGATGGGCCGTAAAATCTGTGTGGTTGCAACAAGCCTGAAGCCACACGATATTGCTGCAGCACTTCTGATTGCGCGTGAAGCAGGTGCTATTGTCACCGATATGAAGGGCGCACCTGCAAATTACGATACCGATGCGATTATTGCCGCGCCGCCAAAGGCCAGCAAAGAACTGGTTCAGCTTGTTGCGCCGGCCTTCCCCGAGAATGTCTGGCCGCCCAGCAGTTGCGCACCTTGAACGAGGCTAAACAAACCGCGGCAGCAGTTCGTTTGTCATGCAATGCACACCACCTTGGCCAATGATGAAGTCTTCCTGCCCCATATGACGTGGTAAAATTGTGTCATATTTGCGTTCTTGCAGAGCTGTAGCAAAATTTTCGGCGTTACTTGTTAAAACAGCTATGCGGCTCACCATTTTCAGGTTCGCAGCCATGCCCGAGGCTTCATCGAAACCGATATCAAGAATGTTATTTTTTCCAATTATTTCAATAATTTGATAATAAACATCTTCCGTTGTCAATTGCTTGCAAAGCCCAGCTTCTCCGTCTGGCAGCTCTTCCGTCATGCCAACATCAAGATGGTATAAATTGCTACTCATCAGTGGCACAAAAACAAAATCCCATTTGTTGGGCTGCGCTGCATTTACATGTTCGGCAAGGCGTACAAGATGTGCAAACCCGCCTTGTGGGGTATAGCCTGCGAAGATGATGCCTTTCTGCGGGTAGGCGAGCAGATTGCCCCCCTCAAAGAAACTCCCCTCGCAAAAATGGATGTTATAGCCCTGCTTCGCAAGGTGAGTTGTATAGATGTCGCTTTCGATTTTGTTTTTGGCGCGCCGACTTAAATATTTTGGATTTTCTCTTATGTCGTTTATATCGGGGACAAACACATCATGCCCTAGAATAAAAACGCGGTCGCGGGCAAAGAGGCCCAATTCAAGATTTTTATGATTAAAGGCAACAATCTCGGTCTCTGCGCCGGCTGTTTCCAGCGCTGTTTGCATGGCAAGCCATTTCATATAGAGGGCTTGCCCCTTCTGCATACTGAGGGGGCTGCTATGATGGCGTAAATAGCCGCCGGGCGAGCCAACAAGAACTCGGGGCGCTGCCATGCCGGCGGCATTAAATTGCTGCACCAGGGGCGGGCCATTATAGAGGGGCACAGACTCGAAGGGGGGGCGTGCTTTTTCTATATACGCGATCACAGCAGGCCGCATAGCCTCTTGCGGTATGACAACGGCCGCTTTTACGACATCATGAAAACCGACACTGATGCCGTTAGAGGTAGGCACCAGATCTTCGTGACATTTCCATGCTGCGCCGGTAACGGCTTGGACGCTATACGGGTAATCATTGCGGTAACGGTCGCATATTTCCTTGAGTATTTCCGTGTGTTCTCCGTCAAGCGTGGGGACATGATAGCCGAGCAGACGCAGGCATATTTTCGCGTAGCGTGTATGAGGCCATGAGTAAAAATCGCGCTTATCAATCAGCCAGCTTTCAAGGATGTAGCGCGTATGGTCTAGACCTTTTGCGCAGCAATCCAGAATGCGGCCGAAAAACACTTCATCGAAATGTGCATCACCCGTGAGTAAGCCATGTTGCACAAAATGAACGCCGAATTTCGCGAGAATTTGTTTTTCAATCTCTTTTTGTTCGTCAACTGTTTTGTCGTGCCAGTCACCTGTACGGCATTCAAGTGCCTTTTGAACAAGCGCCAGTCTCGCTGTATCATAGCCCTGCCAAATGTCGTATGGCGGGGGTTCCACCACAGCGTCTTCAACCACGGTTCTTTTAAATAGGGCCAGCATACACAGCATTCTTAAAAATCTGTGATTTATATGTCAATAAGATTCCGATTCCGCTTTGGTTTCACGCGTTGGAGTGCTAGATGATATTCTTTCTCGCGAGATGGAGCGTAGATGAGCATTACCCGCACTGAATGGCAGATTCCTGCCGGAAATAACCAGTCTTTTAGCGCCTATGTGGCCCTGCCCGCCCAAAAACCAAGCGCTGCGGTGGTGGTGATACAGGAGATTTTCGGCGTGAACGGGTTTATCCGCGAAACAGCAGATGATCTCGCCGCCAAAGGCTTTCTGGCTGTTGCGCCTGACCTGTTCTGGCGTTTGGAACCAAACGTGCAACTGACTGATAAGAGTAAGGAAGAATGGGACAAGGCTTTCGGGCTGATGAACCGCTTTGATATCGATCAGGGGATCCGCGATATACAGGCTGTGATTACCCATACGCGCGCGCAAAAAGAAAATACCGGTAAAGTGGGCGCGATTGGCTATTGCTTGGGCGGCAAGCTGGCCTATTTAACAGCCGCCCGCACCGATATTGATTGCAGTGTGGGTTATTACGGTGTGGCACTGGAAACGCTTATGGGGGAAGCTTCAAGCATTAAAAGCCGCTTGATGTTGCACATCGCTGAAGAAGACAAGTTTGTGAGCAAGGATGCGCAACGTCAGATCAAGCATGCGCTTGATGGCAATGCCGCCGTTACCGTTCATTCCTACGCGGGTGTTGACCATGCCTTTGCCCGCATGGGCGGCGAGCATTTCGATGCGAATGCTGCCCAGCTTGCAAACGGGCGCACGCTTGATTTTTTAAGGCAGAATCTGGCTTAAATAGCAGTGTAGTGCTAGCATATCCATGTTGTGCTTGCCGATATCCCCGCGCCCCCACCAAAGAAAGACCCTGCCCCGCCTGAAAATCTGGCTGGCAAAATAAAAGCACGTATCCAGAAAATCATTACCGGCAACGGGCTAAAGCCTGCAGAGGTCGAGGTTAGCATTACGGAATGGTATCAGTATGATATTCCGGCCGAGTTAGTCATCACGCTGCAGCAAGAGAGCGCGGTCGAGCATATCCCCGGCAAGGTGGCTAAAGGAGAGGTCATTGAAAACAAGGCGCGTTTCGAGCAGATGGTTGCCCAGACCTATGCGAATTTAACAGGTGATGCCGGGTTGATGGAGAGTTTCACGAAAGATGTGCAGGCGCATACAATCAATTTTGTGCAGCAGGAAAGCGGGCAGATCCCCGCACAATATAACCGCGTTCTAACGGTGCACGAGAAATGCACGAAATGTCTGGGGAATGGTGCTGATACTTGCCATACCTGTGCTGCGCGTGGGCAGGTCACCTGTAATGGCTGTAGTGCTTCGGGCCGCACAATTTGTAATTACTGCCGCGGGACGGGCGGTGTGCAGCAAGGTGCAAACCGTGTTAGTTGCAATACCTGCGGCGGGCAGGGCCGCGTTGTTTGTAGTTTGTGCCGCGGGGCGGGCCGTATTACCTGTAACCATTGCCACGGCAAAGGCAAAATTACCTGCGGGCCGTGTCAGGGGTCAGGCTGGTTCAGTGAAGTGATGACGATTGTTTTCTCATGGGCTTCGGCGTGGCATCTGGTGATGCCTGAAGTGCGCGCCAGCCTGCAAAGATTGCTGCAACGGGGCTGGAAAAAATTCTACGAAGCAAAAGAGATCAAACTCCTGCCGGTTGAGGGGCCTGTAACTGAAAGCCCACCTGTACCAAGCCGTCTGATTTACGTGAGCCAGATTGAAGCCGAGGCTGGTGAAGCCACAATAAAGCTGGGGCAGATGGATGTGCCGGCCAGTGTGCTGGGCGTTGAGGGCCGGCTTTTTGATATACCGAACTTTCTGGACGGTATTGCGAAAAAAGAGCTGCAGCGCTTGCAAAAAGCACTGCAGGGCAAGGGCCATTTGCTGCAGGCGGTGCGGCAGGCCTTACGGTTACGCATGGTGAACGAAGCATTCCAGTGCGCGCTGGCAGGAGCAAAAACCGCAACGCCCGAGCGGCAGTTGCTGCGTTTGTACCCGCATGGCATGTCGGCACTGGCTGCACGCAAACTGACTGAATTTGCAGCGGCGGCATGGCAAAAACTGACCGAGAAATCACGCAGCGCTTCATTGATGGCAATGTTTTTTGCAGGTGTTTTGCTGCAGGGGGGATACTGGTTTGCGCCTGTGCTGGGCCTGCCCTCATTTGCCACGCAATATCACGGTACAACATTGCATGTGGCTGATGCTGGCGCGTTTTTTGTAACGCTGCTTATTGCCTTTATGGTGAAGCCGCTTGTATTTGCACTCTCTACAAAGCGTTTGCGGCGTGTGTTGGGGTTAAATGTAAAAGCAGCATCTGAAAAAAGTGGTGGTGCGCTGATGGTGAGCGCACTTTTGGCAGCTTTATTTGCTGCATGTTTCTGGTGGTTTCGATGGAAAACGGGAGCCTAGTTACGGCGGAAAACCTGTATGCCTATTACGCCTTCGCGGTCTTCTTCATAGCCAATCATCCCGGTGACTTCTGTCCCGCCAACTCTCGCCAGCTCGCGTTCATATCGGGCACGGCTTGCCGAGATTGAAAAGTCACCACGGCTTTGTTGCCCACCACTACCGATTTCAGCTGTGCCATCATTCCCACCCCAGCCAAAACGGCTTTGAACAGCGCTCATTGCGCAATCTTCTGCGGCTTCGCTTACAGCATCAAGGTCACGTTCCCCTGCTTCCTCGGCTTCTCTTTGGGCGATGCGTGTGTTTGTGTGGCCGGGGTCACGTGCCGTGAAAGTAGCGGCTGCACAAGAATTATCGACAGGCTGGATTTCAATTGGGGAGACTTCTTCAAGGTAAGACGGTTGCACCCATCGGCTCGTCAGGTTGTTCGGGTCATCAAAGCTTACGGTAAAGCTTGTTTCGGTATCTGTCGCAACCGGACTAACATCAGCGTCCTGGGCAGCAGCGGTACCGGCAAGGGCGGTGGTTAAAGCGGCGGTAGCCAGAATTTTTGTAATTGATTTCATGACCCTTATTTATACTATATAGTTATGAAAAATACAAGGGGGCAATTAAAAGGACAATAAAAAAGCGGCCTTATACCGCTTTTTCTCTATTCAAGATATTGATTTTATTCATTAATCTGGTTGGCGGGTGCGCGATACACGGATACCGGCATAGACTTCGCCATCTGTGTCACCACTGACAACCCCCGTGATTGTTGTATCACCTACATGTCCAAAATCCTGCCGCACACGGGCGCGGACACGATCAGGCGAAGCTGAAAATCCAAGCCCTTCGCGGCCTCCGACACGGCGGCCATCCTGACCACCTTCCCCTTGTCCAAAGGCACCACCGGCACGACGGCGCAGACCGGCCTCTAAACAATCTTCGGCTGCGTTTTCTATCGCATCCAACTCCAGCTCTTCGCGTTCGCGGCGGTGGACCTCTTCAAAATCGTCACGGTTATTAAGAGCTTGTGGTGGCAGATTATCCACGCGTGACATATCCGCCTCGCAATGCATGTCGTAATCACCTTCAACCGCAATTTCTGTACCTTCTACATCGCCGAGATTTGTGCGGTAAGGGTTTGGCAGATCAGCCTCGGGGTCTGTGAAATCAACGCCGGTAATTGCGGAAACCTCAGCCTGTTGGCCAAAAGCGGATTGAACGAAAGGCGCGGCTGCCAAGGCGGGAGCGATAATCGCCGCTGCTGCGGCTGAGCGTGAAAGTTTCATGTGGTTTTTCCCTGTTTTAATTTTGGGAAAACCCTAGCACAGCAAACTGCAAAAGCTATATTGCACAGCAAAAAAGAGAAAAATAACCTTATTTCAATTAATTAAGGCCCAACCGGAAGAAGAAGTTACAGGTGGGATTGCCTCTTGTCTCGAGATATTCATCCCCGCCAGTTGCTGTACGGCAGTTGGTATTGGCAAGGGCTTCAACAATAACCCCGGTTCGCGCATTACCATCGTCAATTTTACGATCCATCTGCGCGATTTCTCCGCCTGATAAAAGAGCGAGTCTGCCCGAGTCAGTTAAATCAACACTGGGTACGCTGATCAGGTAGGTCCCCAATGGCATATCATAAGAAAGGCCCGCGCCTACAACGTTGGCCCATCCAAGGAACATCATTGTGTTATTAATTTTCGCTGCGGGGATTGCTTCACCGGCGCGGATGGTCGTGGAATCAATGTTGACCCCACCTACCAATCCAGCTGCTGCAAGATGTGACCACGCAAAAACCCGTTCATCGCCTGTGGAGGCAATAGGCCCGCCCCCCGCGCCGACCTGGAAAATGCTTGCGTCCCCCGCGCCGTTAATTTTTGTATTACCGTCCCCCACCTGATCACAACCAGCCGTTCCATCACAGCCTGGCAAAAGAGTATCAGGATTTGTCATGTCGCCTGGTAGCACGCCGTATTTATTTTTGAAGAAACGCACAGCGGTCTCCACTTCTTTCAGCTGACTGATGTAAGCACTAATAGCACTTGAGCGGATTAACTCCTGCCCTTTCATCACACCGCCAATCAACAGGCCGATAATGACGATAACGATTGCAATTTCTACAAGTGTAAAGCCTGTGTTATTTCGCATAGAATGGACTTTCCTGAATATTTATCTGGTTGTTGTTTTCATGGCGATCGAGCAATTTGTAACTGTCGAGTTCTCGACATAGGCAGTGCCACCGGTGACACAATTGGCAGGGTCGCCATGGTTCACAATTCTGCCTGTGTAAGGGGTGCCGTCATCAATTTTGCGGTCAATCGCGCCAACCTCTGCGCCCAACATACCGCCCATATGTTCGCCATTTGTCGTTGTTCGTGATTCGCCGTAGGAAATATAAGTCCCTGACCGGTGGTCCACAGGAACGGTTGTTGTTGCTGTCCCCAGATCATGCCCCAACCAGTAGCCGCCGCCAATTGCTGCTGCGGGCATCCCTTCTCCGAAACTCATGAGCTGGCTCTTAATGCCAGTAATCAATCCGGCTGCTTGTAGGTGGTGGAAGGCAGAAAATTTCTCCTCTGTATGCGCAGGAGGAATTGCCGATTCAGCGGCATTGGAATCCATAATTTGCAGGTTTGCATCGCCGCCATCCGCACATGCGCCAGCAGTACAATTCGGCAAAATACCACTGGGGTTCAGAATGTCACCGGGTATTGCGTTGTATTTATTCCAGAATTGAGTGAAAGCGGTGTCAATTCCCGTCATATCGGTAATGAGAGAATTCATTTGTGTTGTACGGAGTAACTCCTGCCCTTTCATTACACCGCCAATCAGCAAGCCAATGATGACGATGACAATCGCGATTTCAACAAGCGTAAAACCATTTTGTTTTTTCACGTTGCGTTCCTTTTTGTACGCTTTATCCGACCGCCTCCACCATATGGAGGAAGGCTTTCATGCGTTCTGTTTCGGGGTTTTGCAGTATGGGTGGCCCCCCGCTTTCCACAACCATGCCGTCAGCCATAAACACAATCTGGTCAGCCATCGCTTTGGCAAAACCAAGATGGTGTGTAATAAGCAACACGCCAATGCCGCGTTCTTTCAAATGGCCGAGTTTGGTGAGAATACGTGCGGTTTGCTCGATATCAAGCGCACTTGTAATTTCATCAAGCAGGATATATTGCGGGTTCAGAATAAGCGCACGCGCCAGTGCCGCACGCTGCTTTTGTCCGCCCGAGGCTTCATTCGGGTAGCGGTCGATAAATTCTTCCATTTCAAAAACCTTGCAAAGCCCGGCAAGGTCTTTTTCGGCATTCTCTGCATTCACATTTGTTGCGGGCAGCAAAATATTTTCGCGCAAGCTCATATGTGGCCAGAGAAAAAGTGACTGGAATACAGCCGTCACCTTTGGCCATGGTGCGGGGGACACCTCCACGACTTCTGGCGGAAGCGGAAAATTGTAAGTGGTTTCATCAACCTTCACAGTGCCTTTATCAGGCAGGTCAACCAGCGCCATAGCGCGTAAAAGCGTTGTTTTACCGGAGCCGGAGGGGCCAATAAGGCAGGTGATTTTCCCTGGTTCGACCGCAAGGTCAACGCCGCGCAAAACTTTCTTTTCGCCAAAGCTTTTGTGGATATTGGTTGCGCTTAAAGAGGCCATTTTTATTCCGGAATTGTGTAGTTTTTATTGATACGCAGCACTTCTTTTTCAGTCATTTTATATTTATCAAGAATTTTGTCGACCAGATCAAGGTCATGCATCGTGCGCAGGCTCGCATTTATCAGGTTTGCGAGATCATCCTCACCCAAGGGAAGCGCCCAACCCACAGGGACAATATGGACCGGCTCTGAAAACAAGGGTTTGATGCGGTCCGGGTTTTTCAGGGCAAACTGCTTGAAAATCTGCGCGTCATGAACAACGTAATCAGCCTTGCTGTCAGCAACATCCAGAAAGAGCTGGCCCTGAAGCGTCATGTTCGGGTGGCTTTGATGGGGTGTAAGCGGAAAGCGTTCACGTGTCATACGCTCGAACACCTCACCATCTGTTACAGCAGCCTTTAATGCGTCGCTATTGAGGTCATCCATCTGCTTGAAACGTGTCTCCGTTGTACGGCCATAGGCGTAAAATGGCAGGTAGAATATCGGGTCGGTGAAGCGCGTCACACGGGCGCGCTGTGGCGCAAATGAAAGCATGCTGCATAGCGCATCATAACGGCCGGTTTTAAAGCCGTCGGCAAAATCGGCGTAACCAACCTCCGCCACCCATTCTACTTTTAAATCAATTTGTGCGGTCGCTTTTTCAAGAATGTCGGCAACGGGGCCCCGCACTTTTCCATCGGCAAGATCCTTATAAATATAGGGGTCAACGGAAGTGAAGGCGCAACGCAGAACGCCGGTTTTAACGACATTGTCAAAAACAGGCCCTGCAAATACAGGTAAGCTCGCCGTTAGCAAAAAAAACAGAAGAGCAAGAATGCGCTGCATTATTGCTCCGACAGGTTGCGGGTGAATTTGTCACGCAGTGTCAGGGCAATGGCGTTTACCGGCAGACAGACAGCAAGGAAGAACAGGCCAAGCGCTGTATAAATTTCAACGGGGCGGTAAATTTGGGCGTTGATACGCTGCGCCACGCGGAAAATTTCTTCAACCGAAATGAGGGATGCAAACAGGGTTGTGTGCAGCATGGTCACCTGTAACATCAATAAAGACGGGGTGATTTGCCGCATAATCAGCGGTAGCTGGATACGAAAAATTGTTTGCTTGTTCGTAAGGCCTGTTACTTTTGCTGCAAGTAAATACTGCCGCGGGAAGTCATCGAGCGCACCGCGCACAATATCTGCAACACCGAAGATATTAATGATGCCCAATGTAAAGGCGGCGGTATAGAACGGGTCAATAACAACATTGAACATGGCTTGCACGGGGTAGTGCAGCCAGAACAGGAACACGAGCAACGGAATACCACCTAGAATAAAAGATGTAATACGTGAGGGAATGCCAACGCTGATGGGTGAGCGCCAGCCTGCAATACCCAAGGCACCGCCCAGAAGGAGACCGCTGGCCCAGATGATCATGGAAAGCTGGAGCGTGACCCACAGGCCGCCCAGAAAAGCTGGATAATATTTAACAAGAATATCGAATACGGACATTATGCCGTTATTATCGCCTTTAACGCCAAAATGTCCATAGTTTACGGCGCTTGAACGTGAATAAACACTTCGCCTGCGGGGTCGTATTTCTGCAGAATTCTTTCAATCATGCCGTCAAGCTGCATTTCGGTGGTGGCTGTATTCAGGAATTGCTGCAAATCTGCCTCGCCTCGCGCGACTGACACGCTGATGGGGATCAGGCGCAAGGTCTCCTGCTTCAACGGCTTTATACTGTTGGGGTTTGATTTTAAGAATTCCTGCGCGGTGGCGGCATCGGCAAAAGCCACATCTGCCTTACCCGTTGTCACCTGTAATAACATCATGCCTGGTGCGCCCGCCATTTGTGGCACTTCATGTGCTGTAGTGTGCGGGAAGCGGCGCTGCCTGATCAGTGCCGAGGTTTCACCGTCCAGCACAGCAGCCTTTATCTCAGGCTTGTTGATGGCTTCGTAATCCGCATCAAAACGTGTGTCATCGCCGCGCACATAGGCATAGACGGGGTAATAGGCAATAGGCTCTACGTAGTATAAATGCTTGCCACGCAGCGCATTGGCCCAGCCACCTGCGCATTCTACATCGTAGCGGCCATTCGTAATATCTTGTGTGTAGGTGGCGAGGTTTATTTCTTCAGCCCAGTTGATTTTTATATCGGCTGCTTCTGCAAGTGCTGTCATATAGTCAAACAAAACACCTATCATAGCGCCTGTATTCGGGTCTTTCTCAAGCATCAGGGGCATCGGAAAATACCCGCAGCGCAGCTCGCCTGTTTTCATTATGCGGGCAAAAGCTTTTTGATTTGTTGCTTGCGCAGCAGGTTTTACAGACTGGTTTGAAAACCAGAAGTAACTGACAGCAGTAACGGCAATAAGAACAGCAATAATATTTTTCATGTAAAAACCAATCTTCTATAAAAATGCGCAGCCGGTGTGAACGGGAGCGACCCATTCTACCACCAGCCACGCTCTCTGGGGAGAGAGAACTTGTTTAAAGTGTTGTTGGTGTATTGTTACTTTCAACAACAATTTCTGCGCGGGCTCGCACCCAGCTTTGGTGTGCCTCAATGAGCGAGGCTGCCACTCTTTCAGGTGATAGCGTGTCGCCCGAATGGTTGGTCATACTGCCGTAAACACTGTTGACTGTGTAATCGCTCATCGTTTTGATGAACTGCGCTTCGGCTTTTGTATCGTCAATAACACCTAAAACACGCTTGCCTGCAAATATTTCCTTATCAACAACACCATTTACAAGCAGGCTTTCATCCATACCGAGCGCACGTAAAGCAGCAAGACGGTTTTCAGGGTCGCCCAATGTTGCAATCTGGAATGGGACGCCTGCAGCCTGCAGTAAGCGCAAGGTTTGAATGACTTCTTCGTTCAGCTGTAGCTCACCATTATCGTCAAGAATAAGTGTGCCATCAACATCAACAACAACAATGTCTAGCGTTTCACTTCTTGGTATACTGCGAAGTATTTCAAGCCTTTCTTCACGTGTGGCATTAAAGGCGTCAATTTCTTGTTGGAAGCTGCTGGCGGCCTCTTCAGAACATAGGCTGAGTAGTGGCACAGCTTTCTCTGTAAGGTAGGTCGCTGTAACGCCCTTGCTGGATCTTTCAAGGTCGATCCAAAGCCTGATATAAGGTTCTACCATACGTTCTACTCTGTCACGTTGTTCAGCTGTTAAGTTTGCAGGATCAACTGCGCCTGCTGGTGTTGCAAAGTTTTTTATTGAGTGCAACAGATCCTTTAATGGTATGTTCGCAAGTTGCTCGCGCAGTAGAAGCTGGCGGCGCATATCCTGCACATGATTTATAAAAGCCTGTGCAACCTGTTCGTCGTCTATGCCTGGTGTGAAAAATTGGTGGCCTTCGCTAATCATGTTTGAAACCGCGTCACGGCCTAAAACATTTGTACGTTCAAAGTTATTTGATATTGATGGTGTTGTTATAATACTCATTATATTTCTCCCCAATGTATTTGTCTTTTTATCTTTAATCCCCTCCTCTCTGGCGGGGTCGGGCTTTTGATAGTCGCTCTATCTTTTACCCAACCCCACTCTCTGGGGAGAGAGAACTTGTTTAACCGAATTGACGCGTATTTGCGTGTTGTTGCGGACCCGCTGCAACCGGCGGTCTTGCTTCCATGAACTCAATCATTTGTTTGATCAGCGGCCTCACAGTTGCTTCATCAGTCACCATAGCCTTGCCAATCTCGTGGCTCATTGCCAAGCCCATTCGCCATGCTTCTTGCAGTGATTGTTGGCTTGCCCGTTTATCTTTGACCTCTTTCTGCACTTCTTCATCCGAGATAGGTTGATTCAGATAGTGGCCTTCATTCGGGCCGCCCCACGCCCTGATGTGCCTTTCCTCTCTTTCTGCCTGAAAACGTCTCGCAGCAGCAAGCGCTGTTGCGCCAACGTGCTCTATATCCATCTGGCATTCGAATTCTTCCACTTCGCGTGCAAGAAGAAACGGATTTGTTTGCCCATTCTTGTAGGATTGCGCAGCCGCAAGCAGGGCGCCCATCAAACGGGCTGTTTCATAGCCGTTAAGGTCGTCTTGCATATAATGTATGTTGATATTGTCAGCGCCCAGTTCGTCAGCGAGTGACAGCAATTTCGCGAACATCTCTTCATTTGTATCGGTTGTGGATGCCCACAAATCTGCGCGGCGGTCTACGGTTGTATAGCTGAGGTTTCCTGGCATCAGTGCATAATCAACAATGCCTATGCGTCTGCTATAGTTGTTGCCATCTGCAGATGCGCCGCAATCAAGCCCCACCCTTGGCTCATAGCCGCGTGTTGTTATTGTGCCCCTTGCTGCTTTTACTGATGCTATAATTGTGTTTGTCATTGTCGTCTCCCCTTGTTTTCAATTTTGTTATTAAGCAGCTAGTTTGTAAGCTGTTGTGTTCTCGCTGCGTACTGCGGCCATGTTGCCTGCGAATTGACTGATGATTGCGCAATCAGGAACCATGTTGCCCATTGTCAGTTCTACCCAGGCTGTCATCAGATCATTTTGTCTTGCGTTTAGTTTTTCCATTTTCTCTCTCCCTTGTTTTTGGATGCTCCCCAGCGCCCATGATTTAATATTATGTTAAATATAAATTTTAGTAAAAATTCCATTATTTATGGCGTATTATGAGAGAGTAATGATCGCAGAACTCACAAATATCTTTAAAAACCTTGGTTTCAAGCCATTAGAGGCGCGTGTCTATGTGGCTGTTCTGAACATGAAAGATGGAGGATTTTCATACGAGATAGCCGAAACGACCAAAATAAAGCGCACTTCCTGTGACCTGATTATTAGCCGTTTGCTGGAAAGGGGCGTTCTGACCAAGGCGAAGGACGGCAAGCGCTCCCGCTATAAGGCAATCCCGCCGGAAACATTATTATTCCAGCAGGAGCAACTGACAGATAGTTTGAAAGCTGCCATTCCGTTGCTGCAAAAAATGAAGGCAAGCGAAGCCGAAACCGAAGTGCGTTTCTTCGAAGGGCCGGATGCAATCCGCCAGATGTATGACGATTTGTTTTTGTCGCTGCGCGTTTCGGATGACAAAGAAATACTGAATATTTCCTCAGGCCAGCATGTGCGCAAATACTTGCCCGGCGGGGATTCCTACATTGTTTCACGTCGTGAGAAATATATGTTCCCCATCCGGATTATTGCCCCGCGCACAGCCGCTGATGAAAAGGGCTGGCAGAATGATGAGCGCACAAAACGCAGCGTCCGCTATTTCGATGACCCGAAAAAACAGTTCCAGATCTCTTTTTATCTCTATGCCGACAAAGTGCTGATTTACTCCCCTCTCCCGCCCGTAGGGGGCATCATCCTGCGGAATGTCCGTATTAACCAATCCCTCCGCTTGGTCTATGAAATGCTGTGGGGTTTCCACGCCCCTGATTGAATGGTAAAATAGGGGCATGGCACAAACGCCCACTCTTTCGCAAAATCTTTCGACCAAGCAGCAGCAGAATCTGGTGATGACGCCGCAAATGCAGCAGGCCATTAAATTGCTGCAAATGTCGAATATGGATCTGGCGGCGTTTCTGGAAGAAGAAATTGCACAGAACCCGCTGCTTGAAAAAGGGCCGAACGAGGATAGCGGTGAAGACGAGACACAAGAGACGAACGAGCCGCGTGATGAACAACCTGATGCCATGGAAACCGCGTTTGATACAGGCTCTGAAATGGCAACAGTCGGCGCGGGTGGCAACAGTAAATTCGAGGACAATGAATATGACCCGCTTGCCACAATTGAAAAACCAAAAGATTTACGCACACATTTATATGACCAGATTGCTGTCGAGATAACAGACGATAAGGAATATCGCCTCGCGTTACTGCTACTCGATAGCCTTGATGAAGCAGGCTATATGCGCGAAGACCTTGCCGTTTTGAGCACCCGCCTTGGTGTTGATGTGGAAAAGCTTGAAATAGTATTGAAAAAGCTCCAGCAGCTTGACCCTGCGGGTATTTTTGCACGGAATTTGGAAGAGTGTCTGGCGGCCCAGCTTTTCGAGCGCGGGCAGCTGACCGAGGAGGCCGAAATTTTGCTGCAAAATCTGGATAAGGTTGCAGCCCATGATTTGAAGGGGCTTGCAAAAATTTGCGAGGTGGGCGTTGAGGATATACAGCAAATTCTCACCCATATCCGCGCGCTTAACCCCAAGCCTGCTTCTACGTTCGAGCATTTTGTTGTGCAAACGGCCCTGCCCGATGTGTTGATGCGCAAAAAGCCCAAGAATGAGGGCGGCGGCTGGCGTGTAGAACTGAACCACGCAACCTTGCCGCGTGTGCTTATCAACCAGCAATATTATGCCGATGTGGTAACGGGCACGAAGGACAAAGCCGCCAAGCAATTTATGGATACGCATTTGAACAATGCCAGCTGGCTTGTGAAAGCGCTTGATAGCCGTGCCCAGACGATCCTGAAAGTTGCCGCAGAAATTATCGAGGAACAGGAACCGTTTTTCCTTTATGGCGTTGAATTTTTAAAACCAATGACGCTGAAAGAAATCGCTGAAAAAATACAAATGCATGAAAGTACAGTTTCACGCGTGACAACGGCCAAGTTTATTGGTACGCCGCGCGGCATTTTTGAGCTGAAATACTTCTTCACTTCAGGTGTTGGCGGTGATGATGGCGGGGCTGTACATTCATCGGAAGCGGTGAAGGCGCGCATTAAAACACTGATTGATGCTGAAACGCTTGATAATATCCTCTCGGATGATGATCTTGTTACTTTGCTGCAAAAAGAAAATATCGAGATCGCACGTAGAACTGTTGCTAAATACCGCGAAGCTGCAGGTATTGCGTCATCCGTGCAGCGCCGCCGCATGAAGAAATTGCAATCATGACGAATCCGAAAAGCTGGAAGCAGCTGAAAAGCGAAACAGTATACGAGAATCCGTATTACACACTTATGCGCGATGATGTGGAGTTACCGGGCGGCAAATTGCTGCAAGGCTACCATTACCGTATCAACCATAGCTGGGTTGCTATTTTTGTTCTCTCGCCCGATGGCAAAGTTTTGCTGGAGCGGCAGAACCGTTACCCGAATAATATTTTAACATGGGAGTTGCCAGCGGGCCGCCTTGAGAAGGGTGAAGAGCCGCTGCAAGCTGCTTTGCGTGAACTAAAAGAAGAAACAGGTGTTGTTGCAACAAAGGCCGAGAAGATCGGTGAATATGTGATAGACCCTGTTGCCAGCACCGGCCGCGTGACATTATTTTTCGTGAATGATTTTATCGAAACTAATGAACGTAACCTTGATTACGGCGAGGATATTGAAGCGGCGTGGGTCGATCTGGCTGCGATGAAAGCGATGATGGCACGTGGCGAGATAGCGCCAATTGCACATTTGGGGCTCATTCACGAGATTCTGTCTAAAAAAGCGCTTTAAGTGGCCTTTAAGATTTCAGGCATAAAATTAAAGAATCTCATGTCCTTTTATTCAAAAAGCACTATTTTAATTATCCGAGAAATAAGTAAGGAGAACACGTCATGCAAGTCGTTATTCAGGGCAAACAATTAAGTTTGGGGGATGCCCTCAAAGAGCATATCGAAGAGAAAATTTCAGAAATCAAAGACAAATATTTTAACCGCCTCACAGATGCTGCTGTAACAATTTCGCCGGAAGGTTCGGCATTTTTCAAATGCCATATCGCGCTTCATGTCGGCAAGGATATCAAAGTACAAGGCACAGCCGAAGAAACCGACCCCTATGCAGCATTCGATGCAGCGGCGGCAAAAGTTGCAAAACAGCTACGCAAATACAAAACCAAACTACGTGACCATCATAACAAGCATGAAACTTCAGCCGAGGTTGAATCAATCAAAGCGCGTGATTACGTGCTGGCCGCACAATTGCTTGATTCATCCCATGATGAGAAAGCAGAAGAAAAAGACGAGCCGGTGGTGATTGCTGAAATGACAACGGATATTGTGACGCTCACAGTTTCCGAAGCGGTGATGCGGATGGATTTGTCTGACCAGCCTGTGCTTTTGTTCCGTAATGCCGGCAACAAGGGCCTGAATCTTGTTTACCGCAGGCCTGACGGGAATATAGGCTGGATTGACCCGCAACTCGACAAGCTGAACGGCACGAAGTAGTGTCTCTAAAAATAGAAAAACCCCGCTCATCAAAGCGGGGTTTTTATTTGCTGGGTTGGTGGGTGTAAATTTTATTAAGCTGCCATTTTGTAAGCTGTTGTGTTTTCGCTGCGTACCGCGGCCATGTTCTCACGTGCGAACTCAGGAATCATGCCAGCGCCATTATCTTCAATGCTCATGTCCCAAGCTGTTTTTACTTTTTTGTTTATTGCATTTAGTGCTTCCATTTTATTTCTCCCCGTTTTTGTTTGTTATCGTTATATGTAAAATATCTCATGAAACGACGGTTTACGGGGGAAAACGACCAATTTTGCGCATAATTTGAAGTAAAACTTCAAAAACCCTGCCAGCGCACAGGCCAGCAGGGTTTCTGTTTTTTGCGAAGTTCAGACGCGGGAGAAATTTTTACACGCTTTGCGTCGGCATTTGCATGCGCGGCTCCGCAATTTTAGCCGCTTGCGTGACGATATTCGGCAGGGCCAGAACTGTATCAAGTATTGCTTGTTGTTCAGGACCTGTCTGATTCCGGTCAAGTCCGACGACACCTGGGTATTCCAGAGCATTCAAAGGATCACCATCCAGACTTGTGGCAACTTCCAGAATACGCACAGCCTGATTAAAAACATCTGTTCCTTCCTGTTCAATGGCGGCGAGCGTTCTCGCAGAGCCTTCGATCAATATGCGCATTCTCGCATGAATTTCTGCCATATCGCTTCTACGCTCGGAAGAGCGTTCTTCCAGTGCTGCAAGTCTTCTCTCTCGTTCAGCTTGATCGGCAATGGCATTAATTTCAGCTATTCTTTCAACGTTCTCTTCTTCATGCCCCGCAAGAACATGGGCGTGCCTTACGCCATCAGAACCCTTGCGTCCACAAATTTGTGTAATGGCCTTCACAATATACTCGCTTGCATCTGCGCCGAGTACATTCTGCACATAGGCATCCATAAAAGTATCGTTCCCTTTGCTTGCAAAGAATGGTGCCTGTGCTGCTAATGATGCCTCCTTTAGAAACTGTGGGTGCAGTAAAGCGCGCGGGTCTTTTGCAATGTCACCCAGCATTTCGGCGACATCAACAATTTTTGTTGCCTTTACGACTTTATCTGCGCGGGTCACATAGCCAACCTTTTCAATTTGCGTGCGTACCAGCGCCGCAACAGCAGCCACAGGGTTATCAAGTTGTAAGTCCCTTACATCCAGTGAGGCCGCATCCTCCCTACCCGCACTGGGAATGCTGATCGATAGGGAAATAGCGGCTATGTCTGCAAGGCATTGTGCGCGCAAGCTTTCGAGCGTATCGCCTTCCTCTAACGTGGCTGTACCTGCAGCAATCTCTACCAACTCTTCTTTAGAACTCTCAATAAAGGAGCTTGGCCGGATTCTGATTTGTACGCCTTGAGGCAGATTTGTGTTTATCGCCTCGGCTGCAGCTATGAGTGTAGCGAGACGGGTTTCTATATTTGCAATATCAGAATCGACCGATGGTTGAACTGCTGTTGCTTGGTCATTAAAAGTTGCTGGTATCATTGTTTTCTCCTTTTATGTTTTGATTTTTCTGATTAGCGGTTCATGCCAAGTAGCAAAGCATTTACCGTGTTACATGGATGCTTATCTGCTTCAGCTGCTTCCATTGCTGTCTGGAATTGACTGCCCATACCCATGCTTTCTGCGCCTGTTAGTCCCATCGTTTTTCTCCCTGTGTTGTTTTTTTGTTATATGTAAAATATCTCATGAAATGGGCATGAGGAGTGGAAAAGGGCTTTATTTGGTAATTTTTTGAAGTTATAATTCAAAAATGCGTATAACGGACACCAAAAAGCCAGAAAAGCAGCTCGATGAAGAGATTGTCCGCCTGCTAGCCGCAGGGCAGGCCTTAAGCGCACTCGAGATCCAGCAAACGCTGGAAAGCAAAAAACGCAGCTTTAGCCTGAAGGGGATCTACCTCGCTTTTGAAAAATTGCAGGCTGAGGGGCTCCTGAAAAAGTACAAGAAAAAAGTAAGCCTTGATCCGCTGGGGGTGGCCGAGCAATTTATGTTCTGGCAGCGCGCTTATAATAACCAGCTCAGCAAAATTGAATATACGATGAACCTTGAAGATGGCGAGGAGGAGAAACTGGAATTCTTCACGATCCAGTCTTATATGCCGCATGTGAACGAGGTTTATTTGTCGCTCATTAAAAACGCGAAAGAAAAAAAGCTTTATGAGTGGGTGCCGTTTGTCTGGTTCCATCTGGCCAGTCAGGACACCGAGCAGAAATTCCTGAAACTTGTTGAGGCGACCAACTGTCAGTTTTTGCGCATTATTGGCGCGGATGGCTGGCTGGCGCGGTTGCTTGCACGCCACTGGGATGCACGCGGGAGCCTTTGGTCATTTTCAACAAGCCCATTCCATAAGGATATGGAGAAGTTCTTTGGCGTCGTTGATGATTTTATTGTCGAGACGCGTATTACACCCGAGCTACGCGCGCCCCTGGCTAATCTATATAAAAACATTACTGGGCCGGATGATCTTGATATCAGCGCCATTACACAAACGGTGACACTGCCCTCACGCATCAAACTGACCATAAAGCGCAACGCCAAAGAGGCTGCGGCTTTGAAGAAAAAATTCCACTATTATTTTGCACTTAGCGTGTGAAGCGTTCTGCTATTTCCTGTGGCACGCGCGCTAAAAATTGTTCCGGGGCATCACGTATCTCTAAGGCCAATTGATAAGTTGTTTGGCCTCCACCGAGGCAACCCATTGCTTCCATAAATGCGTTCGCTGCGCTCAAAAGCGATCCCGTTGCGAGAAGGCTGTCCCTGTTCACGCGTTCTTCTGTGCATGACCCATCGGGATTTGTTCTCATATAGTAAATTGACCCTTGCCTCTGGCCCGTTACAATCTCGCCAAACTGCCTTATCAAAGTGCTTTTATCTTGTGCCAAACGATCCATTGTCATGTCTCTTACATATTTTCTATATTTATATTATGTATAATAAATGATCGTGTTAAAATTATTGTTAAAATTAAAAAATTTATATTATTTTGAACTAAATCTTCAAAATAATGACATGAAGCAGCTAAATCGCTGAAAAAGGAAGCTTTTAATTTCAAAGATGGCGGATGTGATACATGAAATCATTGCCATTGCCTCTTTTGCTAAGGCTTGTTTCAAGGGATGAAAAATCCCGCTCTGTTACAATCGCGCCGCGCCAACGGTGGAATATTTTAAGCCCCGCTTTGAAGTCTTCAACATTTTTTGGGGGGATTACAACATAAGTGCCGGGGCCGTTGAAATCTGACTCCGAGCCATCATCGAAAATATAGTAGTCTGCAATATATTGCCCATCAAAAAGCTGCAAAACATTCTCGAGGTCTTGTGGTGCGAGGTAATCAATTTCCAGTAGTTGCCAGTTTGCATTGTCGAAATGCATTTTCAGGCTTTTTATTTTTACTTCATCAGATGTCATGGTGCTTTCCTTTGCGTTGAGTTAGTACGAACAGAGATAAAGAAAAGTGTCTGATATAAAAAATACTATATTTTTATTATATTGATATATATAATATATCAATTGAGGCTCATTACGTGGAATTAAGGCATTTGCGCTATTTCGTGGCTGTCGCGGAGGAGATGAATATCCACCGCGCGGCTGCCCGTCTCAATATTTCGCAGCCACCTTTAAGCCTCACCATCCAGCAGTTGGAAGAGGAGATTGGCACGCCCCTGTTTGACCGTGTCGGGCGCGCAATCGAGATCACGTGTGCGGGCGAAGAATTTTTAGTGCAAGCGCGCAGAATTTTAAATGATGCGTCCCACGCAAAAATTGCGGCGCGGTTGGTAGGGGATGGTAAAACAGGCGTTATAAAATTCGGGTTTATCAGCTCTGCCATTAGCGGCGTGTTACAGAATATTGTGCAGGCAGCGCGCGCCAAGTTGCCTGCCGTTGTACTTGATATCGCACAAGGCGTGAACGGTGATCTGCCTCAGCAAGTGGTTGATGGCGTACTTGATGTTGCACTTATTCGCCTGCCTGAGAATTTACCCAGTGGGCTTGAGATATTTGAATTTGCGCGTGAGGGCTGGTCAATCGCCTGCACAAAAACACATAGGCTTGCCAAGAAAAATAGCGTCACTGTGGAGGATCTGGTGGGTGAGAAGTTGATATTTTATCCGCGCTATAACAGCCCCGGCGGGTATGACGCGATGATGCGGTTCTTTCTCGAAAACAAGGTCACGCCCGATATTATTCAGGAGGCACCCGAGCAAATGACGATTGCGGGCCTTGCCGCCAGCGGGCTGGGGGTCGGCCTTGTGCCTGATTGTATGGCGACAATTCCCGTGCGTGGGCTTGTTTACAAGCATTTAAACGGCACGGAAGGGCAAACAGGCTTCGCGCTGATTTACAGGAAGCGGCCTGATAAACTGATCACGCATTTTGTGGATCTGGTAAAAACAAAAAAGGCGGGAAACTAATCCCGCCTTTTGTTTGAAAGAGAAGCGCTGATTATTCAGCTGCTTCGTCTTTAGCTTTTTTAGTGGCTTTTTTCTTTGGTGCTGTTTCTTCGCTGCCGCCGTCTTTTTTGAGGGCTGCACCAAGAATATCACCAAGTGACGCACCAGACTCGGTTGAACCGAAGGCTTCAAGCGCTGCTTTATCTTCATCAATTTCTTTCGCTTTGATCGAAAGTGTGATGATGCGCTTCTTCAGGTCAACGGTGAGCACTTTTGCGTCTACCTTCTCGCCAACAGCGAAACGGTCAGGGCGTTGCTCAGAACGTTCTTTAGAAAGATCAGCCTTTTTGATGCTGCCTTTCAGATAGTCGTTCACGGTCACTTCAATGCCTTTATCGTTCACTTCGGTCACTGTACAGGTTACAACCGCGCCTTTTTCAACGCCTTTCATGGCGCCATCAAACGGATCGTTTGTTAGTTGTTTCACGCCAAGTGATACACGCTCTTTCTCGGGGTCCATATCAAGGATTTTCACCTTCACAGTAGAACCTTTTGCGTATTCCTTGATGGCTTCCTCGCCTGATTTCTCCCATGAGAGATCAGACATGTGGGCCATACCGTCGATATCCGGGCCGAGTGCAATAAACAGACCAAACTCCGTTACGTTGCGAATTTCGCCTTCAATCACATCGCCTGCGCTATGTGTATCAGCAAATTTCGCCCATGGGTTTTCCTGTGCCTGTTTCATGCCAAGGCTGATACGACGTTTGTCGTTATCAACTTCAAGCACCACAACGTCAACATCCTGACCTTGTGTCACAAGTTTGCTCGGGTGAACGTTCTTCTTCGTCCATGACATTTCTGACACGTGAACAAGACCTTCAACGCCTTCGCCCAGTTCAACGAATACACCGTAATCGGCGAGGTTCGTCACTTTACCACTGAGTTTCTGACCAGCAGAGAATTTCTCGGCAACGCCAGCCCATGGATCATTTTCAAGCTGTTTCATGCCCAGGCTGATACGTTGGTTTTCCTGGTTGTACTTGATCACTTGAACGTCAATTTGCTGACCAACAGACAGCATCTCGGACGGGTGGTTTACACGCTTCCATGAGATGTCTGTGATGTGCAGAAGACCGTCAACACCGCCCAGATCAACGAATGCGCCGTAATCTGTGATGTTTTTAACGGTTCCTTTGAGCGTCTGGCCTTCAGAAATCTGGCCCATGATCTCGCTACGGTTTGCTTCGCGGCTCTCTTCAAGAACAGCACGACGTGAGACAACAATGTTGCCACGTTGACGGTCCATTTTGAGGATGATGAACGGCTGTGGCGTGCCCATGATCGGATTTGCATCCTTGATCGGGCGGATATCCACTTGTGAACCAGGCAAGAACGCGAGTGCGCCGCCCAGATCAACCGTAAAGCCACCTTTGACTTTGCTGAAGATAACGCCGGTAACGCGCTCTGCTTTTTTGTGCAGTTTCTCGAGCTCGAACCAGACTTCTTCGCGGCGTGCTTTTTCGCGTGATAGAACTGTTTCACCGTTGCGGTCTTCGAGGCGTTCCACGAATACTTCAACGATATCGCCAACCTTTACTTCAGGTGGCTGGCCCGGCATCGAGAACTCACGCAGTGCAATGCGCCCTTCCGATTTCAGACCGACATCAACGACGACGTTATCGTCGTTGATCGCAATCACACGGCCGTTTACCACGGCACCTTGTGTTGCTTTTTCTTTCATCGACTCTTCCAATAAATTGGCAAAGTTGTTTGATTCTGCGCGGTCGCGCAGTTTAGCAGATGCTTTTCCCATTTGAGATTTCCTTAACTGATTTTGGCGTTTATCGTTGCGCTCGGCCTGTGGCCCACTGGCTAACGAAACACCGTAATATCCCGAATTTCTCCATGTTTTCCCGGCGTTTTATAAAAAGGCCGCAGGAGAAACCGCGATGTGGCCGCACTATAAGCCTTATTCCAGCCCCTTTTCAAGTAGAATCTGCAGGGCTTTTTCAAGGGCGGCATCCCTTGTCATATCGGTCGTATCCAGCACAAAAGCGTCTGTTGCGGGGATGGTGGGGGAGACAGGGCGGTTGCGGTCCCGCTCGTCACGTTCCTGCATATCCTTGAGTATCGCCTCATAGCTATCAGGCAGGCCACGGTCACGCAATTCGGCATGGCGGCGGCGGGCACGCTCCTCGGTGCTGGCGGTTACAAATAACTTGGCTTCGGCGAGCGGGCATATCACGGTGCCGATATCACGCCCGTCAATGACCGCGCCTTTTGCGGAACTTCCGTCATGCCGGCGCGGGTTTGCAGCAAAACCAAGCTGGATGTCGCGCAATATCTCCCGCACACCCGGAATAGCGCTTGTTTTCGAGGTCATCACACTTACTTCTTCGGTGCGGATGGCATCTGTATCAAGGATCGATAGTCCCTCTTGCACAAGCTGCTGGTGCACGGCACGGGCAAGGGCAATCACTTTTTCAGGCGCTGTTTCGTCGAGATTATTCTCAAGCGTTTTAAGGGCAACAAAGCGGTAAAGCGAGCCCGTATCGAGATGGGCAAAGCCGAGTTTTGCTGCAATCTTTTTTGCGAGCGTTCCCTTACCACTTGCGGAAGGGCCATCAATAGCAACAACAGCGCCCATCATAATTACGGACGGATCGTGCCTTGTGTGCCGATTACAACCCAGACACCGTTTTGTGCGGTGATGGCTTTGACCGTGCCGATACCCGGCACATTATCGCCCACGCGCACGGCCTGTAGTGTGTCGGAGCCTGATTTTGAAATATAGGCAACATCAGGTTGTGCGCTACGAAGCTCATAGCCGCGTGTTGCAGGACCGCTAATACCTGTTGAGGGGCTGGCGGGGGCTGCATTATTCGGGTTGTAGGGCTTGTCCCATGTATTGGTTTCTGACGCCGGTTTTGGTTTTGGCTTGCTGGCCGCTTTTTTCACAGGGGCCGGTGCTGGTTCATCATCAGCAGGTTCAGCCGCTTTTGCTGCAGGCTTGCTTGCTGCTTGCTGCTTGGCTTGTTCGGCTACATTTGCTGTTTCGTTCAGGCGCTGTTCAAGGCGTGCCAATGTATCACGGATGGCTTGCATATCATTTGCATTATTCTGGCTTTGTACGCTGTTTTGCATCTCGATGATCTGCTGTTCGATGCGTGTAATACGCTGTTCGAAAGCAACAGCAACATCGGCGCTGGCATCGGGTGCTGGTTGTGCAACTTCCTGTGGGGGTAATTGCTGCGCCTGAATATCGGGCGTTACCTGCTCGACAGGGGGTTGTTGCGGCGTTGTAATGTCAGCCATCGGCACGGGTGTAGGTTCTGCCACAACAGCGTTGGGGTCAACGGGTGTCGGCATTGGTTCGTTCACTTGTGCTGGTGCCTGTGCTGAAAGATCGGGTGAAGTAGGGTTCAAAAGCGGGTCAACTGGCGCTGCTTGCTCGGGCTGTGGTGGTGCTACTTCCGGCATCACTTGTGGTGGTGGCTGGATGCCCGCAAGTAAATTCGGGTCATTCAACATGCCGCCATCTGTTTCCGGCTGTGGTGGCACTGCTTCAAGTCCGGCTTGTTGCGGAGCTGGCACAGCCTGTTCCTGCATGACGGGTTCAGGCGCAACACCCGCTTGTTGCTGTTGCTGGGCATTTTGTTGTTGTGGTGCAGATGAATCACCGCCGCCACCAAAAAGGAACAACATAATCACAAGACCAATAACAACACCGCCACCAATAATCAGGTAATCAACCAGACCTTTTTGTTTTTTGATGCGGGATTTTGCGTAGGGCAGTTCCTCGCCACCGGAAACATCTTCAGTCGGGGCAATGCCCTCGATTTCGTTGATATCTTGCGCGTCCAGCTCTTCGTCAAGATCCCAATCAAGAGAATCTTCAAAGCCGTCATTGTTTCTGTTGTCGCTCATAGTTGTCTCCTCAAGAGGGGCGTCAGCGTATTATTTGCTTGTCCCAGTCGTTGTTGTGCTGCCGGTGCCGGTTGTTGTCGGCGTGGATGTCGGCTGGTAGGACGAATAGGGGTTGTAACTATTACCATAGCCTGTTCCGTATGACGGATAGTAACCCAAGCTTCCCGTGCTGCCAGCTGGTGCGCCCAATTGTGCACTATATCCGGTTAACGGTGTGTTACCAAAACCACTACTGCCATACGGCTGGTAAGAGCTATTTGTACCAAAGCCCG
Source organism: Alphaproteobacteria bacterium (assembly GCA_016125135.1). Lineage (GTDB taxonomy): Bacteria > Pseudomonadota > Alphaproteobacteria > Micavibrionales > Micavibrionaceae > RI-185. Next base: position 314,195 of record WGMJ01000003.1, on the reverse strand, counting down.
GAATGCCGCCGCCCATGCCGTTCCAGTTCGATGTCAGGTTTCCGTAAGGGGAGAAACCGCCCTGACCTTGCTGTTGGGCATACATGGCATCGTAAGTCTGGCCTTCAACAACGGGCCGCATGAAAATTATGCCCATCGGCGTACCGGAATAAACAACAATTGTCGGGCGCTCGGTGCGGTTTTCTTCAAAAATATTGCCAAGTTCTTCCGCGGCTTTTTCAACACCTTTATATAGTTCTTGTTTTGCATCCAAATCATTCTGGCTTGAAACAGCTGCACCACCGTCAACAGTCACAGTTGTGCTGCCACTCTCGGCGATGGCTTCACCCATACCTTCAATAAAGCGGGCAGCGGCAGGCAAAATAACACGGCTCCAGTATTTGCGGTCAATTTCGCTCACAAGGCCGGGAAGCGCGTTATCAGGGTTCACCGCAACAGCTTCAATCGGGATACTCTCTTTTTTATAAACAACAGTATTGAAGCTGAGCGTCAGATAATCATTTGTGTCACGGAAGCTTCCCAGCAAGCGGCTACCACGTAACGGGCCGCTCACAATTTCAGCGAGCACAGGGCCCGGGGCATCGGTGTTGGCTTCGGTAATGAGCTGCGCATATTCAATCTTACCTGCGGGCACAAGTGTTTTCTTTTTCTGCTCCTGCATCAGGGCTGCTTGTTGTTCTGGCGTGAGAGCAGCGTTGTTATTTGCAAGCGTTGCATTCGCTGTGTTGCTGCCCAGTAAATTACCCAGGCCCGCCTGCTGTTGCTGCATACCTGTTGCCACAGCAACGGCATTGGGCACTTCAAAGAACTGCATTTTATCTTTTGATTGGTCGCCCAGAATTCTATTCATATGATTGCTCATGGATTGCGCCATGGCTTTCAATGCTTCTTTTTCTGCTGCGTCGTCTTTGGTTGGTTTTTGCGGCACTTGCAGTTGTGTCATGGCTTGTTGGCGCTGCACGGTTTCGCGCTCTTTACGCTCGCGCTGCATTTCACGCCATTTTGCCAGCGGGTCGGTTGTATCATCCATGCCACCACTATCAGGCAAACGGTCCTTGATCGGGTCGGTTGGTACAGGCACGTAGCTTTGCCCTGTTTTAATCGCTTCTTCCAGTTTTTGCTGGTTGAAACTTTCAACCGCTTCTGCAACAGCGGGGCTGAGTTCCTGTGTGCCTGGCGCTTCCTTGATGTCGGGTGCGTTCGCAACAACTGATGGCGCTTCTTTTTTACTGCCGCCAAAGGTCGATATCAGGATGATGAGCAACACAAAGCCACCGGCAACAAGGCCAAGCTTGACCATAGGCTGCTTTACAAGCTCTTTCAGTGACTGACCACCATTGCTATTTCCAAGGTCAGTGTCGAAATCCAGATCTTCCGGTTCCAGGTCTTGTGGTTCGTTGTCCATATCACTCATTGTGTGGCCTCTGTTTCTTCTTCACGGACATAGGCGCGCACCATCTGTCCTTTGTCGGACAGTAACAGTACGGGGGTTTTTTCAAGGGCATAAACATTCATCCCATCAGCTGAACGAACAGAGGCAAACCACGCGGGCGATAATAATGTGTAGGGTGTACGCACGTAAGTAAATTCGTTAACCTTGTATGCGCTCGAGCGGCCATCAATGCCGTCAACTTTCAGTTTCACAGCTGACTCGGGCGGTACGCCTTCTAAAACCTGCGTCAGGGTTTTATCACCGGCGCTAATTGTCAGGGCCGCTTGTTGTATTAAAGGTGCGTTCGCTTTCGGGCCATATTCGGGCACTTGCAGGTCAAGACGGTAATGCACAACATCGCGGCCTGTATTGAGTGAAAGAATAACGGGTGTGTTGAGCTGCACAAGACGTAACGAAATGTTCCCTTGTGAGAAATCGGCCAGCGGTGTGATCCGCAAAACATGTCCACCTGCTTCTGGTTGCAACACTTCAAAATTGCCAGCCCAGCTAACATCTTGTATCGGCCATGGCTGGCCCGAGGCATCAACAATATTGATGGTTGTGACATTCCCTGGTGCCAGCTTCACAATAAGGGGAGCTTTACCGGGGTCGAGCGACACGCGCATAAAAGCAATTTCGGGTTTGGGCGGCTCGTACACAGGGGCGGTCGAAGCTTGCTTGGTTTCATCGTAAAGTTCGAGGAAGCGACGGATTTCTGTCGGGCGCAATGGCATCATGCCGTTTACAGCCGCACCGAATGCTTTTTCACGCATCATCGCTTCTGCCGCCTCTTCACCGGCTGCACCCTGTACCATGTTGTTCAGTGCGTTTTCACCAACGGGTAAAATCATGCCGGGCGGCAATTCTTCGTTGCTTGTACTTGCAGGAGTATTTTGTGTTACCTGTGCCTGTTGTGCTGGCGCGGGTTGCGGTTGTGTGTTTTGGCCCTGCTGGAGAAGTTCAGAGAGTGTTTTGGGACGTCCTTCACCTTGCTGGATTGATTGCTCGATCGGAACAGGCATTGGCGGGTCTGCCTCGCTTTGCGCAAAAGCAGGAAGGCTGAAAAACAGCAAACCACCCAGCAGTAGGTATAAAGACTTTTTCATGTCAGTTAGTTTTATTGAATCCCGCTTGTGAACGCAAATTCTGAATTCTTTCCAAAATCATCAACGTGGTACCGCAATCCATTGCTCGATCCCGATTCCGTTCGGGCTTTCAAGCTGCGGGACCCGCACCACCACCATTTTGGCCAGAATATTGGTTGTGCCGATTTTCGACCCCGCCTGATAGGTAATGCTCATCGGCATCTCGACCACCCACTGATAACGCGGCCCGACCATACCTTCGGATACAATCACAGGCGCGGCCAGAGGCGCGGCCGATACAACCTGCCGGTTGGCCTCGATACGTGTGATAACACCTTGATCTTCAAGAGCTTTTGTAAAGCTGGCCCAGCCCGTACGGGTAAAATGACGGGATGATTCTTGTAAACGGCGGCGGTAATCATGGAAGCCAAATGTCATAACTTCGGTGGCGGACTGGGCAACCCAAGACATTAAAGCGGGTGTACTGAGGTTTGGCTCGTTTAACGGCACCATAGGCACAAGGCGGCCATCTTCGGTCGTGGCGAAGTAGCGGTTTTCAGGTTTAGACCCCTGAATTACGAAAAATAGCAATAAAATCAAGGCGACAATAACCCCACCTTGCGCAAGCGCCACCTTTAACATTGTCCGGTAACCGTCGCGGTAGAACGCGTTTCGGGTCATAACAGTGGCCAAACCTGTAGCGTCTGTTGTGTCCTGATCCGGCGGCGGGGCCTGTTTTCGGGAAGCTGGTGAGGGTTTCTGGGCCATTGAGGGGTCTAACTTATAAAACGCGTCATTATGAAGCGTTCGAATATATTATATTGCTTATTTGTGTCTGAAAAGGGACAAAATCGGCCAATTTCGGTAGCTTTCGCCGCTTTTCTGCCTGTGATAGAATCAATTTAGATAAAATTTTAAGTATTCGCGGGCTAAAATTAATTCTATGCCGTTCCAATTTTTGAAAAAGACAGTGCTTGTACTGGCTCTAACCGGGTTTTTGCTCGGCGCTCCCGTCACGGCGAAAAAGGCGCAAGCCTGTTGTGTGTGCTGTTATGGCGGTTGCGGGATACCGGCAATTTTTTACAACGCTATTCAGGGCGCTATTTCAGGTTTCTTCAACAATATTTTCAGCAGCATGATCCAGCAACTGATCGGTGATGATAGTCCGGCGCTTGTTGCGGCACTCACCGGCATGACTTCGGGCATTTTAACAGCGCGCGCCGCCGATGCGCGTGCTGAAATGGAAGCGATGGATGCAGAGCTGCAAAGTGAAGGCTCTCAAAGGCAAGCAGAAGCACAGGCGGTGAACAATGCTCGCTACGAGCAATCAGCCGCGCTGGCTCCCACGGCTACGCTTGCAGAAACATCGAATGCCGGTGCGGCCGCGCTGGAAGTTTCACGACTGGCCCAGCAAGAAGGTGCGCGGGGTTATCTGGCGGCGACTGGTAACAGAACAATCGAGTGCCCGAGTGATGACAGGCGTTGTAATTTAACGCCTGCGCAGTTGTTGGCGGAGGAAAGACTCGCCCTTGCCGCGGACTATTGTGATAAAGCGCGCTTCGAGGGCGCCGGCTTCAGAGAGGCTTGTACAAATAGTGAAGAAGAAAATATCGACCTTGATGCGAATTTTGCAGCGCTATCAGCACGCTCTATTCCCGCGTCATTGATGGGTGCTGTGCAATCGATGCGCTACAATTTATATGATTGTGCTTTGCCGCCACCGGCGCCGCCTCTTGCAAGTTCTAACGAACAAAAGAAAGCATGGTATTTCTCCTACGCTGCAAAATGCGGTATCGCAACAGCGGCGTATGACAGGCAAATGGCAGCTAATGCTTCGAACCCCGCCATTTCAAAAGATGATGTAATTGCAATACTAGAGGAGTTCGGGTTGGGCACGGAACTCATCAGTACATTCGAGATTGAAGAGAACCCGAGCTTCGAACAGATTGCCGATATACTTTCCCGTGCGGTGGTGCTGCGTGAAGATTTTGCAACCAGTACAATTGAAGGTCGTCCACAGATGTTGCAGAACGAAGCGGTGATCCATGCGTTCCAGCTTCAACAGAAGCGCGACATGTTCGAAGCAATGGCTGGCTCCGAACTTATATCGGCTGTACTACAAGACACAGCGATACTCGATGAAGTTGATCGCGCCAATAACAAAATGAGGGCGCCTGATGGCATGACGCAACGTGTTGAGGCGGAGGAGGGTGAATGATGAGAATCAGAACATCCTTTTTGCTACTGCTTGCGGCTTTCACGTTTGCATTTATGCCGGCTTTTTTTGTCGCAGCGCCCGCTCAGGCTGAAACCTGTTCGATACCGAATACGGGCTGTACATCCGGCTGTCCGCTACCATCAGGTATTTTCAATACGATACAAAGATATGTCAGCATGGTGAAAGATTTCTTTGATAGAATTCAAAGCTTTGCGGGTGATTTTTTTGACGGGCTGGGCGAGAGTGCCGATGCGTCTATCGCAACATTAAGCCAGGCGCAATCAACCGCACAAGTGACCGATAACGCCGCAGAAACCGCTGTGGAGGAAGGTGTGGCCGCGGTTGAAGAAGCGGACGAAGAGATGGAAGAATCGGCGGAAGTCGATGCGGCAACCGCTGTATCGGAGCAACAGGCGATGACAGCCGCACTCTCCAGCATGTCACCGGTTGGTGTACTCACAAATTTACGTGATGTTTCCGCACTGATGGAGGGGCGATTGGCAAACGAAAATACGGCGACAACGACTGCGGATTTTCGCGCACGTTTTGAAATTTTTATCGAGCGCTATTGTAACCCTGCAAACTCGAACGGAGAATTTGATACGGATACGCAGGTGGGCCCTTTGCGCCATGGTTGCCGCGGCAATACGGAGGGCGATAATGTCCGGTTTAACCGCGATATACGCTATGACCGCGTGGTTGACCAGCCGCTGACATTGACGCGTGAAGAGGATAGTGCCGACCAGAAGGATATTGCATTCCTGCAGGCTTATCTGAGCGGGCACTCCCTGCCGGATCCTTTGCCTGAATCCTGTAGCAACCCAGTTGCCGGTCAATGTTATATCAATGTTATGAACTGGCGCCGCCTGAACGCAATGCGCGCCATTGCGCAGAATACCTACTCGAATATTGTTGCCACGAAAATGGAAGGTGAAAACGAGAATGAGACAGACCCCACTGTTGCCGAACTGATTGAAGAAACATTCGGGGAAAACCCGCAGCCCGAACATGCTTTCGACCCGCATGAAAAACCAAGTTATTACGCGCGCACCGAAGCGCTAACACGCTTCCGCCAGATGTCACCCGAATATATGGACCGCACGCTCACAGTCACGGGCGCAAAGCAGGAAGATCTCGAGCGCCAGCGCATTTCGCAAGAGGCGATCGGGCTTTTTCAGGCCTTTAGTTATCTTGAAACCATGCATAGCTGGGAAACAAAGCTGGCAACACTTATTGATTTGAAAATCGAAAAACTGATGGATCCTAAAGCCATGACCTCCGGAGGGCGGCAATGATGAAAAAAACTTCTAGAACCCTTTTGATGGTATCGGCGGCTTTGCTGGTTATTCTCCCTGTGGGTCGTGCACAGGCGCAATGTCCATGTACGATCATGAACACAATTTCACAACAAATTGTGCAGGTGGGCGTGAACGGTGTGATGAACTCGGTTATTGGCCAATTCATGAATATGCTGAGCCAGAATTTATTCGGCGGCACAGTTCCAGCCGCAGCTTCAGGTTCTGCGGGTGCTTTTGCTCAAGGTGTGGCGGCGCAACGTACAGCCCTGACGAACGCACAAGAAGGGAGTGTTGTTGTAGAAGAAACGCGTGATGAAATGGCCGATTCTGTTCAAGAGATGGACGCCATGCAATCAGGTGATAACGTTGTAACAATGACAGGAACACTGGAAGGTCTGCCGAAGGCTGTTGAAAATGTCGAACGTGCCCGCCAAGTGCTTGGCGATATCGATACAAATTACCATGTAGGCGCTGCGGGCCCTGGTCAACCAACATCCGGTAATGTTGAGAAATGGCTTGTTGACCGTGTGAAGCCTTACTGTCAGAAAGAAAGTTATGGTGGGACGCTGCGTGATTTTTGTGAGAATGAAACAACGCCGGGCGAAGATGATTACCAGCCCGATATTACAGACTATTCACAGTTCCTCGAGCAGAAATCAACGCTCGCGCTACTTGATGATGGTGGGGCGCCGAAAGAACCTGACTCGGCCACAAGTGACCTAGGAAAAGTTATAACCTTCAAACGGCTTGTGATTGGCACGCCTGCGCTTTCACGTGCAACGGCGTCTCTTATCAGAGAGGGGCGTTTAAGCGAGGCTTATCTGGCGGTACGTGCCGCAGCAGCCAAGCGCAGCGTGGTTGAAAACTCGTTGAATAATATTATTGCGATGAAAGCCGAGGGCAACGAAGAGTCCAAAGAGCGCCTAACGGAAGTGATCAAGCGGGCTAACATACCGGGCCTTTCGAGTGATGAAGAGATTGGCGAGATGATTGGTGACAAGCCAAGCTATGATGCGCAGATGGAAGTTCTAACGCGCACACTCTATCAATCGCCCGACTTCTTTGACGGGCTTCTGGAACACGAAGCAGACCTTCAGCGCCAGTTGATTTTCATGAATGGTATCCAGCTGATTCAGGATCGCGACACAGCTAAAAGCGCCAAACGGATCGAGATGCTGCTTTCGCAGCTACTGGAAGACGAATTATATGCTTATAAAAGCCAGCGGGTTGGCCGGTAGGAGTTTTTGTTGAAAAAAGGGGACACAAGCCACGTGTATCTGAAAGCCAAAAACCTCGCGAAAAGGGTTTTGTGCCTTGTACTGATTTTGCAGTTTTTCCTGTTGGCACCCTATGGCCAGACAGCGCAAGCGCAGATCAACCCCGGTCAGGCCGAGCGCGGCGTCAAATATGACATACGCTTTGATGTTGCAGGTGCAACGCCCAATAATCAGGTGACGATCAATTATAGCCCTGGTGCGAATGCCAATTTGCAGGCAGATGAAAATGGCGCTGCAACAACCAGCAACCGCATCGATTACACTGAAGAATTTGATGTGCAGGTGCGCACCCGTATCGACGAGACGGTTATCGACGAGCAAGGTAACAACGTTCGCGCACAAGTCGATAACGAATTGAATATAGAATGGGCGATGACAGCGCCGGGGGTCCATGTATGGGGGAAAGCCAGCCGCTCGGCCTCTGTTAAATTGACGCTTGGTACACAAACGCAAACCATTGTTGCCGACAATAACGGCAATTTTGATTTCCCGTATGTGCCTGTTACAGAAAACCCTACAGAACTTGTAGACAATTTGCAGGTCAATATTATCAATACTTACTGTAGTTTCGGTGATTGCGTACCGCTGAACCCTGCAGGCTTTAATATCGCTTTGAATACAGCCGTCAATTATGATGCTGTGCAAGTGGCGCCTAATGTACCAGCAGAATCTGGCGGGCAAAGCAGTAGCGGTGTTATGGGCGCGTTGATGACTATTCTCTCTCTGCTAGGGCTGGATCTGGGAGATATTCTCCGTTTCGTTGGCGATATGACTGTGTTTTCGAGCGAGCAGAATTCTGTTCAGGGTATTACCGCACAGGCTTCTATTGCTGTGGATGATGCACAGGCAACTGTGGAGGCCACGGATGACGCGGCAGATGAATCTGCTGAAGTTGCCGAAATGCACACACCAGAACCAGAAGAAGCCAAGCAGGTTGTTGCGGCCGAGGCTGCCGCAGAGTCTGTTGTAGAATCACGGGAGCATTATGCAGGTCTTGCGCAAATATTATATGAGCGGCAAGTCGCTATGAATAATAGCCGTTTCAAATCGCAGGGTTTCTTACCCCGTGCGCAATATTTCTTACGCAATTATTGCAATGCGAATGTTTACCCGTCAGCGCAAGGTCAGGGCTTCTTTGCGCAAACTTGCGGGAATGTTCTTGAAGATCGGGTGGACCGTGATATCAAGGCATCGTTCATATTGGGGACCCCGACCTTGGATGTTTCGTATAAGTCGGATGATGCAGGCGCATTGCCGGAGCTAAGCGATGACGAGAATGATGTTTTGAATTTTCTACAAAACGTTCTGTCGTTCCAGCCACCCACTTACGAAGATGTCCGCGCATCAAGTAGTGGCGCACTGAACCCCAGCCAGCTTTCCAAATTGCTGAAATATATGAAGTTTAACACCCTCCATTCATTCGCGCGCAATAGCTGGGCCAATATTGTTGCGTTCCACGCGAAGGGAACAAAAACAGTAGAGGAACTGGGTATTCCGGAGTTATTACAGGATTACGGCATTGATATGGCGCAGTATACCGAATATCTGGGCGAGAAACCCAGCTATTACGCGCAACTCGAGTTTGCATCGCGCGTGCTTTATCAGGATCCGGAATTTTACGCAGGCCTCGGCACACCGAATTTGCGTTCGTTAGAGGCACGTCGCGCCATGATCAAAGCACTACGTTTGCAGGTAGACCGCGAGATTTTCAGGTCTATGCAGCGCACGGAAGGCATGCTTGTGGTGCTTAACGAGTTGCGCCAGCGCGAATTAAACAGATAATTTACAGGGATTTTACGCGGCCTTCTGGAATTGCAGTTGCAATTCTTTCATGCGCAGTTGCGCGGCCTTTTCCATCCATCTTTTGACCATGAAAAGCCACATCATCGCCATGATTGTATCGTCAATCGTGGGGTCTGGCTTTTTCATTTCTAGCGGTGCTTCAGGTTGTGGTTTGGCTTCAGTGTAGTTCTTCACTGTTTTAAGCGCACCATTTTCCTGTAGCGCAAATTTGTTTGTAATGTGTGTGCGGATCAGGCTTTGCGAAGCACTTTCGCTGCTACGCTCTGTTTCAATCAGGCGTGTCTCGAGTGCGTTCAGCGCACCGCGCATAATATCGCGTGCAATGGTAACAGTCGTGCTGCGGCGGCCCTCTTTTGAAACAAAGTAACGGAAGTTTGCTTGTGCGTCCTTGTAATCTTTATACAGCCAGCCCAGTACCGGATCTTTCTGGAAGTCAGCAGGCAACACCGGATCAACAAAGGATTCGCCGATGTGAATATCGGTCTCGTCCAGCACAGCATCAACACCTTGGCCTGCGAGCTGGTTCATTGTTTCTTGGAGAGATGGTGCGTTTTTATTGCTTTTCATTTTTATCGTGTTTTTGTTATCCACACCCCTACATTAGTCGTAATATGTGAAGAAAGATTTAAGGGGCGCTTTTCTAGAACAATATATTCTGGCAAATGCAAGGGTTTGTTGTAACTAATTGATTTTATTATGTTTTTACTTCTGTATATCAATCCGTGGCCCCGATATTTTTGCGCCAAATTCCTTGAAAACAGCCTCGATTTCAGGGCTATAGCCGCCCTTGAAACGTTGCGGGTAATTCAGCTCGAGATAGAGCCTCCCACCGGCCGAAAGCTGGTTCTCTGTGATGTCTTTCAGGAAGAAGCGCCATTCCTCTGCGCCCCAGAATTCGCGCTTCCACGGGTTCGTAGCATTGAACATGATCTGAAAACCGGTAATCAGGTCATAGGGCATCTCGGGTTTTGGCAAGGGCTCGAATGGTTTGATCGTGTGATGGATTTTCGGCACGCCGAAATATTTCATCACCTCGTCATAAAGCGGCTCCTCGGGGATATCGAGGGCCGTTACATCACAGCCGTAGAATTTTGCGATATAGGGGAAATAGCCAAACCCCGCGCCAATATCAAGCGCACGGCTGAAAGGCATTTTATCAAGACCCAGGCGCACAGCACGCTTCAAGTTCAAGGTCATCCAGCGTTCCATCTGGAAATATTTCAAATGCATCAGCGGCACTTTACCGCGCCATGCATCTCTTATTTTCATCATCTCGTTTTCATTGAGTGTCACGAGAAGTAAGTCAACATTCGCCTTGGCGCGCATGTAGTAATAAACATCATCAGGCGGAAAACTGTGCCAGAGCTGGAGAACGAGTTGATAAAATCTTTTTAACTTACGCATGTTTGTTCAAGTGTCTTTCGGGCCTTTGCAAGCCATTGTCCCGCGTATTCGGGGAAAATGCCAGCAAGAATTTCCAGATCGGGCAGTAGCCTTGCAGAAAGCTCTTTGCGCAGATAAAGCGGCATTTCCTGTTCGGCTGCTTTATTGATTTTCTTTTCGGCTAGGTCACCAAAAACAGCAGAATCGTAGGGGATTGCCAGAAAGGCACAAAGCCGCTCTAACACTTTTTGCGGGTTCTGGTTTATTTCTTCGAAGAAGGCAATGAAAATTTGCTCAGGCGGAAAATGCTTTTGCCAGATGTCAATCAGCCCCAGATAGCGCGAGCGTTCAATGAGCCATGGCTCCATACTGCGCGCGACCAGTCTCTCGACAGGCACATCGTCAAAGTCGTGGCCTTTATTATTCACGAAATAATGGCTGGCATGTGACCATGCACGGTCAACGGGGTCACGTAACGTCACAATAATTTTCAGGTCCGGTAAATGCGCATGAATTTTTTTGACCTCTGCTTCATCAAGCACAAGATAATCATCTGTAATATCGCCTGCGCGCTGCGTTTCATCATGCTCAAACAGGCCTTTGTACCATTCAATTGTCGCGTGTGGTGTAAGGAAATATTTAGCCAGCCAGCGCCATTCATTTTTGTTTTGTGGTTTGATGCGGCCTAGCAGAAAATGACGCAATGTCCGTAGCCTGTTGATCTGGAAGTTTAATGGCCGCTGGAACACAAGAATATTCTTGATGATGGGCGTCCATATATGCGGGTGTTTCTGCAAGTTACGGTGTAGCCATGTAGAGCCAGCGCGGGGTGCGCCGATAAACATGAAATCAGGGCCCTGGCGCATACGATTATTCATGTGAGCGCCCTTTCCAGAAGGTCAGCCATTGCCGGTCCAGTGCAAGCTGCACACATAAAGTAGCCAGCAGCAGGAAGGCTGCAAGGTAGGCATTGATGAGTGTAACGATAAAACAGGCGGTCACAAAGCCCACGACAAAAAGCGCGGCCCAAAGCGAGCGTGGCATAAACGGAATATAATGATCACGCTTCAAGCGTAGGCTGTAATAAAAATAAGAAACAAAATTGGAAAGAATAAAGGCGCAGGCCATACCCTCGCCCTGCCACACTTGGGCCATCAGCGGCCCTAGAATAACCATTGTCACAAGGCCTAACAGGCCGCCTTGTAGAGCCTTCTCGGCTTCACCAACAATGCCAAGGAGGCCACTGCCTGTACCAAAGGCTGCCGCCACCAGCCCCGCATAGCCCAGAAGTATCATGATGGGGAAGGCGTTCTGATATTCACCAAAGAGTGACAATATAAAAGGGCCGATCAGCATCAGCACAGCTATACCACCAAGCGTCAGCACGAAGGGAATATACTGCACAAGTGCATATTCTGCCGCCGCGCTCGCGCTCCCTTCTTTTGCGGCAAGCCGCCCAAGCCGCGGGAGGGCTAGTTGTGAGATCATTAGCTTGGGCAATGTCAGTAGCCGCGCGATCCGCGACGCTGTTGCATAATCAGCTGTTGCGCTCGCACTGGCCAGTGCGCCCACAAGAATAACGTCAAGCGAGCGTGAGGGTTCGGTTGCCAGCCACGCACTAATACCATGAAGCCCTTGCGCTATATCTTTCTTTGTCAGGAGTTTACTGGCAAGGCGGAAAGGGAACGGGCGGCGTATAAAGAGGGCAATAAGCGGTATAATGCTGCCAGCAAGCCATGCACCGCAAAGCGTAATATAAGGCGCATTAAAACCTGTTTGTAAAAGTATATAGGCAGTAAACAATAAGAGCAGCCGCAAAATATTAGGGAAGGTTTCCTGATAGAAGGTGAGTGTTTTAATATCACCACGTGCGCGGTGCCAATGGGCGAGCGTGATGCGCGCTGTATCAAAAGGAATACCGATGGCCAGTAAAATAAGCCACAGTTCAAGGCCAGCTTTGTTCATCACGGCTGAAAGTGGCGCTGCTGCAAGCGCGACCAAGAGTAAAAATATAAAACCCGTAAGAGCGCTAAGCCAGAAGAACACCGAAGCAATTTCTTGCGCTTCCGCGCTTTCTTCCGGTTCTTCGAACTTTGTAATGCGGTATAGCATCAGGCCAAACCACGGGCTGGAGATAGTCATCGTCACAGTCAGCGTTATTGTTTGTGCCAATATAAAAAGGCCGAAGGCGGGCTTATCCAGCATCTGGTTCGCGACATAAAGCAGCGCAAGCTGGGTCACAATTGTGCTGGACTTGGCAATAAGACTTAAAAAGCTTGAGAGGGTATAGGTCTTTAGAAGTGACATCTTGTAAAAGGAGTGAAATAATATCCGCTCTAAGGATAAGCGAAAAAGCCCGCCATGAAAATTGATTATTTGTCCGCGTCTGTTCTGCCAAGCGAAAAGGCCAATGCTGTCCATGTTATGCATATGGCGCAGGCTTTTAGCCAGCATGGTCACGCGGTGCGCCTTTTCGGCAAGCGTAGTGCTGGCAAGAAAGATAACGAAATATTCGGGCATTATGGCATGGCCCCTGATTTCGCTCTTTGTTTAACTGCTGTAGCCTTACGACCATCAATTTTTTTTCGCATTCTTGCTTTTATAAGAGCGCAGAAAAAATATCGCACTGACATTGTTTATGGCCGTGATTTATGGGCATTGCTGGCTGCTGCAATGCTGGGATATAAAGTGATTGCCGAAGTTCACCAGATGCCACTGACCGTCGCCGAAAAACTGGTTTGGAAGCTTCTATTACAACATAAAAATTTACAACATATCGTTGCAATCACGCACGCGCTTAAAAGCGATATACTTGCAGACTATAAATTTCTTGTTCCAGAAAAAATAGTTGTTGCGCCAGATGCCGCTGCCGAAATGGACTGGAGTAAAATTGCGGCACTTTCTACATGGCCAGGGCGGCAAGGTGTTTTACAAATTGGCTATACAGGATCGCTGCATAAGGGGCGTGGTATAGAGATTATCGAAGCGCTGGCACGGCTTGTGCCGGAGCATGACTTTCATATTGTTGGGGGTACTGCAGAAACGTCATTGTCCAATCTCTTTTACCATGGCTACCAGCCACATGCAGAAATGCCACGTTATTTGCAAAAGTTTGATATTCTGCTGGCGCCCTATCAACCACGGATTGAAATAGGAACGGGCGTAGATATTAGCCGCTGGATTTCCCCGATGAAGCTCTTTGAATATATGGCAACGGGAAAACCCATTATCTGTTCTGATCTGCCTGTATTAAGGGAGGTACTGGAAGACGGCGTGAATGCACTTTTAGTCTCCCCGAATGATGCAGAAGCGTGGCGCCGCGCGGTTTTGAAAATTCTCGATAAGGATGTGGTGCTGGAGACGCGCAAAAAGTTTTTACAGGAATATACCTGGGAAAAAAGAAGCCGTAGTGTTCTGCGCTAATTATCCACCGCCTTGAGGCGCCTGTGGTGTCTCAGGCGTACGCATGCCGCGGCCCAGCGAAATACCGGCGCCACCAAGCTGCTGTGCAGCCTGACTAACTTGCCCGAACACACCATAGCCCCCGAAGGCTGCATATTGTGTAAGCTGTTGACCCGCATCCATCGACTGGTCACCGAAGCTTTGTACGTTCGAACCCATCCAGCGCATAATCTGCTGCGGAATCAGGTCAATCAGTTTGAAAGATGACATCGCCAGCAGATACATGATGATCGCGTACATAACGAGATGGAAGAAATCATCCACTGGTGAGCGCAAGCTTCCGATCAGTTGCTCTGTTGCTGAAATAGGGTTCTCGGCATTGCCCGGGCCAATACCTGCAGCATCGTCGATATATCCCAATACGTCTGTGAAATAAATATCATGTAAGACGTGTCCCAAAGCACCAAAAATACTAACCCCTGCTATAAGCCCAAACACAATCAAAATCGGGCGGAGCATAATTTCGAGCAGCAGGAAGTAGCCGCCCGAAGCCGCATCGCCTGGCAGACCGTTGCCATCAATACGGATATGTGCGAGCGCCCAAAGTGGCACACCGACAATCGCTTCAAACACAGCCTTCAGCCAGTTACCAACCGCAAAGAAGAAGTAAAGGAATGGCAGGAATGGCACGACATAGAACAAAATAAATCCGGCGACAAGGCCAATAGAGGCCAACGTAAAGAAGAGTCCACCCAATGTGCCGAATGTATCGGCAAATTGTGGCGCGCTGAACCCGGCGAGTGCACCAAAGCCATACGCGGCCATACCTAACATACCGTTCTGGATTGTACTTTCAATCAGGCTACGCCCTACACCGGTTAACTGCGCCAATGGATGCAGGCGGGCATTCGCTTCGTTTTTTAAGTTGAATAAACCCTCTGTACCAAAGAGAAGATTCATAACATCGTAAAGAACATTGCCCGATGTCTGCGTGATCTCGAATCCGGTCTGGAAAAGAGCGCGGTGCGCTTCAAACATTGTCTGCGCAAGTTTTTCATCGTTATCCCGCGCGCCTTCAGTGCGACCCATATCGAGGCCTTGCGGGTCGTATCGCCGGCTCGGGTCAACGCTCGGGTTTGTTTGCAGGCGTAGTTGATTTACACCCTGCATAATTGCGGGCATCATGGTTGCTGTTGGTAGGCCCCAGGCGGCGCTGAACATGGCGCCGTTTAACGTGGCAATACGGTTATAAAAAACACCAGCGCCCGCCCAGCCACGTTCTATGAGAGTGTCAGGCGTTGTAAAGTTCGTTTCTTCTTGCTGCTTTTGAAGTGCCGCAGTGATAATGAGATTAATTCTTCCCTGGGCCGCATCTACTGCGTTTGTAAGTGCTTCTGCGATACCATCACCGTTGTCTTCGATATCTACAACCTCTTCACCCTCCGCTGGAGTACAGCCGGTTACGACGATCTCATCTTCGCCGTCTCCATCATCAGGGGGCCTGCTGTCATGTGGGTTCTGTTGGCGGAAGCGGCTCCAATAGTAATTGGCGATATTGCGAATATTGCAGCTATTCCAGATGGAAGGTATCAGGGTTTGTATATATTCACTGCGGATAAAATGCGCACCCGGCTGTGTAAGGTCGGTGACGGGCATCGACATTTCACCACAATAGGGCATCACACGGCCTTTATGCATGACGTGGTCTTCAGCGTAGTGACCAATCCGCATAAAGATATCCTGCCCCTGTGTAAATGCATTAACGTCATCATAATCAACGCTGTCAGGGGCTGTTATCGGCCCTGCAACATCAGCAGTGTTCGCGGCGCTCAAATACGGAATGCGGTCAAAACTTTTTACAATATAACCCATAACCAGCTTTGCCTGCGGTTCACTTGCGCCTTCCGAGGGAAGCGGGAAGTAATGGCTTCCTTCAATTACAGCACAAGTTTTCGCCAGTGCGATATAGGCAACAAAGTTTTGTAGCCCCGCTTCTGATACAGAAGGTCGGCCCAGATATTCTTCACTGCGGGCCATATCCTGATATTCGGCATCAAGCGTTGCGTTAAACAGATTCCAGCCATTGGTTGCGAGGTTTGAACCCCATTTCGCCATATACAGCGTTGTATACTGCGCACCGTTCAAGCCCTGAGCGCCCAGTGGGATCAGAAGGCCAAAAGCCAGTACCAAACGGAGTGGCGCCCACACATGGTTAAAGCGCTTCCCGAAGGGCGTTCCGGTTTGCGCAGTTTCGGCAACAACAACAACAATAAAGTAAAAGAAAATCAGAACAGCAATCACTAAAAGGGATATGCTGTAAAATTTGAAAACACTGTGTAGAGCGCCGTGGAAAGGCCAAGGATATTCCGTTGGTGCATAAACCTGGCTTCTTACAGCCTCTCCGTCGGCACCAGCCATCATCGCATAACACGGGCTACCTGTACTCACGCAGGAATTAAAAATACCAGGCACGCCAAAAACGCGATCCAGCAAGATCATTGCAATATCCTGCTTTGCCGCATTCGGATTCACACTGCCACCATCACCCAGCACGGTAAAAAGTTTGGTGAAGCTGTTGAAATGGTCGATGGTAAGATTAAGGCCATCGGCGCTGGCAGTAGGAATAAGGAATCCCATCACAAGAGCAACAGCCTGAAGCACGAGAATGACGAGTGCACAAAGAAGCGCAATGAAAACAATAATTTGGTCTATATTATCGCGACGCCATTTCAGATTATTGGCAGCGGTAGCAATAACCTGAACAAAGTTGAAATGATTCCTGTTTACAGGGTTGAGGTACGGGTGCCCTTCCGGCAACAGGCGTACAGAGCGGTAAATTTGCGCCAGCACAAAAGCAAAGAAGCCGAAGCCGCTGCCAAAAAGCGTGCGGATGCGTGGCAAAACCTGTGGCATGGCCATATAGCCCAGCACAGCGCCAGGCCTGATTACCATTGGTTCTTCGTTAGATTTATTTACCGCCATACGCGTTTTTCCCGCATTTATCTAAAATTTTACATTTCTAAATATTAACATAGGCTTGATAAAAGCCCGAAAACCCGAAAAATTCTTATAAAATAGCATTTTAAGTCTCATTTCCGCGGTTTCCACGTGTCATACCACCCACAACCCCGCCAAGCGTCTGGGAGCCTTGTTTCATCACATCACCGACTTCACCGGCAATCTGGCTGGCCCCGATCGCACCGTAGCTGATCAACTGGTCTGTTGGCGGGTTGGCAATAATTTCACCAAAGCTCCGCACCTGTGTTCCCAGCCAACGCATAATCGTATCCGGCATCAGGTCAATCAGTTTGAATGCCGACATGGCCATCATATAAAGAACAAAGGCATAGATCAGCAGGAAGAAGAAGGCATCTGCGCTGCTGCGCATCGAGCCATAGTCAGCAAGTGTGCCGGAGATACACTCTGGCGCGTATCCCACAGGGAAGCCGCTAAGGTTGCGCGTCACATCACTGAACAAATCGTTGAACATAACGGCCATTGCCGAGAAAATTGCCATAGAGGCCACAAGCCCCATGACAACAATAATTGGCCGCAGGAAAATTTCGAGTAACATAAAGTAGCCATTTGCGGCGGCCTGTCCCGAGAGGCCGTTGCCATCTATCCGCAAATGGGCAATGGCCCAAAGGGGGATCGCCACCATCGCTTCAAAGACGGTGCTGACCCACGTCCCGACCGCGAAGAAGAAGTAGATAAAAGGCAGGAAGGGGATAATGTAAAAGAGCAGAAAGCCGACACCAATGCCGAGCATGGCAAGAGTCATCAAGGCGCCACTGACGCCGGCAACCGCCTCACCCAACGCTGCGTTTTCCTGACCTATAAGAAAGCCCCCGCCAAAGCCCAATGCAACAGAACCAATCACGTTGAAAACCGCTTTATCGATCAGGCTGCGCCCCATGGCCGAAAGTTGGGCCAGCGGGTGCACGTCACGGTTTTCCTGTAATGATTTCAAACCCTGTGTACCAATCACAAGGTTGAACAAATCCATAAACGGGTTCCCTGTCAGGTTAAAACGATCCAGCAACGAATCTGTGAAGAGGTATTTGTGTGCTTCATATAAGCTATGCGCAATATTGCGTTCAGCGGATGTTAAATTCGCTTCCTCGAGTTGCGCGCCTTCCAGGTTATCAACGCGGAAGCGCTCGGACCCGCCCGTAATATGATCGGTTGCTTGCCGTGCCAATGCAACGCGCGTCATAAGTTCTGGCGTTTTACGCGGCTGCGGCACTTTGAAACTGATATTAATCAGGTCACCGTTAACCTGCGCGATTTTATGGTACCAGATGCCCGCACCACCCCAGCCTTTTTTGATGATTTCTTCTTCCATATCAAAATTCATAAACTCGTCTGAGGCGAGGTTTGTATCGCTGATACCGTCAATAATGGCAGTATTGAAAACTCTCTGATAGCGGTCACGAAAGCACGTAACAAGCTCCGGTGGCGGAAGGGAATCACAGCTAGACCATGACGCGCTTGTCGTTTGTGGCGCGGGGCCTGGTGTGCCATCGGAATTTTCGCATTGCTCCGGCGTATAACTGCAACTGATATTACCTCCGGGGCAGCTGCCTGCTGATTGAGGCTGGGATGCTACAACAAATTTGTCACCATAGGCCCGAAAGCCTGCATCGTCCCACATGGCCTGTACTTGCGTGAGGTACTGGTTATAAATCCCCTGCACAATGGGCGATTCTGCGTTATCAACGCGCATGGTGAGTGAGCCGCAAAGTGATTTTTTTGCAGGGTCTGTTGCATAGGCTTCGGTTGTAAAGAAGATGGCAATGTTGCCGCTCTCGTAAAACTCGACGGCTGCCTGTACCGAAGTCGGCATTGGGATATGTTCCCCTTCTTTAATCAGGTAGGGACGTATATTTGTTCTGTTTTCGTATAGAGCGTATCCGGCGCGGCAAATGTGCGACATTTTCATGAACTTCACAAGGGGTGAAATATCATCGGCGTTCGGCTTAACAACCAGATGTGCTTCTTCCTCCTTCAGTGCATTGCCCATATCCACATTGAATGTTTTCCAGGCATTTGTCGCTAGTGCCGAACCCCACTTCGCTGTTGCAAGAACAGTAAACTGGCCAAGGCTATAGCCGTGGGCCGCGGGTGTAATGAGGAACAGGAAGATAACAAGGCGGGCGGGCGCATAAATTGTTGCAAAACGCTGGCCAAACGGGCTGCCTGTATACATGGCCTCACCGATAACGGTGAAAATAAAATAGAGTATAATGAGGCCGCCAACCATCATAACGGTCAGGCTGTAAAACTTGAACAGCGCCTGTGTGGCTTTCTGGAACGGTGTGTTGACGGCATCAGCGGGGTCAGGGGAGCCGCTAAAAAAGAAATCAGGTACGCCGAAAATGCGATGGAGCAGTTTATAAGAGATATCATCGGTTGGCGTCGAGATTGTAAAAAGACTTGGAATGTCGAGCGGTGCTGCCTGCGCTGACTGGACCAGCAAGAAAACAAAAAACCCGATAATCTGCAGAACCAGCAGAATAACCGCTGTCACGAAAAGTATAAAAACAATAATCCGGTCAATGTTACGGACATTCCATTCAATATGGTTGGCGACATTTGCCAGCACCCCAAGGATGCCATACGTTCCGAATGATTGTGGCAATGCATAGGGGTGGGACCGTGGAAGCATGCGCAGCGTAATAAAGAACTGCGCTATCAAATAGGCAATAAAAGTGAAGCGGAAATCAAAGTTGCGCAGGCGCGGCAAAATGCGTGGGAACAGCGTGTAGCCAAAGAAGCGGGAAATGCTGGAGGATGCCATACCCATATTCTATCGACTCCTCATTAAACTGCCCAGCGCAGCAGTGCCACCATAGGCGGCATCGATTGTTGCCTTGCCAAGCTGCTCTGAAATGCCGGCGCCACCAAAGGCTGCGTATTGTGTAATCGACTGTACCGCGTCTTGCTGCCCGTCCGAGAACGGTTTTACCTGCACATTGCCGGCCATCCAGCGGATAATTGTGTTGGGGATCAGGTCAATCAGTTTGAAGCTGGAAAGTGCCATCATGTAAACAACAGCGACATACACAACAACATAGAAAAACCTGTCGAGACCGCCGCGGAAGTAACCAACCATATTTGTATCGGAAATATCGGCGCCCTGTAATTCAAAGCCTGTCAGGTTTGCGGTTACGTTCTCGAAAATGTCATTCAGTACGGTGACCAATGCGTTGAAGGTCCCCATCGCGGCAAAAAACGCAAACAAGACTATAATCGGACGTGTAAAGATTTCGAGTAGCAGGAAGTAACCACCAGCCGCCGCCTGCCCCGGCAACCCTTCACCATTCAAGCGTAAATGTGCAAGTGCCCATAGCGGAATACCGATCATGGCTTCGAAAACAGATTTCACCCAACGGGCAACGGCAAAGAAGAAATAGATGAAGGGCATCATGGGGATAATGTAAAAGAAGATGAACCCGACAACGAGGCCCACCATAGCCATACTCATAATCGCGCCGCCAATCGCTTTAGCGGCATCGGCAATACCGCTCTTGGGATTACCTTTTGCATCCGCGTATGTCAGAAGGTCAATGCCTGTGAAAAGTCCTCCAATGGCTGCTGTGCCGGTTGCAATAAAGAAGTTGCGCATGGCCTTTTCAATCATCGCGCGGCCCAAGCCAGAAAGCGCAGCCATCGGGTGTGTATCACGGCTTTCGCGCATGTTATAAAGCGCATCAAGCTCGAAAAGAAAGTTCATAACATTGTATATAATATTACTGCTGCGCTGCTGGCTATGCGCACCGAACTCGTTGACCGATGTCACAAGGTCACGGTAGGTATCACAAAGGCCGACAACAATCCTGTTATTCAATGTGGCGCCTTGTTGCGCCTGACCTTCCGAAGTATCGGGGCAGAACTGGTTCATACCGCCAAGGCTCTCGTCACGCTCTGCACGGTTTTGCCGCGCTTCTTCCATGGCACGCGGGAAGCGTAAGGGTGTGGGAATGGCGTAGGCAGCTGTAAAAGCATCACCATTCACACCTGCAAGGCGCGAGTAGAATATCCCCGCACCGGCCCAACCTTTCGAATAAACCTCTCCATCCATTCTCAACGGTCCGTCTTCGGCAGCAACAGCATTGACAGCATCCTCAATCGCTTCCCTTATATCCTCGCGGTATGTTTCTTTGAGGTCTTCTATAAAGGTCAGGTCCACATCGCCTGTTGCACATCCGCCACCTGCGTTCATGCCCGGAAATTTGTTCGTCACAATACAATTTATCGGCTGGTCAAGCGTGGAAGACGTCATGAAATCACGGATAATATGCAAGTAAGCGGCCTGTACCCACCAGCCTGCGATCTTGTGATCCTGCTCGGCCTGTGCCGCCTCATCGCCTGGCGTTTCGGGGTCGGGTAAAACAATACCCTTGATTGGCAATACAATTTCGCCACAGAACGGCATGACATGCCCTTTTTCTTCAGCGAAAGATGTTTCATCCTCTACGCCAAAACGGATTGCGATATGGTCGCCTCGTGTAAAGTTAACAGCGTCCCCCAAACTGGAATCTGCAAGACGACGATTTTCACCCCCGGCTTTCACTAAAAATGCGTCAATGGTAGGATAAGCAAAGTCTCCATTTTCATGTGACTTCTCGTATGCGCGTTTACATGTACGTGCTAAAGTCAGGTAGTAAACGATGCTATCAATAACCGGTGTACGCGGTGAGGCAACCAGATAGCGGAAGCGGCCCTGATCGCCACTCGGGATAATATCAATAGGTGGCGCACCAGTATCGGTCGATTGAACGCTATAAATCTTCCATGCGTTCGAAGCGAAACTGGAACCGAACTTGGCGATGTAAAGAACAATATACTGGCCCGAGTTATAACCATGCGCGACCGGCACCAGTAAGCCAATAGCAACAATCAGGCGCATGAGCAGGAACGGTGATTGGAAGCGTTCGCCCAACGGGCGGCCTGTGCGCAAAGTCTCGAATACAATTGTTAATAAGTGGTAGAATAGAAGAAAAAGCGCAAGAACAATAAATACCTTGCCATACAACGTGAAGAGATTTTGTATAGCTTTGTGGTAAGGAACGGCCATCCCCTCATACTGTGAGTTGAATAGATCAGGAATACCGAAGATGCGATCCAGTAGACCGAATGCGATATCCTTCTGCGGGTCAAACTGCATAACAAAAATCTGGTCGAGTGAGATCCCCTGTATCGTCGCCGCGTAAGCGGGGGTCATCAGAAGAAAGACAACAAGTGTGACAAGATAGAAAAGAAGCAGGCCGACAGCCAGAAAAAGCGTGAAGAGCACGATGATGCGGTCAATATTTTTCCACGACCATTCTGTTTGTGCAAAAGCAGAGGCAAGAACACCATGAAGCGTTAGCGACTGGAAATTCTGTGGCAACATATGGGGTGTTGTTGGCGGCAGTAGGCGGAAATTGACGCAGATTAGCGTCATCAGGTACGCGAGCCAGTTAAAGCTCGTAAAAAAAGTTTCGCGGATACGCGGCAAAAGCTGCGGCATAAAGGCATAGCCAGCCAGCGCCTTACCCTGACGTTTGTAATCAATTGGTGCTATGTGAGGTCCCGCCACCTTTAAAGCCTTGTTTTTATTCACTAATCATAAACGCACGCGCGGATTTACGCAAAAATCCGGCGCATTCTAATTATCTAAAATTTTATTCAATTTTTCGTTAATTATCGGGGGTTTACAGCGAATATGGCTGAAATAGGGCTTAAAAAAGGCAGAAAAAAGCCCCCGAGAGGGGGCTTTTTATCATTATGCCACTTTTTTCTTCGTGCCGGTCTTGGCAGCAGTTTTGGTGTTTTTCTGTTCGGCGGCAGGGGCAGCGGTTGCCGTACCACGGGCAGCGCGTGGCTTTTTGCCCTTGGGCGGCTCTACCGGCATGCTGACAATCTGGTCGCCAGCGTTCATCAGGCGGAAGCCTGCATTCTTCTGGTCCATGTGGTCATGCATGAACTCGGTGAGTGTATCGAGTTTGTCATGGTAGAAATGGTTTGCATCATCCATCACGCGGTAATCGATATTGATGCCTTTTTGCGTGTTGAGTTTCTGGACGAGTGAATCAACGGGTTCACGTGGCACAAGATTGTCTTTCGCACCGTGAATGATGAGGCCTGATTGCGGGCAAGGTGCCAGAAAGTTGAAATCAAAAATATTGGCAGGCGGTGAAATGCTGACAAAGCCGCGTATTTCAGGGCGGCGCATAAGAAGCTGCATGCCAATCCACGCACCGAACGAATAGCCACCTACCCATGTATAGGGGGCGTTCGGGTTAATGCTTTGCATCCAGTCCAGTACAGTTGCCGCGTCTGACAGCTCACCCTCGCCGCGATCAAACACGCCCTGTGATTTGCCAACGCCACGGAAGTTGAAACGGCAGGTCGAGAAGCCACGTTGCACAAACGCTTGGTATGTTGCGAACGTGATCTTGTTGTTCATCGTTCCGCCATGCTCGGGGTGCGGATGTAGAACAATCGCGAGCGGGGCGTTTGGAATTTTCGAGTGGTTATATTTTACTTCAAGGCGTCCGGCTGGGCCGTTGAGAATAAGTTCAGGCATTATAAAATCATTTCCAAGTTCAGGGTGTTTATGTTTATTTTCACAAGGTTATAGACCAGTGGCTTTTACTGAATCTACAAGATTCGTATAAGTAATTGTTTTTTTTGTGGAATTTGCATTAATTTTATGACAAAAGAATGTATGGAAATGATCTATCTCGACTATAACGGCACCGCCCCCCTACGCCCGCAAGTGCGTGGATTTGTTGAATCATATCAACATATTGCGGGGAATGCGTCGTCTGTCCATGCGCTGGGCCGCAAGGCGCGTAGCGTGGTTGAAAACGCACGCGAAAATGTTGCTGCGCTTGCGAACGCCTTGCCAGAGAATATGGTCTTCAATAGCGGCGCAACGGAAGCAAACAATACGGTTATCCGTTTTTTTGCGGGCAAAAAAATATACGCCAGCGCCATCGAGCATCCTTCTGTGCTTGAAGCAGGTATCACAGGAACAATTCCTGTAACGCGTGATGGTGTGGTTGACCTTGCCGCGCTCGAGAAAATTTTACAGGATGAAAAACCAGCGCTTGTTTCGGTGATGTATGTGAATAATGAAACAGGTGTTATTCAACCTATCGAAGAGATTGTAAAACGCTGCCGCGCCCATGATGCAAAGATCCATTGCGATGCCGTGCAGGCCGCAGGGCGCATCCCGCTCGATATTAAAAAAATCGGTGTTGATTATCTCACGTTATCCGCACATAAAATCGGCGGGTTACAGGGTGCCGGCGCGCTTATTATCGGTATGTGCCGTGAAACACCTTTATTGCTAAATGGTGGCGGGCAAGAGAAACGCCGCCGTGCCGGCACTGAAAATGTTTTTGCTATTGGTGCATTTGGTGTTGCTGCTGAAGCAGCTAAACAAGGCATTGAAGACTTCCAGAAAATTGCAGGCTTACGTGACCGCCTTGAAGCAGGGCTCAAAGATATTGCGCCCTCTATTATTATTCACGGTATAAATGCACCGCGCGTTGCCAATACCAGCTTTTTTAGTCTGCCGAATATTTCATCCGAAACACAGTTAATCGCCATGGAT
Source organism: Alphaproteobacteria bacterium (assembly GCA_016125135.1). Taxonomy (GTDB): domain Bacteria; phylum Pseudomonadota; class Alphaproteobacteria; order Micavibrionales; family Micavibrionaceae; genus RI-185. The sequence continues at coordinate 289,688 of WGMJ01000003.1, read as the reverse complement.
CTTGCAAGGCTTTGCGTCAGCAACGGTTCGGCTTGCTCTAGCGGCACGGTGAAATCCAGCTACGTGCTGGAAGCTATGGGCTGTAGCAAGGATGTTGCCTCATCGGCCTTGCGTGTATCACTGGGGTGGGAGAGCACAGAAGAAGATATTGAAAAATTCCTTGCAGCCTACGCAAAATTCGCGCAAAGAATAGCCGCATGATCAGTGTCAATATTATTCAAAAGAATGGTGAAACAAAGACCATTCAGGGCCGTGCCGGTTTATCACTCATGGAAGTCGCGCTCGCGCATGATGTAGAGACAATCCGTGGCGTGTGTGGCGGGTCACTTGGCTGCGCTACCTGCCATTTCTGGGTTGCGCCTGAATGGTACGAAAAGTCTTTTGGTAATGACGATATAGACGGGGGGGAGATGAGCGAAGGCGAGCATGATATGCTTGATACCGCTGATCCGCAACACCGCCTCTCGCGCCTTTCCTGCCAGATTATTCTCAAGGAAGAACTAGACGGGCTTGTTGTTGCCATTCCCGGAGCAAAGGTCGATTGGGCCTAACTTACAATATCCTGTACAATTTCGGCGAGGTTTGTGTCCGCGGTTTTGCGGTCGTTGAATATGCGCCCGTGTTTAAGCGTGATGATATTATCTGAAATCGCGAGAACATCATTCAAACGGTGGCTGACGAGAATAATAATCAAGCCCTTCTCACGCTGCTGGCGCAAAATATCCAGCACCATATCCACTTCTTTGGCGGCAAGAGCTGCTGTGGGCTCATCAAGCAGTAATACTTTCGGCGGGACAAGAAGTGCCCGCGCAATCGCAATGGCCTGCTGTTGCCCACCTGAAAGCGCGCCAACAGGTCTATCAAGCTGCGGAATTTTAATGCCTGTTTGCTCAAGCAGCGCCTCCGTTTGTGCGCGCATTTCTTTTGTTTTCAAAAGCCCCGTCAACGGGCAGGCAATTTCGCGGCCCAGAAATATATTCGCTGCTACATGATGTTGTTTGGCAAGCGCGAGGTCCTGATACACCATTTCAATGCCGCGTGCACGGTGGTGTGCAGGGTTCAGCCCTGCAATTTCTTCATCGTTCAGCTTTATCGTGCCGCTTGTGGGGGCAAGGGCGCCCGCCATAATTTTAAGCAGGGTTGATTTCCCAGCGCCATTATCACCCACAAGGGCTGTAATCTTGCCACCGGTAAATTGTGCCGCTACATCTTGTAGCACTTTAAGTGCGCCAAAGTTCCGCGAGATATTTTCGAGTGTCAGGCTATTACTCATGAGGCCCTCGCAGAAAAGCGCCGCAAGAAAGCCGAAAGCAACAATACAATGCCAACGAATAACACTTGGTAGAATGTGCTGATTGCAAGGAGCGTTAAACCGTTTTGCAAAACGCCGAGGCACAGGACCCCCATAAAAGTACCCAGCAAATGTGCCCGCCCGCCGAACAAATTCGCACCGCCCAATATTACAGCGGTAATGGCCATCAGCTCGTAGCCCATACCGGCAGAAGGGTCACCCGAATTGGTGCGCGCCATAAAAACAAAACCGGCTATCCCTGAGAAAAACCCTGCAAGGGCAAAGGTTTTCAGTTTCAGTAAGTTTGTACGAATACCTGTTGCGTGTGCAGCCATGGCGCTGTCGCCAAACGCAAGTATATGCCGCCCGAAACGCGTGAAGCCTAGCAAATAACCTGCCAGCACAAAACCGCCCAGTAAAAACAAAACAGCGGCAGGCATGCCGAACACACGGCCTTGCCCAAGCGCTGTAATATTTTCAGCTAATCCATAAATAGGAATACCGCCCGCCAGAATAAGCGCGAGGGCACGCGCAATGCTCATCATACCAAGTGTAATAATAAAACTTGGTGCGCGCGTCACGTTAATCAGTGCGCCTGTGAGGCCGCCTATAAAGGCCCCCGTGAGTCCTGCCAGTAAAAAAGCGACCGCAGGGTTTGTAACGCCCATATTTTTCAACGCATAGGCGGTAACAACACTTGCAAGCGCCATCACACCCGCGCAGGAAAGGTCAATCCCGCCTGCCGCAATCACGAAAGTGGCTCCCACCGCCAGCAGGCCAATAACCGCTCCTGCTGAAAGAATACTCATCATGTTATCAAGCGAGAGAAAATACGGTGTTGCGAATGAAAACACAGCGCATAACAGCACCAGAAATAACGCGCATTGAATAAGGGGTTTGTTAGCGAACATATTCCAGCAAAGGCTCTTTGTTTTCAGTCAGAACATCTTTTGTCAGGATAATCATTTGCGCGTATTCGGCTTTGTTTTTGAGTGTACCTTTTTCAGTTTCAAATGCCATTTCAACGGCGCGCTTGCCAATCAGGTAGGGAAGCTGTGTGAGGCTCGCGGTCATTGTGCCGTTCAGAATAGCGGCGCGGGCATCGGGTGTGCCGTCAACACCTATCACCATCACTTGCTCTGTTTTACCGGCAAGCTTTACGGCTTCCGCAGCGCCAATGGCCATCATGTCGTTGGCAGCAAAAATAACATCAAGATCGGGCGTGCGGGTCAGTGTGTCTGTGGCGATCTGCATACCTTTCATGCGGTCCCAGTCACCCGAAATAGAGTTGACGATTTCGGTATCGGGTTTTAATTCTTTCAGTTTCTTTTTGAAAGCTTCAGGGCGCAGCATGCCGGGTGGGCTACCGATCGCACCTTCAATCACAAGTACTTTTAAATGTGGTTTGTCCGGCGTATGGTTTGCAACATATTCTGCTACTTTTTCGCCGATTGCGGAATTATCAGCCCCTGTTGTAAAGACCATATCGGTTTTCGCGTCTGTTGCTTCAGCAAGTGTTACGGTTGCGTCAATATCGGCCACGCGTATGCCTTTTTCCTGTGCGCGCTTCATACATTCAAGGCCAATCGCGGTTGTTGCAGGGCCGATAAAAAGAAAAGCAGGTTTTTTTTGTAGTGCGGTTTCGCACAGTGCAAGATGCTCTTCTTTTGCGGCATCATTTGTCGGGGAAAGAATCGTTGCCTTAATGCCAGCTGCTTCCGTGGTTTCAACCGCGCCATCGCGCAAGGCCTGCCAGTAGGGGTTACTGAGCGCTTTGAGAATAAAAATATATTCTTTTTGCTCTGCTGCTTGCGCCACCCCATGCGTAAGAAAGAGAAATACTGCAAGAAAAATTAGTTTCTTGGCGATAAAAAAAACGACGAGTTTAAGAAGTTTTTTCATTTTAAACCTAACGCACATAATCAAGAAGCGGGTCGGTGCCACGTGTGAGCATCTCTTTTGTCAGAACGGGGGTGGCTGTGACTTCACTGTGTGCTGGTTGGTCGGGTTGTGCCTTGATCGCAAGCTCGACAGCGCGTTTGCCAACAAGGTAGGGCAGCTGCGCAACGGTTGCGAGTAGACCGTCTTGCATGACAGAATCGCGCGCATCTTTAATGCCATCAACGCCAATAACTTTTACTTGGCCTGCTTTGCCCGTGCTTTTCATCGCTTCCAGTGCGCCGAGGGCCATCAAATCATTTGCTGCATAAATATAATCGAGGTTTGGGTGGGCGCGCAGTGTATCCCCCGCGATCTGCATAGCTTTCAAACGGTCCCATTCGGCAGAAACAGACGAGATAATTTTTGCTTCAGGGAAATCTTTTGCCAACTGCTCTTTGAAGCCCCGCACCCGCTTTTCACCTGCGGGGCTGCCCGCAGCACCTTCCAGCACCAATATTTCAGGTGTTGTGCCTTTGGCATGTTGTGTGAGGAAAATTGCAGCACTTTGTCCGATCACCAAATTGTCGGAGCCAACAGTAAAGGCAAGTGGTACGCCTGCTGCCGCAGCTTGTTCGGGTGTAATCTGGCTATCCATATCAGCCACTATCACGCCTAGTTCCTTTGCACGTTTAAAACATTCAATGCCAACGCTGCTATTCACCGAACTCATGGCGAGTAGTTTTGGTTTCTTGCCTGCAACAGCTAAACATAAATTTAGTTGTTCTTCGGCGGCGCGGTCGCTTTCAACTAAATGTACAGAAGCATTCATGCCGTTATCACGTGCTGTGTCTTCAATCCCGTCTATCATCGCCTGCCAGTAAGGGTTTGCACGCGACATAAGAATAAAGGCATACTCTTCCTGTGGGGCTTCATCGAGTGCGCGGGCCTGCGGCATGACAAAGAGGATTGCCAGCAATAGAAAAGCCATGCATTGATAGAAACGGACCATGAAACATCTCCTTCTTTTTCTCATTAAAATCTATACCACGTGCTTTTCGGCCTTAACAGGCGCGAAATGCCGTTTTTCGCCCACCTGCTCGGCCTATGCGCGTGAATCTATTAACAAATTCGGGGTTTTCAAGGGCGGGACGCTGGCCATCAGGCGGTTATCCCGCTGTCATCCCTATTATAAAGGGCCCTTTATTGACCCGCCCCCCCCATAGGGCCGCGATATTCTTTGTCTTTTGGGCTGCAAATCATACCTTCCTGCGCTTCCGCTACTCAAATAGGCAAAAGCTATTCTGCGTTGCGGTTCTCGGAAGGTATAATTTTCGCCACAAAATACGTGAATTTCAGCGGCCCTATTGAGTTGAAAGAGTATGTCTAGTAGAACCTTCCCATGGATTTAAGACACCCTTCGGAAAATCGCCCGGAAGACACGCGTAACGTTATTATATTTGTTGTTCTCGCCGTCCTGCTCTGGGTCGGCTTTGACTATTTCTACCAGCAGCCGCGCACCCGCGCGTTGGCCGAGCAGAAAAAGCAGCAAGAGCAAACAATCAAAACATTGCAGGCTGAGGGCAAGCTGCCCGTGCAACGCTCGCGCGATGAAGCTATTGCTGCAGCAACCCGCGTATCATTCGAAGGCGCACGCATTAAAGGGAGCCTCTCAACGCAAGGCGCGCGTATTGACGATATCATCCTGAAGGATCATTTCGAAGATAAGGAAAAAACAAAACCAATTACATTATTCTCGCCGCCTGATACGGCCTTCACACAATTTGCTGAAACAGGCTGGATTGCCGAGGGTGATGGCGTTGTTTTGCCCGATAGTAATACCGTGTGGCAGAAAGAAGAAATACAGCCCGACCATATACGCTTTACATGGAGCAACGGGCAGGGGTTGGATTTCACCCGCGATGTGACGGTTGATGAAAACTTCCTCGTGACGGTTAAACAAACAGTTGAAAATAACAGCGCAGCACAAGTACGGCTTTACCCGTATGGCAAAATCGTACAGCGCGGCCTCTCGAAATATCACGAGCAGGGCGCAGTATGGCATGAAGGGCCAATGGGTTATATTGGCGGCGATCTGCACGAAACAAAATTCGATAAAATCCTGAAACGCAAGATCGAGATTTACGAAGCCATGACAGGCTGGATCGGTATCGGCCAGAAATACTGGTTCGCTGGTTTTATTCCGGGGTCGCAAGAATTGTCGCAATACCGTTTTATCGGCGAACGCTCGCCTATCAAGGAGCAAAAAGATCTGTATCAGGTTGATATGCGCGGCCTTCTGCGCGAAATACCTGCTGGCAGTAAAACAGAAGTGACAACGCACCTTTATGCAGGCGCAAAAGAAGTGCCTATCATCGAAAATTACGAGAAGGCACTGAATGTTGGCCACCTTGACCTGATTGTTGATTTCGGCTGGTTCTACTTCCTCACACGTCCTTTTATGTTCCTGCTCAATTTATTCAATAGCTGGGTGGGGAATTTCGGCATCGCCATTTTAATGCTCACGGTTATTTTACGTGCAGCCGTGTTTCCGCTGGCCAATACATCTTACCGCTCGTTTGCCGGCATGAAGAAAATCGGCCCGAAAGTGCAAGAGCTGAAAACGAAATTCGGTGATGATAAAGCCAAAATGCAGCAAGAGCTTGTGAAGCTTTACCAGCAAGAGGGTGTGAACCCTGCTGCGGGCTGTTTGCCGATTTTGCTCCAGATTCCGATCTTCTTCTCGATGTTCAAGGTTGTGTCTATCAACATTGAAATGCGGCACGAGCCGTTCTTCGGCTGGATACAGGATTTAACCGCACCTGACCCGACAACAATTTTCAATCTCTTCGGTTTAATCCCGTGGGACCCGCCAAGCTTCCTGCATATCGGTGCGTGGCCGTGCCTGATGTTGCTGTTCATGTTGATCCAGCAAAAACTGAACCCGCCGCCAGAAGATGAAATGCAGCGGCAGATGATGGCCCTCATGCCATTCTTCATGTGTTTTATTCTGGCGAAGTTTGCAGCTGGTTTGGTGATTTACTGGACGTTCAGTAACTTCCTCTCGATCATCCAGCAAATGGTGATTATGAAGTCGATGAATGTCGAGATTCACCTTTTCTCGCCGGATAACTGGGTGCCCAAAAAACGTGTGCCCAAAGACGGCAAGGACCTCCCGCCTGTTGAGGGCAAGGCCGAGCGCGTTTACGAGAAACCAGCCCCGAAAAAGGCCGATGAGCCCTTATTTTAAAGGCCTCGACAATTAATATTTGACATATTGTATGGTTTCTGGCATAAACACGGCCATGCCAAGACCATCACCACATTCAATTTTGGAGCTTCCCGAACGCGCCTCATGGGACGATGTGCGCCGTGCGTTTCGTAAGCTTTCTGCTGAAAATCATCCGGACACTTTTGCGGGTCTACCGAAAGCAGAGCGCGACAGACGTGAAGAGAAATTTAAGGCCGTTTCCGAAGCATATACGTTTCTGGATAAGGAGCGTCTAAGCCCGGGTGATCCCGAACATATATGGGACGAAGAGGCGCGTAGACAACCAATGCGGCAACAGCACCAGCCGCCCAGGCCAGCAGCCAATACACAACAGAGAACAAGCGCAAGTGGCAGCTCCCGCACGTCTTCGCGCCAAAACGAACATCAGCGTGAAACACCTGCGCAACTGAAGGCGCGCGTGACGTTTATCTTCAATAAGATTTCCGGCTTTGAGCGTGAAATGGCGCGGCTTGGTGTTTCGCGACAATTTGAGTTTGAAGGCATCGATAATAAAGTTAACCGTGCACTTCACCAAGACTATGTACGCTTTATGCTTACACTCAGTCAGTGTTACAAAAAAGGCCGCAGCATTAAAGATAATTGGAATTTTCTGGCCGACCAGCGTGTAATAGGTGTGAGTGCGGCCATCGCCTTAACGGCTTTTAGTCTGCACAATATGCTGCCAGATGAGGGTGCGGCGGGTGCTGTTAAAGCAGGCGCTTTCTGGGTGGCGACCGTTGCGACACTTGCCTGTGGCCGTGGTGCTGTGCAAGCCCTTTTCCCTTCAACTGCGGGCGTTGACCGCAAGCGTTTTGAATTTGCCCATCAAATGCATTATAAGCAGCAATCGCCAAATTAACGGGCTATGAATTATCTGGGCCTTTCCGTGCCTGTGTGTTAAACAAAAGCCATGAACACAAATAAACTTTTCCTCGGTCAGTGTGACTTTGTGGCGGGCGTTGCCACAATGGAGCAAATGCCTGTGTTCGAGCATCGTTTGCCTGAGGTCGCTTTTGCTGGCCGGTCGAATGTTGGAAAATCATCACTCATCAACGCGCTTACAAACCGCAAGGCACTCGCGCGCACATCAAGCATGCCGGGGCGGACCTCGCAGCTGAATTTCTTTTTACTGGCTGAGAGTTTTTATCTGGTCGATATGCCGGGCTATGGCTTTGCGCGCATTTCAAAAACCGAACGCGCTGAATGGGATGAGCTGATTGTTTCTTACCTCAAGGGCCGCCCGACTTTGCGTGCCGTGTTATTACTGGTCGATGCCCGTCACGGGCTGAAGGATACTGACCGTGAAATTTTAAAGCTACTAAACAAAACGGGCGTTTCGATCCGCGTAATTCTTACGAAATGTGATGCTGTGTCCGCTAAAGGCCTGAAGGAGGTGACAGAAGCCACCGAGGCCGAAATTGGCCAGTTTGCTGCTGTTTTCCCGAGCGTTTACCCCGTTAGCAGCCAAAAAGCGCAGGGAATCGAGGAATTGCGCCAACTCATCGCCGAGCTAACCAACTTAAATAGCGCGTAAAAACACCAAAGATTAACATATTATAGCTAATATTGCCTTATGGTTGATGAAGGCATATCCAGCTTTTTCGATAGGGTTCATGATGGCGTTACGATGACGGTCATAAATCGCCATGAGCTTGTCCGCAAAATGCGTGATTATGCGGCGCGTGGTGAGGGAGAAAAAAACCGCCTCTTATCTCAGCGAGAACAACTTGAAAGTGAGCAGGAGGCAGAGCAGGAAAAATACCGCGCATTCCAAGCAAGCCTTAATAATCTGGCCCTGCCGGAATCATTTTTACAGGACCTGCAGGATATTCTCGCATTACCCGCGCGCCCTGCTTTTGTAACGAAAGCAGATCTTGAAAAATGGGACCCAATGCCCCTTCTGTATGAAAGATACGGCATTACGGATTTTGAAGATTTACAAAAAGAAGAATTTGCTGAAGCAAAAGAGAGTATAATCCGCATTTCAGAAGAGCTTGAAACAGCTTTTGCCAGAATTTACAAGACCGAAGAATATTCCGAAATACAAAAAGCCATAGATAAGAGCGCAGATGATTTCCGCGACCGTGATCGCAGAAAATCAGATGTTTCTGGCAGTATCTCCAAGCTGGAATGGCATCTAAGGTCTTTTAAAGAATTCCTCGATAAAGATGACGCTGTTCTGCCACATCTGAAATTTGACGTTATTGCGCCTGATTATCAAGTGAGCGTGCCAGAAAGACTTGTAGCACTTCTTGACTCCGGTGCGATTAATGCAGAGGCAAAAGTTTACTCGGAAGATTTGTGGGCAATAGAATCAAAAGAAATCTTGTTGCTTCATGTCGCGAGGAATTCATCAAATCTTGTAAGGACGCTTCCCGAAGCGGGACCTGAGGGCATACCATATCTTCAGAGCCTTATGAGCGCTGTTGGTCGCACGGCCGATGGTTTTGACAGGCTTATATTCGCCCATAGGGCAAATGTTCCGATTATTCTGAAGGTTGTAACACCAGAGTATGTGGACACATTAAAGATTGGTGGCGCACTAGCGGCTTACGATCCGAATGCCAGGGAAGTGTATATGCTTGTAGTGAGAGACGAGCACGGCGCATTTCGCGGGTTCAATTCCCACACAGAAGAGGTCGCAGCGCTTGCACATGAATTGACACATGTGCGTGATGATAATGACCCGAAATTAAAGAAGTTCTATGCCAACTTCCGTGACTCGGAAGAACCGCTCAGGAAGTTACTCTGGCTAAAGCTTATCGAGGCGGGTGCCAAAACATCGGAAATATCGATGCGCATAGAAACTATAAGAAGGCTTGCATATGAAGAGCGTGAGCAAGGGTTGACCGGCCATATGGAAGCGGCTTCTACTGTTTCTGCTGAATCAAAAGAGGTGGCAGCAGAGTGGCAAGATACGGGCATGGCTGCCGCCTTTACAACTAACGAATACGAAATTTATTATGAAGCAGAATATAGCTATACGGATTATGGCAGCAACGGGCCGGATGGTCAAAGATCGCCGCAGGAAACGAGAGAGGTTTTTAATAGGGCGACTGCCGCTGCCAAGGCCCATGTGTTTCTTTCAACGCTAACAAGCCAAGCGGGTTATGAAGGGCCTTTTGCCGCGTTCATCAACGGCCCCGATTTTCAAGAGAAATGGCAGGCCATTATTAACGATCCTGAAACGATGGAGCTTATCATGGCGCTTACATCGTTCCCTGATATGCTTGAAGGCAGCGAAATGCCACTTGATCAACTCCCTATGAAAGGAAGTTATCTATATGGCCTATCGCCTGACGTTGTTTTGGGCAAACTTGAAAAAGCGCTATCGGATTTGTCTATACAAAACCCACAGCATTCCGCCTATACAAAAACGCTGCAAGATCTTGGTGTGTGATCTTTACACATAACAATATCTCTATGTTTCATTTAAACAGGCTTTACGATATAGCGTTCGCCGACAAGTTTTTCGACATGCTCCTGACTTTCGGCCATTACAGCGAATAGGCGGCTACCCGTTTCTTCTACGGGTATGTTGTTGTCAGTGAAGATTTGTGCAAGTTTTGTTTTCTCGTCATCATCAAAGCGACGTGCATCGCGCGTTAAAACAAAATACGGCGCTTTGCCTTCATCCGCAGCATCTAGAAATCCGAAGGCGGGCGAAACTTCATAACCATCGCCAAGGGCTTTTTGTACGGTTTCTGCATCAGGCGCTATAACATCAAGCAACATATTCTCGATCTTTATGGCCTCCGCCTGCTGGAACACACGGGCCAGCGTTTCTGGTTTTGCGGTGGCGATAAATCTGCGCATGGGGTTATATATTTATTTCTGCGCCTTCATATGGGTGTACGCCAAAGGTGTCCCCAATTTCTTCCTGCAGGGCCTCTATTGTTGTCGCACCGTGTGACACAACACCCAGTGCGCGTTTGCCGTTTTCAACAAGTTCGATATTCAGGTTTGTAAAAATACGCGAAAGCTTTGAATGGTGCGCGTCCGTAATCTCGCCACCACTTTCTTTCAGTACAACCAGAAATGCGGGTTTAAGGCTCATGCCATTCTCCTGTCATAGGGCAGGACAATATATTTTCCTCCTACAACCGCTTGCGCACTTTCTTGTGTGTGATCTTTTGCAGCAATAGTCAATGTATGTGAAAGATCCTCGACAACCTTTATATTGTTTTCATTAAACAGCTTGGCGAGAACAATTTTTTCAGACGTTGAAAATCTGCTACGCGCGCCCTCATCTTGTTGCTCGCTTTTTATAACGACAAGTGCAGTTGCAGCTTCAGTCGGGATTAAATCATAATTTGTGCGCGGATAAACACGGAATTGATCGCCGACAATTTCCTGAACGGCTGCGGCATCCTTCTCTATATCGCCTGTGATAATAAAAGAGCTGGAAAGGGGGCTGATATCGACAACAAAAAATCCCGCTGCTTCAAAAGCATCTTTCAAAGTCTGTGTTTGCTCGTCATTCAGCTTATCAAAGCCTTTACGCTGCACGTAAATCTGGCTCATTTTCTCTCCCTTTTTCGTTTTATATATTAATTTTTAAACCTTGATAAAGGCGCACATCATATTCAGAGCCAACAAAGCTTGAAAGCTGGGCCTGATTTAATTTTGTCGAAACCGCCAAAGCGCGCGAAGTAATTTCCGGCACCTGTATGTTATTCGCCTCGAAAACTTCAAGAAGCGATTCCCTCTCGTCATCAGAAAATTTTGTGCCGCGCTCTGTTGGCGTAATAATAAAAGCCGTATTTTTCATGTTTTTTACCTCACCCATGTTCAGCGTTTTTATAGGCCCGCAGGCACAATTCTGTCAATTGAAATTTAGCAGTGTTTCAGCGTTTGGTAGCCTGTCACCATATAGGAGCCACCGATAAGGTTCGAGATATCATCGCGGCTCAAAGCGCTTTCAACGGCGTAGGCGCGGGTCGATTCCTCAAAGGGGGCAATATTATGCGCGCTGAAAATCTGCGTCAGGCGTGTTTGTTCTGTAGGGGCAATCTCGTCCCCGTTTGGTCGGCAGATAGTATAAAGGTGTTTCTCCGGCGCGGCCTGTGTGGTCGGGTTATTTCCGGCCACCTCTGCTTCTGCATGCTCTGCAACGATGTCCAGAAGCCTGTAACTTTTTACCAGTGTTGCTTTGTAATCTGCGCCCAAGGCTGATTCTAGTGCATCTTTATCAATTGCTACTTCAATCGTTGCAGATGATTTTGTGTCGCCTTTGAATGTTGCCTGCACATCACAAAAAGTCTTGTTGAGGTGGACAAGGTCTTTAAAATCGAAATCAGCACCTGAAACTGCACGCTCAACGGTAAATACGTTCCGGACTCTCTGCATGTTTTCCAGCATCATTTCATCGTAGCTGGTCACTGTAAATTCTGCCCCCGCCAGCGCCGCCAACTCGTCTTTTGTCAGTTCCGCTGCCTGCACAGTCAGCCCCGTGCTGTTATTAACTCGAATGGCAACTTCGTTATCCGTCAATCTAGAGGCTAACAGTTGCCTTGCATCATCCGGGATGGGCGTTTTCTGCTTACTGGCAATAACAAATATAAACAGTTTTTCTGGGAACATTTTTTCCTCATGCTTATATAGTGTGTTATAGGGGAGGGAGCATCATTCTGTCAATTATGAAATTCTGGCAAAAGCCCTTGGTTTAGCTGCATTTCATGGTGGCGTAAGGGCCAACCACATAGGTTCTGCCAACAAGTTTTGCAACCTCATTCATATCCAGGCTCGTTTCTATAGCCCAGCTGTAACGTGAGGCAACGATTGTTTCAATATTGTTCGCCGCAAAAATACTGGTGAGGCGCTTCCCTGCCCTCTCGCTGATGCGGCTGACATCGGGTCGCTGCAAATTAAAGCGGTTGGGTTCCGCACTTGGGGCGCTGGCCGTTTCTAATAATTGCCGTCTTCTCGTCAGTGTTTCTACAACAGGCGTAGAAGTTTTTGTTGTAGATATCCGAGAGGTATCAACTGGCTCAAGTAATTGCCTGCGTTTTGTTAGTTTTTGCATTTCAGTTATGCCGGGTTATATTCTGTTGAAATAAATACGCTGTATTTGTCACCCATTACATTTTCAACTTCTTCTATGTTCTCAGCTTCTACAAGCATTGAGCCGCCATTGGTCAGCAATACAAAGTTAACTGTACCGGCTTTTTGAAAGCTATCCTTTAGCGTATCCGCTTCAGCATCATTAATGCTTTCCATCATGTTTTTACGGGTGACTACAAATTGTTGCATTTCTTTTCTCCCTATTTTCTTGTCTTGATTAGTTCATCTACCACAGCTGGATCAGCAAGGGTAGAGGTATCTCCCAGATTTTCCAGCTCGCTGGCGGCAATTTTGCGCAAAATACGGCGCATAATCTTGCCCGAGCGGGTTTTGGGCAGGCCGGGGGTGAAGTGGATAATATCGGGCGAGGCAATCGGGCCAATGACAGTGCGGACCGTTTTCGTGATTTCCGCTTTCACATTATCATTTACTTCCTGGCCTTCTTTCAAAATCACATAGGCGTAAATACCTTGCCCTTTCAGATCATGCGGGTAACCCACAACGGCGGATTCTGAAACGGCATCATGCCTGTTAATCGCACTTTCAATTTCCGCCGTGCCAAAACGGTGGCCTGAAACGTTAATCACATCATCCACGCGGCCTGTGATCTGGTAATCGCCTTCAGCATCGCGGCGCGCGCCATCACCCGAGAAATACATACCCTTGAATGTCGAGAAATAAGTTTGCTCGAAACGTTCATGGTCACGAAACACGGTGCGCATTTGCCCCGGCCAGCTATCGAGGATCACCAGATTGCCCTCGGCTTCAGTGTCAGTAATCAGCTTGCCATCATTATCAACAAGGGCTGGCTGAATACCAAAGAACGGCTTTTGCGCAAGGCCGGGTTTGAGTGTTGTTGCACCGGGAAGCGGTGTAATCAGGTGCCCGCCTGTTTCTGTTTGCCACCATGTATCAATGACGGGACAACGTTGCTCACCAACAATATTGTAATACCAAAGCCATGCTTCGTGGTTAATCGGCTCACCCACAGACGCGAGAATGCGCAGTGATTTACGCGACGTTTTTGTTACATGCTCGTCGCCCGCACGGATCAACGAGCGAATAGCGGTTGGTGCTGTATAGAAAATATTGACCTTGTGCTTATCAACAACCTGCCAGAAGCGGCCCCAGTCGGGGTATTGCGGCACACCTTCAAATACAAGCGATGTGGCAGCGTTCGCGAGTGGCCCGTAAACAATATATGAATGGCCTGTTACCCAGCCCACATCAGCTGTACACCAATACACTTCACCGTCTTTATAATCAAACACCCATTGATGGGTGAGCGATGCATAAAGCAAATAACCTGCGGTGGTGTGCAATACGCCCTTGGGTTTACCGGTAGAGCCCGAGGTGTAAAGAATAAAGAGCGGGTCTTCCGCGTTCATATCTTCGCAAGGGCAATCAGCGCTTTGTTTATCAACACTTTCATGCCACCAGATATCACGGCCCGCTTTCATATCAATTGCGCCACCTGTGCGCTTCAATACAAAAACAGTGCTGACTTTCGGGCAATCTTTCAGGGCTTCATCTGTGTTCTTTTTCAGCGGGATTGGTTTGCCGCCGCGTAAACCTTCATCAGCTGTAATCACAACTTCACTATCACAATCCAAAATACGGTCACGCAATGACTCGGGCGAGAAGCCGCCGAACACAACCGAATGCACAGCGCCAATGCGCGCGCAAGCCAGCATTGCATAAACCGCTTCAGCGACCATCGGCATATAAATTGTTACGCGGTCACCCTTCTTCACGCCGCGCTCTTTCAGCGCGTTGGCAATTTTGCTCACCTCGTCTTTCAATTCTGCATAAGTAATATGCTTGCTATCTTTCGGGTCGTCCCCTTCCCAAATCAGCGCTGTGCGGCCAGCATGCACGGGCAGGTGACGGTCAACGCAGTTGTAACAAGCGTTGATAATGCCGTCCTCGAACCATTTAATCGTAACGGGGGAATTGTAGGACGTATTCTTGATTTTTGTCGGTGGCTTCACCCAGTGCAGGCGCTTGGCTTGTTCGGCCCAGAAGCTTTCGGGGTCATTGACCGATTGTGCATAAAGCGTCTCGTAGCTTTGCGCGTTAATATAAGCATTATTTGCAATATGATTTGCAGGCGGGAATTTTTCTATTGTCATGGCGGGGAGTTTACAGCGAAGCCATAGCGGGGCACAATACAGGACTGTGCAGCGCAACCAAAAACATTGAAGAAAAAAGCCATGAGAATTATCAGAAATGCGATCCGGGCCGTCGGGCTTGATGTGGTCCGGTATTACCCGAAAGGCCATGAGAAGTTCCCACCCTATGTTGGTGACGAATTTAAAAAACTCTATAGCCGTTTCCGCGATTATTCCATGTTGCAATGGATCAAGATGTTCAATGCTTATCAAGCCGCCTGTTATATCTCGCGCAATAAAGTAGATGGCGCGATTGTCGAGTGCGGTGTCTGGCGTGGCGGGTGCATGGCTTTGATGCTTGCAACACTTGTTGAGCGGGGTGATACGGCCCGCGATGTTTATCTCTATGATACGTTTGAAGGCATGCCGCCGCCAACGAAGGAAGATAAGCATTCCTATGACGGCAAGGCCGCGAATGACCTTTACAAGCAATATGAAGCGCGTTCCGAGAAATGGGCTTATGGGTCACTTGATGATGTGCAAAGCATCATCGCGCAAACAAAATATCCGGCGGATAAAATAAAATTTGTGCGCGGCAAGGTGGAAGATACAATCCCCGCAACAATCCCGCAGACTATTTCGTTACTCCGGCTTGATACAGATTGGTACGCTTCCACCAAACACGAGATGGAACAGCTTTACCCGCGCCTTACAACAGGTGGTGTATTGATTGTGGATGATTACGGTGTGTGGACGGGTTCAGGCCAAGCGGTTGATGAATATTTCGCAAAAACACCCGCACCCTGTTTCTTTTTTGATGAGACCTCAGGCGCTGTTAACGCAGTGAAGATAGTATCGGCGTTATAAATGCTACGGCAGCGGGGTCATCTGCCATCGTTGCCACCGAGGCAATGACGCCCGACCAAGCAGCCACACCCGCAACAAAAGTGAAAACTTTTCCAGCCTGTGCTTCTGCCCGCACTGTCGGGTCACGACTGCAAATTTGTGAGGCGCTATTGAAATGTGTATTTGCAGCAATCATATACATTGTTGCGGCAGTACAGGCGATGGCGGATGCGGCAGCAACGATCATGGTTCTTTTTCCGTGTTAACACTTAGCAATATTGTTAAGGATCATCAATAGTTCTTGACTCGCTGCAGTGCAATATGCTCTACTTTTACCAAGCATGAAAGCAAGCGTGACCAACGCCGTATTTTTCTTTAGCAGCCTCTATCTTTGGCTGTAAGCAGCCATACATATATATTTTATCTCCCCCCACATCGTTAATTTTTTAATTTTTATTCTTATCAGAGGGTATTCCTATGTCCGATCTATCTGCGGCGGTGCGCGCCTTACAGCACGATTATGAAATACAATGCAAACAAGAGCCGCTTGGCGCAGTCAGTAAACTTATAAACGCCGCGGGGGCCGATGACCGCCTGTTGGCTGATCTGTTGGTCGAGCATCATATGGCAGTGGGCTACGGCCCGTTAACTTACTGCCTGAAAGGGGATGCTTTGGCACGGCAAGAGGCGAATAGCATACGTGACCGTATGTCGGCTTTGAATGCTGATGTAAGCGCCACCACGCCCTACGGCATAACAGGGCTGATCGCCAGCTACGCCAATATAATCAGAGGGATAGAAGAGGGGCCAAACCTCCCAAAGCCGTAGCGGCCGCTTAAGCTGGAAATTCAAGCGGCCAATGTGCTAGAAAGCGCCATGTCCGGAAAACTATTAGAGTTGGAAGATGCTTCGCAGGGGCCACGCATTTTCGTGCGTGGTCAGAAAAAGGCAATCGCCCGTTCTATGCGGTTGCTCGGGGAATTTACCATGCTCGCCAATGCCGGTTTGAAAATGGAAACGCTACGCGATTGCGTTGGCGGTATCAAATTTTTCGAGAATGCGGAGAATTTGGAAAAAGCATTATTCGAGAGCGTTGATACGCTGAATAAAGCGAAATGGGTTTATGGCTTTATGACGGATCTTGAAGTTGATAACGAGGCGTACCGCATGATGGAAGATGTTATACGCCGCGCGCAAAAACACCACGGGGTCGAGACGGCTAACCTACGGGGAATAATGAGAAATTTCGACTTGCCGCGCATTGAATACCAATAGTTTTGCGTAAACGGCCGTTTTCTGCGAAAATAAGCCATGTTTCTTTCGCGCCTGATTCAGGCCATTCCACCATCTTTTACCGAATTTTGCGCCTGCCGTTGCCGCGAAGCTGTGGGCGCGTTCTGGCTTTTGGCAGGGTTTTACGTTGCACTCTCATTTGCAACGCATAACGCTGCCGATGCATCGTTGAATGTTGCCGCTGTCGGCTCTGCCGCACTGGAGACAAAAAACTGGGGCGGGCATTTCGGTGCTGGTTTGTCCGATGCCATGTTCCAGCTGATAGGTGCTTCGGCATGGTTGCTGCCACTTGTATTTATAGGCTGGGGCTGCTGCGTACTTGCACAAGCGCGTGCCAATTTTATTTTGCGTGGCCTTGTTGCCGGTGCAGCAATTATTGCTGTTACATTATTGGCGGGTACGGGCGCGTTCGGCGCTTTGTTCTCCGCGAAGTCTGGTACGCTCTTTAATAGCTTCTGGCCTGCTGCATGGCCAGCAGCCATTAAAACAGGGCTTTATATCGCTGCATGGGTGATGGCAGGCGCAACCTATTTTTGGGCAACAACCATACAGCCTCTTTATTTTACAGGCCTTAGTCACTGGGTACAAAGTAGCTGGTATTACCTGATGAGCTTACGCCCGCAAAACGAATTTCTTGGTGATGAGGAAGAGGATGAGGAAGAAGAAACCGAAGAAGAGGAGATTGTCGATGAGGATGAAGATTTCCTTGAAGAAAAACGTGCACGCAAAAAGCCGAAGAAAAAAGTAAAAGCCAAAGTTGTTCCGAAATCACCGAAGAGTGCATCGGAAAAACAAAAATCATTGAATTTAAAAGATGCAGGCTCGTGGGAAACACCGCCTGTTGATTTACTGCTGGAGGTACCCGAAGAAGCGGTGAGTGCGCAGCTTGATGAAGACGCGCTACAAAAGAATGCCGAGATGTTGCAAAGCGTGTTGCAGGACTTCAACGTACAGGGCGATATTACAAATATTCGCCCCGGCCCTGTTGTAACCCTGTACGAATTAGAGCCTGCACCGGGTACAAAATCATCCCGCGTTATCGGGTTGGCAGATGATATTGCACGCTCTATGGCAGCATCATCAGTCCGCGTGGCCGTAGTGCCGGGGCGTAATGTGATTGGTATCGAGCTGCCCAATAAAAAGCGCCAAACGGTATTTTTGCGTGAGCTACTTGAAAACAGAAGCTACGAAAATACCGATTTCAAACTCCCGCTTATCTTGGGTAAGGATATTGGTGGTGACCCCATTATGGCCGACCTTGCGCGTATGCCGCACTTGCTTGTTGCTGGTACAACAGGCTCGGGTAAATCGGTTGCTGTAAATACAATGATCTTGTCGCTTCTGATGAAGCTTTCACCGCAGCAATGCCGCTTCATTATGATTGACCCGAAAATGCTCGAGCTTTCAGTGTATGATGATATCCCGCATTTGCTTTCACCTGTTGTAACCGAACCGGGCCGCGCTGTTGTTGCGTTGAAATGGGCTGTGCAGGAAATGGAAAACCGTTACCGCTCTATGTCGAAGCTCGGTGTGCGCAATATCGAGGGCTATAATATACGGCTGCGCGAAGCGAAGAAAAACGGTGAAACCTTGATGCGCAAAGTGCAAACAGGCTTCGACCCCGATAGTGGCCAGCCGATTTACGAGGAACAACCGTTTGATCTGACAGAGCTGCCCTATATCGTCGTGATTGTTGATGAATTCGCGGATCTGATGCTTGTTGCCGGCAAGGATGTTGAAGGCGCTATCCAGCGTCTTGCGCAAATGGCGCGTGCTGCGGGTATTCACCTTATCATGGCAACGCAGCGCCCGTCGGTTGATGTTATTACGGGGGTTATCAAAGCCAATTTCCCGACACGTGTTTCATTCCAGGTGACGTCAAAAATCGATAGCCGCACAATTCTTGGTGAAGGCGGTGCAGAGCAGTTATTGGGCATGGGTGATATGCTTTACATGGCAGCGGGCGGACGCATTACACGTGTGCATGGTCCATTTGTGTCTGACAATGAAGTGGAAAATGTCGTGAACTGGCTTCGCACAAAAGGTGAGCCTGATTATCTTGACGATGTCACGAGTGGTTCATTAGGCGAGAGCGATTCTTTTGATCCGTTCGGTGGCGGGAACGACAACAGCAAGGTCGACGAGTTCTACGATAAAGCCGTGGCCTTGATCGCGCGTGAGGGTAAAGCCTCTACAAGTTTCATCCAGCGCTATTTCCAGATCGGTTATAACAGGGCCGCACGTATTATCGAGGAAATGGAGAAGCAGGGCGTTGTTGGCCCCGCCAACCATGTCGGCAAGCGCGAGGTGTTGGTGGGCGATCACAGTGGGGCTACGAAATCGGGCCGCTACTAAAACCCGTTGATTTTATTAGGTTTTTTTATATTTTTATTGAAATTCCCCCCTGAACAGGGTATAAAAGATGACAAGCAAAAATAATCATCGGGTGGGTTTCGCGTCTATGGATTCAGTTCTATTTCAAAGCCGTTTACAGCTGGAAGAAACGCGTGGCCGCCATTTGCTCGGGCAACTTGATGGTCACGAAGGTGATACAACAAACGATCAGATTTTTCTCGCAGGACGTGCTCAGGCCCTGATGGTGCTTGATATGTTGCACAAGAACTTCTCCGAACATTTCCCGCAAGAAACATTTACTGACCGCATCGACCGTATGCTTAACAACGCAACCGAGATTTTTTCCAAACATAAAGACGGCATGCTGCGCGATGACATCAATCATGTTTTTGGTGGCAATCCGCCTGTTTTCACAGCGCAACAATTTACAACCATGGAGCGTGAGTTTGTCAAAGGGTTTTCGAACGGCCTTGAAGCGAGCTGTCAGCCAGGTAATGAGGTGCAATCAGGTGTTGTCGAGTTTCTTGATATTCTCGGGTCCGAAATCAGCAAGCGTTATTACGAAGTCGGCAACTGGCTTATGGACCATAAAGACAGGGCCGACGTTGATGTTTCGCTCCGGAGCTATCATTACGGCCTGATTTCCGCGCTGACGCTCGCACGTGAATATGTATCAGAACATATGAGTGCCACATTGAAAAATACGTTTCCAGCACTTTCATCCGATGAAGAAATGGAACAGTTTATCGCGGGGGCACGCGAAAAAGTTTGCAATGATTTTATTTCCGGCACGGAAGTTATCTACCCTTCTGCAGAAGGAGATTTCAGCAAGGCGCGTTTCTCCAAGATCATAGAAACGATACAGGAGAATGCCAAGCAGAATACGGGCCTTGCCTACTCACAACTGAGCAATGCTGATGTCGAGGCGGGCTTTCTCGATGGGCATATCTGGTTGAAAGAATTCTTTAGCGGCTTCCCTGAAATGGATGTGGAGAAATGGACCGCTTATATAAACCGCAAATATCCACTTGCGATTGATCCCTATGGTGTTGGCGACGTAGTAGAGCCAGCGGCGGTAGTAGCGCAAGTGGAAGAAGCGGCGCCTGAAACCGAAGCAACAGAAGGTGAAGAGGGGCCGGTCCTTCAAGCAAATCCCGATATTCTGTATGACCATTATAACGTATCGTTAAAGCACCAACTCTATGTCGACGGTAAAAAACTGACTGCCGCAAGAAAAGAGGTAGAAATTTATGAGGGGACGCCCCTACAAAAAGAATTAAAGGCGGCACAAAATGATTTCTCGTATATTGCTGGTCAATATATTGTAACTGAATTACTCGCGCGGCGTTTTGACCAGTTTATCGAAGAAGAGGGCGCGCATCTGGAGCGGGATCAGGATGAAATGTTCAACCATGCGGTTGATGCCGAGCAGATGGAAGATTTCCTGACGGCCTTTACCGAAGAAACGGAAGAAAAAATAAACCAGATCATTGAGGATTCTGCCGAAGTGCTTCTTGAGCGTATGGGGCAGAAAATATCGCCGGTTATATTTTCGCAAGGGGTGCATGCCAAACTTGAAGCGCTGAAGCCATTTCCGCTTAGCCCCGCCCATAATTTCGAAACCTCGCGGTTGCTGGCAATATATGCCGCAATCCAGCATAGCCATCCGAATTTTGCAGAAGCTGTGCAAGAGGCATTGCCAAGTAAACGGGGCCGTGTGGTGAAGTTTGACTGGCACGGGTTGGCTTATAACGTTGCATTTACAAAAACACTTGATGAATTTGCGGAAGCGCTTGATAAAAAAATTTCAAGCTTTGCCACTATGCCCGAAGAAGATTTTAACAAGCAGCTTTTTATGTCGACATCTGATTTCTTTAATGCAGAGGCGATTATGGATGGCAAACTGGAAATCGATCCGGATGAAGCAAAAGAGATGGATCTCTCGCCGGCCTATTACGAGATTCTTGAAGAGATGGAGGAAATGCTGGCGACCCATTTTATAGATCTGGACGATACGGAAGAGGTTAATAAGAATCTTCCTGAAACACTCGACCATCTAGTGAATGAGACAATCTTCAGCCTGAATGATGATTATCAGATGCCAGCCGCCCAGATGCCTGACGAAAATATCATGTTGGAAGGTGTGCGTGATGCTGTTCTCTGGTTACAGGCAAATTGGGTGAGAATTAATATGGGAGAAGATCTCGTGCCTGCTCATCCGTTCGGCATGCTAAAAGCGGGCAAAAAAGATGCGGCCGCCCCGCCGCTTCAGCGCTATATAATGTAAATCGGGGGTTCCTTTATAGGGTTTTATCCTTTCCCCGCCGTTATAGTTAGGCTATATCAATGACGTGATAAAAGGATTTTCCATGCGTTTTTTAATTGTTTTTCTGGCTTTGGCCCTTCTTCCTGTTCTGGCCTTTGCCTCGCAAGCCACCATGCAGGCTGACCAGTATTTGAAATCTCTCTCGACCATGCAGGCACGTTTTAGTCAGGTTGCAGCGGATGGTACAACACGCACGGGCACCTTCTACCTCGACCGTCCGGGTAAATTGCGTTTTGAATATGACCCGCCGGTGAAAGATTTTATCGTGGCGGATGGTGTTTTTATTTATTTTTATGATGCCAAATTAAAACAGCAAACAAACGCGCCCATTGGTGAAACGCTTGCCGATTTTTTGCTGCGCAAAAATATCGGCCTTGGCGGTGATGTAACAGTTGTGAGTGAAGATGAATTAAACGGCTACCGCGAAATTACAATCGTACAAAAAGACAGCCCCGAGAATGGCACGCTTACACTGGGTTTTACGCAAGCGCCCTTCCAGATTGCCTATTGGCGCGTGGTCGACGCAACCGGTGCCACGACCAATGTAACGCTCTCCGATATTCAAACGGGGATAGATTTCAAAAGCGGGCTTTTTGCCTACCATGACCCGAACCCGAGCGGCTATAATCGCTAAAGGGTTATTGCGGGTATGAATAATAATTTTTCACAACATTCTGAAACAGCGCTCGATCGCCTTGTAAAGCGCTTGGCGCGTTTGCCGGGGCTGGGCTCGCGCTCAGCCAAGCGCATCGCGCTTCATATGCTTTTAAACCGCAAGGATGTGATGGAGCCGCTGGCAGAAGCCCTGCAGGAAACAGCACGTGACATGAAAACCTGCCACCATTGTTTTTCCATTGATACGTCTGACCCGTGCCGCATTTGCACCGATACAAGCCGTAGCGAGAATACAATTTGCGTAGTCGCGAGCGTTGCCGATTTATGGGCGCTCGAGCGCACACGTTCCTTCCGTGGGCAATACCATGTGCTTGGCGGGTTACTTTCCGCTATTGATGGTATGGGCCCACGCGAATTGAATATTGACGCGCTTTTAGGCCGCATTCAAGGCGAGAAAGTGGAAGAAATTATCCTTGCGCTGAGTGCCACCGTGCAAGGGCAAAGCACCGCGCATTATATTGCTGATGCTTGTAACGGCCTGCCCGTAACGGTGACGCGTCTGGCACAAGGTATGCCCTTTGGCGGCGAGCTTGATTACCTTGATGATGGCACCATCACGACCGCGTTAAACGCACGTAAGGCTGTTTAGCTTTATTCTTTTTCGGAAATATAAACGCTGCCATCTTCGCTGCCTGCGCGAAGCACGGCGACATGGGTAAATTGTTTTGTATCCTCGCCACCAATGGCAAAATCGTAGTAAGTGCTGTCGGGGAAATAATGGTCGGTATTGGCAGCTTCAACACTTGAACTGCCAAAGCGCACATAAACCGGCACAGTGGCATAGAGGCTTACAATTTGTGTAGCACTATCAAAGGCTGTGCTGTTACGCGCCGAGCTGGCTGTTGCAGCGATTATATGCGCCCCACCTGTTGCTTTCAGGCGCAGGGCTGGGATGGGGTTATTATTTGCATCTGTTGGTAGATATGTGGTCATTTTTCCGGTCCTTTTTCGAGAAATAAAAAAGCGCCCAGAATGCGGGCGCAATTGTGGCTTGAAGAATTCCAGTATTTAACAAATATTCCTATTTGTCAAGGAAAAAATGAATATTTATTGGACGGCGGGCGCGGGCGCGTCTTTTACCCTCTTACCACTCCCCGGCGGGCGACCCAAGCGTTTGCCATTTGCAGAGTAGCGTGGCGGCTTGGGTTGCTTGGCAGCTTTCCTGTGAGTGCCACCGCCGCGTTTTCTGACCCGTGTATCATTCTCTTTTGCAACGGTGCCGACTTCAAATCGCGCATTGAAATTCTCGACAGCACCAAGCGATTCATTTGTACGTGTTTTTTGTTTCGTTGCGGCATAAAAGGCACGCGCTGCTGTTTCGTATGTTTCGGCATCCAACGCATCATGCGGAACATTTACAACAAGCCCTGTATTCACCAGTTTGTGCGCAACGCCGCGCAATTTATCAATTTGCTTTTTGCTGGCATCGTTCAGTTGGCCAAATTCACGGTAAAGGCTTGTTTTTGTGTCTATGCCCAAATGTGTTGCCTCGCCGGCCCAACCAAGAAAAATATATTGCCACCATGTGCGTTCTTCGGGCGCGATCTGGTAAATTTCGCATCCGCGCTCTCCCGCTTGCTTATAAGCTTCAAAAATATATGACATACCCTACCCGCTTTTATTTTTGTATAGCGGCATCCTATGAAAAAGAGCCGGGTAAATTCAAGAAAAAAGCGGCTTTTGGTGCAAAGCCGCGTGCAGTAGGGGCATTAAGAGGCATAAAAAAACCCCGCGAAAGCGGGGTTTTTATTTTTCATGTTTTTGCCTTAAGGATGTGAGGGCGCTGGTGCTTCTAATGCAGGCGCTTCCCTCAAAAAGTCCAAACCGCCGTTTAGAGATGGTGCAGGGGTTGGCGCACCGACAGCAGCCTGATGATCACGCAGAGACCCTGTTTGTGCCAATTGGCCACCTTCTGGTAAGCCAGCAAAGGTGTTAGAGCGGTCAAGCCCCGCGCCTTGCAATGTCGCTTGCACTTCAGCAATCGGGCGGCCATCTTGTAACTGCTGCAAGGCTTGCAACAAAACCTGTGTTTGGGGGTTGTTGTTCAACATCGCAGAACCAGCGGCAGCCCCTTGTGCAATAAGTGCCTGACCGTTACGTATCAATGCCTCGCCATCAAAGCCCTCAATACCTAATGCCTCTCCTGCAATGCCGATCAATTGCATGATCTGACCAATACCCGTAAACGGGCTTTGTACGGCCATAGCAGCTTGTTGCAAAATCTGCTGATGGTTTTGCAACATTAATTGTATAATTTGTTGCGCCGCCTGAATGCCAGCTTGCCCGCGCATAATAGGCAGCTGTTGGCTTATATCGTAATCACCTATCGCTTGAGGAACTTCTCTAACAGCTCTATCAAACGCGTCTCCAACGCTTTCTCCACGCTCGCGTGCTTCTCCAAAGATCTGGACGTAAGCCTGCATTTCTCTAAAGAAACGTGTAATTGTGCTATCTGACCCGTTGGACATTTTTACTACTCCGCAAATCCTAAGTTAATTAATAATCTGTTTCTGTATTTTGGCATATAAATCTTCATTTTTGCAAATTCTGGCCTATTACTCAAAAATCAACTTGATTTCAAAGGGATAGCTACATTTCTGCGGCCAAAGCTGGCTGTGGCCCCCTTCTTTCCATCCTTAAATTGTGAGCGCTTCCAATTTCTGCTGCCGTCGCCTCCCAGAATGCTCTAACAAATGGCTGCGTGGCTCCGTCTTGATTAAGGGCCTCCAGTGCGCGCCCGATACCTGCCATACGCTCATCGGGCGGGTTTAAAAATAGCTGCTCGTTAATAGTACGCAACAAGTCAGGGTGCGGCCTCTGGTTGGCATCAACAAGGGGGCCATTGTAATCTCTAACGATATCGCGCACAACAGCACTTGTCTGTTGAAGCGCGAGGATCTGTTGATCGTTAAGCCCTTCTGGCACTCTGTCCAATATCCGGTCTGGGCTAAAGCCCGCTATATCACGCAACGCTCTGTTATATGTTTGTGTGCCTTCTTCTAGTGGGGCGCTCGCATCGAAAAGCGCAGCCTCGGCTCTACGGACATCATCTGCATTATATGCCAAGTATATAGAGCCCCCTGCAATAGTAAGTCCACCAACAGCTACCGTACCGAAGGCAAGCTTTAAAGTGCCACTTAATAATCCGCCCAGTGTACGGGTTATAATATTACCACTTTGTTGGCCCGCGAGAGCGTCAATAGCAGCTTGGTTAAACCCGCGGCTTGCCAAACCCTCTGCAGCTCTTTGACGTACGCGAGCACTGTTAGAATTTAAATCCCTTATAAATCTTGTTCTTTCACGTGGTCCCAATGGTGCGCGGACGGCAGTTTGTGGTGCAACAGCATCATCAGCAAATGAAAGGCCTCCTCGCGCTGCCCGCGCATCTCTTGCCGCCGCGTGAATGGCGTTATCGCCTATTTCATCGGCAAATCCCGCACGTTCTGCTAAGCCGGCAGTTGCGCGTCGAGCGGCAGCAGCTTCAGCTCTGGTGGCCATGCGAGCTGCGAATCCCCCGACAGCCGTGCCTTCTAATCTAGTCGCTAACCAACGCCACATAGCCCAATATTACCCTTTTCAATCTAGTTTTCTATTTTAACTCAATCTGCATAATATATGCAAATAGTAAATATTACGTAAATCATTTACGGAGCTGGTGCCAACTGCGGCTGACCTGATGCGACGGCAGCTCCGTTATATGCTTCTACAAATGCCTCGTTATAAGCGCCCCAGAATCCACGCGTAGCACGCAACCCGGCAGAAGCGGGTGGGCCACCCTCTTGGCCCCCGCTTATACCCGTTCTTTCAATCAGTCTTTCCAAGCGACCACTTTCGAGCTCAATGCGCTCGTCACGTGATAGTGTGCCAAGGGCCTCTTCACGACGTAAATTATGTAACCTGTCTTCTGCTTCATTATGAACGCGATGTAAGGCTTGCTCATACCTTTGGCGGTCAGCCTCCGTAAGAGGAACGCGTCGCGACCCGAGTAAGCCTTGTTCTGTACGCATATTGTCAATCAGACTCTGCTCAATCCTGTCTACTTCTGCTGTCCAGTCAGTTAAATTATTGCCAGGGCCATAGTATTGCCAGCGATGTTGAGTTTGGGCGGGGTCTATATCTACTTGCGCATCAAGTTGTGTAAGCCCATCTCTCAGGCGTACTACAGTGCCCTGAAGTTCTGCGTTTTGGGTAATAAGGCGTTCATTTAAGAAGTATGCATCATGCCCCTGAACTTCGTTCTCACTAGCGATAAACTGATAAGTAAGTATGGCGGTCCTTTCCCCGTTTGGCCCTTCGGCGGAAAACAATCTTTGTTGGTCAGGGGGAAGGCTCTCCCATATATCTCTGTCTACAGTTCTTCTTTCTGCAAGGCCGTATTCAAGGCGTTCTTCCGCAGATAAGTCTTCCCATTCGCTCTCACTGAGGATAGTGACTTGCCAGTATCGCTCGAATACATCGGGATGTATGAGAGCCTCATCTTTAGCCATCTCTACTAAAAATGATTGGCGCGCTTGTAAAAGAGAGGCTCTGCCTCGTTCAAGGTTCATACCTTCTCTCTCAAGTGCTCGACCTACTCTTACAAAACGCTCGTAGTCCGCTGCAGTCTCTGGAACACCCTGAGCCAAAACCTCTTCGGCCTGCTCGGTAATTTCCCGCACGGATTCCGGGCCTATAAAGTTTTCAAACCCCATACCGTTATATGCGGCGTTGGTAAGGTGAGCACCTAGCCATTCATCTACCAACGTGCGTTCGGCCAGCCAACCAACCCCAAATCCTATCGCGCCGCCAACAATGGCTCCTGCGGCAGAGCCAAGGGGGCCCGCCGCTCCTCCCACATACATGCCATAACTTATGCCTGCTGTTATGGCTGTGCTTGAGATAATTGTGTCTGCGCCCGCCTGCCCATCACGGTTAAGCGTTACATCGGCATAGGCAAAGGCAGAACCCCATGCGGCACCGCCCGCGGCACCGCCAAAAAGACGTCTCAGGCCGATTGGACTAACTGCGCGACCGGACATAGCTGTAAAGGTATCGCGAAGTCCAGGGCGTAGAGGTATGGGGGGGGCAACGTCACTCATAAAAACAATAATTCCCTAATTTACGCCCCCATTATGACGAGAAGGGATTAATTTTATGTTAAATAAAGGGGTGTAAAGGAGTTAATATATTGAAATGTATTACTTTTCTAGCGAAGTGGGGGCGGTTTAGGGGGAAATGGTGGACCCAATCGGGATCGAACCCGCCGCCGGAGGCGGCTATTTGTTTAAAGTCGGTTCAATTCACCCGATTACCCCCATCTATTAAAAAACCCTCCTAAATGGAGGGCTTTTTAATAGTGGTGGACCCAATCGGGATCGAACCGACGACCTCTTGCATGCCATGCAAGCGCTCTCCCAGCTGAGCTATGGGCCCTTTTTTTAGAAGGATGAGTGGTTTTAGGCGAAAAGCCAGCGCTTTTCAAGGTCTATATAATTGCTTGGATCCCCGTTCATTTCCGCCTCTGTGTGCGGCGGGGCGGGGATGACAGGCAATAAGGCCTGTTATTTTTTTAAAGAATCGCGGATTTCGCGCAGCAGTAGCACTTCTTCCGGTGTAACGGGCGGGTTGGCGGCTTCCTTCGCTTCTTCCTGCCGCTTCAGGCGGTTGATTGTGCGGACCATCATGAAAATAACAAAAGCAACAATAAGAAAATTTATAACAGCGTTCAGAAATACACCGTAGCTGATAATGGGCGCGGTAGCTTCTTGCGCGGCGGCGATGGTCGCATAAGTTTTTCCGTCAAGTGCGATAAAAAGATTTGAAAAATCCATACCGCTTGTCGCAACACCAATAATAGGTGTGACAATATCTTTCACAAGCGAGTTGACAATGCCGGTGAACGCCGCACCGATGATAATACCAACCGCCATATCAATAACATTGCCGCGGGCAATAAAGCTTTTGAATTCATCAACGAATTTTATTTTTGGCAGATTTACATTCGGCAAATTTACATTCACGGGAAGGCTCCTTCGGTTGTGGTTCGTTTTTCAAGACAATCTAAAACCCAGACATCATAGATAGGATGATCCATTGCTGACAAGGCGGGGGATGAAGCAAACATCCAACCACTGAAAACCCATTGCGGTTGGCCTTTAATATCGGTTTCCCAGATTTGCAGGAAGGATGTTGTTTCGGGTTTTTCAAGCGGTGGTGATTTGCGGCAGGCTTGCGGTTTCATATAAATCTGCCCGAAGCGAATGGGCACACCCACTTGCGCTTCCAATGTTGTTGTGCGGGCTGTCACCTTATCAAGCGCGCGGAGTTTCACGAAAGGATAATCTTTCATTTCCGTTTCTTCATCGAACACAAAAGATTCATCATCAGTAATATCCTGAATTTCAGAAATGGTTTCTTCATCCTCGCCCATCATCATATCAAGAATGTCAGCTTCGTCTTCGGGTTCTGTTGCGGGGGTGCTTTCAATATTTTCAACTTCTGGTGCAGTTTCAATTGTCTCTGTTGTCGTTTCCGCTTCCAGCATGTCTTCGGAGGGGGGGATCTCCGATGTTTCGGGGCGCACAAGCGCGGGGTCGCCTTCAAGGATAGGCTGCATCACAGGGGCCTGTGCGAAAGCGGGCAGGGTAAAAAACAGAACGGCTAAAAGGGATGCCGTAAAGCGCATCAAGGTGTTGCTGGTTCTTCTTCAGCTTCCATGGCAACAGGCGGGTGGCTGGCTTCAGGAGCAGCGGTGATATCTTTCGTGCCCTTGTCCTTGCTTTCGCTCATGCTGAAAATAAATTTGCCGAGTAACTGCTCGAGATTTTGCGGGGCTTGTGTGTATTCAATTCTGCCACCATCCGCGATCATGTCTTCGCTGCCACCTGGCTCAAGGCCCAAATACAAGCCGCCGAGCAAACTCTTGCTGCTGATAGAGGCGGTGGTGTCGTCCGGCAATTTAATATCATTGCTCAGTGAAACATAAACACGCGCGAGATAGCTCTCAGGCTGCAGCTCGATTTTGCTGACTGTGCCAACCTTAACACCGCTGATCACAACATCATCACCTTCCGAAAGCCCACCAACGCCCGAGAAATCGGCGCTGACTGTATAACCTTCAACCTTGCCAACATCGGCTGTTGAATAGCTGAACGCCAGAAACCACACGGCGATAATAATAACAATGGCACCAAGAACGGTTTCAACGAGATTGCGTTTCATTTTTTCTTCCTCTTAAAAATTATTATTGCGGTGGTGACCATGCTTCATAGTCGCCGGTTGCGCTCACGCGCTTGCCGCTTTTCAGCATATGGCCTTGCGGCAAGTAAGCTTTCGCCGTACCTGTCATGTTCTGCACATATGGTTTTTGCCACGGGCGGCGGAATGATGGCGCATCAGATGGTGGGTTGTCATTCTGGTGGTGTAGCCAGCCATGCCATTCGGGCGGAACCTTGGATGCATCGGGGGTGCCGCTGTAAATTACAAAACGGCGCGGGTGGTTATACCCTTTACGCGCTTTTGCTTCGAAATATTTATTGCCAAGGGAATCTGTGCCGATTTTTTTTGCGCCAGTCATGATTGTGTCCCACGTAATATGAACGGGAGAGAGTGCGCCGAGCAGATTTGCGATTGCCTTCAACATGGGCATAAAAATGGCCCAATTCGCCTGAATAATCAACCCTCGGGCAGGGCGCCAAGATTCTTGTTGCGATGCAACAAATCCTCTGATACTCTGTAAAAATGCATATTTGTTTCACCATGTATGAAATGGCTCAGGCCGCGCAAGGGATTTCCTCAGGAAAGCCCGTGGGTAACCGCGCGCTTGATACCAATTCCATGCATGGCTGAGCCTGTATTGCCAGCCATTCAACCAAGGAAGGGCTGGCAGTTTTGAAATTCTCCAAAATTTTGTGACCGACAGATTCTTCCTCAACAAGGAGGTCATCATGTCTGCAATTATTAAACCGGAAACCACGGACGCTATTGCCGTGCCTGTGCCGATTGTTTCATCACGGCTTGTTTTTTATCCGCCACGTGCAGGTGATGGCGTGGAAGTCGCTGCCTTTGTTGACGAGAGCTATGACGCGCTCGTGAAATGGATGCCGTGGGCGCGTGACCGCAAAGACGCAACAGACGCTGAGGCATGTGAGCGCAGGAGCATAGAGTTCGCACGTAAATTTGCGGCCCGCGAAGATCTGATGTTGCGTGGCTTTGATATCACAACAGGCAAGCTGGTTGTTTTTACAGGTTTACACCGCTTCAACTGGACTGACCGCAGTTTCGAGATTGGCTACTGCGTGCGCAGATGTTTTGAAGGTAAGGGTTATGCCACGGAAACCGCGAACGCTTTAACACGCTACGCATTTGATGTGTTGGGCGCAAAGAAAGTGCGCCTTGAGCATGCCGATGGCAACGTGGCAAGCCGTAAAGTTATCACAAAGCTTGGATTTGTTTTTACAGGGCGCACGCCACGGCGTGAGCCTCTGCCTGATGGAAGCATGGTTGATAACTTTATGTATGAGAGAACAAGCAAAGAGGGCCTACCCAATTTGCGCATATGGTGGGAGAATGAGTCATGACGAAGCTAAAATGTGACAAGAATATTGTGCTGGTGAATTTATATTCCGGCTTGATTGGCGGCGTCTTTATTCTGCCTGTGATCGTCATGTTCTTCCAGAACCAGCTGGGGCTGACCTTCGGCGAGTTCATGTTCACGCAAGCTGTTTTTGCGGCGGGCATGTTTGTTCTCGAAGTGCCGACTGGGTATATCGGGGATTTGTTCAAGCGAAAAATCGTACTGGCTATTTCCAGCTTCTTTATGGTGCTGGGCTGGCTTTATTACTGGTTTGTTGCTGATGATCTGGCGGGCGCTATAATTGCCGAACTTCTATTGGCTGTGGGCGCGTGCTTTTACTCGGGCACGGTCAATGCCATTCTTTACGACCATTTGGTTGATAAAGGCTGGATTGATGAAGCACGCCAGCAAGAGGGCCGCCGGTTTGGCATCACGCTTTATATGGTAGGCTTTGCCTCTATTGTCGGTGCGTGGCTCTATGACCACAACCCGATGCTGCCTGTGATCGTAACGCTGGTTACAAAGGCGTTGGGTATTGCTGCAGCACTGCTGATGGATGAGCCACAACAGCATAAAGAGCCTGTGCGCAAGAATCCATTGCATGATATGGCAGAAACAATGCGCTATGCCTTGCACGGGCATAAGGAAGTTGCATTCCTGATATTTGCCGGTGCGCTGATTTTCAGTAGTACGAAAATATCACTTTGGGTACAACAGCCTTACTACGAGGCCGCCAATATACCTGTTGCAACATTCGGTATGCTGATGGCCGCAAGCTTTTTTGTGAGCGGTATTATAGGGCAGTGGGGGCATCATCTCGATGGTAAGTTGAATAACCGTCAGGCGCTGTTTGTGTTGTTTTTGTTGCAAGCGCTGGCGGCTGCGGGCGCAGCTTTTCTTCTGGGGCCGCAATATGTGTTTGCCGGTGTGCCTGTATTGCTGCTGGGGCATTTGGTGTATGGCCTTGGTTATCCGCGCTTTCAAACAGCGGTGAATAACCTGGTTGAATCGAGCCGTCGCGGGACGATCCTCTCGACATCCAGCTTGATGATCCAGCTGGCAGCTATTCCGTTGATGTGGCTTTTCGGCATTATCAACGACCATGGCTCGCTAAAGCTGGCATTACTGGCGCAAGCAGGCCTAGCCCTTTTTATCGGCGTACCGCTTATATTGGGCAGTATGCGCAAACGTAAAGCCTGAGAAGGCTTTACGTTCTTTTTTTAGGGGAGTATTATGCCCTTAATGACAAAAACAAATCTTTTGCGCTCACGCCGCACAAAAATTCTTGCAACACTCGGGCCTGCTTCCACGACTGAAGACATGATCCGCGCGCTTTTTGAAGCAGGTGTTGATGTATTCCGCCTTAATTTCAGCCACGGTAAGGTTGAAGACCATAAAGCGCGCCTCGATATCATCCGCAAAATCGAAAAAGAAACGGGCCGCCCGATTGGCATCGTTGCTGATTTGCAAGGGCCGAAGCTTCGCGTCGGGCGTTTCAAGGAGGGCAAGATTGATTTGCAAGAAGGTCAAACGCTTCGTCTTGATCTCGACACAACAGAAGGTGATGAAGCCCGTGTAAATTTGCCGCACCCTGAAGTAATTGGCGCGCTCGCAAAAGGTGCACTGATTTTGCTGGATGACGGCAAGGTACGGCTGGAAGTAACCGAGAAGGGTAAAGATTATCTGGTTACACGTGTGATTGCCGGAAAAACGCTTTCAAACAACAAGGGGTTTAATATCCCTGGCACCATTTTGCCGCTTGATGCCCTTACCGAAAAAGACCGCCGTGATCTAGCCGCCGCGCTTGATATGGGTGTTGACTGGGTTGCGCAATCTTTCGTGCAAAAACCCGAAGATGTTGCCGAGGCAAAAAAGCTGATTGCTGGCCGTGCTGGGTTGATTGCAAAAATTGAAAAACCATCAGCCTTACAACACATGGCAGAGATTATTGACCTTTGTGACGCCATTATGCTGGCGCGCGGTGATTTGGGTGTTGAGATCCCGCCCGAAGAAGTGCCTTCAACGCAAAAGAAAATTGTGCGACAGGTTAGGTATGCAGGTAAGCCTATTATTGTTGCGACACAGATGCTTGAGTCGATGATTGATAGCCCCGCGCCAACCCGTGCTGAAGCATCAGACGTGGCAACAGCTGTTTATGACGGCACGGATTGTGTCATGCTTTCAGCGGAAACAGCATCAGGCAAATACCCGCTTGAAGCCGTCACGATTATGAGCCGCATTGCCGAGCGTGTTGAAAAAGACGATTCATACCGCGCGATTGTGGATGCTGACCACCCGACAGCAAAAGCCGAAGCGGCTGATGCGATCACCGTTGCAGCTGATCAGGTGGCGCGAGATATCCGCGCAAGCTGCATTACAACCTATACATCATCAGGCACAACAACATTGCGAACCGCGCGTTTGCGCCCTGCAATGCCTATTTTGTGTTTAACCGAGCGTGAACATACAGCACGGCGCATGGCGCTTTCTTATGGTGTATACCCCGTTGTGGTTGAAACCGTTCATAATTTTGGTGACGCGGTAAAAGTTGCACAGCGTGTGGCAAAGACTGAAAGCCTTGCTGCAAAAGGCGAAAAATTCGTGATGACAGCTGGCGTGCCCTTTGGCACGCCAGGCTCAACCAACATTCTACGCGTTGCATGGGTAGAATAGTAAACTTGGGAATTTCATAATATCTCGCGTTGCATCATTCAGGGTGTACAGGCGCTTTTTTCTTGCCTAAACTAACCAAAATAAAAAAACAGGGATTAGAAAAATGAAAAAATTATTGGCTGCTGCTTTTTTGCCACTTGCGATTGCTGGCTCGGGAATAGCCTCTGCCCAAGACGCACCGCCGCCTGTTGTTGATACACGCTCCCCCGAAGATCAGGCACGCTGGCCACTTTTTCCCCCGGCCCTGCCACCATGTACAGAAAATTGTGTCACTTCACGCGAAATACCATTGCCTTCTTATGGCCCTTTTGAAATGCCTGCTGTGGAATCGCTTGTGCGTGTGCCACTCGCTGTCGATGAAGGACATGTCGGGTTTTTCACACGTACAGGCATCGAGAACGAAACACCTATTCGCCTACTGGAAACAGGTTCACAGGTGCGAACCGTAGCGGGTGATGATATGGAAGCAATTTTTGGTAATCATCATCTGCGCGGTACATTCTTTCGCGTGACATGCGACTTCCCCGCTGATGTTCCCGAAAACAGGCGACATACTATTGATTTCCTTGGTGGTGGTACAGAGCATAAAGAAGTTGTACGCGTCGAGCCTGACCCGGAAAATGAAGGCGACTTCATACAATGGGAAAGAACACGTGGCTATAGTGTACGCGCACGCACGGGCACTTTTTCTTGTTACGTCGATTATTTGCCGCTTGAAGGATCCGCGCCGCTTACACCGCGCTAAGGCTGAATTTCTTTAATGTTTCTTTTTGTTTTTTATCGAGGGCTTTGACATCAAAGTCCTCAATTAACTCATTGAAAAGTTTATGCCAGTTTACTTCGGCCTTCAGATGCAGGAACACCGAGCCAAGGCCAAGGGCTGCGCGGTCCATAAAGACAAATTCACGCGGCACCACCACGCCGCCAACGCGCCGCAATTCTTCATGCACTCTCTGTGCGGTTTCACGTCCGTAAAAGCCGTTTGTAGTTTCACCAATAGGCCGCACTTTATCATCCATAATCGGGCCGTAAAGGAATTTCGCCCAGATATTAAGCGTATCAATTTGCTCTTTACTTAAATTCTTGAATCCCCATGTTTCATAGGCATGCACGGCGAGCTTGATGTCATCACGCATCAGCGCGTTATAAAGATCAATCACGCCGCCTACGAACTTGGCAGGGAACACACGCACGCAACCAAAATCAAGCAGGTTAATGCTGTTATCATCACGCACTGTGTAGTTGCCCAGATGCGGGTCACCGTGGATGATGCCGTAATAATAAAGCGGCACATACCATGCGCGGAACATATTGAGTGCAATGTCGTTACGCTGTTTGACGGGCGCGTCTTTGAAATCAAGGATCTTCTTGCCTTCAAGCCATGTGCTGGTGAGTAGCCTGTCAGTTGAATAGCTTTCTATCACTTCCGGCACATGGACGGCTTTCTCGTCACGCAGCATATAAGCGTAAAGTTGCGTATATTTGGCCTCTAATTTGTAATCAAGCTCTTCATAAAGGCGGGCTGCAAGTTCTTGATGAATGTTCTTTGTCGAGATCGCCTTATCATACATCTCGTAAAGCCCGAAGATTGTTTTGAGTTGCGCAAGGTCAGCACTGATGGCAGAGGCCATATCGGGGTATTGTAATTTACAAGCAACAATCTTGCCGTCGGGTAGTGTGGCTTTATGAACCTGCCCGAGGCTGGCGGCCGCTGCGGCTTCTTGCGGAAAATTTTTGAATTTCTGTTCCCAGTCAATGCCGAGTTCGGCGCGCATACGGCGGCGCACGAAGGCGGGAGACATGGGCGGCGCGTTTGACTGGAGCTGCTGGAAGGCCTGTGTGTATTCAGGCGGCAAA
Source organism: Alphaproteobacteria bacterium (assembly GCA_016125135.1). Taxonomy (GTDB): domain Bacteria; phylum Pseudomonadota; class Alphaproteobacteria; order Micavibrionales; family Micavibrionaceae; genus RI-185. Next base: position 254,495 of record WGMJ01000003.1, on the reverse strand, counting down.
GCTTCGGGGATGGTGGAAAGAATTTGCCCGACTTTCATGAGGGGGCCTTTCAAGCCGCCAAGCGCTGTGACAAGTTCAGTGGCGTGGCTATCGCGCTCTATTTTTAAACCGAGGAATTTTTCACCAGCAAGCTTCCCCGCCAAACCAGCCACGGCAGCTGTTGTTTTGCCGTAACGCGCGATTTGCGCGGGGGCATTTTTTTTATCTTTTAAGGGCCTATCTTTGGACTTTTCTTTTGCCATGAGAGGTAATAGATATAACAGATGACAAGAGAAAACAAATCTTTAGAAGCGGTCAAAAATAAATTGATGGCGCAGGCGCTTAAAAGCGTCGGGCGTGTCGGCTGGAACGGGCTTGATATACAAAAGCTCAGCACAGAAACAGGCTACCCGCCTGAAATGGCGGAAGCTGTTTTCCCCGCAGGTGTTGCCGATATGGCAGATTATTATAGTCGCAAGCTCGATGCGGAGATGCTTGAGAGTCTTGAGGATGTTGACCCCAAAGATTTGAAGACCCGTGAACGTGTAGCAACAGCTGTGATGGCCCGTTACCGCGCGGCGGCAGAAGATAAGGATATTTTCCGCCAGACGCTGGCTTTCTGGTCATCGCCCAACAGATTGCCACGAGGCGGAAAAATCCTCTGGCGGACGGCCGATATTATCTGGCAATGGGCCGGTGATACCGCAACCGATTATAATCATTACACAAAACGCGCGTTGCTCGGCGGTGTTATTACCAGCACAAATCTCGTCTTTATTAACGATACGGGCGGGACTCTAACAGACACGGAAGATTTTCTGAAAAGACGTATTGAAAACGTTCTTAAAATCGGTAGTTTGGCAGGCTCTATTATCAGTAAAGTAAAGAGGTAACCTATGGCTCAGCCGGTAAGAAAAGAAGAGGCGAGTACACACCGCCTGAAATCATTTATCGACCGCATCGAGAAACTCGAAGAAGAAAAAAAAGAAATCGCGACCGATATCAAGGAAGTTTATGGCGAAGCCAAAGCTTTCGGCTTTGATGTAAAAGCGATTCGTAAAATCATCGCAATCAGAAAGATTGACGCACAAAAACGTCAGGAGGAAGAAGAAATTCTGAATACCTATATGGCGGCTTTAGGGATGGAATAAAAACTTCTCCCTGCCGGCGTCTTTTGGCCTGCAAAATCTGCCTGCCTGTGCTTCCGCTCCTCAAATATTAAAATATATTTTCCGGTGCGGTTCTCGGCAGTCATATTTTTCGACACAAAATACTTTGTCAGGAAAAAGTTTTAAGGTTTCTCTGGATCATGCGTTCATATAAATAACGGTAGCGGGCATGCGTATGGCCCGCTTTTCCGTCCAAGAAGCCCAGTCTTAAAATATAGCTGTAAAAGAACATGATATGCGGCCGGAGAGGGTTTCGGCGCATCAGTTTTTTCGCGATATCACGCCAGAGGACGGGATCCCGTGGCCAGGCTTTTTTCTGTGTCATGCGCGCGGCCCATGTTGCGTATTTCTGGTGTTTAAAATCCCATGCGGCAATATTAGCGTAAGCTTCATGAAGCAGCGGTGTTTTCAGCTGCCCGATAACAGAACGCGGGTTGGCGGGCACGGGTTGGTAATGACCTTCAATTTCACCCATGCCTGCAATATCAAGATCATCCACGTGCGGGTAATACATTTTGTGTTTGTTGATAAGGATGATCTTGTTGTTGCGTAAGCCATAACGCAGTGGTTTCCCATCCATTATATATTGCCCGTAAACAAAGAACCCCGCCTGAAGCGGCATGGGGTCTAGCGTTGCTTTAATCTCGTCAATCAATGTTTGCGGGACGATTTCATCAGCATCACAAAAGAAAATCCATTCATGTTTTGTTGAAATATTCTCAAGGCACCATTGGCGCTTTTTCGGGTAAGCGCCATTCCATGTGAAGTTATAAACGCTTGCGCCGTTTTGTGCCGCGATATCAGGCGTACCATCGCGGCTATTTGAGTCAACCACAATGATTTCATCAAAATCTTTTAAAGCATTTATACAGGCGGGGAGTTTGCGCGCTTCGTCCTTTGTGATGATGAGGGCGCTGGCTTTAATTTGCCCATTCATTTTGCGGCCTGCCGCAAATGATAAATGAAGAGCGCAAGCAAAAGTCCTGCAAAGCCGAACAAGCCGAGCAGCATGGGAAGTTGCGGGAAGTCACGCTTGTCATCGGCATAAAGCGCATCAACGATTTCAATTGAAACATAAGGGTCAGCGCCTGCATCTACCGCTTTCATCTCTTCATTACGCAACAGGTTTGCAATTTCCTGCTTTTGTAGCGGATCGTAAAGATTCTGCAAACGCTTCTGTAGATAGGCTATGCGCTCGTTTGTTTGCGCAACTACCTTCTCTTTTTGCTCTGCGTTTGCAATTGCTATCAGTTGGCCTAGCGTTTCTTCTGCCTGCGCGGGCGTGTTAGCAGCCAGTCGTATTTCAACGAAAGGGTCGGGGTAGAGCACACGGGATGTAATGCGCTTTTGTATTTTCCGGATATTTGCTTGTGTAGCTTTACTCCCGAGAAGTTTTGAAATTGTACGCGGACTTTCAACTGTGTAAACAAAAGTAGCAACAGTAGGGCCAATCGAGCGACCTTGTAACTCGCCGTAGCTAGCATTGTTCGAACCTTCAATCTCGTAAAGAGATTCTTTGGCGGCAATAATGACACTGGCGTTATATTGCGCAGGTATCACAAGGAAGAGGACAAGCCCTGTAATAAGGCCAACAATAATACCTTTCAGGGTATAGGATTTTGTATGGCCCAGATAGCGCAAAAAATTGGTGAGGTCGCTCTGCATCGCCTTTATTATGCCTGATCCGCGATTTCTGTCAGCCTCTTTGTAATTGCCTTTATAGATTGTAGCGGTGTAAAGACTTTTCCTGCTTTTTTGGCGCCTTCATGGGCTGTAATCCAGAGTTCAGGATTGTGCCTGTAAGCACGAATCGTATCAACCAGCCCTTCGGCATCGCCATGCTTCAACGCGACACCGCAATTATAATCACGAATTGTCCGTGCAACTTCGCCATTCTCTGGTCCCACATGGATAACGGGTCGCGCTGCGGCGAGCGCAGAATAAATTTTAGATGGGACGGCCAGCCCTTCGGCACCGGGAAGTAGTGTTATGAGGTGCAGATCGCCACTCTCCATGAGCTCGCGCAATTTTGAATTCGGTTGCAAAGGCATTAAACGAACATTATCAAGGCTGCGTTTGGCGCGTTCCTTTGCAAGCCGTTCTTGTGACTCCGCATCGGTTACAAAAACAATCTCGATATCCTTTTCAAGGCGTTGCAAACGTTCTGCCGCTTCAAAGATTGTCAGGATCGGGTGTAAGCGGCCAACAGTGCCAGCGTAAAGTACGCGGAATTTCTCGTCACGGTCCATAAAAAGGGGTTTGTTATCGTGTGATCCGTGTGCGCTCGCAGTTGGTTCGTCATAGGTTTCGAAATCGGCCCAGTTCGGGATAACAGCGATTTTTGACGCCTCTATTTTTTGTGCAGCCAGTTTTTGCCCCATGCAGCGCCCGATCACAATAACCTTTTGGCAACGCTTAAGTGCCGCATGACAAAAAATATTGATGAAGTTCACGATTGCCTTCGGTAGCCGCAAGCCCACCATCGGGAAAAGCGTAGGGTAAATATCCTGACACCAGTTTATGTGCTTGCTTTGCTTCAAATTTGCGCAAACGGCACCAACACAAACAAGGAGTGGTGGGTCAGTCATTGTCACAATAAGATCGGTTCTCGGGAGTGCCAGAACCTTAAAAAACATTTTCACAAGAATCGCTGTGTAATTGAAAATGTTCTTCGCGGTGCCAGCTTTGATGCGGTGGATTGTCAGCGCGCCATGTTCTTCGACATTTGCCAGCGCTCCTGTTGTAATAATTGTAACCTTCCAGCCATCTTGTGCCATTGTTTCGGCAAGGTCACGCAGCAAACGCCCCGTTGCCCCGCGCAAAGGCGGGTAGGTGCGGTTGATGAATGTGATCGTGCGCGTAGAATTCGTCATACTGCAGGAATTTGTTTTTGACCCGCCATATTACTATACGATTGTATGCCCTCACGCAATTTATAAGTGGCGGCGAAAAGTAACAACAGGCCAAAATCAAGCGATTTATAAGAGCCGTAAAGCGTCATCATAAGAAGAAGCGGGAGTGCTATCGCAATAATATTTGAAATGTCGGTGCGAGACCGTGCAAGCCTGATAAAAATATGAGCACTATACCAAATTGTCAGGCATAGGCCGATAAGACCTGTTTTAAAAACAATATTAGGCAAAAGGCCGTGAACATAGTTAACACCCGTGGGGCCAGCAGCCGAGGAAAGTAACCGTGCACCCCAGCCATTACCTGTGATGAAAGAGAGCGGTTTTTCGGCCCATGTTGTCGCAATTGCTTGCCATTCCATATCGCGGTTATTACTACCAACAAACATATGCTTCTTATGGAGTATGTCGAAAATATCTTGCAGCTGATGTGTAAGCAGAAGAGCACATAAAAGTGCAGATGCACCGAACATCAAAACAATAAAAGGCTTTTTATGAAGATTGGCAAGAGCGCAGAGGAGGCCTCCGCATCCGAGCAATGCAATTGTTGCGCGTTGTTCATTCTGTATGCTGACAAAAAGAACGAGTGTGGTCATAAAGATTGCAAGTAGAATAATAGGCACGCGCGGCGCATAAAAGGCTTTACCAACGGCATAGAGTGCAAGGAATAGTAGCAGCGGCGAGTTCGCCAGATAAAGCCGCTCGAACGGGCTTTGGAAGATATTGAGTGAAGGCACAATACTACGCACAGAAAAAGCGCAGGCAATGATAAGAATGCCGATTAATATTGTTTTATGCAGCTTTGTGTCGGGTGGGTTTGCCAGCAACGGCAAAAGCAGGAACGAAAGCGCGATATAGTCGCGCAAGATATCGCTGAAACCGTGGCCTGCGAGCGTCCCTGTCATAAGCGGAACGGCCAGCATATAAAAGAAGAAGAAATAAAAGGCGGGCGGCTGGGTGTGAAGCGTTGCAAAGAGGTTGAGCAAATAAGGCCATAGGCCCGCAAGCAAGCAAACAAAAATAACAAGCTCTATAAGGCCCGGCGTATCCGGTGTCGGGCTTCCAAACAGGCCATAAAGAAGCAGGCCGATAAACAGAAAAAAATAATTCAACGGGTAAAACCAAATACGGGGGCAGGTCCCTCGTTTTCATTTTTTTGTTGAGGTTGCTGCCGCGTATTAGCAGGCGGCGCATCATCATCGGGGGTGAGGACAAAACTTGGCGCTTTCTTTTTCGGGGCTGTAGCAGGTGCCGCTGCAGCAGGTACAGCTTGTTGTGTCGCATTGGTTGTTGTTGCGGGGACTGGTTGCGCTTGTTGTGCAGGCGCAGGTTCCGGTTTTTTGAACCATGTTGACGGGTTCATCATATTCTGTAGCCAGTTTTTCTTTTGTGCTTCTGCAGCTTGTTTCTGCTGTTCAACCATCTGGCGGGCATGGGGAAACATTTTTTCATCAAGCGCGAGAAAGCGGCGCGTCTGGGTTTCACGCTGGGTGGCATATTCCTGTACGTATTTAATATCTGCTGGGCTGGGTTTGGGTAGCTCGACCGGTTGCTGGGCAAGGGCCGGAAAGGCCCCCAAAAGGGCCAGAAACAGGGCGGCGGGGAATAATTTTGTCATGCCTGAATAATATGCCGTTATTTTCCGAAAAAATTAAGCGCCTTTTAACGTTTTTGGTGAATTATAGAAAACAATACGGCATAAAGCCGGGGTTATGAATATAAGGAGACCCGAAATGCAAACGAACATAAAAGAATTCTTGAGCGAGTGCGGGGTAGAGGATGCGCTTTACCCAGGCAAACGTCTGGTCAAAGGGTGCCCGATTTCAGGCGACCATAAGAGCCACAGTGTGGTGTTTGACTGGCGTCATCCGGAAGCGATCCGCATTGAGGTCCGCGCGGGTGTTTCAGGCCGTGAATTACAACCAAAAGAACTGGCACTCTATCCGGTGAGCTTTCAGGCCCCGACTTTTGCCGAGTTTCGTGTAGCGAATGCGAATTTGCCCGGTGAGGCGAACAGGGACGACGACGAGGAAGAAGAAACATCATCATCCGGCAAGGGTGGCGGTGGTGGCAAAAAGCCAAAACTCGTTGATAAAGACAAGCTCGGCATTTCATTGCGTGGCTTCGGTGACGCGGTGAAGGGACAGGTGCCCGAGCATGCAGAATTAAAGCGGCTGGTGGTGATGGGTATGGAGATCGCCAAGGAAGCGTGGGGAAGCGTTTTAGGTGTGATGAAAGAGCAGGTTTCAAAAGCGAATATCAAGGCAACGGATATGCTTGCAAAAGCAGGCAAATGCGTAACGCGCTATACACCGCCTGCCTTCTTGCAAGCCAAGGGGGACGAGACAGTTGTTTATAAATATAGCCGTGAGAAGAACGAGCCGATGTTCGGCATGACGCCTTCATAACGGTCACGATTTTTGCCTCGTGAAAAAGAAAAACCCCGCCTTAAAAAGCGGGGTTTTGTTTTGCTTATCGCGTTTAATGCTTAGTCTCTGTCGCGGCGTTTGCGCTCAAGTTTGCGCCAGCGGCGTACAGATTCCGATTTCTCGCGTTTCTTTTTCTCGGAAGGTTTTTCGAAGTCACGGCGTAGTTTCATCTCGCGGAACAAGCCTTCGCGCTGCATTTTTTTCTTCAGAACGCGCAAAGCCTGCTCGACATTGCCGTCACGGACATTCACTGTAACCAATCTAAATCACCCCTTTCCGGTAAAAGATGGGGGGACTATGGCCCCAAAAGGGCGCAAAAGCAAGCATTTTGGCCAAAAATGACGTTTTATGACGCTTTAAAGGGGCTGGAGTGGCTTTACGCTGCGGTTTTAAGATGCAGGGCCGCGTTCATCAGGGCTTGTGTATAGGCTTCTTTGGGCGATTCCAGAATAGTGCGCGCAGGGCCTTGCTCGACAACCTTCCCGTTTTTCATGACCATGATGTGATCGGCGATTGCGCCGATCACCCGTAAATCATGGCTGATAAAAAGATAGGATATTTTATCCCGCGCCTGGATTTCCTGTAGCAGGTCGATAATTTGTGCCTGCACAGAAACATCTAGTGCGGAAGTGGGTTCATCGAGCACAAGAATGCGCGGGTTTAAAATAAGCGCACGGGCAATGGCAATACGCTGTCTTTGCCCACCTGAAAATTCATGCGGGAAACGGAACCGCATGGCAGGGTCAAGCCGTACATCTTCAAGCGCTTTTATCACGCGTTCATCACGCTGCTTTTTACTAATAGCAGGTTCATGCACGGCAAGGCCCTCGGCAATGATTTCACCCACACTCATACGGGGTGAGAGCGAGCCAAACGGATCTTGAAAGACAATCTGGATATTTTTCCGCTCGGCGCGCATGCTTGCTGCAGGCAGCGAGAGCAGGTTTTTGCGGGTTAGATTGTGCATGAGCCATGCTTGTCCGCTCTGCGCTTTTAAGAGCTGTAAGAGCGCATAAACAAGTGTGGATTTGCCCGAGCCTGACTCGCCGACAATGCCGAGCGTTTCACCCTGTTTGAGTTTGAAGGAGACATGATCAACAGCATCAAGAAACTTTTTCGGCTTGCCAAAAATCCGCTGTTCGAGCGGGAATCGCACATGTAGATTCTGCACATCAAGTAGGGTCTCTGCGTCCGGATGCGGCGGCTTATTGGCCGTGCGGGGCTCGGCCGAAAGCAGCATCTTTGTATATTCATGCTGTGGCTTTTCGAATAGCTTTTCTTTTGCGGCATATTCCACAACCTCGCCATTGCGCATCACAGCGATATGATCGGCCATTTTACGAACAACTTTCAGATCATGGCTGATAAGCAAAAGTGCCATGCCCATTTCTTTTTGCAGCTTTTGCAGAAGCTCCAGAATTTGTGCTTGTATCGTCACATCAAGCGCGGTGGTGGGTTCGTCAGCAATCAACAGATCGGGGTTGTTGGCGAGGGCCATCGCAATCATGACACGTTGCCGTTGTCCGCCGGAAAGCTGGTGCGGGTAGGCATCTATGCGCGCCACCAGATTTTCAAGCCCCACCTTTTGCAGTAGTTCGGCTGTGCGCGCCTGTACCGTGCTTTTCGAAATTTCAATGCCGTCTGGTGCATGGAGCAGGATCACTTCTGCAATCTGCTTTCCAATTGTATGGAGCGGATTAAGTGAAGTAAGTGGCTCCTGAAAAATCATACTGACGCGTTTGCCGCGTATATCGCGCAGTATTTTTTCGCCAGCGCCTACAAGTTCCTGTCCCGTGAATTTGATGGAGGAGCCTGCTGTATGTCCCGCGACCGGATAGGGGAGTAATTGAATGATGGAGAGTGCCGTAACGGATTTGCCCGAGCCTGACTCGCCGACAACAGCAAGCGTTTGCCCTTTTTCAATCTGTAACGAGACGTTTTTAACGGCGGCAACAGGCACAGCGCCTGCTGGGCTGAACGTGACACCAAGATTTTTTATTTGCAAAAGCGGGGCTGAATCCATGCGCCAAGTATAGTCTGCACCGACATGAAAGTCACTCTCCGGAATGGATTATTGTCTGATCAGGCCTTGGCGCTGCATGGCACCGATAACTTTGTATTTGTATTTTCCGCCTAGTGAGGGCGTGCGCGAATGGTAGTAGGAAATAGCTTGTGATAGGGAGCCGGTTTCAAGGTGGTGATTGCGCAAAATCCATGCGGCAACGCCCATATTTGTGCAAGGGTCATCCCGCACGATCCGGTAAGCATCGGTTTCGCTGATGCCCCAATATTGTGCAAGTTGTGGAATCCAGAGTGTGTTGATTTGCATCGGGCCAAGGTCAGACGTGCCGTTTTTATTTTTTACTTCCTGCCCGACCTTGCCACCTTCAACCTGCATAATGCCCACAAGCACAGCGGGCGGCACCTCGTATGTTTGTGCAGCAAGAAGAAGGCAGGCGGCGATTACTTTTGTCAGCATATCTTGAGTTTATTAAACCATATTTAGGTTAAGTTTTATCCGTATTTCCATCTTCATCGGTTTTTTTCTTTGAAAAGAAGGACATAGGGCTTCCTGTATTTTCTGTTGGCGGCGTTGCGGCGGCAGGTGGTGCCACAGGTTGTACTGGTGGAGCGGATGGTGCAGCTGCAGCTGGTGGCGGCTCTGCAGGTGCATCACCTGTTTTAGGCGCAAAGAACCCCATCGGGTTTCCACCACCCGAGGATTGTGCGGCCGCAGGCTGTGTAGTTGCAGGTTGGGCTGGTGCAACGGCAGCGGGGGCGACTGTTTCAGGGGCATCAAGCGCCAGCATTTCTGTCAGTGTTTCGGCGAGTGCTGCGCGGGTATCGTACATCGCCCATACTGTATCAAGATTTGCAGGGGCTGCGTTGCGGGCCGCATCGCCCAGCGCCATCAGGCGGGCCATTTCGGCAAAGTGGCACTGGCTGTAAATAACGGCAAGTGTGCGCAGGATAGAAAGCTCAACGCGGGCCTTTTCCATCGGCTGTAACTTGCCGAAGTGAAGCGATGCCATGGCTTTGGCATTATCTTGCAGGCGTGAAGCAATATCCTGCACAAGTTTTTTCTCTTGCTGGCCAAACGGGAAAGCTGCCACCGCGCTGATAACAGGCACAAGTGCGTTAATGTAAAGAAGCGTAACCTGGTGTGCATCGGCAGGGAAGAAGTCACGGTCAAGTGTGCGCAGGCGGTTCACGGTTTCAGCGCCGCTTGCAAACTGGTCTGCAAAGCCAATACTTGTTTTTAAACTGTCGGAAAATTTTGCAACATCTGCATCTGCTGGTGGCTTTGTTGTCAGACGGTAATGGTTGGATACAAGCATCGAGGCGATACAGGTGAGTGCAAGCCTGACGGAGTCTGCTTCATTCTCTTCGCCCTTTAATCCGACAATACCCGCCATATCCATGCCTAGCTGGGTCGATTTTGTCAGCAGTTCGGCCACACGTTTTGCCTCGGTCTCAATATCGGTTTTGCCGCCCGAACGCATACCCACTTCACTGACCGCTGCCGAGAGCGGGGCGGCAAGACGTTCAATAACCTGCGAGAAAAATTCGACCTTGGGATTCATGGGGGTGATTATGGGTTATCGGGTGGTTTCTAGCAAGTCTGCCTCAATGGCATAGAGGGTATCGGGCTTGCCACGGATGATTTTAATCTCGCCGCCGCCGGTTTTATAGACAATAAAGGGCGTGGCGTCGAAGTGGAAACCGGCAACTGTATCGAAGTTCTTCTCCACTTTTTTACGGGCTGATTTTTCAACTTTTTGGCTCTTATCGCCTGCGGGTGTGCCCGCGGCCATTCTGTTGGCCCAGCTATTTACATCAGTTGTGTTTAAAAGCGTTGCCGCAACATCAAGGCTTTCCTTTTTCACATAGCCAACCGGAATAAGACGAACCTGTACGCGGTTGCCGCTAATCCAGTTTTTGGTTTGAACATCTTGCATGAATTTTTGCGAGAAGGGGCAGAACGGGTCTATCAGTGCATAAATATAAGGCGCATCTGAATTGCCCCATTGCACCCAGTTTGTTTTTTCAACACCGCTCCAGAGCTTAAGCGCGGCAGCACTTGGCGGCTTTCTGGTTTCTGCTTTTGCTGTTGGCACTTCGGGCAAGGCAAGTGTGGTTGGTGTTTCGGTAGTCGGCGCCTGACCGTCTGAAATCTGGTTCAGGCTTTCCTGCAACGCTTTGATAGCGTCATCATTATTTGTATTGTCCGCTTTAGCGGCAGGCGCTGCTTCTTTTTTGGCAATGGGCATCAGGACGATCCAGCCATCAACGCCGCGGTCTTCGCCAAGATATTGCAACTCTGCGCCCTTGCTTTTCAACGCTTCTAGTTCAGCCGGTGGTACAGGGGCGGCAGATGGGATTTGTTCGGCTGTTGCAGCAAAAACAGCGGCAAAGGGCAACAGGCTGAAAATAATAAGAAAAAGAGCAATGCGAAGGCTGTTCATAGGATGTTTCTTGTCCGGTTTTACTTGTCAGGTTCTGTTATTCCTTTATATAATTAATAGTATGAAAACACAATTCTTGGAGGAATTGAATTATGCAATCTAATCAGTTTCAAACCCGTACATCTGAACAGGCTGTAACCTATGATGCCGGTCTGCGGGCCCATATGAACAGCGTTTATAGCCGTATGACCCTTGGCGTGCTGGTGACAGCCCTTGTGTCATGGTTTGTGGCAGGCTCGGAGCCTCTTTTACAGCTCTTTCTGGGTGGCCCGCAAAAATGGATCGTGATGCTTGCGCCACTTGCGATTATCTGGTTTGGCTTTAACCCGATGACAATGGATAGCCGCAAACTTTCTATTTCGTTTTTCGCACTCGCTGTTGTTTACGGCATCAGCTTTGCGGTGATCTTTATTGCCTTTACCGGTGAGAGCATTGCTAAGGCATTTTTTATAGCAACAGGTATGTTTGCGGGCTTAAGCATTTTTGGCTACACGACCAAGAAAAACCTCGATGCGATTGGTTCATTCGCAATCATGGGGATCTGGGGCGTTTTGATTTTAAGCCTGATCAATATCTTCATTGGTAATAGCGGTCTTGGAAATGTAATTTCAATCGTTGCTATTATTGCGTTCGCGGGCCTTACAGCATGGCAAACACAAACAACCAAGGAAATGTATAATCCGGCTTGGGGCGCTGAATCAAACAGCCGCATGGCATGGTCAGCAGCGTTAAATCTTTACATCAGCTTCATTGCCATGTTCCAGACGATCCTGCATTTTGTTGGCGTGGGCCGTGGTGAATAGATAAGCCGGACAATAAAAAAGCCGCTTTATGCGGCTTTTTTTGTGCTTTTTTTCAGTGTGTCGAAAATTTCATCAACATGCCCTTCGACTTTTACCTTACGCCAGAGAGTGATTATTTTACCCTTCTCATCGATCAGAAATGTCGAGCGCTCAATACCCATATATTTCTTGCCGTACATACTTTTCTGGATCCATGTGTCGTATTTCTGGCAGACATCTCCTTCTTCATCGGCAATCAATGGGAATTTGAGGCCGTATTTTTCGATGAATTTCAGGTGCTTTTTGGCAGAATCGCGTGAAACGCCAAGTACAGCCACATCGAGCTTATTCAGCTTCTTCAGATTATCGTTAAAATCGCAGGCTTCTGTCGTGCAGCCTGGCGTGTCATCCTTGGGGTAGAAATAAAGTACAAGTTTTTGCCCTTTATAGTCGGACAATGTCACTTTTCGGCCCTGTTCATCAAGAGCCGTAAAATCCGGCGCTTTGTCACCGGCCTGTAAATCTGGCATGATATCACCTCGCTGCTATGGATAAAGAGACAGACATTATAGACCCCGCTCCCGCACAATCAAGCGACGTAACGCCGCCGACGGAAAAGCCTGTGAAAAAGCGCGGCTTTTTTATCGGGCTTCTGCTGGATTTTCTCATTATTTTTATTGTTATTGCTTCTTTGGTAAATGGCGTTTTCTGGTGGCGAATCTTACAGGGGCCTATCAATCTCGATTTTGTTAAACCTGTGATCGAAATGGTTTTCAGCAATAATAAAATCGACGCCGATATCTCATTCGACAAATTGACTGTTGCACTGGCTGATATTCACGCGCCGCTGCAACTCACAGCAGAGGGCGTCGCGCTCAAGAAAAATAATGACACAATTCTTGGGTTGGGCCGCGCTTATATCGAGGTAGCAAAGCTCCCGCTACTCTGGCTTCAGGTTGCGCCGGTATCATTTATTCTCGAGCAGCCTTCTCTCAAGCTTGTCAGACGCACTGACAACACGATCGATTTTTTAAGTGTGCGTTATGCCAGCAAGCATGATGATGCGCCTAAAGAAAATATTCTTGAAAACCTTGTGCAGGGCCTTTGGTATAGCGCACCCGGTGAGGGCTGGTCTATTACGCGCAACCTGCAAAGCCTTGTTGTAAAAGATGCTTCCGCCGTCGTAGATGATCATTTGCTGGGCATGAGCTGGGCCGTACCACAAATGAGCATGGAATTACAAAGGACGGCAGAAACCTCTTATGGCAGCATTGTTGTGAAGCTTGAAGAAATACATGAGAAGCCAGAATTTGCGTTAACGGCTTACCGTGATTTTATTACAGCGCCAACCGACATTAACCTGCAACTACAAGACCTCGACATTACCCTCATTTTGCAAAAAATGGGTTTTAAAATCGGTGAGGCGCTTTCCATTACGGGGGATGTAAATGTTGATGTGTCACCGCTTGGTATTATTACCGATGGCCGCGCTGAATTAAAGGTTCCGGCGGGCCGCTTCCCGCTTTCCGATATTTTGGGCAAAACCAAATTCACACAAACCGATGTCGGTGAGACAACATTAAAGGCACGTTTCAGCCCCGATGAAAATATCTATGTGCTTGAGGCTTTAAAAACACAGTTGAATAAACAGGATGTCATTCTCTCGGGCACAATGAGTGCTGATCTGAGTACACCGCACGGCTATATCGCTGTAAAAACGCCACGTGTGGCCGTTGAAGAGGTGGCTAAATTGTTCCCTGAAGGGATGGCGGGTAAGGAGAATCTGGAAAAATGGATTATGCAGAAGCTGAGCAAAGGCTCGGCAATCAATCTGAAGCTCGGTATGGATTTAAAAGGCTTCAAGGATGAGGCAGGGTTATGGGATTTCGAAACGGATGGCGAAGAATTATCATTTGATTTCGAGAATATGGATGTCGATTACGAGAAGCCATTGCCGCCCCTAAGAAATGCCACAGGCCATGCCAATCTTGAGGAGGGCACTTTATCGGTCAAAATTTCAAAGGGCCAATTGGGCGGCGCGGAGGTTCTTGAGGGTGAAGGGTATGTTACAAACCTGACCGTTGATCAAGTGGGTGAGGCTGTTATCAAGGCAAAGATAAAAGGGAGCGTTAAAAATATCCTCTCTTATATAGCTTCCGAACCAATTGGTATAACGGAGCAGGATCATGGATTGAGAGTGGCACAAGTCGATGGCACAGCATTGCTGGATGTTGCTGTTCGCTTCCCGACACTCAAAGAAATTCCGAAAGACGTCTTCAAGGTAAGTGTTAACGGCACGCTGGATAATTTGCAATTGCCCGACATCTTCAGGAATTTTGATCTGCAGGGCGGTCCCTATACGTTAACGGTAGATGAGGGCAATATTGCTTTAAGCGGTAGTGGCGCGCTGGCCGCCGATCGCGGGCGCTGGCCTGTAACAATTGATTATGCGCAGCCTTTCGAGCCTGTTGCGGGTAAGCCGCGCAGCACACTTAAGGCGCGCGGGAGCGTAGATAATAATTTTCTCCGTTTACTTGATGTTGATCTGAAAGATTTCTTCACGGAAACGGTTGACGCGAACGTTTCCTTTGTCGAACAGGCCAAGGGCACGGGCGTCATGGAAGTCAGCGCTGATCTAACGCCAACAAATATTAATGTGAAAGCGCTTCACTATAAAAAGCCCGTTGGTGAAAAGGGTGTGTTATCCTTTGCACTTCATTTGAAAGATGAAGTGCCGCAAAAAATTTCAGATATTTCATTAACCGTGCCGAATGGCAGCATACCGCGGGGAGAAATGTTGTTTAATTCGGCCAACGGTAAAACAGATATCGCCAGCGCTTCTTTACCCGCCGTAAAACTTGGCCGTAATGATTTCGCACTCGGCGTTAAAAAAACAAATAACACATTCCGCTTCGATATTAGCGGTAAGGCCTTTGATGCCGAAGGCGTACTGGAAGGGGGAAATTCTGCTGCTGCACCGGAGGACCCTGGCACTTATGCGAATGTAAAAGTGGCTGAAGTTTATGCATCCGATAACGGTAAGCTGGAAAACGTTGAAGCGATAGTCGATGTGCGCGCTGATGGTGTTACCAATGCGATCCATGTAAAGGGACAAGCGGGGCGATCCCCCTTTGCTTTTGACTATACGCTTGGCGGTAATATGGTGATGCGCACGGCTGATGCGGGCGCGTTCCTCGCAGCCATGGGTATTTTCCCTGACATGATTGGTGGCCAACTCACACTTGAAGGTAAGCCATGGCAGGGGCGTGATGCGCACCCGAATGATGTTGAGGGTGTATTCAATATCGAGAAATTCAAGGTTGTGAAAACGCCCGTACTTGCGCGACTTATCAATGCCCTAAGTTTGCCGGGAATTCTTGGTCTTTTGAGTAACGAGGGCCTTGAGTTCAGCCGCTTCAAGGGTGAGTTCCAGCGCGAGACATTGAAGAATGGTGCGGTCATTACAACGGTTAAAGATGCCGCAACATCGGGGGCATCCATTGGTCTCACAATGGACGGGCAGATTAACAACACAACAAAAGAGATGAATATTGGGGGCACCGTTGTACCGCTGAGCGAAGTGAACTCTATCATCGGTAATATTCCATTGATTGGCCAGTTATTGACGGGCGGCGGCAGTTTAATTGCCTTCACCTATTCGATTACAGGGACAACTGACAAGCAGGATGTATTTGTAAACCCGCTGTCTGGCCTCACGCCCGGCATTATTCGCCGTATCTTGTTCGAGAACAGCGCGCCAACAGTGAAGGGGGATTAATTAATGTGGCCAGAATTTCTTCTGTGCCGCTTCTGCCACACTGGTTAGTAAAATCGCAATACATGACATGAGTAAGAGGCCGAAGAAAACTTTTGGCATATCGTAAAGCGAGCTTGCCCGTAGAATATAATTTCCAAGGCCTGCTTCCGAGCTTACAAATTCCGCGATAAAGGCACCGGTAAGTGCAAGCCCGACATTCATTTTGAATCCGTTAAAAACCCAATCGAGCGCACCTGGTACAATTATTTTTCTGATCATCAGGGTGGGGCGGGCGTTCAAACTTCTTGCGAAGCCTGCATATTGTTTATTGGCGATGCGTGCGCCTTCATAGGCTTGCGAAAGCGCGACGAAAAATACAGCAAACCCTGCCATAATGGCTTTTGATAAAAACCCGATGCCAAACCACATAATTGTAACAGGGGCGAGCGCAAAAATAGGAATGGCGCCCAGTAAAATGATATAAGGGCGGCTGATGTCATTGAGTGTGCTGTTCCACGAAAGTAAAAGCCCTACGATCGTACCGGCTGCCATGCCCCAGCAGAGGCCCGCTATTGTTTCTGCGAGGGTAAAGAAAACATCTTTGTAAATGGTGCCAGTTGAAAGGGCAGCAAGGCCTGCTTGGAATATGAGCGAGGGCGCGGCAAAAAGGAAACGTAACCTTTCGCTCCCCATAACACCAAACTCCCACAGCCCGAGGAAAATAATAGCGGGAAGAAAAATAAGAAAGACATTCGTTTTCTTGTGTGTCATTGCAGGGCCTTCATAAGTGCGGCTGTTACTTTGGCAACATAGTCTTCATAGGCATCGTTCCGTTGGATTTCGGCGATGATGCGTGCAGGTTTTGCCGAGAGAATATAAACATTATCAGCAAGAATGCAGGCTTCTTCGATGCTATGTGTAACAATTAAACCCGTGGACTTCGTTGAGATAATATAATCACGGATCATACGGGCATATTCCTGCCGCGCAAGCATGTCCATATTGCTCATCGGCTCATCAAGTAAAAGTAGCTTGGGCTCCAGTGCGAGTGTGCGCGCGAGAAGCGCTTTTTGTAACATGCCGCCCGATATTTGGTGCGGCATTTTTTTCTGAAAGTCTGATAGATGTAACCGTGCCAGTGTTTCTTCTGCCTTAATGAATGCTTCTTTACGATGTTGGCCCGTCAACTCTAGCCCCAACGCAACATTGGCGTGAACGCTGCGCCATGGCAGGAATTTATCATTTTGCGAGAGGTAGCCAATTGCTGCGCTTGGCCGCGCTAGTGCGCTTTCGATTGTACCACTATAATCATTATCAAGGCCGCCGAGGATTTTAAGGATGGTCGTTTTACCGGCGCCACTGGCACCAAGCAAGCAGGTAACTTTCCCTGGTTCAAGCGCGAAAGATGCATCGGCAATGATAAGTTCATCGCCATGTTTTTTGGTCAGGTTAGTGACTTGCATTTGCCGTATCTGCAAAGCTGTTATCAACGGCTATATTTGTCTCTTGCGGCTTTTTCAATTCACCGCTTTCAAGGCGCGTTTTTATTGCGCTTTGCCACAACGCATCAGGTATAGAAATATTATCTGGGTAAATGCCCAGCCCCACCATGCGCGCAAGCGCAGCCCGGATAACTTTTTCGCTGAGATCAGGGTAAAGCGCTGTTGCTGTGCGGAGCGACGCGTCAGGGCTTTCATGAATAAGTGTAACGGCTTCTTGCAGGCTGCTGACAACTTTCTGCACGGTTTCCGGCTTGGCTTTAATAACGTCTTCCGTGGTCATCAGGCCGGTAATTGCCTGCGGCTCTGTAAATTTATCAAGTGAGAATATGACTGGATAACCTTTATCCTCGGCAATGGAAACGGAAGGCTCGATATCAACGGCAATATCAACATGTCCGGCTTCCAGCAGTGCGATCTGCGCACCGAAAGCGCCTTCAACAATTTTCATGTCATCAAGCTTATGGTTGCGTTTAATCTCTTGTAGCAACGTGTATGTTGTGGAGGGGCGTGCGAACGAGCTAATGCGCAAGCCGTTTAACGCTTTCACATCGGTAATCGGCTTCAGGTCAGGTTTGTTTGTAACACCACTGAGGCCCAGCTTCGTAATCATCATCGCCACAACTTTGCCGGGGCCGCCTTTGTCTTTCGAAATGGCAGTAAAAATGGGGTCTCCCATACCAAAATCGGCATTGCCGCTAATCACACTCGCAAAAATCTGGTCGTCATTCCCTGCGAATTTCAGATTTACTTCAATGCCGTTCTTTTCAAATATTTTTTCTTCCATCGCTACATAAAGCGGCAGATAGAGTAAGAATTTCTCCTTGCCAAATTGAGCAATCGTCACCTTTTCCAAATCAGCGGCAAATACAGGAAGTGAAAGTATGAGTAGACTAAAAAGGACTATAACTAAACGCATAGGGAGGGCCTCCTTATTGTGATTTTACAAGCGCGTGCTTTTTCTTACCGGCCGATAGTTTAATCGAACCATCTGCTTGAATATCATTGGCGCTCACGACCTTTTGTAAATCGGCAACCGCTTCATTGTTAATGCGTGCGCCGCCACCTTGTATCAGGCGTTTGGCTTCGCCTTTGCTTTCTACAAGACCGCTTTCGGCAAGCAAATCAATCAGTGCAATGCCGCTTTGCAGGCGCGCGGCTTCTATTGTAATGCTTGGCAAATTATCGCCACTGGCACCCTCTTCAAAGACTTTGCGTGCGGTTTCCTGCGCTTCTAGTGCCGCTTTCTCGCCGTGGCAAAGTTTTGTCACTTCAAAAGCGAGGATTTTCTTTGCTTCGTTAATCTCGGCACCTTGCAGTTTCGCGAGCTTCTCTATCTCATCCATCGGCATAAGGGTGTAAAGCTTTGCGAAGCGCACAACATCGGCATCTTCCGTGTTGCGCCAATATTGATAGTAATCATAGGGGCTGAGCATATCAGCATTCAGCCAGATGGCGCCGTTCACGCTCTTGCCCATTTTTGCGCCCGATGATGTTGTGAGAAGTGGCGAGGTGAGTGCAAAAAGCTCGACAGAATCAACACGGCGGCCAAGTTCGACTCCGTTAATGATGTTGCCCCATTGGTCAGACCCGCCCATCTGTACCGTTACGCCCATGCGGCGGTATAGCTCAAGGAAGTCATAGCCTTGCAAGATCATGTAATTGAATTCGAGAAAGCTGAGCGTTTGTTCACGGTCAAGGCGTAGCTTCACGGAATCCATTGAGAGCATACGATTTACCGAGAAATGCCGCCCGTAATCGCGCAAAAACTCGAGATAGTTCAAATGCAATAACCACTCGGCATTGTTGATCATCACAGCGTCTGCAGGTTTATTGCCGTAACGCAAGAACTGTGCGAATACGCCCTTGATGCTATTGATATTCTGGTTGATAGCAGCGAGGTCAAGCAGTTTGCGCTGTTCGTCTTTGCCTGACGGGTCACCAACCAATGTTGTGCCGCCGCCCATCAGTGTGACTGGTGCGTTACCACATTGCTGCCACCAGTACAGCATCATAGTGCCAAGCAGGTTCCCTACATGAAGGCTCTGTGCTGTTGCGTCGTAACCAATATAAGCGGAAAGCGGTTTGCCGGTTTTGTCGGCTTCAACAAGGGCGGCATCAAGCGCTTCAGGATTCGAACATTGGTGCAGGAAGCCACGCTCTTGCATAATATTCATGAATTTTGATTTGAATTTTTCTGTCATTGTGCTGTGCCGTAATTAAAATTCTCACCCAAGTAAACGCGGCGCACATCTTCGTTATTGACGATTTGCTCGGGCGTGCCTTCGGTGAGGACTTTGCCATCATGCAGAATATAGGCGCGGTCGACAATATCCAGTGTGTCGCGGACATTGTGATCGGTAATAATTACGCCGATGCCTTTGTTTTTAAGGGTTGAAACAAGGTTACGGATATCGCTGATGGCAATCGGGTCAATCCCTGCTAGCGGCTCATCAAGTAGAATAAATTGCGGGCGGGCAGCCAGTGCACGGGCAATTTCAACGCGTCTACGTTCACCGCCTGAAAGTGCCATCGCGGGCGAGCGGCGGATATGCTGGATTGAAAACTCGGCGAGCAGCGCTTCCAAGAAATGCCCTTGGTCTTCGCTATTCAAATCCTGCGCTTCGAGAACAGCCTGTATATTTTGTTCCACGGTCAGGCCGCGGAAGATCGAGCTTTCTTGCGGGAGATAGCCAATGCCAAGGCGTGCGCGGCGGTACATTGGCAGCGCGGTGATCTCAATACCATCGAGCAATATTTTGCCCGCATCAGGGCGTATCAGACCGGTGAGGATATAAAAGCAGGTTGTTTTTCCAGCGCCATTGGGGCCGAGCAGCGCAATAGACTCGCCTTTTTGTACCGTGAGCGAGACATTTTTCAGCACTTGGCGCTTTTTATAGGTTTTTGCCAGCCCTTCCGCGATCAAACCACGGCGTACAGGGCGTAAATGGGGGCTTGCTTGCCCTGTGGAAGGCGGGGTCTTTTCGGTCATTCAGGACGAAAAACCTACCATAAAAGGGTGCCGCAGCGCAAAACATATCTTGTATTACGCAAAATAACGGGCTATAAAAGCTGAAATTAATAAAAGAGGTAAAGATGGGTTTGTTAAAGGATATTTATAGCGACCGCGTTCTCACCCCGCTGGGCGTTGATGCCTATCATATTACAACTCTATATGCTTACTGGCGCGAAGGCCGCGCGAGCGCTGACTACGCGACATATGCTTTTGGCCGCAAAGAGCCACAAAATGGTGGCTTCGGGATTGTTGCGGGCGTTGAGACAATCGTCGAACTTTTGAATATCTGGAAAGAGAGCGGTTTTACCCAACATAATATTGACCGCTTGCGTTCAATCCGCACCTCTACCGGCAAACAAAAATACCCCGATGAGTTTTTGCACTGGTTACAACATGATTTGAAAAAAGACTTTGCAAAAATCCGCATAGACGCTTTGCCAGATGGCTCAGTCTTCTTCCCACAGGAAGTCGTTGCGCGTTTCCAAGGGCCGATTGGCGCGGTGAAACTTTTGGAGTCACCGGATCTCTGCTTCCATAACGGAAAAATTGCAACAGTGACCCGTGCAGCACGTATTATGCTTGCGCTCGAGAAAGAACATGAAAGTGGCTCACCAAAAGGCCGTGCGAGCGTGCAGGGGTTACGCCGCGGTTCATCACTCGGTTCCGCAATTGAAAGCTCGATTGATGCTGAAATGGGTGGCTTCACGAGCACCTCAACGGGGGCTGCTGCTGAATTATTCGGGCAGGTTTGGGCTGGCACAATGGACCATGCCTGGGTGCAAAACCATGATTTTGAACTGTCTGATATTCCGCTCGCTGAATTTTTCCGTATGGAAGAAGCTGGAGAAATTAAAAAGCTGCAAAAGGCTTTAACGCGTGATGCATTCCGCTCTTACGCTTTTGCACACCCTGATGATGGCATTCTGCTTTGCGATACCTATGACCCGATACAGGGCATTGATAACGCTATTACGGTTATCAAAGAGCTCCGTGCTTTGGGGCATGGCGGCAATTACGGTGTGCGGTTTGATTCCGATGATCTTGCGAAATATTCGCTTATTGCTTTGCGTAAGTTTGTAGAAGCAGGGTTTGCGCCGGGTTTTGATGCCACGCGCCTTGCAACGATCAGTGATGAAGATTTACTAAAAGAGGCGGCACCGCTTTGCAATGTGCTGGTTGCACCTGCTGACGGGCTTGATGAATATTCTATTGGCAAAATGCGCGCGCAAGGGGCGTATCATGGCCCGCACGGTGTGGGAACCTCCATTTCACACGTGCCGCCAGTCGGGATTGTTTTCAAATCCTCTGCTATTGAAATATTCAATGACGATATGGAACCAACAGGTGAACTGCGCTCGACCATGAAAATATGTGTAGAAGCGCCCGCAAAATCCTCAAACCCCGGTGTGCTTGATATGCGCCGTTATTATAATGAAGATAGCACGATTGCTTTCTCGGTTATTTATGATGTGCGCTACGGACTGGATGAACAGGGGCGCGCAGTCAGCGCCAAGGACTTTTCAAAAGAAATTACAATCGGGGACATGCCTTATAAAGATGCGCTCGTGCCGATGATTGATGCAAATGGTGACACGGTTTATGAATGGCCGCAGCGCCCACGCTTCCCCGGATCAACAGAGATGACAACAGATAAGGCAGCACAAAATAAATTTGTTCGTGCCGAGCTTGCAACACTGCCTGCGGCCCTCAAGGAAATCTACCCGGCGGCTGATGATGTTGCAAAAGATCAGCTCTTACGTTGGTTCAAGCATGCCCAGAAAGCCGGTGAGAGCACGTTCGAGGTTAGTGTGGATGCGCTTACAGAAATGCTACCGCCCCCCGTTGCAAAAATGCCCGTTTATTTTGATTATAAATTGATGGAGCATCGCCGTGCTTGCGAAGCACAGCACCTGCATCGCGCAGGATCTGCCGGCATTGGCGACTTTAACGAGAGATACGAACCGTAATTTTTAAAGGAGAAAAGAAAATGTCACTTGTACCTTATTTTGAAGTAAAGCCTGAAGCGGTCCACCTTCATGTGGATGGCCAAAATGATTTCGGCAAAGAGGGTGCACCGATGCAGGTTCCCGGTGGATGGGATACCCAAGAATTCTGTGCGGATATGATTGATGCCTTTGCGCAAGGCGAGAATGCCGAAGACAATAACGCGGCTACGGCCGACTGGCATGATGAGGACCATGATACATTTGGTCCAACACGCGGTGTACCTTCTTTCACGGAAATTGATACACCCTTTGGCAAACAGCTGTGCTGGAATGTTCATTGTGTGAAAAATTCTGAAGGTGCGCGCTATATGCCAAAAATTGAAGCGGCTATTGAGCGTAATAACGTTCCGGTTCTTCGTAAGGGTACAGACAGAATGGTGGACTCTCTTTCCGGTGTGCGTGATAAAAATGGTACGGCGCCACGTTTTGATCATGGGCCACATACAGGAAAATCGCTTGTAGAACTGCTTCGTGAAAAGGGCAAAACAGATGTTTTCTTGACTGGCCTTTGCGAAGAGATCTGTGTGGCAGACAACGCCTCTGATCTTGTTGATGAGGGTTTCAATGTTTACATTGTTCTTGAGGGGACAAGGCCACTGAATGCGGAAGCTGCTGTTGCAAAACGTGCAGAACTGGAAGCAAAGGGCGTCAAATACATTACAGCTGCCGAGCTTCCACAATATGCGGGAAAGCCCCAGCCCGAGAAAAAATACGAATTTAACTTCTGATGTTAAGAATTTTTATTTCTCTTATTGTTGTTCTGCTTTCTTGCAGCGCTTATGCTGCTGGTGGACTTGATCGTATCGAGAAAAGTGGAGCGATTCGTTGCGGCTACGTTGTTTGGCCACCTTATATAAATAAAGATCCGAATACAGGCGAAATGTCAGGCCTCTCATACGAATATATGAGTGCTTTAGCCCGCGAGCTTGATTTGAAGCTTGAATGGGCTGAAGAAGTGGGCTGGGGTAACTTTCAAGAAGGGCTCAATGCAAATCGCTTTGATGTAATGTGTGTGCCTGTGTGGCAATCGGGTCAACGTGCGCGTGCTGCATTGCTGACGCGCCCCATTTATCTCAATGGTCTTTTTGGCTGCTCCCGCGCGAACGATAAGCGTTTTGATAAAACGCTCGATAGTGTTAATAAACCAGATATCAAAATTGCGTATGTCGAGAACGACGTCGCACAGAAAATTAAAGAAAGTAAATTTCCTTTGTCGAGCAGCTATGCTTTACCCGAATTTTCTGATCCCTCCCATGTGGTTTTAAGCGTTGCAACCGGTAAGGCGGATGTATCTCTATGTGATCTTGATAACCTAGATGCCTTTAATAAAAACAACAAAACGAAACTAAAAGCTATTGCTGGCCAAACACCTATCAGAAGTTTCGCAAGTGTTATGGCGGTTAAAAAAGGGGAGAGTGACCTGAAGTTCATGCTTGATTCAGCGATTGATGCGCTTGAAATCAGCGGTGAGGCGCAAAGCATCGTTGCCCCTTATGCACCTACCTTTATGCCTTATAAGCAATAAAGAATTAATTCTGTTTTTCAGGAACAAAGATGCCCTTCACCCGGCCTTGCCCGGGTGAAGTTGTTTTTATGGCACTCGTTTTATTATTGAGGTCAACATCGGCTTGGTCACCGGTAATCACGTTCTCACCTTGCTTTACTTCAACATTGCCTTGTAGATTGGCCTTGCCTGTTTTGCCGTCATAAGTACCTGCATTACCTGTTGCAATATTACCATCAGATACAAGCTTCACATTGCCCTTGGCCTCAACGCGGACAATTTCATCCTGTCCGGTTTGTGCGTTCTTGCCGAGCCATGCCTCAATGCGTGCGCTTTGCATCTGGTCTTTGCCTTTTATTACGACTGCATTGCCAACAGCCACGATTTTGCGTTCTTTGTCCCAATATTCAAAACGTTCTGTGGCAGTTACATTCAAGTCTTTACCTGTGAGTGCTAGTTTGTCGCCTGTGATTTCAGCATAGCCTTTTTTTAAGTCGTAAACAGCTTTGTTGCCTGTAATAACAGTTTCACCTGATGTAATAGTTACGCCGCCTATTGCTGTTACTTTTGTAATATCGGTTTTGCCGGCATCATTCGCTGTGTAATCCGCAGTCAACGTTTCGGCTTTAATAGTGGTATCACCTTGCTTCGCCATGGCGTTACCGCTGGCAATATATTGTTTTTGTTCTTGCTTCCATTCCAGCGCGCCGTCAGCCGTAATCTCTACGGGGGCCGCTTGTGCGGGCGCTATAAAAAGCAATGCCAGAAGGCATAGAGGGAAATTAATTGGTTTCATTTTTATTATCTGTATCAAAAATCATTTTGGCAGGGCCTTGGAATGTAATCGTTTTCGATTTCGCATCCAATACCATGCCGTTGGCCTCCAGTGTACCTAAGGGGCCTTGCCCTGTCACGGGGTCGGGGCTGGCCGCATGCTGGTTTTTTATATCAATCTGCATACTTTCAAGGTCAAACGTGTAGCCTTTGTCGTAGAAAATTTTAACATTATCGTGCAGGTCAATTTTCTGCTCGTTTTGCCTGTATGTGCCGGTCTGTGACTTTAAGGCTAGCCAGTCTCCGGTTTTCAGTGTGATATCGGCTACCGGCTTTTCAAGGAAGATATTATCAAGGTCGCCACGCTTCTGGAAGGCACGCTCTGCGGTTACTGTGTAGGGCTGGTTATCCTCATCGCGCGACTCAAAGCGCGGGTTTGCTAGTTCATTTTCTGTTTGAGCGGCATCAATTGCCGTGTCTTTCTGTTTCTCGGCAGGTGCAGTTTTCATCTGTGGTAAAAATTCGAAGCGGTCATTGTGGAATTGCGGTACAAGAAACAAAACCGCAAGGACAATAAGCCCGAGCACAGGAATAAGGATGCGGATGCGGCGCATCCATTTTGTACGGATATTGATGAAGCGAAGTGGTGCGCGCGTTTTACGTTTTCGGCCCAAAAAATGGTCAAGGTCAGGCGTTTGCGGCGCGTCTGCCATGCGGGCCTATATCAAGCCGGCGCGCAGACATTCCTGCACGCGGATCAGCCCTTTTACAACATTGTTTTTGTCGGTCACAACAAGTGAAGTAAACATACTGCCATCGCGGCGTAACATTACATCAATTGCTTCGGCGGCCAGTACTTCGGGCGCAATACTGCGTGGGCCACGCGTCATGATGGTTTCAATTTTCTTCGTAAGAAGCTCGGGCCCCATATGACGCTTCAAGTCACCATCGGTCACGATGCCGAGTAGTTTGCTATCCTTATCCGCAACAATAACGGAGCCAAGGTTTTTCTGGGCCATTACAAGTAGCGCGTCACCCATTGTTGTTTCGGGGGGGCACATTGCAAGGTCTTGCGGTGTGAGCATCAGGTCAGAAACAAGCTTCAGTTGCTGGCCTAATTTCCCGCCCGGGTGGAAAACTTTGAACTGATCAGGCGTGAGGCCAATACGTTTGAGGAGTGCAACGGCAAGTGCATCGCCAAGTGCCATTGTCATTGTTGTCGATGTTGTAGGCGCAAGGCCGTTCGGGCAGGCTTCCGGCAAATTCGGAAGCGCTAGAATAATATCGGCATGTGTGCCCAGTGTGCTTTGCGGTTTGCTGGTAATGGCAATCAGCGGAATATGGAAGCGCTTAACGTAGGTAAGAATAACGGCTAGCTCGGGCGCCTCGCCTGAATTTGAAATCGCCAGCACAACATCATTGCCGGTGATCATGCCCAAATCACCGTGGCTCGCTTCACCAGGGTGTACGAATAAAGCCGGTGTGCCGGTGGAGGCGAGTGTCGCCACCATTTTGCGGGCAACATGTCCGCTTTTGCCTACGCCTGTGACGACAAGGCGGCCGTTTTTATTATGGCGGCAGCTATCAACCATATTAATAGCGGCATTAAAATTTTCATCAAGTGATGTAGCTAGCGCTTTCAGGGCGTCTGCTTCCTCATTCAGGACGCGGCGGCCTTCAACGATATCGCTGGCATCAAGTGTTTCTTTGGTCATGGCGTTTGTTGCTGTCATATTTCTTTTTACAAGTTATTCGTGGGCAAAAATATCGATCTCGGGCCAGCCTGCAAGGTCAAGCTGCGCGCGAGCGGGCAAGAAATCGAAGCAGGCTTGCGCCAGTTCGGTGCGGCCTTCGCGGGCAAGCATCGTATCAAGCTTCTCTTTCAACTGATGCAGGTAAAGCACATCGCTGGCAGCGTAGGCTTTCTGGTCGTCACTTAAAACATCAGCACCCCAGTCAGACGTTTGTTGCTGCTTGTTCAGGTCAATACCAAGAAGTTCGCGACAATTATCTTTGAGTCCGTGCTTATCTGTATAGGTACGGGCTAAACGTGAGGCTGTGCGTGTGCAATAAATCGGGCGGCAATCAATGCCAAGGCCGAAGCGTAGCGCGCATAAATCAAACCGTGCGAAGTGGAAAAGCTTGAGTGTTTTTGTGTTCTCGAGCATCTTTTTCAGATTCGGCGCATCTTTTTGACCAGCGGCAATTTTGACGAGATGGGCATTGCCATCGCCAGATGAAAGCTGGACAAGGCACAATCGGTCACGCTCGGTATTCAGTCCCATTGTTTCGGTATCAACGGCAATTGCGTTCCCGAGGTCGAGGTTCGCAGGGATATCTTTTTCGTAAACGGTGATCGTCATTATTTTCTTTCGCTTTCCGGTTCATATTATAGCGAAGAAGTTGAGTGGTGCCCAGAAGAGGACTCGAACCTCCACGCCTCGCGGCGCTAGCACCTGAAGCTAGTGCGTCTACCAATTTCGCCATCTGGGCAGCAGGGGACAGATTTATAGAAACCCCATTTTAAAGTCAAATCTATTAGAGGCCTCCGGTGCTTTGCGCTATTGGTTTTCACCCGCAAATCAGGCATAAAAGGGGGATGAAGGTTCTTCTTATTGATAATGAGGATGCGCTGGTGCCTGTTTTGCAATCAAAACTGCAGGCGCTGGGCCATGAGCTTCACCATATGCCAAGCCGTGCCGATGCTTTCAATATTCTGGAAAATAACCAATTTGATATTGTGATGGTTGACCCGTCCCCGCAAACAGATTTAAGGCAGGCTGTTATTACGCTTCGTCGTCTGACGGGCCGCTACACTTATATATTCCTTCTGGGCCGTGATCTTGACCAGATTGCGGGTTGGCAAACAGGGGCGAATGACATTTTGCCCAAGCCGCTTGCGCCCGACACAATTCTTGAAAAGCTTGATAATGCCGCGCGGTTGATCGGGCTTGTAAAACAGCTTGGCGATGAACGTGAAGATTTCCCGAGCGCTGGCGGTGTGATTGCAAAATCAGCCTTTAACCAGCTTTTCTTATCAGGTATTGAGCGTGCCGACCGCTACGGCGAAGAGTGCTATGTATTGTTCTTCACCCTTTCAAATCATGATGTTATTTCGTTCCAGCATGGGAAGTCTGTAACGGAATTTGCAAGCGCTGCCATGGCTGCTGAATTGAAACGTCTGCGCCGCCAGAGTGATATTATGGGCCAGACAGGTAAGTACGAATACGCGCTGATTTTGCAACGGCCCAATACAGCCAAAGAGCCACAAGAAGCAGCGCGCCGCTTTGTGGAATCACTCTCCAAATTGCAGGGAATTACGGGTGCGGGGCAGGTCGATGCTGAAATAACCGTGCGCCTTGTTGCGCTTCCGCATGGCGCTGTACAGGCCGAACACACGGTTCTGGTCGCCCCGCGTAAAGTTGCATAAATAATCTATTCTTTGTTTTCCGGCGCTTCTTCAGGTAAACTGGAGGCATCCAATCACGGCGGCGTTCTGCCTGTCCGTGTTCTGCAAAAAAATGATGAGAAACAAGACCGCCATTTTTGTGGCTCTGCTTTGCGTGGTTGCGGCATGTATAAACATGTCGCCACACAGCGCTTTTGCGCAAGTGGAAAATGATGCGGTTGAGACATGGGAAGATGTTGAATACGAGCAAAGTGCACTCACCGATATCAGGCTTTTACAAAGCGATATTGATGCGCAAACCGCAAGTCCGGTTGATAAACGTGTTCATCGTGAATTCGCACCGCAAGGTTTACGATTAGGCACCTTTTTGTTCCTGCCGACACTTGAGGTTGAAGGGCGTTATGATGACAACATTTATGCAACAGATACGAGCACGACGGATGATTATATCTCGACAATTCGGCCCGCAATGTCTTTCAAGGGGTTAAACCAGAAGCTACCTGTTAATTTAGCGCTTTCTGCCGAGTTGATAACTTACAAGGAAAATGATCGCGAAGACCATAATAACTACACGGCAGAATTTAAAACGGCTTATGAGGTTCACCACGATATAAAAATTCCGTTCGAGGTTTCTTATAAATCATTTCATTTGGGGCGCGAGGATGATCTCTCGGGTCGCTTCTCGCGCGAGGCTATCGGTGTGCAGGATCTTTCTACAGTTGTTGGGGTTGGTTGGCAGCCTAACCGCCTTGGTATCAGTGCTTTATGGAAGCGGACGCAACGCTATTTCGAGAATGATCTGGGGTTAAACAGTAACGAGTTGGTCGTGCGCGATGATGCCGATTTTGTGACCAACGATATCGAGACGGAAGTGAGTTACAAAACACCGCTTGACCACACACTTTTTGCACGCCTTACAGCCGGTAAAACAGAATACGCCCGCGGGCTCTATAATAATGCTGTTAATGCCTATACAAATCTTTTCCGTGACAATATGCATTATATTGGCTTGGCGGGCGTAAGGAGCGAGTATAAAGGAATTTTACAAGCAGAAATTGGTACGGGTTACAGTTATTATGATTATGATGATTCCTCGATCACCGATAACACGGGCTGGGTTTTAGGTGGTAAGGCAGATTGGAACATTACAAGGCTTACAACACTAGGCCTGAACATTGATCGGCGCTACATAGAAGACAACTCGGTTGTTCAGGGGCTGACACAAACAAGTCTTTCCGCAAGTTTGTTCCACGAGTTACGCCGCAACTGGTATGTTGGTGCAACAGCAACTTACTTGCAGCGTAGCTTCGAGGAAATCAATCGCGATGATGATGTGTTCAGGCTTCGTCTACAAACCAAGTATCTGCTTAGCGATAATTTATATGCAGGGGCCGATTATTATCACGCGACGCAAGAGAGCAGTGTGCTTGGCAATGATTTCGCACGAAATATCTTTATGATTCGCGCTGGCATCCAGTATTAGGGGATATTTATTATCCATAACATTGTTAACATTATATTGTCAGAGTCTGGCAAATCATTCACAATGATTGTGGAAAACTTTCTCTTGTGTCGGTTTTCTGCACCTTTGCCTCACTTCATAAAGGGCGCACTCAATGACCCGTTCGGGGACGCATAAAAATAAAAACGCGACAGCGTTTTGCTTCGCCATTGCTTTATCCATTGCAGTGGTGTGCCTTTCTGCGTGCACAATCGTGCCTGAAACACATGAGCAGCTTTTCCAGCAGGTCGCAGAAAATGCCCCACAGATGGAAGCATCTAATTACCGCGTTAGCTCTGGCGATAAACTAAAGGTTGTTGTTTTTGGCGAGGATAACCTGACGGGCACCTATACGGTTGATGGTTCCCAGCATCTTGTTCTGCCGCTCGTGGGCGCGGTATATGTTGCCGGACTTTCAACACGTGAAGTGGAAGATGTGCTCGAACAAAAATACGCTGATGGCTATCTTGTAGGCCCACAAATCACAGTTGAAGTTGCAGAAGGCCGTCCCTTCTACATTATGGGTGAGGTCCGCAAACCTGGCGGCTATGCCTATATTGAAAATATGAGTGTATTAAATGCTGTTGCGGTGAGCGGCGGCTTTACGTACCGCGCCGATACAGATGACATTATTATTCTTCGCAAAACCGGCGGTAGAGAAGATATTTTTGATGTTGATATGACAGACCCTGTTATGCCGGGCGATGTCGTTACAGTGAAAGAGCGCTTTTTCTAATGGTTTATCAATCACCACAATCGAATTTGGGCGCTCCTGCCGGCGTGCAGGGTGGCAGCGGTTTGCTGTTCCGCCCGTTTGATGAATGGCAGGTTGATATACGCCGCCTTTTCATGATGTTTATCCGGCGGCGGCTTGTATTCCTGAGCATCGTTCTGATTGTTATCAGTTTGACTGTACTCGCTCTACAATTTGTTCCGTCTTATTACTCGGGCCGCAGTCTTGTAATGATTGAAGGCGGGCAAGCGCGCCAAAAGCCACTTGATCTGCCAGCCTTCATGATGAATATCCGCGTGGATACAACAATGATCCTCAGCGAGATCGAGGTTATTAAATCGCGTACATTGGCAAGGCGTGTTGTTGACCGTTTGAATCTCATGGCAGATTCAGATTTTAACAATGCAGTCCCGAGCCGGAACGGCACCGAAGCTGAGCAGCCCGCGGCAGCGGATTACAAGGCGCTTTCTTTGTCTGATAAGGATTTGAGCGGTAGTGCTTCACGCGCGCTTGAGGGGGATATAAATCGCGTAACCGATAGCCTGTTGCGCAATCTCGAAGTGCGTGCGGTGCCTGGCTCCTATGTTATCCAGATTGTTTTTTCTGCGAAAAGTCCACAGAAAGCTGCGCGCATAGCCAATGCCTTTGCCGATGTCTATATCGAACAGCGTCTTGATAGCAAATTCAAATCAACAGAGAAGTTGACCACATGGCTGGATCAGCGCTTGCACACTTTGCGTGAGCAATTACGCTCTTCCGAGGCAGCAGTAGAAGATTATAAGGCAGAAAATAATATTACGGTGGGGGCACGTGCCGAACTGACAGCACAAGAGCTTAGCGAGCTGAATTCACAACTGGTGCTTGCGAAGGCCAAGGAGGCTGAGGCACAGGCCAAGCTTGACCAGATCAAGAGCTGGATTTCCGACCCCGCGAAAATAGAACTATCCAGCGAGGTGTTGAATGCAGATCTCGTCTTGTCTATCAAGCGGGTCGAGGCAGACATTATCCGCCGTAGGGGGGAACTGAGCGAGCGTTATGGGCCGAAGCATCCGGCAATGGTGAACCTTGAGGCCGAGCTGCGCGAGGTGCGTACGAAAATAGATGAAGAGATGCGCAAGGTTGCCAGAACATTAGAGAATAATCTAGGTGTCGAACAAGCACGTGTGGCATCGCTCGAAGAAAACCTCGGAATTGTCGAAGGACAGAAGAAAACGGAAAACCAGGCAACTATCAAATTGCGCGAGCTTGAGCGCGAGGCCGAGTCAAACAGGTTGCTCTTTAATAAATTCCTTGAGACCTATAAACGTTCCGATAAACAAGACGAGCTGCAAGAGCCAGATGCCCGTATTCTTTCTTATGCGTCTATTCCACATCATCCGTCATTCCCGAATCGTCCGTTGATTGTGTTCCTCGCTTTCACGGCTTCTCTCTTTATGGGTGTGTTGGTTGTGATGGTGCTTGAAAAAATGGATAACGCGTTCCGGAGCGCGACACAGCTTGAAACAGCACTCCACTTCCCGTGCTATGGTCTGGTTCCTGCTATACGTGGCCTGAACGACAAGGATCTTGCAGACTATCCGCTCAATAAACCAGCCTCGGCCTTGGCAGAATCCGTGCGCGCCCTTCGCGCGGTTCTTCCATTGCGTAAGCCTGCTGACAAGCCAGCACCACGTGTTGTTGCGTTTACATCTTCATTGCCCGGCGAAGGAAAGAGCACGCTCTCTGTCTGGATGGGCCGTTTGGCTGCAAAAGCAGGCGAGAAAGTTATTATTATCGATGCCGACTTACGGAGGCCGCGCATTAACGGTATTGTAGGCAAAAAGCCCGAGAGAACTATTGTTGAATTCCTTAGCGGGCAGGCACGTATTGATGAAGTTGTTGACCGCTCCGATAAATCGGGCGTGCATACAATTTATGCTCGCTCTGTGCCCAATAGCGCGATGGACCTGATCAGTAGCGAAGCCATGCGCATGCTTATTGGCTCACTCCGGCAAGTCTATGATCTGATTATTATTGATACGCCGGCGGCCTTGGCCGTTTCTGATGCGCGGATGCTAGCGACTTACGCCGACCATACGTTCTACCTTGTCGGCTGGAACAAAACACCACGTGAAATTGTCACGATGGGCGTGAAACAATTTGCCGATATCGGCTACCGGCCGCTGTCCTTTGTGTTGTCGAATGTGGATGTCAGCCGCCATGTGCGCTACGGCTATGGCGATACAGCCTATTACTACGGCAAGTTCAAAGAATACTATTCGAATTAGTAACTAGGGGCCACCTGCTGTTGGTCCACCAAGTGTAATATTAGCGTTGTGTGCAAGTACATCAACAACACTATTGAAGCTGTTAACGAGATCGCCAATCATATTCCCTAGATTTTGTGCCCCACCAAATATAACCGCAGGATTAAAACTTCCACAAAGGCCCTCTTGGCCTGAAACGTGCCGTGACCTTGCCATACTAATTCTATCACCTGTAGCCACCATTACGCAGCCTCCAGTTCAAGATTTACTTCAATATCGGCTACGGCCGTAATATAGCTTGGCAGCTTTGGCAAGCCGTGCAAGAACTCAACAAGGCCAACACGGCCTGCGTTCATCAAGCGCTTCAGCACTTCGGATTTCTCGCAACGAATTGTGGTTAGCGGCTGATCGCCCGATTTGAAAACAAGCCCTGCTCTTTGTACTTCAATACTCAATGGTTGGTCCTTCGGCAGTTGCGTGGGCACAACAATGACGATTGAGTCATTATCTCCCAGCAAAAAATCACAATATCGAAACATCTAACTACACCCTTATTTCTACTTTTTTATTTCCTTAATTCTGCCAGAAACGGGGTTAACAAAAAGTATAGGCTAAAAATCCATTATTTATCAACGAGTTATAAGGAATGAAAATCTTGCCAATTTTAGATTTTTATGGAAATATATGGGCGCATGGGAGAATTAGAAATCATAGGCCCGCCCGCTGAGATCGAAACTTATATCGATTATTTTATGCCACATCCCTTGAGGGCAAAGGCGGCCTATATGCGCAAGGAGGGAAGCCCACAGCTTTATCTAGAGATCCTTGATTGCTGCACGGGGACTACTATTTTCCAGCGCTTCCAAGCCTATTGCGATGTTAGCATGCATCTTAAACAAGGAAACATCAATTTACATGATCTCTCTTATGCGGGGCTTGGTACTGTTTGCCAGTATTTGCTTGAGAATATTTTTATTAAAAGCGGGTTCGCCGCCAGTGAAGTTTATGCTGCCGACCTAAGCGGCTCTTATATGTGGGCGAGATGTGGTTATCTGCCTGATGTAAAGCATAGAGCATATCTTGCGCGTGCCCTTGAAAAAAAAATCGGAAAACTTTCTGCAAAATTGCTTGATGCGGGATTTGATTTAAAGCCAGACGTATCAGCATATATAGGAGAGTGTATTGAGAATCTTGATTTCGATCCAAAAGCGATACGGAAGATTGCTGCGTTAAATCTATTTATGTCTGATCTTGTTGCTGTGCGCCCTATCGCTTCTTTGGGACGTTTAGAAAGAACGTTTGATGACTGGTTCTGGGGCAAGGACGAGGCGGGTGCACAATATCTGGCTATCGGGAAGTGGTTTTTGGTGGGTGAAAGCTGGGATGGGGTTTTGAACTTTCAAGACAGGGAAGCGATGAATATCCGTGAGGAAAATGCCCGCCGCGCTTTTGAGAAATTGTTTGTGAATAGCTTTGTGCCAACTCTCAAGAACTTAAACACACCAAACGGGCCTTAATTCTCATCACCCATGCGTAGGGCTGCAATAAAGGCTGATTGTGGAATATCAACATTCCCGTACTGGCGCATTTTCTTTTTCCCCTCTTTTTGTTTGTCGAGGAGTTTGCGCTTACGGGTAATGTCGCCACCATAACATTTCGCCGTTACGTCCTTACGGAGTGCGCCGATATCTTCACGGGCGATAATTTTGCCGCCAATGGCTGCCTGAATGGCAATCTTGAACATCTGGCGCGGGATTAGTTCTTTCAAACGCTCGCAAAGCTGGCGACCACGACGTTCGGCTTGCGAGCGGTGCACAACCATCGCAAGCGCATCAACAGGTTCTTGATTAACCAGTACATCCATTTTCACAAGGTTGCCTTCACGGTATTCAGCGAGCTGATAATCAAAAGACGCATAGCCACGTGAGATGGACTTCAAACGGTCATAGAAATCAAACACAACTTCATTGAGTGGTAGCAAATATTCCAGCATCGCGCGCGAGCCCACATAGGTGAGGTTTATCTGTTCGCCGCGGCGCTCTTGGCACAATTGCAACAAGCCGCCCAGATATTCATCAGGCGTCATGATGGTGGCTTTAATCCACGGCTCTTCGATTTTCTCGAGGCGTGAGGCATCGGGCATATCAACAGGGTTATAAAGCTCTTTTGACTCGCCATTTGTTGTGTAGACTTTATAAACAACGCTCGGGGCGGTGGGGATCAGATCAAGGTCAAATTCGCGGTCAAGGCGTTCCTGAATAATCTCCATGTGCAGCAGGCCCAAAAAGCCGCAACGGAAACCCATACCAAGCGCTTGCGAGCTTTCAGCTTCGTAATGCAATGAAGCATCGTTTAATTTTAATTTTCCGAGTGACTCGCGTAGTTTTTCAAATTCCGATGAATCGGCGGGAAAGAGTGAGCAGAAAACCATTGGCACCGACGGCTTGAAGCCGGAGAGGGGCTCGGCGCACGGGTTACGCTCATCGGTGATCGTATCACCAACTTTCGTATCCTGAATATCCTTGATGCTCGCTGTAATAAAGCCCATTTCACCGGGGCCGAGCACATCAACAATCACGTGTTTGGGGGTAAAGATACCAACACGGTCAATCTCGCGTGTGGTGGCAGCCCCCATGAAGCGAATCTTCTGGCCCTTTTTTAAATAACCATCAATCACGCGAACCAGAATAACAACGCCCAAGTATGAGTCATACCAGGAATCAACAAGAAGTGCTTTTGTTGTTGCGCTTGCATCACCTTTTGGTGGTGGCAATCTTGTGGCAATCGCTTCCAGCAATTGGTCGATATTGATGCCAGATTTTCCTGATACAGGCACGGCATCGGACGCATCAATGCCGATGACATCCTCAATTTGTAGTTTTACGCGTTCGACATCTGCAGAGGGAAGGTCAATTTTGTTAATGACCGGAATAATTTCGTGGCCGTTATCAATTGCTTGATAAACATTTGCCAGTGTTTGTGCTTCTACACCTTGCGTTGCATCCACAACCAGCAGCGAGCCTTCGCAAGATGCCAGCGAGCGGCTAACTTCATAGGCAAAGTCCACATGGCCCGGTGTGTCCATTAGATTGAACTGATATGTTTGGCCGTCCTTCGCCGTATAGGAGAGACGGACGGTCTGCGCTTTAATCGTAATGCCGCGCTCACGCTCAAGCTCCATATTATCGAGCACCTGTTCTTTCATTTCACGTGCTTCCAACCCGCCGCAGCTCTGGATCAGGCGGTCGGCAAGGGTCGATTTCCCATGGTCAATATGGGCGATAATCGCGAAGTTGCGGATCAGGTTAATCGGTTTCGTTTCAGACATTTACGTGTACGCTTATAAGTGCATAATGGTATGCAACAACGCTTCGGAAATAGCAAGATAATGCAGGAAAAACTCTCACTTTTACGGCAAAAGTTAAAAGAATTGGGTCTTAACGGCTTTCTTGTTCCGCAGGCCGACCCGTTTCAGGGGGATCATGGGCAGCACATGCCGGAAATTTTTGCGCGCCTTGCTTACTTGACGGGGTTTGAAGGCTCTTTGGGGATGCTGGTAGTTTTGCAAGACAAAGTCGCCTTTTTTACGGACAGCCGTTACACGCTGGCGGCTGGAACTCTTTTTCAAAATAGTAACATCCCCGTCCTTGATATTGCCGAGGCAAAGCCGGAATCATGGTTGGGAGAAAATACAAAAACAGCAGAAAAAATAGGGTATGACCCACACCTGCATAAAATCGGCGCTCTGCGAAAGCTGGAAGAAGAATTACCACAGCTTGAATTTGTCCCGCTTGATAAAAATCCAATCGATACTTTACGCGATGGCAGTAGCGATATGAAGTTGGCTGAAATCGTCCCGTTTCCACAACAATATGCAGGCACAACAACGGCGGCGAAGCTGCAAAAAATTACCGAGCAGGTCAAAAAAGAGAAAGCAAATATCGCCATCCTTCACAGGCAAGATGCTATTGCATGGCTTTTAAACATCCGCAGTGAAGACGGGCAGATGACGCCATGGGCATTCTCCTACGCGCTGCTGGATGCTGATACGGGCACGCTCGACTGGTTTGTTGATGCGGCGCGACTAACAGCAGAGGCGCGCGCACAACTGGGAAATAGCATCAGAACTATAGCGCCCGATAAACTAGCCGCGGCCTTGCAAGGGCTTGGCGGCAAAACCGTTTTACTCGATGAAAATGATATTGCCGTTTGGTTCAAGCAGCAGCTGGAAGCGGGTGGTGCGAACATCAAACACGGGCGCGATGTGACTTTTCAGGCGAAGGCCTGCAAAAACGAAGCAGAAAGAAATGCAATGCGCGCAGCCCACATAAGGGACGGCGCGGCGTGGTGCAAATTCCTCCATTGGTTGGACGGTAAGAAGGATTTTAATGACGAAACAGAAGTGACCATTTCTGATCAATTGCAGAAATTCCGTAAAGAATATGCCGAGTTTCGTGGCCTCAGTTTTGCGCCCATTAGTGGTTGGGCCGGTAACGGCGCAATTGTGCATTACAAGCCCGAGGCCGATAGTTGCGCGCCCATAACACAGGACAATATTTTGCTCCTTGATAGCGGGGCGCAATATATTGATGGAACAACGGATATGACGCGTGTGATCCCCATCGGCAAGATATCGCAGGAAATTATAACGGCCTATACAGCCGTTCTGAAGGGGCATATCGCGCTTGCAAACGCCGTATTTCCGGAGGGAACAACAGGTGCGCAGCTTGATGGTGTAACACGTGCCCCTTTGTGGCAGCACGGGTATGATTTTGGCCATGGCACGGGGCATGGTGTGGGCGTTTACCTTTCGGTCCATGAAGATTCAGCAACCATCAGTCCCCGCGGGCAAGAGGCCTTGCGCGAGGGGATGATCCTCTCTAACGAACCGGGCTATTATAAAGCAGGCGCATTCGGCATCCGTATCGAGAATTTACAACTGGTTGTGAGCGCTGGTGAAAATAAAGCAGGTAAAAAAATGCTGCGCTTCGAGCCGCTCACGCTGATCCCCTACGATAAACGGCTGATTGATTTCTCGATGCTTAATGAAAACGAGAAAGACTATATGGTCCGCTATTATAAATTGCTAATGGAAAAAGTTTCACCGCTCTTGGATAATGAAACAGCCGCGTGGCTACAAGGCTTTATTGCTTGAAGAACCGTGCATAAAGCGGTGTTACCGCAAGCTGTATAACAATGACAGCAAGAATTGCGACTGCCGGTCCCCAATGATCGGCGACCGCACCCATGAGAAGCGCGATGACAAGGTAACAAAGCGCCTGCAGTAATGAGCCGATGGACCCCATGGTGGCGCGCTGTGAATCAGTGAACTCATTTTGAACTATATGCTCTTTCGCCGTCATCATCGGACCGAATCCGAATGCGGGAATAACCATGATAAGTGGCGAGAAAACATTATTCAGGAGTACGGCAATGCCCTTGCAGCCAACAGTTAGGAACTCGAAGCCAATAATAATCCATTTGGGCGTGATTTTTTCTATGATCTTTCCTGCGGACCAATAGGTAATCACCGCGCCAATATGATCAAAGACAGCCAGAACCGATATGCCCCATACGGGCCAAAGAGGCGCAATAAAGGCGGATCGGAATCTATAACCCGCATCATCAATGCCGCGGGCAAGAGATTGGGCGCAGGTAAAAACCAGAAGTCTCTTGTTTTGCCAAAGCTTTTGTGTGGCAGCCCATAAAATGGAGAAGCTCTTTTGCTTTTCCTGCAGGTGGATTTTAGGTTCTACGAGAAAGAGGCAAACCAGAAATGCTAGAATCTGCGGTATAATGCCAACAGCAACAACAAGTCTGAGTGAAATATCGGCAAATGGTATGGCTGCCAAAGCGCCAAGGCCGAGGCCCGCATGAATAAAGCTTGAGGTACGGCCCAAGTCTCTGGAGTATTCTTTTTCCGCACCAGTTTCTTTCAGCACTTCATAGAGGAAGGCATTTCGTGTCCCGCTAAAGAAGGTCCGTGCTGTGCCCTCTAGTGCCGCACCAAGTAAAAGAAAAAATGATGATGCTGCAAGGGCATAGAATATGGTGGCAATAATGCCTGTTAGTGTGCCGAGTATAAATGTTTTTTTACGGCCAATTCTATCCGAAAGTATGCCTGTGGGGATTTCTAGAAGGATTGCAGAAATCTTGCTGATAGCAAAGATACCCATTGCAGCTGTAAAGCTGCCTGTGACTTCGTTAAAATATAATACCGCAAGTGGGTCAAGCGGACGGAAATAAAGAAGAAAATTATGCCAGTAAAGGAGCTGTACGTTGGAAGGCCGCTTCATACTTTATTAGCGCATAGTCGTGCTGTACTTTCAAGCCGGCTACGCTTCCCGCTTGAAGAACCCGGCATAAAGCGGCGTTACCGCGAACTGGATGGCAACAGCGGCAAAAAGCCCTACGGCGGGCCCATAAAGATCTGCCAGAAAACCGATAAAGAGTGCCACGAACATATAGCAGAAAGCCTGCAGTAATTGGCCGATTGAGCCCATGGTTGCGCGTTGCGCGTCTGTAAATTCGTCCTGAATAAGTTGTTCTTTCGCCGTCATCATTGTGCCGTAAGCAAAAGCGGGCAGGATCAGAAGAATGGATGACACCATATTTTTTAATAGAATGGCAAGACTAATGGAAACAAAGTTCAGGGCCTCAAAACTCATCACAACCCATTTGGGTGTAATTTTATCGATCGCCTTGCCCGCAAACCAGTAACTGATAGAGGAGGCGATATGGTCAATAAATGTGATAACCGAAAGGCCCCAAAGCGGGAACACTGTTTCTATAAAGGCGCCACGGAAACGAAAGCCGGCATAATCTGTCCCGCGTGCGAGTGATTGTGCAAGTGTAAAAGTACGCAGCTTTTTGTTATGCCATATTTTCTTGAAAGCCTCCCAGAAGATTTGCAGGCTTTTCTGTTTTTCCTGTAAATGGATTTTTGGTTCATGCAGCAAAAAGCACAGCAGGAGTGCTACAATTTGCGGGAAGATACTGGCAAAGAACACTGTACGTAGTGATATATCGGTGAAGGGAATGGCTGCCAACGCGCCGATGCCTAGCCCGACATGGACGAAGCTCGATGCTTTGCCGAGGTCATGGTGATATTCTTTTTCGCGGCCCTCTTCTTTGAGGGTTTCGTAAATGAGGGCATTCCGTGTGCCGCTAAAAAATGTGCGGGCACTGCCTTCAAGCAGGGCGCCAATAATCAGCAGGAATGAAGATGTTGCAAGTGCATAGGCGGTAATGGCAAGAATGGCGGTGGCGCTCCCGAATATGAATGTTTTCTTGCGGCCGATGCGGTCGGAGATTACACCCGTAGGTATTTCAAAAAGAACAGAGGCAATTTGAGTTGCAGCAAATATACCCATGGCCGCCGCGAAATTGCCCGTTATCTCGTTGAAATACAGGATCGCCAACGGGTCATAAGGCCTGAAATAAAGCAGAAAATTATGCCAGTAGAGAAGCTTAACGTTCGAAAGACGTTTCATGCACAATTAAGTGCATAATCCATAGCAGTCTTCAAGTCTGTGTCGTTATCGGCAACATCCGGAAGGCAGAACCAGTCTATAAACTCTTTCAATTTGCTAAAGAGTGCTTCAGGAGACTTGGCTTCAATTTTATAAGAAAAAGGCCAGTCAGTCGTTTCCGTTGAAGTCAGTGTCATCTCGATTTTGTAATCGTAGTTACCTGCTCCTAGCTTTATAAGGCCAGCAGAAAAGGTAATATCACGATATGCATCCCCCTCACGTGTTTTTAGCTCCTTGGGCGTAATAAAGGCCGTTGCGAGTTGATCCCATTTGCCCTCTTTAAAGAAAACTTCAAAAGGTCGCGTGCTTTCTAGTTTTGTTGCCAGT
This sequence comes from Alphaproteobacteria bacterium, assembly GCA_016125135.1. Classification (GTDB taxonomy): domain Bacteria; phylum Pseudomonadota; class Alphaproteobacteria; order Micavibrionales; family Micavibrionaceae; genus RI-185. Next base: position 214,457 of record WGMJ01000003.1, on the reverse strand, counting down.
TTTTCGAATATCTTGAAGCACGCCTTGATATATTCATCGTCAAGGAAAGTTTCCATGGCGTTTGAGGCACGCCGAAATGACACAACATTGTCCATGCCAAGGAGTGTGGCAGAGGTAACATATTATGTCAATATAAATGTGTGTCTAAAGAGATTTTACAACGTCACGGATAGCGCTAACAGACTGATCTATATGGCTTTGATCAAGAATCAGCGGCGGGCTGAGCGTCAAGCTGTAGGCCGTAAAACGTATATAGATTCCTTTCTCGTAAAGCTTCAGGAAGGCCTGTCTCGAGTAATGATAGGGGTTGTCGGCGCTATGGCTTTCAAACTGTACGGCCCCAAGTATGCCGAGGTTCCGGACATCAATGATATGCGGCAGGCCTTTGAGCGAGTGGAGCGCTTCCTCAAAGAAGGGGGCCATCTTTGCGGCGTTCGCGCATATTTTGTCTTCCTCGAATGTATCAAGGTTACCAATAGCTGCTGCTGCTGCAAGTGGGTGGCCCGAGTATGTGTAGCCATGCATCAGTTCAGCGCTCAGTTCACTGCCCTGCATAAAGGCGTTATAAATTTCTCCCGTCACGAATGTTGCGCCCATTGGTACAACAGAATTGGTGAGGCCTTTCGCCGTTGTAATGATATCAGGCAGAACATCGAAATATGTTGATGCCGAGTAATCACCCAAGCGACCAAAGCCTGTAATAACCTCATCAAAAATCAGCAAAATATCGTGCTTGTCACAGATCTCGCGCAGGCGTTTCAAATAACCTTTTGGCGGTGGAATAACGCCCCATGAGCCTACAACAGGCTCGACAATGACTGCAGCAATATTCGAAGCATCATGCAGGGCAATCAAGCCTTCCAGCGCATTGGCTTTTTCAATGCCACGGTTGGTGTCAGGCTCGCCCTTCGAGAAGGCGGCATTTTCAAGGTCGAATGTGGTTGGTAAATGGTCAAGGGCGGGGAGTAGTTGCCCGCCATAATCGGATTTATTGTAGGAAAGGCCACCCACAGAAATACCGCCGAAATTCACGCCGTGATAGGCTTGTTCACGGCCGATAAGAATGCGTTTTGTCGGCTTGCCCCGCTTGCGTTGGTAGGCAAGGGCAATTTTCAAAGCTGTATCAACCGCTTCAGAACCTGAATTGCTGAAGAAAACATGTTTCATGTTTTTTGGGAACACTTTAACCAGACGCTCTGCGGCCATAAAGGCAGAAGGGTGGCTCATATTCATACAGGTCATGAAGTCGAGGCTATCAAGCTGGCTCATAATCGCTTCACGGATTTTCGGGCGGTTATGCCCCGCGTTCGTGCACCATTGACCGGCTGACATATCGAGGATCTTGTTCCCCTTATCGTCTGTAAAGTGCATACCGTCGGCGCGTACAGCAATACGCGGGTTCTTTTTGAACATACGCTCGGGGGTGAAGGGCATCCAGAATTCATCAAGTGATGCGGGAGTTTTCGTAAAGTCGTAAGTCATGGAAAAACCTCGGAAAATGCTTTATAGATTAATCTCTATTCTAACATTAAAGTTCCGGCATGATAAAGTTGCGTGGCAATAAAATTACATGGATTTTGGCGGGTTCTATCCTGCTTTTAAATGTTGCACTTTTCATATGGAGCATGGTTGCGGGAGAAGCCATTATTGCGCCCATATATTTCAGATTTGGCTTCGTTCCCGCAATATTTTTAGCCGCACCTTTTGCGCCGTTTTCTTTGCTGTCGCTTGTTACCTATTTTTTCCTGCATGGCGGCTGGCTACATATGGGACTGAATGCTGCAATGTTGCTGGCACTGGGCACAGGCGTTGAACGAAATTTAGGCGCAAAATGGCTTGTGTTGACCTTGATCATTTCAAGCCTGTTTGCGCTTTTGCTGCATCTTGTGCTTTATCCGCAATCGGCGATTCCTGTGATTGGCGCATCGGGCGGGATCAGCGGTTTATTAGCGGTGGTACTCGTAACAATGATGGGGCAGAACAACCCGAAAAAAATTGCAACACTCATTGCACTTTTTATTGCCATCTCATTCGTGTTCGGCATGTTGGGTGGGCCGAATGGCGAGAATATTGCGTGGGTCGCTCATATTGGCGGGTTTGCCGGCGGGTTGGTTGTTGCGTTTATTCTTTACCGCCTGCAGCATCGCGGCGGGCATAGACGCTCCTCACAGAAGCAAAATCATGCGCAGGCTTCTGGAGTTGTGCTGCCATTCCGGAAGCCTGATCCGGACGCGTAAATTCCTGCAGCAAACCTGTGCTGTTTTGTAAGCCTGCACGGCTCGGCGGCGTGGCCCAGCGAATTGTGTTGAAAAGACCCTCGGGCATGATCAAAGGTTGCCAGTTCTCGAAGGTATGGTGTGTTTGCTGGCATGTCCATGTTTTGTCGTTCTGTGCACGCGATGCTTCCAACAGTAATCTTTCTGTATCCTCTTCGCTGCCATTTGTTTTTTTCAAAAGCAGCGCACTGAGTTGGTAAAAAAGTGCTGTTTTTTCGTGTTTTTCGGCACGGGCCAGATAGGTTTTGGCTTGCCCGTTAAAGCCTTCATCCAGTGCGATACGTGCCATCATCAGCAGGCTTTCGTAACTCGTCTCGTTGAGATTATGAAGCTGTTCAAACCATTGCAAACGCGCGCCGATTTTGCGGCTTTTTGCTGGCGCAGCCTCGCCCCATAAATCAGCCAGTAACGTACAGGGCGCAAGTGGCCAGATATGGCGGATGACGGCCACCATTTTGCCCAACTGGCCTTGCCGCCGGTAGAAACGCGCGAGCGCCAATGCTGCGGGCAAGAAAGACGGATCATATTTCAAGGCGCGTTTATAATGTTTTATGGCGGCATCATTCTGGCCCGGCATTTCGGCATCCTGCGCCATGCAGGTATGAAGTGCTGCGCGGTCAGCCTGAATTTGTGCAGGTTCATAAACGCGGCTTTTTGCGAGAAGTTTCAAGTCGTCCAGCGCATCACCCCATGCAAGCTGGCGCAGCTTCATATCGTAGCTTGCTTTTACTAACCAAGGTTGTTTCGGGAAGCGATGTTTTGTGGCCTCGGCAATGCGGCGTATACGTGCGTAATCCATACTGTCATTCGCCCCACGCAGTAAGCCGCGAAGGCCCAGAAAAGCTGTGTCGGGGTTATCAAGAAGCCTTGTGAAAAGAGCGTTTGCGGTTGTGGTTTCGCCTTTCATTTGCGCAGCTTGTGCCTGCAGCAAAATAGGCAGATTATGTTGCTCGGGCGGTAATAAACTGGCTGCACGCCACGCCTGATAGTAGCCAATTTTTGCATCACCCGCCGCCAGTGCCGAAAGGCTGCGCAAAATGGCTTGCTGGCCCTTCTTACCCTTTGTGCGGTCACGCCAGTGCTTCACCCAGCGCGGGAAACGTACCGCACCATCCAGTAATTGAAAAAAGATAAGCGCAAAGAAAACAACGCCGACCACCCCTGCCAGCAAATAGCCTAGCGGCATATCAAGTTGGTAATCCAGTGTTGCAATCGCAACAACGCCGGGTAAGCTCACAAGATAGGCAATTGCGCCCGCGAGGATCAGAAATTTAACGATGAAACCAAGGGCTTTAAGCACCTTTTCTCCCCTTATATTTTATTCTGCAGCTGGTGTTTGCTGCAGCAAATATGACATGATCAACCGCGAAATTTCTTCCTGCTTCTGCATACCAAGAAGTGTTACACGGGCTTGTTGCAAGAAGGGTTGGGCCTTTGCGGCTGCTGCGCCTTGCAGTCCTTGCAAGGCTATAATGGCATTTTCAACTTTGCCTTCTGCAAGCAGCATTTGTGCCTTGCTGACAAGAACCTGTGTTTCCGTACCCGTGACGAGGTCGCCCGATTTTTTCACCTGCACCACATCATTCAGCCGGGCTTTGGCTTTTTCCTTCAGGGGTACTTTGGGGTCATTCAGATAAGCGACAACAATTTCGCCTGCCGCAGCATCAAACTCTTTTGCTAGTCCGGCTACGCTCGGCGTTCCGCCTTCGGCATAAGGCGCTAGTTCGGATACAAGAGAGGCGACAAGGTAGTTATGGGCGTTTTTATTGCCTTGGGCCGCTTCCGCTTTTTGAACCTTGTCGGCAAGGTTTAGCGGGCGCGTGTACGACTTTTTGTCGTCAGCGAGGGCTGTACGAATACCGTCAAGTGCCAGTAATTGTGCGGCTTTTGGCAGTTCTTGAGGAGCAACGCCCTCAAGAACCACACGCAACAAAGAGTCAGACTTGCGCAAATCCTCAAGCTGCTTTGTTGCGCTTTCTTTACCCGCAGCATTGAACTGGCTTTCCAGCAGTTTGATACTTTCTTGCAATAAAGGCTCTTGCTGCGGGTCTTGCCTGTAGCCTTGAATTTTAGCGTAAAAGCTACGGAGCGATTGCGGGGCGGCAACGGCCGCCATCTCGGTAAGCTGCTGCTCAAGGCTATTGAGGCGCTCGGAAATATCCTTGTTCTTCTCGCCGGTATTCAGGAAGTCATTTAACTCACGGGTTTTCAGGTTCAGGCTCTCGATTTTTTCTTCTAGCGCCTGCGCGGTTGCCTCAATCACGTTTAAGTCTTGCGTTAAGGTCTCGGGCTGTTTTTCCATGAAACTTTGCAGGTCTTTCTCGGTTTTCAGCAAAGCGGTCTGCAGGCGGGTATTTTCATCTCGTACGTGGAAAATTGTCAGGCCTAGATAGATGATGCTACCCATCAGCGCTATAAAAACAAGGAACTGAACAACGCTGTACGCTGTGATGTTGTAGTTTTTCAGGTAGCGAACAATGGCAGAGTCTTGCGCCTGTACGGGGGGTACGTACCCGCCTGTATAGCTGGACGTTTGCTGAGGCGCTTTAAGCAGATCCTGTATGCTGACATTATGGTCGTTTGCAACTTTAATGATTTCTTCCCTGCGGTTCGCGGGGATGGCGTCCCGCTTCTTCCACCCTTGTACGGTGGTGACGGGTACGTTCATTTTGGTTGCCATGGGGCGTATGCCCCCGAAACGCTCGATAATCGCGCCGGCATTATTCAGTTGGTTCAGCTGTTCGCTTTCGGACATACGTTTAGTAATCCCGTTACGTTTGGCTGTACGGCGGCAATAATACGGGCCGTACGAGGTAGTTCTTTTGCAATATCCTCACTCATACACAAAAAAACCACCTCATCCAAGGTATAATCGGCCACTAGGCCCATAAAAATAGCCGCACTACGCGGAGAATGCAGGGTTACAAGCTTTATGGATTTCTTTGCGAGCATCGTTTTTATGTCTTCGGGCAGAGTTTCGCGCGGGCGTGCCTCGTAAAGGGTAATTTCATCCAGATTGTCTAAAGCTGTTTTCAGGTCTTTTTTTACATGGGCCCCGCGCAGGTAAAGGATGGGGGTGGCAGGCTCTTGTGCCAAGTTGGCGAGGAGCGCATCGATTGTCGGGAAGGCTTTGACTTCTGTTGTTGCGCCGATCTTCGCCAGTGCTTTTTGCGCGCGCTCACCGACCACGTAAAAATCAGCCCCTGTTATAATTTGTGCCGGCACGGCATGCGGGCTGGTGATGATGATGCGGCGATATTGCTGCGCGTCGATGGTTTGCGGCCCCGTTTGAATAATGTTAAAAAGAGGAGCGGTGACAGGTTGCCAGCCTTTGGCTTGAAGCCCTGCGGCAAGGGTTTCGTTGGCTTCATCAATACGGGTTATCAGGGCGTGGCTTGCCATTTTTTAACAGCTGCAGGCTGATTTTGCAGGGGCTTGCGCCAATAATTGCTGCGCTAGTTTTGTGCCCAATGCCTCGGCCTCTTGTCGTGTATTCACAGCGCCCGTAAGTGCTGCTTCACGCACATTGCTGCAATCCATATCGGCAATCAATGCGGCAAGGGCCATCTGCCCGTTTGCAAGCGAGGCATAAGCGCCCATCGGCGTTTGGCATGAGCCACCAAGCGTGCGCAATACCGCGCGCTCTGCAGCAATACAAAGGCCTGTTGTGGCGCAATGTATTTTATCAAACAATGTGCGTAGCTCATCATCATCGCTTTTAATTTCAATGGCAACAGTCCCTTGCCCGCAAGCGGGGAGCATTTCGGCGGGGTCAAAATAATGTTTTATCTGCTCTGTCATACCGACACGCTGCAAACCGGCCGCGCCCAAAATTGCTGCATCGACCTGGCCTTGCTGCATTTTCTCAAGCCGTGTGGGGACGTTGCCCCTTAAGGGAGCGAGCTGTAAATCTTGCCGCTTTTGCAAAATAATAGCACGGCGGCGCAGGCTTGAAGTGCCCAATACAGCACCCGCAGGCATGTCATCCAGCGAATTATATTTGAACGATACAAAAGCATCGCGCGGTTCTTCGCGCTTCAGGACATGATCAACCGCAAAGCCTTCGGGCGGGGTTGAGGGCATGTCTTTTAGGGAGTGAACGGCACAACGCACACGGCCGTCAGCGAGGGCGTTTTCAATCTCGCGCACAAAAACCCCGTTTCCACCTGTGCCGTAGCTGCCGAGCGATTTTTCGCCATGTTCTGGTTTCCAGTCGCCTGTTGTTTGAATAATAAAGGGCTCCAGCGTATAGCCCAGATCAAGCGCGTGGACAGCATCAACAACGGCCTGCGTCTGGAGCAGGGCCATTTTACTGCCGCGTGTACCAACCTGTATGATTTTACTCATCTTTTCCTTGCGCTTATGAGGGTCTATTGGTAGGTCATAGCTATGCATATTCTGGGCATCGAAACAAGCTGCGACGAAACGGGCATTGCCGTTATTAACGGTAAAACGCGCGAGATTATCGCCGAAAGCGTGAAAAGCCAGATTGATGCGCATCAGGTTTTTGGCGGCGTTGTGCCCGAAATTGCCGCGCGTGCGCATATTGACGTGATTGACGGGATGATCGCGCATGTGATGCGCGAAGCAAAACTTGAATTTAAAGATCTCGACGGTATTGCGGCAACATGCGGCCCCGGCCTTATTGGTGGCGTTATGGTGGGGATGATGGCAGGTAAGGCCATTGCCCTCGCGCACCAAAAACCATTTATCGCTGTGAATCACCTTGAAGCGCATATCCTCACACCACGTTTATTGCAGGATGTGCCATTCCCCTATCTTGTTTTGCTGGTATCAGGCGGGCACACGCAAATACTGGTCGCAAAAAGTTTGAGCGATTACGAGTTGTGGGGCACAACGCTTGATGATGCGTGCGGCGAGGCGTTTGATAAATGCGCAAAATTGCTGCGCCTGCCATTCCCTGGTGGCCCGCATCTTGAAAAGGTGGCGGCGAAGTGTGAAGACGCAGCAAAAGCCCTGCAAAATGTACCCCTGCCGCAACCGATGGCGGGCAAGCCGAATTGTGATTTTTCATTTTCAGGCCTTAAAAACGCCGTGCGGCTTGCTACACAAAAACCGCATCTTGCGCCTGAACTTGCTTATAGTTTCCAGCACACAGCTTCTGAGATTTTGGCGGATCGCTGTGCGCAAGCTATTAAACGTTTCCGCACCATTTACCCCGATGTCGCGCACCCTGCCTTTGTGGTGAGTGGTGGTGTGGCCGCCAATAAAACAATCCGCGCACGTCTTGAAGGGTTGATGCAGGAGAACGGGTTTTTATTCTTCGCCCCGCCGCTTAAATATTGCGGTGATAACGGGGTTATGATTGCATGGGCGGGGTATGAGCGGCTTGCGGCCGGCCTTGTTGACGGGCTTGATGCAAAGGCACGGCCACGCTGGCCACTGGAAGAAATGAAGCAATCGTCCTAGATCTTTATTGTGCTTTATTGTGCTTTATTGGGGACTAGGGGCTGGCCCGCAGCTTTCTTTTTATTGATTTCTTTTACAGTGTGCTCAAGGGCAAGAAACCGTTTTGCTGTTGAGGGATGTGACCCCCCTTCAAGGTGGATAGAAGCGGGATGAGCCTCTGCCATTTTGCGCCAGAAATGAGATGCGTTCGCTATACTGTAGCCACCTCTTGCCGTTAGGTAGAGCCCAACATAATCGGCTTCGCCTTCAAAGCTTTGACTATAAGCGCCGGCCCCTATATTCGACATTTCTTGTGTCACATCCACGCCTGTGCCGACTGCAATAACCGCACCCAAAAGAGCGCCCAAAGCAGCATTACCCATTTTGGAATCTATATGTCCCATTACGTTGTGTGCTAGTTCGTGACCATATACTGTCGCAAGTTCCGTATCGTTGGCAAAGTTCATCATGCCTGTTGTGAACACTATACGATTACCATCAGCATAGGCATTAACCGTTTCATTCAACTCAACAAAAGAAGGATGGTCACATGCTTTTTGTCCCCGCAAGGTGACATCTTTTTGTTTGCCATGGCGGTCAATCGTAAGCGTGATTTCTGAATTTTTGTTGTTTTTGATAGGGTTGGTACCTTGCTTACCAATCGCTTTTCCATCTACGGCAAGGAGAACGTCTCCTTTTTGGAGCTTACCACTTGCTGCACTGCCTGCCCCCACATAAAAAACAGTAGGTTGTTCCGCAAGGCCAAATCCCTCGGCGGCGGCTTGCTGCCACTCTCTGCCAAAATCATTTTGGGTGGCGGCGCCAAATCCAAAAACAGGCCCGATGTCGTTTTCACAGAATTGTATGTTCTTCGTCAAAATGGGGTGAGCAATTCTTTGAAGCCTTTCTTGTTGGGATAGAAATTTCCCAAGTGCTAGTTTTTGCTGTTTGAGAGCTTCCCCTTGCGCCATTTCGTCTGAAATTTGGGGCATGTGCATCGTTGGAGCACAAGCCACGAGTAGCGAAAATGTAAGTATAAAAAGTGTTTTTTGAATATGGTTCATGTTAAGCAGCCTAAAAATATAATTATTTAGTATAGCGTGCGGAGTTTATAACAAGAAAAGACTAGGATGTATAATTATTTTCCACCCCCCTTTTCTTCGGCTTGTGCACAGGGTATTGGTAGGGCTATGAAAATAGCAGTTCTTGGAGCTGGGGCATGGGGTACGGCGCTTGCATGGCAAGCGGCGCAAAATGCGCATGAGGTTGTGCTCTGGCTGCGCGATGCCAAACAAGCCGACGAAATAAACAGGGTGCGTGAAAACAAAAAACGTCTTGCGGGGGTGACGTTGCCGCAAAACATTACGGCGACAAATGACAAGGAATTGCTGCAGGGTGCCGAGGCCGTGATTATCGCGTTGCCTGCGCAAAGTTTGCAAATTCATTTGCGAGAGCTTTGCCCCGTTTTTGCGGCAGGCGTCCCGTTTTTCCTCGCAAGTAAGGGAATTGACCAACAAAATGGCGTATTACTTTCCCGTCTTATCGAGATTGCTTGCCCTGAGAACCCTGTCGGGGTTCTCAGTGGGCCGTCCTTTGCGCGGGATCTGACGTCGGGCCGCCCCGTTGCACTTACATTGGCGATGACGCGGATGGATGAGGCAATGCGCTGGAGTCATGTTTTCGGCACGACACTTTTCAGGCTTTATGCCTCGGATGATGTGATTGGCGCGCAGGTGGGCGGCGCTGTGAAAAACGTGATGGCAATTGCCTGCGGTATTGTCGATGCGCTTGAACTGGGCGAGAGTGCCCGCGCAGGGCTTATTACACGCGCTTTGGCGGAAATGGCGCGTCTCACACGGCATTTTGGCGGTAAGTCTGAAACATTGATGGGCCTCAGTGGTATCGGTGATTTGATGCTGAGTTGTACATCGAAACAATCGCGCAACTATTCATTTGGGTTCAATTTTGTTGAGGCAGGAAGTGCTGAAAAAGTGCTTGAAAATGCTGCAGGTATTGCCGAAGGGTATTACACGACAAAAGCCCTGCAGGTATTGGCTGAAAAAGCACGGCTGGATATGCCGATAGCAGCGGGCGTTTATGATTGTTTATATGCGGGCAAACCGGTGAAAGAAGTTATTCACGGCATTTTGTCACGCGCAGCAAAAGAAGAGGGCGCATGAATTACTGGCTGATGAAATCGGAACCTTTCAAATATAGCTGGGAGCAGCTTTTGAAAGACAAGAAAACATCATGGGACGGTGTGCGTAATTTTCAGGCGGCGAATAATTTACGCGCCATGGAAAAGGGCGATCGCGCGTTCTTCTATCATTCCAATGAGGGCAAGGAAATTGTCGGGATTGTCGAGATCGTAAAAACAGCCTACCTCGACCCCAGCGATGAAACAGGAAAATTTGTGATGGTTGATGTAAAGCCCGTTGAAGCGGTCAAAAATAGCGTTACGCTGGCGCAAATAAAGAGCCAAAAATCGTTACAAAACATGGCGTTACTCAAGCAATCACGCCTGTCGGTTTCACCCGTTACAAAGGCAGAGTGGGCCTATATTTGTAAGCTCGCGGCTTAACCTTTCTTTAAGCTTTTCCCTGCTAAAACAGGTATCAGGGAGCAAAGCGAAATGATCGTCACAAGCGACAAAAATGCTTCAGAACACGCAGTAGCAGGCAAAGCGCCGCTCTTTGTTGTTTATAGCTATGATTACCACAAGGATGAAAAACGCGGAGCGCCATGGCGCTACCACAACGCATTTGATTCCAGCCGTGAAGCAATTATTCAAGCCAAAAACCTGTTCCACAACCAGCAAGTTGCCCGTGTTGAAATTCGCAAGAGGTCCGAGACGTGGGATGAAACCTGGAAGGTAATTGATCGCCGGAAAAATTTTCTTGCTGATTTTATTCAGAATCTTTCGCGTAAGGGCGAAGCCTCGTAACAGCCAAGCAGGCTGAAATGGCTGATAAAAAACCGCATTTCCTCGAATGCTCGCTTTACATTCTCAGCCTCGCTATGGCCCTGAATATCAACGTAAAAACGTGCAACTTTAAAATCGCCGCCATTGTAGCTTTCAAGTCTTAGTAGCTGCACATTATTGGTCGCAAAGCCGCCCAAGACTTTATAAAGCGCTGCAGGAATATTGCCCACCTCGAATATGAAGCTGGTAATACAATGTTTGTCCTGTGCGGGTATTTTTGCTTCAGGGCACAGGAGCAGAAAGCGGGTTGTGTTGTTGTCGGCATCCTGCACATTTTCCCGCAGAATTTTCAGCCCGTATATTTCGGCGCAAAGTTTCGAAGCGATAGCGCAATGCTGCGGGTTGTTTCTACTCGCAATTTCTTCAGCGGCTCCGGCTGTGTCGCCTGTAACATGGGCGCGCAAACCAAGCTCTTTGATAAGTTTGCGGCACTGGGGTATGGCGTGTACGTGGCTATAGACATCCTTCACGGTTTCACGTGCGCTGTCTTTCGTGCCAAGAAGTGCATGCTGGATAGGCAGGAAATGCTCGCCGATAATATGAAGCCCGCTTTCGGGCAGAAGCCTGTGGACATCGGCAACGCGGCCTGCAAGCGTGTTATCAACCGGAATCATGCCCAAATCTGCTGCGCCCGATTTTATGGCATCAAAAGCATCATCAAAGGAAAGGCACGGAATCGTAGCCAGATCAGGGCACATTTCACGTGCGGCTAGGTCGGAATAGGCACCGTGAACCCCTTGAAATGCTACAGTTTTATATTGTGAAAAATTCATTCTGTCCTCACTTTACGCTTAGGCCGAATATCCGTATATTACCACCGGATACAGTAAAAGGAACTTTTCTATGCACAACCTCGAATTCAACAAAATTTTCGCCGCGTTACTGGTTGCAGGTATTATTGCCATGCTTGCGGGGTTTGTTGCCGATGTTTTGACTAAACCAGCGCATTTGAAAGAAAACGCGGTTAAAATCGAAGTTGCTGAAGTGAGCGCGGGTGGTTCCGGCAAGCCGGCAGGGCCTGACCCAATTCTTGGCCTAATTTCAACAGCTGATATTGCCAAGGGTGAAAAGCTTGCGAAGGCTTGTGCTGCTTGTCATACCTTTACAAAAGGTGGCCCGAACGGTGTAGGGCCTAATCTTTGGAATGTTGTAGGGGGGCCAAAACACCATATGGCTGGTTTTGCTTACTCTGGCGAGCTGACAAAACATGGCGGCAACACATGGAGTTATGAAGAGCTGAACAAGTTTATCTGGAAGCCAAAAGCCTATGCGCCTGGTACAAAAATGAATTATATCGGCCTCAAAAAACCGGACGAGCGTGCAGCACTGATTGCATGGCTACGTGAACAGGCTGATAACTCAGTTGGCTTGCCATCAGAAGCGGCGATTGCCAAAGAGCAGGCCCAGCTTGCGCCACCCGCAGAAGATGCTACAGAGGGCGCTGAAGCACCGGCAGCTAGCGCGCACTAAACCTAGCTTTTTTGGGACCAGCCCGTATCTCCCTGTTGCCAGTAGGTCAGGGTCAGACTTGCATTGTCTTTCAGTGTTTTCCAAAGCGCCCGCGCGGCCTGAACTTGTGCGTCGTCACTTCCATCAAACATCAGGCAGACGAGTTTGTATTTTTCAATTCTGCTTTCCTGCAATTTAGCACTGCCGAGCACAAGAAGCATTTCTGCGTCATGATCATGATTATCGTTTGATGTAACCAGCACGGGCTGTTCTGCTGCATGTTCTGCTGTATCGAGGCCATGTGGAATAAAACTATCGGGCCGCCCCCCCCAGAGGGCTTTATCGGCATGTTTTGCATTTACGTCATCCGCACATTGCACAACGATGCGCTTATAGCCCTTTAAAGCTTTTTCGAGCAAAGGTGGCATCGCATCATCGGTTGAAGAGCGTGTTAAATGGTAGAAGCGAATCTCGGTCATGAAAGGTTAGCGATATAATCCGTCAGTAACCGCACACCAAAGCCAGCAGCCCCTTTGGGTCCGAGGGCGCTATCGCCCTTGAAGGCCATTTTTCCTGCAATATCAATATGCGCCCAAGGCATATTTTTTTCGATGAAATGCTCGAGGAAGGCAGCGGCCGTGCAAGAGCCAGCTTCACCGGGCGTACCGATATTGCGCAGGTCTGCAATATGGCTTTCCATGTCTTTGCGGTAGGCGGCATCGAGCGGCATACGCCATATTTTATCGCCGGTATTTGCTGCAGCATCTGCAAGTTGTGTCCAGAGTTTATCGTTATTCACAAAAGCGCCTGCAAATTCAGACCCAAGGCTAACGATAATCGCGCCGGTCAGTGTGGCCATGTCAATAACACTTTGTGGCTTATAGGTTTGCTGGATATAAACAAGCGCATCCATCAAAATCAATCGCCCTTCGGCATCTGTATTCAGCACCTCAACTGTTTTCCCGCCATAGGCCGTAATAACATCAGCCGCGCGGTAGGCGGTGCTGGAAATAGCATTTTCAGCCAGTGGAATTGCTGCAACAACAGGCTGTTTCAGCTTGGCAAGTGCAACAGCTTTCATTGTGCCGGCAATCCCTGCTGCGCCCATCATGTCGAATTTCATATCGGCCATGCCGGAGGTTTTAATATTCAAACCCCCGCTATCGTAGGTTACGCCTTTACCAACAAGTGCTACGGGGTTCTTAATCTTGCTGCCTTTTGCTGTTTTGCTGCCACTCCATTCGATAATCACAAGGCGTGGCGTGTGTTCGGACGCGCCGCCAACATTTGTGAGGCCGCCCATTTTTTTTGTTTTTAGTTGTTTGTCATCAAGGATGGTGACTTTGAGGCCTAGTGGCGTTAGCTCGCTTTTTAGCCGTGCAGCAAAGCTGGCGGGGTAGATAATATTCGGCGGTTCGTTGCCCAAGTCACGTGCCAGATAAACGCCCTTCGTCACTGCCAGTGCGTGGCTGTAATGGTCTTTTGCTTTTTTGTTTTCTTTTGCAACAATCGAGACGCTAAAAGATTTTTTCTTTTTCTCGTCTTTTGCGGTTTTATAATTTTTGAATTTGTAGGAAGCGAGTGCCAGCCCGTTGGCAAAGGCTGCGGCCTGCTCGGCAACAGACAAGCCGGCTTTTGCTGCAGGGGCGAGTAAAAGCGTAATATCACCGGCTTTTTCACCGGCACTACGCAGCGCGGGTAGAATTTTGCCACCTGCCGTTTCCAGCGTCAGTGTTTTTACATCCTTGTCCTTTCCAAGGCCGAAAAGAATGAGATAGCGAAACGCGTGGCCTTCTGGTAGCGGGATCGGAGATGACGCCTGTGTGGTCTCAAAAAAATCAGGCATATCCTTTACCAGATGGGAAACCGTTTTGCCGATAAAGCTGTCTAGATTTTTAGGCAGACCGGCCGGAATTGTGCTGTTATAAAGCCCGAGTGCTAAAATGCCTGCCGAGGCTTTACGGGTTGCGAGGGCCGGTATAAATTCAATGGATAATGTCATGGTACATGCGTTTTGTTAGGGTTACAGCAGAAGGGTGAAGGCAGGTTTATCTTGTGTCAAGCAAGCCCCGCCATAAATTGATGATATGAAAAATTCAAAAACCATAGGTATTTATCTGGGCGGTCAAACCCTGACCGTTATGTTGTTTGTCATGCTGACTTTGACAGCTGTTATCCTGCTCAGCCAGTCCCTGAAATTTCTGGAGCTTGTCATTAATTCGGGGGCTTCTGGCCTCATGTTTATCTGGCTCACATTACTGGCCATGCCGCGCTTCCTTGAAATTATCGTCCCGTTGTCACTGATGGGCGCTATTTTCTTCACCTATAATAAAATGTATCAGGACCACGAGCTTACATCCCTGCGTGCGCTTGGGTTTTCACCGGTTACGCTTGCAAAGCCCGTCTACATGATTGCTGGTGGTACGATGCTGTTCCTCTGGCTCTTTATGTTCTTTATTACACCACTCTCGCTTTCTTCTATGCAGCATTTGCGGCAGGTTGTGAAGGCGCAATACTCAGTTATGTTACTGCGGGAAGGCGTTTTTAACCGTGTTGGTAAAGACATCACAATCTATATTCGCGAGCGCGCAGGCGCACAGGATATGCGCGGTCTTTTTATTCAGGACGCGCGTGACAAGAAATCACCACCACAGATCATCACGGCGCGACGTGGGGAATTGGTAAGTGGTGAGGCGGGCCAGAAGATTATCGTTCATGACGGTGCACGGCATAGCTATGACATGGAGCGCAAAGCGCTTTCACAATTATCATTTGACTCATATGCCATTGAAATCCCAGAGGAGGCCACGCCTATCCGCCAGCGCTGGCGCGAACCGGAAGAGCGCACAATTATCGAGCTTTTACAGCCTTCGCCCGATGACCTCAACGCGGCTATGAACAAGCGCGAATTTCTAATCGAGATTCACAAAAGGCTTGTTAGCCCCCTTCTTTGTCTTGCTTATGCGGGTGTGGCGCTTGTCTCTTTGTTGCTTATGCCCTTCAGGCGACGAGGTATGACATCGCGTCTTATTCTCGCGGGAACGCTCGGTGTTGTTTTGCAGGGACTCATGCTGATGTTTGCCAGTATGGCGCGTGATTATTTGCCGGCGCTTGCGGGTTTGTATGTTATTCCGGTGTTTACAATTCTTGTAACATTGTTTGCGCTCCAGCAGGCGAGCCGTACACAATGAAATATATTTTGCCCCACTATCTGACGCGTTATTACCTGTCCTATTTTTTGTTCTTTGCGGTCACATTAATGGCACTGATTTATCTTTTTGATACAGTCGAACTGATGCGCCGTGCTAGCAAGTTTGATAATGTGCCGTTAGGGCTTGTTCTCCAGATGGGGTTATTGAAGCTGCCCAGTTTTACGCAAACCGTTGCGCCTTTTATTATTCTCTTTGCGGCGATGGCTACCATCATGCAGCTCAACAGGCGGCAGGAGTTGGTTATTTTACGCTCGGCCGGTATCTCGGCGTGGCAATTTCTGGGGACATTGATGGCGGGTGCGTGTTTTCTTGGCTGCTTGATGGTTTTTATTTTAAACCCGTTAAGTGCGATGCTGACAAATACCTATTACAATATGAATAATAAATTTCTCGAGCGTAAGGGAAGCGAGGTTGCGATTTTCGACAAGGGCTTCTGGCTGCGGCAACCGTTGAACAAAGGGTATCTAGTTCTAAACGCTCAGAAAGTAAACTGGCCCGAAAAGAAATTGGAAAACATCATCGTCTATAATTTTACGGCAGATGACAATTTTATCGCGCGTTATGACGCGGAAGAGGCTTATCTGGGTAAGAGCGCTTGGGCGTTAAAGAGTGTGGCTATACATAAGAAGGCGCATGATCCTGAATACAGAGAGAGCTTACAAATCCCGACATCGATTACGCAGGATGATATAGAGGGGTCATTTGCGCGTCCCGAGACAGTTTCTTTCTGGGCTTTGCCCCAATTTATTACAACTTTAAAAGCCACAGGTTTCGATGCAAGGCCACAAGAGGTGTACTTCCAGTATTTACTCGCAGTGCCTTTCACCTTTATCACGATGGTTTTACTGGCGGCCTGCGTCACTTTGCGACCCCCGCGCGACACACGCGCCTTTCTGTTTGTCATAGTTGGAGTTCTGACCGGGTTTTGCCTGTTTTTCTTTTCGAGTGTCCTGCAAGCTTTCGGGATTTCCCACCAATTGCCACCCGTCATCTCGGCATGGACACCGCCCCTCATCACATTTCTCGGTGGTGTTGGTTTCCTTGTTTATAACGAGGACGGGTAATTGACCGTTATCCATCCACAGGGCACAATAAAATCCTCTTTACTTGGTAATGAAAATCCTTTTATTAACCAAGTCATAACAAATTAACCATATGCTCAAGTTATTGAGAATACTAACTTTAGGACTATAAAAAATGCGCGCTCTCCTTCTTGCCCTTTCCCTATTTATTATGGGTGCTTCATTCCCTGTTCTTGCGCAAGCGCAAGAGACTGATGATATGGGTGAAGTCAGTGATCCGATGGAAGGACTGAACCGCGGCATTTTTAAAGTGAATGATGCGCTTGACCGCGCACTTCTCGAACCGGTTGCACGTGGTTACCGCACAATGACACCAGAAGGTGTGCGTACAGGTGTCCGTAACTTCTTGCGCAATCTTCGTAGCCCGATCAATTTCGCAAACCAGCTTTTGCAAGGCGACTTCACGGGTGCTGGCGAACAGCTGCTACGCACAACAGTGAATACAGTTTTTGGTATCGGCCTTTTTGACGTTGCTGATTCAATGGGCCTGAAGTACGAGCAGGAAGATTTCGGTCAAACGCTTGCAACATGGGGTGTTGGTGATGGCCCGTACATCGTTGCGCCAATCCTTGGCCCTACAAATGCCCGCGATTTAACCGGTATTGCAGTTGATACATATGCTGACCCGATCCGCCTCTGGCTCGAGAATACAGATCGCTCACATTGGTACTACACTCGCGTGGCAGCCAATACAATCGATGCCCGCGAAGAGCTGCTGGATGTGATATCGGACTTGCGCAAAAACTCTATTGATTACTACGCCGCTGTTCGTAGTACATACGCGCAGCGCCGTGCGGCCATGATCCGTGACGAAGGCTACGACGCAAATAATGCGCCCGATATACCTTGATTATTTTGTCGCAGACGCTATAAAAACTAATAAATAGAAAATAAAAATAGAAGGGTGTCTTTGCTATGAAAGGTTTTGTCATGTTGCCATTTTTGATTGTTGCTGCAGTTCTGGCGGTCCCTGCGCTTGCGGTGACGAGCAATGTTGCCTCTATCGAGCCCGCAGCTGGCGAGGCAATTGAAATCTCACTTGTCAGTCAGGCCGATGCCCAGGGGTTTGTCCAGAAGATGGTTGATAGTGGCATCGAGGTTCTGACACATAAGGACCTTGGTTTCGAGCAGAAAAAAGCAAAATTTGCCTCGATTCTCGATCGCAGCTTCGATTTGCAGACAATCGGCAAATTCACACTGGGCAAATACTGGAATACAGCCAGTGCCGCCGAACGCGAAGAATATTCAAGATTGTTCCGAAAAATGATCTTGAATGTCTATACGGCACGCTTCAGCGAATATAACGGCGAAAAAATAGAGGTCAGCACGGCACGTGACCTGAATGAAAAAGATAAAATTGTGACCTCCTACATCATTCCTGCAAGCGGTGGTGAAAAAGTACAGGTCGACTGGCGCGTGCGCAACAAGGGCGGCAGCTATAAAGTTGTCGATGTTGTGGTTGCTGGTGTTAGCATGGGCGTAACCCAACGTTCTGACTTTGCCTCTGTTATTCAGTCGGGTGGCGGTAACGTGAAGGCGTTGCTGGATTACCTTCGTCAGAAGAGCTAAGGCGTTTCGTGGCTTATAAAGTCTCCGATAAGCAGCTCGAAGAACTTATTCATTTATATTGTCGTGATTTCACCGCGTTAGCTGCGGAAGGGCGTTTTGACCCGATCCATGGGCGTGATGAAGAGATCAATCAGGTTATTCTTATCCTGCTGCAAAAGGGCCGAAAGAACGCCGCCCTGCAAGCGCCTGCGGGGGTCGGTAAAACGGCCCTTTGCGTTGGTTTGGCACAAACGATTGTCGCAGAAAAAGTGCCAGCCTATTTGAAGGGCGCGCGCGTACTCGAGGTTGACCTTGCTAGTATGGCAGCGGGCACTTCTACTGTTTCTGAATTCCAAGGCCGTTTCATTCCACTGTGTCGTGGCATTGCCGAGCGTTACCGTAGTAAGGACCACCCGAAATTTATTTTGTTTATTGACGAGATGCATACGATTATGCCGGGCTGTGAGGGCAGTTCTTATAAAGGCCTCTCCGAAGTTATGAAGCCCTATCTTACTGTTGGTGATTTGCATGTTATCGGGGCCACAACACTTGATGAATACCGGCTTTTTGTTGGCGTTGACCCCGCGATGGATCGCCGTTTCCAGAAAGTACAACTTTCTGTTCCAGATGTTGCGGGTACTATTAAAATTCTTGAGGCGTTGCGCCCGTCATACGAAAAGCACCACCAGATCAAAATCGAAGATGCGGCACTCGAGCTTGTTGTAAATCTTACAGAGCAGCATTTGCGCAAGCGCAACCAGCCGGATAAGTCGATTGTGATGATGGATGCCGCCTGTGCGCACCATGTTTTTAACAAGGGTATCGGCGGCAAGCTTGATATTGATTATATTTACAAGGTTATCGGCAACGAGACCGGTATTCACGCAGACGCGCTGAAAAAATAAAATAGTTACAAGAAGTCGTGCAGGTTCAGCCTGAGAGAGCGTGTCATTGTTGAATATGACGCCTCGAGTTGTGTTTCGTACTCGGCCATTAAAACGGAAGCCACCGAGAGATCTGTATCCTTGAGCTGTGAAACAAGGTTTTCAATTGTGTTCAGGTCAGCCAGGTTTTCACCCTGCTGGTCTTCAATCAGGTTCGCCGCGTTCGATACATTGTTCTGGAGTGTTGCAACCAGATCTACCCCC
This sequence comes from Alphaproteobacteria bacterium, assembly GCA_016125135.1. GTDB lineage: Bacteria > Pseudomonadota > Alphaproteobacteria > Micavibrionales > Micavibrionaceae > RI-185. The sequence continues at coordinate 195,350 of WGMJ01000003.1, read as the reverse complement.
GCATTAATCAGCCCGAAGGCTTCCTGCATGGCGACAACACTTCCCGGGTTATTGAGGATCAGGTTATAGCCGCGTAGTATCTGTTCAAAAGCGGTGTTATCAGCCTGGATTCCGTAGCTCACTACGAAGTTATCATCCAACTGGATCGACTCAACAATATTATCACCTTGATAATAGGTTGTATCGGCAACAGATGGCGGCGTCTGTGCAATATAGCCGGGATCTGTTAGATCAACAGGTGGGTGATTGATGATAGAGCCACCGAATAAATACCGGCCGCCAATATTTGAATTTAATAACGAAACCACAGCCTCTTGGCCAATCTGCGCAAGCGCTTGCAAGTCGGCGGTGCTGCTGAGGCCTGACATAGCGGCACTAAGCCCACCGAGGAACTGTTGGATTGTGCCATTCATATTTCCGAGCACCGAAAACATGCTTTCAAGCCTGCTAATGCCAACGTTAATGTTGTCAGTGTAAGATTTCAGTTTGCTGTATTGTGTTTCGTAGCTCAGTAGCAACTGGCTGCTTGAGCCAATACCCTTATAGTTGTCCGAACGCAAGCCTGATGAAATCTGAAGCTGTGTTTTGGCCAGGTTTTGCTGGATACGCGCATTCTCGCTGATAAGCGTTGCCTGAAAAGGAAATGTAGCGATGCGTGCAACCATTTTATATCTCCCTTACCTGACCGCCGCCAGCAATGCTTCAAACATGTTGCGGATGGTGGCAATCATTGTTGCGGAAGCTCCGTATTTTGCTTCCAGTTCAATCATTTTTGCTGTTTCCTCATCAACGTTTACACCGGCTTCGTTATTTAATAATGAAACAGTTTGTTCATATGTGAGGTTCAGTGTTGTGTAATCATTCTCGGCGAGTGCTGCCGCATAGGCGGCGTTGGATGTGAATTTCTCTGCGTACGTAAAAATAGATGTGTTTTGTGCCGCAAAACCGCCGGCGGCCGAGAAGGAGACGTTTGCGTCCTTAAGAATATTTGCCGCAGCGAGTGCGGTTGCGCCATTACCGGCGGATACACCGATATCACCAACGGCAAGTGTGAGGCTATTCGAAAGAACGCTGACAGCCAGATAGTCTGGTGAGGTTTGCAGATAGGCAGCAATTGCCATGTTCTCGGAGCCGGTGCCTTCAAACAGGTTATTGAGACCGAAGAAGTGCGAGAAGCCGCGGCCGCTTGGCCCGACCGAACTATCCATCTCGTTAATGGCGACGCCATGCGCAGGGTTAACGGCTGAAATCTGCAATTGGCCATCAGCATCCAGTACAGCTGTGAATTCGGGAAAGGCGTTAATGGCTGCCATAATGCCTATAACAGTGCCGCCCGTTGTTGAGAGGTCAATGTCATAGTAGGCCTGCACAACGCCAGCACTGTCTGTTGTCGAGAGGCGCACAAATCCTGTGGCGGCAGCAAGTGAACCAGGGAGGAGCCCGTCAACAACGCCAGTCATTACGTTGCGTGAGGGCACGGAAGCGCCTGTGTTCAGGACAGCATTAATTTCATCCATAAAAGTTGTGGCAAGCTCATCGAGCTTTGCTTGCTCGTTTACCAAAATTGTATCGCGTAGTTGTATAAGGCCTGCAAGTGTACCGCTACGCACTGAAGTAGTAATATCAACACCATCCAGATCAATCGTATCAAAAATGGCAGGGTAGGTTACTGTGCTGTTTACGCTACTTAGGGCGGTATGATCAAGTACGTGCGGTGTACTATTAACCAAGGCTTGGCCGCCTGCAGTATAAATATTCAGGATATTATCACTGCTGATGAAATATTGAATATCCAGCTCTTCGGCGACAACTTGCAGGTAGCGCGCCCTTTGATCTTCAAATTCAGCGATGCTAACATCATTGTTAACACCATCCCGTAATTTGTAATTAAGTGTGTTGATTTGTGTGAGAGCATCATTAATGCGGTTAACGGACTGCTCGATTTGCTGGTCGGCCTGCAGGCGAAGCTTCTGGATTTCGCCCGAGAGCGCATTGAACTGGTAGGCAGCCGCTTGTGCATCGTTTACCACTTGCGCTTTGTCTGGCGCGTTCTCGGGGGTATAAGAAAGGCGCTGCAAGCTAGCAAACAGCATATTCATTGTGCCGACAATTGTGTACCCGGAATCGGTATTGCCTAATCGCTTGGCATAGTAGTCAAGGGAGTTGGAGACAGTCCGCGCACGCGCCATGTCGGAAACATCACCCACAACAGATTTGACAAGAAACTGGTTGATTGAACCGTTATAGACGCCGCGGATGGGAACACTGCCAACACCTGTTGTTGTAAGGTAGCGTGCGCCATATTCTTTGCGGCTATAGCCTGGCTTGTCGGCATTCGTGATGTTTTGCGTGACAAGATTCATCCTTGTCTCGGTGTCCATCAGGCCGAGCTGGGTGACGTTAAGGGCGTATATCAGTGACATACGGCATCCTTCCTGTCATGGACGGCTTGTACATTTATGCTTTGGGTGTGAAGCGATGTATTAATTTTAACGGCTTCTTTGACTGAATCGAGCTGGTCCTGCACGATAGCTGTCAATAAATTGTTTTGTCCTTCTTTCATGGAAAGTGAGCGGATAAGATGGCTGGCCATTAACTCGAAATCTGCCAGCAGGCTCTGCTTGCGCTTTAAAAAGCCTTCATAGCTAAGCTTGCCGCGGTCAAGAAAAATAGCGTTCTCATGCTGCAAGAAACTCAAGAGTTGCTGGGCAAGCGAAAGGAATGACAGCATATCATTATCCAGCGTGGCTTCTTTTCTGATATTTCTTACTTTCATGTCTCTTCTCTGTCTTTCTCGCCTCCTGCAAGTTTGCCGGCATCGGCATATTTGAAGCAGGCTTGCTGCGTTTTATGACTCTGGTCTATCTCGGCTTTTGCTTCTTTGCTTTTTAGTGCAATCTCTTGGGCAAAAAGTGCAAGTGCTTTCTCAACCTCTGCAAGCGTTTCCAGAATTTTTTTTCTTTCGGTGGCGCTAGCTTCAGCTAAGATTCTCTGCACCTCTTCCGCATCGGGGAGGGAAAGGCCTTTTTCAAGTATAACTACAGGGTCGGGCGTATCCGCCCACGCGGCTAGAAAAAGGTGCAGATCAGTCATTTAATTATCCTCCGGCTAGAAATTATCTAACGGCGGATATCAGCTCCTGGAACATTTCATCCGACGTACTGACAACCTGTGCGGCAGAAGAGTAAGCCTGCTGCGCTACGATCATCTTGTTGAATTCCTCGGACGTATCGGTTGTCGAAAGTTCCAGTGCACTGGCGACTATCTGGCCCGCGTTACCTTGACCAGGTAAACGAAGGTTATAGTTACCCGCACGTTCGTTTTCATCATACACTGTTCCGGCAACCGGTGTTAGCCCTTCAGGATTCGGGAAGGTTGCAATCGGTATCTGGTAAACCGGCAAGCGCACACCGTTCTCGAACAAGGCTGTTACAAGGCCGTTATCATCAATCGAAACGCTTGAAAGCTGACCGAAACGTGTACCATCCTGATCGATCAAGAAGATCTCGAGGCCTGTATTTGCTGTTGATGACGAGAATTGTGTCAAACCATCAGCAAGGCCAACCGTACCAAGATCAAGCGCAATCGTGCTGTTCTGGGCGCCAGTTGTCCAGCCTGTGATATCAAGGGATGTAATGGCTGGGGTAAATGAAGCGACTGTACCATCACCGTTAAAGGTAATATCAATATCGGTTTGAATACCGGCGGTACCAGAGTCAGTATCAATCACGCCTGACACCAATCCCGTATTTGTTTGTACAGGGTCAGAGAATGTGGCTGTCCAGTCGTTGGCACCGTTCTTCGTCCAGGTAATCGAAATGCTGTGTGCAACACCCAGCGCATCGAAAATCTCGATCGAGTTAGTGAATGTGTCAGCTGCAGCAGCTTCAGCAGGCAAGTTCAAATCCATACGGATAACTGTTGTCGACTGCGCTGTACCACCAATACTGTTTACATCAATCGGCGAGAGCGAGCTGATGTCGTTATTGTTGGTGGCAATTACAGCACCCGTATCATCTGTTAGCTGGCCAAGCAGGTAGTAGCCTTCATTATTGATCAGGAAGCCTGCCGCGTCAGTTTTGAAGTTACCGTTACGTGAGTATTTGAACTCTGATGGCAGAGCATTCAACTCGTCTGTTACAACGAAGAAGCCGTTACCGTTAATCGCGATATCGGTTCCGTTATCGGTCGCCTGCACCAGGCCTTGTTTTCCAATATTCTGGTACGAGTTGAAAATAACGCCACCTGACGAGAGGCCCGTGCGTGTTTGTGCCCCGGTTACTAATGCCTGGAAAGCAAGGCCGCGTGTTTTGTAAGCCGTTGTTGTGGCGTTGGCGATGTTCTCCGACACCGCGGCAATTTGTGCCGCCTGTGCTCTAAGACCACTCACCGAGGTATTTAGTGCGCCTGATAAACTCATAGTTTTTCTCCTTTTGGGTTGAAATTGGTTAAGCTGCTTCTTCGGTATCTACCGGCTCGTCACCTGAGTCGCCCGTATCCGTTTCTGCTGTTGTGTCGTTACCTGCCCCGCCATTATTTAGTGTTGTGCTAATGGTCGATGTAATTTTTTCAATATCCGCGAAGCTGAATATCAGGTCACCGGCGCGCAAATATGTTTCGCCATTATCGGTTTCAATCCCGTCAATTCTCACGGTTGTTGTTGTGCTTGTCTTAATGCTGTTACCAGCGGCATCTTTTGCCTGCACGCTGAGTGTCAAAACTTCACCGGGGGCAATGTCACGCAAGGCCTCGGCCGTATCGAAATCAAGCTTGTAGGTGCCTTTTGATAGTCCGTTGCTGGTCAACTCATATACTTTCTGGTTGTTCGAATTGCGAATTGTAATAACAGCTTCTTTTGCATCGCCATCAATTGTGTAATTCCACGTTGCTTTACCGTCTTGCGCTGCCGACATGTTGGTGTTCAGTAATGCTGAATTGCCGATATACGAGAAAGCAGAAGCGTTCGAGTTCACTTCCATTGCTTCTTTCAAGCTTTCGAAATTCTCGTTCAGGTTTAGCAACTGCTCGAGTGATGAATATTGCGCCAGCTGGCCTGTAAACTCGCTCGGGTCAACAGGGTCAAGCGGGTTCTGGTTTTCAAGCTGTGTTAAAAGCACCTGTAAAAACTGCTCGCGCTGCTTTTTATATTGTTCGCGGGCCGCATCTGTTTCAGTCGGCGTTTGTGTGCCAACACCATTCTTGATAATCTTTGTGCCATCAAGACTGCCTGCGCCGGGTAAATAGGTAATGGTTGTCATACGTTTTTTATCCTTTTAAGGGCCTCTTAACTGTTACAACGGTGCATCTTTTATTTTGGGGCGCATTTTTTATTTTTAGTTGACGCACAGAGCAATACGGGAATACGGCAAATTTTACCGCATTATCGGAATTTGTTCTGTAGAGTCGCGCTTTTTCCATTCGGATAACGGAAGTTGCAAGTTTAATGCCAAGAGAAATCGTGCTTGGGGGGCACTGCTTCAGTTAATCAACCAAAGGGAGAAAATCATGACAAATTACGTATATGGCACGAGTGGTAATGATACTTTGAACGGGATCGATACAGATAATAACCAGATGTGGGGCTATGCAGGCAACGATACGATCACGGGTGGCGTCCTAGATGATGACGACGAAATATATGGCGGCGGCGGAAATGATATTATACACGGTGGTTATGGATCTGATTATATAGAAGGAGGCGATGGTGATGACGAAATTTACGATGGGCATCCTAACTATTTCGATTATTATTCCTCAGATACGATATATGGTGGAGCAGGAAACGATACATTAATTGCCGGAGAGGGGGATGACATCTTGTATGGCGAGGGAGGTGTCGATACCATGTATGGCAACGATGGCGCAGATACATTTGTCTTTGTCTGGAACTATAATAACGGCAACAAAGACTTCATTCAGGATTTTGATCTCTCGGAAGGCGATATTTTAGATCTGGACCAAATGATACCCTACGATTCAGCAACTGATAACATCGCTGACTATGTGAAGTTTGTAACAGGCACATACCACACAACGGTTCAAGTTGATCATGACGGGCCAGGCACATTCCATAGTTGGATTAATATTGTGCAATTATCAAACATCACAGGCCTTACAGTGGGTGGGATGATTTCAAGCGGCAATATGATTGTGGAATAAAAATATTTCTCCATAAACGCAACAAAAAAGGCCGTAAAATCGGTCTTTTTTTATTGCCTATGGGGCGACTCCCGTAATTTTCCGTAAAGCGGTTGGTTCGTTAAACAGTTTATTAACCATTGCTGATGTAGGATTAAAGAATATGGAGTGGACAAATAACCTTCGCGGTCTTGACCGGTTCATATAAAATAGTTGCTTAGGAAGATTCGGTAGCCATTGTGGCCGCAGGCTCTTCCCGGTTCCAAGAATGGGATCGTTACTTAACCCCTAGGAAGGAGTACTTACTATGCCAGTAATTGCAACCAACACATCTGCCAACACGGCACTTGTCTACTTAAATAAAAACTCACGCGATATGGAAAAGTCCCTCGGAAAACTCTCCGCTGGTACACGTATCGTTAAAGCGTCTGACGATGCTGCCGGTCTTGCTGTTGCAAGCCGTCTGCAAGCAGATATTACCGTTCTCCAGCAAGCGGGCCGTAACGCCCTGCAGGCACGTTCCGTGCTTCAGGTTGCCGATGGTGGTCTTGCCCGTATCGGTGATATTCTTCAGCGTATGAAATCGCTGGCTGCACAGTCTGCTTCAGGTTCTGTTGACTCTGCTGCACGTGGGTTTATTGATACAGAATACCAACAGCTTTTGTTGGAGATTGATGATATCGCGACGACAACTGAATTCAACGGCCAAACATTGCTAAACGCCAACTACAACGAAAGCTTTTTGGTTGGTGTGGATGCAACAGGCGGTAACGTGATTGCTGTTGACTTGACTGCCGTTGATGCGACATCGTTGTCATCTGCGGGTGGTGATGTTACATCTTATACAGCTGCAACAACCGCGATTGCCGATATCGATGCTGATATTGACACAATCTCGACATGGCGCGCTGACCTTGGTGGTTTCATCTCTCGCTTTGAATTCCGCGGTGATGTTATCGATACAGCGGTTGAAAACCTGAGTGCTGCAAGATCTTCGATCTATGACGTTGATATTGCTTCCGAACAGACAAACCTCACCAGTAAGCAGGTTATGACAGAAGCTGCGATTGCCGCCCTTGCGCAGGCAAACCAGATGAAGTCGTCCCTTCTAGCCCTGGTTAGATAAGGTTAATCTAAAGAATACCTAACAGGTCGGGGAGGTCGGCACGAAAATTGCCTTCCTCCCCTCTGTTTTTCAAGCTATAAATAAAAAAGAGAAAAATTATGTCATCGACATCAATAGGTACGGGTACGGTAGTTCAGATAGGCGGTCGCACGATTATTTCGGGTAGTGCGTCCGGGATCGACACGTCAGCACTTGTTGAAGCGGCCTATCAGGCGCGTTTATCTGAGGCCAGAAAACTGGCTGACAAGGTTGATATCAACAACAATAAGGGTTCGGCCTACGCCCAGTTGCAGGATATGCTGCTCAACGTCCAAAGCTCGTTGACAAACCTGAAACGGGTTTATGGTTCTTCAACCACCAATAATAGCGTCTTCAATAAAAAAGCAGGAACCCTTGCCTCAAGTACGGCAACTGATCCCTCTACTCTTCTGGCCGTAGGTGTGAATGCGGGCGCGGTGAAGGGTGACTACGAAATTGAAATTGTTTCCAAAGCGACTGCCCAAAAAGTGCGTGGCACCGATGTCGCCAGCAACACCGCAGCACTTGGTTACACAGGTACCTTCGATATACAGCTCTCTGGCGGGACAGCCGCGAGCATTAATGTGACGGCCGGCATGACGCTCCAACAGCTTGCTGCGGCCATTAATACGCAATCAACAACAAGCCGTGTGGCGGCCTCCGTAGTAAAAGTGTCTGATACAGCCTATCAGCTTGTTCTGACGGGCCTTGATACCGCGCAGGATATCCAGATTACCAGCACAGGCGGGGATGATGTTATGAACCTGCTTGGCGTTACAGATGGTGTCGGTGGTTTCAACAATGAAGTACAGGCCTCGGGCCAGGCCGAGCTTGTGATTGACGGCATTACAATCTTCAGAAATACAAACTCCTTTAGTGACGCAATTAGCGGCGTACAGTTTAATATTCTGAAGGCCGAACCCGGCAATACAATGACGTTGTCTGTAACAGAAGATTACTCCAGCGTTAAAACGGGCATTCTTGACTTTGTTGATGCATATAACGAGCTTCGTGATTTTGTTATACAGAACCAGACACTGGTGGATGGTGTGGCTTCCGAGGATGCTTTTTTGTATAAAGACCAGCAGCTTTCATCATTAAATCTCGAGCTGCAGACGATTTTAAGTGGAACGTTCACCAACTCGGCAGGGTTTACAAACTTGCGGAATATTGGGTTTACTTTTACGGCTACCAACAAGATCGCCTTGCAAGACGAAGCCAAGCTTGATTCCGCAATTATTGATAATTTTGACAGCGTGAAGGCGTTGTTTGAAACGCAATTCAGTTCCGATAACGCACAGTTCAACATTGTTGCAAATACCAGCCGTACAAAAAGCCTGAATATTGCTATGGATATAACTCATGATGGTAGTAGCATTACGAGTGTCTCTGTGGGTGGTGATGCAAACCTGTTCGATATTGTGGGTAATTTGATCCGTGGTAAAACCGGCACTGTGTATGAAGGGTTGTCATTTGCCTACATCGGCACAACCAGTACAACAGTGAATTTAACCGTTGAGCAAGGCATAGCAGATCTGGTGTCTGGTGTGACCAAGCGTTATGGTGATGAACTTACAGGCTCTATACAGAAAGCAATCAATAGCCTTGCACAGGATAACGAACGCATGGAAGCACGTGCGGACAGTGTCCGCGAACGGGCAGAGGCCTATCGTGACCGGCTGATCGAAAAATATGCGAAATTCGAAGAGCAATTAGCGGCATCAAAAGCATTGCTGGCCCAGTTGCGTGCTATTCTGGGCACCGATAAAAGAGATGACAGGTAACAAAGTATGAATAATCCTTACGGTAAAGCCCATAAAGCCTACGGTGCCATGGATGATGAAGGCAAAAGTGGCGTTGAAATTGTTGTCGAGCTTTATAAAGGTATGATCCGCTTTTTGCGCGAGGCGAAGGCGGCGCATGAAGTGGGTAATCATGTAGAGATGTTCCAGAAATGTGACCGCGCTTTCAAGATTATCGAAGCGCTTCAAGCGCATTTAAATTCAGATGGCGAGGCCGCCGGTCTTGCAAAAACCTTGCAGGATTTTTATCTCACAGTTTACACTCGTATTTCAAAGGTGCTTGATACCGCTGATCCGTCAGCCGAGTTTGACTCTATCATTGCCTCGGTCCAGCAGGTTTATGAGAGCTGGTACAAGGTGGCCTACCCGAATAGTAGCATTGCCACTGAAGGCGTCTCTGTCAAAGCCGAATAATCTGGCCCGTTAATTGCAATTTCCACCTGTGGAAACACAGGACGATAAGCAATGGCAATTTCTGCCCTTTCAAAACAAAATATTGGAGCACTACCAGATGAAGCCTTGGCAGCGCTTTTACAGCAGTCACGCTCGCATATGGCCTATCAGGAGCTGGTTTTGCGATATGCCGGTAAAATGTGGCGGCTGGCCCGGCAAATCCTGCAGGATGAAGAAGCCGCCCATGATGTAGTTCAAGATGTTTTGTTGTCATTATGGCAAAAGGAGAATATATGGGCGCACCAAGCGGGTGCCAAGTTTTCGACATGGCTTTACCGCGTCACGCTGAACCGTGCGATTGACCATAAACGCCGCCGTAAAGCCGGCATGGTTGAAATTGATAAAGTGGATGTGGCTGATACGGCTGACCTGCCGGAAATCATTATAGACAATGCGGCGCTCAAAGAAAAACTCAAAGCAGTCCTGAAAAAAATTCCTTTCCAGCAAGCGCAAGCGCTTTCCCTGTTTTATTTTGAAGAATATGACGTGCCTGAAATTTGCCAGCGCATGGGCGCAACAGAAAATGCCGTCCGTTCATTGCTCAAGCGCGGGAAGCAGAGCCTGCGTGATAAGATCGGTACCACGTTACAAAGTTTTTAACCCCTTCTGCCAGCGCTATCTGTGGTTTGAACCCCGTTAAATTATAAATGCGATCGTTATCGGCATAGGTTTTATAAACATCGCCTGGCTGCATCGGCATATTGTTGATAATGGCTTTGCAGTTTGTTTCTTTTTCAATCAGCGCTATCAATGCTTTCACGTTCTCCGGCTTATGGTTGCCAAGGTTGACAATCTGGTGCGGTGGCTTGTTTTGCGGTGGCTTATCCTGCAGGCGGACCATAGATTCAACAATATCATCGACGTAAGTAAAATCGCGTTCCATATCGCCGTGATTGAAAAGGTCCAGCGGCTTGCCGTTAAAGATAGCGTCTGTAAATTTATAAACAGCCATATCGGGGCGTCCCCATGGGCCGTAAACAGTAAAGAAGCGCATACCTGTCATATTGAGGCCAAATAGATGCGCATAGGAGTGCCCCATCATTTCGTTTGCTTTTTTGGTTGCGGCGTAGAGGCTGAGGGGATGGTCTGTTGTATCTGTTTCAGTGAACGGGTATTTGTCGTTTCCGCCATAAACAGAAGATGAAGATGCATAGAGCAGATGTTGTGGTTTGTGGGCACGGCAAGCTTCCAGAATATTCAGGAAGCCATTGACGTTGCTTTGCACGTAGGCATCGGGGTTTTCCAGCGAATAGCGAACCCCTGCCTGCGCGCCTAAATGAAAAACATGAGAGAATTTATGCTTTTCAAAAAGCGTGTCTATAGCGTTTTTGTCGGCGAGGTCGGCCTTTACAAAGGTAAAATTCTTGTGTTTGCGGAGTTCGCCAAGGCGGCCCTCCTTTAAAAGTGGGTCGTAATAGCTGTTCATGTTATCAAGGCCGATAACATTTTTGCCATCTCTCAGCAGGCGGGTGGCCGCATGAAAACCTATAAAACCTGCAGCGCCGGTAACGAGTATCGAGGACATTGCTATTCCTTTTTTATCTGGGTTATAGTCTAGTCCGAGAAAGGGGGTTTGTCAGGTATGAAAACTATAATCGCAAAAATTTTATGCTACACGGCATGGCCCGCCTTGCTGGCGTTTGGCCTCGTGCTTTCCGGTATCGGTATGGTGCTCGGCAAGCCGCTGCTCTTTTTCAACATCGCCTATTTCACAGTGATTACAGCTATCTTGCTTCTCGAGCGCTTTATGCCGTTTGAGTATCAGTGGCAAGAGCATGACCATGAAACGCCCGCACATTTATTGCATACTCTAAGCAGTAAAGGGACTGTACAGGGGCTGCTGTTGTTCGGCGGCATTATCGGGCTAACCGAACTTATTACGCCGGTGAGTGTGCCAAGCGCGTCAATCTGGCCACGCGAATGGCCTATGTTCTTACAGGTTATTTTAGGGCTTATCAGTGCCGAGTTCATGCTTTACTGGGCACATCGCCTCGCACACGAGCATGATCTGATCTGGCGCTTCCATGCCGTTCATCATAGTGTAAAAAAACTCTGGGTGATTAACACAGGCCGCTTCCACTTTCTTGAGAGCACCTTCAAGATTGTTTTTGCCTTGTCACTTTTGGTTGTTCTTGGCGCACCGTTTGAAGTTGTGCAATGGATCAGTGTTTTTACAGCCTTCATCGGCTTACTGACCCATTGTAATATCGATGTAAAAACGGGTTTTCTTTCTTATATATTCAATACACCAAACCTGCATCGCTGGCACCACAGTATGGATTTACGCGAAGGAAACAAAAATTACGGCGAAAACTTAGTGCTGTGGGATATGCTTTTCGGGACCTATTTCAACGAACATTGGCGCCGCCCACCTGCCGAGATTGGTATTCATGATTATATGCCGCCGCGCTTTCTCGACCAGATTTTATACCCGTTCAGGCGGGCGCACTATCAGGAAATGGGCGGGGATCCGGCGCGCAAAGAATCCTCGCTGTAGTTAGCATCCCGTCAATATTATAAACGCCTCTGCGGTCGAACTGCTTTATAATTGTCCCGTGACGCACAAGGAATTCGTATACTTCCCGTCTATCAGCATAATCAAATTTTGTGAGTTGGTCATGCAGGTAAACAAACATATCAATGCGGGAAATATGTTCCCTTTTTACGGCCTCTTCCAATGCGGGGATCATAAGATTTTCAAAGATATCATAGCGCTCCTGTGGTAGAAGAGACGCCCAGCACGAATCCATTGTCTGTAATTTAAACAATGTATCCTCCGGTGTTTCATCTGGTTTGTAACTTACCTGCTGGATATTCTCGCGGAATATATCTGCATGGGTTTCTACCGGCATCAGTGCGATGACTCTCTTGAAAGCGCTATAGCCTACTTCGTAGCTGAGAAGGTCATTTTGCAACATCTGTGTCAGCATGGTGCAAACATAGTCGCTCATTAGCTGTTTGATTTCGTGCGGGTAAAGATCCACAAGCGGCGTTGCCGCAGTCAGGATTATTGTCAGGGCCTCTGCATCATCAGCAGGTTCTATTGCCATGAGGTGCGGGAAGAACTCCTGCTCAAGAAAAGCCATTCGCTCTGCTGCGGGCTTCGCTTCGCAGAGACGCATGATCTGGCGCGCCAGCCGAAGCCAGTCGGGCGTGTTGGCATCTTCTGTCGCCCGCTTCAATTGTTGACGCTTAAATGCCAGCGATACAACGCGGCCATCATCTTCAGGGACAGAACTCTCAGACATTTTCGTATTATGAAAAAACAAAAGGTTAAAGTAAAGCGAAATTTTATTGCGTTTTCTGGGGCATTCAGGCTATAGAGAAGTCCACAAAAACCTGAAACAAAAGAGGAAATCATGGCTATGGCTGTAGAGAGAACATTTTCGATCCTGAAACCAGACGCAACAAAGCGCAATCTGACAGGTGCCATCAACGCACGTTTTGAAGAAAAAGGCCTGCGTATCGTTGCACAAAAACGTATTCAAATGACCGAAGCACAAGCTTCAAAATTCTATGAAGTGCACAAAGAGCGTCCATTCTATGGTGACCTCGTGAAATTCATGACATCAGGCCCTGTTGTTGTTCAAGTGCTTGAAGGCGATAATGCTGTTGCAAAAAACCGCGAGATCATGGGCGCAACAAATCCGGCGAATGCCGAGCCAGGGACAATCCGCAAAGATTTTGCCGAGAGCATTGACGCAAACTCGGTTCATGGCTCAGACAGCCTCGAGAACGCCAAAATCGAAATCGCGCAATTCTTCAAGGATGATGAAATCGTCGGCTAATCTTAAGTAGCAGAAGAATAAAAAAGCCCCGTCAGGGGCTTTTTTATTGGCCCAATAGCAGAAAAAACGAGCTTGCTCTATTTTTCATATTAATATACTCTCGAGCGGTTATGCTGAATCAATTACCCGAAACATACGCAGCGGACTGTACGCCTGATATGTGGCGCAAGAATGTGCGCACACAGCTTCTGGAGCACTTCGCTGCAAGTGTCTACGGCTATTTGCCGCTGACGCCTCCCTGGTTAAGCTATGATACGAGATTGATTGACGATGCAGCGTTTGAAGGTGCCGCAACACTGAAAGAAATCAAGCTTATTATAGATGATGATGTTGCAATCAATCTTCTTGTCACTACACCCAACAATGTAGAGTCGCCACCGCCAGCATTTTTGTTCCTGAACAGCTACGGCAATAAGTACAATATAAAATCCCAACCAATACTGAAAAAATTAAAGCCGAAAAGCAGCATCACCATGATGGTGATGATTGTGAAGGTAAACGCCAGCTTGTAAAGCGATGAAAGAAGATAACTGAGTATCAGCTCTGCCGGCCTGAGGGGCGTTGAATGTATTTGCCCTAATGTGCGGAACCAGAATTCTTCATAGACGGCGGTTGTTGTGCCCCAGCAAGCGCGCATATAAACGTCCCAGCAAACGGCGCCTGCAATCAGGGTGCCTGCGATATAAGCTTCACCACCATAGGTTTTTGCAAGGTAGGAATTCATAAAGCCCCAGAGCAGCATATTGACAGCAGGCCAGCCAATCATATTGACGAGTCTTGCGGGGCTTTGTTTGTGTACGTAGTAATGTCGCAGCACCATGCCTTTTACGCGGAATAGATCTATCATGCGGCTTCCTCAACCATGCCTATAGCGCCTTGGCGGCTGATATGCAGGAAGACTTCTTCCATATTCTGGCGGCCATATTTGTCTATGAGTGCGCGGGGTGTGCCACGGTCAACGATCTTACCATTTTGCATCATCAATATGTTGTTACACATGCGCTCTACTTCCCCCATATTGTGAGAGGCCAGAAGGATCGTTGCGTTTTGTTCACGTTGGTAGTTTTCAAGGTGTGTCCGCACCCAGTCTGCAGTGTCGGGGTCCAGTGAAGCGGTGGGCTCATCCAGCACCAGCAGGCGCGGCGTATTAATGAGGGATTTTGCAAGTGACGTGCGGGTGATTTGGCCGGCAGAAAGGGAGCGCACTTGCCGGTTCAAGAATTTTTCCAGCTGTAAACTTGTAATAAGGGAATCGATGCGCTGTTTGTAATCGCGCAGGCCATAAAGATGGGCAAAAACAATCAGGTTTTCTTTCACGCTTAAATTGCCTACCATATCGACATAGGGCGATGAGAAGTTCATACGCGCCAGTAATGATCTCTTTTGCTTGGGCATATCCTCGTCGAAGATCGTTATTTTGCCACTTGTCGGCGTTAAGAGCCCCAGAATCATCGAGAGAGTTGTTGTTTTGCCAGCGCCGTTACCGCCCAGTAATCCGTAAGTCGCACCTGCGGGGACCGCAAAGCTAATACCTTGTACGGCAGCTGTATTGCCCTCATATATTTTTGTTAAATTCTCAACAATGAGTAAATTGTCAGACATCTAGTCAACCAGCCCAAGTTTTTTCAGGCACCACAATAGATCTTTTTTCAGTTGTTCGTAAGGGCGGGTTGCGGCGGCCATTTTACCAATCAGCACGATATCACGGTTCCCCAGTTTTGCATCAGCGAGGATGTCATTCACAAGTGCGCGGAAGCGCCGCTTGATGCGGTTACGGTCGGTTGCGTTTTGTGCCGTTTTTTTTGTGACGGTAATGCCATAGCGCAGGCCCAGCTTTTGATTGGGGAGTGTTTGCACCACAAGGCTGTGGCACGAGATACGCGTATCGGATTTATTGAGGCGCAAAAAATCATCGCGTTTCCGAAGAACGGCGGGGCGGGTTACCGGGTTACGGGTTTTTTGCAAAAGCGTACTTAGGCGCTAAGCTTCTTGCGGCCTTTAGCGCGGCGGTTCGATAGTATTTTTGCGCCGTTTGCTGTTGCCATACGTGAGCGGAAACCGTGGCGGCGTTTGCGCACCAGTTTGCTTGGTTGGTATGTTCTTTTTGTTGCCATAGTCTTAAATCCTTGGAATTCGGCCCTTTTTATAGAAATTTATAGGGCCTCCTGTCAACAAAAAACGTCTTTACGGAAGAATCCCGATAAGGTACAAATAAGGGTCAAAACGACGATTTTTGCCAAGGTTTTCAAGAATGTATGAAGATAATAACTGGAATCCCGTCACCGGTGCCGAATTAGACGGATTTTTAGCCCAAGTAAACCCGATTGATGGTAAATACCAGACATCCGCGCAAACAACGCAGGTTTCATGGCGTTTATTGTCGTTTTACGAGCAGGTGGCGCTTATCCGTGTGCAGGATAGTAACTGGCCCAACCGGAAGCTTAAAATCTATTATCTGACCGATCGCGGTAACCTGTACCGTCTGAACGGTACGTCCCCGCCTATTCACGAGGTGAATGCCAAGGCGCCCGTAAAGATTACCGATGAAAATGTGCTCGATTATCTGCGCTTCTTCTGCTTCTTCGTCCGCGGGGAAGAGGGTCCGTTCCTTGTCTCCGAGAATCTGGATGATCCGAACATGCCGCAAGGTATTGATGCAGCAACGAAAACCGTGATTGAAAGCACGATTCGCCCCGCCACATTCGAGGGCAAGAATGAGCAAAACCACTGGCTTTGTGACGCAATTGTTTTTTACTCAAACGCGCTCTTTATTGCCAATTTCGCCGTTCACCCCACGGGGATGATCGAAATGCTGGAAGACGAGCCTGTTGCGGCCGATCTTCCAGTGCGTGTTGACGTGCCGATCGCTTAAACAACACAAATATATTGACGTAATCATAAATTTTCTGCTTATAATGCCCCCAAAATAAAAAAGAGGGTGTTATGGCGGACGATAATGTCCAACGCATTGTCATTGTTGGCGGCGGAGCCTTTGGCGGGCTTTGGGCCAATCATTTGCTTGAAGCCATTATTCAGCATGCGCATGAACGTTATAGTGACGGCGTGGGGCCGGTCGAGATTATCCTCTGTGACAAAAATGAACTACCTGTCGATGGCACGGGCAGTCCTACAATTAATGGCGGCTTGGCTTATGGCAAACAAGCATCTGCGGGCCGCAAAACAAACATATCTCTCGAGCGTATGAATGTGTCCTTTGCTGGAGTTGCACTACGGGACAATTTTATTGATCGGGATACGGGCCGCTCACGCGCAAACAGGATATTGCATTCTGCGGTTGTTCGCCATGAAGTTACAGATTTTTTGCAAGAACGTCTGCAATATCTGCAATCCATTTCTTCTTCTAATATAAAATTCCGTGCGATTAAAGGCGAGGCCATTAAGGCCAGAAATAAAAAGGACTGTGATAATTGTCATGAGATCACAATTAAAACTGGCGACGGTGATGAAGATTTTATCAAAATAGAGGCCCATCATATCATTCTTGCAATGGGGCATACGGGCCATAACCGCGAAGTCGCCGTGATTAAACAGTTCTTCATAGACAATCCTGCGCTCGAGCATGACTATTTTCCGTCAGCTACGTATGACGCATCCAATATTGATATACCGGAAAAAAACAATACAGTGTTGATACTTGGCAACGGATTAAGTGCAGAAGATACGGAAGATGAATGGCGGCAGCGTGGCTATAAGGGGGCAATTATCAGGCTTTCAAACTCTTCTCAGCAGCATTTCCAATACCCGAAAGGACGAGGGGTGCGCACAGATATTGATTTACCTGCGCCCCGCTTTCTCCAGCGTAATCCATCCCGCTTCGCGGAGGGCTCAAGGCGTCGTGCGCATGAAGAACGTGCTATGGTGCGTGAAGCCATTCAAGAGTTCAAGCAGCTCACAGGCTATCGCTTTAACCATAAGCGTGGCTGCTTCACGGAAGGGGCTAAATCGCAGTTTCTTAAAGCCGCTTTGAGCCGCACGCTGTATCCTGAGGAGGTATTGTCGCAATGGGAACACCATACACCACAAATTATGGAGCGCGTAGGGTATGAAAGGTTCTTCCAGCTCTATAAAAGATTTAACTCTGTTATTACTTCCATGCGGGTTGGTGCAGCAAACGATATTATCGCACGCAACAGGAAAAGCCGCAGCAGATTCAAAACCGACTTCGTTGCAGGCCGTATTACCGAGATCAGACGCGACTGGACACGTGACAGGGACGGCTTTCCTTATATAGTCCCGGGGTATCTGGTTTATTATACGCCAACCGACAAACCCAAGGAAACACATGTACTAAGGGTTCACAAGATCGTTTCTTCTATTGGCCCTGATTTCTCGCTTGTTACCGATGCATCGCCATTGTTGTCTGATATGTTGGAAATGAATGCGGTGCGGCCACATAACAGCGGGTTCGGGCTTGATGTTGACTTTGAAGGGCGCGCAAGATGCGATGGTTTGCACGGCGGGGCTACAATCTGGACATGCGGGACGCTACGGGCTGGTGCGGTTATTATGGGGCAGACGAACGAATATAGATCTTTCGTGGGGCCAGCCGCCATTAATTTTCCGCGCAATAATGCGCTTATCAGACGGTCTGTTGCAACTCTTGTTTATGATCTGTCCGCCAAAGCCTCGCACGCAAGACGCAAGGCGGATTATGATCGCCTTCACTGGTACGAGAAAAAAATAGATTTTTAAATTTTCTCTGCCGCGAATTGCAGCAGATCTTCCAGCAGCATCGGGCGCGCATAGTAATAGCCCTGCGCTTCATCGCAGCCTTGTTCTTTCAGGAATGTCTCATGCTCTTTTGTTTCAACGCCTTCCGCCAGCACAAGAACGCCGAGCGAGTGGCCTAGTGCAATAATTGTTTTGGCGATAACGGCATCGTCGTCATCCTTGAGTGCGTCCAGAATAAATGTTTTGTCGATCTTTAAACGGTCAACCGGGAAGCGGCGCAGGTAAGAGAGGGATGAATAGCCCGTCCCGAAATCATCAATTGCAAGATCAACGCCCAGTGATTTGAGTGACTTGAGCGTTTCAATGGCAACATCAATATCACTCATGAAAGCGCTTTCTGTAACCTCAAGCTCTAGTTTATGCGGTGCAAGGCCTGTTTCAGCCAGCACTTCCCGTGTAAGCGCGACAAGGTCACTCTGGTGGAACTGAACACCCGAAACATTTACGGCCACGCGCCAGTCAAGCCCTTGTTTCTCCCATTCCTTGGCGGTTTCACAAGCTTTGCGCAGTACCCATTCACCCAATGGTACAATCAAGCCAGACTGCTCTGCTAGTGGAATAAATGTATCAGGGGGGATCATTTTCTTCTCGCCTGTTTTGGCATCGGTATGGAACCACGCCAGCAATGCTTCAGCGCCGTATATTTTACCTGTATTCAGATTTATCTGTGGTTGGAAGCGCAGCATCAGCTTATTGTTTTCAAGCGCTTCGCGCAGATCGCGCAAAATTTGTAAACGCTGCGCAAGCGCTTTGTCGAAATCTTCCAGATATTCACGCACTGTATCGCGGCCATCCTGCTTGGCGCGGTTCAGGGCCAGTGATGCGTTTTTCAAAACCTGCTCAGGGCTTAAACCATCATCAGGGAATTTTGAAATACCAATAGAGGCACGTAGCGGGAAGTTTTCACCGTAAATCTTGGCAGGCTCGTGCCTGATAAGGTGACGAACCTTGTCACCCACATCACGCGCGGTATAAGCACCATCTTTCAAAGGCAAGAATACAAGGAATTCATCCTCACCTGTGCGCGCAATCAAAGCGGAGGCGGGGAGAGACGTTTTCAGACGTTTCGCAACAATCTTCAAAACAATATCACCAATATGGTGGCCTACGCTATCGTTGATGTCCTGGAAGTTATCAAGAT
This sequence comes from Alphaproteobacteria bacterium, assembly GCA_016125135.1. Taxonomy (GTDB): domain Bacteria; phylum Pseudomonadota; class Alphaproteobacteria; order Micavibrionales; family Micavibrionaceae; genus RI-185. Next base: position 176,132 of record WGMJ01000003.1, on the reverse strand, counting down.
CAACCGCAACAAGTGCAAAACGGCGCTGCGTACCATCTACGTTATGACCCGCTTCAATCATCTCGTGCATTTTTTGTACGAACAGCAAGCGGTTTGGCAGGCTGGTAAGTGGGTCATAGTGAGAAATCTTCTGGATCTCTTCTTCGGCAGAAGCTTTCACCCGCATCAGGTTTTCAGCATGGCGTTTCAGCATGGCTTGTGCTGCTGAAACTGTCTGCGCGATTTCATCTGTACCACTCACAGCAACAAGGGGGAAGGCGTGTGTCTCAGGGTTCAGGGAGGCTTCAGCAAAGTTTTTCTTGATAAGTTGTAGAGGGTCAACAAGCCACAGCTTCACGAAATAGTTTACAATGGCTGTTGAACCAATTGCGAAGAGTGCACAGAGCGAATAATAGGAGAATGAATTTCTAACAATCTCGATGCCCTGACTGTAAAGTATCGCTTCAAGTAAAAAATAATTTGCAACAATCTGAACGGTTGTTAGCAGGAAAAACAGCCGCCACAAGATGCGCCCCTGCCCCTTTGCTTTACGCTCGAGTATTAGACTGGCTTTTTTCGTTGTTTCGCCCGCAGGCTGAATAACTGCCGGAAGGCTTGAGGTGGTGGTGTGTGTGTTACGCATTGTCGAAAAGGTCTGTGCGACCCTCCTATCTCCCGTATTAATTTTATGATGGTTACACTTAAAATTTTGCTAAAATTTTATATATTATTCCGGCCATGGGCGGGGTAAGAATTTTCTTTGTTTTATCAGGCATTTGCGGTACAAAAAAAGCATGGCACAGTTAAATATTTACAATTCCTTAACCCGTAAAAAAGAGGCTTTCGAGCCGCTCGACAAAGCAAATGTCCGGCTCTATGCCTGCGGCCCTACAGTTTACGATTATGCTCACATTGGCAATGCGCGTATGGCGGTTGTGTTCGATATTCTTGCGCGCCTTCTACGCACGCTCTATCCAAAAGTGACATATGCATCGAATATCACCGATATCGAAGATAAAATTATTACAGCGGCGCGTGACACAGGTCAGCCGATAAACGTCATCACAAAAAAATATACAGAAGCCTATAACGAAGATATGGGCGCATTGAATATTTTGCCACCGGATATCCAGCCGCATGCAACGGGGCATATCCCGCAAATGCTTTCCCTTATTCACAAACTGATTGATAACGGTCATGCCTACGCCACTAAAGAGGGTGAGGTATTGTTCAGCGTATCATCGTTTGATAATTATGGCGGGCTTTCGGGTCGCAGTCGTGATGACCAGATAGCCGGTGCGCGTGTAGAGGTGGCGTCACATAAGCGCGATCCCGCCGATTTTGTTTTGTGGAAACCTTCAACAGATGAAGAGCCGGGTTGGGGATCGCCTTATGGTCGGGGCCGGCCGGGCTGGCATATTGAATGTTCGGCAATGGCAGAAGAACATTTGGGTCTGCCTTTTGATATCCATGGTGGCGGCGCTGATTTGAAATTTCCGCATCATGAAAATGAAATTGCACAAAGTTGCTGTGCGCATAAACAATATGACCTCGCCTCTTTTGCCAACTGCTGGGTGCATAACGGGTTTGTAACGGTTGAGGGCGAGAAAATGTCAAAATCTCTTGGCAATGTTACGCTGGTTCATCACTTGTTGGAACAGGGCATGCGCGGCGAGTCGATCCGCTTCGCGCTAATGGGCGCGCATTACCGTCAGCCACTTGACTGGACAATGGACGGGCTAGCACAAGCCGAAAAAACGCTGACCAAATTTTATGCATTGCTTGCCGACACACCCCCTGCAGAAGATAAGGTTGCGCTGAATAGTGAAATTTATGAAGCGCTCCTTGATGACATGAATGTACCCAAAGCCATGGCGGCAATTCATGCGCTTGCTAAAGAGCTGGAAAAAACCAAAGCGCCCGCTTTGGCCGCGCAGCTAAAGGCAGCGGGTTTGCTGCTTGGTATTTTACAGCAAGACCCCGCAGCATGGCTGGCTGGTGGCAAAAAAGAGCTGGCTTTGGATGAGGCCGAGATCGAGGTTTTGCTGGCCGAGCGGAAACAGGCGCGTGCGGACAAAAACTTCAAGCGTTCCGATGAAATCCGCGATTTTCTGGCAGAAAAGGGTATTGTTATCGAGGATACCGCTCAAGGGGCGAAATGGCGTGCCGCCTAAATATGTTTGACTCGGCCTTTTTGAGCGCGCTATAAATTTTCTATGGAAAAAACAGAAATCGTTAAGGCTCTTATTGGCATAGGAGATAGCTTCTCTATGGCCGCACGCCATATGGGCGTTCGCAAAGGTGGCGAGTTTTTGCCACACGTTCAAACAGTAACGCAACTTGCGCAACTTGCAGCCCAAGGCCGTTGGGCAGCACTTTCTATTGATGCCGCAAAGTTCCGTGATACGTGTATATCGCGACGGAATGAACTGGTTCGCCGTGCTAATACAGGGTTCAATTGTTGGCAGCAAGATCCGCGCGAGGACGTTGCAGGGTTTTATACTGATACACTCGATACACTTGCTAATCTACGCTTTCCTGTGCCGCTTCGCGGATGAAACTCTACACGCCCGACAGGCTTATTTCATATGTTGTCGCTTCCGATAACGGCCTTGCGCCGAATGTAACGGGGGATGTTTGTACGCTCGGCGTTTGCAAGCCGCTTGTACGTAAAGCCGCAACAATCGGGCATGACTGGATTATCGGTATGTCTATTGCGCCGCATGAGTCGAATAATGTTATTTATGTGATGCAGGTTGAAGAAAAAATTCCATTTTCGGAATATTTCAATGACTCGCGCTTTCAATGCAAGAAGCCTGATCGTGACCGTAAAGGCGATAATTTCTTTCAGGGTACTGGCGATGATTTACAAATTGCGTTTCATAACGCAGCGCATTACGGCAAGGAGGAAGCAATTGCACGTGATTTGAAAAGCCCATTTACTGTGGCTGCAAGCACATTCTGGTATTTTGGCGCGAATGCACCGATATTACCACGCTCGCTGCAAAGTACGCCCGTTGCCCTACCAGAGAACCGGCGCGGTCATAGAATTATAGAAGACACAAAAACAATAAAAACCTTTGCGCGCTGGCTACAGCAATGGCCCGTTGGTATTCACGGTCCGCCACGGGATATATAAATCAATTGGAATGAAATTTAAAATGGTGCCCAGGGACGGAATCGAACCGCCGACACAGGGATTTTCAATCCCTTGCTCTACCGACTGAGCTACCTGGGCATGGCTTTATTCAAGCTGTTTACTGTTAATGAATTGCATAAATCCTGTCCAGCATCTTTTTCTTGACATAACTTAAAATGGGGCCTACAAAAAAGAACCCAACAAGCGAGGTGATAAATGGCTATGTTTCAGCGCTGGAGTGCTTATGGAGTTTCTACGTTTAATGGCGTGGCTAATCAAGACGGTACAAAAGTAACTGCGGGTCCTATAAGTAGATTTCTTCTTGGCAGAACGGAATTTGATTATAACGGTACTAAAAAACTGCAGGCGGGCGAGAGAGTCCGTTTTAGTCTAGAGAGCATTGCAGGCTCCGGCACAACGCTTGTTTTGAGATAGCTATTCAAACTCTAATAAGTTTTCGAGACGCGTAATCAGGGCCGGGGTGCGGCGCTGGCGGGTTAGCTCAACCATGCCGAGCTTGGTAAAGCCATGAATTTGCACGGTGCAGGGGTCAAGATCTGTCATATCGTTGAGTGCTTCCAGTAGACTGGCTTCCTCTTTTTTTGATTTCATTTTCAGGAAATCAACGAGAACAGCGCCACCAACGTTGCGCAGGCGCATTTGCCGGCCAATTTCTTTAACAGCATCTGTATTAATAGCCAGTGAGCTGCGTTTGTCAGCACCGCGGTTTATATCAACGGCGAGTAGCGCCGCAGTCTGTTGCAAAATAATATTCGCGCCGCCTTCCATCAGTACATAAGGCGAGAGCAGGCTTTCGATCTGGCTCATCAGGTCGTGGTCGGAAAGGAAATCAAGGCTCGGGCGGACACGTTTGCTATCAACGGCGCTTAGCTGGAATTTTATTTTAGCCAATAGTTCGGGGGCGAATAAATCGCACCATTCTTCGGCCAGTGCTGCCAGATCAGCATCGGCGCCGTCAATGCGTGTGATGGTTTGCATGGCCTGATCGCTGAGCATGCGCTGTAAGGCGTCAGGCCCCAGCATAATGAGTTGTGGGTCGGCACCTTCCGAAAATTTTTGTATCTGCCCCCACATGGCTTGCAGTATTTTGCTTTCACGGATCAGCACATCATTTTGTGTATCTACGCCAGAGGCGCGTAGAATAAACCCATCACTCAGGCCTGTGGCGTTTAGCAATTGTTCCAGCCGCTTGCGTAATGTTTTCTCGCGGATGCGCTGCGAAACACGGTGGCCCTTTTCAAACGGTGCATAAACCAGAAAACGCCCCGGCATAGTAATATTCATGGAAAGGCGCGGGTGTTTATCAGGCAGGTCGATATCTTCGAAGTTTTCATCGCCATCAAGGGGCGCGATTTTACCTTCTTTGGTCTGGACAAGAACGAACGCACCCGGCTTCAGCTTTTTGCCAATTGCCGTATCGCCCGTGTCTTTTACGGGCTGGCCCTTTGAATCGATTAGAAATGCATCGGCATTATTCAATAGCCCAAACTGGTCGCCATCAAGGTTAATGAAAGCAGCATCAAGGGCTTTATCAATCCGCTCGACGCGCCCCCAATAAACCGAACCCCAACGGACAAGTTCGTTCACAGGGTCAATCTCCAGCCCTTGCAGCCGGCCTTTATCAACGGCGGCAACCCATAAATGCTGTTCGATATCGTCTATCAGGATATGCAAAGAAAATCAGGCCTTTTCAGAATTCAACAGTGCCATTGTATCATATAGACACAAACCTACCACATTTGAATAAGAGCCATGGATGGATTTAACAAAAGCATCGGCAAAACCTTGTATTCCGTAGCCTCCCGCCTTTCCTTGCCATTCGCGCGATGTAATATAGGCTTCAATCTCGTCTTTGTTCAGCCGCTTGAATTGAACGCTTGTGACGCTCAGGCGTGTGCGGATTTTACCTGCAGGCGTAATCAGGCAGATGCCACCATAAATCTTGTGGCGACGACCAGAAAGTATTTGCAAGCAAGTGCGTGCCTCTTCTTCTGTTTCGGCTTTTGGTAGTAACCGGCGGCCGCAAGCAACAACAGTGTCTGCCGCCAGTATAAGCGCATCTTTTTTACTCTCGGCAACTTTACGCGCCTTGCTTTCCGCCAAGCGCAGGGCAAGCTTCCCCGGCAGTTCACTCTTTAAAGGCTCTTCATTAATGTCGGCTGGTGTAATTTCGGCCGGGGTAATGCCGATTTGCTGCAGCAAATCAACGCGCCGCGGTGAAGCCGAAGCGAGTATGATATTATTTCTCACGGAAAATAATACGGCCTTTTGTCAGATCATAAGGCGTCATCTCAACAACCACCTTATCACCTTGCATAACACGAATGCGGTTCTTGCGCATTTTACCAGCTGTGTGCGCCAGTATTTCGTGATCGTTCTCCAGTTTGACGCGGAACATAGTGTTCGGGAGAACTTCCGTTACGATGCCTTTGAACTCGATTAAATCTTCTTTAGCCATGGGGGACACTTTTAATTGAAGTAGGGTTAAATGGCAAGGGGCGCTGTGCCCGATTTTTCCCTATATACAAGGACTTTTTATAGAGCTGCTATAAAACCCTGTGATAATCGAGAAGAGTAGACGGGCCGTTTCATGGTCGGTTTCTACTTTGCCCTCAAGGCGGCTTTGTACCATGTCGGCCCCTTCATTGTGCAGCCCGCGGCGACCCATATCAATAGCCTCTACCTGTGTGGGTGTTGCATTACGAACGGCGTCATTATAAGCGGCAACAATGGCAAGATAGTCCTTCAATAGTTTTCTATAGCCGCCAAAGCTTTGTATAATTTGCGGTGCTTCTTTGCCTGTTTCATGGTGCTTGATACCCCAGACTAAACGTCCCTCACGCACGGATAATGAGACATCGAAAGTGCCCGCAGGCATGTCGACCGGTTTAAAGTAATTATTCTGCAGCAGGTCATAGATAAATGTTTGCTGGTCTCTTTGTGCGTCAGGGGAGATGGTGATATCGGACTCGCCGATTATGAGGCTGGCGATCTTGAATTGCTCGCGCGCGGCGCTCATGCTTATTGTCCTTTAACGCGCTCAACTTCAGCGCCCAGATTTCTAAATTTATCAACAAGGTTTTCATACCCGCGGTCGAGATGGTAGATGCGGTTTACGGTTGTCTCGCCGTCCGCCACAAGGCCCGCAAGGACTAGTGCAACGGATGCGCGCAAATCTGTTGCCATTACATTTGCGCCGCTGAGCTTCTCAACACCACGTACAATCGCTGAATTCCCCTGTATGCGGATATTTGCACCCATACGGTTCAATTCCGGCACGTGCATAAAACGGTTTTCAAAAACTGTTTCGGTAACCATGCCTGCGCCCTCGCACAAGGCAAGCATCGCCATATATTGCGCTTGCAGATCTGTCGGGAATTCGGGGAAGGGGGCTGTCATGATGTCAGTGCCCTTCAGTGGCTTCGCCGGATCGCGGCTTACAACAACAAAACCGTTTTCTTCTTCAACGGAAACACCCGCTTCTTGTAGAAGTGTGACAAGTGATTCCAGCGGCTCGATATCGGCTTTTTCGAGTATGATTTTCCCGCCCGTCATCGCAACAGCAAGCATGAAAGTTCCAGCTTCAATCCGGTCAGGGATCACTTCGAAACTTGCGCCGTGTAGTTGCTCAACACCTTGAATGGAAATTGTGTCCGTCCCTTGGCCGGAGATAGCGGCCCCCATACTGTTCAGGCAGTTGGCAAGTGCAACAATCTCGGGTTCGCGCGCGGCATTTTGTATTGTGGTTTTGCCCTTGGCGAGTGTGGCCGCCATCATAATGTTTTCAGTTGCACCAACAGAAGGGAAGGGAAGCTCAACTTTTGCACCATGTAATCCGTTCGGGGCACTTGCTTTGATATAGCCATTTTCAATACTGATTTTCGCACCCATTTTCTCGAAACCGCCCAGGTGGATATCAACAGGGCGTGTACCAATCGCACAGCCGCCGGGCAGTGACACTTCTGCGTGGCCCTCGCGTGCGAGAATTGGGCCGAGCGTTAAAATGCTGGCACGCATTTTGCGCACAAGGTCATAAGAAGCGGAGGTTGATTTGATATTATCGGCACGGAGGATAGCAACGCCGTCAGAACGCAGGCCCACTGTGACGCCGAAACTGATAAGAAGGGCGGAGAGTGTTTTAATGTCGGCAAGGCCTACCGGCACATTTGTAAATTGCACGGGGTCACGTGTCAGGATGGCAGCACAGAGTAGTGGCAGGGCAGCGTTTTTTGCGCCGCTAATTGTTACGCGGCCATAAAGCGCATTGCCGCCTACAACACGCAACGCATCAAGTGCGGAGGCCTTGGCAAGGACATCCGCATCAACTTCAACTTGTTGCGGGGTATCAGGTACGGGGGAGAGTAACGCCACGCTGGCCCATGTATTTGCCTGATCTGTCGGCATAGGTTACCTCGCAGCTACTGCTGCCTTTAAAAAATAAAAACTGTGCAACACCTTCATTGGCGTAAACTTTTGCCGGAAGTGGTGTTGTATTTGAAATCTCGAGTGTGACATGGCCTTCCCAGCCCGGTTCAAGCGGGGTGACGTTCACAATTAGACCACAACGCGCATAAGTGCTTTTGCCAAGGCAGATCACCAGTACATCGCGTGGAATGCGGAAATATTCCACAGTACGGGCCAGTACAAAGCTATTCGGCGGTATAATGCAAATATCTGTTTTCTTTTCAACAAAGCTGTCTTTTGAAAAATTCTTCGGGTCAACAATTGCGTTGTCAATGTTTGTAAACACCATGAATTCGTCAGCTACGCGTGCGTCGTAACCGTATGAAGAAAGACCGTAGGAAATAATTTTTCCATTTTCGCTATCGCGCACCTGACGCTCGACAAACGGTTCTATCATCCCGTTGCGGAGTGATTGCTCGCGGATCCAGTGGTCAGGCAAAATGCCTGGTGCTGAATGGTCAGCATAGGGGCGTGCGCGCGCGGCTGTGAATGATTCGGCTGGGTCAGCTACAGTCATTGAGGGTCGTCCTTTTCTTCTTCTTTATCGTTTCGTGCTTGCTTACGCCGCATCAGGTTCTGGCGCAGGGCTGCGGCTCTTTTATCCGTCTTTTCCTGCTGGCGTTTCGCGCCGGTATCCTGTCGGGTCTGCATAAGATTTTCTAGCGTAAAAATAGCAGAATTTCCATAGTTTTATGCTATTTGCCTGTGGGTATCGGCAAAACTATTGTTTTTTGGGGGTATTTCTGTAATTTGTGGCGCGGTCGGGCGGATTTTATCCCTCGAATGCCTGTGATACTATGCTGCCGTAGCTCAGTGGTAGAGCACTCCCTTGGTAAGGGAGAGGCCGAGAGTTCAATCCTCTTCGGCAGCACCATCAGCCCTTCTGGAAGGAAAAAAGTAAATGCAAAAGAAGCCCATTTTAATTGTTGTCGCACTTATTGTTGTTCTGGCACTGGCTGGATTTTTTATCTTTGGTAATAAGGGCAAAACATCTTCGGGTCACAAAATGGCAGGTGCGTCAGGTGCCGGGTCTGCTGTGACGGCCGAGGTAAAACCAGTCGACGGTACAAAGTCATGGGTCTTACGCTGTGACAAATTCAAGGACGTGAAAGAAGGCCAAAGGCAGGAATATTGTGAAGTCTTTATCCGCGCGCTTGTAAAAGATACAGGCCAGCGCATTTTTGAATTTGCTGTTGGCTACCCTGAGGCTGATAAAGCTGCGCGTGGCGTTTTCATTCTGCCGCTGGGCCTCGTGCTTGATAGCCCGCTTTCGTTGAAGCTTGATGGCCAGCCACCACTAGCGTTCAAGATTCGCTACTGCACGGGCGATGGTTGCTATGCGTTCGTTACACTCGATGATGCACTTCTTGGCAAGTTGCGTAGTTCAAAGGCATTGGCTATTGAAGGCAGCGCGCAGAATGGCCAACCGGTGAAGCTGGAAATCCCGATGGACGAGTTCGCGAAAGCTATGGTCGAGCCGCGGTTAAAGCCTTAATCTGATCCTTATTTTTTTGAAGGGGGACGGCCTTTATCCCCACAGGCCCAGCCAGATGCCGATGCCGTGAATGATGGCAATCGGGAAGGCAAGCGCTCCTGCAATCAGGAAGCCCCATTCACCATTTTGCAAACATGTGATGATGTGTGTGAGCCACGCAGCCAGACTTGTGACAAGTGCAAAAACAACCAGACTGACAATTGCAATGCCGCCGGTTTTGATACGGTCAACCAGTTCCATACCAAGCCAACGCTTGAAAAGGCTGTTTTGTTCAGGAAGAGGTAGAAAATGGTGCCGGCTGAGGGGATTGAACCCCCGACCTTCGGTTTACAAAACCGCTGCTCTACCGCTGAGCTAAGCCGGCACTCTGGCAAAGGGGGCTAAAACGGCCCAGACCTTCAAAAGTGGCAAAATATAACTATATTTTTTGTAATTTGGCAAATCTTAAGTTAAATTATTAACGTCCATTACAAAATGGATGTTTTTGGGCCTGATTGGGCTCTTTTCAGCTTTTTACGGGGTTTTTGTGGCTGACGGCAAGGGACAGAGTACGGACGTTTTTATTGGATGGCTGTTTATCGGCATTATTTTCTTCGTCCTGTTCTTCATTATCTACTTTTTCTACGAATATGACATAAAAAGCGTAATCCGTTGGGTGCGTTATGCCGAAATGTGGGCGGTCTCACATTTTATCGATGAGGATTACCTTGTTCCCTTCAAAGACCAGATGCTGAATTTCGAGAAATGGCGCTTGGTAACGCCGAGTCTCAACAAATTACAACTGACAGACAACGTCATGAACCAGATGTCGATGACGGCGCTATATCCGGTACGTTATCTTTTTGCAGCCATTCTTTTCTGTATGTCTGTGTGGTGTACATTCCGTGGCCCGAAAGTTTTGTTCCGCAAAAGCATGGATTTGAAAATGCTGATGCGGGAACAGGCAAAAATGTTTCCGGTTATCAGGCCGTTTGTAAAGTTTGACCCGAGCAAGCAGCCTGCACGTGCGCCTGGCTCGCCTGTACCTGCCGAGTTACCTCTCTTTGCTGAAGCATTGGGCCCTGAGGAATGGATCGCGTTTAATAATATCCCGATGCCGGACGGCAAGCTTGATAGGGATGTCGCAGCGGCAGCACTTGCAAAGCAGCTCGGCGCATCATGGCGCGGGCCCGAGAAATTGAAGCCACATATGCAGGTTTTGCTTGCGGCCTTTTGTTTAAAGGCTGCACGTAAACGCGGTGAGTCCGATGATATGCTGGGTGAGATAGCGGCGGGCTGGGATTACCAAAAAGGCTTGCGTATTCCGGGCAAGACTTTGCGCGCTGCACGCAAGGTTCTCAAAAACAAAGATATTGCAGGTAAAACACTTGCCAAATGTAACCAGCACGCTTTTGAAACAACGGCGTTGATACGCGCACTTTTAACTGCGCGGGAAGAGGGCGGAGTTTTGGCGCCTGCACAGTTTGTGTGGCTTCGTGGTTATGACCGCAGCCTTTGGTATCCGCTCAACAATCTGGGACGACAGGCATTTCACCCCGAGGCTATGGGCGCCATGGCCCATTACAAAGCCGAGAAAATGACGCAACGCCCGATCATCCGCCCGCGTATGGATGATGCGACTAAAACGCTTGAAGAATATTTCACATCTGACCTTGCGCGGCCAATCCCGCCGCTTGATTACAGCAAGGCAAAAAAGACAAAGAGTATTAAAAAGCTGAAAGGAAGCAAATAAGATGGTTTTCTGCTGCCCTAAAAAAACATGCGCCCGTGTTGTTGACGGGACGCTTGTTATTAATTTATCCGATGCGTTAACGCCCGCTGTATCACAGCTTGCCGTTGAAAGTGGCACAACAATGAGTGTGCGCACTGATAGTGAAGATGTGCACACGCTTATCTCGCAAGGAGCATCCGGTGCTGTTACAGAAGTCGCCAGCTTTGCATCCCGCAAACAGGCGTTGCGTGCCCTTAATCGTATTGCTGGTGCCCTACAATCAGCCCACGGGCACATGCGGGCACAGGCTGAAAGTGAAGGCTCCGCGCCAAAACAAAAACGTGGCGGCAACGGCTTTATTGTCTTCCTACTGTGCTTGATTGCATTGATGGGCATCGCCTGGTTTATTATGGTGCCCGGTCGTATGGCGCTACTGCAATACAAGCTGGAAAAACACGCACAGGGCATTTTGAACAATACCGCCCCTACGCAAGAGCGTGTGAACCCACAAATCGCGCCGCCAATGCCATCGGGTGATTTTGGTGTACCGCAATCAGCCGATGAATTTTTAAGACAGCAGGGCGCAAACTAAGAAATGGCACTCGATACCCGCTATATAACCAAACATAAGTCGCTCCTGCGGGATGTGCGGCCGCTGTGGCAGCGCTACTGGCAGGATTATCTGACGACACGCGATATGTCGGTTTCTGTTTTTGCCGCGGCGGCTATTTGCTTGTTGGTTACCGATATGTTCGTTGTGTATGCAGACGTGCTATTTGCCATTCTTTCTTTCTACTTCTTCCTTCTTTTCAAGTCGGACAGAACGCTGGTGTTTTGTCATCCCAAATACTCTAAGTTCAAGGATAACAACGGGAAAGATGGCAAGGGCCAAGGCATCATGTATCTTGGCAATGAAGAAAAAACCGGACAAGAGGCGTGGTTCTCGAACGATCAGGCCCGTACACACATGCTTTATCTTGGAACAACGGGCTCTGGTAAAACGGTGGGTTTGACCTCGACCGTTTCCAATGCCATGTGTTGGGCGTCGGGCTTCGTATTTATCGATGGTAAGGCCGATACGGATTTGTGGTCAAACCTGTCTTCGCTCGTGCGGCGCTTTGGCCGTGATGATGATTTGTTTGTGCTGAACTATATGACCGGTAACTCGGATAAACGCGCGCCGTCAAATTCTATGAACCCGTTCTCAAGCGGTTCAGCTTCATACCTTACCAACATGCTTGTGTCGCTGATGCCGGAGGCTGAAGGGGACAACGCGATGTGGAAAGAGCGTGCGGTGTCTCTTGTCAGCTCGCTGATGCCGGCCCTCACGTGGAAGCGGGATAATCAAGATATCCCGCTCAGCGTTGGGACGATCCGTAACTATATGGCGCTCAATAACGTTGTGAAACTCTCACGCGATGAGGTGCTGCCGCAAAAAATCCGCGAAAGTATCAAGGGTTATCTTGAAACATTGCCTGGTTATAACGATAACGCATTCGATGACGAAGGGCGTGAAAAGCCACCCGGCCCCGGCCAACCGATGATTGATACAACAACGGCGCGCCAGCAGCACGGCTACTTGACAATGCAGTTCACGCGTTCATTGCAGTCGTTGGGTGATGATTACGGGTATATTTTCGACACACAAGCGGCAGACGTGGATATGCTGGATGTTGTTTTGAACCGCCGCATTCTAATCGTTCTTATTCCAGCGCTTGAGAAATCCGCCGACGAAACCGCAAACTTGGGTAAAATTGTTGCGGCGACACTCAAGGGGATGATGGGTTCGACATTGGGTTCAACGGTTGAAGGTGAAAGCTCTACCGTTATCGAGAATAAGCCAACAAACTCGGCAACACCTTTTATGACTGTTTTCGATGAGGTGGGTTACTATACCGCCGCAGGTATGGCGGTTATGGCGGCGCAGGCCCGTTCGCTTGGTTTCTGTTTGATTTACGCCGCACAGGATTTGCCGGCCCTTGAAAAGCGCGTAAAAGAAGAAGCGCGTTCTATTACGGCGAACTGTAACATCAAAATATTCGGAAAGCTTGAAGACCCGACGCAAACAAAAGAATTCTTCGATAAAACGGTGGGGTCGAGCTTTGTAACCGAGGTATCGAGCTTTACAACACAGCCTGGCTCTATTCATCACACGTACTATGATAGCTATCAGGCATCTGTGCAGTTGCGTGGTAACGCGAGCTATGATGCGTTGAAGGGTTTCAAATCGGGCCAGTCTGTTATGTGTTTTGGTGACGCAGTGCGTGACGTGAAGATCTTCTATGCAAATCCCGGTCATGCGAAGGCTATGCGTGTAACACGTTATATGGCGTTGCCGCCACCATCCGAGCAAATGCTGAAATACAGCAAGCAGGTGACAAAACTGCGTGACATGTTGGTGAAGAAAGGATGGAGCGCAGACAAAGCTGATGTAAATGTCGAGACGCCAAAAGAAATCAGGGCACTCGTTGATGCCTATTCACTCGGTATTGATATGGGTGCAGATACGCTTGTTGCCGGTACCGTTGCGCTTGCTGGCGTTTATGGCCTGAACAACAAGATTGACCTTGCGGATACAACGCCGACAGCCCTCGAGAAGCCGGCCGCACAAGCCGCTACACCTCCTGCTCCGGCAGCCACACCTGCAGCTAAACCAGCAACAGCAACGGCCCCAACCGTCACTACGCAGGAGCCAGCCCAACAAGCCAAAGCCGCCGTGTTGCCGCCGAAACGGCGTGTGCTTGATGGTGGCGCAGCAGCGGCAATCCGCGATGCGGCAGTTCGCGCGCGTGCGCAAATTTTCCGCGGCAAAAAGAAGCAAGGTGGCGATAATATAGACGCAGCAGAATAAATTGAACGTACCGCTATTTTTGTGTTATATTGATTATAGAGTTTGATTCGTCCCCCTCCTTCAAAAGTCATATTCTTTGACCTTATTTAGAAACCGAGAGAATCCAGACGACATTGTAAGCCGCATTTACAAGGCTTTTCCCGACCGCGCCGAAACACTTCGCCGCGGTTTTTTTGTGCCCGTTTTTCCCGCGTCCAATCTCAACCCAAGGCCCAACCCAAGGAGTACAGCATGAATAAAAAATCTTTCCGCAAAGAGCGTGGCTACAAAAAATCCCACACACGCGGCAATGTTGTGCACCCCACCTTCGAGGATTCAGCAGACTGGCATCCGCTTGATACCGACATCGAGAATAGCCGCGATAAAAGTTACGTTCGTAAAGTAAAGCCCCGTACAGATGGCCAGCGTGAATTAATGGACTCGATTAAAGAGAGGAATCTAACACTTGCGATCGGTCCTGCCGGTACAGGTAAAACCTATCTTGCTATTTCAGCGGCTGTTGATGCCCTTGAAGCTGGCACAGTCGAGCGGATTATCCTTTCGCGCCCCGCAATGGAGGCGGGCGAATCGATTGGTTACCTGCCTGGTGATATGCACGAGAAGATGGCCCCTTACTTGCGGCCGCTCTATGATGCGCTTGGTGACCGTTTAGGTGGCAAGCGTGTGCGCCAATTGCTTGAAGACGGCACAATCGAGATTGCACCCGTTGGGTTTATGCGGGGGCGCACACTCAATAATGCATTCGTTGTCATTGATGAAGCGCAGAATTGTACTTATACGCAACTCAAGATGCTGCTTTCACGCCTTGGCTGGCACTCAACTATGGTTGTCACCGGTGACCCGAACCAGAGCGATTTGTTAGACGGCATGTCGGGCCTTGCCGACATATCAGCTAAATTGGAAAAAGTGGGGAATGTTGGTGTTGTGCGCTTACGCCCTGTTGATATTGTGCGTCACCCGCTTGTTGCCGAAATGCTTGAAGTTTTGTAAGTCCTGACTATAGTTGAGGGCATGAAAAGAAATCATGCCCTCCTTTTTTTGTCTTCCCTTCTCACTATCCTTGTTGTCGCGCTTGTAACGCTTCTTCTAAACGCGCCGTCTAAAACAAGCGAGTTTGGCAGTGAGGCTTTTGGCACAGATTTCACGCTCATTGATCAGAACGAGCAAACGCGTACACGTGCTGATTTCGACGGCAAATATAAGCTGGTTTTCTTTGGTTTTACATTCTGCCCCGCTATTTGCCCGACCGAGTTGCAGAAAATATCAGAGGCGCTAGATATTCTAGGAGCTGACGCACAAAAAGTTCAACCGCTTTTTATTACAGTTGACCCCGAGCGTGATACACCTGCTGTTTTGAAGGATTTTCTATCGAATTTTGATGATTCCATCGTCGGTCTTACGGGGGCCCGCGCCGTTATTGATCCGGTGATCAAAGGTTATAAAATCTATGCATCAAAAGTACCGGGCGGGGATACCGAAAATTATCTTATGGACCATAGTGCCTTTATTTATTTTCTTGGCCCGCAAAATGAGTTGATTAAAGTTTTCAAGACGGATGATACCGCTGCACAAATGGCAGAAGAAATAAAGGCTATGCTTTAGTAAAAGCCGTTCAGGTAAGTCATAGGCTGCCCGCCTAGCCCCAATTTAAAATCTGCAATACCTTTTGCCGCGCCATCAGTGCGGATGCCACCAAGGTCCAGATCATTGACGCCACGATTTTTCAACTCCTGCATTGCCTTGAAGAGAAGTAAATGGTGAGCGCTGACTTCGCGCCCTGCATCTGTTGTCCAGCCGGCTTGGTAGGTCGCGCTTTGCCCGTGAATTAATATATATATAACGGCCAGTACTTCATGGCTGTTCACGGCCTGCATCAATAATAGTTTCTTGTCTCGCAAAAAAGTGCGGGCGAATGCCGCAAGTGTTTTTACATCAGGCCCGGGGTAACCGCGCCGCGCTTTGTCTGCGGCATAGCCAAGCAGAAAGCTTTTCAGGCTTTTGCCTTCAAGGTCTATTTGTATTTCTAGTTCAGTCTCTTCGGCTTTCTTGAGCCGCTGGCGGATATCACGTCGCATATTTGACCGAAGTGTTTCAGCGTCAGCAGTCAAATCCACCCATGCAGTCTGGTAGCCTGGCAAATTCTTGTTGGGTTTCAGATGTTCCGTGGCGGTCCTGTGTGCAGGGTTATCTTCCAACTCTAAAATCAATCTGCGGCGTCGCCCGAAACGGTGCGGAAATTCTTTATCCATGGCGGTCAGGAAGCCTTGCCAGTCAGCTTGTGTGCCGTACCCGTCAAACCACAACGGTCCACGGTCTAATATGAGGGCGCTTAGAATGCCACCGAATGTGTTGCCTTCGAGCAATTGCGCAAGCCCGGCTTCTTGTTCACCCCGCATAATCAGGCCCCAGCGCCCACGCAAATGAAGCTGCGGGGCAACCGCACGGGCATAAGCATAGCTTTGTGTAAGGGTGGAGCGTTTAATTGTAGCAAAACGTGCTTCCCATGCATCAGGGCTTAAACTATTCCAGATAATCTCTATCATTTTTTCTTCGATGGTTTGGCCATGTTCCACAGCGCTGTAAATTGTTGGCGGTAACATTCGGCTATTTCAGCGTTTTCAATCAAAACAACCTTCTTAGGCGGTCCCCAGAGGAAAATGGCATATTTGTTATCATAGACATACCAAGGGGTTTTGCTAAAAAGCTCTTTTGATATCCAGCGATAATGCGAAATAGGTTCAAGGAAATTTGTATCCCCCTCACATGAAAGCAATTTTGTTTTAATGCCATGCTTTACGCGCTTTTCAACAAGGGCTTTTATATTCTCGCCGCCGATTGTTTCATATTTATCTTCGGCGATGCCGGCTATCATGAGCTCTTTGTCAGTATTCACAAGGGTCTCGAATATATCGTGTACCAAGCGCACTAAACTATCATCACCCTCCCATACTTGGGTTTTTAGTACGGTGGTTTTCAATTTCACGCCGGGGCCGTCGGTAAATTCTACGCCCGCTTTTTCTAGGGCCTTCTGGATTGAGGTAAGGGTTTCCATCTTCGGGTTTGCAATCCGGCGCTCCAGCGTGTTGATGGAGGGTTTGGAGAGACTCGCGGCTGCGGCAAGGTCATCCTGTGTCCAGTCCAGTAAAGCGCGCGCGGCCTTGATTTGTTCAACTGTTATCATGGGCTTGATTCTAAAGGGAATTTCTTAAAAATACGAAAAAAACATGATCTATAACGAAAATTAAATTGACATAATGCAATATTTATGTTTTTATCATATTGTATTTAACTTTTAACAATATGAGGGAAACATGAAAAAGGTAGAAGAAATTAGAGGTCTGGTGCGGGCCTGGGTGGCGGCAGTGAATACGACATTGGCCCAAGAGCAAAGCCCATTACGCATTCAACTGCACGAGAGTGGAACATCGGACGGGGAGACGCGATTCGTTCCCCACCTATCAGGCGCTACCGAAGAAGAATTTGAAAGCATGCATTCCTTTAACAGAGCTTACAACAGAATTCTTATTCCAGCTGACAACAATGATTCGGGTGCAGAAGTTAGATGTATTTGCGCGCCATTCGGCTACAGAGCACTGGTGGGAATATCAGCGCGTTACTTTTCAACGCATGCTGCGCTAGAAACAGATAGCCCGAAAAGATTTCTTTCTGAATTAGCTGAGAGAGTTTCTGCTGTATCTAGGATATCGGTTCAAGGTGGCAACCCGAAACCGGCTGCAAAAATGTACAGACCCTAATAAAAATGGAGAGAGACAGATGAAAAATTTACAGGCTGAAAAAGAGTATTTACAGGCATGTATCGAGGTAAGACAGGCACACGAAGCTCTTGGCGATACGCTTGGAAATATGATGCATGCAAGTTCGGACGGGCTTTTTGCGTACAAGAACGTCTTTTATATGATTCTAAATGAAACTGGGCTGAGTAAAGACAGGCTCTTTCATGGTGAGCCGCTAAGTCCGCATATGAAAAAACTGGCAGATATTTTTGAAAACGTGGCGCGACCATTGCTTGATGAAATATCCGAGGAATGCAAATCAATACGTGACAGGAAGAGCAATGCCGACATCTACCCCAATGATCAGGGCATGGGTATTTATGGGCATAGTGTTTTTGGTCATGCTTTGCCTGAAGAGATGTCTGAGGTTACATCTAGCTATAAAGAACTGGCAAAGACCTATAGGGAAAAGCAGGCGGAATGGGTTCAGCGTTGGATTGGCATGATATCCGAATTCAAAGCTGTAACGGCAGAACTCCCCGTGGGCTATGAAGAAGTTCAGCGCTATAGCAGCGAATCATACCAGCAAAGTACCGAGGAGCAAGCGCGTCTCAAGCGCGTACATTTTGCGCGGGCTTACGCCATGGCATGCGTTTAAGTTTTCACCGTCACCATAAGTGGCACGTGGTCAGAGGCTTTTTCCCAGTCACGTGCCTCTTGGTGAATGTGGTGGGCCTTCAATGATTTCTTCAAAGGTTGTGTTACCCAGATATGGTCGAGCCGCCGCCCGCGGTTCGATTTCTTCCAATCCTGATTGCGGTATGACCACCATGTATAACATTTCTCGCTATCGGGAATAAATTCACGGCTGCTATCAGCCCAGTCTAGCCCCTCACGCCACTTGCCCAGTTTCTCGACCTCTATCGGGGTGTGCGAAACAACATCAAGTAATTGTTTGTGTGACCAGACATCATGCTCGAACGGCGCAATATTAAAATCCCCAACCGCAATAACAGGAGAATCTTTTTTGTAAGATTTTTTAAAGAAGGCGTTTACATCATCAACAAAATCAAGCTTGTGGCCGAATTTCTCATTTTGCGCACGGTCAGGTATATCACCACCTGCCGGTACGTAGAGGTTATGAATGTCGATCCCGTTGATTTTTACGGCAATGTGGCGGCAATCCTCGCGTCCGGCACGGTGCAACACGTTCACATCATCGAATTTCTTTTTTGAAAGAATGGCAACACCGTTATAGCTTTTCATGCCGTGGAAGTGCTGGTGTTTATAGCCGAGCGCTGCGATACCGTCTTTGGGAAACAAATCGTCAATTACCTTTGTTTCCTGTAGGCATATAACATCGGGTGATAGCTCCTCGGCAAGTCGTGCAAGCAACGGCAAACGCAGCCGGACAGAGTTTATGTTCCATGTTAGAATTTTCATCGGCTAGAACGGCAAACCGCCGCCCATCATGCCGGGCGGGAGGCCCATATCACCCATGGCTTTTTGTGTTTCTTCTGCCATTTTGGCATCGGCTTTGGCACGGGCATCATTGAGCGCCGCTTTGATAATATCTTCAAGCACTTCTTTTTCGGAGGCGTTGATAAGGGACGGGTCAATAGAAAGTTTCTTCACTTGCCCTTTGCAGGTAACAACAGCGGATACAAGGCCGCCACCAGCTGCACCCATTACTTCCATTTCACCAAGTTGGTTTTGCAGATCTTCCATTTTCTTCTGCATGGCTTGTGCCTTTTGCATCAATGCGTGCATGTTCACCATTATTGTTCTCCTTACTTATCTGTTAGTTCTACGCCAGGGAAATATTTTACAAGTTCCTGCACAAGCGGGCTTTGCATGATCTCGTTTTTCTTGGCTTGGTACGCCAGCTCTTCTTGCTGCCGCAGGGTTGGTTGTGCATTGCCCGCGCCAATTGAAACGACCCAGCGTTGGCCCGCAAGGCTTGTTAGTTTGGCCGCAAGGTCACTCGCAAGGTTTTTTGGGTGGTTGCCAACAAGTGCGACTTCAATGCGCTGCGGCTGTAGTTTTATGAGGCCCACGTGATAACGAACGTAATTTGCCAACGCCATTGCACCATTCTCTTCAAGGCAGGCGACAATTGCTTCCAAACTATCAAGGTTGCTATTTGCAACAATGCGTGGCTGTGTTGCGGGCGTTGTAACGGGTGCTGCAACAGGTGAACCATTTGAAACAAGCGCACGGACGGCGCCACTATTACCTGCGTTACCCGCGCCCGCTTTACCACCTGCAAGCGTTGTGCCGGTGCCACCACCACTGCCCCCTGCTTGTGTGGGGTCGGGCAGTAGTGCGGCATAGCCAAGGCGTACGATAATTACTTCGGCAGCGGCAGCAGGCTGTGGTGATTGTTGTATTTCTTGAATGCCCTTCAGTAAAATCTGCCATGCCTTATGCAGGCCAGGCATCGAGAATTTTGCAGCGGTATCAAGCAATTGCTCGCGTTCTTCTGGTAGCAGGCGTGCAATATCGGCGGCATCGCCTTTTACAACTTTTGTTTTAATTGTTTGATGGCAAATCGCGAGCATGTCTTTCATCATCACAAGCGGGTCAATGCCCATTTTGTGCATTTCATCAGTCTGCGTGAGTGCTGTTGCCGTGTCACCGCTCAGCGCTGAAACGAATAATTTGTGGACGCGGCCACGGTCAGCAAGGCCCAGCATTTCTTTTACAGCATCTGTGGCAACATTGCCTTGGCCGAGCGCTATGGCTTGGTCAAGCAAGCTCAGGCCGTCACGTACCGAGCCATCAGCTGCACGGGAAATCAGGCGCAGGGCTTCTTCCTCGGCTTTGATTGTTTCCTTGCCGCAAATATTTGTGTAGTGCTTCAGCAATGTTTCTTCATCAACGCGGCGCAAGTCAAAACGCTGGCAACGCGAAAGGATGGTCACGGGCACTTCGCGGATTTCAGTTGTGGCGAAAATAAATTTCACATGTGGCGGTGGCTCTTCCAGTGTTTTCAACAACGCATTAAAGGCGCTTGTTGAAAGCATATGAACTTCGTCAATGATATAGACTTTGTAACGCGCTTCAGTTGGGGCATAGCGCACGCCTTCAATAAGCTCTCGTATATCGCCAACGCCTGTGCGTGAGGCGGCGTCCATTTCGAGGACATCCGGGTGTCGCGATTCAGAAATTGCCTGGCACAGCGTGCAATCATCTGTCGGGCCGGCAGTCGGGCCCGCTTTGCCATCCTTGCCTTTGTAGTTGATGGCTTTCGCGATAATGCGGGCGGTTGTTGTTTTGCCGACGCCTCGTACACCGGTGAGCATATAGGCATGGTGCAGGCGGTTGCTTTCAATTGCGTTTGTAAGAGTGCGGACCAGCGCATCCTGCCCAATCAATTCATCGAAATTGCGGGGGCGGTATTTACGGGCTAAAACCCTGTATTCTTGCTGCTGATCTGACATTAATGTTCCAACGTATATATGAGAGACCGGACATGACCCGCACGTATCGTTACGGCTGCTGCCTTTCGGCTCTGACCGGATTGGCGAACGTCACGCCCACGCCGATCTCCCGTCTAATCTTATAGGCAGGCAGGCACGGTATAGCAAGGTTTTGTCGGGTTTTTATAGAAAGAAAGCGAGTATATTATGATCACGAAAATACCTTATGAATCCCTCGGGCACGTACAGACATCCTGGCTTGATGCCCGCCATCATTTCAGCTTCGGTTACTATAACAACCCAGAGCGCGTCCATTTCGGGGCGCTACGGGTTGTGAATGATGACACGGTTGCGCCCAAGGCCGGGTTCGACGATCACCCCCATCAGAATATGGAAATTATCACCTTTATTCGTGAAGGGGTGCTCACCCACAAGGATAGTCTGGGCCATAAAGGCACAATCAAGGCTGGTGATGTACAGGTGATGTCAGCCGGTGCCGGTATTGTCCATGCCGAGTTGAATGATGGTGATGACCCTGTGAGGCTCTACCAAATCTGGATCATGCCGAAGGAGAAAAATACGCAGCCCAAATATGCGCAGCGTAGCTTCCGTGGTGATACAGTTAAAAACGGGATGACGCTACTGGCCTCTGGCATGGCGGATGATAAAGAGAGTGATGCACTCTACATTCATCAGAATGCTGCCGTGTGGAGTGGACAACTTGATGTAGGTACAGAAGTAGAGCAAAAACTTCGCCAAAGTGCTTATGTACTTGCGTCACATGGCACGGTCACCGTGAACGGTGTCGAGCTGAAAAAAGGTGACGCTGCCGAGGTAACAGGGCAGACAAGCATCTCCATTACCGCGAATGATAACGCAGAAGTGCTAGTGCTTGAAATCCCTGAAAAGCTGAATAGCTAAAAAGAAAAAACCCGCTGTAAAAAGCGGGTTTTTTCTTGTTCTTCTTATATTAGTTGCCGACGGCTGAAAGTAGCGTTACGGCATCAATCACTTTCTTTGATGCCTCGCTGACAAGGAGAATATCTTTGTCAACGCGTACATATTCATAGCCACGTGGTACAGCACCAAGGCGACCGAGCAACGAGTCAGGCAGCGGGTAAAAATTTATACCGGCTGGTAGTGGGTAACCAACAGCCCATTTCTTGGCTTGGCCGGGCGGCACACAGGCGGGACGTTTTTTTGCCAGGCCTGGTGGGCAATGTGCGCGGTAATCGGAGGACAAATAATCGCGCAAAATATTGCGGTCACCTATTTCAATTTTTATAAGGGCTGTATCATTGTCACGTTTGCTATGCTCACTGCCCCAGCCTTGGTCATTACCACGGCCTTTCCCGCCTTTATCGGCAAGGGCAGGGGCCGTGTGCGCCAGCGCAAGCGCTGTGACGGCAAGTAAGAGGGGGCGAAATAGGTTCATAAAATATCTCCTTTTTTGGCTATCTATCCTTATGCTAACGCTTGAAAAGGGGCAAACCCTATTGCGATTGCCAAAAAAATGCTAAAAATGGACAATTATTTGACAAAATGCCGTTGTAGCTCAGTCGGTAGAGCACGTCATTCGTAATGACGGGGTCGGGGGTTCGAATCCCTTCAACGGCACCATTTTTATAGGGGGATAAATGGATTTCATAAATAATGTTTTTGCGCCGATTGTTGTCGGGACAGCTTCTTTTTTTGTTCTCAATCTTATCTTAAACCCTGTAATGATTTTCTATAGATTAAGAAAAAGAATCCATATTGATTTAATTGACTTTGCAAATATATGGGCAGTTAAAAGTGAATATGACCAAGAACGAGCATATAAAGCATCAGTCGGTATAAGAAGACTGAGCGCTGAGTTAAGGGCTATAGAATATGATATTCAGATACCTTGCTATTTTATGGCCAGACTGATTCTGTATAGGTTTTGTAAGTTCAATCTAAATGGCGGCGCAGATAGCCTGATGAGATATCATAATCACATGATGGAAAAGGCGGGCAGGGACGCGGCAGAGAAAGAAATCAGAGGGGCGTTAGGGTTACCTGTGGTCTAGCTTATCGGCAATACAACTGATAAATCTTCCGTATATCCCATTCAATGAAGTCGCCGCCCCTGTGCCTTCATATGCCTGTTTTACCGTTATATCCCCACTTCTATTGTCTGTATATTTTCCCCATTCAGTGCTTACATTTGCTAGTAGGTAAGGAAGATATGCAGATGTCCTAATTTGTATTTTAAGAGTAGCATCAATCGGCAGATTTTGGTTAGAACCTAATAGGTCTTTAGCTTTGTCTAATTTTTCACGTAATACCCATGCAAAATAGTAAGGACGTTCTAGGAGCGTTAAAAATCTTTTGTCTTTTGAGGAATCAAATCGTTTTTCTCCCTCGCCAAAGATTGCCCCATACTCCTTTTCTAGAAATTTTATTTCTTCGGGGGGAATGTTTGGAATAATATTTTCAATTCTGGATAAGTTTTTTGCAATTTCATCTAGATAAGAAGTGCAAGTATTCCTGTTCTCCGCTGCGAAAGCGCTAGATACGAAAAGTAAGGTGCCCATTAATATAGTAAGTATTTTATTCATCATAGAGGATGTTATCACATCTTTTATGCGTTAAAACTAAAATCTAATTGCCCAATTTATATGCATCTTTTGTCGCCCGATAGCAAAGGTAGTGGGCGATCTCGCTGGCGGCTGTTTTTGAAATACGGTGTTCGGCTACGCGTTCGGCGAGGAAGCGGCAAGCTTCGCGGCGCCAGACATCATGGCGCGCGGGGATAGAAAGAAGTGCACGCGTATCATCATTAAAGCCAGCCAAATTATAAAAGCCTGCTGTTTCCACGCATTGGTCAAGGTAACGGCGCATGCCTTGCGGGCTGTCATGGAACCACCATGGCGGGCCAATCATCATACAAGGCCAATAACCTGCCATGGGTGCAAGCTCGCGTGCGTATAAAGTTTCATCCAGCACGAATACAAGCAAGCGGAAATCCTTTTCGCGTCCACATTTATTCAGAAGCGCGCTGAGGCCATGCACGCAGTCCATTGTTTTTGGAATATCTGCGCCCATATTCGGCCCGCGCGTTTGATACATACCAACATCTGTATTGCGCTTCGAGCCGATATGAAGCTGCATCGTCATGCCGTCTTCAACAGACATTAAAGCCAGTTCGGTGAGCATTTGTGCACGGAACAGTTCAGCCTCTTGCGGCGTGAAATTACCTTTCAGCACAGTATCAAGCAGTTTTTGTTTCTCGGGCGGTGTCAGGTCAGCCGTCATGGCGTTTGCGGCGTCATGGTCGGTTGCTGTTGCGCCGTGCGCGCGGAAATATTCGCGGCGTTTACGGTGCGCGTTCATAAGCCCTGCCCATGTTGTAACATCTTCGCCCGTGATCTCGCCGAATTTCAAAATATTTTGTGGGCTGCCTCCTGCGAAATCAGGATTCACAACATCATCTGGGCGGTATGTTGTAATAACGCGGCTAATGTAACCGTCTTTCACCATCTTCTGGTGGTGGACGAGCGGATCAAGTGCAAACTCGGTTGTAGCAATCAGCTCAACCTTTGCATTTTCAAGAATTGCACGTGGCAGCAGCGCAGGCGTGCCAAGCTTCTGCATAATATGGTCATAGATTACATCGGCATTCTGCGCATTCAGTTCTTTATCAACGCCCAGCACGTGCTGCATGGCGTGGTCAACCCATATTTTTGAGGGCGTGCCGTCAAATAAATGGTAATGACTTGCGAATATTCGCCACGCCTTGCGCGGGTCAGTTTCAACTGCCTTGCCATCTTTCCGCGGTACACCGAGGTCATCATACGAAATGCCTTGGCTACCAAACATACGCAACACATAGTGGTCAGGTGTAATGAAAAGTGATGTCGGGTCACTAAAGCGGTTATTGTCGGCAAACCATGCAGGGTCGGTATGGCCATGCGGGCTTATAATGGGCAGGTCTTTTACACTCTCGTATAAATCACGCGCGAGTGTGCGCTCGGGTTCATGGGTCGGCAATAAACGATCGGGGTGCAATGGAAACATAGCCAATTAATGGCATTTCTATGGTGCGCAGGCAATAGGCCTATGTGTTGCAGCGCTTAAAAGCGCAGCGTTGTCATTGTAATTTCTGCCTTTTTCTTTTCTGGCAGGTCAATAAAGCTGCGAAGCGGCGTTGTGATGCCATCAAAAACAGTAATGGCAGTCGGGCAAAGCTTGTTATACCTCTCGAGCTGTTTAACATCGTCATGCTCCCAGTGCTCGACAAGAAAATCGGGCGGGCGCGGCGGCATTTCCTTGCTTTGCAGGGAGTAGGAATCGGGCTGATTATAGATAAATTCGTTCTTATAAGTCCCCTGTTTTGTCACGAGTAGAATCTTGTAAGAGGGTGCTTCCGGATTATCGAGGTCAAGATACCCGCCCAGATAATCTTTTTTGCCATCGCATGTTACGTCTTCGAAAAATAATTTTGTATTTTCAGGAGTCGCATATTGTCCCCATTCTACGCGGGCAACACCCCAGAATTTTGTATCATCGCGCACATCTTCTGTGCAGGCAGTAAGGGTAAAAAAAGAGACAAAAAGAAGTATAATTATTTTTTTCATGCAGCCTCGTGAAGTGTAAATATCCAGCCCGTCTCGCCTTGTGGAGAAATTTCATAAAGCGCGCAATTGTGTGCGCTGACTTTGCCCATATTTAAATATTCCCAGAGTGCGTTAAAGACACCGCCATGCGTTACAATAAGCGCTGTTCCGTCCCTGTGGGCAAGCGCAGCCTTTGTCCCTGCGTGTGCGCGTGCGTAAAAATCATCGCGCGATTCACCATTCTGCGGGGTTTGTCCTTCATCACGCCATTGCCGCACGTCTTTCCACGGCAAGCCTTGCCAGTCACCGAAATGCCGCTCGTTCAGGCTCGCTATTTCATGCATGGGCAGGCCCATATCTGTATTGATAATTGTGGCGGTGTCACGTGCGCGTGACAGTGCGCTGTGCACAATGTAAATCGGCTTATCAGCAATACATTTGAGAATATTGCGTGCTGTTTCAGCTTGCAGGCGGCCTTGCGCTGTTAGTGGTGTATCAACATGGCCAGAAGCAATGCCTTGCAGGTTGGCCTCGCTTTCGCCATGGCGAATAAGGAAAAATCTTTTACGGGGCAGCATGATGATGCCGTGCTTCTTTGCGCTCTTGTATGGATTGTCTTAAAATCTTGATGGCTGAATTCATAAACAGGCCTGCGAGCAAAAAGGCAATCGCAAGATCAGGCCACGGCGAAGCTGTTGCATATACACCGGCCGCGGCCAGAATAATCACCGCATTACCAATCATGTCGTTGCGGCTGCAGAGCCAGACAGATTGTATATTGGAGTCACCCTTGCGGTAGCGGTAAAGCAACAAGACGCTTGCGAGATTGGCCGCAAAAGCCAGCGCGCCGATAATGCCCATTGTAAGAGCGACTGGCGTTTCAAGAACAAAGACGCGGTATAAAGATGCCAGCAATACATAGGCGGCGATTACCACAAGGCTGATGCCTTTCATGAAGGCGGCATTTGCACGGACGCTTAATGGCTTGCCGATAGCCCAAAGTGTAATGCCGTATGTGACGGTATCGGCAAAAAAATCAAGCGCGTCAGCTTGTAGGCCCATTGAGTCGGCGGCAGTACCACCAGCCATTTCGACGACAAACATCAGCGCGTTGATAATGATCACAATCCAGAGGGTCCGGATATAGCGTTTATCCATTCCATCAAAGCGCAGATTATTTGCGTGGCCACAGCATGAATCCATACTGAATAAGATAGGTGTTTAAAGGGGGTAGCTCAAGGCCCGTCTTAGCGGACGCTTGATGTGTTCTGGATTGTTTCCAGTGCGGCAACCTTCATGCTGCCCAGCAGGCTTGCAAATTCCTGATGGAATGTACGCATACGGTTCTGGAAGCGGCGCAGTTCCTCACCCTTCAATACAGAAGCTGCTGGCAGGTTTAGTTTGTTCGGGTTTATGGCCTTGCCGCTAACGAGGACTTCATAATGCAGGTGCGGACCGGTTGAGCGACCTGTTGTACCAACATAACCGATAACCTGCCCTTGTTTCACGCGGCTGCCGGGCTTCACGCCTTTGGCGTAGCCACTCAGGTGGGCATAGGCTGTGCGCATATCACCTGAATGGCGCACCTTAATGTAATTACCATACGAACTGAACCAGCTGGCACGCTCAACAACACCATCACCCGCTGCAAAAACAGGCGTGCCTTTCGGTGCGCCGAAATCGATGCCGGTGTGCATTTTGCTATAGCCCAGAACAGGGTGGCGGCGCATACCAAAGCCGGATGTCATGCGGGCACCATCAATCGGTGTTTTCAGGAGTGAGCGACGAATGCCTTTACCATCAGCCGTAAAATATTCTTCGCTGCCATCTTTCAGGACATGCATATAAATAGGCATTTCAGTGCCAGAGAGAATGAGCTTCGCGTAAAGAATATTGCCGGAGCCTACAACCTGACCATCTTCCGTGACGTCGCGCTCGTAAAGCACTTCCATTGTGTCACCCTCTTGCACCTCACGCTGGAAGTCAACATTCATACCGTAAAGCTTGATCGCATTTGAAACGATTGACTCAGGAATGCCTGCTTGCTTGGCAGCACCATAAACCGAGTTTTTGATAACAGCACGGCCAGCGGCCATCTGGCGTGATACTTTTTTCTCTTTGCTTTGACCTTGCAGCTCGCCTTGCGGGTTGCGGTTAATTTCTACGCTCTTCAAATTATCAACTTGTAAAGACAGGCTTGCCAATTGCAGGCCACCACCCATACCAAAAGGTGTGGGGTTTAATTGTACCGCGATATTATGGTCGGGTCTGATTTTGCGCACATCAAAGAGAGGCTCGAGTTTGGCAATCACATTGTTCGACTCTTCGCGTGAAAGACCTGCTTTTTGCAGTGTCTCAGCCAGCGTTTTACCCTTGCTGACGTTTAATGTTGTCACCACCGGGCCTGTTGGCGTTGAGGTTGTTTTAATTGGCTTGGCCATTGGCACTGGCGGCGCTTTCAGCGTTGCAAGCGCAAGCGTAACCGGATTTGCATTAATGCTTTCAGCTTCTGTTGCCACAGCTGCTTGTAATTCTGCGCCTGTAGCAGAAGCAGCGGTTGGCGTTACAAATGATTTAGATGTTGCTGCCTGCGCAAGGAACTTATTCTGGCCTTGGCGGTTGGTGTCAACATAATCCGCCGCAGCAATCTGTGCATGAGGGCGGGCAGTAAACAGGGACAGGTTTGTAACGGCCACATTCAGCATAATAATGCCGGCAACCACCATCCCTACAATATAACGTGCGCGCAATCTGCGTGCGCGAGTTAGTACGTAGCGCTCTCTTAAACCGAACAATTGGAAAAGCGACCGATGGATGGACACTCTCGGCAATGGCTTGCGGGCTATAAAAGGTGAAGATTTCATGCGTTTGGGAAAAATCTGATTATCAGTTGATAGAAGGGTTTCGGCTTGGAACCTTGCGGCTTGTCTGCTTCTTCCTTTTTTCGTCCTCTCTCAGCGAGCCTGTTGGAAACGGGGAAACCGGCTCTTGGTTGTAACAACTAACTAAATTCTACTCTTTCGTTAACAGTCTGTTAACCCCTTGCGGGAAAAACTGTCCACAGACTGTTGCCTAAATACCACAAGCTTTCGAGATCGCCTCATAGGCTTGTCCGGAACCATTAAGGCTGTAGATGTCCTTTGTCAAGGTTCCGCGGGCGGATGTTCCCTCAATCGACATGGATTTTCCTTTACGTAACGCAGATGTAATTTCGTTATCAATGTCCTGGCTCGGGGTCCATGCGGTTTCTTCGTGCGGCACTAACACATAGTTTTTTTCGTCTATTTTCACGTTGACGGCCCCACCAGACTTATAGCGGTATCCAGCCATAACGCTGAAAACATTGGTGCTTTTTTCCGAAGGGCGATGTGTTATGGTTACGTAAATATCGCCACGCTTACTGTATTTTCCTTCGCTCTTGGTCGGTTCGCTGGCCATGTAACAAACAGGCTTGCCACCCTCATCAACCTTATAGGCCGTCCAGTCGCTGAATTTCCCCAGAAGTTGTGGATCACCCTCGGCGAAGGCGGCGGGCGAAATCATAATTGCCATAATAATTAGCAAAGTTGGTCGAAGGATCATACGCATCTTAAAAGCTCCAGGGCGAATCGTTCCTATAATTTTAGGCCGCTTGGCTTCGGGGGCAAGTAAAAGGTTCCCTTGTGATCCAGCTTTTTATTTCATCCGTATAAGAAAAAAGGAATTTCCTTGAGCTTCCGCGCGCCCTCAGGCCTAATGGCCGCATGTCGGCTCCGGAAAAAATAGAACAGGACGAGGTTGCAAGTGTCAGCCATGAGGAGCTTTTACGGCGTATCGGGCAAAATCAGGATAGAGAGGCGTTTATCGAGCTCTTTAATTACTTCGCTCCGCGCCTTAAATCCTTCCTGCTCCGCAATGGCTTGCGCGAAGACCGTGCCGAGGACCTGATGCAGGATGTCATGCTCACTGTCTGGAACCGTGCTGCCGACTATAATGAACGTCTGGCGAAGGCCAGCACATGGATTTTTACAATCGCGCGTAACCGCCGGATTGATTATCTGCGCAAGTTCAGCCGGCCCGAGCCGAGCCTTGAAGTTGTCCCCGAAGAATTCCTGCAAAGCGAGGAGAAGGCAGACCCCGTGACAAAGCGTGAAGAGCGCAAGACAATTGCCAATTTGCTGGAAACGCTTAGCCCCGAGCAGGCAGAGTTGATCCGCAAGTCTTTCTTTGAAGATAAAGCCCACGGCGCAATTGCCAACGAAATGAATATTCCCCTTGGTACTGTGAAATCACGCATACGGTTGGGGCTACAGAAAATGCGCGACACACTTAAAGATAAAGAGGCATGGCTATGACGAATGCAGAAATGATTGCCGATAACCCGCGCTGTTGTTTGCCGCTGTTGCTGGATTACGCGTGTGGCGCACTTGATGAAGCGCAGTCTCTGGTTATTGCAACATATATCTCTATGAACCCGTCCGTGCACAGCTTCGTACAGGTCTGTGAAAAAGCCGGGGGTGATTTGCTTGCGCGTGAATGCGGAGAAACTACGGTGAAGCAAGATGCCCTGCAGGCGGTGCTTGCACGGATCGACGGCAAAAAAGAACCACAGATAGAAAAGCCTTGCTGCAAACCCCGTACCTGCTGCGAAATAGAAGTGCCCGCACCGCTTGCGCGCTACCTCGCTTTTGCGGGTCATGACGTGCCGTGGCAACCACTTTTAACAGGTATGCACCAATACCGCATTCCCGTATCACGCGGCACACGCAGCATTGCCCGCCTTGTAAAGCTTGCGCCCGCTGTAAAAGTGCCAGCGCATAATCATCGTGGTATTGAAATTACGCTTGTGCTGCACGGCAGTTTTCATGATGAAACCGGCGCATATAAACGGGGTGATATCAGCGTAGCCGATTCCTCAATTCATCATGCGCCCGTTGCTGATGCACAAACGGGTTGCGTTTGCTTAACGGTGACTGATGCACCGCTTCGCTTTGCTGGCCTGCTTGGTTCGTTACTGAACCCGTTTTTACGCTTTTAGCGCTTCCAGATCCTTATAAAGATCCAGCGCTTCAGGGTTGGCGAGACTCTCGACGTTTTTTACGGGGCGCTTATGAATGACTTCACGTACTGCCAGTTCGACAATCTTATTGTTTTTTGTGCGTGGAATATCACTTACCTGCAGAATTTTTGCAGGCACGTGACGTGGTGAAGCGCCATCGCGGATTTGTTTCTTGATACGTGAAATCAAATCATCATTCATCGTAAAGCCGTCTTTCAGCCTTACGAAAAGAATAACGCGCACATCATTGTCCCAATCCTGCCCGACAGCTATCGATTCCAGCACTTCGGGGATCTGCTCGACCTGACGGTAAATTTCTGCTGTACCAATACGCACGCCGCCCGGGTTCAGGGTTGCATCCGAACGACCATGAATAATAAAGCCATTATGCGGTGTTTTCTCGAGCCAGTCGCCATGGTGCCAGATATTGGCAAAGCGTTCGAAATAAGCGGCCTTGTATTTTTTCCCGTCTGGATCATTCCAGAACGCAACCGGCATGGAAGGGAAAGGCTGTGTACATACCATCTCGCCACTTTCACCGGCAGGCTGTGGTTTGCCGTTATCATCATAGGCATCAATCGCATAAGCAAGGCCAGCGCCTTGTATCTCACCACGATAAACGGGCGAGAGCGGATTGCCGATTACAAAGCATGAAATAATATCCGTGCCGCCCGAAACAGAGGCAACGTGAATATCCTTTTTCACATGCTGGTAAATATAATCGAAGCTTTCATGTACAAGCGGTGAGCCTGTAGAGGTAAGAATAGTGATAGAGGAAAGATCACACTTCTTGCCGGGTTCAAGCCATGCGGCTTTCGAGGCATCAATAAATTTGGCAGATGTACCAAAGAGTTTGCATTTATGTTTGCTGGTGTAATCCCATAGCACATAACCATCCGGATAGAAGGGTGAGCCATCAAACAGCATGAGTACCGCTTCGCTTGCGAGCGCTGAAATCTGCCAGTTCCACATCATCCAGCCGCATGTTGTGAAGTAGAAAACCTTATCATCACGCTGGATATCACATTGAAGTTGGTGCTCTTTCATATGTGTCAGCAATGTGCCGCCATGGCCATGCACAATACATTTCGGAATACCGGTGGTGCCCGACGAGAACATAATGACAAGCGGGTGATTGAATGGCAGACGCGCAAAGGCAATATCCGCCGGCGTAAAGGCCGCGCGCCATTCATCATAGTTTTGCGCGGCGCGTATACCACCAAGTTCCGGCTGTTTATTCAGGAATGGCACAATCAATGTTGTTTGTACTGAAGGTAGTTTTTCAAGAATAGCTTTTAGTTTTTCAGCACAATCAATATTCTTGCCGTTGTAAAAATAACCATCGACCGTCACAAGAATTTTAGGTTCTGTTTGGCCGAAACGGTCAAGCACACCCTGCACGCCAAAGTCCGGTGAAGCGGATGACCAGATTGCACCCATGGACGCGGCTGCCAAATGACAAATTAATGTTTCAGGCATGTTCGGCATAAAACCAGCAACGCGATCACCTTGCTGTATGCCGGCCTTTTCAAAACCTTGGCGGACTTGTGAAACCTGATTGTAAAGCTCTTCGAAGCTGAGTGTGCGCTCTTCGCCTTTTTCATTGCGGAAGATGATTGCAGTTGATGTATCGCGGCGACGTAAAAGATTTTCTGCGTAATTTATTTTTGCTTGCGGGAAGAAAGTTGCGCCCGGCATTTTGTCCGGTTGCGCCAGAACAGTGCCGCCTTTCTCGCCAATCACGTTCATAAAATCCCATGCGAGATTCCAGAAGTTGGCAACGTCGGTAACCGTCCATTGCCAAAGGGAATGATAATCGGGGAAGCTCTGGCCTGTTTCCTTTTCCGCCAGTGCCTTAAAGGCAAAAAGGCGGGAATTCTTTATTTGTTCCGCTGTCGGGGTCCATAAAAGAGGGGCATTTTCATCAATATTTCTGGGGGCTGTGGCGGGGGCAGACATATTTTAGCGTTTCCTTAAGTGTCGAGGTTTAATTTTAATACAAATCATCCTATTTTATTAATGCCATGAACATAAAGTTTTTTAGCCTTTTTCTCCTGTTTTTCGTTTTTTGCGCCGCAGCATCGCCAGTATCGGCGTTCGAGCCAACCAAAAACCCGCAAGTCCAGACACGTTTGCTGGCCGACCATGCGCAGGTGACCAAGGGGCAAACCTTTGATTTGGTATTCGAACAAAAAATTACACTCGGCTGGCATACGTATTGGGTGAATGCCGGTGACTCAGGTTCAGCCCCCGGCTTTACATGGAAGAAGCCAGAGGCGATTACTATCGGTGACGTGCAGTGGCCAGTGCCCAAACGCATCCCCATGGAACCACTTTTGAATTATGGTTATGAGGGTACAGCGCATCTTGTTATTCCAGTGACGGTTCCGGCAGATTTTACAGGGCGGAAAGTTTCGCTGGCGGCCAACGTCGAGTGGCTTGTGTGTCATGATATTTGTATTCCGGAATATGCGACCTTCGCGCTTGAGGTCCCCGTCGGCAAAGAACCTGTTCTTGATGAAGAGAATAAAAATGTCTTTGAAACTGCTCGTGCAAATCTGCCAGCAGCAGGAACCGACTTTGCTTCCAGCTTTGCCGAGAAGAAGGGCAAGTTTGCTGTTAATTTTTGTCTGCCTTCAGAGGCTGCAGAGAAAATCAAAAAAGCTGATGAAATTTACTTTTTCCCGCGTGAATGGGGCTTGCTGAACTATGCTGCAAAGCCTGAAGTAAAGTGGAAGGAGAGCACATTAACGTTGCTGTACCCGCGTGAAACAAGGGATTTGAACGAGATTACAACGTTAAACGGGATATTGTCTTACACAACAGATGATCTGCGTGCAGGCTACCAGATTGCGGCCACAGAAATGATGGACGTTCCGAAGTCACAGCCAGAGGGCGTACATGGTTTGTGGCAAGCGCTTCTTTATGCATTCCTTGGCGGCTTGATATTAAACCTGATGCCGTGCGTGTTTCCCGTTCTCTCTTTGAAGGCGCTCAGTTTTGCAAAACTGGCGGAACATCACGAAACAGGAAAGGCAAGACTTTACGCAGTTGGTTATACGCTTGGTGTGCTTATTAGTTTCATGGCGCTTGCCGGAATACTCGTTGCGTTAAAGTCAGCGGGGGCACAAATCGGCTGGGGCTTCCAGCTGCAAGAACCAATTGTTGTGTATGTGCTTGCACTTATTATGTTTGCTGTCGGCTTGAACCTCTCCGGATTTTTTGAAATTTCTTTCGGCGTTGAAAATGCGGGCCATAAGCTTACGCAAAAAGAAGGTGTGGCAGGGTCATTCTTTACAGGGCTGTTGGCAACGCTGGTTGCAACGCCTTGTACCGCACCGTTTATGGCGGGTGCGCTTGGGTTTGCTTTGGTGCAGCCTGCGCATGTTGGTATGGCGGTGTTTGCGGCGCTCGGGCTGGGCCTCGCTTTCCCTATTTTATTACTCGGCTTTATACCGGCCTTGCAAAAAATCATGCCGCGCCCCGGCATGTGGATGGAACGTTTTAAGCAGTTTCTTGCTTTCCCCCTTTACCTTTTTATCGTCTGGCTTGTCTGGGTGTTGGCGCAACAGGCAGGTGCAAATGCTGTGGGCTTGCTTTTCATCGGTATGGTGAAACTGGCTTTTGTAATCTGGCTTTTGAAATTGCGGCCCGTAGCACTCTTTGCGAAATCGCTGAAATGGCTGCTCGTGATCGCTTCGGTCATTGTGCTTCTGCTTATCCCGCTACAAGGCTTGAAGCCCATGAGCACTGTTATGCCGGCCATAACCGCGCAAAGTGTTCCTTCGCAGTCATATCCGCATACAGCTTTTACGCGTGAAGCCTTCAATGCCGCACTGGGGGGCGAAAACGCGCTCTTTGTTGATATGACAGCGGCATGGTGCATCAGTTGCAAGGTGAACGAGAAGGTCGCACTTCAAACAAAGAAAACCTACAAATTATTCAGTGACAAGAATGTGCAGCTTTTCATTGGCGACTGGACAAACCGCAATCCGGAAATCACCGCCTATTTGCAGGAGTTTAACCGCTCTGGTGTACCGCTTTATGTGTATTATCCTGCGCCAGTAAATGGCATCAGGCCGCCGCCCAAGGTGCTCCCGCAAATTTTAACGCCCGGCATAGTTGCCAGCACGCTGGAATAAACTATATTTTTCAAAACGTTTTTAACCCCAGGAGATTTTGATGAAACTATTATTGTCTTTTCTTGTTATGGCCTGCGCACTTGTCGCTGCGCCTGCTTTTGCAACGCCCGAAGTGGGCAAGCCTGCGCCCGATTTCAAAGCGCTTGATATTGAGGGCCATGAAATTGCGCTCTCGGCTCTTCAAGGTAAAACCATTGTGCTTGAATGGACAAACCATGGCTGCCCGTTTGTAAAAAAACACTATGAGTCAGGAAATATGCAGGCGCTCCAGAAAGAAGCAACAGATAACGGTGTTATATGGGTTAGCATTGTATCTTCGGCTGAAGGCAAGGAAGGCCACATTGATGCTGCGAAGGCCAAAGCACTGAAGGAAGAACAGGGTGCAAACTTTACGCACAAAATTCTGGATGCTTCGGGTGAGTTGGGCCGCAAATATGATGCAAAAACAACACCGCACATGTTTGTAATCGATCAGGATGGTGTCCTTGTTTATGCCGGTGCAATTGATGATAATAAGAGTGCACAGCAAGACGTTATTCCGACATCTAAAAACTACGTGCGTGAAGCGCTGAATGCCTTAAAAGAAGGTAAAAAGCCTGAAACAGCTTCAACAGAGCCTTACGGGTGCTCCGTTAAATACTAATATTGTTATAGCCCAAAAAGCCCGCCTTTTGGCGGGCTTTTTATTATGAAGTTGTTCAGAATTATCTCTTAGAATAATAGGCGATTATGAAGACCGAAATTGTCAAAATTACAACACGTGATAACCGTTTTCTCAGCGGCTTTCTGGTTTTGCCTGCTGAGAAATTCGGTGAGGAAGGCAATATTATTCCGTGGATGCGTGATACAGCTGTTTTACTGTTGCATGATCTACCGGGTATGAAGAAGGGTGCGGCCGATATTTTTACCGAAATGCAAACAGCTTTGGCAAAAAAAGGTTTTCGTTCACTCGCGTTTGATTTTTCCGGCTTTGGTGAAAGCGCCGAGAGGCCCGAACATTTCGGGCCTGAGCAGATTTGTGAAGATATAGAAGATGTAAGGCTGTGGCTGAAGGATACAGTGAATGTGGAAGACATTGCGATTATCGCCGAAGGGTTGTCGGCCAAGATCGCGCTTGATGTTTGTGATACACACGTAAAATCTTTTGTGGCGCTTTACCCGCTCTGGCAGACGGGAGAAGGTTTTTCAGCGCATGGTGTTGACCTTGCGCAATACAAGCCCTCCATTACGAATGAAGAGATTGAAGCGCTGGCACGCAGTCTGGCAGATGAGTTACCGTCCGCCGAATCACTGAAAATAAAAATGCCGATGACGATCCATATTGGTTCTGATGATCACCGCGTGCCTGTTTCACAAGCTGACTGGGCGAAGGAAAATATTAATGCGCCACGCCTCGAAGTAACGGTTTACGAAAAAGGATCCTACGGCCTACCCCAAGCGGGGATCCGCCAGATGGTGTTGCACCATACTGCAGAGTTTTTATCGAAGCTTCGATAATTTTTATGCGGGCCTAGTTTCAGGTAAATGGCCGCCTATTGCTCTCAGCGAATCCACACTATGGACGCGTATCTTTTGACCCCAAAGACCCGGTAACTTTACTTGCATATTTAGTCTTCCAGGCCTTCCGGTCATTTTGTCTACGAGAGCATCTACAATTTGTATAAAGTCATTTTTCAAACACCCGCTTCTCAGGGATACCTTGCCGTATAATTCTGATGAT
Organism: Alphaproteobacteria bacterium; assembly: GCA_016125135.1. GTDB lineage: Bacteria > Pseudomonadota > Alphaproteobacteria > Micavibrionales > Micavibrionaceae > RI-185. The sequence goes on along the minus strand of WGMJ01000003.1, from coordinate 139,836 downwards.
TTATCGCTTGTAGCAAATCTAGCGATTGAACCTCGGTGGTCAAACCAGTCACCAGCACTTTCAACCCGAGTCTCGCTCATAATAAGGTTAATTTTGGCAGGTTTTGTCGTTTGTTTGATCTCGTAGCGAGAAACGCTCGCTCCGCCCTCAGCATGCTGTGAGATAACGCTAGAACTTAGAAACTTTAGTTTAATAGCTTGCATAATCGACCCTCTTTTTTACATATTTATATATGAGGAGGCTCAATGAGTCAATAAAAGAGAAGTCGATATTTCTTGATTCTTAGGCCTAAACTCCCTATAAAAGCCTCTTGTTGATCCTCTGGCTCGTATCGGCTGCCTCGGGGGTCTGTCTTAACCCATTGAAAATGGAGAAGAAAATGCCGAAGATGAAAACCAAAAGCGCTGCCAAAAAGCGCTTTAAAGTAACAGGTACGGGCAAAGTGAAGGCTGAACCAGCCAACTGTCGCCACCTGATGCTCAATAAAAGTGCATCCGCCAACCGTAAAAAGCGTTCCATGACAGTCATGTTCAAGGCTGACGAGGAAAAAGTGCTGAAAAACTGGTTGCCCCATAACACCAAAGGCAAAAAGAGAAATGCAAAAGCCCGCAAGGCGCTGGCGTTCGCGCTTAAGAAAGCTGCTGCCGAAACTAAAGCCCAGAAGGGAGCTGCATAATGTCACGCGCACGTAAATCAGGTCCTCGCGCCCATGCGAGACACACAAAAGTTCTGAAGCTTGCTAAAGGCTATCGTGGTCGTTCCGGTAATTGCTACCGTCCGGCACTCGAGCGCGTTGAAAAGGCGCTTCAATATGCTTACCGTGACCGTCGCAATAAGAAGCGCGATTTCCGCAGTCTGTGGATCCAGCGTATCAATGCGGCATCACGCCAGTTTGGCCTGACATACTCCCAATTCATGGGCGGTGTTGCAAAAGCTGGTATCGAAGTTGACCGCAAGATTTTGGCTGAGCTGGCCGTGAATGATATCGCGGCTTTCGAAGCCATTGCCAAACAGGCGCAGGCAGCGCTGAAAAAAGCGGCCTAAGAAAAATTAAGCAAGGGCCGCGAAAGCGGCCCTTTTTCTTTCTACGTTTTGGAATCATGGAACAAAGCACAGACAAATATTTTCGCATCGTTACCGTCGGTCTCGCGCTGGCGCTTCTTGCATGGGGCTGTTTTTCAGTTCTTTCCCCCTTTATTCCAGCTCTTGTTTGGGGCGCTATTCTTTGTCTTACGACTTGGCCCGGGTATGTCTGGCTCGAGAAAAAACTAAAAGTACATTCTGTTCTGGCGGCCTTTGGCATGACGCTTGTTGTCGCGCTCTGCTTTATTGTTCCACTCCTCTTCTTGGGCTCAAGTGCTGCTGATAATTTTTCATCAGTGCACAAATTACTGCTAGAGGCCTTCGGCGAACGTTCTGAAACACCACCCGAATGGCTTGTAACATTGCCAATTATCGGCAGCTATTTAGGTGAATTCTGGGACGAATATCTAACAAGCGCGGCTGACTTACAGACACTTGTTCAAACACACGGCACGGCCGTATCGCAATTTTTTATCAGCGCGGGTGCAGCAATTGGCCGTGGCCTGACAGATCTTTCGCTCGGTATTTTGCTGGCGTTCTTTTTCTTTTTGTACGGGCACACTTTTGTTGACCGGCTGAATATCCTGCTTGACCGTTTTGTTGGCACACGTGGCCGTCGTTATCTGGATATTACAAAACGCACCATGATTGGTGTTGTTTACGGGCTTCTGGTAACCGCGCTTGTGCAAGGTACGGTTGCGGGTATCGGGTTTGCTATTGCCGGCATACCGGCAGCAGCACTCCTTGGTTTGGTAACGTTCCTTGTCTCTTTTATTCCCGTTGGCCCGCCACTTATTTGGGGCGCAGCAACGATATGGCTCTTTATGGATGACCAGATCGGCATGGGTATTTTCATGTTGCTCTGGGGTTTGATGGTCAGCTCTATTGATAATGTTATACGCCCTTACTTCATCAGCCTTGGCAGCTCATTGCCGCTACTGCTTGTTTTGCTCGGTGTTTTCGGTGGTGTTCTTGCGTTCGGGTTTATCGGCCTCTTTATCGGGCCAACATTACTTGCTGTGGCCTATGCGCTGGTGGCAGAATTCAGTACGATTAACGCAGCGCCCAGCGAAGATGATATATTAACCGGTAATAAGAAATAAAACACTATGCAAGAAGCACAAAAAATTCAAACAGAAGCTCTGGCGCAAATCGAAGCCGCAAATGATTTAAGCGCACTTGAAAATATCCGCGTTGCTGTGCTTGGCAAAAAAGGCGCAATTACCGAGGGCATGAAAACGCTCGGGTCTCTGGCGCCAGATCAGCGCAAAGAAGCGGGAGCCACATGGAACGCCGTGAAGGATGCCGTTGCGTCTGCTATTGAATCGCGTGAGGTGGTTTTGAAGCGCGCAGCATTGGCAGAAAAACTGAAAACTGAAACTATTGATATTTCATTGCCTGTGAAGCCTGAAACAAAAGGCGCTGTTCACCCGATTTCACAAGCGATGGAAGAACTGCTCGCAATTTTTTCCGACATGGGGTTCGCACTAGCTGAAGGCCCTGATATCGAAGATGACTTCCATAATTTTACAGCACTCAACTTCCCGCCCGGGCACCCTGCACGTGAAATGCACGATACATTTTATTTGCCGGATGCAGCAGACGCAACAAAGCGTTTGTTGCGTACACATACATCAACGGTTCAGATCCGTGCGATGCAGGAACAAAAGCCGCCTTTAAAATTAATCTGTATGGGCCGTACCTATCGCTCGGACTATGACATGACCCATACCCCGATGTTCCACCAGATGGAAGGTTTGGTGATTGATACCGAAACCAATATGGGCCATTTGAAAGGCTGCCTGATGGATTTCGTGCGCAGCTATTTCAACATCCCTGATTTGAAAGTGCGTTTCCGCCCCAGCTTCTTCCCGTTCACAGAGCCAAGCGCTGAAATGGATATTGGCTGTTCACGTAAAGGTGGCGAACTCAAGCTTGGGCAGGGTGATGACTGGCTTGAAATTCTGGGTTGCGGCATGGTGCATCCGAATGTTCTCAAAAATTGCGGCATCGACCCCGAGAAATATCAGGGCTTTGCCTTTGGTATGGGCGTGGAGCGTGTGGCGATGCTGAAATACGGAATCCCTGATCTGCGTACTTTTTTTGAAAGTGACCTTAGGTGGCTGAAACATTACGGGTTCAGTGTTTTTAATTGACATAATTTAATATATTTGCTAGGTTCCCGACATGATTGGTGAACCCTCTACAACTGCAGAATTTGAAATACTCGACGTACACTACGACTCGTTCAGAGATTTATGTTGTGTTGCCGTCAGTTTTAATGCGGAGGCTGCTGCCGAAAAATTGGTTAAGAATATTCTTTGGGGTGACCATCCTGGCACACTCCATAAAAAATCTACCTTACCATTTCGAATTCAGGCAGGTTATGGCGCTTTCATTTTACCGCGTACAGGCGAGAATTGTTCCGCCGGATTTTTTACGGACAGTGAGGATGATGCATTACATTACTTGAGGCTGTTTGCCAGAGAAGACGGCAACGTAAAATCAAATGATGATAATGTGCAGTCTGCATTCATGTTTGCTTCTTCGTTTGATACCAATATTAGCCTTGATCAGGCAGAGCAAGTCTATGCATTCGAGAAAGCTCTCATTGGATGTGCTGCGCCAGAATTATTTGACCATATCGAGGAAGATGAAGCGCTTGCTTTAGTTAATCAAATTGAAGCAGACTACGGCATAAAAATTTCAAAAGTTCGTTTTGATACCGGAGAGATTATAAGGCGACAGGGCGCAACTACATTGGCTTTTTATGCAGGTAAAGAGGATTTACTGTGCTTTGCGAATGCTATTAAAGAAAACAAGGGTGTTTGCGCAGCAGAAAAATTTGGCTGGGTTGATTTATTAAACACTTCAGGGGAGATTATTGGCACAAAGACAGCTGCGCCCTTATGCAAGTTTGTTGTTTTGCATGAAATGGCGCACGCATTGGTGAAGCATTTAAGTGATGGCGGAGCATATCCCTTGCACGGCCCCGTATTTATAATGGTGTATAGCCAGCTTTTGCATCGTTACGGCGGCATTGACCCAACATTTACAGCCAGTGTTGCAAAAAACTTTGGGGTCATTCCTGTGGATACAAACTACCCTTGTTTAAAAGTTTTTGGGTAAACCATAAGGGGTTGGTGGCTAGTTGCTACGGTTTTAACTCTGCCGCTTTTGGTGCGTTTGGGCGCACACCCTGCATCACATATTGTACATCAAAGTAAGCGATTGTTACTGCGCTGTCGTCAGTTACGCCACGATCTTTGTATATCGCCAGAATAACATCTTTTAATTCTTGCAGAGAATTGAAGCCATCGTTAATCGCGTCTTCTTCTGTTAAAGTGCCGAAGGTTTTATAAATCTTGTTCGTTACATCAACAACAATACTGTCCGCCTGACCTTTTGTTGCATTGATCTGTGTGAAGCCAAGAGGGAGGTGGCTATCATCTCTGTGACCAAACCGCACTGTTGAAATTTTTATTTTATCGAGAACCTTTGGAAAAAATTCTTCATATAAATCCATCACCTGCATAGCGACTCCCTTTTGTTATTGTGCGTTCAGACTTAATTATCAGGACTGAGCAATATAGCAATAAGAAAATATTCTATATATAGTTATAGATTGACTTATTGGCATACTATATATAGTATTAAATCTCTGGGGACGAATCGTAATAATGACTCGCATCTCCCCGCAAACCCGCCCTAATCTGAGAAAAATAAGGAGAAAAACATGGCTCAAGGTGCTGCCGCGAAGGCTGTAATAACTGACGACGTAACAAACGCAAAATCCCCTCTTTTACAGGAGCGCCATGTCTATAAGCCGTTTCTGTACCCATGGTGCTACGAAGCATGGCTGACACAGCAACGCGTTCACTGGCTACCGGAAGAGGTGCCAATGGCAGAAGACGTGCGTGACTGGAAACAGAAGCTCACACCGGGCGAGAAAAACCTGCTGACGCAAATCATGCGCTTCTTCACGCAGAGCGATGTTGAAGTGAATAACTGCTATATGAAGCATTACTCACAAGTCTTTGGGCCCATTGAAGTGCAGATGATGCTCTCCGCTTTCTCGAACATTGAAACAGTTCACATCGCTGCCTATTCGCACTTGCTTGATACGCTCGGTATGCCGGAAGTTGAATATCAAGCCTTCCTGAAATACAAGGCGATGAAAGACAAGTTCGACTATATGCAGAACGCCTCTATGGCATCCCGCCGTGACATTGCAAAAACAATGGCGATGTTTGGCGCATTTACTGAGGGCCTGCAATTATTCGCCTCTTTTGCGATTCTCATGAACTTCCCGCGCTTCAATAAAATGAAGGGTATGGGGCAGATCGTAACATGGTCTGTGCGTGATGAAACCTTGCACTGTCTTTCAATGATCAAACTATTCAACGCCTTCGTGCACGAGAATAAAGATATCTGGGATCAGGATCTGAAAGACGAGATTACAGATTGCTGCCGTACAATTATCGGCTTCGAAGACAACTTCATTGACCTTGCATTCGAGCTGGGCGGTGTTGAAGGTCTGCAGGCTGAGGAAGTGAAGCAATATATCCGTTTTATCGGGGACCGCCGTTTGCAGCAGTTGAACCTCGAGCCGATCTTCGGCATCGAGAAAAACCCGCTGCCTTGGATGGACATCATGATGAACGGTGCCGAGCATACGAACTTCTTTGAAAACCGCGCAACCGAGTATTCAAAAGCCTCGACACAGGGCGCCTGGGAAGACGTTTTCTCGGACGAGCTGTTTGCCGGTAAATACGCCGCTGACCGCCGGAAAGTGACCGAGTAAGGTAGGCAAAACCGCATTGTTTTATATAGGAAAAAGGGGCAAACTGAGGTCGGCCCCTTTTTTGATTGCCTTTTATTGCGGACTATTTTATGTCTAGTGCCATGACAATATCATTAAAAGTGACACAAGCCTCGCTGAACCAGACGGCGATGGATTTTCCGCGCAATATGGCGAATATTTACGCCGCTATTGATGAGGCTGCCTCACAAGGCAGTGACGTACTCGCGCTCGAGGAACTGACGATCACGGGCTATGATTGCGGCGACGACTTCCAGAAAACCGATAACGATAAAATAGAATCCTTGCTGCGTGATATCGCGGCGTATGCGCATGCAAAAAACCCGAACCTGATTATTTCTGTCGGCCACCCATGGCGTTTGCAGATGCGCGATATTCCGAAGGACGGCGTATTCGCAACGCATACCAAACACGCGCTTTATGACCGCATGAACAAGCCCTTCAATGTCCAGTCGCTCATAGTTGGTGGCAAAGTTGCAGGCATTACGGCAAAAACAAATCTCTATAATGATGGCCGTGGCTACGAGGACCGTTATTTCTCGCAGTGGGATATGGAGATTGATGATCGCGTACCAGGGAATAAACATTTCGGTACACTCGAGATTTCCTTTGGTGACGAGAAGGTTCTGTTTGGCCGCCCGATTATTCAAGTAACAGATGGCACATGGGCTATTAATATCGCACAAGCTATTTGCGAAGAGAAATGGGTTGCAACGCGTTTTGATGGCGCGCCTTACACCAATGATCGCTACGCAAAAGATAATATTATCCCGATGATTTCAGATGCTGCAGAAGGCCAAGAGGGGCTTCTCCTCCTTATTGCCAATGCCAGCCCGCCATCGCCACTCAAACTCGATTCACATGTCGAGCTTGATAAGTTGGCCGCTAGCAAATATGCCGAAGTGGTGGTTGATACTGATGGCGTAGGCAGCAGTGGTTCAACATTCGCTCAGTTTGGCCACCGTTTGGTTGTGGTGGGTGATGAAGTTCTCAGCTCTGGCCATCGTCTTGGGTTTGGCCGCGTGCAAGCAACAACATCAACTGTGCCGATTAGTGCTTTCCCGTATTCGGACGAGTCTGTGCCACACGATATCGCGCTCAAGCATGATTTCACCAACGCCGCACAAGCGCCTGCAGGCACACTTGCTTGGCTTACGGCCGAAGGTGCATGGGACGCACCTGAAAACATGTATCGCGAGGCAGAAGAATCTATCCGCATGACGGCCCTGTGGCTGTTTGATTATATGCGCAAAAACAAAACGCGCGGCATTATGGAGGCACTCTCGGGTGGTGCGGATTCAGCGTTCAATTGCGTTATGGTTTCTGCTACGGTGCGGCTTGGCTTCAAGGATCTCGGCGTTGAGGGCTTCTTCAAGGAAATGAAGCACCTCCCATATAAGAATGCAGTGCTTGCTGCCTATAAGAGCGGCGGCGAAGAAGCGGCCTATGAAGAATGTATGCGCCATATGCTTTCGACTGTTTATATGGGCACAAGCAATAGTTCTGATGAAACGAAAGAGGCTGCACGGTTCCTGATTGAAGGGGATGCGAATACCAAGGGGATCGGCGGCGTTCACAAAAACCGTAACGTGCAGGATATGCTTGATTTTTATGCATTCCTGTTTGCGGTTGAAGATACCACGCAAATTGACCCGGTGCGCAAAGAAGAGATGTTCACTGAGGTAAAAACCTTCCTGAATTTAAAGCCTGGTTTATATACACGTGAAGAGCTTGATAAAAAACAAGCCGAGATAAAAGAAAAATACCCCGAGATCACAGCACTTGTTTCTGCTGCTTACCCTGAACATACAGTTGCCTACGAGAACATTCAGGCGCGCGCCCGCCAGGTCCTCGTCATGATGATGGCAAATGTTGAAGGGAAAATGGCAATTGCCAACCCGAACCTCGATGAAGCGCGTAACGCTTACGCAACATTCGGTGGCGATTTGCATTCCGGCACAATCAACCTGAACGCCCATTTGCCGAAAGAAATCCAGATTGGCCTCATGCATTATATGATGAAGCATGGCCTGATGGGCGTTATGGACCCTATCGAAGCACTCAAAAAAGTGATGGCGAACAAGCCGACAGCCGAGCTTATGCCTAAAGATGCAAATGGCAAAGTCATCCAGAATGATGAAGATGCTTTGCAGCGCACCTTTGCACAGATGAATTATATAGCGAAGCAGATGCTTTATGTGCGTATGCCAACACGCAACGGTGAGCGCCGTTATAATGCAACAGAAGTGTTCTCAGCTTGTTTGACAGATGAGGGCTGCCGCTTTGATGGTGCGGATATTGAACGTGTTTACAGTATGGTAGCCTTCAGCTATGAGCGTTGGGGTATCTCACAGCACAAAATCCATGCATCTGCGATTGGCCCGACATACGGGCAGAATGTTGACCATCAGGTTTCGTTGCGGACACCGAATTTGTCGGGCAATAGCAAGGATGAAATCGTTGAACTGGGTATTGATGTGCTGGCAGTAAAAATGGCTATTTCAGATGACCAAATATCGCTCCTGAAACGTCGTTCGCGGCAGGATGAAGATTTTGTTGAAAAATTCATGTCGTTGCTGAAGCAAGGCAAGCGGGATCTCTCTTGTGACCTTTCTGTCATCGAGCAGGCTGTACGCGAGAAGGGCTGGGAAGGCACATTTGGCGAGCCGCCTGAATATCTCAAGGTTTTAAGCGTTGTCAGGCCCTCTATCTAAAGTGTCATAATTTTTATACACTGGAAGCATGAAACCGCTTTTCCGATTCATCAAGCGCATCCATTACCGCACATGCAAGGCCGCACGCGAGTTCTGGCTGACAAATATCCTTAAAGAGTGCGGGCATACATTACGTGCCTATGGCAGCATTTATATTGACCATCCGGAAAATATAACGTTTGCGAATTATGTTGCCGTCAACGCGGGCGTAAAACTAATGGGCCGTGGCGGCATTACGCTGGGCGAACACGTTGTTTTATCACCAGGTGCTGTTGTAACAAGTGATTCCCTAGTTTATTCAAATTATACAATGCCCCGCCCGCACAATTCTGCACCGGTTGTACTTGAAGACGGTGTCTGGGTATGTGCGAATGCGGTTATATTGCCGGGGGTTACTGTTGGCAAAAACTCTGTTGTTGCGGCGGGGAGCGTTGTTACAAAAAACGTTCCAGCCAACGTGCTTGTTGCGGGCGTTCCGGCCGTTATCAGGAAGCAGATTTCCTGATAAAGCGGAAATAATAAATTACCCATAGCACCAATGACATGGTGAACCAGAAGATCGCATATTGCAGGTGATTATTTGCGGGCATAATGTGCTCGCTATAGGGGATAATCTCGTCACGGCCCTTTGCCAGTTTTTCTTCGGCTATAACCAATATGGGGGCAATATCGTTGATCTCCACGCTATCTGCCATCGCCTGCGCATCAAACTGGTACCATTCGTTTTCTTCGGCGTTATTTTCGGGTTTGAAAGCTGCTTTCCGCGGGGCAAGTGCAATCCCTTTAATGTCTACACGAATAAGGTTGTGGCGCGCGGTAATCATCTTATCAACAGCACCACGGTTATAGGAGCTAACACAACCAAGGTTAAGCCATATATATCCATCAAGCGTTTTGACAGGCAGCAATGCATCCGATCCAAGCAATCCATTACACGGACGCATTTCAAGCCATGTCAGGTGGTCAGGCTTTGCAACGCCTTGCAATGTTCCGCGCAAAATTTTTCCTTCAGGCAGCTCCTGCAGTTTCTGGTAAGTCAGATTTGTTTGTGCCGGATCTTCTTGATAGGCGCTATTCAATTCTTTAATTAAAGCTGTTTTCCATTCAAGCCGCTGTAGTTGCCATACGCCTAGGCATACAAGCGTTGCAAAAGCCACGATTGTCCAGAAGGTTGGCCAAAGCAGGCGGTGCGTTTTCATACCTCTATTAGAACATGAAGTTGGCAATCTGCCCAGAGGGGCTGTTGCTATTTAGTGCCCACAGGAGGTAAGGGTACGGCAGGCGCGCCAGCACTCGCAAAATAATCCATTCCCTGCGGGTAGCCATAGCGGGCAAAGGCGTAAAATGCGGCTTCCATTTCCTGTAGAGCAGCTTCTAGCAGATCACTCGTATCTGCAAAAACAGGAGGTGTTGCAAGTGAAATAAAGTCAGGTGAAAGCTCGTCCTCACATTTGACTCTATTTTCACCAATTTTTTGGAGGGTGGGCGCGGTGGCCGCAATATGTTCGGGCCAGCGTTCAATTTGTGCGCAAAGAAGTTTTATATTTTTGTAACATTGTATTATTGCGTCTGCAGTTTCCAGGCTGGCCAGTGTCACAGGAATACCCGTATTGCGGTTGGCTACGACTTCTTCCTCAATGAGGTTCATTGTATCGTCAATTGAGTTTTTAATGCCAATCAAAAAACCATAAGAGCTTGTGTAGCCGAAATTCTTGATTGCGAATTCATTAAGTCTTTGAAGGGCTATTGCCTGCAGTTGTGCCAAAGATTCTTGTACACGGCAGCCCTTACCAAAACTTTCCTTTAGCGCTTGGGGATTGAAAAGTCTTTTCGGATTAAGTTTGCTATTGTCATGGTCGGCAGCACGCAATGCTTCATAAAGCGCGCGGATATTCCGTGCTGTTTCAATCGCGTGTTTGTGCGCCTCAAAATTGTCTTTGGCGCGTTTAAATTTGGAGATGGTGGGCTGTGCAGCCATTTTTTCCTCTAATAAATCGAGGCACAGAATAACATTTTTATACAATATGTCAATTTTTTAATAGAAAAACTGTTTCATTTCAGTGGCTTAAAATTAAATCGCTTTTCGCAGCCAAAGCACTAAATCATCATCAACAGGGCGCCGTGCACCGTGTTCAATAGGCTCACAATTATATGTGGCACCGTTGCTGTCTGGCACATAGCCCAGCCTGTAATAGAGTTTTTGTGCGTTCCCGTAATCTTTCAAAAGCCCAACACCAATACCGAGGGTGGGTGATTTCCTAGCAATCATTTTTTCTGCTGCGCGTATCAATTGCGTGGCAACACCTTGCTGCTGGAATTTTTTTAGTACATTCAAGTCACTAATCTCGGGAATATTATTTTCTCTGAAGGGCGCATAGTGCGATTCCCAAAGAATAGTTACATAGCCAGCAAAGACATTATCTTTCAGCGCAACAAGGGTCGTGCGCTTGCCGCTCGTCTGCTGTTCTAAATATCGTTCATACTGGCTTGCAGGTTTATTCCATCCTTGCTCTGAGAATGCTTCCGCAATTATTTCTGTATCTTCTGCTTTTAATGGTCGTATGGAGAGGTTGATGATGTCTGCAAGCATTGGAAATTCGGTAAAGCCAGCTTCGCCATTTAGATGCTCGCCATCTTTAATAATGCTGTAGTCGCCTTCTACTAAATCGCGGAGTTTTTGCGGGTGCGTGAGGGGCGCATAGGGGTCATTATCGCCGTGAAGAATTGTGATATCTCCTGCCATCGCCTTTATATGTGCCCAGTCAAACGGGAAATCCCAAAAGCTTTTATTCAGCGCATCATATTCAGGGAAATCGATATCACCCATCACAGGCGCAACAAAGATAGATTTTTTAACGGGGCTTTTCGCGTGCTGTAAAACATGGAGTAGAAATGTTGCGCCAATCGAATGGCCTATCAGAATATCGGCAGGGGGTAATGTATTATAAACTTCCAGCCAGTTTTGCGCGGTTTGGTTTTCCGGTGTCGGCATAGCGGGAATATGAACTGTATGACCAGCTTGTGTAAAAACTTCCCGCGCCCACGGAAACCAGTTTATGTTCGGTGATCCCCTTGTGCCATGAATAATGGTGATGTTCATAACGTCACTTAAGGTTCTTTCTTAAGCCCACGCGGCTATATCCACTTGGGTAGTAGTCTTCAAGTTCGTGGAAGACCACATAGCCCTGCTTTTTATAAAAACCGGGAGCTTCATAGCCTGCCGTCCACGTATAAATTTTTTTAGTGCCAGCACCTGCAATGCGCTCTTCGAACATGCTTAGCAGCCTCGCGCCGAGGCCCATCTTACGGTAAGGTTCTTCAAGCCAAAGATCGCTTAAAAAGCACCAGCTGTAATAGGTGAGACCACTGACAAGGCCTATAGCTTTACCATCGAGTTCAGCAACGAAGCTAAAACGTTTTGGGTCACCTTCATGGGCATTGTATTTCATGCCAAGATTTAGAAAATCTTGATCCATGATATCAAGCTCAGCTTTGGTGATTTCCCGCTCTAGTAATTTTATGTCAGCGGTCATCCGGCGAGGGCTTTTTCAATTGAGCTCACGGCATCGTTGGCTGCTGCGCCGTTGGTGCCGCCAGCTTGGGCCATGTCGGGGCGACCACCGCCACCTTTGCCGCCTAAGGCCTCCGCGCCGAGTTTTACAAGGTCAACGGCATTAAAGCGTCCGGTAAGGTCCGCGGTAACGCCTACTACAATCGAGGCCTTGCCGTCATTTGTCGAGATAAGCGCAATAACGCCGCTACCAAGCTTGCTCTTCAAATCATCAACCATGGGCTTTAAATCACCGGGTGGGTAATCGGCCAACACTTTTGAAATAAATTTAACACCGTTTATTTCCTTGATCTCGGGTGGCGCGCCTGTGCCGCCTGTTGCAAGCTGGCGGCGGAGGTTGGCAACTTCTTGCTCAAGCTTTTTCTTGTCGTCTGCCAATGCTTTTACGCGGTCAACAAGTTCAGCAGGTGAGGCTTTAACGGCAGCAGAAGCTGTTTGTACTTTTTCTTCCAGCTCGCGCAAGTAAGCCAAGGCGCCAAAGCCTGTGACGGCTTCTACACGGCGCACGCCAGCGGAAACTGCGCTTTCAGAAATAATTTTAAAGAGGCCGATATCGCCCGTTTGCTTTACGTGCGTACCGCCGCAAAGCTCGACAGAGAAACTATGGTTTGCCCCTTCTTTTTGTGTACCCATGCTTACCACGCGCACTTCGGCATCGTACTTCTCGCCAAAGAGGGCCATCGCACCGCTTTCAATCGCTTCTTCAACGGGCATCAGGCGTGTAACAACAGGCGTGTTTGCCTGAATTTCAGCGTTCACCATATCTTCTACAGCGCGGAGTTGCTCATCCGTCAGTGCAACAGGCTGGCTGATATCAAAACGTGTGCGGTCGGGTGCGTTGAGTGATCCTTTTTGCGCAATATGCGTACCGACAAGCTCGCGCAGTGCTTCATGAAGCAAATGTGTGGCCGAGTGGTTTGCACGGATGGCGTTGCGGCGTGTTGTATCAATACGCATATCCACAGCATCACCCTTCTTCAGGCTGCCACGCTCGATGCGCCCGTAATGGACAAAAAGCTTGCCTAAGTATTTTTGCGTTTCGGTGACAATCATTGTTGTATCTTTGCCGACCGTGATAATGCCGCAATCACCAACCTGACCGCCGCTTTCCCCATAGAAAGGGGTTTGGTTAGTGAGGATGCCAACGGTCTCACCGGCTTTAGCGGTTTCAATCAGTGCGCCGTCTTTTACAATGGCTTGTACAACGGCTTCGGCATTGTCTTTCTCGTAGCCTAAAAATTCGGTTGGGCCGTTTTTTTCAAGTACGCTGAACCAGAGCGTATCCGTTGCTTTCTCGCCGCTGCCCGCCCAGTTTTTACGGGCTTCGGCTTTTTGTTTTTCCATTGAGCTGTTAAAGCCATCAACATCTACCTTGATGTTACGAGCCTTCAGCGCGTCTTGCGTGAGGTCCAGCGGGAAGCCATAAGTATCATAAAGTTTGAACGCCGTTTCGCCCGAGAAAATCTGCCCGTCCCCAAGCTTGCCGGATTGTTCATCCAGCAAACGCAAACCTGTTTCCAGTGTGCGCTTGAAGCGTGTTTCTTCGTTCTTCAATGTTTCGGTGATGAGTCCTTCCGCGCGTTTGATTTCGGGGTAGGCTTCGCTCATCATAGAAAGCAGGGTCGGGAACAAGCGATACATTAACGGTTCTTTTGCGCCCAACAAATGTGCATGGCGCATACCACGGCGCATAATGCGGCGTAGCACGTAACCACGCCCCTCGTTTGAAGGCATCACACCATCAGCGAGCAAGAAGGCAGCAGAGCGAAGGTGATCAGCAATCACGCGGTGTGACGCTGCTTGCGCGCCGTCCGGTGAAACGCCTGTAATGTCTGCGCTGTGCTCGATAATTTTGCGTAGCAGGTCAATATCATAGTTTGAAGTTTTGCCTTGAATAAGCGCGGCGGTACGTTCAAGGCCAAGGCCTGTATCAACAGACTGCTTAGGCAAAGGTATGCGTGGTCGGCCATCATTAAACTGTTCGAACTGCATGAAAACGTTGTTCCAGAACTCAAGGTAACGATCGCCATCCTCATCGGGCGATCCTGGTGGGCCGCCTTTTAGCTTGTCGCCTTGATCAAAGAATATCTCGGAGCAAGGGCCGCAAGGGCCTGTATCGCCCATCTGCCAGAAATTATCATCGGTTGGGATGCGGATAATTTTTGAGTCAGGGAAGCCCGCAATTTTTTTCCAAAGAGTTGCGGCTTCTTCGTCTGATGTATGCACGGTGACCAGCAAACGGTCCTTTGGCATATCCAGAATTTTTGTCACAAGTTCCCATGCGTAGTTAATCGCTTCTTCTTTGAAGTAATCACCGAACGAGAAATTTCCCATCATCTCGAAGAAAGTATGGTGGCGTGCTGTGTAGCCGACATTATCAAGGTCGTTATGCTTACCGCCCGCCCGCACACATTTTTGTGCGGTTGTTGCGCGTGTGTAGGGGCGTGTTTCAACACCTGTGAATACGTTTTTAAACTGTACCATGCCCGAGTTGGTGAACATCATTGTCGGGTCGTTGTGTGGCACAAGCGCGGATGATGCGACACGTGTATGGCCCTGCTTTTCGAAATAAGAGAGGAAGGCTTCGCGAATATCGGCAACAGTTTTCATAAAAACATCCGTAAATAATTGTAATTAGGGATTATTTTTAGCGTTTTTACAGGCGTTTTGTCTAGAAATGAATCAGGGCTAGTCCGCCTGATAGCGCGGAATATTGCCGCCCGCAACGGAATCAAGCGTGATGGTAGGTTGATTATTCCGGATCCGGTAAATCCAGTAATTCCGGAGGACGCGCTCAATGAAGGCGCGGCTTTCAGGCGATGGGATCAGTTCGATAAAAAGAAGCGGGTCATCAATCGCCTTCAAATCATCTTTCCAGCGGGCCAGCTTACCCGGTCCCGCGTTATAGGCAATTGCGAGGTCAAAAAGATTGCCGCGCACATTCCCACCATCAAGAAGCTTTTGCAAATATTTTTGCCCCAGTGTGATGTTAACGGCTGGTTTATATAAATCCTCGGCTTTTATAGTTTTATCCAGTGCTTTGGCTGTATCAGGTAGAAGTTGTAAAAGCCCGAGGGCACCGGCGCCGCTTTTCGCGTTCGGGTCCATGCGTGATTCTTGGCGCATAAAGCCGTGAACAAGCGCAGTATCAACTTTAAAGTCATCCTCTTTTACCCATGTTGTCCATGGGTAAAGCGCAGCGTCAAAATAGAAATTTTTCTCGGCGGCGTAGCGGTTGGCGTAGCGGTATGCCATTTCATAGGCGCGGTAATGCAAGAGCGCAGAAAGAATGCGCGCCGCATCACCTTCTTCAAGAGTTAGAGGGAGCGCGCGGACCGATTTTTCAATGAGTTTTTCTTGCCCGCTCTCCAGAAAATAAACAAGTGCCGCTGTTTTTTTATCGCCTAGCAATTTGCTACGGGCAGCATCTGTAAAGAGCGGCAGTTCCCAATTATAAGCGAAATCAAGCCCGAGAGAGCGTAGCGCCAGCATACCGTAAAATGTACGCGGGTGTTGTCCTGCTTGCTGTAGCATTTTAATGTGGGTTTCATAGTCATCGAATTTTAAGTGTGCCCGAGCGGCCCAGTAGGCGGCGGCCGAGATTGTCCAGCTTGAAGCGTAAGGTGATTTTGCTGCTTGCTCGAAATAGCGGGCGGCATCGCGGTAGCGCTCCGTACGCCATGCAGCCAGACCCGCAATCCAACCAGCCTGCGGTACTTTTTCATCGCTACGTGACAGCGCTTGTGTGGCAAGCTTCAATGCTTTTTCGGCGCGGTCTTCTGCGAGGTAGGAGGCTGCGATATAGGCCTTCATTTCGTCTTGCTCGACCTTATCAAAAGCATAAAAACGCTTGTCGCCGTTAATCAAGTAAAGGGCTTTCGTGGGTTGGCCGTTGGCAATGCGTTTATCAACTTCGTCGCGCAACCCTTTCATCGAGCGCAATGTGGCGGCGTTTCTTTTTTTTGAGGAGGTATAAAAGCTGCGGACTTGCATTTCCTGATCTTCGATATCAACCCATGCGGTTTCGAATTTTGTATCTTTGTATTTTTTTTCAAGCTTTTCGAGCGCGCTCTTACCAAGGGGTGATAAAACAGGACGCGCCAACGCTTCAGAGAATGTATCGGCAGATGCCGTATAGGGGAACGCAAGTAAAAGTAACAGAGCAAGAAATTTTGCAGGCATTATAATTTCAGTTCACGCATTTTTTGTAGTAGCGCCAGAATATCCTGCCAGACATGGGGTTTGTTATCGGGCGAGCGTAACAAAAAAGCCGGATGATATGTTGGCAAGCAAAGAATATCGGGCGGCGTATCAAATAGCTCTGGATATTTCGGTTCGAACTTCTGCCATTTGCCGCGCAACTTCGTAATGCCTTCTGTTTTACGTAGAAGCGTCTTTAACGATGTATTGCCTGCAAGTAGAAGGATAGCTGGGTTTACGAGTGCAATATGACGCTCGATAAAAGGAAGCGATATATCCATCTCGCTTTCATAAGGCGTTCTGTTGCCGGGGGGGCGGAAATTCAGAATATTACTAATATATAAATTGCTCGCACGGCTCAGGCCAATGAAGGCAAGAATTTTATCGAGCAACTGTCCACTTACGCCAACAAACGGTTTGCCTTGCCTGTCTTCATCAGCACCCGGCGCTTCACCAACCAGCATAATTTTTGCATTTCTGTTTCCATCGGCAAAAACCATATTCATGGCAGTTTTGCGCAAAGCGAGCCCTTCAAAGCCGGCAATAGCGGTGGCGAGTTCATCGAGTGTGTTCGCGGCGCGGGCGAGCTTTACGGCATCCTCAATGGCAGCACCTGTTGCTATGCGTGATTTTGCCGGTGGTGGGGCAGTTTGCTGTGTTTTTTCTACCGCTGTGTCACGTGCCAATTCATCAAGGAGATTTTCGGTTTGCAGCAAGCCACCAGCCACGTCACTAACAAATTCAGTGACGCCGAATATATTATATACTTCATGCAGTGCGGCTTGGCCCATTTTTTACCCTTATAGGAATTACAAATATAAGATAAACTAGCTGAAAACAAGGGATTCCAGATTATGTCCACGCGAAATGACCGCGAAAAAATGAATTATGACGTTGTAATCGTTGGCGGCGGGCCTGCAGGCCTGTCCTGTGCCATCCGTCTGAAGCAGCTGAACCCCGCACTTGCCGTTTGTATTTTGGAGAAGGGTTCTGAAATTGGTGCGCATTTGCTTTCTGGTGCTGCCTTCCAGCCTACGGCGTTGAACGTACTAATTCCCGACTGGAAGGAAAAAGGTGCGCCGCTTGAAACGGAGATTAAGTCAGATGAATTTCTATTTCTGACAAAGAATGGCAAAATAAAAATGCCGTTACCGCCGCAAATGAATAACCACGGCAATTACATTATTTCACTCGGGTCATTCGGCAAATGGCTGGCAACACAAGCGGAAGCATTGGGTGTTGAAATTTATCCGGGCTTTGCCGCTGCCGAGGTGCTTTATAACGAGCGCGATGAAGTGATCGGTGTAGCGACCGGTGATATGGGTATTGGCAAGGACGGCGAACGCACGGCGCATTTTACACCGGGTGTTGAAATTATTGCGAAGCAAACAGTTTTTGCGGAAGGTTGCCACGGCTCGCTTACAAAAACACTGATTGCAAAATATAATTTACGGGAAAGTTCATGCCCGCAAACATACGGGCTGGGCGTGAAAGAAATATGGCAGATCCCGCCAGAGAGGCACCGTAAAGGTCATTGCACACATACAGTTGGCTGGCCGATGGATACAAAAACATATGGTGGCAGCTGGATATATCATTACGGTGATAATCTTGTTTCTATCGGGTTTGTTACGGGGCTTGATTACAAAAATCCAACACTCTCACCTTTCCAAGAAATGCAGCGTTTTAAAACGCATTCCGCTATTCGCCCGTTGCTTGAGGGGGGGAAGCGTATTGCTTATGGCGCGCGCGCACTTGTTGAGGGGGGGCTGCAATCATTACCCAAGTTAACATTCCCCGGCGGCATGTTGATAGGCGATACGGCAGGGTTTTTGATTGTTCCAAAAATCAAGGGCAATCATGTTGCAATGAAGTCAGGCATGGTCGCGGCCGAATCGCTTGTTGAATTTTTAAAAACACACGACAGTGGCGAATGCATCCATTATCCCGAGAGGCTTAAGAAAAGTTGGGTCTGGAGTGAGTTGTACCGCGCACGCAATATTCGACCTGGCTTCCATTTTGGCCTGTGGTTTGGCTTGCTGCATGCCGCTTTCCAGACATTCGGCGGCTGGCTGCTGCCCTACACGATCAAACACAAGGCGGATTATGCACAAATCAGCCTTCTCAAGGATGTAGCGCCCATAGAATATCCGAAACCGGACGGTGTTATTACGTTTGATCGGCTTTCATCTGTTTATCTTTCAAATACAAACCACGAGGAAGACCAGCCTTCGCATTTGAAGCTCGAAAACCCTTCAGTGCCGGTGATGATCAACCTGCCTGCCTACGGCGAACCAGCACAATATTACTGCCCTGCGGGCGTTTACGAGATTGTTGAAGAAGCGGGAGAAAAACGCTTCCAGATTAACGCACAAAACTGTGTGCATTGTAAGACTTGCGACATTAAAGATCCGTCACAAAATATAAACTGGACTGTCCCCCAAGGTGGCGGCGGGCCAAACTATACAGGTATGTAACATACTATGCGTTTTTTCTTTTCCATCCTTCTTGCATCGGTATCTTTGGCAGGGATTGCACAGGCCAGTACATCGGGCGCTTATCTCGCGGCACGTTTTGCACAAGATCAGGGAGACTGGAGTGCAACGCATAAATACATCAAGGAAATTATGCGGGACCCCGATGTAGGGGAAGCTGTCCAGAGGCGCGCGCTCGTTGTTGCCATAGCGGCAGAAGATTATAATCAGGCTGATTTGCTGGCAGATGCATTACTCAAAACCGAAGAGGACAAAACCCTGCCGCTTTTTTATCACGCCATCCGCGCTGTAGATGCAGGTGAAAATGAAAAGGCCCTCAAAACGCTGGAGGAAATTCCGGATGGCGGGCTTGCTGAAATTTCACGCCCGCTTCTCTATACATGGCTCGGGCCGCTTGATGTGCGTAAAACGCCTAAAGTTTCAACGCTGGTTTTATATCATAAAATTCTGAAAGCGGAATTGGATGGGAAGAAAGATGAGATTGCAATGTTAGCAGCGCAGCTCCCCACTGATTGGCCGTTATCTATAAGGGCGCGCAACCGTCTTGATGCAGCTTTGTTGCGTAATGACTTGAAAGATGTTGCGCAGAAATATGATTCTACACTTGCTGATATCAGCAACCAGAACCAGATTCTTTCTACTTTCAAGCCTGTCCAATCAGTCAAGGAAGGTGTAGGCTTTGCGCTTTTTGATATCGCTTCGATGCTTTACAATGAACAAAGCGCAGAGAGTACATTTATTTTTCTGAAACTGGCGCTGATGGCCGAGACCGAGATACCCGAGGCACATTTACTTCTTGCAACAATCGAGGCAACACGCGGGCGCGTGAGTGAAGCAATTGCCGAATTGAAGAAAATTCCTTCAGAATATGGCCTTAAAGAATTTGTTGATATTCAGCGGAATATTGCAACGCTGATGTTTGAGGCAGGCGCCGAGCGGGAAGGCGTTGCTATTCTACGGGATCTGGGGGAAACGCATCATGATGTGGACTCACTGATTAATCTTGGCGATTACTTCCGCAATACAGAGCGCTTTGAAGAAGCGTTACAGTGTTACGAAGCGGCTTTCCGGTATTTCCTTGATGCTGTTCCACAGGATTATTGGTATCTCTATTATTACCGCGGTATGACGCTCGAGCGTTTGGGCAACTGGAAACGTGCTGAGAAAGATTTATTAAAAGCATTGCAATTCAAGCCGGACGACCCACAAATTTTAAACTATATCGGCTATAGCTGGGCCGATAAGGGAAATAATCTGGACAAAGCTGTTTCCTATTTGCAACGCGCTGTCCAGCTGCGTCCTGATGACGGCTATATTCTTGACTCATTAGGCTGGGTTTATTACCGGATGAAGGAATGGGACAAGGCGGTCCTGTGGCTCGAGAAGGCAGCGCAACTAATGCCGTATGACGCTACGATCAATGATCATTTAGGTGATGCGTACTGGAAAACAGGTCGGAAGATTGAAGCGCGCTTCCAGTGGCAAAGAGCCATGGATAACAAGCCTGAAGAAGAGGCTGTCCCTACAATCGAAGAAAAACTGGCGGCTGGCTTGAAATAGGGCCTAAAAGAAAGGCCCGGCTCTGCTGGTCGGGGGAGAGAAGCAGGAGCCGGGCGCAACAGATACATCTACCTACAGGGTCAAGGTCGGGGAGGGTCGGCAGACGTATCAAAACGGTTCAGAAATAGAATGTAATCAAGTAGGCTTTCACCTTCTTCTTCACTCTCATCTTCATCCGAAACAAGATCTTTAAATTCTGTATGCGCATCGTAGTTTTTCAGACACAGACTCGAAACAACGGGAATATGCGCGCCGTTCCATAAAAATGTCAGCCTGTTCAGGTCACGCGCCATGCGGTGCAAGCGTTGCAATGAAACATCGATATAAGCTTCAGGCAGGAGCAGCATAATGTGATGCCGCTCGATACGCGCGAGGACATCCATAGGGCGCGTCATCGCTTGCAGGGTTGTAAAAATATTCCGCATGCAAAAAATAGCGGCTTCAGTGCCATGCTGCTTTTCAATCGTCAGTAAATTATCAATCTCGATTTTTACCAGTACGCCACCACGACTTAGTCCGCGCTTGCAGCGCCCGATTTCACGGCGCAATGTTTCCACCATGCCATAGCGGTTCAATGTCCCTGTTTCCGCATCATGTCGGGGGGCTATGCGGTAGTCTCTGCGGTCCAGATCATGCCTGAGGGCTTGTTCGCTCATATCTTGTTCCTTCACGACTGATATGGCAAAAAGCAGGCCAGCCGTAATGCATTGATTTATATTGGTTTTATTTCAACATTTTAGGGTTTTGTAAGTAAATTAAAGGCCGTGTGTGCCAAAATTACCTAGTCACAAGGCATAGTTTTCCTTATAGTAAGAGCACCAAATTCGGGCTTTTTCTTTTGATTTCACCTATTTCCAGAACCATCATTGTTGTATTCCTCGCTCTAGTCACTGCGGCCGGCATTGGTGCAGTGTTGTGGAAGTCAGGAAAACTCGAAACACAACTGCTCGAACCCGCGTCAACGGCCTCATTGGTGCCGCATAAGGCAATTTATTCAGTGGCGCTCTATTCCACACGCAATACTTCACAAATTTCCAATATTGGTGGGCAAATGTTTTATGCCATTCGCAAAAGCTGCGAAGGCTGGATTACGCAGAACCGGTTTAATCTGGTTTATGAGTATCCGGATAGTCCAGCCATGCGGCTGTTAAGCGATTTTTCGAATGTAGAATCAGCAGATGGTGAAACATTGCAGTTTATTACTCGCCGCCGCCGCGATGGTGAATTGTTCGAAGAGTTGCGTGGCGAGGCGCTACAGAAAGACAAACGCGTTGTTTTCTCGATGCCTGAGGGTGAGGCACAAGACATACCCGCACAGGCTATATTTCCGATTGCGCATACAAAATCTGTTATTGACGCCGCCAAAAGTGGAAAGAAAATAGTTTCCTCGGTTCTGTTTGACGGTAGTGATATCAACGGTGCCGTTGAAATTAATACCATAATTGCCGGGCAAGCCACACCTACAGAGAAATCCGCGTATATTCGTGAAGAATTCAAGGAAAGCCCGTTAATCAAAGGGAATGCCTGGAAGCTCCGGATGGCGTTTTTCCCGATGGCCGATGAGGATTCGCCGCAGTCCGACTATGAAATGACAGCTCTTTTGTATGAAAACGGGGTTATCAGCCATATGATTATTGATTATGATGATTTCTCGATTGAACAAAAGCTTATGGCATTAGAGCCGCTTGAAGCAGACCAGTGTGGTGGCGGGGCAAATGCAGGCAGCAGGACAGAATAATGAGCACCGGAAAAAAAGTTTTAATTGTTGAAGATAACGAGCTGAACATGAAGTTATTCCATGATCTGCTCGAAGCGCACGGTATTGATGTAATTGAAACGCGCAACGGACATGATGTTTTGGAGCTTGCCCGCACAAACAAGCCCGATTTGATTCTGATGGATATCCAGCTCCCTGAAATTTCTGGCCTTGAAGTCACGACATGGTTGAAGGGCGACGATGAATTGAAATCAATTCCAGTAATTGCCGTTACGGCCTTTGCGATGAAGGGCGATGAACAAAAAATCCGCGAAAGCGGTTGTGATGATTACATGTCGAAACCGATCTCTGTGACAAAATTTCTTGAAACTGTTCAAAAGCATCTTGGTTTATAAAGTTTAATGTCTGCGCGTATTCTTGTGGTTGATGATATTCTTCCCAACGTCAAGTTGTTGGAAGCAAAATTATTGAGTGATTATTATCAGGTTGTAACCGCAACCAGTGGCGAGGAGGCATTGCAGAAAGCTTCAAGCGAAAGTCCTGATATTGTTTTGCTTGATGTCATGATGCCCGGCATGGACGGGTTCGAAGTGTGTCGCCGCCTGAAAGAAAACCCGCAAACGACACATATTCCCGTTGTTATGGTGACGGCCCTCACAGATGCACAAGACCGTATTAAGGGGCTTGAGGCCGGTGCGGATGATTTTTTAAGCAAGCCACTGAATGATATCGCGCTAATGGCACGTGTGCGTTCACTTGTTCGTTTGAAAATGACAGTTGATGAATGGAAGACGCGTGAAAAAACCGCAAACCAGCTCGGCGTTGGTGATGAGGGGCTGAACGCCATGCGTGAACCGGTCGAGCATGCACGCATTCTGGTCGTCAATGACATTGATTTTGAAAATGAAAAGATGAAATCAACCTTTGCTGCAGATCAGGATGATGTTATTTGTGCAAAAACAGGTTTCGAGGCGCTTGATATTATCGCACAAAGCGATCCTTTCGAACTTATCGTAGTTAGCTCTAGCCTGAAGGGTGAGGACGGTTTGCGGCTATGCTCGCATTTCCGCTCGAATGAAAAAACCCGTGCGACACCCATTGTCCTTATTGCCAATGACAATGAAATGCCGCGTGTTGCGCAGGGGCTTGAAATGGGCGTGCATGATTATATTTTACGCCCCGTCGACCAGAACGAGTTATTGGCACGTATCCGCATTCAAATTCGTCGCCGTCGATTTCAGGAACGCTTGCGCACAAACTATGAAAGCAGCCTATCGCTTGCGGTGACCGATTCTCTTACGGGTCTTTATAACCGCCGCTACTTCGAAACGCACTTGCAGAAATTGCTCGAGAAAAATAAGGAAGCGCGTAAAACGCTGGCTGTTCTTTATATGGATATAGACCATTTCAAATCCATCAACGATCGCTTCGGCCATAATGTTGGTGACGAAGTCTTGAAAATATATGCCGAGCGCTTGAAGAATACGTTGCGCAGTTTTGACTTGTTGGCCCGCCTCGGCGGTGAAGAGTTTGTGGTTATTCTGCCAGACATTACACGTGATCTTGCTTATCAGGTGGCCGAGCGTTTGCGCCGTCTGATCGCCGACCGACCTTTCAAAGTCAGTATACCGGATGGCCAGTTGGTGGTAACCGCATCTATTGGTGGCGTGGTGATTGATGATGGCGATCATAACCTTGCAGGCCTTCTGGACCGTGCAGACAAACAGCTTTACGAAGCCAAGCAGGGTGGCCGCAATTGTGTGTTTTTCGAAGATGTGGGCGTACTGGACCCTGCCAAATTCACATCGCCCGAGCGTAAATTTATCGAGTAAGATCCTGTTTCACCGCGCTTTGCCAGCCCTGTAAAAGTTCACGCTTCATATTATCATTCATTGCAGGCTTATAGGTTTTTGCTTCTTTCCAGTTGCAGCTAATATCATCCAGCGATTTGAAAACACCCTTTTGCAAGCCCGCTAAACAAGCTGCGCCCCATGCTGTTGTCTCCAGCACTTTTGGCAGTTGCAGTTCAATCCCCAAAATATCGGCAATGTGCTGGCACACAAAACGGTTGGCTACAAGGCCACCGTCAACGCGCAAGGTTGTTAGGTTTTGGCCCGTGTCCTTTTGCATCGCGCTTGTCAGGTCATGGGTCTGGTAGGCCTGCGCCTCAAGTGCTGCACGCGTAATATGTGCTTTGGTTGACTCGCGTGTCAGGCCGCTAATCATTCCCTGTGCATCGGCCTGCCAGTATGGTGCGCCAAGGCCTGTGAGGGCAGGCACAAAATAAACACCGTTATTGTCACTGACCGAAAGTGCCAATGCCTCACTTTCAGCTGCGTTTACAAAGAACTGTAGGTTATCACGTAAGAACTGGATGGCGGCACCAGCGACGAAAATAGACCCTTCAAGTGCATAGGTTGTTTTACCATTCAGGCGATACCCGATTGTAGAGAGCAGGCGATTTTGCGAACGTGTAATTTTTTCACCTGTATTCATCACCATAAAGCAGCCCGTGCCATATGTTGATTTAACCATGCCGGGTGTAAAGCAGGCTTGTCCTATCAGGGCGGCTTGTTGGTCACCTGCAACACCGCAAACCGGTATTTCTTTATTAAAAAGAGATTTATCCGTTACCCCGAAATCAGCCGCGCAATCATATACTTCCGGCAGCATTGAGGCGGGGATGTTGAAAATGCCAAGCAGCTCTTCATCCCATTTATTTATATTGATATTAAAAAGCATCGTGCGGGAGGCATTGGTTGCATCCGTCACATGTTTCTTGCCGTCTGTCAGCTTCCAGAGCAGGTATGAATCAACAGTACCAAAGGCCAGCCCGCCTTTTTCAGCCTTAGCGCGTGCGCCCTCTACATTATCAAGAATCCACGCAATTTTTGTGGCCGAGAAATAGGGGTCAAGCAGAAGGCCCGTTTTCTCACTAATAATTTTTTCATCGGTTTTCTTTTTTAGTGCATCACAAACATCTGCTGTGCGGCGGTCTTGCCAGACAATGGCGTTATAAAGCGCACGGCCTGTGTGCCGGTCCCATACAATTGTTGTTTCACGCTGGTTGGTAATGCCCATGGCTTTAATTTGCGCGGCATGCTCGGGGTATTTCTCCATCACATCATGTATAACGGCGATTGTATCAGCCCATATGTTCTCGGGGTTTTGCTCAACCCAGCCTTTATTGGGCATATGAAGTTTTAATTCTTTTTGTGAAACGCCCAGCACATTGCCTTGAGTGTCAAAAAGAATAGCGCGTGTGCTTGTTGTGCCTTGGTCTAGGGCCAGTAATGTTGTCATGAGAGTCTCTCCTGTAGTTTATTTCTGGTTTGTGGGGAAATATGGAGGGCCAGCTTGCTTCTGCGCCATAAAATATCATCAAGCGTCTGCGCGAATTCGTTGTTCTGCAAGTAATCAATTTCTGCTTCATAAACACCATCACCATAATGCTCCCCCATGTGGCTACTGCAGAAATCATTCATCTTTGTGCCATAGGCACGAGCATAGCGTTTCACAAGGGCGGGGGATAGTTGCTCATATTTTTGTGTTTGTTGCGTGAGGAAGCTGTCAAAGTCATCAAAATCACCACCAGGCAGTGGCGTTTGTGCTGTACGGCTTAGCACATCTTTTTCAAATGTACGGTTAATTTCATGAAGTGCTTTTTCAGAAAGTGTTCGGTAGGTCGTAATCTTGCCGCCAACAACGCTCAGGCAGGGATGATTTGCGCCTCCACTCATAACGATCTTGTAATCGCGCGTAATGGCGCGTGCCTTTGCTGCGCCATCATCAAGCAGGGGTCTGACCCCTGTATAGGTATGAATAATGTCAGATTTTGTAATTTTTTTGGTGAATACATTATTGGCTGCCTGCAAAAGATATTCCTTCTCGCCTTCGGTAATATCTGCGCCCGCGGGGTCACCAAAATACTCTGTGTCAGTTGTGCCAATATAAGTGAAATTTTCTTCATAAGGGAATGCAAAAACAATGCGCCGGTCATCCTGCTGCAAAATATAGGCATGCGGGCCATCATACAGGCGTGGCACAATAATATGGCTGCCTTGCACAAGTCGCAAATGAATAGGGGAGGGCGTCAGGTGTTTTTGCACGCGGTCAACCCACGGCCCTGCGGCGTTGACAATCATATGGGCGTAATAATCCTGTCCGCCAGCTGCAATCTTCCAGCCTTTGTCAGGGAGCGCCGTGACGCTTTCCATGCCACAATAGTTTTTTATAACGGCACCGTGTTTTACGGCATCCATAGCGTTCAGCACAACAAGGCGGCTATCCTGTACCCAGCAATCGGCATAGGTAAAGGCCGTTCCAAATGCAGAGTTAAAGCCTTGGCCGGCGGCATGTTTATGCAGGTTGATTTTCTTGGCCGCGGGGAGTGTTTTTCGAGCGGCCAAATGGTCATACAGGAAAAGCCCCGCCTGTATCATCCATGCGGGCCGTAATGCAGGCGTGTGCGGTAATACAAATTCAAGCGGCCAGATAATATGCGGCGCAATTTTCAGCAAGACTTCGCGTTCTTTTAATGCTTCGCGTACAAGGCGGAACTCGCCATATTCCAGATAGCGCAATCCCCCGTGAATGATTTTGCTACTGGCCGATGATGTTGCAGAAGCCAGATCATTTCTTTCAAGCAAAAGCACTTTATAGCCACGCATGGCAGCATCACGTGCAATGCCGCAGCCATTGACGCCCCCGCCAATTATGCAGAGGTCATAGATCATTTCGCGAAAATGCTTTCTGCCATTTTATCGGCCACCATGCCGGTGGGCAGGTTCTCGTTCGTGGCATGAGCCAGAATTTCAGCGGTTGTTGCGCGTATTTTCTCTATATGTGCCATAAGTGATTCTTTGTTCAGTACATAAGGGAATACTTGCAGGTTATTACGGACAAAATATTCGTAGGCCACAGCAATAATGCCACCCGCATTGACAACATAATCAGGTGCATACCGGATGCCACGTTCCTTCAGATGGGCATCGTCCTCTTTCGTAGCAAGCTGGTTATTGGCAGCGCCGCCCACAGCTTTCACGCGCAAATGCGGTATGGTGTTGGTGTTCAGTATCGCGCCCATGGCACAGGGGCAAAAAATATCGGCATCGGTATTATAGATATCATCAAGCGTGCTTGCTGTTGCAAAAGGCATGTTTTCCATGCGTGTTGCAACCATGTCGGTTACTGTCAGCTTTGCGCCTGCATCACGCAAGTAACGTACAAGTGCACTGCCAACAGCGCCCAAACCCTGTACGGCAAAATGAACATCCTTTATATCGGTTGTGCCTTTAATTGATTCTGTAAGTGCGCGCAGCGCCTGAAAAACACCATAGGCGGTGAGAGGAGAGGGATTGCCGCCAAGCCCCGCTGCAAGCACGGTATCTTGCGGAGGCAGGCCACAAACATAAGAGGTGGATCTTGCAATCTCGATCATGTCTTCGTCGGTGCTGCCGATATCTTCGGCGGTAATATAAATACCGCTAAGCTTTTCAATAGCATCACCGAAAGCGCGCATCATGTCGGCTTTATTGGGCGCATTACTATCGGCAATGATAACAGATTTGCCACCACCCAGCGGTAAGCCAGCAAGCGCGGACTTGTATGTCATCCCACGCGAGAGGCGCAAAACATCCGTAATGGCATCTTCTTGTGTTTTATAGTTATAAATACGGCAGCCACCCATGCCGGGGCCAAGTGTGCTGTTATGGACTGCAATTATGGCTTTCAGGCCGGTGACGTCGTCTTCAACAAGGACAACTCTTTCATGCTGGTCAAAATTGGGGTTATAGGCGGGGTTTAACGCTGTTAGTCTCATAGGGGTACTCTAGCCAAATACAGGCAAAAAAAAAGGCTGCTAATGCAGCCCCTAGTTAACGCCCTTCACTTGCAAACCGTTTTCCCCCTAGGAAATCGAAACTTGAACCTTTTTAACCCTTCGCTTTATTCGCGGTTGTTTATTTAGCTTATAATTTAAATTTATATCAAATTTTACATAAAGTCAAGCTATTTTTTTCAAGGTCTTTGCGATTTCTTCGAGATCTGGCGCTAACTTACTGGAAAAGCTCATATTTTCACCTGAGCGGGGGTGTTCGAAGTGAATCTCGATGGCATGAAGTGCTTGCCGTGGAAGGCCCAGAACGGCCACTTGCTCGGCTTCCTTGAGGCCTGATTTCTGCAATTTTGCCGTGACGGCGTTCTTTTGCGGCCCATAAAGCGGGTCGCCTAATAGCGGGCAGAAAATGTGCTGCATATGCACACGAATCTGGTGTGTACGCCCTGTTTCCAGATGGCACTCAACGCGTGCAAAAAGACCGCCGTAATTTTCAACAACATGATAATGCGTAATCGCATCGCGCGCATTTTCTGTTTCTGCGCGAAGTACAGCTTGTTTGAGCCTGCTTTGTGGATGCCGCCCGATAAAAGTTTCAATGTGGCCTTTCAGAGGCTTGGGAACATCAAGTACAAGCGCATGGTATGTACGGCCTAATGTCCGGTCACTTAATTGCGCGGCAAGTGCATGATGCGCCAGATCATTTTTTGCAACAAGCATCAGGCCGCTTGTGTCTTTATCAAGGCGGTGAACAATGCCAGGGCGTTTTACACCGTTAATGCCTGACAGGCTATCACCGCAATGGTGCAGGAGTGCATTGACGAGCGTGCCTTCGTAATGCCCCGCGGCAGGATGCACAACAAGCCCCGCTGGCTTGTTAATTACGAGTAGATCATCATCTTCATAGACAACATCAAGCTCTATATCTTCGGCGTGCGGTGTGTCATCTTCTTCAGCTTCTGGAATCGTATAGCTAATCTCATCGCCCTCTTTGACTTTTTGGGAAGCGGCTGTTGCGGCTGTTGCGTTTACAATTATAAGGCCGCTTTCGATAAGTGTTTGCCAGCGACTTCGTGAAATATCGGGTACGCTCTGGCTCAGGATTTTATCCAGCCTGCCGCCTTCGCTTACAATGAAAGTATCCCGTTGGTCCATGGCGCTATTCTTAAGGCCATGGCGGGCAAACGTCACGGAAAAACCCTTCGGGTTTCAGTAAAAGCACCCATGCATCATAGGTGCCCGCAAGCTCCGAGCCTTTGGCGCGCAAATTTGCAAAGCCCGTTTGTGTAAAACCTGTAATCAGGCGTGTTTTATCCTCAAGAAGTGCAAGCTCTGCTGCCTGCGAGCCCGAGCTATCACGGAAAACCTCGTCGGTCTGCTGGAAGCCCTCTTTGGTAAAGGCCAGCAGCCGTGCATGTGGCCTTACATTTCTCTCTACTTTCTCATTAAAACTATTCAAAAGCAATTGCGCTCGTGAGTCCGGCAGAACAACAAGGCCAGCGCCGTTATAAGGTGTCTTGCTGGTAATAAAACGTTCCCATAGTACACGACCGTCAACTGTTGTACGCGCAAGCCAAACGCCGCGCTGGTCTTCGCCTGTTGCTATGTCGCCATAAAGCCAGAGAGCGTTCTTGTCGGCCTTTCCACCCGTTAACGTTGCGCTGGTGCCACGCGGAAAACGCGTTTGTGTCAGCATATTGCCGTTTTTATTCACGCGGATATACCAGCCGGCTTTTGTATTGCCTTGGGCAATTTCGCCTACAAGGCCAATTGTACCATCCTGTAGCAGAATTATTTTTTCAAGTCTGCTTGCGATGCCAGGCAGGAATTTACGCTCCCATAATTTCTTGCCATCTGCCGAAATACGGTAGAGGCGTGCTTCGGTGCGACCTTTCAAGTCGACATGCCCCGCCAAGATAAGATCATTTTGTACATTCGCCATATCTGTTGCAGTAAAGTTTTTGACATCCGTCAGAATCGGCGTTTCTTTTAGAAAATTACCTTTTGTGATTTCACTCGTACGAATAGCCCAGCCGTTTGCTGGTGTCGGGTGTAGTGAGTAGATAGTTTTATCATGCATAACGCCCATGATCGCAGGCATAACATTTTTATGTGTTTGTCGTTGCTCCCAGGCTTCGTCACCGCCTTTTTTCTTAAGGGCGGCAAGGTATGTTTGCGGTGTTTGTGGCTGGGCAAAGGTATTGTAAGGTGTGCTATCACCTAAAAAGTATAAGAGGCCATCACGTTCGCCTAGAAAGCTCGAGAATTGATCAGCACCAAAAACGCCGGGCGTTGTCTGCCACATGTAATCAGCAGGAATATAGGTAGGGCGTGGCAGTGTGATAATAATCTCGCGAATATGCTCGCAATAATTCACATCTGTTTTCTCTTCTTCGGCAAAAGAAGGGGCTGTCAAAACGAGTAGAAAAAGAGTAAGAAGAAGGGACCTATACATGGGTGTAGAATAACGTGAATACAGAACAAAAAACAGATGAAAATGAAAGCGGAAAAAATTTCCGCATTTTGATCGTGAGTGACGCGTGGCACCCGCAAATCAATGGCGTGGTGCGGACTTATGAATATATGTTACCCGAACTTGCTAAGCTGGGTTGTGAAGTCAAAGTGGTGGGCCCCGCTGATTTTCCATTCCAGTACCCTATGCCCATGTATCCTGAAATCAGGCTGGTTTTATTTCCTGACAAACGTTTGCGCCGTGATATTCGTGCTTTTGCGCCTGATCATGTCCAT
Organism: Alphaproteobacteria bacterium; assembly: GCA_016125135.1. GTDB lineage: Bacteria > Pseudomonadota > Alphaproteobacteria > Micavibrionales > Micavibrionaceae > RI-185. The sequence goes on along the minus strand of WGMJ01000003.1, from coordinate 109,090 downwards.
ATCGCAACAGAGGGCCCCCTAGGCTGGGCAGCGCGTAATATTTGTCTGAAAGACAAGATTGATTTCACGACATCTTACCACACGCATTTTCCTGATTATGCGGCAAAGCGTGTGCCACATGTTATTTCGTTTCTGCGCGGGATTGTTAGAAATTTTTCCATCTGGTTGATGAGGGCTTTCCACGCGCCCTCACGCGCCATGTTCGTGGCAACGCAAAGTCTCGAGAGCGAGTTGAAGCAATGGAATTTCGAGACACTTATGGCCCGCCTCCTGCGAGGTGTGATCGAAGATTTTGTTCCCGCGAGCGAGAAGCCGTTATTCCGTGACCTGCCACAACCTGTTGCTCTATTTGTCGGGCGTGTGGCTGTTGAGAAAAGTGTTGAGGATTTTCTTGCGATGCCGTGGCGGGGCAGTAAAATTATTGTTGGCGATGGCCCTAGCCGTGAAGAGCTTGAAAAGAAATACCCAGCGGTGCATTTTGTCGGCAAACAAACAGGACATGATTTGGTGCAGCATTATCAATCCGCTGATGTCTTCGTTTTTCCCTCACGGACCGATACATTTGGCATGGTGCTGGTTGAAGCACTGGCATGCGGCTTGCCCGTTGCGGCATATCCCGTTACGGGGCCGGTTGATATTATTACGCATCCTTTTCTTGGTGTGCTCTCGGAAAATCTGGGCGCTGCCGCCGAAGCTGCGCTGACTTGCGGCACGGTTGCCCAGCGTGTGCAGCATGTGAAAAATCATTATACTTGGGAGTCAGTCGCTGCGCAGTTTTACGCTGTTGTCAGCAAGCGTTGATACTCAGCATAAAGTCCTTCAAACGCAATATTCGGATGGGTTACAAGGTAAGTCGGAATGTCGCGTAGATATTCCTCGTAGCGCCCCTTTGTTTCAAAATCTTTTCTGAATGATGAATTAAAGAAGTATTCCCCTAGCTTCATCGGGATGCCGCCTGCAATATAAATGCCACCAAAGGCACCAAGTGTTACTGCAAGGTTGCCTGCCACCGTTCCTAAAAAGCCGAGCATCATTGTCAGGGATTCATCACACAGACCGCAGCTTTTCTCCATGGCTTTTGTGCTAATTTCCTCGGCGCTCAGGTTTGGCAGGTCGGCACGCATATCAAGAACACGAAGCGCGTTATAAATATTGACGAGACCCTTGCCACTGCAAACACGTTCGGCTGAAACATGGCGGTATTTACTATGCAGGGCTTGCACCATATCAAATTCGCGTTGTGTTTTTACCGGCACGGTAACGTGCCCACCTTCACCGGGGACGGCATGATAGTGCCCGTCAACAGAAACAAGGCTGGCAACCCCCAAACCTGTACCGGGGCCTAGTATTCCAATCGGTGCATTTTTCACAGGCGTGCCGTTACTACCTATTTTCATTTTATATTTTTCAGCCATGGGCGGTATCGCAAGTGCAACCGCTTTAAAATCATTCATCACCTCGAAAATTTTGAGGCTGAATTGCTGCTTGATTGATTCTATCGAGAATTCCCACGGATGGTTTGTCATCACCACCTTGTCGCCTGTCACAGGGGCGGCAATATCAAAGACAGCCAGAACGGGCTTTTTATCCTGCAAATAAGCACGCATGGCCTCCTCAAGGCTTTTATAGTCCGCGCAGAGTAGATTTGTTTCATCGCTGATGCCACTTTCATCTGCTAAAGCAAAGCGGCAATTGGTGGCGCCGATATCGGCAAGCAGCCCTAAAGTCATTTTCAGGTCTTCCCCGTTTTCAAAATTTTGAGTAGCTTAGCGCATGGCGAAGATTTTAATAGCAGAAGATGATGTTTCAATGCGGCAATTCCTGAAAATGGCGCTTGAAAAGGCAGGCCATGAGGTAAAGGCCGCGGAAGATGGCCTTGCTGCGTTGCGTATTATCGAAACCCATCCGTCTTTTGATCTGTTGCTAGCGGATATCGTGATGCCGGGGATGGACGGAATCGAGCTCTCCCGCAAAACCGGTGAATTACATCCTGAAACGAAAATCATGTTTATTACGGGCTTTACAGCGGTGGCTATGGAGCAGCTTGCGCAAGACCAGCCAAATGGCGCGCCTGCGGTTGTTTCAAAACCGTTTCATTTAAAGCAGATTGTCGAGCAGATAGACCAGCTTCTTGCCGCTTGATTTTAAGCGATCGGCGTAAAGGCTTTATAAGAATTTGTGCCGCCCGCCATAACAACTTCACTAATAGTTTTTATTGGTTCTTTTGTCGCTGGTGGTTCTTTACCTTCTATACCACCAAAGCCGGCTGCGCGGAACCAGCGGCCACCCAAATCGACGCCATCTTGTGGCAGGTGCATTTCAATCGAGAGCGGGAAAAAGCTGTCTGGCCTTTGAAGTATTACAAGGCGGACTTGTCCATTATTCGCATCAATGCCGGCTTTCAGGCTTTTCGCTAGTTCTACAAGCACTTCCTTCTCGTCGCGTGCTTCAAGTTCTTCAAGTGATGTTTCCGCTTGGTCATTCGCTATATCAAGCAAGTCTTGCAGTGAAGCGATATTTTGAGGGGCGAGGTAAATATTTTCAGCGGGTGCTTGGGCAAAATCGCTTGAAATACTGAGCCCGGTGAAAGTATCAGGCTTCATAACGGCTTCAAAAAAATTCTTCAAAAACCCATTTCGGCCAGCAATTGGTCTTTGCGCCCAGTTCTGCTGCTCAGTAATTTCTGATTCACCGAACAATGTATGAATATGCGAATGGTAATTCTGTGCATCAACACCATTGGGTTGTGCAGCAGCGCCGTTTTCCTCATCACGCTCGCCGTCAACTACTTTGGGCGGAGAGATGTTCATAATCGCGGTTATCGCGGCAGCAGCGGCCACATCATCAGGGCGCGTATCCAGAATTGCTTGTAGCTGTTCTCGCAAGGGCCGTGTATGGCCTCGGGCCGCAAGTTCCAAGAGGTCGTAAAAACTTTGTCGTGTGAAATTGCCGTCTAAGTGTTTTTGTCCATCCGTAAATATCATGCGCGCAGCCGCATGCACGGCTGTAATATCTTTGTTCGGGTGTACAATGCCAAAAGCATTAGATTTTCCGCGCATACCCAGTAAGCCGGAAATGGATTTCAGGCGGGCAAATTGGGCGCGTAAATCATCAGACTTAAACATAGGCATTAATGTACCCTTTTTCTGTAATTATGTCAACAAAAACCAATAAAAAAGCTTGAATTTTCAGGGGGTTCGGGGCTTTTATAGGGTACTTCTTTGCTTAAGAAGGGCGGTTAGCTCAGTGGTAGAGCACTTGCTCGACACGCAAGGGGTCACAGGTTCGAACCCTGTACCGCCCACCATTTCCTGATAAAATTATCAAAGAGATACGGTATATCACATTATAGGAAAATTCTTTTAACACGGGTTTGGTGCAAATCTGGTGCAAAGGGTTTTTCTATGGCGACCATCGTCAAGCGTGGAAACAAGTATCGTGTTCAAATCAGGCGTAAGGGCTTTGTTACAGGTTCTCGCTCCTTCCATCAAAAGTCCGATGCCTTGGAATGGGCTAGGTTTATGGAAGTCAAAGCTGACCGAGGTGAGTTGCCTACGCCTGTTAGGGTACTTAACCAATATAAGGTCAGGGATATACTTGAGAGATATCGAGATATAATCACAGCCCAGAAGCTGAGTGCCGTTACTGAGGCTTATATGATTGATGCCTTCCTGCGTGAGCCTATAGCCAACCTGACGCTATCTCAAATTACACCAGCACATTTTGCCACCTATCGGGATAAACGTCTGAAAGAAGTAAAAGCTGGGACTGTTAATCGGGAGTTGGGAATTATCAAACACGCCTTTGATATAGCAGAGCGAGAGTGGGATATACCGATAAAGCTAAATCCACTATCCAAGCTAAAGAAACTGAGGGCTAATAATTCAAGGTCAAGGCGATTATCCGCAGAAGAATACAACGCCATAGAGGATGCGTTTGAATATTCACGCAATCCCTACATCTTATTATTAGTTAGGTTTGCACTTGCTACGGGGATGCGTAGAGGCGAGATACTAAACCTCACATGGGATGCTATAAACTCTAATACAAGGACGCTGTATATACCCGTTACAAAGAATGGACACCCAAGGACAATCCCATTGTCAGGTGATGCTATATCAATATTGGCTGAAATAAAACAGGTAGAATATACGGACAAGGATAAGCGAAAAGAGTGCTATGTGTTTCCCTTATCCGACAATGCCGCAAAACTAGCGTGGCAAAGGCTTGCTACAAAAGCAGGGTTACATGACTTGCACTTTCACGATTTACGACATGAGGCTGTTAGCCGATTTTTTGAGCGTGGTTTATCAGTGCCAGAAGTTGCTCTTATATCAGGCCACAGAGATTATAGGATGCTGTTCCGATATACGCATTTGAAAGCAGAGGATGTTGCTGCTAAGTTAAATTAAGAAAAGGTAATAAATATGCCGTTTGAAGATGAAATTGCAGAACTTAATCAAGCGTACTTTTTTCGTGAGTTTACTTACTCGAATACAAATTTTCGTACGCGTAATGAGGATGATGTTGAGGTCGAGTTAGAGCTCGCGGATAGTCTCTTATCTATTGAGGATAGTGCCGTTATCTTCCAGCTCAAGGAGCGTGAAGTCCAAGGAGATTCGACATTGGAGCGGGAGAGAACTTGGTTTGAAAACAAAGTCCTTAGAAAAGGTACTAAGCAAGTTAGGGACACCCTGCGATATTTAGAGTCCGAGGAAGAAATTACTCTGAAAAACCATAGAGAGCATGAAATTACTTTAAGAGGAAGCTCAATTGCTAATCTATATAAATTAGTGGTGTTTCAAGGACGACCAGAGCTACCTGATGAGCTTGCAAAGAAAAAATACCACGAGAGTAATACAGCTGGAGTTGTCCATATAATTGCTGCAGAAGACTATAAAGGCATAATTAGCACTCTTCTTACTCCTGCGGAATTTATGGATTATTTATCATATAGGGAAGATTTAATAGATCTTTGGGGAGAGCATCTGAACACTCTGCCTGAGCAAGCTCTAGTGGGTCATTATATTATGATTGGGAACGTGGAAGAAAAGCCTGAGCTTCGTCATTCTTATGCATTGGCAATGATTGATCATAGGGCTGAAGAGTGGGACATCTCAGTCGTGATCAGATTGTTCGCTGACAGGATCATTGATGCAGAATCTCCTACAGGATATTATCCAATCATAAGTACCTTAGCCCAATTAAATAGGGGTGATCTTCGGCAATTTAAACAACGCTATTCGCTTTCAATAGATGCTGTACGCGCTAATAATCAGGAGTTGCCATACCGTATGGCTATTCCAAGGTTAAATTGTGGCTTCATATTTATCCCCTTAACTCTCGAAGAAATACCTCATCAAGGAGAGCTAATCAGAGCATTAACTGAAGCGCATAAATATGATCAGAGATTAGAGAAATGCATAGGCATAACTTTCTCAGTGGTAGAGGGCGGAGGATATGATGTCGGCTGGTGTGTTATAAACTGCCCGTGGGAGCAAGATGATGAGCTTGCAAACTTTATAGCGAGTAATCGTCTTTTTAGAGAAGTTAGAACTGTTGAGGAAAATCACTATACATTTAATGAAAATGTAGTTGTTAGGCGCGTAGGGGGGGACGAACAGGATTGACGATCTCTAATCATTTGCTTAACGTGTTAGGTAGAACTTAGAGATAAGTTTCGGGGCGTAATAACCCTTTCATGTACGGCTTTTAGCATCAGGCCGTTACCCGTGATGCCTTTCCGACTTATGGTCGGGGAGGCAGCGAATATAATAGCGCAAGCGAATAAGCTGCGCCGTTTACATGACGGTTATTAACTCCCCGACTACCATGAGAAATCATGGTGGTCGTCTTACTTTCTGGGGGAGTCATGAGAATAGTTTTCATTTTTAGCCTAATAATTTCTATGCTGCCTTTATTCGTACAGGCTGATACATGGGCGCAGCAGCAGCAAATCTACAACGAAATATCAAGGAGAGATAACGAGCTATTCCGCTTGAATGAAGAAATGGAAGATATGCAACTCGATAATAAGAAGCGGGTTGATAAATTGCAGGATGAAGTACGTAGGGCTAAGTCGTATTCCAATCAAAATAGTTTTCGTGACAAGATAATTCAGGATACTAAAGAATCTTCTAATGATGCCTTAAGGGAGTGGGAACAGAAGAAAGTAATTGACGAAGCTGTACAACAGGCGATTGAGAAAGAGCGCGAACGATATGTAGTACAGCAAGAGCATGATGAAAACAGTCGGTATAAGCGTGAAAGTACTATCCAGTTAGACGAAGAGTATTTTTCGGGACTAGAAGAAAAATGGAAACAAAGCCCATTGCTTGCAGGATTATCTGATGCCGATATACAAAACCTTATTTCAACCCATAAAAACACGACATATAGAACTATAGAAGATGCTTTTGCTGGCGACACGCAAGCGCAAGTAAGATTAGGGGAAAAATACTTAAGCGGGGAAGCTGTTAAGCAGAATGATATAGAGGCTGCCAAGTGGTTTCAGAAGGCTGCGGAAAGAGGCAATGCTCAGGCGCAAGAATATCTTGGGCGTTTATATGCTTTAGGCCGAGGTGTACCAGAGAATAAAGAAAAATCTGCCCACTGGTACATGAAGTCAGCACAACAGGGATGGGTAGAAGCACAGTTTGTTATTGCTTCTATGTATTTGCTGGGAGAAGGGCTGCCGCAAGATGATGTTGCTTGTCACGAATGGCTACAGAAAGCCAGTGAACGGGGACATACAGCCTCTATGTACTTACTGGGTATAAGCTATGGTAGGGGGCGGGGCACACCATTTAACGCAACAGAGGCTTTATTCTGGCTAGAGTTATCAGCGTTACGCCATCCTGATTATAAAGGGGAAGCGGATTATAAAGAAGTTGCCTCCACTGTTTTGCAACAACTGACCTCAGAGCAAATAGGGGTGGTTAAAGTGAGAGTAGCCGACTGGGAGCCTATGAGAACGACTGAGGAGCAAGCTGAATTTGATAACGGCATACAATTACAAGATAACTTTATAAAGACTAGCTTGCGGAATTTAAGCTACAGTGAACAGCAAGCTACGGAGATATTGGATGCCTATAAAAAAGCACTCTTTCCCAGTGGTAAAAACCATCGGCTTGTTCCAAAGCAAATCAACGGGATTATAGAACTTGCGAAGGCAAGAGTAGGCCAGACTAATGGAACTGGAGCTACTGACCCTCAGGCTGATGCAATACGGATAATCTTGAATGATTTTTCAAATGGGTTTTTTCAAAACGATGAATAGTATATAACCTATTGATATACATAAACAATATGGCTAATTAGTGCAGTATATAGAGGAAGGGCAGTAGCCGACTTCAGTTTTCGTAGGGTTTTATGGGGGTATCTATATCTTTAATAACCCTCCTTTTTTGTACCAAATTACTAATATATACTACGTATATAAAATAATATATTTAGATATTCATACCCTGAGAAAGCTAACAATGAAACCTAAGACAATGAAGCAAAAAACCCAGCAGAACAGGAAATATAGTGCTACAGCAGAGAAAATGAGTCTAGCCAACAAAGTAGTCAGTAATGCTGCTAAAAAGGCCTTGGAGGACTTAAAAGTCCGTAACCCTGATTTTGAAGGGCTTAACTTTAGTGCAGGGGTTATGATGGTACGCCCTCAAGGTCAAAAGGGGGTGACCAAGGCTTATATGGCTTTGGCAGAGCTTATAGCTAACGTGGGGGATAGAAAGTTTCCAAACCGCAATCAAACGGAAATGCTTAAAGAAATTCAAAGTAAATACTCTGATTTAAAGCTATACCCCGCAGTATGGAATAAGAAATTATCAGGAGGGTTAAAGCAGAAGATAAAACAGAGAATAGAAGCCAATTTAACAACACCAGTTAGTCTTGCTAATTGTAATACCTTAGCTGAAATGAGAAGGAAGGTTCTATCTACTAGAGCAACTGCGGCTCCCAGCTCTCACAAATTTAAACCCTCTATTATATTTACAGGAGAGTCGGTTACGATTGGTAGAAAAGTCTATCCATTAGAAATGAGGGGGAGTGGTAAATATCCCTGTATTAGGGTTGAGCATAGAGGGAGACGTCAGTGGTTGCGGATGGATGTTTTAGTCACTCTATTGAAAGCCGTTTAGGCTGCGCGGGGCAGCATTACAACGGCCAATAGATATATACTGTATTGCTCCGGCTTTATTTAAGTAGCATCTTGCGGAATGTAAGGGATAATCTCCGGCTTCTCTCTATTTTTATTCCCTGAATAATGTCTGATTTTCTAGCTGGTATAGCATGTGTCCATTCATACCTTGCTGCACCGGATAATATAACTAGGCTTCTTCTCTCTAATACCTGTTCACATTTCTGGCCTGATTGTGGGTTATGAAACTGCATGATGCAATCAGAACCTAGACTTAATGATGCTATTGTTTCAGCAAAGCAGGGAACACAATCAATATGTGCCGATATGCCTTGTCCAGACATATACTCGTTTACTATTACTTGGTCTGGTAACTCACTAAATATTTTATCGGTATAAAGTTGTTGAGTTAATGCCTGTAACCACTCTGGTAACTCCCCTAGGTAAGCATCAGCATTTACGGCTCTGGCTTTATAATCATAGCGGTAGCCGTAATGCTGTACTCTCCGTTTTAAATCGGTTATCCACGGTTGGCTATCAATAGCCTGTATAAGCGTAGCTTCATTATCTCCGGTAATATAATCGGGGAGATATTGTAGCCCTTCAATATTCGGCTTTTCATCGGCAATGTTAAATAGCAAACTCACGATAGCCTAAATTCCCATGTTATAAATTTGGCGTGATTATCTAATGCACTGTCATCATCATTTGTATTGGTATGAACATAGCCAGTAAAATCATCAGGGTCAAAAGAATAGCTTACAGGTTGTTTATATCCTGCAAACTCTGCAGCTTCTGTTACCTGAAATGCTCCTTCATAGTGAGGACTGTTTACAGTAGTAACCAATATTCTACCGTCCGGTTTAAGGTAACTGGCTGCGCTCTTTAGAAAGCCGCGCAGTAAAATATGGTTAGGGTTATGGCCGTATTTAGGGTCACGGCTGCCAACATTGGGAAACTGGAAAATAATAGTATCAAACTTTATGCCTTTTAGTTTCTGCTCTAATTTTCTGGCATCAATGCCATATAATACAGCTATCCCTTTTTGTTTTAGATGTTTTGCGTTCTTACTTGCTTCGTCTGAAACAGCGTTCCCAGTTTCATAGGTTGAAGCAACCATACCTGTGACGCCTGTTTTTGGTTTATCGGTTAGGCTTCTTGCAAAACTAAGATTGCCTTCTCCTACCAGTAAACAGTCCCCTAGATTTACCCAAGGCGTATTGGGTGTAGCTTTATCGTATTCTTTTACAAACCAATCTCTAACGAGTGTTTGCAGCCTGTTATGGTCAGGATGTGTAGATTGCCTATAGGCTTGTGAACCAATAAGCCGGTTTATATCTTCTTTGCTCAAATCGTTCTGTGTTAAATAACTCATTATCAAACCCCATTGTTAAAACAAAAAAAAACGCCGCAAGCTAAATACACTTGTGGCGTTTCTAGGAGTAGAATTGCATAATAGTTGATAGATGTCAAGTACCTTCCGGTTTCAGGAATACTGCATACATTTTTGTACGGACATCTAATATAACAGGCACTTGAAAATTCCCCCGTATGGGCTTGCCTACCTAGATAGTTAAGACAAGATTAAGAGCCTTTTACTTGAATAAATGGGTATAACTTGCCTTGAATATAAACCCCTGTTTCCGACTCTATTCTGACTCATCCAATGCAGTCTGGATGCTGTCTGGTATAGCCCTAGCCTAAACCTCTAAAACGAATCAGTGAGTCTTAAAATGGCAAGAAAAGCCCCTGTCTAATCCGCACACTATATAGAGGAACAATAGTGTTACAGAGGATTGTTACAGAGAGTGGTACATTGTCCCCCTCCTAAATATCCAATTACAAATCTGGTGCAATTAGGGTGCAACGAGTTAACCCCGCCAAAAGATTAACCTTGCGGTGATAAAATAATCTGTGTTAGAGAAGTTGTTAGGAAATTGCCTGTTTTATTGGGTTTTTCTTATTGTGAATAGCGGTAGAGTACTAAGCCGAAACACGGAACGAAGTGAAGTGGTTAGGCGTTAGGATTGCTCGACACGCAAGGGGTCACAGGTTCGAACCCTGTACCGCCCACCATTTCCTGATTAATTGGCCTTTTCTTCTTCCACCTGCTGTAGGGTGGGCACTTCATCTGGCAAGGTCACATCACCACGCGGTCTGATCTCGACCTTATGGAAGTTTGTAAGCCCGTAAAGCTTTTCATCGCGTTTCTGCTCTGCGCGGTTATATTCGGCGCGTATCTGCACTTTGATGCCAGCCTCACGCAATTTGGTAGCAACGGCCCGTGCGCGGCGGAAAGCAAGCGAGCTATTGTCAAAACTCTCAACTTCGCCTGCTGAACTCGCAAAGCCCACAGCGCTGACATTATAAATCTCCCAGCGTTGTAGCGCCCATAAAATATTATCAATGGTTTCTGCGGTGGCTTCCGAAACAGTATCGCCCCCCATATCGAACATTACAGGCGGCAGTGCACCCGCAGGCGGAATCACTGAAATTGTCCAGGCGGGGAAATTCACCGCGAGGTTATTCTCAACCGTGCGCAATAAGGCAAGTGTAATATCCTTGCCAGCTTTGGGTTGGATGATGGCTGTTGTTTTTTCGGGGTCGATTTTTACAAAATTCAGGGGGAAGACAGCTGTATTTTTTATCGCTTGTGCAATTTCTTCTTGCGGGTTCAGCAAGGTGGCTTTGGGCGCGGGGGTGTTTGCAAGTGCGGTGTCTCCCACTTTGGTTTCTGTGGGGTTTGCTTCTTTTTGTTGGCGCGCAGCAACAACAATCTGGTTGAGGGAAAGCACAACATCTCGTTCCAGCTCTTTTGTAAGCTTCTCGCCGATTTCCTTTTCGGCTTCTGGTGCGTAGGCATTGGTCACAAGGACGCAATCAACATTAATTTTTCCGTCTTTCCCGAATAAAATCGAGAAGGTGGAAATACGGCTGCTGGCAAAGTGGAAATACTCGTTAATTTCTGCTTTTACGCTTTTCGTTGCCAGTGATTGGTAGGCAATGCTTTTCAGCGAAAGCCCCAGTGGCACAGACAGTACAACAAAAGTAATAAAAATAGCAGCTGTCTGTAGAAGTGTGTGCTTCGAGCTGTGCTGCCAGCCAAACCCGTACCACTTTGCAAGACCCAGAACGCTTAAGGATATTGCAAGCAGGTTGGTCATGAAAAGAAAACCAGCGCCCCATGCAATGCTCCATATGCCTGTGGCAACACCATAGCCACAAACAGCCAGCGGCGGCATCAGGGCGGTGGCAATGGCCACGCCCACAATGGTCGCGCCACGGCTTTTAATGACAGCATACCCGCCTGCAAGGCCCGAGAATACGGCCACAAGCAGGTCAAATAAATTAGGTTTCGTGCGCGCCAGAATTTCAGGTGTTGGGTCAGTGAGGGGCGAGAGTGTTACAATCACGATCGAGATGGCAAGCGAGAGCAAAATGCCCAGCGCAATTGCGCCAAGTGATTTACGCATTTGCTCGACATCGAAAATACAGAATGAAAAGCCAAGCGATACAATCGGCCCCATTAACGGGGAGATCAACATCGCACCAATGACAACTGCGGGAGAGGATAGCAATAAGCCCAAAATTGCAATCGCACATGACATGGTGGTCATAAAGGCAAAGCGCCCCGTGCCACGGCCTTCTTCCCACACTTGTTGTATGACTTCGGCATGGTTGGTGGGCGCTACAAATTTTGCATTACGCCACAAGCGGAACGTGTAGAATAAAAGTTGCTTATGCCAGAGCAAACGCCCCAGCCGCGCAAATAAATGCGGCTTCTGCGTTACACTGTTACTGGTGCTTGGCTGTGTGGTTGGTTGATCCTGCATCGCTATACTATCTGCGGGTCAGTATACAGAAATCTACGAAAAGATTTAGACCTTTTTGAAAATAACACTCGCATTGGTGCCGCCGAAACCGAAGGAATTGGAAAGTGCGACATCCACCTTCTTCTCTTTTGCTTTTAGTGGTGTCAGGTCAAGGCCTTGGCAGGGTTCTGAAATATTATTCAGGTTGAGTGTCGGCGGTATGATGCCAGTGTTCATTGCCATGATCGAGAAGATCGCTTCAACTGCGCCTGCAGCACCCAGCAAGTGGCCAATGGCAGATTTTGTTGATGACATCGTAACTTTATCAAGCGAATTAGCGAATAAGCGTTTCACGGCTGTACATTCAATGCCGTCGCCCACGGGTGTGGATGTACCGTGCGCGTTGATATAATCAACATCTTCAGGGTTGATGCCAGCACGTTTTAGCGCGGCTTGCATGGCACGGAAACCACCATCGCCATTCTCGGCAGGTGAAGTAATATGATAGGCATCGCCTGAAAGCCCGTAGCCAACCACTTCGGCGTATATCTTTGCGCCGCGCTTTTTCGCGTGTTCGTATTCTTCAAGAATAAGAATGCCAGCACCTTCGGCAATCACGAAACCATCGCGGCCTTCATCGAACGGGCGTGAGGCTTCGGTGGGTTTATCATTATAGCTTGTTGAAAGCGCGCGCGCTGCAGCGAAGCTGGCCATACCAAGGCGGTTTACACCGGCTTCAGCACCACCTGCAACCATCACGTCAGCATCACCCCACATAATAAGGCGGGCGGCATCACCAATGGCGTGTGCGCCAGATGAACAGGCGGTCACAACCGCATGGTTCGGGCCTTTCAAGCCGTGCTGGATCGACACATGGCCTGAAGCAAGGTTGATCAGCATTGCAGGCACCGAGAAGGGTGAGAGGCGGCGCGGGCCTTTTTCAGCGAGCGTTACGGATGTTTCATAAATACTTTCAAGGCCGCCAATGCCAGCGCCAATCATTACGCCTGTGCGGCATTTATCTTCTTCACTCTCCGGGTGCCAGTTGGCATCATCCAGTGCTTCTTGTGTTGCGCCAAGCGCATAGAGAATAAAAGGGTCAACCTTCTTGTGGTCTTTCGGGGGCAGGGCGGCATTTGCATCAAACGCGCCTTCAATATCTTCTTCGCTTTTCCATGGCACGCAGCCAGCAACTTGCGAGGTAATGTCGGAGACTTCAAAACGTGTGACCTTGCGGATACCTGAAACACCGGCGGTAAGTTTTTGCCAGACATGGTCTTTGCCGCAACCAAGCGGAGATACGATGCCGATACCGGTAACAACAACACGCTTCATGGGGTTCCCTCTTGTTTATCTCCCGTTTTAGAAACTGTCATGCCCGCCCTTGATTTAACAGGTGGCGGGCATCCGTAAGATCTTGGCGCGTGGCGCGAAGATGACAGATCGGAAAAAGCCGGAATTATTCGGCTGCGTTTTCCTTGATGAATTTAACAGCGTCACCCACTGTCTGGATTTTCTCGGCGGCATCGTCAGGAATTTCAACGTTGAATTCCTCTTCGAATGCCATGACCAATTCCACTGTGTCGAGTGAATCAGCGCCCAGATCATCAATAAAGCTGGCGCCTTCTACAACTTTCGCTTCGTCAACACCCAAGTGCTCGACAACGATTTTCTTCACTCTTTCTGCAACATCACTCATAGCTAAACCTTTGTTTAAGTTCGTTTGTTTTTAACCAGAGGCTGACAATAAGGGGGGTAAAAGGCTTTTGCAAGCGCGAAAGATCAGGTGTTCACAGCGCAGGCAACTATATGATTTATAACAATATAATCAGTTATATTTTAAAGAATGCAGCCACAAAGCCCTAAAATTATACATAATTAACCATTTTTTGCTATTTTGAGCGCATGAAAGCTTTAGTGGGCCTTTTTTCGAATGTGGGCTTTTTAAGGCGACCCGATACAATTCCTGTAACGGGCGCAGGGTGCCGCGTGCACTATACATGGGTTTGCCGTGAACCATTTCAGCCGACACCAAAGCAGCGCTTTCCCGTTCCACCAAATAGTTTTGAACGTGCGTTTATTAACGCGCAGCGTTATCCAGCCGCACAAATACAATTCTGGTTTGATCCGCGCTTCGTGCCCGAAGAAGTTTTAAATGATATGGAAGCTTATATTAAAGAAAGAAACTGCCCCAATATAAAAATCCGCTCACTTTTGACGATTAAAGGCTATACCGACAACATCCATTTTGCACCTGGTGTGGGCGCCCCAAACCCACTGGGCCATGAACATAAGGATTTCGAATTATACGCCCGTGCAGATTTAGTAAGAGTAGAAGTTATGAATGCCGATCTTAATGGAGAGCTAGAAGATGCGGTACTAGGCGAGAAGGCCGCATATAAATTCTGGGCTGATTGGGATATGCCGGACCTTGGTCTTAATCTTCCGGATTTGGCAGCAACATTAAATCGTTTCGGCATAGGTTTTTGTTTGGCGAAGGGGAGCGTTCTGGAGAATGGGTACTTCGCTTGCAGGTCCGATAAAGTCGATAGTGAATATTTTCAAGACTTGCTTATAAATTCACGCAAAAGCTTCCTAAGCGGAGATAGTAGATGGGGTTTTGGAGCGTTTAGTCATGCACTAGAACGTTGGGGCCATCGTTACAATAAGTCTGCTTCGCGTGATTCGCAGATTGAATTTAATTCTTATGGTGTTGGTGTCACTATGCCAGCTGTAGTTATAAGTGGGCTAAGCATGCCAGGCTCAGGAACGGCTGATGCTGTTCTAGTTAATCAGGCACCATCGAGATAAATATAAAGGTATATTTGACTTCCAAAGCTATGGCGCTGGTGCGCTTGGGTCGGCAAGCTTTCTTTGCTCTGCATGTGAAGTAGGGGCCGCTGCGCCACCGATGATGCCCCAAAGAGCAGAAAGCCCTTTTCTGCTCTTATTGCGGGGCTGCAAAGTATCGGGGTCAATCCCCAAGCGTTTGTAGCCCATACGCTCGATTCTTTGGCGAATCCATTCGACAAACTCTCCGCCTAACCCCTGTGGAACGTAAACATACTCTTCCTTCTTCTTGGTATAGGCGGGGCGTTGCTGTTCGGGCAGAAGAGGGAAAACCATGTTTGTTGCGTCACGGACTGTACCAAAATTTTCTTTGTTGAGTCCCTCCAGCTTGATATCAAACTGACATTCAAGAACAGTTTTAAAAACCGTATAAATATCATCAGAGTTTTTATCTATGGCACCAAATATCGTGCTGAATCTGCTTTCAGGTGTAATGGAATAATAAAGCGCTCTCAAATCCGTCCCCTCGGGAAAAGAAATGTGATGCAAGAGTATAAAAATAATTTCCTCTTCCAGCTCCTCGAAGCGGCTCAGAGGTTCGAACATCCCCCTGCGTCTTAGCGGCAGGTTGCAACCATCTCCCGTCATACTCTCTACCTGTTTTTATAAGCTTTTTATTCTGTTTGTTTTTAGCTTTTCTACACCATATACAACCCGCCATTTACATGGAGGGTCGTGCCGGTCATATATCCTGCCTCATCCGAGGCCAAGAATGCAACTGCGGATGCAATATCTGCTGCGCTGCCCATCTTACCCATCGGAATTCCGCCCAGAATGCGGCCTTTCTGGTCATCATTTAAAGCGTCCGTCATGGTAGTCGCTATAAAGCCGGGGGCCACACAATTCACAGTAATGCCGCGGCTGGCAATTTCTTGCGCCATGGCTTTGCTCCAGCCAATCATACCGGCTTTCGAGGCCACATAGTTACACTGGCCGGGGTTGCCCATCACGCCAACAACAGAGGCAACGTTGATGATGCGGCCAAAGCGGCGTTTCATCATGCCGCGTTGCAAGGCTTTTGCGAGTTTAAATGTGGCCGTCATATTCACGTTAATCACTTCCAGCCATTCTTCGTCTTTCATGCGCATGGAAAGATTATCGCGCGTCAGGCCTGCATTGTTTACAAGAATATCAACTTGCCCGAGTGCTTCTTCTGCTTTGCCAGCGAAATCATCAATCGCCGCAAGGTCAGCAAGGTCAGCAGCAATGACAACAACACGCTCCTTCAGATCATCGGCGAGTTTTTGTAGTTTGTCGGTGTTACGGCCTGAAATTGCAACGGTTGCGCCTTGTGCGTGGAGTGCACGTGCAACCGATTCACCAATGCCGCCTGTTGCGCCTGTTACAAGTGCTTTTTTACCGTCTAACTTGAACATTATCTTATCCCTTCAAATGTGTAATGAGTGCTTCAATCTGCTCGGGTGTTTCAGCGTTTTGCGCTGTCATTTCTTTTTCAATGCGCTTTGCAAGGCCTGAAAGCACTTTGCCAGCACCAAGCTCTATAATCTCGTTCACGCCGTTGGCTTTCATGTACTGGATAGATTCTCTCCAGCGCACCATGCCGGTAATTTGTTCGATAAGCAGGCGGCGCAATGTTGCAGGGTCATCTTCTGCTTGCGCAGTCACATTACAAATAACGGGTACTTGCGGCGGGCGAATAGTTGTTTCAGCGAGGGCATAGCTCATTTGTTGTGCGGCAGGGGCCATCAAGCGGCAATGGAATGGCGCGCTTACAGGTAGCGTTACAGCTTTCTTTGCGCCTTTTGTCGAGGCCAGTTCAACCGCAATGGCAACAGCGCCTTTGTGCCCGCTAATCACAACCTGACCAGGGGAATTATCATTGGCCGATTCAACAATTTCAGTGCCTGCCTTGCTCATCGCTTCGGTGGTGAGGTTTTGTACGTCGGGTAAATCAAGGCCGAGGATTGCAGCCATCGCGCCTTGACCAACTGGTACAGCTTTTTGCATGGCCTGCCCGCGAAGTTTCAAAAGCTTTGCTGTGTCGGTGAGTTGTAACGCGCCGCTCACAGTGAGCGCGGAATATTCACCAAGCGAATGGCCTGCCACAAATTTTGCAGCGTTTGATAAATCGATACCGCCTTGCTTTTGCAAGGTACGCCATACCGCAACAGAAACGGCCATCAAGGCGGGCTGCGTATTTTCAGTCAGGTTCAAATCAGCTTCTTCACCGCTTGTCATCAGGGCAAAAAGTTTCTGATTCAGCGTGTTATCGACTTCCTCGAACACTTCCCGCGCTTCGGCGAAGTTTTCAGCCAAGGCTTTGCCCATGCCGATAAATTGAGAACCCTGACCCGGAAAAACAAATGCACGCATTGATACCCTCATAACTAATTTGAAACGGGTGTTTTTTAGCACAAGAGCACTCTCAGACCAAGAAAATGAGTCGCCCAAGCAATATATTTTCCATAGGCTTGAAATTAAGCCTTAAAAATGAGCGATTTTATTGTTTTTGGGGTGTCACGCTGGAACCGAATAAGGGAGCGGGTGGTAGGCCGTATAAGAGCCAAAAACCCGCAAAAAATCAGGAGGTCCAGTCTATGCGTACCCGTAACACACATAGGCACGTTCGTGCATTACTTGAAGAAACCGACAACGCCTACCAGATCCTGATCGATGCCGGTGAAAACCCCAACATCGATTTTGCGGGCTATGCGTGCCAAACATATTTCGCGCGGTTGAAGCGCGCTCTCGGCCATGCCGATATTACGTTTCATCAGCTTGAAGGTGTTCTGCGCCGTGTAATGCAAGAGCATCATGCCGTGCGTGCCGAAGGGCATGGCTGGGCCGATTTCATGGCATCGGTCATTACGGCTGAAATCGCCAATGTCAGTGTTTCGGAGCCAGTATAGATCGAAAATACTAGGTCGGCTTGGCTGACTGTATAATCTCTACATTTATCTGTGCAGCGGCTTGTACCCATGCAGGTGTTTGGTCTTCTCCTGTGCTGAGACGTGTAAAGAAACTGGTGAGCGGTTCTTCTAAAGAAGGGTATTGTGCTGCTAAACCAAACGGTGTTGTGAGTGGCCTACCGTTGGCTAGAATGGGTGCTGCAACGGCCACAAACGTTACGCCGTCTGGCGCTGTCCGGCCCTGTACCCAATTCACAAGGTTGTTAAAAAGAACGTCAGCAGGCATTGGTTCTGAAATGTCTGTGGCGGGCAGTTCAACTGTTTTCCTGTAAACAACTTGATCGGCCATTGTATCAAAATCAGCTTTATCATTTTCAGGAACATGCACACGAAGAACTGTGAGTGCATTCTCGAGATGTTCTGTAATGTTTGAAAAGTAATCGACAAAAAGCGGGTTGCGTAGAATGTCATTTTCAATCACAGATAATCTTTGATCCGCAGGAATTTCTTGCAAATATTGCCGGGCATAAAAAAGACCATTTGCTGGCACGGTTGCGCTATTTTCAACAATATGTTCTTGAAACCAGTTGCGTAATTCTGTTTCGAATTTTTTCTGGTTAAATTTTGGTTGTTTTGACCCAAGTAAAGATAATGGCCACATATTTTTTTCTCCCTCGTCATTATTATTAAGGCAGGATACTCGTTGCCATAATTTTGTCAACAGCTAGGGGACTTCGGCTGCCGGATTTTCAAGTATTAGATCGTTCGGCAAAAAAGAAAAGTCCTGCAAATGTTAAATTTGCAGGACTTGGGGGAGAATCAAACTTTATTTACTCAAACTACGCATTGGGACATTGGTATAAAAACACCCTGAATTTACGCCTTTTGTCCGAAATATGGGTATTTAATAAGTTAAACTTGGAAAAAATACAAGTTGTATTTTGAGGGAGCTGATATGCATTTTTTGCATTTCATTCAAGTATTTTCTGCCATTTTTCCAGCTTTTCATTAATATTCATGGTATGCGCGGGGCTGGGCGATGGCACGCAAAAAGTGGGGCGTACTTCTTCAAGGTGCGGGGCTACGAGCCGGTTAAAGAGGGTTTGCGCCTTTTGTCCACCAAAAACAATGCGCTTTATGTCGGGATATTCACCAAAAAACCCTGCAAAATCATTCGGCCGCGGGTCTTTAATCGCTGAGTCGAGGCTGCCCTCACGTTCGCAATGCTTTAAAACGTCCCAAAGCGCAACGCCATTTTCTTTTAAAATCGCCAGTCTTTCCTGATAGGCCAACTCGGGGCCTGCGCCATAAAGCGCACCCATCATGCGCCAGAATTGATTGCGTGGATGGGCATAATATTCACCTGCCTCAAGAGATTTTGCACCCGGCATTGTGCCAAGAATAAGCGTATGCGCGCGGTCGTCGGCAACGGGCGGGAATGAAGCGAGGCGTGGTGCTTTTTGTTTCGGCATAAACTTAAACATAGTGAGGTGGAAGACATATATCAAGGCGCTGCCCTTGCCGCTTTTGCTTAAAAGCGTTAAGTTTCAGAAGCAAAAATTCAGACCCCCGCTTCAAGAAAGGTATTCCCCATGAAAGCTCCCGTCCGTGTCGTTGTTACCGGTGCTGCAGGCCAGATCGGCTATGCGCTTCTTTTCCGCATTGCTTCAGGTGCAATGTTGGGTGACAAACAGCCTGTCATTCTCCATCTGCTTGAAATTACACCGGCGCTTGAAGCGCTGAAGGGTGTAGTGATGGAACTTAATGATTGCGCGTTCCCGCTACTGCACGGTGTTGTTGCAACAGACAAATTGGAAGTTGCTTTCAAAGACGTTGATTACGCATTCCTTGTTGGTGCCCGCCCACGTGGCCCTGGTATGGAGCGTAAGGATCTGCTTGAAGCCAACGGCGCTATTTTCGCACCGCAAGGCAAAGCGTTGAATGATCATGCAAAACGCAATGTCAAAGTGCTTGTTGTTGGTAACCCAGCAAACACAAATGCGTTGATTGCACAAATGAACGCGCCTGACCTCGCGCCTGAGTGTTTCACAGCCATGGTCCGTCTTGACCATAACCGCGCTATTTCACAGCTTGCAGAAAAAACAGGCGCGCTAGCGACTGACATCAAACGTATGACGATCTGGGGCAACCACAGCTCGACACAGTACCCTGACCTGCACGAAGCAAAAGTGAAGGGCAAGGCAGCGCTTTCGCAAGTTGACCAAGGTTGGTACGAAAGCACATTCATCCCTGATGTACAGCAACGTGGCGCGGCAATTATCAAAGCGCGTGGCGCATCATCTGCTGCTTCTGCGGCCTCCGCGGCAATTGACCATATGCGTTCATGGGCGCTTGGCACAGCTGCTGGTGACTGGGTGAGCATGGGTATTCCGTCAGATGGTTCATACGGCATCGCACCGGGTGTCATTTATGGTTACCCCGTTATTTGTAAGGGCGGCAAATACAAAATCGTGCAAGGGCTTTCAATTAATGAATTCTCACGCGCGCGTATGGAGGCAACAGAAAAAGAACTGCGCGAAGAACGCGCAGGTGTTGAACATCTGTTCTCCAAAGATTGCTGCGGTGGTGGCTGCAAAAAACACGCCGCCTAAACCCTAATGAATTAAGAGAGGAAAAGCAGCCACTCGGCTGCTTTTTTATGAATGACAACGAAAACATGGAAGTATGATGGCTTTGTTATCCGTACGGAAACAGCAGAAGACATTGCAAAAATAAGACAGCTCAATAAGGATGTCTTTGGCCAGGAAAATGAGGCGCGGCTTGTAGACCAACTACGGGATGGCGGACATTTCATCCCTCAAATGTCGCTGGTCGCAGTATCAGCACAGGGGGAAGTCACGGGCCACATTTTATTAAGTGAAATCACAGGCCTTACAGATAAGGGCCCCGTGAAAACAGGCGCTATCGCGCCCGGCGCTGTGGCCAAGCAACATAGAAGTCTCAAACTCGCTAAAGGCTTGGCCGATTGTTTGCTGGAGCAGGCACGGTTGCTGGAGTTTGAGCTTATTATGCTCTTGGCGCGGCCGCGCGTTTACAATCGCCTTGGGTTTAGTGCTGAACTTGCACGTAAAATAGAGTCTGTGTATTCAGACGCAGGAGATGCATTCCAAGCGCTGGAATTGAAACAAGGCGTTATCAGCGAGACTGCTTGGGCCAGGGTAACCTATACAGCACCGTTTGTAGAATGTGACGGATAATTAGGCCTTGATAAAACCTGAAAATAAGCCATTCTTTTTTCCATGGCACGCGTACTCATCGAACGAGGCGAGTTTATCGATTCTGAACGGGACAACCGCAAGGTCCCGTTCAAATTTTATTATCCTGAGGGTGAAAAAAATTTGCCGCTGGTTGTCTGGTCGCACGGGCTCGGTGGCGGTGCTGATGGTGCGGGCTTTATTGCGCGTCATTTAGCTGAAAATAATTACGCGGTTTTGCATTTACAACATTTAGGGACTGATACTTCTTTATGGGAGGGCAAGCCCGGCCACCCGTGGGAAAATATCCGCAAAGCTTTTATCCCGCGCAAGGCGGTGCTGAACCGTTATAAAGATGTCCCTTTTGTCATGCAGTTTATAGAGGCAGAAGCGCAAAAAAATAACCCGATCTGGAGTATAATCGATTTTTCGCGGCTTGGTATGTCGGGCCACTCGTTTGGCTCGCTTACAACACAAATTATGGCGGGACAATATATCGTTAAAGGCTCGCGTAAATATCAATTGCCATGGCCTGCGTTTAAGGCAGGCATTCTTTATAGCCCTGTGCCTGCGCACCGCCACGGGGCAGACCCTGCCATCATGTATAGCGGTTTTCAAATCCCGATGTTTTTTATGACGGGGACGGATGATGAAAGCCCGCTTGAAGGATTCACCTACGATTTGCGCCTTGCGCCTTACGAACATTCAGGCGCACCGGAATCGTATTTGTTGGTTCTGAAGGACGGTGACCATATGGTTTATAATGGCAGCCGCGGGCAACTGAAAGAAAACAGCAAGCGCGAACGGCATGAAGATATTATTCTGCAAGCTTCACTGGCCTATTGGAATTACTATCTAAAGGGCGAGAAAGAAGGTCTCGACTGGCTTGTCAAAGGCGGCTTTGCAAACTATCTGGGTGCTGACGGCACATTTGAACATAAAAGGTTGGATAGTTAGACAGCATGAACGCAATTGAAATTAAGGGCTTACGCAAAACCTACGCCCCCAGCAAAAAATACCCTGAAAAAATCGCGCTGAAGGACGTGGATCTGGATATTCCGAAAGGAAGCTTGTTTGCATTACTCGGGCCGAACGGCGCGGGGAAATCAACACTCATTAATATTATGGCGGGGCTGGTGAATAAAACTGCAGGTGAGGTGAATTTATGGGGTGTTGATCTTGATCAAGATGCGCGCAATGCCAAAAACGCCATTGGTGTTGTGCCGCAGGAAATTAATTTCGACCCGTTTTTTACGCCTGCACAGTTGCTGGATATTCAAGCAGGTCTTTACGGCGTACCCACCAGCGAACGACGTACAAAAGAATTGCTTGATCTTGTCGGGCTTGCTGACAAGGCAAATGCGTATACACGTTCATTGTCTGGCGGTATGCGTCGCCGTTTAATGGTAGCAAAAGCCATGGTGCATAACCCGCCTATTCTGGTGCTTGATGAACCAACAGCAGGCGTAGATGTAGAGCTGCGTCAGATGCTTTGGGAAAATGTGAAGAAGCTGAACCGCGAAGGTAAAACAATTTTGCTCACCACACATTATCTGGAAGAAGCCGAGCAGCTTTGTGACCAGATTGCGATCATTAATAACGGCGAGATCATTGCAAACGAAAGTAAAGATACATTGCTCGGGCGCTTGAAGGACAAAGCCGTTGTTGTACGTGTCGACCGTGCGGTCGAAACGATCCCTGAAAGTCTGAAGCCATTTCGTCCTTCGCAACCCAATAGCCGCACACTTGTTATTTCCTACTCACCATCTGATACACCGGTGGGTAAAATCCTCGCGCTTATTCAAGGGGCTGGGTATGAAATTGTCGATGTTGCGACACAAAAAAGCGATCTAGAGAATGTTTTTGTGCAGTTAACCCGCGCTGCCTAGCCTATCGCTTGCCTTTACCCCCCAATCTATTGTTAATTAGCCTCAGGCACCCGTAGCTCAGCTGGATAGAGCGCGTCCCTCCGGAGGACGAGGTCGTGAGTTCGAATCTCGCCGGGTGCGCCATGAATAATGTGCTTTGTGTTATTCGAACTCACTAGGGTTCAAAATTGCGCGGCGTGCCGCGCGGGAGTTCGAATCTCGCCGGGTGCGCCATAATTTAAGGGAGAAAATAATGGCGAAGAAACTTGAATGGGAAGACGTACTTCCACGTATCAGTTATGATGGCCTGACAGGATATTTAAAAACAATCAGCTATCGCGCTATTTGGAATGCGGCGATTGCTTATGACGGCAAAGATATCGAGAACCGTTCTGGTGATAGCTACAATAAATTACGCGGCACATTTGGCATGCACGCCAGCGCTATGCCCCCACATCGTGATATAGCCAATATCGCGGACTATGAAAGAATTAGCGGCAAGAAGTTGGATTTTGAACGTGCTGCAGCCTTGTGCGGCAAGCTTGTGGGTGTTGTTGATATTATCGATTGCTTTGAGAAGAAAGACGGCAAGGGGTCTGACAGCTATTGGGCCGAGCCGGGCTATAACCATTTGGTGCTTGCAAGACCACGGCTTATCTATCCGTTTATTCCGGCAAGTGGGGGCACATTCTTAATCAACTACAGCCAGCAAGATATCATTAAGGCTGCGAAGGCAATCAAGCGCGGCGAAGAGCCAGCGCAAATACGCCACCATCATTTGAAATGATGCCGTTAATTCAAGCGACATTCCAGATGAGTGCGCCTTTGCGGCCTTGTGTGCTCACGAATTGCCATACTTTTGCATCATATTGTGGTAGCGAATTATACGGCGGCAATATGCGTGCGCTTTGTGCAAAATCTTCCGCGGCTTTGTGGGTAATAGCAGTTCCTAAACTCGCTGTGGGTTCCATTGCAACAAGTACGGCGTGGTGTTCGGCTTTCGGCCATGCGGCTTGCAATGCACGGGTTAAAGTGCCCGTGCCTGTTGCACACCAGACTTGTTTCGGGAGCACAGGTAAATCTTTTGCAATTTTTGTGAGAGCGTTTTGCACTTCAGGTATTGCAAGGCCGAGCGGCAGCAGGTGCGCGTCCGTTTTTTCGGCATATTCTCTTGTGCGTGCTTTTACAACGCTCATATAGCCGTGGGGGACAAGCTCAATTTTTGCACCGAGCTTAAGAACAGTTTCCATTTGTTCCGTGAAGCGCTCGCGTTTGCGCTGCGGATAAAATAGCGTGGCCTGCTTGCCGAGGTCACGGCAAGCATAGGCAATTGCAACAGGCCCCATGCCATAGGGCGTCGAGGGGTAAACAAATTCATCCGCTTCAAGTGTGCCGAGATAATCATTCAGCACGCGGCGTTTTGTCCCGCCGGACAGGGCATCATCACGGATAACCGTGAAGCCTTCATGCTTTTCTATGACGGGTGGGGGCAGGGCCATATATTTTTATAGCGAGGCGGGCGTTGCAAATTCAACATAAAACGCCCAAAGCGCACGAAATCCACTGAAAACAAAGTGTTAGCCCCTTGGTATAGGCCGCGCTTGGTGGTAAAACTAGTACCATGAAAAGATTCATTCTCGCGCTTGCGCCCCTTCTTGTTCTTGTTGCCTGTGCCAACTCAACGCTTGTGCGGCAGGAATCGGCAAACCATATCGGCATGCCCGTCCAGCTTTACCCTGAGGTTATTGATGCCGGCAATTTCCGCTTGCAGGCTTACGAGCGAATACATGCAAAAGGACAGCCAGCACGTATTTATATTGAAGGGGATGGCCATGCATGGCAAAGCAAACGTGTTGTGAGCCGAGATCCGACGCCAATGAACCCCGTTGCGCTGAAGCTCGCCGCGCAAGACCGTGTGCAAAATGTTATCTATCTAGCGCGCCCTTGCCAGTTTCCTGAAAAAACAGAACAGATCTGGACGGCCTATAATAACCCGGGCGAGAAGGATATCGAGAAAGGTGGCTTGAAAGAAAAATGTGACCAAGCCTACTGGACCAACAAACGCGTTGCGCCCGAGGTCATTGCCAGCTATCAGGACGCGCTGAATTATTACAGGCAGGAATATAATATCCCGTCATTTGAAATTGTCGGTTATAGCGGCGGCGCAGCGGTTGCGGCTATTTTAGCCGCTGAACGCAGTGATATTACAACGCTGCGCACAGTTGCAGGTAATCTCGACCACACCGCCTTTACAACGCTACACGGCGTTTCCCCCATGAGCGGTTCTTTGAACCCGACAGATTATGCGCTTGATCTTGTCAATGTGCCGCAACGCCATTTCGTTGGCCAGCGTGATGATATTATCCCGCCTTCAATCTATGAAAGCTATGCGCA
This sequence comes from Alphaproteobacteria bacterium, assembly GCA_016125135.1. Classification (GTDB taxonomy): domain Bacteria; phylum Pseudomonadota; class Alphaproteobacteria; order Micavibrionales; family Micavibrionaceae; genus RI-185. Next base: position 83,938 of record WGMJ01000003.1, on the reverse strand, counting down.
AAAATTTGTCGATAAAAGCTGCTTGAATGTCACGCTTGTTGAACGTGCAGATCATCTTGAAGGCATGGTTGAACAATGGGGTGCTTTGCTGGAATTGCCGGTTGATTGTAAATCCGTTACGCCCGACCCGACAGCATGGAGTCGCCAGTTAAATCAGGACGGGCCGAAGTAGTTAATAGCCGTTAAATCATACCGGCCATATTCATTCCCATTTCAACAGCCGTTACAGCATTGGGGTCCCGATATTCTTGCGCATGTATAATCGTGCCAGAAGTTGCACCACGGTTAAATTCATTGTGCAGACCAACGTTTCTGCTTACGGCTTCTAATTGTCTACCTGGTGTTGCCATGAATCCCTCCGCTTAACAATAATGTCATTAAAGTGGTAAATATTACGTAAATTAAAAGTGGTTAACAGGGGTTTTCAGCCCTTTTTTGGCATGTTATTGAAGGGGCACTATTAAATATTAACGATTCGGGCTTAAATTAACGGGGCAAAAAGTCCTTTAATCTGAAAGGTTTCCAAGAGATGAATATCCACGAATATCAGGCAAAATCCCTTCTGAAAAAATACGGCGTTGCCGTTCCACAAGGTTTCCCTGCCTTTACGGTTGATGAAGCTGTTGACGCTGCCAAAAAACTGGGCGGCCCCGTATGGGTTGTAAAATCACAAATTCATGCGGGGGGTCGCGGTAAGGGCGGCGGCGTGAAAGTTGTGAAAAGCATTGATGAGGTAAAGGCTGAAGCAACACGCATGCTTGGTATGCAGCTTGTAACAATTCAAACAGGTCCCGCGGGGCAAAAAGTACGCCGCCTTTATATCGAAGAGGGCGCTGCGGTTGATAAGGAATTATATCTCTCTGTTCTTTTAGATCGTGGTACAGGTCGTGTGACGTTTGTTGCGTCAACCGAAGGCGGTATGGATATCGAGGATGTCGCGCATAAAGCACCCGAGAAAATCAAAAAAGTTTCGATTGACCCAGCAACAGGTATGCAGCCTTTCCACGCGCGTGAAATCGCATTCAGCCTTGGCCTTACAGGCGACGCACTCAAGAGCGCGCAAAGCTTTATGCTGCAAATGTATAAAGCCTTTACCGAGCTTGATGCATCGATGATCGAGATCAACCCGCTTGTGCTCACAAAAGACAGCAAAATCATTGCGCTGGATGCCAAAATGGGCTTTGACGATAACGCGCTTTACCGTCAGAAAGAAGTTTCTGACATGCGCGACGAGGAAGAAGAAGACCCGAAAGAGCGCGAAGCGAAGAATTATGATCTTTCTTATGTAGCCCTTGATGGCAATATTGGCTGTATGGTCAATGGCGCTGGTCTTGCGATGGCCACAATGGATATCATTAAATATTACGGCGGTGACCCAGCTAACTTCCTTGATGTTGGCGGTGGTGCGAATGCCGAGAAGGTCACAGCCGCTTTCAAAATCATTCTGTCTGACCCGAAAGTGCAGGGCATCTTGGTAAATATCTTCGGCGGTATCATGCGCTGTGACATCATTGCAGAGGGTGTAATTGCCGCTGCAAAAGAAGTGCAGTTAAAAGTGCCTCTGGTTGTGCGCCTTGAAGGGACAAATGTCGAGCAGGGTAAGAAAATCCTTTCAACATCAGGCCTGCCCATTATCGCTGCTGATAATCTGGCGGACGCCGCACAAAAGGTCGTTGAAGCAACCAAAAAAGCCGCTAAAGCCGCTTAAGGAGATTTTGAAATGTCAGTTCTTGTAAACAAAGAAACAAAAGTTATCTGCCAAGGCTTCACAGGCCAGCAGGGCACGTTCCACTCCGAGCAGGCGATTGCTTACGGCACCAAAATGGTTGGCGGTGTAACGCCTGGTAAGGGGGGCAGCAAGCATTTGGACCTTCCTGTTTTCAATACAGTTGAAGAAGCAAAAGTAAAAACAGGCGCAAACGCATCTGTTATTTATGTTCCGCCTCCATTTGCGGCTGATTCAATTTTAGAAGCGGTTGATGCACAAATGGAATTGATCGTCTGTATTACAGAAGGTATCCCTGCGCTTGATATGGTACGTGTTGCGCGTGCTATGCAGGGCACGAAGTCACGCCTCATCGGGCCGAACTGTCCGGGCGTTATTACACCAGGTGAGTGCAAAATCGGTATTATGCCGGGCCACATACATAAGCGCGGTAAAATCGGCATCGTTTCACGCTCCGGCACGCTCACTTATGAAGCTGTTGCACAAACAACGGCCAATGGCTTGGGCCAGACAACATGTATTGGTATTGGCGGCGACCCTGTTAAAGGCACTGATTTTACAGACGCTTTACAGATGTTCCTCGATGATGATGAAACAGCCGGTATTCTGATGATCGGCGAGATTGGCGGTTCAGGTGAAGTGGATGCCGCGCGCATGTATAAGGAAGCCAAGAAGAAAAAGCCAATCGCAGGCTTTATTGCTGGTGCTACAGCGCCTCCGGGCCGTCGTATGGGCCATGCGGGCGCGATTATTGGTGGCGCTGAAGATACAGCAGCGGCAAAAATCGAAGTGCTGAAATCATGTGGCTACGTGGTTGCTGATACACCGGCAACTTTGGGCGAAGCCATCCAGAAAGCCATGGCGGCATAAAAAGAAAAACGAGAATAAAAAAGACCCCGCGAAAGCGGGGTTTTTTTTATGGTTTCCAGCCATCCAACACGTTTTTCAAGGCCGTCGCGATAGCAGGGTCCCCCATAACATGTCCGCCTTCTACGGAAACCAGCTCTGCATGCGGGTAGGCGGCAGCCAGTTCCAGCGCGTTTGCATGCGGGCATATCCAGTCATAAAGACCATGCGCAATTGTAATTGGGATATCTTTTAATTGTTCACGACCACCAAGAATGAAGGATTTATTTTCTGGGCTAAATTCGTGTTCGCAAAAATTCATAAAAAAGCGCGACAGCGGAAATCCGTCTTTCGGGTTATCGCGAATAGCCTGTAGTACAGTTTCATTTGGTATCGGGTGGCCTATGGCTGTGTCCCATAAGTAAAAAAGCCTATGTGCTTCTATTGCAGCGGGATCATCGGGTCCTTTTGCCAATATGCGGTTGTAGGCCTTTATAAGACCATGACTTCTTTCGGCAACGGGAATATGGTCACGATACGCATCAAAATATTCCGGAGCGTGTTTTCTATTCTCTGTTTCCTCGGCAATCCATTGCGCGCCTACAGCATCAGCAAAAAATACACCGCGTAATAAAAGGCGTGAAACATTCTCGGGCTTATTCCGTGTGTAGATCATTGCAAGTGCAGAGCCCCATGAGCCCCCAACAAGTGCAATTTTATCAAAATTTAAATGGAGGCGCAGTCTTTCGATATCATTCCATAGATTTACAATTGTATTGCCCTCAACAGATGCATAGGGCGTGCTTTTGCCGCATCCACGTTGATCTAGCAAAACAACATTGAATTTTTCGGGGTCAAATATTTTCGCATGCTTTGGTGTGCAGCCAGATCCTGGCCCGCCATGTAAGAATATGGCTGGCATGCCCTGCGGGTTGCCGTACTGCTCTACATAAAGCGCATGACCGTCGCCAACATCAAAATGGAAATTGTTAAATGGCGCTTTATGCTCGTGAAGGCTCATTTAGGCTGTGTGCCCCAGCTTACAGCACCCATGCCGGGCACGAGACCGCTTGGGCAAACTTTTTTTGTTTTTTCGATTGTCGAGGCACTGTCATCCAGGAATAATGCGGCAGCATCTTGATATTCGGGCAGTGTAATCAATGTTTTTATTGGTCCGTCCTTTTGCAGCGGGTTGACAAAGGATATCTCACCCTCGCGCGGCAAACCACAGCCGAGCGCCATAAAGGCTCCGTTAATACGGAGGTGGTGGCCATTCACAGTCTTGACCGCACGCAAGCTACCGGCGCCACCGCGAATTGTTGCAACGGAATGGATGAGTGGTGATTTTCCACCATCTTTCTCGAAGTGCTCGATACAGCGGCTGAATTTACTGGCAATTTTGAAGAAAGGCCCTTCACCGATCAAAACATCAAACTTCTCTGTCTCATGTTTGAAATATTTTTGGACCCCTTGTGTGCGTGCGACAGCGTCGGACTCGCCGTTCAGCGCCGTTTGGTCGAGATCGTACACCATGTGTATGCGCGGTTGACCTAAAAGTGTTTCATCCTCGCAGTAACGCGGTAGTTCTAGCCCTATACGCTTTGCATTGCCATGACGGTTAAAGGCGAGCGTGATCTTTGTGTTACTTAACGGGCTGTCGATACTGCAAGCAGCAATGCCATTGGCCAGAGCTTGTGCGGCATCTTCAGGGTTTGTTGTAATAAACCAGTCAATATTTGTATCCTTTAAAAAGGGAACAGGTGGCACATTATAAAGCGCGCCACTTGTTTGCAGCTTATAATAGTTAAGGCTATTGGCAACGCGTTCTGCCGCTGCAATGTCGTTGCGTGAAAGAATGCGGAAGGAGATAAAGGCATCTCCTATATCACGGTTAATGCGTGAAGCGCTCGCAACGAAGTTAAAAGCATGGCCTGGTCGCAGGGGAATATCTTTTGTGGCTTGCATATGGTCTATGTAAGCCCGCAAGCCTTTCGTGCGGTATATGTTGTCGGCTTCGCGCATATCGAATAGTGCGCCCGTGGTGATACCGACATTCACCATGTTTGCGGTCAGCGGATGGATTTCTGGCTCGCTCATTTTTTTCCTAGTATTGTAATAATACAGGTCTAGCGCTTTTGTTGTTGACAGGTCAAAGGCTTTTCACCTATAAACCCCATAGTTTTCCGGTCCAAGACCATTGGCAACAGCTTGCTGTATAAGCCCCGTGCAGAACGGAGATAGTGTAAAAACCCTTACTTTTGAGGGGTTTATATTATTTTGTCTTGGTTTGGAAGCAGCTGTAAGGGCTGCTTTTTTGTTTTGTATTTAGGGAATTAAGAGCATGGATAAGGCACGTAAACAGGTTGAACTGAAATATCTTCAGGACAATTACGCCGATAACACCTCTATGGTTGTTGTCGAAAACAAGGGCTTAAGCGTTAAGGATGCAACACAGCTCCGTAAGGAATTGCGCGAGAGCGGCGTTGTTTTCAAAACAGTTAAAAACACATTGGCACGTCTTGCTGCCAAGGGCACACAGTTTGAAGCGGCAACTGACCTCTTCAAGGGCCCAACAAGCGTTGCACTGGCGAAAGATCCGGTTGCAGCAGCCAAGGTTTTGCATAACTTTGCAAAAACGAACGACAAGCTTGTGATCCTCGGCGGTGCGCTTGATGGTCAGAAGCTTGATGCGAAATCCGTTGAAACATTGGCGAAACTGCCAGGTCTTAACGAGCTTCGTGGCAAAATCGTGGGTCTATTGCAGGCCCCTGCCACAAAAATTGCTGGTGTATTGCAAGCGCCTGCTGGCCAACTGGCCCGCGTGGTGGGTGCTTTCGCGGCAAAAGGTTAATTTTGAATTTTGTAACGGCTAACTAACTTTTATAAAGGAGAAAGAAAATGGCTGATTTAGCAAAACTAGTGGACGAACTGTCCAAATTGTCTGTTCTGGAAGCTGCTGAGCTTTCAAAACTACTTGAAGAGAAGTGGGGCGTTTCTGCTGCTGCTCCTGTTGCTGTTGCTGCTGTAGGCGGCGCGGCTGGTGGTGCAGCTCCTGCTGAAGAGAAAGACTCATTCGAAGTCGTTCTTGAATCAGGTGGCGACAACAAGATCAACGTGATCAAGGAAGTTCGTGCAATCACGAACCTCGGCCTGAAAGAAGCCAAGGACCTCGTTGAAGGTGCTCCGAAGCCTCTGAAGTCTGGCGTTGCCAAAGACGAAGCTGAAAAGATCAAAAAACAGATCGAAGCAGCTGGCGGCAAAGTAGCCCTCAAATAATTTTTTAAAAAATCCTTATTTATCAGTGGACAAAATAGTTCCACTTCGTTAAATAGGGGTCACAAATCGGCGGAAGAGCCTGAAAAGGCTCTTCGCCGCCTTGTCGTTTATGGACATGATAACCGCTAAAATGTCTTTATTTTCAAGGGCTTAAACCCTCTCGCGGTGACGTAGTACAACTAGATTTTTATGATCGGGTGACCAGGCATGGCTAAAAAAGCAGCTTCCAAACAAACCATCACAACAAACAGCATTGATAGCTTTACAGGTAAAAAGAGGGTCCGCCGGTCGTTCGGTAAGATTCAAGAAATTGCCCCGATGCCGAACCTGATCGAGGTTCAAAAAGACTCATATGACCTGTTTTTACAGGCTGATACACAAGCAGAATCAAGGGAATTGCGTGGCCTTGAGGAGGTTCTGACCTCTATGTTCCCAATAAAAGACTTTGCCGACAAGGCGGAGATTGATTACGTTAAATATGAGCTCGAAGCACCAAAATACGACACAGAAGAGTGCCGTCAGCGCGTCATGACATACTCTGCACCGTTGCGCGTGACATTGCGTCTTTCGGTATTCGACGTTGATGAACAAACAGGTCTCCGCTCGATCCGCGACATTAAAGAGCAAGACGTTTATATGGTTGATATGCCGCTGATGACCGATAACGGTACATTTATCGTCAATGGCACAGAGCGCGTTATCGTATCGCAGATGCACCGCTCACCGGGTGTGTTCTTTGACCATGACGGCGGTAAAACGCACGCATCAGGCAAATATCTGTTCGCGTGTCGTGTTATTCCTTACCGTGGTTCATGGCTTGATTTCGAATTCGATGCGAAAGACGTTATGCATGTTCGTATTGACCGTCGTCGTAAACTGCCGGTTACAACATTCCTGCGCGCACTTGATGGCGCTGAAACAGCTGCGTATCGCGCAAAACAAGCCGAGAAGGACGCGCCTGTTGATCCGCTGATGGTGCAAGGTATGAGCAACGAGGAAATCCTCGGTTCGTTCTACGATCGTATTTCTTACAAAAAAGACAAAGACGGCAACGGCTGGAAAACATCATTCGATGCAGACCGCATGCGCGGTGTGAAACTGGCTTATGATCTGGTTGATGCAGCGTCTGGTAAAGTGATTGCCGAAGCGGGTGTAAAAATGACGCCACGTCTGGCCAAGCAGCTTGCTGAAAAAGGCCTGAAAGAGCAGTTAGTGCAAGATGAAGAAGTAATCGGTTCTTACCTCGCGGTTGATTTGATCGACGAGAAAACAGGCATGGTTCTGTTTGAAGCGGGCCATGAACTCAGCGCAGATGATCTTGAGAAAGTCAAGAAGCTCAATGTTAAAGAATTGCCGCTTCTTGCAATTGACCACGTCAATACAGGTGCTTATATACGCAACACACTTTCAGTTGATAAGTGTGATACACGCGAAGAAGCGTTGATTGATATTTATCGCGTTATGCGTCCGGGCGAGCCGCCAACAGTTGAATCTGCTGAAGCACTTTTTAGCTCATTGTTCTTTGATGCCGAGCGTTATGACCTTTCTTCAGTTGGTCGTGTGAAAATGAACGCACGTCTTGACCTGAACGCGCCTGATACACTCCGCGTTCTGCGCAAAGAAGACATTCTTGGCATGGTGAAGTACCTGCATGATCTGCGCGATGGCCGTGGTGAAGTTGATGATATCGATAACCTCGGTAACCGCCGCGTTCGCTCTGTCGGTGAGCTGATGGAAAACCAGATCCGCCTCGGTTTGACACGTATGGAACGTGCGATCCGCGAGCGTATGTCATCAGTCGAGATCGACAACTACATGCCGCATGACTTGATTAATTCGAAGCCACTGCAAGGCGCTGTGCGCGAGTTCTTCGGTTCTTCGCAGCTTTCACAGTTTATGGACCAAACAAACCCGCTTTCTGAAATTACGCACAAGCGTCGTCTTTCAGCACTTGGCCCCGGCGGTCTTTCACGTGAGCGTGCAGGCTTTGAAGTACGCGACGTTCACCCGACACATTATGGCCGTATCTGCCCGATTGAAACACCGGAAGGTCCGAACATTGGTCTGATCAATTCGCTTTCAACATTTGCCCGCGTCAACCAGTACGGCTTCATTGAAAGCCCGTACCGCCGCGTTGAAAATGGCAAAGTGACTGACGAAGTTATCTATATGTCAGCCATGGAAGAGGCAAAATACGTGATCGCGCAAGCGAACGCCGAGCTTGATGGCTCAGGCAAGTTCGTGGCTGATCTTGTTTCTTGTCGTGAAGCGGGCGAAAACATTGCCGCAACGCCTGACCAGATCCAGTTTATCGACGTTTCGCCGAAACAGGTTGTGTCAGTTGCTGCTGCGCTTATCCCGTTCCTTGAAAACGATGACGCGAACCGCGCTTTGATGGGTTCGAACATGCAACGTCAGGCTGTGCCGCTTATCCGCACTGATGCGCCGATTGTTGGTACAGGTATGGAAGCTGTTGTTGCGCGTGACTCAGGTTCTGCTGTAACGGCCCGCCGCGGTGGTGTGATTGTGCAGGTGGATGCAACCCGTGTGGTTGTTCGCGCGACAGAAGAGCTGAAATCAGACGAGCCGATCGTTGATATTTACAAGCTGCATAAATTCCAGCGTTCAAACCAGTCAACCTGTATCAACCAGCGCCCGCTTGTAAAAGTTGGCGATATCGTGAAGCAGGGTGACATTATTGCTGATGGTCCTTCAACACAGTTGGGCGAGCTTGCGCTTGGCCGTAACGTGCTGATCGCCTTCATGCCTTGGAACGGTTACAACTTCGAAGACTCGATCCTCATTTCCGAGCGTATCGTGCGCGATGACGTTTACACATCCATCCACATCGAAGAGTTCGAAGTGATGGCGCGTGATACGAAGCTTGGCCCCGAGGATATCACACGTGATATTCCGAACGTGGGTGAAGAAGCGCTTCGTAACCTTGATGAAGCCGGTATTGTTCGTATTGGTGCTGAAGTAGGCCCGGGCGACATTCTGGTTGGTAAAGTGACGCCAAAAGGTGAATCGCCAATGACGCCGGAAGAAAAACTTCTGCGCGCGATCTTTGGTGAAAAAGCAGCTGATGTGAAAGATTCATCACTCCGCCTGCCACCAGGAACACAAGGAACCGTTGTTGAAGTGCACGTATTTAACCGCCGCGGTATCGATAAAGATGCCCGCGCTGTTACAATCGAGCGTGAAGAGATCGAACGTCTTGCAAAAGACCGTGATGACGAGCGCCGCATTCTTGAAGAAGGTTTCTACAGCCGCCTGAAAGAAATGTTGCTTGGTCAGCGTGTTGATTCAGCGCCGAAGGGTGTTGATAACCTGAAGAAAGGCTCAACAATCACAGCGCAAGAACTTGATGCAATCGAGAAGCGCGGTCTCTGGCGCCAGATCGTTGTTGATAATGACAGCGTTACAGCCGAGATCGAAGCTGTTGGCAAAACATTTGACGAAGCAGTTGATAACTTGAAAGAGCGTTTCGAGCAGCGCGTTGAAAAACTTCAGCGTGGTGACGAATTGCCACCAGGCGTTATGAAGATGGTTAAAGTCTTCGTTGCGATCAAACGCAAAATGCAGCCAGGTGATAAAATGGCTGGCCGTCACGGTAACAAAGGTGTGGTTTCTAAAATCATGCCGATGGAAGACATGCCGTACCTTGAAGATGGTACACCGGTTGACCTCGTGTTGAACCCGCTTGGTGTTCCATCACGTATGAACGTGGGTCAGATTCTTGAAACGCACCTGGGCTGGGCATCACACTCGCTCGGCAAGCAAATTGGTCAGATGATCGATAACTTCAAAGCGCCGAAAGACCCGTCCTCATCAGAAGTCACTTCGCTTAAAGGCAAGCTGAAAGATGTTTACGGTGAGCGCGAGTTTGCTGACAAGGTATCGAAGCTTGACGATAAAGAGTTGATCGAAATGGCGAACAATCTGCGCGGCGGTGTGCCAATGGCAACGCCTGTGTTTGATGGTGCGTCTGAAGCTGAAATTACAGAACTGCTTTCAAAAGCAGGTCTGCACACATCTGGTCAGGTTGTCCTGCGTGACGGTCGTACGGGTGAGGCGTTCCAGCGTCCGGTAACCGTTGGTTACACTTACATGCTGAAACTACACCACCTTGTTGATGATAAGATCCACGCCCGTTCAATCGGTCCGTACTCACTTGTTACGCAGCAGCCACTTGGTGGTAAAGCCCAGTTCGGTGGTCAGCGTTTCGGAGAGATGGAAGTGTGGGCGCTGCAAGCTTATGGTGCGGCTTATACACTACAAGAGCTTCTCACCATCAAGTCAGATGACGTGGCGGGTCGTTCGAAGGTGTATGAAGCAATCGTGCGCGGCGAAGACAATTTCGAGATTGGTATTCCTGAGTCCTTTAACGTTCTCACAAAAGAACTGAAAGCACTTGGCTTGAATGTTGAAATGAAACAAGGGTCATCAAACTCATGACGATATTTGTTACGCTTGAAGCAACGGGCCTCACGTCGTCCGGCGAGAGAAATTCTCTCGCTGTGCGTTTTGGTGCCTATGCGCGTGGCCAAGGTGCCCGCAGCGTTGCTTACGGGTACGACAACGATCAAGGCCTGGTCCGTGCTGAAGCGTCTTTCGGCATTGATGCTGCAGGGGCAGAGGCTTTCGAGGTAAGTGCGAAAGCAGCTTACCCGTCATACACAATCACACGCGGTGAGGAAAGCCAACTTGGCGGACTTAACGCGTCAGCTGGTGGTTTAGTGAAAGATATTATTAAGAAGCAAATGCTGCTGGCCAACGGCCCAGCCAGCCTTCGCAGATTAGCAAAGGTTTAATTGGAACGCGTAATGGCAGAGAGGCGACAATATACGCTAGCACTAGGGCAAAAACTAAGACAAGAGTTTGGCTCTAAAGCTGTGTTCGGTGATGCGATGACTACGTTTTTGGGCGGCATTAGTGGCATCACGATTGTTGAAGGGTCTGTTTCAGACCGTCGGGCTAGTTTTGAAGTAACAAGCGAAGATGTTTTAACGCAGGTTGTGCAGGCCGCTGAAGCTAATGGATTTATTGTCAGCCCTAATGTGGCTTTGGACCCAAGTTTTTAAGAGGAAAAGACTATGAACGAACTGATGAACCTATTCGGACAACCACAAGGCCCGCAAAGCTTTGATGCAATTCGCATTGCGATTGCATCACCTGAGCAAATCCGCTCATGGTCTTTCGGTGAAGTGAAAAAGCCGGAAACAATTAATTACCGCACGTTCAAGCCCGAGCGTGATGGTTTGTTCTGCGCGAAAATCTTTGGCCCGATCAAGGATTACGAATGCTTATGCGGCAAATACAAGCGCATGAAGTACAAAGGCGTTATCTGTGAGAAATGTGGCGTTGAAGTTACACTCACAAAAGTACGCCGCGAACGCATGGGCCATATTGATCTAGCATCTCCTGTTGCGCATATCTGGTTCTTGAAATCACTGCCATCACGTATCGGTTTGATGCTTGATATGACGCTCAAAGATCTCGAGCGCGTGCTGTACTTCGAAAACTACATTGTCATCGATGCTGGCATGACATCCATGAAGCCTTTCCAGCTGCTGACTGAAGAAGAATTCCTGAACGCGCAAGACGAGTTCGGTATGGATTCATTCCGCGCTGGCATTGGTGCTGAAGCGATGAAAGAAATTCTTTCTGCCGTTAATCTGGAAGAAGACAAAAAACGCGTTGAGGAAGATCTCGCCGACAAGCCATCTGAAGCGAAGCGCAAGAAACTTGTAAAACGCTTGAAACTTCTTGATTCACTTATTTCATCAGGCACACGCCCTGAGTGGATGATTCTGGATGTTCTACCAGTGCTTCCACCTGAACTGCGCCCGCTGGTGCCGCTCGATGGTGGTCGTTTCGCAACGTCTGATTTGAACGATCTTTACCGCCGTGTAATCAACCGTAACAACCGTTTGAAGCGTCTGATCGAGCTTCGCGCCCCTGATATCATTGTACGTAACGAAAAGCGTATGTTGCAAGAATCTGTTGATGCACTGTTTGACAACGGCCGCCGTGGCCGTGTTATTACAGGTGCAAACAAACGCCCGCTGAAGTCACTCTCAGACATGCTGAAAGGTAAGCAGGGCCGCTTCCGTCAGAACCTTCTCGGTAAACGCGTGGACTACTCAGGCCGTTCGGTTATCGTTGTTGGTCCGGAATTGAAACTGCACCAATGTGGTTTGCCGAAAAAAATGGCTCTCGAGCTGTTCAAGCCATTTATTTACCACAAGCTTGAACTCTATGGCCTAGCGACAACAGTTAAGGCCGCGAAGAAAATGGTCGAGCGCGAGCGGCCAGAAGTTTGGGATATCCTCGAGGAAGTTATCCGCGAGCATCCCGTGCTTCTCAACCGTGCGCCAACATTGCACCGTCTTGGTATTCAGGCATTCGAACCTGTTCTGATTGAAGGCAAGGCGATCCAGCTTCACCCGCTCGTTTGTACAGCTTTCAACGCTGACTTCGATGGTGACCAGATGGCTGTTCACGTGCCATTGTCTATTGAAGCGCAGCTTGAAGCCCGCGTTCTGATGATGTCAACGAACAACATTCTCTCACCTGCGTCCGGTAAACCGATTATCGTTCCGTCACAGGATATTGTTCTTGGTCTTTACTACCTGTCTATCGCGCTTGATGGCCAGAAAGGCGAAGGCATGACATTCCGTGACATCGGTGAGATTCAGCACGCCATGAACTCGGGCGTTTTGTCACTGCACGCGAAAATCAAGTGCCGCTACAAAACAGTTGATGAAAACAACCAGCCAATCACGCAGATCGTGGAAACAACACCAGGCCGTATGTTGCTTGGTGAGTTGTACCCACGCCATCCGCAGCTGCCGTTCAAACTCATCAACACGGTTCTAACGAAAAAAGAACTTTCAGGCCTTATTGATGCGGTTTACCGCCATTGTGGTCAGAAAGAGTCAGTTATTTTCGCTGACCGCATGATGAAGCTCGGTTTCCGCCACGCCTGTAATGCCGGTATCTCCTTCGGTAAAGATGACCTGATCATCCCCGCTGAAAAAGAGAAAATGGTTGCTGAAGCACAAGGCAAAGTGAAGGAATACGAACAACAGTATATGGACGGTCTTATCACGAAAGGCGAGAAGTACAACAAAGTGGTCGATATCTGGTCACGTTGTACAGATGAAGTTGCCGACGCGATGATGAAAGGTATTTCGAATACATCGAAAGGCCTGAACGCCGTTTACATGATGGCACACTCCGGTGCGCGTGGTTCTGCAGCACAGATCCGTCAGCTCGCTGGTATGCGTGGTCTGATGGCGAAACCGTCTGGTGAAATTATCGAGAACCCGATTATCTCGAACTTCAAGGAAGGTCTCTCGGTTCTTGAATACTTCAACTCGACCCACGGTGCCCGTAAGGGTCTTGCCGATACAGCGTTGAAAACAGCGAACTCTGGTTACCTGACACGCCGTCTGGTTGACGTTGCGCAAGACGCCATTATCACGATGGAAGATTGCGGCACGAAAGAGGGCATCACAACCCGCGCGGTTATGAGTGAGGCCGATGTGATCGTGTCTTTGCCTGAGCGCGTTCTGGGCCGTTGTGTAGCCGCTGATGTTGTAAGTGTTCACACAGGTAAAGCCGTTCTAAAAGCTGGCGACCTCATTGATGAAGTCAGGGCCGAAGACATTGCGAATAGCGGTGTTGATAGCGTGAAAATCCGTTCCGCTCTTACTTGTGAAGCAGCAACAGGCCTTTGCGCGAAATGCTACGGCCGTGACCTTGCACGCGGTACAGAAGTGAATATCGGTGAAGCAGTTGGTGTTATGGCAGCCCAGTCTATTGGTGAGCCAGGTACACAGCTGACAATGCGGACATTCCACATTGGTGGTGCTGCGCAGCGTGGTGCCGAACGTTCAAGCATCGAAGCGACAATGGAAGCCAAGGTTGAGGTGCGTAACCACAACGTTGTTAAAAACTCTGAAGGTGTTGCCATTGTTATGGGCCGCAACACAGAGATCGTGTTGAAAGACGCAAAAGGTGCCGACAAAGCCCTTTACCGCCTGCCATACGGTGCGAAGTTGTTGGTTGAAGAAGGTGCAAAAGTAAAGGCTGGCACGAAAATGGCCGAATGGGATCCGTACACGACCCCGATCATCACCGAGAAAGACGGTGTGGCGCATTACTTTGACCTTGTTGAAGGCGTGTCTGTGTCTGATCGTGTTGACGAAGAAACAGGTATTTCTTCTAAAGTCATCATCGACTGGCGCTCACAGCCTAAAGGCGCTGACCTCAAGCCACGTGTTGCGATCCTGAACAAAAAAGGTGAAGCCATCACGTTGCCAAACGGTCTGCCGGCAAACTACTACATGTCAACAGGCGCGATTTTGACTGTTGAAAACGGTGCGGACATCAAAGCTGGTGATATTATCGGTCGTATTCCGCGCGAAACATCGAAAACGCGCGACATTACGGGCGGTCTTCCACGCGTTGCCGAATTGTTCGAAGCCCGCCGTCCGAAAGATTTCGCGATCATTTCCGAAATTGATGGTCAGGTTGAGTTCGGTAAGGACAGCAAGTCGAAGCGCCGTATCATTGTGAACCCGGTTGATAAATCAGAAGAGCCAAAAGAGTACCTTATTCCGAAAGGTCGCCACCTGGCGGTTGCGGAAGGTGACTTCGTCCGTAAGGGTGATGCGCTTCTTGATGGTGCGATGGTGCCACACGACATTCTGGACGTTATGGGTGTTGAAGCTTTGGCTGAATACCTCATCAACGAAATTCAGGACGTTTACCGCCTGCAAGGTGTGAAGATCAATGATAAACACATTGAAGTGATCGTCCGCCAGATGCTGCAGAAAGTCGAAATCCTCGAAGTGGGTGACACGACATTCCTGCAAGGCGAGCAGATTGACCGCGAAGAGTTCGAGATCGAGAACAAGAAATTCCGTGATGCGGGCAAACGCCCTGCGGCCGGCAAGCCTGTTCTGCAAGGTATCACGAAGGCCTCGCTGCAAACACGTTCGTTCATCTCTGCGGCATCGTTCCAGGAGACAACACGCGTGCTTACAGAAGCTGCCACACAGGGCAAGATGGATACACTCAACGGTCTGAAAGAGAACGTGATTGTGGGTCGCTTGATCCCAGCTGGTACAGGCTCCTACGTTGCTCGTCTGAAGAAAGAAGCAGCAGCACGTGACGCGCTGATGGCTTCTGCCCAGCAGCAAGCAAGCGCAGATGTTGCCCAGCTTGAGGCGCCTTCCGAGGAAGGCTCAGCCAAGCGCGCAGCAAATGCCTAAGGTTTAAAATACGGGTCAAAAAAAGCGGCTTTCGGGCCGCTTTTTTTGTTGCCGATGGGGCGTAGGCTTGCTACGTTCCGGAAAATATTGGCAATAATTTGGAGGGTCAATGCTCGGTAATATTAATAGATATGCATGGTTTGCAGGTGCCTTGTTGCAAGAGGGTGGGAAGGCAATTTCTAAACGTTTCAAACAGGCTGTAAACGCTCCATTTATTAACAGCGATCAGGCTGCACTTGCTGATCTTATCGAAGCTGGATTAAAACAAGCGAACGAAAGAGCTAAAAATTTGCAACGCCCCGAAACATTCTCGGTGGAAGATACAGATGGCTTGGCAGCAGTAGAGCTAACTTGGCGGCGTAGTAATGGTGCTGCAACTACAACAGATATTGATTTTGCTGGCCCTATTAAAAGGCAGGAAAATGATGCAATCCTGATTGAGGTATTAAACGGTGATGATGTTGTTTGCACCTTTGCTGTTACAAAAGGCTCGGGACTTGAGCGCCAGACAGCGTTTGCAGTTGGTTTCTCGCATAAAGGGGATAATCCGGAATATCGTGGCGCGGCTTTCATGACGCCGCCACGCCTTGTACAAAAAGGAAGCGTTTTCGAATTCTCTAATAATAGTAATGTCAGCGACATGGTATTAAAGGCACAGGCCTATACAGTTGGTGTTGACGGCAACGATGCAGTATTCAAGCTAGGGCTTCGCCGTGATGCCGAGCGTCGAGAGAGGGATAGGCAGGCCGTCTTGCAGTGGGTCAAGAATCTTTAAAAAAAGCGGCTTTCGGGCCGCTTTTTTATTTTCCTGTACGCGTGCCAATAATATAGGCTTAAAGCTGGCTGCTAAAAACTTATATAAAATTAAATTATACTAATATTTTTTTAAATAAAAATAAAAATTATGTAAAAATAAAATCATAGACAACAACAAAACAACAGGGAGACAGAGAATGACTACAATCAAATTTATAAATAATAGTGGGCGCGATGTAGCTGAAATTAAATTGGGCGCACAGCCCAAGGATGCACTTTTGGGTGTTTTCAATGCATCGGGTAAAGGCCGTCCAATGACAGTTACAGCCAATGACGCCCAGGCTTATGCTGATGGAAGAAATCAGCTTGCAGCGCGTGATAGAGAAAGGGCGGAGACCTATAATTTTTCAGCCGATGAAAGGACCTACCAATTATCAAGAATCGCCTCAATTTTCAGCAATGTTGTAGAAGGCGCTAACGTGACTGAGGCTGGATATAGAAGTGATTGGATGGCCAAGATTATTGATGACAATAGCGCCACGGTAAATTTAGGCGGTGGTTTGCGCGCCGTTGCTGTATAAACTTTATCATCATGAAATGAAAACCGCCTTCGGGCGGTTTTTCTTTACGCGTATCAATGTCCGAGAACAAACTGGTGTGCTGCCATTATAGCGCAGGAAAGCCCGATCCAGAAAATATAGGACCACACAATTTCCTTCACGTTCTTTTGCGCGGGGCAGGTATGGCCATGGTGGTTATGTTCGTGGTGGTGGTGGTCTTTATTTTCTGCGCGTTCGTGGAACCAGTTATGCAGTGTCAGGCCAAAGGCAGGAGCCAGAATAGCCAGCAACCACTCAACATACGGGTTGTGTGAAGGAATAATATGGATGCCGAGTACGGCACTAGCCACCAGCGGCCCGCAACAAGGAATGTGCGAGGCAATCACCCAGAAAAAATGCTGTAGATTTTTCTTAATAGCGGTCATTCTCATGTCAGCGTTATAGAATAACACCGTCACAAAGGCAAATTTTAAATGGTTCTTGCTATATAAGACCGCTCAGCTACCATACTTTCATGGAAGCGCTGGAATTTCTTGCTAGGCATCTCGGGGAGGATTTCTGGATCTATATCCTGATCGGCTTTTGCGCACAAATTATCGATGGTGCCTTGGGCATGGCCTATGGCGTTATTTCTTCCTCCTTTCTCATGACGATGGGCGTACCGCCTGCCGTGGCCAGTGCCAGCATTCATGCCGCCGAGTTCGTTACAACAGGTATGTCGGCTTCTGCGCACGCCTATTTTGGCAATATCGACAAAAAGCTTTTTATCCGCCTGGCCATTTTTGGCTCGCTCGGCGGTATTGCCGGTGCGGTATTTCTTAGCAACGTGCCGGTTGAATTCATACAGCCTGTTATCTCCGTATATCTTCTCCTCATTGGCATTTATATTTTTTATCGCGCCTTTGTAAAAAAGCCAGTCAGACAAATTACAAATTATAAATTTATTCCCCCGCTGGGTTTTGCTGGTGGTGCGCTTGATGCCATGGGCGGCGGCGGCTGGGGGCCAATTGTTACATCAAAGCTACTTGCAGGTGGCGGGGCGCCGCGGCTGGTGATTGGCTCGGTCAACGCAGCCGAGTTTTTTGTAACCGGGGCTGTAACAGCGGCCTTTGTATTCAGTATCGGGTTCCACTTCCATAAAGTGGCTGTAGGGCTTTTGATTGGGGGGGCCGTTGCCGCGCCGCTGGCAGCTTTGATGGTTGCAAAATTCAAAGGGCGGATCCTGATGACGATTGCAGCGCTTGCTATTATTGTTACAAGCGTTATCAGGCTGGGTACATTTTATACCAACCAGCACGCACAGCTTATCGCGGGCCATGCAGAAGGGCAGTTACAGAACACAGCTGAAATATGCCTGAAAAATGTGGATGTGGCAGATGCAGGGGCAGCTATCGAAGCGCTTCGTCGTTGTGTCTATGAAAGCACCTATGTCGAAGAGGGGCTTTTTGAAAAACTATTGGCCTCACGTGAATTGAGCTTCCGTAAGGTAACGGGTTTTGTGCATGCCGAGAATTATCCGTCATACTCCTTTATCGAGGTGCTGAACCCTGATACGCAGAAATGGGAAATCCACGATGTAAATTATAATGTCTACTATCGTGGCGGCGAGGGGAATGAAAAGCTTGGTACAAGGCGTGTTTTCCTGGCAGGGTTCGAAAATGTCAAAGCCTGCCGGACCGATAAAAACGAGAAAGAAAATTGCGGTTGGAAGATGCCTGCAAAAGAAGGCGCGGTAACGGGCGATGTGCAAAAATACTGGGGTGCAGCCGTTATTCAGGACCCACGGACAAAAACAAACACGCTTCATGTGCGGCCCGAAGGGTTTAATCTTGATAAGCCGGAGCTTGTTAACGGTGTTGAAAAAACATTTTGCCAGTTTGAAGAAAAATTCTGTACCGACATCGTTATTCACGAAGCCAAGCAGACCCCATAGTGCCGCCCAGCGCCGCTGCCAACGCAGGGGTTATTTGCGCCCATCTTTCAGGTACGCTATAGGGGGTGTTTAAAAACAAAATGCCGCAACCATTTAGGCCATCAGGTGTATGGCGCGGGCGGTATAGAAATTCTGTTACCCATATTTTTTCGAAGCCGCTTTCTTTCGCGGCTTCATTGAATAAGTGCGTTTCCAGATGCGCCTTGATGGGGTACCAGATCATATACGTCCCGCTGGCCCAGCGTTTATACCATTCCTTCAGCTGTTTGCGCATTGTTTCAAATTCGTCCGTTTTCTCGAAGGGCGGGTCCAGTAGCACAAGGCCGCGTCGTTCGGGTGGTGGTACAAGCGCGCGTATTACTTCATAAGCATCCTTATTTTCTATATGAATTTTCGGAAAGTTGCTTTTAAGCGTTTCAAAATCATCCTTGTGTAGCTCGTTAAATACAGCGCGGTCTTGCGGGCGTAGCAGATGATTTATAAAAGCAGGGGAGCCTGGGTAAGTTTGCGGGTAACCATAGAGCTTTACAATTTCCGCAAAGAAGGCGAGGGCAGGCAGATCAATAATCTTGCCGATGCCCGCTTCATACTCTTTTGTTTTCTGTGTTTCTACACTTTGCAAATCATAAAGGCCAAGCCCGCCATGTGCATCAAGTGCGAAATAACCTTTTTCTTTTTGCTGTAAATGTTGCAACGCAAGCACGAGCAGGGCGTGTTTTATGACATCTGCAAAGTTGCCAGCGTGGTAAATATGGCGGTAATTCATATTCTGAAGCCAATACTATTCAAGATAAATTGGCAAGCAGGTTGACTATCCCAGTTGAATGCTAAAAGGCTGCGATTCCTCTAGAACAATGCTTTCACTGTTTTCTGGTTCGTCCAGAAGGCGCAACGCAACACCTCCTTCTTTAGCCTTACCAAAAGCAAAAACAAGGTTCTGGGGAAGCTTATCTTTATAAAAGCAGGCCTTAAGAATGATCGGTTTGGCCGAAAGGTTGGCTGCTGGAACTGCAAAAACAAGTGTGGCGTCTTGTACCCGTCCAATTTGACGGTTTGAGTGAGCTGGGTAATAGTCGAAGGCTATTGAACCGACTATAACTTCAAGACCCATTAATTCTGGCACTTTGATTTTCTCTAGGCTAATATCGCCATTGCGGCCACAAAACGGGCTCTTCTCGCCTACCTTGTCTTTTCTTCTCAGGTCAAATTTATGGCGTATTGTGCTGTCATTTTTCCAGCCTGGAAATATTGTGCGCAAACTATAATCAAACTCGCATAAGCTGATCCGCCTATCCAAGACTGCTTGGAGCTGGGCTTCCCACTTTTTTAGTTCTGCTTTAGTGACTGCCATATCATAGTTTCCTTTTAAATGAAGGGTACCATAACCATTTTTTACAATTATGTCAATTATAAATTCATCTAATTTTTAACCTTTTCTAACATACTGGCAATAAAAGGATTTTTGCCATGTTTGATTGGCTTAAAAAACTAGCCTCTCCTGCGGCCCCGCCTGCAGAACCTACCCCCGAAGAACGCCGCCGCAAGCTCATAGATGAAGCTTTGGTGAATGCCAAGGCTGCACGCGAGGCCATTGGTGAGGACACGCTGGCGCGCATTGCTGCCATTATGGCGCAGAAAAATAATTCAGCCCTCAACAAGGCCAAGCAGCAGATCGCCGAAATTAAAGGCGAGCGCATTGCAGACGAAATGAAATCCCTAATCCATGACGAGAAAGCATAAATAAAGAGAGTAACCATGCCCGTTTATAATCCGCCGCTTGAGAATATAAAATTTGTACTTCATGAAGTTCTCGGCGTTGATCATCTTTCGCAATTGCCAGGCTATGCTGATGCCACGCCTGAAACAATTGATGCTGTGATTGAAGAGGGTGCAAAACTTGCCGCCGGCGTTCTATTCCCGCTTAACCAAAGCGGTGACAAGGAAGGCTGTATCCATGAAAACGGTAATGTAAAAACGCCATCAGGTTTCAAGGAAGCTTATCAGGCTTTTATCGAAGGCGGCTGGACAAGCGTTTCGTCTGACCCCGCCTATGGCGGCATGGGTTTGCCGCATCTTGTGAATTTCGTGATGATGGAGCTTCTCTGCTCGGCCAATATGTCGTTTGCCATGTATCCAGGGCTTTCACAAGGTGCTTATGATGCGCTCCATCTGCACGGCACGCAGGAACTAAAAGATACTTACTTGCCGAAGCTCGTGAGCGGTGTTTGGTCGGGCACTATGTGTTTAACCGAGCCGCATTGCGGAACAGATTTAGGCTTGATCAGAACAAAAGCCATGCCGAATAATGACGGCTCTTACGCGATAACAGGCAACAAGATTTTTATTTCAGCAGGTGAACATGACCTGACAGAAAATATTCTACACCTTGTACTTGCAAAGCTGCCTGACGCACCGGACGGCGTGAAAGGAATCTCGCTTTTCATCGTACCGAAATTTTTGCCCGAAGGCATGAAGCCCAACCATGTTACCTGCCCGTCCATCGAACATAAAATGGGAATTAAAGGCTCGGCGACTTGTGTGATGAATTTTGAAAATTCACAAGGCTGGCTTGTGGGTGAAGCGCATAAGGGTTTGCGCGCCATGTTTACGATGATGAACGCTGCACGTTTGGGCGTTGCCATGCAGGGCCTCGGCATTGCAGAAGTTGCTTACCAAAACGGCTTGGCTTATGCGAAAGACCGCTTGCAAATGCGCGCACTTGATGGCGCGAAGTTTCCTGATAAACCTGCTGACCCTATTATCGTGCATCCTGATGTGCGCCGTATGCTGCTGACAGGTAAAGCAGTGACGGAAGGCTGCCGTGCGCTCTCGTACTGGATTGGCATGACGCTTGATACCGCCGAAAAGCATGAAGACGCAGCCACGCGCCAAGAAGCTGATGATCTGGTCGCACTCATGACGCCCATTTTAAAAGCCTATCAAACCGATATGGGTTTTGAGGTGGCCTCACTTGCCATGCAAATTCACGGTGGGCATGGTTATATCTGGGATTACGGTGTCGAGCAGTACGCGCGCGATTCCCGTATCGCCATGATTTACGAAGGTACAAACGGCATTCAGGCGCTTGATTTGGTCGGGCGCAAAATGGGTGTTGGTTTTGGCCGCTTGCTCCGTCGCTTTTTCCATCCCGTATCGGCCTTTATTGAAGAAAACCAAACGAACCCCGAGATGATGGAATTTGTTATGAATCTCGCCAAAGCATTCATGAAGCTTCAGCAATCAACGGCGCTGATCGCACAAAAAGGTTTGAAAGACCCGAACGAGGCAGGCGCGGCGAGTGTTGATTATTTGCGCCAATTCGCACTTGTGGCTTTAGGCTATATGTGGGCCCGCATGGCAAAGGTAGCGCAAGAAAAACTGGCGGCAGGCACAGGAAACAAGGAATTTTACGAGAGTAAAATCATGACAGCGAAATTCTTCTTCGACCGAATGCTGCCCGAGAGTGAAGGCCGCTTCCGCATGATCTCGGCTGGCGCGAAATCTATGATGGAACTGAAAGCCGAGGGTTTCTAATGACCAAGCAAGAAATCATTTCAAAACTTCAGGATAAACTCAAATTCGGTGTGCCGTTTCAAGCCAAGGTGAAATTCGACTTTGGTGATGATGGCATCGTGTTTATCGACACAATGCAAAGTCCGCCCGCATTTTCCGAGAATGATGATGAAGCTGATGTTACGCTTGCCTGTAAGGTTGAAACCTTTGAAGGGTTTCTGAACGGGACGAAAGACCCGAACATGGCCTTCATGATGGGCCAGCTCAAAGTGCGCGGCTCTATGGGCCTTGCCATGAAAATGAACGCGCTTCTTGAAGATTAGAAGCTTGCAATATAATCCCAGAGCAATTTTACTCCGATCAGAATCGATGAAAGCGACACGAATATTTTTACTATTCTGTCTCCGCCCTTGATTGCTAGATGTGTTCCCAGCCAGCCGCCAGCGGTCATGCCGGTAAAAAGCTCTGCACACAGTCTGTAATCAATATTATCGTTCAAAACAAATACGGCCGATGAAACAATAGCGAGAAGCAACCAAGCCGGCGTGTCAGTGGCGTGCGCCTGTAATGCAGTCAGGCCCATAAAGCCAACAAGCGTATAAACAACAAGCAGGCCAGCACCGCCACCGAAGAACCCACCAAAAATCATTACAAGGAAAAATAATGTAAAGCCGATAATACGCTTCAGCGAGGTTGTTTCAATTGTCTCTATGCCAAACTTTCTATTCATCAGGCCAAGCGGGGCAAGGATTAACAGAACCGCACCAATTACAGGATAAATAAATTTTTCATCAATATTATTAGCGATTGCCGCGCCTATGCCCCCGCCTAAAACCGCAAGCAGACAGAGCGGAAGAGCGAGTGTTTTGTCAATTTTATCCGCTTGTTTGAATTTAAGCGCAGCTATCGTCCACATGCCGAGAGAGCTAAGCTTGAGTGTGCCAATCGCCATTTGAGCCGGCATACCTGTAATCATCATCACGGGGGTAAGAATAAGCGCGCCCGAGCCGCCCATTGCACCAATGATGCCTGTAAAGAAGCTAATAATGCTTATAATGACCCAGTAATATTCGTGATTATAGAGTTCCTGGAGCATTGGTTATTTGCGTACAGGGCCTGTTGCTGGTGTAAGGGCTGCACGCTGTGGGCAAGCTTGGCTATCCCGCAATTGTGCAGCTGCATAGGCTTGACGTAGTTTTTTTAGCATATGGGCTATAATCATTTTTTAAATCTCCCGTTCTATCAAGCAATATCAGTATTCCACCCTTCGAAGCAATCATTTATACTCGTTAACGAATGAATCTCTTCTTCCGCGTTCTTTATGTTTTTCTCAGGTCTTTATTTGCCCCGCGTATTAATCCGCTTGAGGTCGGGCATCTGCCGCTTCGCGTTTTACTGAATGATCTTGATACGAATGGCCATATGAATAACGGGCGTTACCTGACGATTATGGATCTTGGGCGGCTTGATTACCTTTTACGCTCAGGCCTGTGGCGTTTTGTGATGAAGCATAAAGGCGTGCCCATATTGGGAGCCGCGACAATCCGCTACAGGCTCTCGCTCGACCCGTTTCACCCGTTTGATTTGCAAACCCGTGTTTTATGCTGGGACGAAAAATGGTTTTATCTCGAACAGAAATTTGTTCTCACAAGTGGTGAGAAAGCGGGAGCGGTGGCAGCTGTCGCGCTGGTGAAGGGAAGTTTCTGGGCTGACAAAAAGCTGGTGCAGCCGCAAGTCATTGTTGAGGAGCTGGGCGTGACAACGCAATCCCCGCCCATGCCAGAGGCCGTTGTTACATGGAAAAAGGCCGAGGACGCACTCAAAGCCTCCCACCAATAACATAATTTATGTAAATTTGCAGCGCGGCGTGACTGGACTCGGGTATTAGGCGTAAAACCTCCGCATTCGGGAGGAATATATTATGCCATATACTGATATCGAAACAGCGGCAGGCTACAAAACCGTTGGTGATCTTAAAGAAGCCCTGCAGGGTCGCTTTAATAGCCTTTCAGGTGCAGAGGCGCTTGTTGTAGTGACTATACACGATATGCCGGATCGCTTTGATTTTTTTGTTGCTGGGGACGCTGACAGATTCGCAGATTTGCCTATGCCAAGTAGAAACATCCTTATTGACCGCTCAATGGTCAGCAAAACGGCATGTGACTATGATTATGTCGGGCATATCGCCAGAAACAGCGATTTTGACAGCCAATTTTCGGCCCTGCGCTTTAAATAAGCGTTTTTTAGCTTCCCTTTTAGGGGAAAATTCGCTAGATAATAACCCAAGCCGTGCGAGACTTCGCACGGCTTTTTATAACCCCAAAAATCGGGTGAAACGAGAAAATGGCAAAATTCGCACCAATAGAGTTTTTTAAACAGGTCAAAGGCGAGGCCGGTAAAATTACATGGCCTACACGCAAAGAGACTATGGCGACAACATTTGCCGTATTTATCATGGTGCTGATTGTCACAATATTTTTATATGTCGCTGACCAATTGTTCGGTTGGCTCATTGGTTTGATTTTGGATATCGGTAACTAAAAAGGACGGAAAAAAAATGGCTGCTGCAAAACGTTGGTATGTTGTTCATGTTTACTCGGGCTTTGAAAACAAAGTCGCGGAAAGCATTAAAGATAAGGCAAAAAAACAAGGCCTTGATGACAAGGTTGAAGATATCATGGTCCCCACTGAAAACGTAGTGGAAGTAAAGCGTGGCCAGCGTGTCAGTATGGAGCGCAAATTCTTCCCCGGCTACGTTCTTGCCAAACTCGAAATGAATGATGATATCTGGCACCTTGTTAAAAACACGCCAAAGGTTACAGGCTTCCTTGGTGCAGGTAACAAGCCATCACCCATTTCCGATGCCGAGGCCGAGCGCTTGATCACCGGTATGAAAGACACAGCCGAAGGCAAACCACGCTCGATGCTCAATTTCGATGTGGGCGAGAAGGTTAAAGTTACAGATGGTCCGTTTGCGTCCTTCGAAGGTAGCGTGGAAGAGGTGGATGCCGAGAAAACAAAACTCAAGGTTTCTGTCTCTATTTTCGGGCGTGCAACACCGGTCGAGCTGGATTTCAACCAGGTCCAGAAGCTTTAAGCCTTTGTTTTATTAGTAATTTCAAAGCCCCCATGCCGGGGGCTTTTTTTGTTGCATTTGCAGGCCATTTTTTCATAAGGTGGGCCATATTCATAAATGGAGGAAATAATGGGTTGCGACACAGTACATACAGATGAAGGTGAAATCTGGCTTCAACCGGGCGATCACGCAAAAATTACTGCGGCAGAGCTGGCTATTAAAGCCTATCAAGCAGATGCAGCACCGTTGCTTGCACAGGGGCAAAATTTGCAGGCGGCGGCGATTGCTTTCCGTCAGGCGGCTAGCGCTTATCGCGAAGCGCTTGAAGCAACTCAAGCTGGTCTGGAAGAAACGACTCCTAAGCTTGAAAAGCATTTACCAGCCTTACGCGGCCATCTTGAGCAAGCATGTATTGGTCGTGATAATCGTGAACTCATGAAAACTGTACGTCAGCTGCCGGATGCCGTTGATCGTGCGCAGCGTGATTTGAAGATTATTAAAAACGTATTGTAAGCCTCATTTAACTAACTTAATTTCAAAGCCCCCATGTCAGGGGCTTTTTATTTTTCTTCTATTTTCTTAAGCAAAATATCTTTCATCTGGTAAAGCACAAGGCTGGCAATCACAAGCGCCATGCCTAGATATTGCCAGAGCGTAAGAATCTCATGCAGAAATGTGGCGGCAATAATGGCCACGAATATTGGTTCTGTTTTTGAAAACAAACTCCACTGGAATGCGCCGATCAAAGCAATCCCGTAAAACATGCCGAAAGTCCCGAGCATCGAGCCAAGAGCTGCAAACGCCGCCCATGTCCAGCCCGCTTCAGTTGCTGGCATTACAGGGGATTTGAAGAAAACAAGGGCAGAGACAAAGAGGAATGCAACAAGGAACGTCTCTGCACCAATGATAGCGGGGTCACGCGTTTTCGCTTCTTGCCCGATAGCATAAAGCCGTATCATTGTGGCAAGGGCTCCACCAAAAGCCAGCAGGCACCCAAGCAAACTATACTCAAGGTGTAGATCCCAGATCCCAAGCACAAGCGTAAGGCCCAGAAGCGCACTCAGTGTTGTGCTGATTGTAAGCATATCGGGCGCCATTTCTTTTTTAGCGAAAAGCACAAGAAGCAGCATCAACGTGTGCGTAAATAATATAATTGTCATCAGTGGCGCAGGTATAAAAGCGAGTGACGAAAATATGCAGGTAATGGAAGCCGCTTGAAAGAAACCGTTTATAAAACCGATTTTTGTGTCCGTCTTGTTGGCAAAGATGCGCCGTTTGTTTATCAGGCAAAAAACCAGAAAGCCCAACGCACGGAAGAATGTTGTGAAGAGAATAATAAAAACCGCATTTGCCCCGTCTGCATAGGCGCCGCGTGCTCCCGGTGCATAGCAGGCAAAGGCGAGGGTGCTGAAAACGGCAATGATAAGGCCGAGCGTTTGTTTGCTGAAGGGGAGGGCCATAACGGCAAAATACCAGATTTTTGGCGGTTTTAAGAGGTGCGCCCGCCTAAAACCACTATTTCCCTTGCTTTTTTGGGCCAAAAACCCTAAAAAACCCTCAGTTTTGTGGTAGGCCGAGGAAGATAAGTCCATCTCACAGCCGTCCCACAACCTCTCAACCTTAACCATGAAGAGGTATCAACATGGCAAAAAAAGTAACCGGCCTCATTAAGCTGCAAGTTGCAGCCGGGGCGGCGAACCCAGCACCACCAATCGGTCCGGCGCTCGGTCAGCACGGCGTGAACATTATGGAGTTCTGTAAGCAGTTCAACGCCAAAACAGAGAAAATGGAAAAAGGCATGCCCGTACCGGTAGAAATTACCGTGTTCGAGGATCGTTCTTTCACATTCATCATGAAAACCCCGCCTGCGTCCTACTACATCCAGAAGGCCGCAAAGCTTCAAAAAGGATCGCAAACGCCGGGTAAAGGTGGTTTCGTTGGTAAAATCACGAAAGCGCAAGTGAAAGAAATCGCAGAAGCAAAACTCAAAGAGTTGAATGCAGCAAACGTTGAAAGTGCAATGCGCACAATCGAAGGTTCTGCACGCTCGATGGGTGTTCAAGTGGTGGAGGGTTAAGCCATGTCAGGTAAGAAAATGAAAAAAGCCTATGAAGGCGTTGAGCGCAACAAGTTCTATGGACTTGCTGAGGCTGTTAAAATCCTGCAAACGGCTGCGAAGGCACGTAAATTCGATGAAACGATTGATGTTTCTATCAATCTGGGCATCGATACAAAACAGCCCGAGCAAAACGTGCGTGGCATGATCGAACTTCCACACGGCACAGGCGCGAAAATCCGCGTTGCAGCTTTCGTGAAAGACGACAAAGCCGCTGAAGCGAAAAAAGCTGGTGCCGATATTGTTGGCGCAGAAGATCTGGGTGAGAAAATCATGAAGGGCGAAATTAACTTCGACCGTCTGATCGCAACACCAGACATGATGCCGCTGATGGCGAAGCTTGGTCTTGGTAAGGTTCTCGGCCCGAAAGGCCTGATGCCAAACCCGAAACTGGGTACAGTCACAACAGATATTACAAAAGCTGTTGAATCTGCCAAAGCCGGTTCTGTTGAATACCGCAACGAAAAAGCAGGTGTTGTTCAGGCAGGTGTTGGTAAAGCATCGTTCGATGCGAAAAAGCTTGAAGAAAACGTCAAAGCTTTCGTCGCTGCAATCCAGCGTGCAAAACCAGCCGGCGTGAAGGGCGTTTACATGAAAAAAGTAAGTATCTCTTCAACAATGGGCCCTGGCCTGAAGCTTGACCTTTCAAACTTCAGCGCAGAAGCTGCACAAAAAGCTGCTTAAGCAAAGTTGAAATGAAACAAATAAAAACGGCCCCGTTTCGGGGCCGTTTTTTTATGGGGTTTTTGTAAAGATACCCTTGTTGTTTCCAAAGGGGGATCGCCAGACTTTTTCAGCCTTGAAACCTGCGGACTCAACAAGAATTTGGAATTCTTCAGAAGTTAAAAGGCAATTGGGATGTTGAATGCCATGCTTTTGCGCCATGTCAGGGGCCAGCATTGCAAAGCGGCTTTCAGGAGCAAGGTCACGGTGTGGATAGGTTATGCCATACTCGGTTTCAAGCCCGCCAGAAGACGCAAAAAGTTTCCCGCCGGCGCTCAAGCCATCAAAAACGGTTTTCAGCAACTGTTGTTGCGCAGCGTAGGGCAGGTAGTTAAGGGACCGCTGGGAGTATGCAATTTGCAAATTTGGCGGGAAGCTTTGTACTTGTAATTCCCCGAAGTCCGCCTTCAGAAACTTGAGCTTCAAGCTCGGCACGGTTTTACCCCATATTGCAAAGCGTTCGCTTTCGTCGTTCTGGTCTATACCAATAGTCTCACGGCCTGATAAAGCCATGCGTAAAGTATGGAGTCCATCACCACAGCCTAAATCAGCAATTGCACCGGCGTTACCATTATAGGCCTCCAATAGAGCGGCGTGATCAAGGTCGTCAACTCTTTGCGATGAGATGTTCGCTCCAAAATCCCCTACCGTTGCGGTCAGGGTATCGCCATATACATTCTGGGCTGCCACGATTTTAAGCTTTGCCGTTCCAGCGCTTCTTCAGCTCGCTCCAGATGCCGCCTGCATTTTGTGTTTTTTGCGGGCTGTTCTGGTTCTGGCCTTGAATGCGTTTCACGCGCTCGACCATCTGTTTACGGCGCTCAAGCTCTTGGCGTTTCTGTGTTTCCAGTTCAGCGCGTAAATCATCAGCTTGTTTCTGGCTGTGCTGGCTTGTCAGTAATACTTGCTGTGCTTGCTTCTGCCATTGGTCACGCTGGGCCATGGCATCATCCAGCTGCTGGCGCAGCATGTGGGTTTGATCTTCCAGCATGCGCATACGCATTTTCATACGCTCGTTCTCGATCATTTCCTGTGCACGTTGCAGTTCACGCTCGATCTCGGCCTGAACATTCGCGTTGCTGCTTGCGCGGCCTGACGATTTTTTAACATTCGAGAAAGGCTCGGCCTTGCCGAACACGCGCTCCAGTTCCGAGAGGTCAATCACGCGGTGCCCTTGCTCGTCCACTTCAAACGAGATCTTGCCGTTCTGCATGGCGCGGATAATTGTTGATTTCGAGCGGCCTGTGATTTTGGCGGCTTGTTGCGGGCCAACCTTGTTAGGTGCGCTGCTTGTTTCTTCTGACATGGCTCTGGTTTCCTTTTTCTCCCGTTAAATTATGGGAAGACGCTAGCATGGCACGTGTCATAAAAGCAAATTTTTGTGCCGTGTCAGGGCTAAATAACAGGGGTTGATTTTGTTGTCATAATAATATATAAGCGTTTCATGGAAGTGGCATCAATAGCACTCATTACCACAGGCGCGGCAGCTGCAGCGTATTCAGCTGCATCTGGCTATGAATTTATAAGGGATGGCAAGGCGATGCTCGGCCGTGTCAGGTGCATACTTGGTTCAGCGCTGGCAGCCGCGACACTGACCTATGCCTATCAGGAAGCGAACCGCCCCCCGGGCTATGCCGAATATTTAAAAACCGCCTATGACCTTGCCGTATTCAGGCGTCTGCACAGGGTGTCTTTCTGCATACCGCAAGCTGACCCGAATTGTTAATTTGAAATATATTCCCGTTTGTAACGCGTACCAAGGCTCGTCAGGATTTCATAGCCATTTGTGCCAATGATATCGGCGAGCGTATCAACGCTCTGACTGGCACCGAGCAGCTCCAGCCTGTCGCCCTCTTTTGGAATGGTTGGTAGCGTGTCTGGCAGCTCCACAATCGTTAAATCCATCGAGACACGCCCGCGGATAGGGCATGGCACACCCTGAAAATTGAAACTGGCACGGTTGCTGGCAAGCCGCAATAGCCCGTCGGCATACCCGATATTCAAAACCGCGATATGCGTATCACGCGGGAAGGTGTAGGTGCTGTTATACCCTGCCGTGGCACCTGCCTGAACTTGCTTTATCTGGAGTATCTCAGGCGCCAATGTTACGACATGGTTCATAGGATTTTTTAGGGTGGGTGTCGGGTTGCCACCATAGAGCGCATAGCCGGGTCGCACCATATCAAAATGGTAGGGTTCGCCCAAATAGATGCCAGATGAATTGGCTAGTGATTTCGGGGTGTCAGGGAATAATGACACGATCTTTTGAAACCTTTCCAGCTGTATATCATTCAAGGAGTTAGCTGGTTCCTCGCTGCTGACAAGGTGGCTCATAATGGCACGTAGTTTGAGGTCTGAAAGGGGGGATGGGTCGGCCAGAATAGTCTCTGTATCTGTATTAGAAAAGCCGAGGCGTGACATGCCAGTGTCAAAATTCAGGATGGCTGGCAAGCTGGTCTCATGCCATAAAATGACATCTTTCTGGCTGCTCAGGCAGGGTATCAATTTATGGGTTTTGAACCCCTCTATGGACCCCGTGCCAAGCCCGTTGAAAATCGCAATCTCGATGTCATGTGGCATGACCTTGCGGAGTGTCACACCTTCTGTTTCATGGGCCACAAAGAAGGTGCGGCACCCACGTTTATAGAGTGCCATGGCGGCCTCTATAGCGCCCGTGCCATAGCCATTGGCTTTTACCACGCCTGCCACGGTGCAGGTAGGGGCAACCTGTGCTTTCAGGGTGTCATAGTTTCGTGCCAGCGCTGACAGGTCTATCGTCAGCATAGGGCAGATTACATCTGTTTCATTAGAAGTTGTGTCAGGCGGTTCCACTGCACATTGGATATCAAATGCGCATAGATAAATGGCAGGAAGCCCCGCTTTTTCAGGTCCATGAACTTGTCATCAGGCAATTCGTTAAGCTTCTTCTCATCGACAATCCGGAAGCCTGCAAAGCGAATCTGTTTGTCTTTCACCTTGATATCAACCTGACGTTCCACCAGCAGGTCAAGGTCAACAAGCGCCTTGCTAAGCGCTTGGGTGCCAAGAGCGGCTGCATGGTATGATTTGCAGAATTCCATCGCGTTCTTGGCAAGTTCTGTTGGCTCGCCAGCATCATCAAATATACGCTCTCCGTCTTTTTTGGCAATCGTCTGGTCCGTCTCATCAAGGCACAGGCCGTATTGGTCTGAATTTGGTACGGCTGCAAAAATAAACGGGTAGCGGCGCACATAGGCGGGAATATAGGCATCATTCAGCCATTGTTTCTTGTTGTCCAGATACAGGTTCTCACCGTCACGCAGGCCGAGGACGGCAACAGGGGTGGCGGTTGCATCAGGGCTGAAGGCAATCGGCATCGAGCCTGCCGCTTGCGAAAACTCGACCATATTCAGTGGTACGGCATTTACGCCCTCTGTGAAGCCATAGCCAATACTCTTGTTAAAAAGAAGTGGCGGGTTACGGCGCTGATCCAGTGGCACAGGGTTCGAGTAGAAAAGCGGGAGGTTCGGGTTCGTTGGTGCTTTTTGCTGGGTGCTTTCTTTAGCCATAATTTTTATCCTTCTTTTATGGCGTCAGTGTAGCCCCTAGGGGCTTAACAGTAAATCCCTTAAGGCGGGGTTGGCTGTAGCAATAAAAGTGGTTTGCAAAATGTAGGGTCTTGTAAACGCTTCGCCATGAATAAGTACGCCACCAGCTTTCTCGAGAATAATTTTAAAAGGAGCAATATCCCATATCCGTGCAAGGCTTTCATGGACAATATAAAGGTCAAGCCTGCCCAATGCGACTTGAGCCAGCCGTATGAGTTCGTCGGTATTGGTATCGGCAAGGAGCGAGAAGTTTTGCTCTCGGATGTTCTTCAGGCAGGCTTGTTCCGCGTAACGCATAGCGTGCTCGCTTGCATATTCATGGGCAGGACGTGAATGGATGGCTACAGAAATTTCACCTGCCTTTTTTTCTTTATATGGCAAGGTCAGAGGCTCCAGCATAGAGTTGGTGATGGTAAGGGGAGAGATAGCACTTGCTGTTATAAGAATGTCATGGGCGGGTAAATAAGCAATGCCAAGTGTTACATCTCCATTCTCCACTACAGCAAGAAGAACGCCGAACGATTTTTTGCCTTCAAGGTAGTTTTTGGTGCCATCGAGAGGGTCTATCGTACAAAAGACCGGCGGTGATATAGTGGCCTCTTCTGTATCTTCCTCTGATATTACTGGAATTTCGGGCAATAGATTCCGCAAGCGGGCTAACAACCTGGCTTCGCTAAGCAGGTCATAGTTGCTTACAAAGCTTCCGTCCTGCTTTTTAGAAAAGGAAATGGATTCGGGAGCGTTAAAGCCCTCCATAAGTATAGCACCTGCTTCAATAGCGGCCTCTTTCAGCGCCTGTACATGCGTCATTGTAAGAAAGGCGCCTGTCATTTTTAAGGGAGTATAAGATCAAGTAATTTGCGGTCACGCCCTGCAATAAAATGGTGGTGCGTGCCATAGGCATCATCCAGCTTGGTTTCACTCCAGAATTTACCGCCTTGTGCGGCGAGCAATAAATCAAATGGTGCGACATCCCATGAGCGGGCTGCGCTGCCATCGGCGAAATAAAAATCCAGCTCGCCCAGTGCGGCCTGCACGAGCCGTGTAAATTGGTCAGGGTTTTTATCGTAGGAAATTGTGTAGCCAGCTTCACGCAGTTTCCCGAAGTAATTTTCTTCGGCGTAATCCTGTGTTGCTGTGCGGTTAAAAGCAACACGCAGCACTTTATCATCAGTGCGCGGCGGTGGCGTAAATGGCACAAGCGTGCCGTCAGGTAAAACTTTCTCGACTTTATGGACGCCATGCATTGCGCTGATCAGGATATTATGTACGGGTGAGTAAACAACGGCAGCAGTTGTTTTTCCGTTTTCAACAATTGCCAGCAATGTTGCAAAACCGCGCTTGGCCTCCAGCCCGCGTTTCTCCGAGAGATAACTACGTGTGCCATCAAGCGGGTCAATTGTGCAATAAAGCGATGAATATTCTTTTTTTACACCTGCGGCATCTTCTTCTTCTGCGATCAGCGGAATATCCGGAATAATGGCGGGCAACTCGGCAAGCATGATAGCTTCGCTTTTCCGGTCGTAATTACTGACTAGCGAACCATCTTTTTTCGTTTCGTAAACAATGAGTTGGGGGTTCAACCAGCCCTCCCGCAGAATGCTGCCAGCCTTCACAACAACGGTCTTGATCGCATCGAATTGGGCTTGATTAATCATATATAAAGTTTAGGTTATGGGGCAGAAATTACAAGTAAAATAAAGGAATATCAGCCATGCGGATTGCAGTTATCGGAACCGGTTATGTTGGTCTTGTGTCAGGGACATGTTTTGCCGAGTTCGGCTGGAACGTCACATGCGTTGATAAAGATGCAGGCAAAATCGAAAGCTTGAAGCGCGGCGTTATTCCTATTTACGAGCCGGGTCTTGAAGACCTTGTTGAAAAGCAAACCCGCATGGGCCATTTGCAATTTACAACAAATCTGGCAGATGCTGTTCCAAATGCAGACGCCGTTTTTATCGCTGTTGGCACGCCGCCGCACCCGCAAACGGGCGAAGCGGATATGCAGTATGTGCACGCTGCTGCGAAAGAAGTTGCAAAACATTTGCAGAGCTATACCGTTATCGTAAATAAATCCACTGTGCCTGTAGGAACGGCACGCGAGGTTGATAAAATTATCCGTGCTGAAAATAACAAGGCCGAGTTTGATGTATGCTCAAACCCCGAGTTTTTGCGTGAGGGGGCGGCGATTGAAGATTTCATGCGCCCTGACCGTGTTGTGATTGGTGTTGAGAGTGAACGCGCACGCGAGATGATGCGTAACCTATACCGTCCGCTTTTCATCAATGAAACACCGATGATCGTGACAACGCCTGAAGCTGCTGAAATCATCAAATATGCAAGCAATGCGTTTCTGGCGACAAAAATCAGCTTTATTAATGAAGTTGCAAATTTATGCGAGGCCGCTGGCGCGAACGTGCAGGATGTTGCCAAAGGCATGGGGCTTGATGGGCGTATTGGCGCCAAGTTTTTACACGCAGGCCCTGGTTATGGCGGTTCCTGCTTCCCGAAAGACACATTGGCTCTCACACAAATTGGCCGTAAATATAATACACCGCAAACAATTGTTGAAACGGTTGTTAACGTTAACAAAAACCGCCAAGCCGAAATGGCTGATCGCGTGATCGCCGCGTGCGGTGGCAGCGTGAAAGGGTTGCGCATTGGCGTCCTGGGTATTGCCTTCAAGCCGAATACAGATGATATCCGCGAGGCCCCATCGCTTGTCGTTATTCCAAAACTGCAAGAGGCGGGCGCAAACATTGTCGCGCATGATCCTGCTGCGCAAACACACGCTGAAAAAGTCTTGCAAAATATCGAATGGAAAGAAAACGCTTACGCAGTTGCAGAGGGCGCTGATGTGCTTGTGATCCTCACCGAGTGGAACGAATTCCGCGCACTCAACTTGCAGCGTATTGGCGATTCTATGAAGTCGCGCCGCATTGTTGATCTGCGTAACATCTACAAGCCACACGAGATGGAGCGTAACGGCTTCCATTATGTTTCAATCGGCCGCCAAACCGTACACGCAAAGCCGCAAGCTGTGAAAGGCCAAACAGCTTAATGCGTCAGCAATACCACATGGTCAGGACAGAGTCTGGCGAGAAGCATGTCTGGGATGTGAACAGACTTGTTGAAGAAGTGAAGGGACTGCCTATTATAGACGTGCCGCTAAGTGAAATAGCAGAGTTGGATGAATCTTACTGGCATGAAGAAGGTGGATGGAAGAAGCCAATTGCACGCGATATCGCCTTACATGCCAAACTCATTTATGAAACTGACCTTGCTTATCCGATTATTCTGCATGCAGATGGTCGTATTATGGATGGCATGCACCGCTGTTGCAAAGCGCTTATTCTGGGGCACAAAACAATCAAGGCGATTAAGTTTGAACAAGACCCGGCCCCGCATTTCATTAATCCGAAATGGGAAGATTTGCCATACAATGATAATTTTCAGGACGTCCTAAGAGCGTTTGGCTTGCCAACAAAAGACTAGGGCGTTTGGTAAGGTTTCTGTTTCGGAATAAACATATCAGGGTACTCGGCCTGATATTTCTGCATCAGCTGGTCAATAAAGCCGCTATTCTCGATTTCTGCGAGTACGGTATTAATGAAGTGCAGTAGTTTGAAATCATCACCGCCCACAACATAAGTATTACCAAACACGCGCACGAAATGCCCAGGGTCGGCTTGCTTGAGTGTGTTCGGGTTGGCTTTCATAAAACGTGTGCCGAGAATTGGGGCCGTAAAAGCAGCGTCGGCCTTTTTTGTTTTTACATGCATTAGCATGTCATTGTCACTGGCGCCGAGTGGCAGGGCTACGCGTTTTGCTTTGGGAAACAAAGCCTGCGCAACGTAATCAGCGTTATCATTATCAACAATTACAATTGTAACGTCAGGGCTATTGAGCGCAGCCAAATTCTTGTTGAAGCGGTTATCATCGGCCCGCACGAAAGCTTCCATACCTTGATAAGCAAAGGGCTCGGAGAACAATATATGTTTGCTTTTTAGCCCTGCCTGCCACATGCCTGCGCACATGGCGTCTATTTTGCCCCCAGTCAATCGGGCCCACCCATTCAATTTTAACATCGCCGACTTTTGCCAGTTCATTCGTCAGGTCAACAATAAAACCTTTCAGTTCGTTTGTTTTTTCGTCACGCATCACGCCACCATCCCAGAAGGTAAAGCCACAGCGGAGCGTGCCCGTTTTTATAACACGGGCATGTCCTGTTTCAGCAGCGAGCACCGGTACGGCCGTCAGCAGAAATGCGACAATAACAAAAATATTCAGGAACTTCTTCATGATCATTCTCCCCTTAATAGGGGATACTAAACCACAATATAATACTGTTCAAAAGAAGATTTAACGCGCGAGCCTGAAACTATAATCATGCTGTGAATTACCGGAAACGGGAAATGGATCTCCCTCATCACCAAAGGCATTTGGTGTATTCTCGAGAACGCCCCTATCAAGAGCCTCTTTTACAATATGGGGTGTAACTGCAAAATGAATACTGGCGTAAATGTTCCGCGGCACAGCTAAAGCAATTGCGCCTCTGGCAGCAAGACTATTATTAATATCACTTTCATCAACCTCGCCATCTGGATCAGTAATGGCATCAAGTTCGGCATGAACGCCGTCAAGGCTAATGTTGCTACCAAAGACCTCGAAGCTTGCTTTGGCGCCATCATTAAATGTCTGGCGAACATTCACATAGTAGCCCGCTTCCTTGTAAAGCGCATGTACAAGCTGCAGAGTTTCAACGTTTTCTGCAAAAATCTGTGTGAGGCCGTTGTCAAGGCAACGTACCGAGACATTAATATCTGTGTCGTTTCCAGCATATTCTTGCAGAATTCTTGTAATGGCTTCAGAAACTTCATTCTTAACGCCAACATATTCGCTTTCAGGTAATGACACGGCTCTCTCCAATTTCCCGTTATATTGCACCTATTTTTTAATTATGTCAATAAAAAAAGAGAGGAAAAAACCTCAGAAACGCTTATACTTAAGCCCTATTAAAGGTTAAAAACGCCCAAAATGTCCGAAAAACACTATCTCCAGCAGCTTGAAGCGCAAACTATCTATATTATCCGTGAAGCCTATAACCGCATCCAGCCGCTCGGTATGATGTGGTCTATCGGGAAGGATTCCACCGCCCTGTTATGGATGGTGCGGAAAGCCTTCTTCGGCAAGGTACCGTTCAAGCTTATTTTGCTCGATACCGAAATGGAATTACCTGAAGTTTATGAGTTCCGCGATAAATATACGAAAGAGTGGGATCTCGACGTACATAATGAATTATGCCCACCTGAAAGCGAGATGGACCCAACGTTACCACCGGCTACACGCGCGGCAGCGCGTAAAACCGAGGGGCTGAAGAATCTTTTAAAGCGGGATCAGTATAAGGGCATCATCGGTGGCATTCGCCGTGACGAGCAATCCATGCGTGCGAAAGAGCGCGTGTTTTCGCCGCGCTCGATTGATGGCAGCTGGGACTTTAAAGATCAGCCTGCAGAATTCTGGGACCAATATAAATGTGAAATCCCTCAGGGCTGTCACTTGCGTATCCATCCGATTTTGCATTGGACGGAACTTGATATCTGGCGCTATACCCGCATGGAGAACATACCCATTGTGCCGCTTTATTTGGCACGTAACGGCAAACGCTACCGCTCACTGGGCGAGAAAAATATTACATTTCCCGTTGATTCAAACGCCAGCACAATTGATGAAATTATCGAAGAGCTGCAGACAACAAAAACACCAGAACGTGCTGGCCGCTCGATGGATAACGAGCGTGAAGATAGTTTTGAAACATTAAGAGCGTCAGGATATATGTGATATGAGCGAGCCACTACACCTTCCTCTCCGTATTGTGATTGTTGGTCACGTTGACCACGGCAAATCAACGCTGATTGGTCGTATGTTGAACGACACAGGTGCATTGCCTGAATCCAAAGTGCGTGAGCTTGAAGCGGCCGCCAAGGGGCGCGGCGTACCATTCGAGTGGTCGTTTCTGCTCGACTCGTTCCAAGCGGAGCGTGATCAGGCAATTACAATTGATACAACGCAAATCCGCTTCAAGCATGGTGTACGCGAGTTCGTAATTATCGATGCGCCGGGCCATAAAGAATTTTTGAAAAATATGATTTCAGGTGCTGCCGCAGCAGATGCTGCCGTTCTGATTGTTGATGCGGCCGAAGGCGTGCGCGAACAAACCAAGCGCCATGCTTACCTGCTTCATCTACTGGGTCTCAAACAGGTTGTTGTAGCGATTAATAAAATGGATCGCATCAACTTTGACCATGGGAAATTCGAAGCCTTGGTGCAGGAGTTGAAAGAATATCTGCATACGCTAGGTGTGCGCCCGACAGCCTTTATTCCAATTGCCGCTCGTGATGGTGATAATCTGGCAAACGCTTCAACGCGAATGGATTGGTATAAGGGCAAAACGCTGCTTGATCAGCTGCACGTATTCGAACGTTTCGGTGCGCCCGTGGCACTTCCTTTGCGTTTCCCTGTGCAGGACGTTTACCGCGTTGATGAAAAGCGCATTCTTGTTGGCCGCATTGAAAGCGGCGTGTTGCGCAAGGGTGATAAAGTTTTATTCTCGCCCACTAACGAAACCGCAACAGTCACGGATATAGTTTCATGGCCCGACAGGCATGATAAGGCATTTGAACTGAAGGCAGGCGAAGTTTTTGGCGTTACACTCGACCAGCCTATTTTTGTCGAGCGCGGGCACATCGGCTCGCATGCCGAGCACGCACCAATGCTCACGAACGTGTTCCGCACAAGCTTGTTCTGGCTTTCTAAAAACCCGCTCCGCGTTGGTAACTCATACAAGGTACGTTTTGGCACAACTGAAACTGCTGTCACCGTGCAATCAATCGATAAGGTCGTTGATACGGATGATTTGAAACAAACCGAGCAGGCAAAAGAGGTTGTAAAAAATGCGGTCGCAGAAGTTACGCTCCGTGCGGGTCAATTGATCGCCGTTGACTCGTACAGCGACAACCATAAAACGGGTCGGTTTGTACTTGTTGAAGGCGCTGACATTGTCGGCGGCGGGCTTATTAGCATGGAAGGTTATG
Organism: Alphaproteobacteria bacterium; assembly: GCA_016125135.1. Taxonomy (GTDB): domain Bacteria; phylum Pseudomonadota; class Alphaproteobacteria; order Micavibrionales; family Micavibrionaceae; genus RI-185. The sequence goes on along the minus strand of WGMJ01000003.1, from coordinate 45,448 downwards.
CTGACCAGCGTCGTCTGATGCAACCGAAGTCTGAGAATATCTATGCGGTTGATCACCTAACGGATGCAGATGCCCGTGCGCAGAAGCTTGGCCATTATGGTGGGGTGTTCTGGTTTACTGGGCTTTCGGGCGCTGGTAAATCAACGCTTGCCATGCTCGCGGAGAAGGCCCTTTTCGAGCGGGGGTATCACGCTTACGTGCTTGATGGTGATAACGTGCGTCATGGTCTGAACAAAGATCTGGGGTTCTCGCCTGATGATCGCGCGGAAAATATTCGCCGCGTTGGCGAAGTATCAGCCCTTATGGCCGATGCAGGGATCGTTTGTATTACAGCCTTTATCTCGCCTTACCGCGCCGACCGTGATCGTGCACGTTCCGCATCACCACGCCATTTCAACGAGATTTACATCAAGGCGAACATTGAAACTTGTGAGAAACGTGATCCGAAAGGCCTCTACGTAAAGGCGCGTAAAGGGCTTATCACCGAATTTACGGGTATCGACTCGCCTTATGAAGCGCCGGAAAACCCTGAAATGGTCGTTGATACCGAGGTAAATAGTGTCGAGGTTTGTGTGAAGCAGATTGTTGATTATATCGAGGCCGCCGTCAGCCTGAAGAAAAAGCGGGAGAATATTATTGCAGCCTGATAAAATATTACTTTACCCCGCGGCGCTTTGTAATCAGTTAAAACTGATCGCAGCCCGCGCTGGCGAGATCACCCTCGAATATTTTGATGAAAGTGGCTACAAGGGCGTTGATGCGAAAGCAGATGGTTCGCCTGTTACACTCGCCGACCAAAAGGCAGAAGAGTTTATAATCGCGGAACTGAAAAAAATAGCGCCATCTGTCCCGTTTATCGGCGAAGAGTCAGTCGAGGCGGGGAAGATCCCTTCTCTTGAAAATCAGGAATATTTCTGGCTGGTTGACCCGCTTGATGGCACAAAAGAATTTATCAGTGGCAGTGGGGATTATACGGTTAATATCGCGCTCATGCAGAATTTACAACCTGTGACTGGCGTCGTGTATGCGCCTTATCTGGGCAGTATGTATGCAGGCCATGGGCCGGGGACCGCCACCTGTTATCTGGAAGAAACAGAAAGTGAGAAATCAATTAGTGTGCGCCCACCACCAAAAGAAGGCTTGTCAGTGGTTGCAAGTCGTTCCCATGGCGCTATGGACGAGCAAGAAAAATTTCTGGAACAGTTTAAAATTGCCAAAATCGTCAAACGTGGGAGCTCGTTAAAGTTCTGCGCTATTGCCGCAGGCAAGGCGGATATTTATCCGCGTTTTGGCCCCACTTGCGAATGGGACACAGCGGCTGCACATGCTGTGTTACGTAGTGCAGGCGGCGATATTGTTAATCTTGACGGAACGCCGTTTGTGTACGGAAAATGTGGTAAACGCTTTTTGAACCCGTCCTTTATCGCGCATGGTGGCTGGTATCAGTAGCGGCTTTTAGCTGTTCGCCCACGCATAAAGTGTATCACAACTCTGCTCGAACAATACAATCATTGCGCCCAGCTTGCCTTCAATCGCGTCATAGTTTTGTGTTTTCAGAGACTTCTCGATGTCAGCTGTAATGTGATGCAGGCGCGTCAGCCCGAAATTGCCTGTCATGCCTTTGAAATTGTGTGCTTCAAGGCGTACCTGCTCGAAGTCTTTGGCATCATAGGCTGCTTTCATCGCGTTGAAAATCTCGACCGCTTTCATGCGGAAATCATCAAGCAGGGTAATAACCTGATCTTGCGGCAAGCCCTGTTTCAGGCTGATCAGGAATGCCTCGTCAAAGATAATATGCTGTTCATATTCCTGCAGAATGCGGGCTGTATCTGCATTCCCTGTAAAGGGCGGGGCTGCTTCTACAGGCACTGCGGCGACTGATGCGTGTTCTTCTTCAAATGTCGGCGCGGCTTCTTCAACCGGCGCGGGGAAGCTCTTTGGCACAGGTGCTTCCTCGATATTCAGGGTTTGTGGTGCGGACTGTACAGGCGTAATGTCAATAACAGGTGGCGGTGCCTCGACAGGTTCTTTCACAGGTGCGGCCGTTGCGGTTACGTAGCCTGTCTGGCTGCCCTGCGCTGATGCGTTTCCGCCACCACCACGCGAGAATTTGCGAATAACAGAAAACAGGCTTTCGGGGTATACAGGTTTTGCGAGGAAGTCATTCATCCCTGCGTTATAGCAGGCTTTGATATCATCATCGGTCACGTTACCTGTGAGTGCGACAATTGGCACTTCCGCCTTTTTAGGGTCATCAAGTGCGCGGATCTCGTGGGCGGCTTCATGGCCAGATTTTCCAGGCATTTCAATATCCATCAAGATAATATCAAAATGATCTTTCTTGAATTTGTTGATAGCCTCATCGGCACTGCTGGAAGCTTCAACTGTATAACCTTCGCGCTCAAGAAAGCTTGTGATAACGCGCTGGTTAATGCCGTTATCATCAACGACAAGAATTTTTATATCGCGGGCAGGGACGGCTGCAACGGCAGCCTCTTGCGGTCTGAGGGATTCAGATTTTGCCTCTTCGTCCGGTTGGCTTTCATCAAGCGTGAGCGTGAAGAAGAAGGTTGTTCCTGCGCCTTCACCGCTATTGATGCTGATATTGCCACCCATCGCCTCAATCAGCTTCTGACAGATCGCAAGGCCAAGGCCTGTGCCACCGAATTTACGGGTAATGGCAGAGTCCGCTTGAATGAACGGCTTGAAAATATTCTTCTGTGCTTCGCGTGAAATACCAATGCCCGTATCCTGAATGGCAAAGTAAATCTGCATTTTGCGTTTGCCGATCGGGGTGAGCGTTGCATTATTGTTTTCCAGCACTTTTACTGTAATGCGTACAAAGCCCTGATTCGTAAATTTAATACCATTTCCGACCAAATTTAAAATAACCTGCCGCAAACGTGTCGGGTCCCCAAGGAGCCATTGCGGCAACTTGTCATCGACTTCAAGCTTCAGCTCTATATTTTTTGCCGACGCATGGCCTGACATCAACATATGCACGCTCTTGATTAGGCGCGGCATATCAAACGGAATTTTCTCGAGCACCATCCGCCCGCTTTCGATTTTCTCGAAATCAAGAATATCATTCAGGAGCGCTACCATCGCGTGGCCAGAGTCCTGAATGGTATTTGCAAATTCTTTTTGCTCTTTTGTCAGCTGTGTATCAAGCAGCAGGCGCACCATGCCCATAATGCCGGTCATAGGCGTGCGGATCTCGTGGCTGACAACGGCAAGGAAAGCGGATTTTGCACGGTTGGCTTCATCGGCACCGTCTTTCGCCTGCCGCATTTCTTCAATACGCTGTAATTCTTTCTGACGTAAGTCAGCAAGGATCTGGCGTTCGCGTTCCAGCACGCGTAACAGCCGGTTTTGTTCGGAAGATTCCTTATATTCTTTCAGCTTGTTCTCGCTGTTTTCTTTTGGCTCGAAGCTGTTGCTCGCGTCACCTGCAAGGCGCGCTTTGCCGGCGCGGTATGTTTCGACGAGTAGAAGTGCCTGAATAAGAAAACCATAAATAGCAACATGTGCTGTTACATCGGTTGCTGTCAGCAAGCCAAGGCTTTGTAACAGCATAATAGCAAAAGATGCGGTAAGAATTAAAATCCCTGCAAAGAAGGTGGCTCCCTCACGGTATGAGGTCAGCCCTTCGCCAATAACTGCAGCTGAGAGTGTAACGCCAACCAGCAAGCCGAAAATAGCGGTCATCATGTAGGCAGGCAGTGCGGGAAGAATAATCGTTGCCGCCGAGGCAAGTACAATAAGTACGCCAAGGCCGATTGCACCAAGCATAATGCGTGAACCAGCACTATCGCCAAAGCTGATCCGCATATAGCTGCGTGCCATAAAAATTTGGGCAAACAGCGCTACATTTAAAAGGGCACATAGTAGTGCAGAGCCAAAGGGCACAGGCAGTACCAGAATACGATCTTGCAGGAACGCATAAAGCGCCGTCATGTAAAGGCTACTACAGGCAAATAAAATGAATTTTTCTTTTGTGGCCCAGCTCATTAGCATAAAGGCTACCGCAGCGAGAATAGGCAAAATAAAAACATCAAGATGCAGGCCAAGATTATCAATGATGATATTTGTTAATACTTGTGGTGACAGGCGCGAAAGCTGTGAAAGTGGTATCGCGCCTGCTTTTACGGCGTGGAGCGTAAGTGGCATAAAAAGTGGACCCGCTTGCGGGACAACGATATCAACAGAAATAAGCCCTACGCCTGCTGGCAAGTAAATTTGCGGTGCGGGGGCTGTTGCGGGATTTAGTTCTACTTGTTGAAGTGCTCGGCCGGTGCCGTCAAATATCACAACAGCGCCGCCAGTAATAAAGCCATAGCGCCCTTCGGCAAAACCGCCGAAATCAAGTGTAGCGTAGCGTGCTGCGCCCTGATTATTGAAGAAAGCACCAAGGCGGTAGCTTCCTTCTTTTTCAAAGCCAATGCTAGCCTTGCCGTTCAGGGGGACAAATTTCCCCCCGGCATAACGCCCCCCAATATCCTGCCATGGGTTTGTTTGTGTTGAAGGTGCAACAGCAACAAAAGGCGCAAGGGAAAGCTTGGTAAAGGCGGGCGTTATCTGAACGATATTTTTCTGAGGCACTTGCGCTTCTGCGGGCAGAGAACCGCCAAGCAGAAAGAAAGCGCTAACAACAAGAAAGAATATCCGGAAGAACAAGAAAAATCCTAGGTGAGGAATATGGCCATCAGAAGAAGAATACCGACAATAGCGATAATGGAATATTTGCTTAACTGGGTAAAACCGTGCCACATATCTTTGGCCTCCTGCACTTGCTGCGGGTCCAGATTAACATTTGTTGCATTGTGGGAATGGTCATGATGGGCCATAAGTACTATCTCCTGTATTAATAGCTGTTGATTCTAGCGTTTTTTGGATTTTACGTCATGTCTTTTATCTTATAATTATGGTATTAAGTTCGGGTGATTATGCGTTTTTTCCCTTTATTTTTGATTATTTCCCTTCTGGCGCTCTCGGCTCCGGCCAATGCCTTCGAAGTGCGGGGGGTCAAGGTGGCTATGTCGGCACCTGATGCTGTGCGCGCCCGTGATGCGGCTTTTATCAAGGCACAGCAAAAAGCGCTCGAAACGGTGGCCCGCCAGTTTTTAACAAAAGAAGAGCTGCAGAATTTTTCGGCCCCTGCTGCCAGTCGTCTTTCAACACTTGTGCAGGATTTTGAAATTATAAAAGAGCGCACAGCCGCAACTAAGTATGCCGGCGTTTTTAATGTGCGTTTCAAGGATGCCGCTGTAAGAAACTATTTCAGTAGTACAGGCATTTATAATTTACCCGCGCAATTTCCTGATTTCGAAAATGGCATTCCAGTTGAAAAGAAGGAAGTTTCGCTTGCAGATAATTTGGATGCAGCGGCTGACGAGCAAGGGAGTGTAGCAGATTATCTGGTGATCCCGTTTCTTAAAGAAGATATGGGCTTAAGACTTTGGGATGAATCCAATATCTGGCTCTCCGCGTGGAAGGTCGCAAGTGAAAATAGTGCAATGAAAAGTGCTGTTGTACCGTTGGGTGATCTGAATGATATCCGTGACTTTCAGAATGTACAAAGTATTGAGGAGATTGATACGGCACGTTTGCAGCCGTTATTGCAGCGTTATAATGCCAAAGAAGCTGTTATCCTTGTGGGAGCGCTTGCAGACAAACAGATCAATATCAGCTTCTTTAATACTGAAAATGTGCGCCCCATATATGTGCGTGATCTGACAGTTCACCAGCAAGGACAGAGCGAGGCCGACTTCTTGGCTGATGCTGTCGATACGTCGCAAAAAATCCTGCAACGCAACTGGAAGCAAGTGCGCGTGCCAAGCGTCATTGCAAATGCTGCGCCGGTTTTCCAGACGGGGAATTCTGCGGGAGTAGCGGGCGTACCTGTTCAAGCGCTGGTTCGCTTTCGTTCGCTTACTGAGTGGCTGGCGATCCAGCAAATGCTTTACACTATTCCTTCGCTTCAGCAGCTGAAAATCACCAGCCTGCGCGCCAGCGAGGCCGATGTAACATTAACCTCGACCGATGATATTCCTGCTCTACAGGCACGGTTGGCCGCAAAGGGCTTCCAGCTCTTGCCACAAGGGGGCTCAGGGGCCTATATTCTGCTCTCTCGCTAAATGGAAAAAAGATGAAGGCTGCACCAAGACAATTCGCTCTCGAGTTCCCGCACCGCCCCGCCTACGGACGGGAGGATTTTCTTGTGACGGCTGCGAATAGTGAAGCTGTTGCCTTTATTGACCGCTGGCCTGGCTGGAATATGCCAGCGCTTTGGTTATACGGGCCGGCATCTTCTGGTAAAAGCCATCTGGCAGCAGTTTGGGCACAAAAAGCAGCAGCCCCCATTATCAGTGCTGAAGATTTGTTAAAAGACACCGCCGACAATCTTTCAAAACGCGGGGCACATCTGGTCGTTGAGCGCGCTGACCTTATTGTGGGGGATCGCGAACCTGAAACAGTATTGTTCCATCTTTATAATCTGCTGAAGGAAGAGGGACGCAGCCTCTTATTGACTGCATGCGCCAGCCCGCAACATTTGCAATTTGTTGTGCCGGACCTTGCCTCGCGTGTGCGTAGTTGCCCGTCAATTGCCATTCAAGCACCTGATGATGATCTTTTAGGCGCGCTCATGGTCAAACATTTTCATGACCGGCAATTAAGTGTGCCCGAAGAAGGGATTGCCTATCTGTTGCCACGTATCGAGCGTTCATTTGATGCGCTCCAGCAGCTTGTATCAATGGTTGATAAACGCGCCCTGCAAGAGAAAAAGCCTGTGACGATTCCCCTGCTGCGGGAAGTGTTGATCGAAATCAGCACGCAAGGCTAGAGTGCAGGCAACAGAATTTCCAGCAAACGACAATCGGGAACGGATAAATCAATCCAGTCACTTTTTACTTCAAAAACAGTGAGCTGGCATGGCGCGTAGCTCATAAATTTCTGGTTATTCCCCGAGAGGGTAAAACAGAGTGATTGGATAGTAGGGTTATGTCCCACAATCAGCAGGTTGTTCAAGCTACTGGGCGTATGTTGTATGATATCAACATAGTCATTCACGTTGCCTGAATTTGTAACGCCGTTATAAAGCCTGAAGGAGTGAGAGCTTGGTAATTGCAGAAAAGTTTTCTGTATGCCAGCCAACGTCATTTTTGTGCGGACGGCCGTTGAACAATAGGCATAGTCGGGAGCAAGGCCGTGTTTGTCCATCTGGATTCCCATACGGAACGCCTGCTGCTGCCCCTTCACGCTTAACGGACGCTCATGATCATCGGTGGCGCTATCGGCCTCGGCGTGACGCAGGATGTAAAGATGTTTTATCCCCATGGCTCTATTAAAACTGAAAATGGCTTTAAGTTAAAGCCGCAATGCAATTTTCAGCATATTTTGCTTGCGCGGGGTCAGAAGTGTGCTTTTTTCAGGGAGTGTTTTGTCACTGTTTTCTGGCAGAAGGGCGAAAACTTCATTTTCAAGCGCTTCGTGGCGTAAAAGCAGGGACGCTGGCGGCTGGCGGATTGATTTTATATCACTGAAATTAGGCTCAAGGCCAGTTGCTTCGTTGATGGAGTTAATCGCTTGCTTTATATAGGCGGCATCGTCAGCCTGCGTCATGTCGATAATAATATCGCTGTAGCGTAGCCCTTCCAGCAGGCAAACGGCCCACATATAAACAACAAGCTGGTAGCGCTTTTCGGGCCCTAATTTCTCGGCATGCTTTTTGTAGTATTTTTTTGTACGGGTGAAGAATTGTAATAGTGGCCCACGGACGCCGATATAACGTGCAAGAGGCCCGAGTGTTTTGTTATTTTTGTTCCGTTCAAGTGTTTCAAACCAGGCGGTATAAAAAGTATCGTTGCCGTTATTGCGCTGCTGCTCGTAGGAGTGCCATATATCAATCGGATCGCGGTCAATGTATATATCGCAGCTATTAAAATTCTTCTTCAACCATGCAATGCGCAGGCCACTACGGTTAAAGCCCAGAACCGGCACTTTACCAAGGCGTTTGGTATATTCAAGCAGCCCTTCAATATAGTTTTTTAATTTTGTGTGTGATTGTTTCGGCTTGAGGGCATAATCATCATAAGCGAGGTGACGCACGTAGTTTATAACTCCGCGTCCGAAAACCAGCGGCGCAAATTCGGCAAAATAAGGCTGGTGCATATGAGGGTGATGGTTATTTTCCGTGCGCTCTTCTGTATCACGGCCGATGCGGTCCAGCGTTAAACGGCCAAGGCCCTGATTGAGCGGTTCGTAAAAACAATAAGTCTGCGAAAGGACACGAAAGCGCGACCACACATAAGTGCTGCCGCTACGCCATAAGCCGTGGAGAAAAACCGGTTTCATGAATCCTCGCGTGGGTTATACAGGCGCGTATTGCCTGTGTAAAGCCTAAAGCGTTGCGGGGATGATTTCGTTTGCAAAAAGAGCATCGTAGCTCTGGCGCGGGCGTATTATTTCAAAGCTGCCATTATTCACCAGAACCTCTGCAGGCAGTAGGTGGCTGTTATAGCTCGAGGCCATACACATGCCGTAAGCGCCTGCTGATTTTATAACGGCAATCTCACCGGCACGCATCTCGGGTAGGGTGTAATCCCGACCAAACATATCGGCGCTCTCGCAAATAGGGCCGGCAATATCATAATTTTGCAAGGCGCGTGAAAGGTTTTCTACGGGCTGGATATCATGCCATGCGCCGTACATGGCGGGGCGTACCAAGGTCTGCATGCCGGCATCGAGGATCAAGAAGTTCCGATCTTCGCCACGTTTTGTATATAAAATTTTTGCCAGCAGGATGCCGCTATTGCCTACAAAGTAGCGCCCGGGTTCGATAATGATTTCCGTCTCCAGTGGCACAATGAATTTATTCACAAGCTGTGCGTATGTTGCAAGGTCAAGCAGCTTTTCATCGCGGTAGCGAATGGGGAAGCCGCCGCCAATATCAATGCGTGAAACTTTGTGGCCCGCGTGGCGTATGTCTGCAGTCATGGCAGAGAGCTTGCTAAAAAGCGCTTCAAAGGAGGCCGCCTCCGAAACTTGTGACCCTATATGTGCGTGAATGCCTTTTGCGTCTATGCCAGATAGGGTACCTGCAAGTTGATAAGCCTCCATCACACGGGCGAGCGGCATGCCGAATTTGTCCTGCTTGCGGCCGGTTGTGATCTGGTCATTGGCGCCGCCGCCAATATCAGGGTTTACACGGAAAATAACCGAAGCTGTTTTGCCTAATGAGGTTGCAATCTCGCTTATAAGCCGTAACTCGCCGAGGGACTCAACATTGAACTGATGGATATTATGTGTCAGGCCCAGTTTTATTTCTTCTGCGGTTTTGCCAACGCCTTCTGAGACAATTTTCTCAGGCGCAAATCCGGCTTTAATAGCGCGGCGCAGCTCGCCTTCCGATACAGCTTCTATGGCGCTTCCGCATTTTTGTAATATTGAAAGGATGGCTAGGTGGCTATTCGCTTTACACGCGTAACATATAAGTGGCTGGCGGTTTGCCGGCAGGTGATCACACAAGGCTTTGGTTAAAGCTTCGTACTGGCCTCGTATATTTGCGGCCGAATAAACATAGGTGGGTGTGCCTGCTTGCGCCGCGATATCAGCAAGGCGGACATTGTCCATAAAAAGCGCATCATTTTTTTCCTGCAGGCAGTTCATAACCATATCATCCTGTTAAAGGCGCGACTGGTCAAGCGGGGGCTTGGCACGCAAGACGCGTGCTTGTATGCTTCTGGCATGACCATATTCCAGATTTTTGCCGTGCTTATTACACTCGTAGCGTTAGGCGGGTACATTAATTACCGCTACATCAAGTTACCTGCAACAATTGCCTATATGGGTTTTGCGCTTTTATTGTCGCTAATTTCTATTGTGGCTTATGAGCTGGGGGTTTTCCAGGTTGAAACCATCAGGGATATTGTCGAGCGTATTGACTTCTCGCAAGTGGTATTGCACGGGATTTTGTCATTCCTGCTTTTTGCCGGTGCGCTGCATATTAATTTCAATGATCTGAATAAGGTGAAGTGGCCCGTAGGTATTCTTGCAACCGTCGGAACGGCTGTTGCAACTTTTATTGTAGGAACTCTTGTCTGGGGGTTGGCGCAATTATTCCATGTTGACCTGCCTTATATATACGCGCTGCTTTTTGGTGCGCTTATTTCCCCGACTGACCCGATTGCCGTTTTAAGTATCCTGCGTCAGGCAGGTATTTCAAAAAGCCTGTATGTTAAAATCGGTGGCGAAAGTTTATTTAATGATGGTGTGGGCGTTGTTATCTTTCTGGCGCTTCTCGGGGTTGCCACAGCCGGTGAGTTTCACGCAAGCGAGTTTGGCCTTCACTTCCTGCAAGAGAGCGTTGGCGGGCTTTTATTGGGCGCATTTCTGGGTTGGGTCGGGTTTGTGCTTTTACGCTCGATTGATGAATACAAGGTTGAAGTTATGCTTACCGTGGCGCTTGCTGCCGGTGGCTATGCGCTTGCCGAAGTGCTGCATGTTTCGGCCCCGCTTTGTATGGTGGCGGCAGGGCTTATCACAGGTAATCAGGGGCGTGATTTTGCCATGTCTGACACAACCCGCAAAAATATCGATATTTTCTGGGAGCTGGTCGATGAAATGCTCAACGCGGTTCTCTTCTTTCTTATCGGTCTCGAAATCATGATCGTGACTCTCACGGGAAATCTGATCGGCATGGGTGTTCTGGCTTTCTTTGCTGTGCTCATTGCCCGCTTTATTAGTGTGGCAATCCCCATTAGCCTTATCCGCCTGCGGCAGGAATTTGACCGGGGTACAATCCCTCTAATGACATGGGGCGGGTTACGTGGTGGCCTTTCTATTGCAATGGTGTTGTCTTTGCCCAACGTGCCCGAGAAAGCAATAATCCTTGCGCTCACCTATATCGTGGTGCTGATGTCCATTTTCATTCAGGGCATATCGTTCCGTTCCGTCATCAAGATGGTTGTCGGCAAATAGAATTTTTCAGATTTAGTGGTGGCTGAGGAGGGATTTGAACCCCCGACCAAGGGATTATGATTCCCCTGCTCTACCACTGAGCTACTCAGCCTTTTGAAGTGCCCCAAAGGGCAGGCATCTTTATGGCCCGAGGAGCATAAAAATGTCAAGTGATATGGCGATGGGCGGGTTATAAACGCTTAACGGGCTCATTCGTAGGCTTAAAACGTGGTGTTACAACGAGGCCTGCTGGTGTTGTTTGTACATCCACGTTATCTGCTCTCGCACTAACGCCGGTTTTAAAAGCGCCTCTCGTAGTTCCTGTGCCGCCCAATCCCCTCTCGCCTTTGCGTGCTAAATCATCACCGGAGGGCAGACGTGGGGGGGATTTTGCTAGAGTTTTTTTCTGCTCAAAGTTTGCAATAGCCATCTGATATTTATCTATGAGGCGGTTTACATTTCTACCCAATACAATCTGATCCATATGTCTTTCATAGGCTGCTCGTTCAATAAGAGCTCTGCCAGTGATAATGCCGCTACCCGAGGCGCCAAAATTGAATTTACCTTTTACCTCGGAAACGCGGGCAGAGACTTGCGCATACATGAATTTTTTATCTGGGTGGGCCTCAAAGTTTTGATTGTCATAGTTTCCATCACCAAGCCAGATTGTTGGCTCTCCCATAGTATCAAGGTAGCTTGGCGAGTTATTAAACAGATTGCTAAGGGCGGCAGACGTTTCTTCCGCAATTCGAACCTCTTGTCTTCGCTCTATATTTTTTTCAACAAGCGCAAAGAAGCGACCTGCATCAAAAACCTCACCAACGGGCATATGGGCAAGTGCTTCACGAATGTCCGCAGCGCTTAGTTCAATTCCGCCTAGTTGCTCTTTATAATCCGCGGCGGCTTCCATAAGCGCCTGAACAATAACGCTATCCTCGGCCGGCACACCACCAACAACTTCTTCACGTTGTTCCAGCTGGCTTAGCTTGGCTTCAGAAAGTTTCCCGTCATAAGGGCGATGTAGCTCAGCGACTTCCGGAATCTCCATAAGAGATTTTGCCGTTTCGAAAGCAACTTTTGCTGTGTAGACATTATCATCGCTACGCTGTAACTCGCTTATACCGAATGTCGGTTCTTTTGTAGCTGTGGCCTCATCTCTGGCCTCGGCCTGTACTTCAGCGCGCGCAGCTTTTATGGCTTGTATAGCCTCGTGCTCGGCATTCGTTTCTTTAATGCGCTGGCTTAGTTTGCTGTAGCGGTCACTTTCCACATCAAGGAAGCTTCTAAGTGTGCCATCGGGGTCTTCAATATTGCCATTCTCAAGATCTTGTAGGGCAGCTTGCCAGCCACCAAAAAACACTTCTGTAAGTTTGAACTTGCGTGTGTCGCGGCTGCCACGTTTACCGCTGGATGTTGTTTCAACTTCCTCTGCTTCGGCTTTTGAAGCAAAAACTTGTCCGCGCTCGTCGAGCCGGATATTAGAGAGTCTGCCGGCATTTTCATCGGCAAAAGCTGTTTCCGCTATAGCTGCCTTTTCAAGCGCGGCTTCGGCTTCCAAATTATTGCTTAGTGAGAATCTATTCTTAATTTCTGAGAGACCCTCTTCAAGATAAGAAGCGGCCTCTACTTTTAATTTTTGTATATCCTGAGCTATTTTGTTGGCAAGAGATTCTCGCTGCAATGGTATATTTCTAAGCTCTTGAAGCAATGGCAATCCAGGTACAGGCTTGCCATTATCCAAGCCGCGTTCACGACCTGTATACCATTCTCTTTCATGCTCATCTTGGGCCACTGCTATTGCAAAACCTACGGCCTCTTCAGCTTTTTTTTGCCTTATTAAAAGTTTTTCGCATTCTGCCCTGGCTTTGATAAATTGTTGTGTAGCGGCTTCGTTAGCTTCTTCGCCGCCGTCCATATCCAATGTTTGGTTAATTTCTTCAAGCGCTTTATCGCGTTTATCCTTCTCTGTTTTTAACAAAGCATCAATTTGTGCCTTGTCTTCAAGCGCTGAAATAACATTCGGATTGCTTGCAAGAGCCGCCTCTTTGTTAAAAGTGTGTGCCCTTCTAGCCTCACGTAACAATAGTGCCGCCCGCTCGGGATCATATGTATCTTGTTCTATGCCAAGAATATCAAGAAGTTCCTTTTCACGCGCATCAAAAGATGCTTGCGCATCCGTTAGTCGTGCATTTCTTTGTGCTATCCTAACGTCCAGCTCTTTTGAGATATCGTTTTTATGTTCTAAATAGCTTAGGGTCTCGGCCATCGCGCGGATAAGCTCTGGCTCTGCATTTGTGGCACGTGCTTTTTGAAGCTCCAACCGGAGGTTTTGTTCGTCTCTTATGCGGCCTGGGCCTTCGGGGTTGTCATGGCGAAATTCTTTGTAAACTTCCCTATAATTTTTGCCAAGCGCTTCTGAGTACTCATCATAGACTAGTCGTATGATCTTAGTTCTGTTAAAATACTCAATATCAATTTCGTATTTGTAAGATTCAGCATCCGGTATTTCACGTTGCAGGAATTCGTCAAGTGCAGCACCTTCATCGCCGTCTAGTATGGTTGATATGGCGGCTAGAAGTACTCCGCGTGGCTGCTTTATGCGCACTAAATGAGGGTTGTCTACAATATACTGGGTAATTGTAGGAAACGGTTTCCCGCTTGCTTTTGTTATTATATTGATTTGCTGGGCAAGAGCGATTAAATCTGGGTCATTCTCGTTGGGATTGGCAACCATTAAAACAGGGGCAGCTATAATTGTGCCTGCAACGTCTTGGTCATTTTCGTGTCTTTTCAATATCCAAACGTCTTCTATATATTCCGGCGTATCATTTGCTTCTGTACCGGGTCTAACAAACGGGCCAAAAGAAAATCTAACAGGCATTTTAACTTCTGGTCCCATCGGGGTGCCGGCAAGAAATTCTTTTATAAAGGCACGTTTTGCCTCGACCACAAGTTGGGCCTTGTTTTCTTCCATAGGCATAACAGCGTTAATGAGTGCGTTATCAATCTTAACAGCCATCTGCTTCTGGTAAGATGCATATTTTTCCAGCAGCGCCATTTGCGCGTCAATTAATTCTTGCGGGTCGCGCTTCGGTCTACCGTCTGGCCCGTCAGCATGGATAATATTCGGGAGAGCAAAAGGTTTTAGCGGGTCAATGCCCAGTGCTTCAATTTCTGCAGGTTCCAGGTCCAATAGTGAATCGAGTAGCTTCTGGCGGTCATTTGCTTGTCTTATCAGATTTTCGTTTTTCAGCGCATTCAACGAAGGCTCGACGGCTGTCAAAATCAAACCAATTGAGGCGGCATAGCTTGGTGTTTTACTTGTATTAATCAGTTCGCGGGCTGCTTCGGCTTTTGCATCCAATGCACTCGGAAGGTTTTCATCACGTGCTTCTAGCCTTGCATTCACTTCATTTTCAATAGCCTCCACTGAAAGAGGTTTGATGCTGAATAGAATATCTTGTTGTGCTTTAGGAGTTTTTTCGCCTGTCAGTTCTGCATAGGCCAGTAAAAGCGCTTGGATTTCTGCGCCTTTTTCTCTTACACTTTCTGCAAGGGCGCGGTCGGGGTGGTTTGCTACAATATACTCACCAATTTGCATCTTGGCTTGCTGGTAGGCTTTTAGAATATCAGTATGCGCCACTGGCGTATCTATTATGGGCTTCAGATCAAGTGGATTTAAGTTGCCGCCCGATAAAACTGTGGCGGCAGAGGCAATTTCTCCAAGCGCCGCCATACCTAATTTGCCGTCGCTGGCTTTGGGATTATATGTATAGGCTAAATGCGGGATAGGGTCCTCGACATATGATTGTATTGCGGGGTCCGCATGTGCCTGCAACAGATTTGCGCCACTATCAATTGAAAGTTGATCTATATCGGCAGGGTTCAGCAGGCCCTGCAGTTCCGGTGAGCCGAACTGCCAACTCAACGGGCCGCCTTTCAGCAGAGATATTTTACCGCTGTTTGGAGCTTGCGGTGCAATTTGTATGGCAGATTCAGTTTCATCTGCGAGCGCATCCTTTGGCGAAGCTGGTGACGCTCCAGAATTAATAAGGCGTTCCATCAATTGTGATTCATTGAGAAGAATAGGAATCCTGTAGAAAGTAGCGAGTTTATTTTTTAATGCCTGCTGAGTGTCATCCAGAACAGCATAATTTGTATGATTAGGGTTCAAAGGCTTGCGGGTTTTTTCAAACGCATCCTGCGCACCAGGATAATCATTGACGAGTGAGCCAACGATGCTTTGATCATAAATGGCAGCTTCAAGATCTTCGATGGAGTCGATGCTTGTCAGATATTCATTGACACTGCGTTCGAGGATTTTCTCGTGACGGATCAGATGGCCCAGTAAGATTTTTATATGATTGGCTCTTTCCTGCTGGGTGAAAGAATCAAAATCTATATTCAGCGCCGCGCGGACATGCGCACTTTTCCCCACATTCATTGGAGATGACGTGCTTTTTTCAAAGGTCGGCTCGTCAAGGTCAGCCAAAGTCTTATTCCTCTATTTCCCGTTTCTACAAAATTAACAGAAAATTAACAAATTTACAAGTTTATGTCAATAAATAGCATAAAATAAGTGACATAATCTGAGTACATAATAGGCTTTAATGGTTAATGTCAGGTTAGGGAAAATCGGCTAAATTCCAAGAAAAATCAAGCGGCTAGACTATCATCAAAGGGCAGGAAATCTGCCGTTTTAAGCGCTGTTTTTTCAATCCAGCCACCGCCCAATACGCGGTCACCTGCATAAAGTACGGCGGCTTGGCCGGGGGAAACGCCGTATTGAGGTGTTTTCAGGGTCAAAACCCCGTTTTCAATGGTCGCAGGCAGGGGGGCAGAGACCGAACGGATCTTCACCAGCACATCACCTGCCAGCGCGGCTGCCTCACAAAGCCAGTTCACATCCTTCATATATATAGTGTCACGGGCTAAGGCCTCTTTCGGGCCAACCAGCACTTCGTTTTTATCGGCATTCAGGCCAACAACATATAAAGGTGTGTTGCCATCACTCACGCCGCCACCAATACCGAGGCCTTTGCGCTGCCCGATCGTGTAATGGATGATACCTTCATGTGCGCCAACAATGCGCCCGTCAATATGCACAATGTTACCCGCCTTGCCGGCTTCGGGTTTAATACGCTTTACCACATCGGCGTAATCACCGTTGGGTACAAAGCATATATCTTGGCTATCAGGCTTTGCGGCTGTTATCAGGCCAAGGCGTTCAGCCTCCGCACGTGTTTGCTCTTTCTTCCAGCCGCCTAAGGGGAAACGTAAAAAATCGAGCTGTTCTTGTGTTGTGGCAAACAAGAAATAGCTTTGGTCTTTGCCGCTATCAATGGCACGGCATAGCTCTGCGTGGCCTGTGGTTTCGTTTACAAGGCGCTGAACATAATGGCCTGTCGCCATACAGTCCGCGCCTAAATCATGCGCAACCTTCAATAAATCACGGAATTTCACGGTCTGGTTACAACGCACGCAGGGGATCGGTGTTGCGCCTTGCAGGTAGGTATCTACAAAATCATCAATCACGCTTTCTTTGAATTTGCTTTCATAGTTCAGCACATAATGGGGGAAGCCACAGGCCTCGGCGACGCGGCGGGCATCGTAAATATCCTGCCCCGCGCAACAGGCGCCCTTTTTACGCAGCGCCTCGCCATAATCATACAGCTGGAGCGTCACGCCCACCACATCATAGCCCTGTTCGTGGAGGAGGGAGCCGACAACGGATGAATCCACTCCACCCGACATGGCAACGACCACGCGGGTGTCAGCAGGTGATTTGTTGAAACCAAGTGAATTCATAGGAAGACTATATGGTTTTTAGGCGCTGAAAAGCAATAAAAACCGCGTAAAGCGCTTATTTCGTGCCGAAAATACGGTCGCCGGCATCGCCAATGCCGGGCAGCAGATTGCCCTGTGCATTTATTTCACGGTCAATCGCAGCCGTGAAAATCTTCACATCGGGGAATTGCTCATGCACTTGTTTGATGCCCTCGGGTGAGGCAACAAGGCACAGAAAACGCACATCAAGCGCATCGTAATCTTTCGCGCGGCCGATCGCGGCAATTGCAGAGCCGCCTGTGGCAAGAACGGGGTTCATAATAATGACTTGCCGTTTTTCAAGGTCATCGGGGAATTTCAAAAAATATTCAACAGGGATTAAAGTTTCAGGGTCGCGGTAAAGGCCGATATGCCCGACACGTGCTGCAGGAGCGAGGTCAAGTAACCCTTCCAGCAAGCCATTACCGGCACGTAGAATACTGATGAGGCAAAGTTTTTTACCGGCAAGCTTCTTCGCCTTTGTTTTTTCAAGCGGCGTTTCAACGTCCACTTCTTCCATCGGCATGTCGCGTAGAAGCTCATAGCCAAGGAGTAAAGAAACCTCATGCATCAACTCGCGGAATTTACGGGTCGAGGTGTTTTTATCACGCAGTAAAGCAAGTTTGTGTTGTACCAGCGGGTGGTCAACAACGGTTACGTTTTTAAAATTACTCATCGAGGCTGCGTCCTTTTACATTCTTCAATTCATCGGCGTCCGCTATATCATCGGGTGATTGCACAAAATAGCCCGCCGCTTTCTTCGCTTCCATTTCAACAGAAGCATCAGGCGGGATCAGCTCAGGTGGAATCGGAATACGCTCGAGAATTTCAATACCGTGTTTTGCGAGCGCGTCATGTTTCATATTGCTCATAGAGGCAAAGCGGTGAATGCGCGTAATGCCAAGCCAGTGGAAAATATCAGGCATCAATTCCTGGAAGCGCATATCCTGTACACCGGCAACACATTCTGTGCGTTCAAAATATTTTGCTGCGCTATCGCCACCTTCTTGGCGTTTACGGGCGTTATAAACAAGGAACTTCGTTACCTCACCAAGGGCGCGGCCTTCCTTGCGGTTATAAACAATCAAGCCATTGCCGCCTTTTTGCGCGGTTTCAATACAAAGCTCGATACCGTGGCACAAATACGGGCGGCATGTGCAGATATCGGAACCGAATACGTCAGACCCGTTACATTCATCGTGCAAACGGCACGCCAACGGCACATTCGGGTCATGAATTGTTGAAACATCACCCATAAAATAAAGCGTATGCCCGCCAATCGGGGGTAGAAACACTTTTAAATCAGGGCGTGTGACAAGCTCGGGGAACATCCCGCCGGAATGTTCAAAAAGCGAACGACGCAATGAGTGTTCATCAACGCCTAAACGTTTTGAAATGCTCGGCAAATGCCATACAGGGTCAATCGCTGCTTTCGTTACGCGCACGTCACCATTGTCTTTTAATATTTTACCGTCAGGCTTCAAGCGGCCGGCACGCACAGCGTCGTGAATCTCAGGCATATTAATATGCGCTTTGGTTACGGCGATTGTCGGGCGTACATCAAGCCCGCGCGCGCGGTATTCATCGAACGCTTCACCAACCAAATGGCCCCACGGGTCAAGGCTCACAATTTTGCCTTCTTCAAACCATTGTGGGTGTGGGCCTATTTTATCGGGCGGCGCTGTATTATGCAGGTCAGGCACGTGAAGCGGGTTCAGTGCGCCAGTGGCAACGGCAACAGCGCGGTAAACCGAGTAAGCGCCCGCATAAGCACCAATCACGTTCGAGTGCGCATGGTCGGCCATGCTGGCAATTAGTGGCCCACGCTCTTCCAGCGTTTTTGCGCCCCAGCTAATTTTGGGGATCTTCCCTTCACGCGGCGGGTGAGAGGTAAGGACAATATGCGACGGGTTATTCGTTTTATTCTTTTCCATGAGGGGGCCATTATAGCCAAAAATCAGGCTTTGTCATCATATGTGCCGCATTGCAGCAGCGCCATGACAAAGTGGGTAAAATCTGCTAGAAAAAACGTCTATTCAGGAGAGAGATATGGCAGCCGTAAAAGAAATACAGCACTTCGTTGGCGGAAAAACTATTCAAGCGGGTTCACGTTCAAGTGATGTTTATAACCCCGCAACGGGCGAGGTAACAGGCAAAGTTGCACTGGCAACGTCTGATGATGTAAAGGCCGCCATTGCTGCCGCTGAAAAAGCATTTCCCGCGTGGAGCGCAACACCGGCCCTAAAGCGCGCGCGTGTCATGTTCAAGTTCAAGGAATTGTTGGAAGCCAACGCAAACAAGCTTGCAGAAATTATTACAGCCGAACATGGCAAGGTTTTTTCGGATGCGTTGGGTGAAGTACAGCGCGGTACAGAAGTGGTCGAGTTTGTTTGTGGCATTCCGCATTTGCTGAAGGGTGAATACTCGGAAAATGTCGGTACAAATATCGATACCTATTCTATCCGTCAGGCGTTGGGTGTATGCGCGGGCATTACGCCTTTCAACTTCCCTGCCATGGTGGGGATGTGGATGTTCCCTGTTGCGATTGCCTGTGGCAATACATTTGTGTGGAAACCGTCCGAGCGCGACCCGTCAGTTTCTTTATTGATTGCCGATCTTTTAAAACAAGCAGGGCTGCCGGATGGTGTATTGAATGTTGTGCAGGGTGACAAAGAGGCGGTTGATACGCTGTTGACTGATCCTCGTGTACAGGCCATCAGCTTTGTTGGTTCAACACCCATTGCACAATATATATATGAAACAGGCACAAAGCACAGCAAACGCGTGCAGGCTTTGGGCGGCGCAAAAAACCACATGGTTATTATGCCCGATGCCGATATGGACCAAGCCGTTGATGCGCTTATGGGCGCAGCTTATGGTTCGGCTGGTGAGCGTTGTATGGCAATTTCTGTGGCTGTTGCTGTGGGTGACGCCGCTGATAAAATTATCCAGAAACTCAAGCCCCGCGTTGAAGCGCTGAAGATTGGCCCGGGGATGGATGATTCATCCGAAATGGGGCCGCTTGTGACAAAAGCGCATCTTGAAAAAGTTTTAGGTTATGTTGAGAGCGGTGAAAAGGAGGGCGCCAAGCTTGTAGTTGACGGGCGTAATTTCAAAGCGAAACAGCAAGGCTACGAAAAAGGCTTCTTTATGGGCGGTTGCTTGTTCGACCACGTGAAGCCCGACATGAAAATTTACAAGGAAGAGATTTTCGGCCCCGTGCTTTCAGTTGTGCGCACGCAAAACTATGCGGAAGCGGCAGATCTTATCAATAAACACGAATTCGGGAACGGCACAGCCATCTTCACACGGGATGGTGATGCCGCACGTACCTTCGTGAACCAGATTAAGGTTGGTATGGTGGGGGTTAATGTGCCCATCCCCGTGCCGGTGGCGTTCCACACATTCGGTGGCTGGAAGGCATCTATCTTTGGGGCACACGGCGTGCACGGGCCGGAAGGCATCAACTTCTACACCCGCCAGAAAACCATTACCTCCCGTTGGCCTACAGGCATCCGCGAAGGCGCCGAGTTTATTATGCCGGTGATGAAGTGACATGAAGGTTATTTTGCTGTTGGTAGCGGGTACTCTACTTTCCTTTCCTGCGGCTGCACTGGACTTTAGCAAAATGGAAGCAGCTATATGCTCGCAAGAGAAAACAAAATGGTTACAATGCCAGCATAATAGTGACTGTATTATAATTCATAGCCCGTGTAGCTGGCCCAATGAGGCTGTCAATCAAGAGTATAGTGAAAGGGCCAAAAGCTGTAACAGACTGTTGGGAGCAAAAATGGGATGCTTACAATATCTCCCAGAGCGTGATGGACGTTTTCAGGCTGTCTGCGAAGCGAGGCAATGCAAAGCGCTGAGAATTAAGGACTCGGCACCTTAAACCTTCTGCAGGCGGCTATAAATTTTGCCGAGAATCGTAAGCTGGCTTTTGGCGACACTCACTGGCGGGATGAGCGGATTGCGGGCTGTGACGCGGATTTTGCCTCCGTCAGCGGATTCACAATAGCGCACGAATTTTTGCCCACGCACTTCCAGCACAAAAAGGCCGGGTAAATCATCATTTTCAGCCGAATAGAAAGCCACATCGCCCGTTTTCAGGTCGGGGGCCATATCATCTGACTCTATAATGAGCTTGTTTTGACTATTTGGCAGGGTAAAAGCCCCCGAAACATCCTCATTTTGGCCTTCTGCAAGCCCATTCGGGGGCAAAATAGGCGATTTACCCTCCAAAGCACCGTCATTTGGTAGGCCGAAATAGGTTCGCATACGAATGTATTCGGCTGCCTTGATCTGGCGGATGCCCCCCAGAATTTTGGAGATAGCGGATGGCGCAAGGCCCGCTGCATCGGCAAGGCCGGCCTTGCTTTTTTGCGGGTTTAGCTCGAATTGCGTTTCCAGCCACTTTTTGTCCATATTGGAAATATGGCACTTCCCAATACAGAAAACTATTTCCAAAATAGAAATTTAATGATATTTCTAAAATGGAAAGTTATGGGGTTATGCAGTTTTATAAGCAATTGGGACAGGAAATTCAGGAAAACCGCAAACTTGCGGGCATGTCCCGCCGTGCTTTGGCACAAAAACTGGGGCTGACCTACCAGCAAATGTATAAATACGAGGTCGGCCAGAACAAACTGGCCGCTCATTACCTCTCCCAAATCGCAGGGCATTTACAGATGCCTGTGGCAGCGTTTTTTGATGAAGTGCGGGCAGAGCGAAAGATTGTTGCGGAGATCACATTCAGGGAAATTTAGGTTGAGTTTTGCGGCGTATTTCCCTATAAATCTACAATATGACAATAGTTGATTTCGGACAGGAAAAGCAGAAGCGGGACCTGCTGGCGGCGATCATGCAGGCTGCCCAGCAGGCGGGCCTATCCATCGACCAACAAAAGCGGCAAACGCTCGAAAAAATTGTCGGCAATTACATTGTCGAAAGCCAGCCATACTACAACGAGCCAAATGGCAGCCGCGACGATGCATGGGCGCCGCGGCCAGATAAATCCAAGCAAGCCTATGTTTTCTTTCCTTTCGGTTGGGCAGCGCGCGGCATTAGCCGCTCGTATGTCGGGTTTCGTTATGCCGATGGCGAATTCCACTCGCTCGTCCTTGATCATCTCCCCACCCCAGATGAAGTGGCACGGCCAAGTGCTCTGCGTCAGCAGGTCAGAAGAAAAAAACTGGAAGCTGAAAAAACACTTGATGATGATTCAATCCAGCAGCGCCTTGATGCGCTATTGAATAATAATTTCTGGCGAGAAGATTCAAACTATAGCTATGCCCCCGTCAATAAGGCTGTTAAAAATATTTTCTCTGCACAGCATGATATTTCACCACTCCTGAATGATGAGTCATTGCGGCGTTTGGGCCATATGGCACGCACTGACATGGCGCGCCTTATACAGTCAGCGCTGAGTGATGATGTAAATATCGCAGACGAAAAAACAAAAATGGCCGAGCGCTGGCACAGATATATCGGTGGTGCGCATCACCCGCTGCAGCATGAACGCGGTAGCATCAGCATAACACTTGATATGAATGATGGTAGCCGCGTAGAGGCGCCGTCTTTTGCAACAGAAGTTGAAAAAATATTAGAAGCCTATGAGTTGCAGCAGAAAAAAGAGGTTCTGCAGGAGTTTATGGAGCGCGTTGACCCCATGGACCCGAACTATGATACGGCCTACCACCCCCGTGGCGTGCCGGCAGACAAGAAAAGCATTGATATGCTGGCAACATTGCCTGCCGAATATCAAACGCGCAATCTTTATAAGTTTCTAACGCCACTACAAAAAACCCGGATCCGCAATAGCGATTTCCAGGTGAAGAAAAAAAACAAGCGGCAGGTAACTTTTATCAACGGGGCCGCAGGTGCCAAGCGCCGCGAATTTCTAGAAGAATTTCCGTTTATGGCGGCAAGCTTTTCTGCCAGCCAGGGTTTTTATCATCACAGAAAAGATATGTTTAGTGAGTTTGCGGAGGCAGAGCATGTCGCGCAGGAGCTTTTGATCCGGCGATATGGCTTTGGCTGTAATTACAAATCTCAAGATGATGAAATTATCAATTTCCTGCGCGGTTTAACCGCAGCAGATATGGGGCATGATATTGCAGCAGACCCCGTAGCTTATACACCCTATTTGCGGCTACTCCGCTCGTCACAATTTCCGCAAACACCTAAAGAATGGCAATACTTCAAAGCGCTTGTTGAGGCAGATAAATTCTTGGTTAAACATGAAATAAAGCAACAAGGAGAGGCTTTGGCCGAGCTTGCCGCAGATGGAAAATCCCTGCAGGATATGGCTTATCCATTGCATCCGGTTGAAACAAGGAATGGTATTCAGTTCTCTTATTTACAGCCGCTTGTTAATTATATGAACGACTATGGCAAAGCCGTATTTTTGCCAGCACTTATAGAGATTTTTCGCGACGTTTACTACGCATCACGTCATGCGGATCCGGGGCTTCATGGCTACATGGCCAAATCTGGCTTCGCATTCCCCGATCGCATTGATAACCAATATAATGTGTCCTATTCACTGGACGAGGAGCTACAAAAAATTCTTCTCCCGCTTGTTAAAACGGGCCAACCCGCAGGCGCATACCCTTACAAGTTGGCACAAAAGCTCATGCCGGTGTTACGGGCACTGGAAGAAAAAAACATCCCGTCTTATCTTGCGGCCGATATTGATATATCAGATTTTCTTAGGAATGCGTCGGCCTATGAAGCAAATTGCGATGCTTATTTTGAATGGCGTGAATTAAGGCCGCGCGTGGAAGAATTTATAAAAGACCCGACCAAGCAAAATTGGCTTGGCTTGCCCACACCCGCTACTAGCGAACGGCAAGAGGCGGCAATGCCACTTGCGCTACGCAATATCGCAGGCCTACTTGCGCTTAAACAAGCCTTTAATGCCTGTGATGTTGCTTATAATGACCGTCGCCTTGTTACAGAAGTGCGTGACGGCACGCAGTATTTTATGCTTACGCAGCCACGTGATGGTGATGTGGTGTGTATTGCAAGGACAAAGCTTGAATCACATGGTGCGCTTAATATTTTTGCATGGGATGAAAAAGATGTCCTGTTCCCTGATTCCTCTTTTTCATCAGGGCAACATGGTAACGCTATGCCAGCTGTCAAAGAAACGCTGGATGGCTATAGTGAATGGCTTGCGCAAAAACATCCTGACCATACTGCTGAACGCCACAAGGATAACCGCGCTGCTCTTTTTGCCCAACCGTTGAGAGGGGGCAATCGCATTAGTGATATTGTGGGGCATGATGTTTTTAATCTTACAGAAAATGCACAAGTTATGAACTACCTGAAGCGTTATTCTGCCTGGCCTTTAAAAACAAACCCCGTGACTGACAAAGCAGAAATCGATGGTCTGCAAGTACTGGGAGCAAAAATTATCGGTGCTATGTTCAACACAGAGCCAGCGCATATTTTAAGGCTGCTCGATAAACAAAGTGGCGGCCAGCCAGCGCAACGTCAACATTTAAGGATTGTATAGGCGTCGGCCAAACACTCTTGCTTTTTAAAGGCAGGGGTATATTTTTTCACTTATGAAGTACGCCCCTTTAGTTTTATTCACGCTTATATTGGTTTTTAACCTTCCCGCTGCAGCACAGCTCGGCAAACTTTTACCGTCCTCCAAGGAAGAAATACAGCTTTCCTACGCGCCGCTGGTCAAAAAAATAAAGCCGGCTGTAGTGAATATTTACACGAAACGCGTGGTGAATGCGCGGGTTGTAAATCCGTTTTTCAATGATCCTTTCTTTGCGCCATTTTTTCAAAATCAAACAGGCGGGCTTACGCGCCAGCGTGTTGAAAGTTCTTTGGGGTCGGGTGTTATTGTCCAGCCTGATGGTATTGTTGTAACAAACTCGCATGTTATCAAGGCTGCAAAAGAAGTTGTTGTCGCACTTTCTGACGGGCGTGAATTTCCTGCCGAAGTTTTGCTTATCGATGAACCATCTGATCTGGGGCTGCTTAAAATAAATGCCAAGGCCGCGTTGCCCTATGCGCCGCTGAAAGCAACCGATGAGCTGGAAGTGGGGGATCTTGTTATTGCCATTGGCAACCCGTTCGGTGTTGGCCAAACAGTGACAAGTGGCATTGTATCGGCCATGGCGCGTTCAAATCTGAACATCACCGATTATAATTTCTTCATTCAAACCGATGCCGCCATTAACCCCGGTAATTCCGGTGGGCCGCTTGTTGATATGCAGGGCAATGTGGTGGGTATCAATAATGCTATTTACTCGCGTGATGGCGGAAGCTTGGGCATTGGCTTTGCCATACCGGCCGATATGGTGCTCTCGGTACTGGCTGCAAAAACCAGCGGCGCTGTAACAGCCAGCGGGAAAATTGTGCGTCCGTGGCTTGGTATTTCAGCCCAGAATGTTACCTCTGAAATTGCCGATACGCTTGGCTTGAGCCGGCCGCAAGGTGCGCTTATCGCTGGCCTGCATGATGCAAGCCCTGCACGTAAGGCTGGTATAAAACAAGGCGACCTTATAACAAAAATAAACGACCGCGAAATTCTTGATTCAAGCGAAGTGGGCTTCCGGCTTGCCACAATTCCTGTTGGCAGCAATGTCAAAATGACAATCAGCCGGAAGGACGGCGAGAAAGAGTTCATCCTGACAGCAATTGCACCGCCTGAAATCCCAAAACGTGACCAGCAAAATTTGGCAGCTGAAACCTTGTTCAAAGGTGTCAGCGTTTGCAACCTCAGCCCTGCCTTGCAGGCAGAAATGGGGCCAGACCTTGTACCCGATAAAGGCGTGGTGGTTTGTGATATTGCCCAAACCTCGCTGGCGGGCCGTATATTGAAGACGGGGGATGTGCTTGTTTCCATTAACCAGAGGCCGGTAACAGCAGCCCGCGATGTTGAAAAACTGGGGCAAGATGCGCAGAAAGCCGGTGTTTATCGCCTCACATTCCAGCGCCAAGGCCGCGAGCAAACCATCACCATTCGCTAGTTTGCTAAATGGGCGTATAGGCCTTATATAAATCATATGTCTGACCTGTTTCATAAACAAACC
Organism: Alphaproteobacteria bacterium; assembly: GCA_016125135.1. Lineage (GTDB taxonomy): Bacteria > Pseudomonadota > Alphaproteobacteria > Micavibrionales > Micavibrionaceae > RI-185. Next base: position 19,607 of record WGMJ01000003.1, on the reverse strand, counting down.
ACAGCCATGCCTGCACAAGCTATGCCCTTGGCGGAGAGACTGCGCCCGCAAAAACTTGAAGATATTGCAGGGCAGGATCATTTGCTGGGGCCGGACGCGCCGCTACGTTTAATGGCAGAGAGCGGCCAGCTATCATCGCTTATTCTCTGGGGGCCACCGGGCTGCGGTAAAACAACAATCGCAAGGTTGCTCGCGCAAAATGTTAGCGGGCATTTTGAAATGCTCTCGGCTATTTTCAGCGGCGTTGCTGAATTGAAGAAGGTTTTCGAAGCCGCAAAATTTCGCGCGCAGCAAGGGCAACAAACAGTTTTGTTTGTCGATGAAATTCACCGCTTTAACCGCGCGCAGCAAGATGCTTTTTTACCGGTTGCTGAAAACGGTACAATTATTCTTATCGGGGCAACAACCGAGAACCCTTCATTTGAACTCAATGGCGCGTTGTTATCACGCTGCCCTGTCTATGTTTTGAAGAGGCTCACCGATGAAGCACTGGAAGATATGCTGGCCCGTGCCGAAGCCGAGATGGGCCGCAAATTATTGCTGACGGATACAGCGCGTAAAAACCTTATTGCCCTCGCTGATGGTGACGGGCGCTATATGCTCACAATTGCCGAGAAAATATTTGCGCAGAAAAAGCAGCTTGATGAAGCGGGGCTCTTAAAGCTCGTGCAGCAAAAAGCCGCTGCCTATGATAAAGCGCAAGAAGGCCATTATAATTTAATCAGCGCGCTGCATAAAAGTGTGCGCGGGTCCGACGTTGACGCCGCACTCTACTGGTTTGCGCGTATGCTCGAGGGCGGGGAAGACCCGCGCTTTATCGCACGGCGCGTTGTACGCATGGCGGTGGAGGATATCGGCATCGCAGACCCGCAAGCCCTGCAAGTCACCATGAATGCATGGGAGGCCTATGAGCGCATGGGTTCGCCTGAGGGCGAACTGGCCTTGGCAGAAGCTGTTATTTATGTCGCAACCGCGCCAAAATCAAACGCGGCTTATATGGCATACGGCGCAGCACGCGCAAGCGCGAAGAAGCATGGGTCGCTCATGCCGCCAAAACATATATTGAATGCCCCGACCAAGCTGATGAAAGATATTGGTTATGGAGACGGGTATAAATACGACCATGATGAAGAGGGGGCTTTTTCGGGCCAGAATTATTTCCCCGATGAAATGGAGCGCGAAGAATTTTATACACCACCCGATCGCGGCTTCGAGCGCGAGATTAATAAACGCCTTGCATGGTGGAAATCAAAAAGAAAGAAATAGGCTTAGCCCAGACGCGGGCTTTTGCTTCTATATTTAGAATCTGTATCGAAATAGCTTGATTGTGCAGCCGCAACACCTTGATGCCCCGGTATTGCAGAGGCTGCTTGCTGGCCTAGGTTACTCATGCGCGCTGTCGAATTTTCAGAGGCTATCATGGCGCGCGTTTCCGAGGCCACCGCTGCTGCAGAATTCCTGCTTAAGTTTTGTGCAAAAAAGCGGCCACCGCCTGTGGCCGCGGTGTTGTAGCTTTCGCTCATCATTTGCTGTTGCCATTGCAGCCACTTACCAAGCGCGCGGTAGGCGTTTCTTGTGTTCGCCGCCTTATCGTCTTGTGAAAGTCCCGAGTTCTCCCAATCCACCCCCTCTTCTTTCGGGGGCAGGGCTAGATCCGGGTTACCATCTATAAGCCACGTAGACATGCCTCAATTATGAATATGTAAAATTAAAATGGGGTTAAAAAAGGGGGTTTTTATAAATAAAACAATAAGTTATATATTTCTTATGAAGCGTGAGAACCTATTGAATCAACTTGAAAATTTCCATGCCTTGAATGAAGTGGAAGAGGGGCACCGGCAAAAGATCCTGCCCTGCAATATCTTCAAGTTTTTGCTGCACGGCCTTCTTCTTTTGCCGCTTTTTCTTCATTTGCTTGTGCTTTAGACAAAGCCTCATCGGTCAGGTTGATAATATGCTTTAGATCCGTAGCAACTTTACTTGCAGGTAACGCATCTGGGCCTGTTACACGGTAGAACCCGCCTGCTTTGGACTGTGTGAGCCATTTATCAAAGGTGCCGCTTTCAATCATAAAGCGGATAATTGCAGGGTCTAATTTATCAGAGCCGCTGTCAGGGTATGTTTTGTCACCATAACGCCAGAAACAGGCTAATAGCTCATCTGCGCTTATCGCGTCGCCTGTTGCGGCCAGTCGATCTGCAGTCAGGCCGATGAGAGCATCAAGCCTGTCGCGGCCACGTGCATCAGCAGGCAAGAGGCTGATATTACCATGTTCTTTACTGACTGTATCATGATGGCTTGATGCATAAGATGCGTCAACAACGCCGGTAAAATATTCAAGTGCAAAGTGGTTCTGTTTGAAGATCCATGTGCGCAGCGCGTCAATACGTGATTTGTCCAGTTTGCGAAGGGAATCATACAAGTCACCCTTCGGCATGCGGTCAGTGATCATGACGTAGGCGGCCATTGTTGCAAGGGCTTGCGCTGTGTATGGCTGTCCGTTCTCGTCGGTTATCGGTTCGTCACGCTTTTCTAGCAATGCGTTAACGGCAGGGAGCATGACTTCCATAATGCTTACGCTTTGTTTCTCGCCGTTGACAGTAATCGGAAGTTTTTCATGCAGCCGTGGAAGGTTCAGAAGCTGCGCGTCATGGAACTTCCATATATCATCACGTGCTTTTCTTTCTTCTGCAGAGAGTTGGGGAAGATTAAAAGTTTTTTCAGCACGCATAGCGTCATCCAGTAACCCTACCATTGAGGCAACTTCTTGTAGGTGTGCCCATTTATTGCCGGCCTGTCTGTCTTCCGGACTGGCGGAGGAAAGAGGGTTAACACCGAGATAATCATGTGCTGCTGCCAAGTAACGCGCGCTCAGGAGCGCCACAAAGTCTTGTCGGGATAGTTTTGCATCATTGTCTGACAGGGCTTGCCCCATAACAAGTGGCGCATAGTAATTGAAAAGCGACAGGTTAATATTGCTGCTTATAACACCTTTGGGGCGGAAATGCAGTTTTTTGTCATCAGGTGTTTTAATTGTAACTATATCGTCATCAGTGTTAATTGCTGCAACTGCATCGTCAGGTATATACTCAAGGCTATTGGCTGCTGCCACAAGCTCGCTAAAAAGTCTGCGATGGTCGTTATTCTTAAAAGCTTGTTCAACAGCATCGCGGCTTACTGCGCCACGCTCTGCCATATTATCAAACCAGTTTCTTACATTCAGTCTTGCAAAAGCGGCATCATTTGGTGCATTAAGGCCGTCCGCCTTTACGCTGAGTAATTGCAAGCCTGCGAGTGGCAGAAGCCGCTCTAAATGAATATCAAGCTGAGCATTATGCGCGGCGAGTTCACGAACGCTTTTTGTAAGCGCGTCTATGTTTTGAGCTGCTGCAGGATCTACCGCCATTGTTTCACACCTAGTCTAGTTTGTTATATTTTGGCGAATAATAATATGTAAATGGTTAATTTACAAGAGAAAAATGCGGATACGAAAATAAAAAATGGCTGTTTTCTGCTAATTTTCTAAATATTCTTTGCGAATATCAACCGTTGCATGCGTACCTACGACCTCGTAATTTTTCTTAAGCCATTTGTGCATAGCGTCCCTGCCACGGTCGCGGAGGGTGCACAGGAAATCCCAATCGGCATTGAATTTGCTGGCAGCGCTAAACTCACTTAAGTCATTTTCCGCGCGGATTGCATGCATCAGCATATATTTATATTTCTTGCGGAATTCTTCTTTCATCATGCCTTGGTCAAGCAGCTTTTGCACAAAGGCAATCGCGCGTAGCTCATGAAGGAGCGATGAGTTAAAGCTGATCTCGTTCACACGGTTTACGATCTCGGTTGCTGTATCGGGCACTTCTTTCCGTTCAATCGGGTTGATATGCACAATCAGCATGTCGCTTGTTTTTGTGCGCTCGAAAGCAGGGTAAAGTGCGGGGTTGCCCATAAAGCCGCCATCCCAATAGGGCTTGCCGTTCACTTCAACTGTATCAAACAAAAACGGCAGGCAGGCAGACGCAAGTACACATTCAATATTTAAATCTTCCGTATAAAAAACTTTTGCCTTTCCGGTCTGTACATTGGTTGCGCTGATAAAAATTTGTGTTTTATCGCACTTGCGCAATTCCTTGAAATCCACCATCTCATCCAGGATTTTTTGCAGTGGGTTCACACCAAACGGGTTCCATTGTTTGGGGGCAAAGCTTCTTGTAAAAGCGTCAAAAAATATTTGCGCAGGCGCTGTGTAGTCGGGGTTGATTGTTTTTAAAAATGCGTCCCAGGGCTGGTCCTGCAACGGGCCACCCAGGGGGTTTAGTCCACCCCCAGCTTCGGCAACGCGTCGCCAGAATTCATGTAGTTTTTTACGCGCTGCTTCTGCGCCGTCTTCATGCAGGCCGCTTGCAAAAATAACCGCGTTCATAGCACCGGCCGAGCACCCGCATATGCTTTCTACATATAAACGGCCATCCTCTAGCAGGGCATCCAGTACGCCCCAGGCATAAGCACCATGCGCGCCGCCCCCCTGAAGCGCCAGATTTATAGGCTTCTGATGGGGCTTTATATGCGGTTTTTCAGTGCTAGCGCTGGATTTTACCATGTCCAAAGCTAACTTTATTTTATCAATCTAATAAAGGCTTGATTTTAATAGGTTCGGGTCCTATAACAGGGCCTCTGTTTTGGCGTTTTTCCCCTAAACGCCTCGGTATCGCGGGGTGGAGCAGCCCGGTAGCTCGTCAGGCTCATAACCTGAAGGTCGTCAGTTCAAATCTGGCCCCCGCAACCAAATTTTTCTAATAAAATCAGCACCTTACGAGGTGCTTATTTTTTATCAACCCCTCCCATGATACAATAAAACCCATCACACAACACTCACACAAAACGCACAGTGTGTTTGAGGGGAATTAAAAATGGAAAGACACCGCATTCTAGGCGACCAAGTTATCCTTTATCAGCGCAGCGAAGGCGGCGCTTGGCATTGCTCCACATTCCTTCAGGGGAAGGAATGGCGCAAAAGCACCAAGGAAAAGAGCCTTGGCCGTGCCAAGGATGTGGCCACAGATTGGTTTAACGAGTTACAAGCCAAAAACCATCTTGGCGAACTGAATACGGGCAAGAGCTTTGCCCAAGTCGCCAAGATGTTTGAGGAAGAATACGAAGCGACCACGCGAGGCCACCGCAGCCCTAAATGGGTGCAGGGGCATAAAGACCGCCTTAGACTGCATTTGCTTCCCTTCTTTGGTGAAATGCCAGTCAATGAACTTACAGCCGGAACGGCTCAGCAATATCGAGCGCAACGCTTGACCGAACCGGAAGATTATAATGAAGAAGAAGCTGGCAAGCCATGGAAACCACCAGCACGAAAAACCATTCATAATGAGATTGTGACCTTAAGCCTCACGCTGAAAACAGCGCATCGACACGGATATATTCAGCAAGTCCCCGATCTATCCGACCCATACAGGCGGCATACGAAAGTAAGCCACCGCCCTTGGTTTACACCGAAGGAATATAAGCAGCTCTATACAGCCACGCGTAAAAACGCGGCCAATCCAAAACATCCACGTTTTAAATGGTACGCGGAACAACTCCATGATTTTGTTTTGTTCATGGCCAACACGGGGTTAAGGCCTGATGAGGTGAACCAACTTGAGTTTCGTGACGTGGATATTGTCACTGATGAATGGAGCGGTGACAAGATTTTAGAGATCGAGGTGCGCGGGAAGCGCGGCGTTGGATACTGCAAATCTATGACGGGTGCAGTTCGCCCGTTCGAGCGTTTGCGTGACAGGCCACGACCAACGGATGATGGGGAGCGGTCAGTAAAGCCCACGGATAAACTCTTCCCTAACGAATTCAAAAAAATGTTCAACGGCATATTAACTGAGAATAATCTGAAATTTGACCGCGATGGAAAAGCGCGGACAGCCTATTCTCTGCGGCACAGTTATATCTGTTTCCGTCTGCTAGAGGGAGCAGACATTTACCAGATCGCGAAGAACTGTCGAACGTCAGTTGAGATGATTGAGAAGCACTATGCGGCGCATTTGAAGGACATGATTGATACATCGCTTATCAATGTCCGAAAAAGCAAGCAAGCGCCAAAAGTGCTTGGGGTTGAAGAAGATTAAGCATCCGTCAGGCGCGAAAGGCAGCTTGAAGCGCCGCTAGGTCTTGCCCGTTGGGCAGTAAAAGACCTAGACGGAGGAGCATTGAATTTATTGCATTAAAATTATTTCTTATTTTCTTAGTTTCTCTCTAACTTATCAGTTATAATCCGCTGAAATGAAACAGTATTTGGATAGTAATGGTGATTCGGGTGTTGCCGCTTACGATGTTGGGGCCGATTTCATTCATGTAAGATTCAAAGATGGTTGGATTTATGAGTATACAAGCTCAAGCGTGGGAGCACATAGTTTGGATGCGATGAAATCTTTGGCTCGAAGCGGCGATGGACTTAATTCCTTCATTAATAAGCAAGTCAGAAAAAAATACGCGCGAAAATGGCGCTAATTAAAAATTATTTTAAGAAAGCTAAAAGTGACTACAAATGATTTACAAATATATTTTGAAGAAGGAAAATCCTTTGAGATTAAGAATATAAGGCCACTAACGGGGTTAACAGGGCTTTACCTGATCTATAATTCTGAAATTCATATTCAATATCCCTTTAGAAAATCACGTCTCATATACATAGGCATGAGCGAAAAGAAAACGAATAGCATCGGAAAACGTCTACAAGGTCACTTAGAAGGAACCTCTGGGAATGGAGGGATACTTAGCTATCAGAAAGCTAACAATCTTTTTTTTACTTATATTAACTTTGAAATGCTAAAAAATCGCTGGTCTTTGGGGATTGAATCTCTTGAAAGCTTTTTCATTTTGGATTTCGTTAGACACTATGGCGTATATCCTATTTGCAACAATAAATCTGGATACGATATTTTAACAGCAGCACTAGATTTAAATTTAAAAATTAATTGGGAGTATTTTGAATAGTGAAACAAGAAATTAAAAGCGGCAAAGAAGTTTTAGATACTTTTATGACGAGCTTAAAAGAAAATGAAGACCTAGACACACAAACTGTGAATGCGGTCACAGACCTGTATGAAAATAATAAATTAACTAAGACCAATTTAATAAACGCTCTATCTGATCTAAGGGATAAACATGAAACTGAATAAAATATATATCAGCGGTTTAAGGGGTGTAAAAACAGAGCTAAATATAGCCTTAGAAAAAAAATCTATCCTTTTTTATGGTGATAACGGTACTGGAAAAAGTACTATTTCCGATGCATTGGAATGGTTCTACTATGATAGAATTGATCACTTGGCAGACGGAGAGATTGGCCTAAAAGGCCATAATGCTATGCGCAATACAGCGCTGCCTGATAACAAAGCAGGAATTTTTAGATTAGACATTTCAGGTCTGGATTTAGAGCCTACCAAAGTCATTGAAGTTAAATCTGGAAAAGTAACCTCTAAAATCTCAAACGATAATGACGAAATTAAGAAATACATTGCATCGTCTGGGAATGAAAACTTTATTCTTAGATATAAAAATTTGGATGATTTTGCACGTTCTACAAAATCAGAAAGACTAACAAAACTATCTGAAATAATCGGTTACTCTCAAATCAGCAAAACAAGGGACGTACTGAAATCTGTTTGCAGCACACTTGCTAAAGAAATCAGAACAAAAAGTTTTGATAATCAGATCAATCATCAACAAAGCCAGATAATAGAACAATTTGGATGTAACATAACCTCTGATGAGCAATTTATTGCTAAGGTAAATGAGTTGGTTAAACCTTTTGAGTTAAATAAAAAGGCATCTTCTCTCAAGGATATAAACGATATTTTGAAAGCCATAAGGCAGCCAGACGATAGCAAAGATGCAAATCAGGAATCTTTTCTAGCAAAACTGTTAGAAAAGCTGGTTCTACTGCCAGCAAACTTAGATGAAGTAGAAAAACAGTATGAAGATTATAAAGCCTCTTTTGATGCCATCGCATCGGATGCCGATAAGTTAAAAAAGTTGATTTTAGAAAAGCTATTATCTACCGGAAAAGAAGTCTTAGAAGATGATGGTTACACTCTTTCTGACTGCCCTCTGTGCCTAGAAACCAAAGATAATAAAATACTACTGGCTTCAATCGAAGAAAGATTGAGAGAGTTGGCCGCTGTCAAGAGTGAACGGGCAAAGCTTAAAGAGTTTCAAAAATCTTTATCTGATCAAATAGAAAGCACTATAAAAATTGTAGAGTTTCTTTTAAGTGATCGACAAATTAAAGAGGCTGAAAATGCTAAGCACAAAACCAATCTTGATAATTTAAAAATACAGATTCAAAAATACCAAGAATTAACTAAGCTGAATCCTATTGAAGGAAAGGCGCTTGCCAGTAAAGAAAAATTAGCCATTAAAAAAGATATTCTTTCATCTCTTCAAGAAAATGCAAAAAAAGAATTAGAGGAAATAAGAAAAAAAAGAGCATCTAATCCAAAATTGGAGGCTTACAATCAGATAAAAATTGCTGGAAACTCTTATGCTTCAATTAGAAAAATAAAAAGCGAAAAATTGGCATATGAAGTACAATTAAAAACTATGGAGGAAATCCATACAGAGTTTCGTAAGCGCCAAAGTGAATCTTTGCAAGCTTTTCTAGGAGCGTTTTCAGAACGCATTAATGCCATATACCAATTTCTTAATCCTAATGAAAAAATTGATAATATTAGATTGGCCCCAATAGAAGAAAATGAAGAGCTTGCAGGGATAACAATTGAGCTTGATTTTAGAGAAGAAAAAAACGTATCACCACCGCATAAATACCTTAGCGAATCTCACTTGAATTGTGTCGGAATTGCTTTTTTCCTTTCCTCTGTAGAAGCCTTTAATAAGAACAACAAGTTCATAATTTTGGATGATGTGGTTTCTAGCTTTGATACAAATCACCGTAAGCGTTTTGCAGACTTGTTGGCAGAACAATATGATAGCTACCAATTGATTTTGCTAACGCACGAGAACTCATGGTTTGAGCTGGTCAGAAATCGTATAAAAGGAAAAAATTGGCTAATTAACACCATTAAATTTAGTGATGAAGACGGCACATACATTGATGAACCGATCAAGACCATACAAGAAAGAATTGTAGACAAGATAAAGAATAATAGCCCAGATAATTTGGGTAATGATGCTAGAAAATACTTAGAACAAATACTAAAAGAAATTGCCTATGGTTTAGAAGTTAAATTGCCGTTTCGTTTTAATGCAAATAATGAAGACAGAATGGCTTATGAGTTGTTAACTGGGATCAAAGGAACATTAAAAAGTAAAAAATGCAATGAGCTGCTAAATAATCCTGTTTTAGATCGCCTTCTTAATTCAACTTTTATTGGTAATAAAGATTCTCATGATGGAACTTATCAACCCGAAATGTCAGACTTAAAAGCTTTTTGGCAAGATATTTGTGATTTTGAAAAGATTTTTTTGTGTGATGAATGTGACACTTATATTTCCAGACGCTATTACGATAGCGTTGAAAAAAATATCCGCTGCAAAGATGGTAAAGTTACTTATCCATGGGCAGAATAAAAATTTTGCTAACTATTGAAGCTTTACAAGCTGCCGCATGAACTCAAACAGCCCAATCGCCTGAATATCATCTTTCATCGGGAAGGAATCTTCTTCTGCATGAATGACAAATTTCCGTGTGGGGTTTATATCTTCACAGGCTTCATGGAAGCCACGTTTCAGACTTGCTGAAGCACTACGCTTGATCTCTATTGCCCAAAACTCTCTGGGGCTATTGCTGAATTCAATAAGGAGGTCGATTTCCGCGCCGCCTGTTGTACGGTAATAAAAAGCCTGTGCTCCTTGCGGTAATACGGACATGATATTTTCAATCACAAAGCCCTCCCAGCTTTTGCCTACAACGGGATGGCCCAAAAGATCATTGTAGCCGCCTATATTGAGCAAGGCATGAGTGATGCCGCTATCGCGTACATAAACGCGCGGTGATTTCACCAGCCGTTTTTTAATGTTGGCCGTATAGGGTTGCAGCTTCCTGACCAGCAGCAAATCAACCAGAAGGTCAATATACCGTCCAACACTCACATTCGAGACTTCCAAAGATGTGGCCAATTTGGACGCATTGATATTTGTACCTTGTGCATGGGCCAACATGATCCAAAGGCGCTCTAAAGTCTCAGCAGGAACGCGTGGCCCTAATTGGGGAATATCACGCTCCAGATAGGTTTTAATAAAATCTCTGCGCCAGCGTAATGAGTTTTCATCATCCTTGGCGAGCAGACTTTCGGGAAATCCACCACGCACCCAAAGCCGATTAAGCTTGTCCAGTTCATCTGGCTTTTCTAAATATTCTAAAGCATCAACAGGGAATAATTCGATATAAGAGATACGTCCGGCGAGGCTTTCGCTCGATTGTTGAAGCAATTCAATTGAAGCAGAGCCTAAAAACAGGAAATGCCCCGTTTTATTGCCCTTGCGCCGCTCGGCATCAATGAGCCCTCGAATGGGCGCAAACACTTCGGGAAGCCTTTGTACCTCATCGAGAATAATTAGCTTATCGCTATTCTCTCTATGGAAGGCTTCAATATCCTGAACCTTTTGTAAATCGGTTCTATTTTCCAAATCGAGATAGACAGATGGCACGCCCTCGCTAATATTAAAGGCGAGTGTCGTTTTGCCAACCTGACGCGGCCCCATTAGGGCAACAGAGGGGCTATTTTGCAAGCGATCTCGAATTTGATCTTCTAAGCGTCTTTTTATCATCCATGAAAATCTAACACAAAATGTTAAAATTGCATAGTTATTTTTAGTGGAATGGCTGGTGTTTTCTGTACGGCAACTACAATTTTCACCACCAACTAACTCCAAAATTCACCACTGAAATTCAAAAACTTCTAAAATCGGAGCTGGATTTTTAGACAATATAGTTTAAAGTCAACATCATAAGGCTCGAGAAGATTTCAATTTCCGTAACTAAACCTTAATCCCCAATAGCTAAAATCAAATAAGAAGGATGTTAATAGCGCACTTACGCAAACTCCGTTTGCAGCGCTAAAAACGGCACGGGGATTACTGCGTAATGGCAATTTATCATTGCTCATTAAAAGTCTTTTCGAGGAGCGAAGGCCACTCGGCTGTTGCAGCCGCCGCCTATCGCTCCGGTTCAATCCTGAAGGATGAAACGCGCAGGCAGAATCCACCGCTACCACAAACGTACAGGCGTGGCAGATACGTTTATTCTCGCGCCGCCTTCCGCCCCGAAAAGTCTTTTAACCCGTGCCGTGCTATGGAATACGGCAGAGGCCAGCGAAACCCGTAAAAATTCCCGCGTGGCGCGTGAGGTTATCTTGGCTCTGCCCCATGAGTTAAGTGATAAAGCCCGCGCCGAGCTGACTCGCGATATGGGGCTTTATCTGCTTGAACGCTATCGCGTAGCCGTGGATGTTGCCATTCACAGCCCTTGCGAGGGTGACGGTCACGACCCTCGCAATCACCACGCCCATCTTTTGTTTACGACTCGTGAGGTCACAAAAGACGGACTTGGCGCAAAAACCCGCATTCTTGATGACAAGGTATCCGGCCCTCAAGAAATCGAGATCATCCGCGAAGTATGGGAAACACTCGCGAATGATGCGCTAGAACGCGCAGGTTTTCCCGATGCGAAGATCGACCGGCGCACATTGGAGGCGCAGGGGCTAGACCGCATCCCGCAAACCCATGAGGGCAAGGCATCGAAGAATGCTAGCGCCTATCAAAGCCTTTTGGCCAAAGACTTTAAAAACGCCGATAAAGGCGATGATGATGAAGACGGTGAGGAAGAAGGCTCAGGTGAAAAAAGCTCTTCTTCCAGTTCATCATCGGGTGGCGGAAGCGCCCATAATTTGCAAAGCAAAGTACGGGAAGACAGCCAAGGCCGCAAGATTGACTATCCCGCCCTAGATAAACAACAAACTCGCAGCGCTTTTAATGCCGAGATCAAAGCTCTGAATGAAAAACGTGCGGCCTTTGGCGACAAACCCCTCAAAGAGCAAATTGTTCAGCTTGATCGGCTCATGGAGCGGCTGGACAAGCGCGTGGAAAAACTACAGGCGCTTGAAACAAAAACCACCCTGAAATCAGTCATCAAGGAAACAATCGCCAGCGCCGTGAAATTAGCGGCGGATTTTCTAACGCGCCGCGTTGAAGCCAAGACTACTATAAAACTCACCGCTGAAGAAAGACAGTCGCGCAGCGAGCGCAGGCTCACGCGTTATGGCCGTGATTACCGCGAAGGGCTGCATAACCAGATCAAGGAAATGAAGCAGAATATGGCACTTGTGGCGGCCAAGAAAGAGGACTTTCGCCGCTACAAGAGCTTTGTCGATACCATCGACAGGGAAGTTTCTAAACACCCCTCTATTACCACCCTTGAAAAAGAACAGACTCCGCCAAGGCGGATTACAGATAAAGAAATTAATCTCAAGCTTCACCTGAAAGCTGAAATGATACGAAGCAATATTCCTGAAGAGTTCAAGGCTTCATCACCGATGAAGGGCGAAAGGAAGACGCTAACGACCACAACCGCAGTAAACCAAATTCTGCAAAGCAAGAACCAACCTATCACGATAGATCGTAAAATTTTAACAACAGCGGCAACACAACAAGATGTTAGAGTCATTGCGCCACCGATCAAATCGGCCTTTGCAAGTAAAGCCGAAGCTCAGCCCACACCAAGGGCGCAGGCCGAATATAAACAGCCTATGCCCGTTAGAATTAAGGCGCTGGAACAGGCCATCGCGCAAAGACAGGCCACAACAAGGACAGAAACTTTAAGACCGGAAGACCGCAAAAGCTGGTTTACACCTGCGACCGAAAAAACGAAGCTCATGACTGATGCGATTGATCGGACTATCAGGCAACAAAGAGCAGCCCAGTCATCGCCGGAGCGCCCCAGCACTCAGACGCAAGAAAAATTCTCCAAGGCACAAGAGCGTCCGCAAAAAACCGCGACTTACAGCGAAGTAAGGGAAAAAGTGAGAGCGGAAGCGGAAGTTAAACGCGCTAATGTTCCGCCAGAGTACCGCGCCGAACCATACGAGGCAAAAACCGAAGCGCCAGAAGCGGAAAACAGGGCAGCGGAAGAACCTAAAACAAAAACCCAAAGTGCATTTAGTAACGCCGCAGATGCAGAAAACGCGCCTAAAGCCACAAAACCCAAAATGAGCGATACATTCAATATGAAGTCAGGCATTAATGAGGCCAGCCAGAGCAAACCTGAACCAAGGCAAGACGAAGCCCCAGAAGCAGAGATTTAAACCTAAAAAGTCATTCTCAATGAATCGGGTATAATCGGGTATAATCGGGTATAAAATCGGATATTTTTTATACGCTATTTCGTATATTTTCATTTTATACAGTTTAGCGCGGAGTTTGTAACTCTTTCATCACAGTATTCGAATGCCTTAGTGTGAAAGCTACGATATTCACAGTATTGCTTATGACTCCGGCTTTGTTATCCAACAGTGAGGAAAAATGACGAAACAAAACAGAATTGAAATTTCATTATTTCTGCTTCGCCTTGGTGTATTTATCGTCATGTTCGCATGGACGCTGGATAAGTTCCTCAACCCCGGCCATGCCGCCAAGGTTTTTGAGAACTTCTATTTTATCGGTGGCCTGGGCGAAGAAATAATGATGGCCATTGGCACGATTGAACTTGTCATCATTCTTGCTTTTCTTGGTGGCCTCTGGAAGCGCTGGACTTATGGTTTCGTGATGATCCTGCACGGCGTTTCGACATTTTCATCATGGAAGCAATACACAACAGATATTAACCTGCTGTTCTTTGCCGCATGGCCAATGCTGGCGGCCTGCGTTGCGCTGTATCTTCTGCGCGAACTGGACAACAAATTCACAATAAAGCTGGCGAAGTAACTTTTTATCCTCTGCCCTCGAATACCTATGCTCCAACCCCAAGGAGGATAAAATGACATCGTATCAAGTACACACCACCGACACAGCATCACAAGCGGCAGCAGATCTGCTCAAAAAAGCTCAAGAGAAATATGGCTTTGTACCAAATATTCTGGGTGTTATGGCGGAAGCGCCCCCTATTCTGAAAGCCTATATGACATTGGCCGGGATTTTCAGCGAAACATCTTTCACAGAAACAGAGCGGCAGATTGTTCTGCTGGCAACCAGTCTTGCAAACGAATGCAACTACTGCATGGCCGCGCACACAGCGATAGCCGGAATGCACAAAGTGCCGGAAGATGTCGTACAATCCATCCGCAATAATCAACCAATTAAGGATGGCAAATTGGAAACCCTTCGCCGTCTGGCACAGGAAATCGCCGAAAAAAAGGGCAATCCATCGCAAAATACACTTAAGGCATTTTTGGAGGCCGGCTACACACAAGGTCAGGTATTGGAAGTGATTTTGGGCGTGGGCTTTAAAACGCTCTCGAACTACACCAACCATCTGGCGGACACACCACTGGATGAAGCCTTCAAGCCTGCCGAATGGCATGCGCAGGAAGCGGCGTAAATATTTTACGGGGCAAATGTAACCAATCACGCACTTGCCCCATATACCTTTATGTCGTCAACCCAAACCAAAAGGAAATTGGTCATGAGTGCAGTAAGCGCAATCGGGGGAGCAGCCGCTCTACCCGTCAACCATAGTAAAGCGCCGAGTGCGACGCAAAGCCTGCAGCAGATTCAGCAGCAGGCTATTGCCGCGCATCAAGCGGAAACACCAGCTGTTTCAAAATCCGGCGTTAATATCAAAGCGTAATTCTTCTCTATCTTGTGTTTTAAAGGCGGCTCTTGTTTTGAGCCGTCTTTTTTATCGGGAGATAAAAGGAGAAAGCAGAAGCTTCAGAAAGCCTCCATCCGTGCGCCCTTCAACGCCGATTCTCATGTTTACGAAACGATTCGTTTTGCTTTTTGATCTGAATAAAATATCCCAAAAACTAAAGATCGTGCCGTAATTGGAATCGGTATCCTTGCGGATGGCATGATGATGCACCCAGTGGATCGAGGGGGTGATGATAATTTTCGATAGCGGCTTTTCCAATCGTGGTGGCAGAGCGATGTTAGAATGATGAAACAGCGTGAAGGCCAGCACCAGCACTTCGAATATCACGACAGATGTAAAGGGCACGGCAAAGACGATGACCACAGCGGCGCGGACGAATGTAGCAAAGAAGATTTCGCCAAAATGAAAGCGGATCGCCGAGGTCGTGTCCAGATGCTCATCCAGATGATGCACCTCATGAAACCGCCAGAAAAACGGCATTTCATGGACAGCCCGGTGCCACCAATAAATAAACAGATCGAGAATCAGGATGTCAAGCGCCAGCCCTGCAATGCCGCCCAGAATTTGCGGGCGCTCCCACAGCGCATGTTGAGCCGCCCAGTAGGTCACAGGCAAAATGAAGGCCAGCGACAGGCCAATATTGATGGGCCAGAAGGACAGGTTCTTGAGTATGCGCTTTACGGGATGCAGCCCAGCCTTGGCGGCGGGGCAGATATGCTCAAGGCCGAACAGGAGTAAAAACGCCCCGGCAACAATCCAGCCTTTATATTCTATAATTTCTTGCATCAATTCTTACTCTCGTGCCATTGCAGGTTTTTATATTCAAATCCGGCCTCAATGGTTGGTTTGACGACTTTGAAATAAGGAGAAATATCAAAATCACGCGGTGTAAACAGGCTGTGATGGCGGATGTGAAGAATATCCTGCATTGATCCATTATTTGCTTTGATCGTCGATATGTCCGGTAAAATAGGATAGCTTATATGCTGAAATGCTTGTGCAATCAGTGTTGAACAGATTGCACGGGTTGGATCGCCGCTCCCCAAGGCCAGCATCCGCCGTCGCCATCGCGCGGGAACAGGGGGCTGCGGCAGAAGATAGCGCAGGAGATCAAAGGCGTTTTTCATGTCATAGGTCATGCCGATTTTATCCGTCATAAACGCAAAGATTTTTTGCGTATCTTCCGGAGTTAAATCGACCGGGCGACATATTCTTGTGTGCTGCCCGGCATATTTGGACAAAGGAACGGCGCTCACGCCGTGCAGGGCATCGGCCTCGATCAAACAATCGGGATCGGTTGAATCGCTGAGCGGCCCTGTGTAAAAGGCGGCATGTGACCATGTGGATTGCGTGAGATATTTGATCGCAACGCTGATCCGTAGATTGCCCTCAACCAGAAGAATATCGCCGGGTTTCAAACATTTTTTCAGTTTTGAAATGTCGGAGGTCGAGGACGGTTTATAGCCCTTGACCTCTTTTTGCAGATATCGCGCCAGCCAATAGCCGGTATTTTCTAAAACCGGATTCATCCTATCGGCAGCTTGTGCAACCACCCCACAATACGCCGTGTTTTATCGCTGAACAGGCTTGGGGTGTACCATGCGCCCGCCGCGCGTTTACTGATCTCGCCAAGCGTTGGATACGGCGCGATCATGCCGGTGACGGCGCCGATTTTCAGGCCGTTTGTAATCGCCAGCGCCCACAGACCGATCAGTTCCCCTGCGCTTGGCCCGACAAGGGAAGCACCGAGGATCAGACCCTTTTTGTCTGTCACGACACGGATCTGGCCTTTGGTTGCGCGTTCGGCAATGGCGCGGTCATTTTCATCGAAATGCCATTCGGCGACCTTGATCTCATCGCCGTATTTCTTGCGTGCTTCATCCTCAGTCAGGCCGACCTGCGCGAGTTCGGGATCGGTGTATGTCACCCACGGCAGGGCTTTGTAATCCACCTTCGCCCAGAACATCTTGAAGCATATCTGGCGGATAATAATGCCGGCGTGATAGCCCGCGACATGCGTGAATTGCGGCCCGCCGGACACATCGCCGATGGCGAAGATTTTTCGGTTTGAAGTTTTCAAATGCGCGTCCACCGTGATGCCGCGCTTTTCGAATGTCACGCCCGCCTTGTCCAGATTCAGCCCGTCCGTGTTCGGCGCGCGCCCGGCGGCGACCAGAATATGCGATCCTGTGACTTCCTGCACCGCGCCGTCTTTTTCAATGACAAGAGTGACAGTTTTATCGCCGTGTTTGACTTCCTTAATCGAAACACGCTCATGCAGATCAATGCCCTCTTTAAGAAGGGCTTCGCGCACGATAGCCACATTGCTTTGGTCGTCGCGGGGCAGGATAGAGGCCATATCAAACACACTGACTTTGACCCCAAGCCGCTTGTGCGCCTGTGCCATTTCAATGCCGATCGGCCCGCCGCCAATCACCAGTAAATGGTCTGGTTTTTCCCGCAGATCAAAGATGGTTTCATTGGTAAAGACTTTATTTTTATCAAGGCCGGGTATGGGCGGCACGACGGCGCGGGAGCCTGTGGCGATGACGAAATATCGCGCCTTGATGATATGTTCTCCCGCCTGAATGGTATCCGGCCCGGTAAAGCGGCCTTCTTCGAGAATGACATTGACTCCAAGACTTCTAAACCGTTCCGGTGAGTCATTGGGCTCAATCGTTTTGATCGTATCGAAGACATGATCTTTGACGGCGGTAAAATCGATCTCCGGCTCATGCGGCGCGATGCCCTTGATATCGTCCTTACGGTGCATATGCGCGCGCTTGGCGGCGGCCAGCAGAGCCTTGGAGGGAACGCAGCCGGTATTCAGACAATCCCCGCCCATTTCCGCACGTTCAATTAGAACGGTCTTAAGACCGAGCTGCGCCGCGCCCGCAGCTACCGATAGCCCACCCGACCCCGCACCGATAATGCATAAATCTACTTTGATTGTTTTTGTCATTTTAATTCACCTTGTTGAGTGACCAGTCGTAATCCATAAATTCTATGGATGCATTCTGATCGATGTCTTTGTAATCACCAAGCCAGCCTTTCACGTCTCCGCCTTTGAAATCTTCCTTGAACCAATCGAAAATCTTGCTGACGGCGATGGTGCCATTTTCAATGCGCAGTCCTTTTCCTTCATTAGCTAATGTTATCATCGTTTGTTCATTCAGCTGCTGATTAAGAGTTTCCGAGCGGTAACTTTCCAGTCGCAAATCAGGACAGGACACGGACGCGCAATTAATCGCAAAATGAATCCGCGCATCACCCATCGGACGCAGGATTTTGTGCTCGATATAATCCAGCGTGATATCCGTCCCCGATAACGTCCATGAATGATTTTTCCATGGGCTGGTGAATGTGCCGCCGAGATTTTTGATGGTGTTGCGCTCACCTTCACGGACAATCAGCTCGATGGTCAGGAAATTATAGGCATTGATCCAGAACGCCATTTTCTTATCGCCTTTGAATGCGCCCGTATTCTGCGCCAGCAAAAGTTTCAAAGTCTGTTTATGACGCGGATCGGATGCCCAGCCGTCATAATCCACGCCGTTATAGGCAACACCGTCTTTTTCGGTTGCGCTGACATATTCTTGCAGCAGGCCGTCATAAAGGCTCAAAAACGTCTTGTAATCATCCGCATAAGCGTGCGGGGCAGAGAGCAACGCTGCGGCAAACAATGCTGTTGCAATTTTCTTCTTGCCCTTAATTTGCTTATATAATGTCGGGATCAGGGCAAAAACACCAAGCAGTACGAAGGCCAGCAGTGTTTGCATCGAGACAAGATCTCCGAGCTTGTCGATATCGGCCAGTTGCCCGCCTAAATTCACGTACACAAAGCTGCCGGGGATGATGCCGAAAAAGGTTGTCAGGATGAATGTGCGCGGCTTTACATTAAAAAGTGCCGGAACGATATTGACCAGAAAGAACGGAAAAACGGGAACAAGCCGCATGAATAAGAGATAGCCGGTAGCGTTATCTTTCATATTGTCCTCAACACGTTTGTATAAGCCGCCTGCTTTCTCGCGCAATGTTGTGCCCAAAGACGTCTTGGCAATGAAGAAAATAATAGTTGCGCCAATCGTGGCGGCGGTTACAACGTAAAAGGTTCCGAGCCAAGAGCCGAACAGAAATCCGCCTGTAAGCGTTAGGAGCGTCGCGGCGGGCAGCGATAAAGCCACAAAGACGATATAAAGAGCCATAAAGCCTAGCGCAGTCAAAACCGGGCGGGAGGCTACGGCGTCAAGCATCGCGCCCTTATTTTCCTGCAAAACCTGTAGAGATATCTTCTCATGCAGCCCGTTGGCAAAGGCGGTGGCCATAAGCACGGCCAGAATAATTAGGGGTGCCCATCTTTTTATGACTTTCAAATTCATAGTGTTTCCAGTACGTTATCTATGTTTATCCATAGTGTTGGATTGCTGGGGTATTCGATATCCCCTAGAATAAAGTTACAAAGGCAAACTATATTGCAAAATCAGAATGATGAACATTCTCTGGAACAGCTTATGCGCCTTGCCCAGCAAGGAGACAGCAAGGCCTATGGACGTTTGTTTCAGGAAATTACACCAATCCTGCGCGCTTTTGTCGGTAAAAAGCTGAACAATCCGCATGATGCCGAAGATGTCGTGCAGGAAATTCTCATCTCCATTCACAGCGCTAGCCACACCTACGATACTGATCGACCTTTCAAGGCGTGGATGTTCACCATCGCCCGTTACCGCCTTGCCGATCATCTGCGGGCACTATATGCAAAAATAGACAAGGGCAG
>WGMJ01000015.1 GCA_016125135.1 Alphaproteobacteria bacterium | reverse complement strand
GGCGCGGCTATGCCCCGCTAACAATCTGCAAAAATTGCGGCCATCGTTTATCGTGCCCGCACTGCACAGCGTGGCTGGTCGAGCATAAAAAAACAGGAAAAACACAATGCCACCATTGCGGTTTTCATGCGCCGCTGCCGAAAGAATGTCCTGATTGCCATGAGCATGATACATGGCGTGCCTGCGGCCCCGGTGTCGAGAGGATCAGCGAAGAAGTTTCAATGCTGTTCCCACAAGCACGGCTAATGACGCTTTCAAGCGACCATATAGAAAGCCCGAAACAAATTGCCGATGCTTTGCAGAAAATAAAAAATAACGAAGTTGATATTATTATTGGTACGCAAATTCTTGCAAAAGGACACCACTTCCCTGACCTCACCACCGTTGGCATTGTTGATTCCGATATCGCCGCCGCAGGTGAATTGCGATCCGCCGAGAAAGCCTTCCAGCTTTTGCAGCAGGTTGCAGGCCGCGCGGGCCGCGCCGAGAAAAAAGGCACTGTCTATGCGCAAAGCTTTGCTCCTGAAACACCTGTGCTGGAAGCTTTTGTAAAAGGTGACCGCGATGCTTTCTTTGAAGCAGAATTGCAGGAACGTGAAACCGCCTTTATGCCGCCCTTCTCGCGCCTTGCGGCAATTATTGTGGCTGATAAGGACGAATCTGCATTGAAAAAGCTCTGTCAGGAACTCGCTTCCAAAGCGCCGCAAAGCGAACGAGTGACGATTTTAGGCCCAGCGCCGGCTATGTTATACCGCCTACGCGGGTTATACAGAATGCGCTTCCTGATAAGGGCTGACAAACGCGCAAATATCAATAAACTAATAAGAGACTGGCTCGACTGCGTAAAAATCCCCTCCCGTACAAAGGTGCAGATTGATATCGACCCCCTCAGCTTCTACTAGGAAGATTCTTCCAAATCAGGTCACAAGCTATGACCTGCTGAAAGCTGCTGCAATTATATTGATGGTGATTGACCATCTTGGCGCTTATTTTTTTCCTGACATCGCCACATTCCGGATCATCGGCCGGTTAAGTGCGCCCATATGGCTTTTCCTGATAGGCTTTGCCAAGTCCCGTGAAATAAGCATCGAGATGATTATTGGCGCGTTTATTCTTGCTGGCACGCACACACTTGCCGAAGGCTCGCCATTGCCGCTTTGCATTCTTGTAACCATTATGCTGGTGCGCGCCACGCTTGATGGCCTGATGCGTTTTATGAATGGCTCATCCCAGAATTTATATATCGCGGTTATTCTGCTCACGGTTATCGGTATGTTTACCGTTGCGCTTTTCGAATACGGCACAGCCGCCTATCTTGCGGCCGTTATTGGTTATTTCTGCCGCCGCCGCAAATTACTTCCACGGAGTCGTTTAATTGCGATAATGCTGTCATGCGCGGCTGGTTATATTTTTGTCCAGATTTTCACCTTCAGCTTCAAAAGCCTGACTGACGGGCTTATTGCAGGCGCCGGTATTCTTGCTGTGTTCTGGCTGTTGCTCGACTTCAAACCACAAATTTTCCCTGCAATACAAGGCATTGGTGCAGAAATTCTGATGTTTTGTGGCCGCCAGACACTGCTTATTTACGTAGCGCATTTAGCCGCGTTCCAGCTTATCGCGGAATACGTTATTCCGCGCCTGTAACATTCATCTAGAATTATTGTGAAATAGGGTCATTTTTCCTTGCCAGCCGCGGCTTTTGGATGCTATATCCTGCGCCAAAGTAACACATTCCGGAGAAAGAAACGCCGTGGCACAAGGTGATAGAAATACGATAGCCAGACGTTATGCGAATGCCCTTCTGGCAGCCGCTGATGAAAACTCTGCTTTTGCCCCTGTCGAGCAGGACGTAAAGGCCCTTTTAGCCTCCATACAATCTTCAACTGATTTCCAGCAATTTCTGGCAAACCCTGTTCTCTCTGCCAAGAAGCAGCTTGATGTTATTCAGGCGATCATCGCGAAAACAAAATTCCACCTTCTGACACAAAATTTCCTGCAACTGCTTTGCACGAACAAACGCCTTGAAGTGCTGTTTGATACGCTTGTGACTTTCCAAGCGCTTGTTGCCGAACGCAACCAGATTAAAACGGCAGAAGTTGTATCAGCTTACGCGCTGACATCCGCCCAGCAGGATAATTTAAAGAAAACACTCTCTGCATCACTCGGCGGCCAAGTGCTACTGGATGTTAAAGTTGACCCGTCTCTCATCGGCGGCCTGTCTGTCAAAGTCGGCTCACTCCTGATTGATGACACAGTCAAACGCAAACTCGAGCGCCTTTACAAAACGCTCAATGAAAACAACGATTCTAACCTTTCAAAAGCTAGTTAATAAAAGGAAGCAAAAACCATGGAACTGATGGCCTCTGAAATCTCCAACATCCTGAAGCAGCAGATTGCACAATTCTCTGCACAGGCTGATATCGCTGAAGTCGGTATCGTGCTCTCCGTCGGTGACGGTGTTGCCCGTGTGCATGGCCTTACAGGCGTTAAAGCCGGTGAGATGGTTGAATTCCCGCATAACATTAAAGGGATGGCGCTGAACCTCGAGCAAGACAATGTTGGTATCGTTATCTTCGGTAACGACAAAGACATTAAAGAAGGTGACATTGTTCGCCGTACAAATGAAATTGTACAAGTGCCAGTTGGCCGTGGTCTGCTTGGTCGCGTGGTTGATGGTCTTGGTAACCCGATTGATGGCAAAGGCCCGATCCAGTCAAAAGAATTCCGCCGCGTTGAAGTGAAAGCACCTGGCATTATTCCGCGTAAGTCAGTGCATGAGCCAGTTCAAACAGGTTTGAAAGCAATTGACTCGCTGGTGCCAGTTGGCCGTGGCCAGCGTGAGCTTATCATTGGTGACCGTCAAACAGGTAAAACAGCTGTTGCGGTTGATGCGATTATCAACCAGAAACCAATCAACAAATCACCAAACGAGAAAGAGCACCTTTACTGCGTTTACGTGGCAGTTGGTCAAAAACGTTCAACAGTTGCCCAGCTTGTGCGCGAACTTGAAGAACAAGGCGCACTTGAGTACTCAATCATCGTTGCGGCGACAGCGTCTGACCCGGCACCAATGCAGTTCCTCGCTCCTTACACAGGCTGCGCGATGGGCGAATGGTTCCGTGACAATGGCCTACACGCTGTTGCGATTTATGATGACCTTTCAAAACAGGCTGTTGCTTACCGCCAGATGTCACTTCTTCTACGCCGTCCACCAGGCCGTGAAGCGTACCCGGGTGACGTATTCTATATTCACTCACGTTTGCTTGAGCGCGCAGCGAAACTGAACGAAGCCAATGGTTCTGGCTCCCTTACAGCTTTGCCGATCATCGAAACACAGGCTGGTGACGTTTCTGCATACATTCCAACAAACGTTATTTCGATTACAGATGGCCAGATCTTCCTTGAAACAGGTCTGTTCTTCAAGGGTATCCGCCCGGCGATTAACGTTGGCCTATCTGTTTCCCGCGTTGGTTCTGCCGCGCAGATCAAAGCGATGAAACAGGTTGCCGGTAAAATCAAGCTCGAGCTTGCCCAGTACCGTGAGATGGAAGCATTCGCACAGTTCGCATCTGACCTTGATGCTTCGACACAGAAATTGTTGGCACGCGGTGCGCGTCTCACACAACTTCTGAAGCAACCACAATACTCACCACTGCCGGTTGAAGAGCAAGTTGTTTCAATTTACGCCGGTACCCGTGGTTACTTGGACGACGTGCCAGTAAACGAAGTAAACGCGTTTGAAGCCCGTATGCTACAAGCCCTGCGTACACAAGGCGCTGACATTCTTGCGACAATCCGCGAGAAGAAAGCGCTTGATGAAACGCTGGAAGGCAAGATCAATAGCTTCCTCGAGAAGTGTGTTGCTGATTTTGGCACAACAGCAAAGAAAGCGGCTTAATAAAGGTAGAAATATAAATGCCAAGTTTACGTGACTACCGCGATCGTATTGCCTCCGTGAAATCCACACGGAAGATAACCTCTGCCATGAAAATGGTTGCGGCTTCCAAACTGCGCCGTGCGCAGGAGCAAGCCGAGGCCAGCCAGCCTTATGCAACTTCCATGGCACAGATGATTGCCCGCCTCTCAGCCAACACAGGCAAAAACGCTTCAGGCCCTACCCTTCTTACAGGTACAGGTAAAGACCAGACATACTTGCTGGTTGTTGTCAGTGCTGACCGTGGTTTGTGTGGCGGCTTTAACAGCAACATTGTCCGTGCAGCACGAAACGAGATAAAACGTCTGCAAGGTGAAGGCAAAACAGTGAAGCTGGTAACATTCGGCCGCAAGGCACGTGACCTGCTTCGCCGTGAATTTGCAAGTATTACACTTGAAAGCTATGCCGGCATTACGTCGCAGAAGAAATTCGGCTTTGAAGATATCAAACAGGTTGGTGAATTTGTGCTTGCGCAATTTGCTGCAAACCAGTTTGACGTTTGCCAACTTCTGTTTAACGAATTCCGTTCGGTTCTTGTACAAAAACCACGCGTTCAGCAGCTTATTCCGTTTGTTGCCGATGCCCGCGCCGCTGCAAACGAAAACACAACATCCACCAATAGTGCGCCTTATGATTTCGAGCCGGATGAAGAAACGATCCTGACTGAAATTCTACCACGCAATATCGGCATCCAGATTTACCGCGCTATCCTTGATAGCGCCGCCGGTGAGCAGGCTGCCCGTATGACCGCCATGGACAGCGCAACACGTAACGCCGGCGATATGATTAAAAAACTATCGCTGCAATATAACCGTGCGCGTCAAGCTTACATTACAAAAGAGCTTATCGAGATCATCTCGGGTGCGGAGGCGCTGTAATGACAACGACAGACAGACAAGCAGAACTAGCCGCACTGGCACAAGCTGAAATCTCATGGAAACCAATTCATGACTCAAAGCTTGAAAGCGGCTATGCACTTTCTGTTCGTTATGGTGCCACATCACGTCTGTTTGAGGTTGTTGCAACAGGCGGCGACAAAACAGAAGTAGAACGTTTTAAAGCCTCAACGCTTTATGTTGCCGATGATTTTGACGTCGCAAGGCTCTCAGAGACAGATGAAGGTAAGATAAATCGCATAATAACAACTTTAGGCAAACGCCTGCCAAAATTCGAACCAGGAGCAGCCGCATGAGCACAATAGAAAGCTATAACAGCGCACGCAGTCAAATGGACGATCTTTGTAACCAGTTCAACTGGGAAGCGGCAGAATTTAAAGGACACCCGCTTGCCGTCGCGCTTCTCCAGCGCGGTATGTATGAGCTAGTCAGCGCACGTGACAAATTGATAGAAAGTCCTGACCAGCCAAACCAGATGTTTTGGGATGATGTAACAGACGATATGGCTTATTTCAGCACTTTTCTGCACGAGCGCGGTATCGAGCAGCTGGCAAAAACCGGACCGAATTTATAATTTTTAAAAAAGAGGAAAAAGAAAATGGCAAAACAAAACACAGGCAAACTGATCCAGATCTTGGGACCGGTTGTTGACGTTCAGTTCGAAGAAGGTGCAGTGCCTGCAATTCTGAACGCGCTAACATGTCAGAACGAAGGCAAGGTCCTCGTTCTTGAAGTTGCGCAGCACTTGGGCGAGAACATTGTTCGCGCTATTGCGATGGACTCAACAGACGGTCTTGTCCGCGGCACTGAAGTAACAGATACAGGCGCACCTATCTCCGTTCCTGTAGGTCAGAACACACTTGGTCGTATTCTAGACGTTATCGGCGCACCAATTGACGAGCGCGGTGACGTATCTTCAAAAGAATACTGGCCAATCCACCGTGATGCACCAAGCTTTGCTGACCAGTCAGGCGAGCGCCAGCAGTTGGTTACAGGTATTAAAGTTGTTGACCTTCTCTGCCCTTACGCAAAAGGCGGTAAAATTGGTCTCTTCGGCGGTGCCGGTGTTGGTAAAACAGTTACCATTCAGGAGCTTATTAACAACATTGCAAAAGGCCACGGCGGTGTGTCTGTATTCGCAGGCGTTGGTGAGCGTACCCGCGAAGGGAACGACCTTTACCACGAAATGATTGAAGCTGGCGTTATTATCCCAGGCGATGCGCAAAAATCAAAAGTGGCGCTTGTATATGGCCAGATGAACGAACCACCAGGTGCCCGTGCACGTGTTGCTCTGACTGGTCTAACGATGGCTGAATATTTCCGTGACGAACAAGGCCAAGACGTTCTGTTCTTTATGGATAACATCTTCCGCTTTACACAGGCAGGTGCCGAGGTGTCAGCGCTTTTGGGCCGTATTCCATCAGCTGTGGGTTACCAGCCAACACTGGCAACCGACATGGGCGCCTTGCAAGAGCGTATTACTTCAACAAACAAAGGGTCTATTACATCGGTTCAGGCTGTTTACGTGCCTGCTGACGACTTGACCGACCCTGCACCTGCCACAACCTTCTCGCACTTGGACGCGACAACAGTTCTTTCACGTCAAATTGCCGAGCTTGGTATTTACCCTGCGGTTGACCCGCTCGATTCAACATCACGTATGCTTGACCCGCGTATCGTTGGTGAAGAGCACTACAAGTGTGCAGCTGATGTTCAGAAAACACTGCAAACATACAAAGCCCTGCAAGATATCATTGCAATTCTTGGTATGGATGAACTTTCAGAGCAGGACAAACTCACAGTTGCCCGTGCCCGTAAGATCCAGCGCTTCCTGTCACAGCCATTCCACGTGGCGGAAGTGTTCACAGGTTCACCGGGTGTGTTTGTTCAACTGGCTGATACGATCAAGGGCTTCCGCATGATTGTGGACGGCGAACTTGACCACCTGCCAGAAGCTGCCTTCTACATGGTGGGCACAATTGAAGAGGCCATGGCAAAAGCCAAGAAAATGGCTGAAGCCGCTTAATTGCTTAAGGAATAAAGACAATGGCCGACACAGCACAACAAACCTTCCTTTTCGAACTTGTTTCGCCGGATGCAAAACTTCTGGCGGAGCAAATGTTTCAGGTCACTATTCCTGGTTCGGAAGGCGATATGGGCATCCGTGCCGGCCATGCGCCTTATATTGTTCACCTGCGCGCAGGTGAGATTATCTGCCAAGCTGGCAACGACAATAAAAACGTAAAGCGCGTGCGTATTACAGGTGGCTTTGCTGATATCACAGGCAGCCAATGCACAGTCCTCGCTGAAACAGCGGAATTTGTGTAAACTCACTTTATGATTATTCACCTGAATGGCATGACCGGTGTCGGCAAACTGACTGTCGGAAAACTTCTTGCCGGGAAACTAGGCGCACGACTTATCGACAATCACTCGGTTCTTGATCTGGTGACAGCTGTCCATGTGCGGCGCACCCCACTCTATTTCGTAATGATTGATAAAATCATGGATGTAGTTTTTAACGAAATTTCTACACTGCCCAAAGAGCAGATTTTTATTTTCACCAATTGCTTATCTACAACCCACGCAGAAGACATGGCGCGGCAAGATGCCATCGCCAATTTTGCCGCTGTAGACAACAGGCCATTTATTCAGGTGATGCTGACCTGCACACTTGAAGAAAACAAAAAGCGGGTTATTTCCGCAGATCGCACATCAAAGCGAAAACTTCTGGATCCGGTTATTCTTGAGGACCTATGCCAAAGGCTGACGATGTATCATCCTCTTGCCGAGCATATGCTGACAATTGATACGACCGATAAAATCCCAGAGACAACAGCAGAAGAAATCGCTTCGTTTGCGCTCAATATTAAATAAAATCAACGCCTTAGACTTAGAACAGAAAGGGCTTTTTTTGTTGCAATTATGGCTAAACATTATTACTAATATGGTCGTACCTAAAGAATCTTGAGAGAGCACGAATGAATAAAGCTGGTTTCACAATGGACACATATGGTTTAGCACAACGCGCAGCCCCATGGCTCGCTTTCGAAGGTGCCGATGGTTGTGGGAAAGACACTGTTGTTCAGAATATAAGTGAAGCACTCGACATCAATATCGGAGATGGTAATTACACTGTCATAAAATATCCCGGCGGAACAGCTGCAGGCCAAATTCTACGAAGCGTACTGACAACAGGCGATGCCGAACAGTTTCACCCTGATCAAGAAGCCGTTCTTTTTGCAATGGATCGAGTCAACACATACGACAACATTGTTGTGCCAACCATCAAAGCAAATGGCTGGGTACTATCTAACAGATGGTACCCAAGTGCTGAAGCCTATCAAGGCGCTGGCCGCGGCTTAGGTGCTGATCGTATCCGTGAGCTTGATGAACAAATTTACGGTGATCGTCCTCAGCCCGACTTCACATTCCTCTATGATGTTGACCCGGAAATTAGCTATGCACGCGTTCTGGAAAGAGTAAAGCGATCAGGGGGGCAGCTTGGCCGCTTTGAAAGCTTAGGCTTAGATTTCCAAAAACGGATTGTTGATTCATATCGCGAGCAAGCTGACGAGCATATGACACGCTTCTTTATTATCGATGCTAGCAAACCACCCAATGAAGTATTTGATGAAACGATGCACTGGATCAATTGGTTGCTACTTGAAGGAAAAATCCCAACTAACGATGCTTTGCCTGATGTTTCGAACTCCTCTCACCTACCTGCAAGGCGTATAGAGGATAGAATCGCGATCAATGCCTTCCCGGGCAATGATCACAGCCAGCATTTGCGTTTTATGCGCGATCGTGCAGTAGCCTAAACTAGCAACATCAATACTGCCATTAACACCATGCCAAGGTCTTCGATAATTGTAATCGAAGACATGGGCAAGTTCAGCACCGTGCCGAGACACGCACAGCGGATTTTCTTTTTCTCGAATATCACCGCCTTGATAACGCCAAGAGAACTAAACCCCATAACGATGATCGTTACCCAGATTGTGAAGGTGGAGAACAAATTGAACAGATATAAAAAGCCTAGCCCCAACTCCAAAAACGGATAGATAAGCCCATACCAGCGCACCCGTGTCGCCAGCAGATCATAGCCTGCATAAGCATCGGCGAAGCCACGTATATCAAGCAATTTGAAAAAGGCGAAGACGATAAAGAACCCACCCATAAAATGACGCATCCAGTCGTGCGCGGTACCAGCTCCAGCAAATGAGGCAACAACAAGCAACCCGACAATCAGCAATAGTGGATAATAGGTTTTAAGCCAAGCAGAGAAAACAGCAGCCTTTACAGATTCCTCTTCATGCTTCGCGTGGTGTGCGCCCCCACAGCAGCTTTTTCCATCCTCCATTACGGCAGCTCCTCCGGCGGAATGTAAATAAAAGGTTTGGCAACAGGCATAAACACACTACGGTCAGGCTGTCGTTCGCTAATCATGCGCTCAATAGCCCCTTGGTTCATCATCTCCACAAGTGCACTATCCAACAGGTTCTTTAATTTCTCCTCCCCCATATTTACGCCCAATGAGTTCGGGAATATTTGATAGGGTTCTTTTGTTGCTTGCCGTATCAAACCGGGGTTGTTCTTGGCAAACTCTTTCGCTGTGCTTGGCTCTACAAATACTGCGTCAGCTTTTTTCGCTGTAACAGCCAAGAAAAGTTGCATAAGCTCCGCCATCTGCGGAAGGCTTTCCTTCTGCGCTTTCGGGAAAAAGCGCGTTGCAACCATATCTGACATTTCACCATCAAGCGTTGCCAGCTTTATAGAAGGGTCATTCAACTTCGTAATATCATTATCAAAGCGGAAATCATCTTTCCGCGTGTATAAATGCATAGAGCTGTAAGCCAATGGCACCGTGTAGTTAATCAGCTTGCCGCGGTCCGCGTTGCGCCAGAGAGGCGCACAAAAAGCATCGAAACGCTGTGACTGCAAGCCTTCAATAAATGTTCCCCAGCCTGTTTCTTCAACCCACTCAACTTTCAGACCTGCATTCTTACCCATTGTTTCAACAATATCGTAGAACAACCCCTTAATCTCGCCCGTCATGGCATCTTTATAAAGAACTTCTGGCGGCCACATAGCATAACCACAGCGCAAGACACCCGTTTTCATCACGCGATCATACGCAGGTTGGTCATTTGTTATGGTCGTACTTTTATCTTTCAGCACAAACGCCGACACCGCTACTGACAAAACGACACTTATAAGAATGGTCAAAAGCTGCTTCATGATGCCCTACCTCAATATATTTCCAAGATCTGCAATCAAATCTTCAGGCGCCTCAAGCCCTACAGAAACGCGGATCAAGCCATCATCAATGCCAATGGCTTTACGTTGCTCAGCAGGAATAGACGCATGCGTCATAAGCCCCGGGTGTTCGATCAGGCTTTCGACACCGCCCAAACTCTCAGCCAAAGTAAATACTTTCGCGCGCGAAAGCATTTTCTTGGCGTCATCCAACGTTGCTTTGGCAACAAATGAAATCATACCGCCATAACCGGGGTAGTAGACCTTCTCAACCTTCTTGTGTTGTTTTAACCATGCGACTATCTTTTTAGCAGATGCGTCATGCCGATCCATACGCACAGCCAGCGTTTTTAAGCCGCGTAGCGCAAGAAAGCTTTCAAAGGGGCCGAGAATACCCCCTATGGCGTTTTGCATGAATTTGATACGGTCATTCATTTCACCTGCTTCGCGCATCACAACAGCCCCGCCGATCATATCGGAGTGCCCGCCCAGATATTTTGTAACTGAATGCACAACAATATCAAACCCGAGTGTCAACGGCCTCTGGAAGTATGGCGTGGCAAATGTATTATCCGTTACCGCTATCAAGCCCTTTTCTTTTGCAAAGCTTGCAACCATTTTTAAATCAATCACCTTTAGAAGCGGGTTTGTCGGGCTTTCAACCCATATCATTTTTGTATTCGGCTTTATTGCCCTTTCCAGTGAAGCCTTATCGATAATATCTATATAAGTAACTTCAAGCCCCATGCTTTGTTTGCGTACACGCTCGAACAAGCGGTATGTGCCACCATAGAGATCATCACAAGCAATAATATGACTGCCTGCAGGTAACAATTCCAGAACCGTTGCTGTTGCCGCCATGCCCGATGCAAATGCATACCCATTTACCCCCTCTTCCAGCGCCGCAATAGCACGTTCAAACGCATAGCGTGTGGGGTTATGCCCGCGCGCATAAACAAATCCTTTATGCTCTGCTGGCGCATCCTGCGCATAAGTGGATGTCATATATATCGGCACGTTCACCGCGCCTGTTATCGGGTCCGGCTCCTGCCCCGCATGGATACAATCAGTTGCAAAATCATACTTCTTATCAGCCATTTTGTTTCGCTTTCAAAAATAAATGGTTCAGCAGGTCAACCCGCGTCACAAGCCCCACAAATTTATCGTTATCTTTAATAATAAGCTGCTGCCGTGTTTCAAGTGCGCGTGCCGCACCTTCTAGCCGCAGGCCTATGGCGAACACATCAAAATCCGTCTCCATAACATCGACAACAGGTTGCTGCCCTTTGATTTTGCGGTTCAGCGCATTTAATAAACCGGCTTCTGTTAAAAACCCGACCAGCGCTTCATTTTCATCAAGCACGGGAAGCTGTGAAACATCGGCCACGCGCATCCGCTTATAGGCTGTAAGCAATGTGTCTGTCGGGCGGACAAAAATAATCTCGTTATGATCAAGCCTGCGCATAATAATATCTTCCACGGTACCCTTCTCTTGAAGGTCGCCAAAGCCCTGCTCTTTCAGCCATGAGTCACTAAAGCTTTTCGAGAGATATTTATCACCCCGATCACAAATAAATGTAACAACATGCTTTGACTCTGTCTGCTCGTGGCAGTAACGCAAAGCACTGGCTACAAGCGTACCAGATGAAGCACCGGCAAGGATCCCTTCTTTCTCGACCAACTCGCGGCACATATGAAAGCTTTCTTCGTCGGAAATACTATAGGCTTTTTTAAAAGCTTTGATGTTAAGAATTGCGGGCACAAAATCTTCACCAATTCCCTCCACAAGCCATGAGCCTGCCTCAACCTGCTTGCCCTCGTTGACAAGTGGCGCAAGAATAGACCCCTCCGGGTCCGCTAAAATGAATTCTGTTTTTGGTGATGCCTTATGAAAGTAATTATAAAGGCCTGAAACAGTGCCGCCCGATCCGACACCACACACAATTGCGTCAACCTGCCCACCCATTTGCGCCCATATTTCGGGCGCTGTTGTTTTTTCATGGGCAGAGGGGTTATCATTGTTATTAAACTGGTCGATATAAAATGCCCCCGTTTCAGCAGCAAGGCGCTTGGCCATATCCTGATAGTAAGCGGGATGTCCTTTGTTTACATCGGAACGTGTGAGGCGAACGTCAGCACCGAGCGCTTTACAATGCTGTACTTTTTCACGGGCCATTTTATCAGGCACCACAAGAATGGTTTTATAGCCCTTCAAAGCACCAATAAGTGCAAGACCCAACCCTGTATTCCCTGCTGTCGCTTCAATAATCGTTCCCCCCGGCTTTAGCCTGCCTGCCTTTTCCGCTTCTTCGATCATGTAAAGGGCAATACGGTCTTTGATAGAGCCGCCGGGGTTTTGTGACTCAAGCTTCACAAATAAACGGCATTTGCCTGTGTCAAACTGGGTCAGCTCGACCATCGGCGTGTTGCCGATCAACCCTAAAATCCCCGCTTGTGTTTTTGCTTTGCTGCTCATGAGTCTGTCTGTATCATTATTGTAATGATTAGTGTCAAAAAGCCAACCGATACCCCTCATGTCAGCCAGCTCTGGAAAGCCCTGCAAGCAGAAGCCGTCGAGCTTTTGCAAGAAGAGCCCATGCTCTTCAATTATGTCGAGCCAGTTATTGTTAAAAGCAATACCGTGCGCGAGGCTTTGATAAAGCTTCTGGTGCCACGCCTCTGCTGCCATTATATGCGCGAGCAAGACCTCGCTTCTATCTTTCATGAACTCTATGAAAAATACCCCGCGCTCGGGCCTGCGGCACGCATGGATTTGCTGTCGATTCGCAAGTATGACCCCGCGGCCAAAAACCTCGTTTTACCTTTTCTCTTCTTTAAGGGCTTTCATGCGTTACAAACACACCGCGTAGCACATATTCTTTGGCAAGAAGGCCGCCATTATATGGCGCTGTATTTGCAAAACCGTGCCTCCGACATTTTCGGCGTTGATATTCACCCCGCTGCACGTTTTGGTAATGGCGTGACGCTTGACCATGCTACAGGGATCGTTATCGGTGAAACTTCTGTTATTGGTGATGACGTTCTTATACTGCACGGCGTGACACTGGGCGCGAAAGCCTACTCTACAGGTGACCGGCACCCCAAAGTTGGCAATAGCGTCAAAATAGGCGCAGGCGTTAGTGTTCTTGGTAATATTCACATTGGCAATAATGCCGTTCTCGCTTCAGGTAGTGTAGTGCTGGATGATGTGCTTGCGGGCACAACCGTTGCCGGCGTGCCCGCGAAAACTATCAAGAAATAAATCTAAGCTTCAAATTTTGGGATGCTGATTCTTGGCGCTTCATACCCCTCAAATGCCTGCACAAAAGCATCTAATACCACAGCATCAATCGGACTTGCATCATAAGGTCGTCCAACCCCTGCATCATGCCCTGACAAGCCCAGATATTTTGAAACAGCTTTAGCTATGCCTTCCGGTGTACCATCGCAACTCAATGGCACGGCAATTGAGCTGGCCTGCTCTCTATTCCTATCCTTAAAGTCAATATCTCTGATATCAATATTTCCTGACTCAGTACCGACATGCAAAAGCATTACCGGAGTGACTTCTCCATTTCGGATATTTATTTGAAGTGGTACAATCCCCTCTCCGCCACGAAAACTAACACTTGCAATAGCGCCATATCGGGAATCATCAAATCCGCGCTCCATTTCTGGTATTGCAACATCGAGAGATTCTCCCATCTCATTTCTAATACTTTCTAAGGCACTCTGAATTATATCCCTCAGTTCAATCGTCACTTGTGCATTAGCGACATAGTCAGGATGCTTGGTATAAGCATATGGGTCCGATGCATTTGAAAAACCTTGTTTACCTGTAGACATATTTCACTCCCTTTTATTAATTAAAAAAACTGTAAATTGTTTATACTTATTGCCGGTGTGCCCGCGAAAACTGTTAAAAGATAGCGCTTCTATTACATGTTACGAACAGCTGCTCTAGCAGTTACTGCATTGTTAGCCTCAAGCACGGCTTGACCTGCGTCAACAAAAGTCCCCTCTGTAAGTGCGCCCTCATATGCACTTTGTGGGCCCTGAGCTTCTGCTTGCTGCCTAAAATTAGGGGTTAAAGTTCCCATGGCGTTTCTCCGTTCTTAATTTATAAAAATCAGTCTACAGAGCGTCCGCTAAAAAATAGTTAATATGTAAAAAATATTATCTATCTGTTTTTCTTGGCTTTTTTGTTCATTTTATAGGGTGTTGTAACACTTCCTGTAAGGCCAAGGTCTGCGGCTTCCAGTTTTCTGATCTGGTCACGAATCGCGGCAGCTTCTTCAAACTCCAGATCGGCAGCGGCTTTGCGCATTTGTTCTTCCAGTTTTTTGATTTGCTTCTGCAAGGCTTCGGGGTTGAGCTTATATCCTTCAGCATCTTCTTCACCAAAACCTGCCACCACGGCATGGTCACCCTGCTCGTAAACACTACTCAATATATTATGGATGTTCTTCTTCACGCTGGCAGGTGTAATGCCATGTTCCTCATTATACGCCTGCTGTTTGGTACGGCGGCGGGCAGTTTCATCCATTGCATATTGTATGGAGCCAGTAATAACATCGGCATATAATATCGCCTTGCCTTCAATGTTCCTCGCGGCACGGCCAATTGTTTGCACAAGTGAGGTGCGTGAACGCAAGAAACCTTCCTTGTCCGCATCAAGAATGGCCACCAGCATACATTCAGGTATATCAAGCCCCTCGCGCAGCAGGTTAATACCCACCAACACATCAATTTCGCCCATACGCAGCTGCTGGATAATCTCGATGCGCTCCAGCGTGTCCACATCCGAGTGCATATAACGTACTTTAATGCCGTTCTCGCTTAAATAATCTGTCAGCGCCTCGGCCATTTTCTTGGTCAGTGTTGTCACCAACACACGGCCTTTTTTCTCGACGACAAGCTTGCACTCATGCATTAAATCATCAACCTGATGCTGCGTGGGGCGCACTTCAACCGGTGGGTCAATAAGACCTGTAGGGCGCACAAGCTGTTCGGCAAATACACCGCCTGTTTGCTTTAGCTCATACTCACCGGGGGTTGCGGACACATATATTGTTTGCGGGCGGATATTGTTGAACTCTTCAAATTTCAATGGCCTGTTATCAAGCGCGGCAGGCAGGCGGAACCCGTAGTCAACCAATGTCAGCTTACGGGCGCGGTCACCGTTATACATGCCGTTTAGTTGCGGCACCATCACGTGGCTTTCATCAAGAAACAATAATGCATCTGGCGGCATATATTCAACCAATGTTGGTGGCGGCTCGCCCGGTGCACGCCCTGTCAGGTAACGCGAGTAATTTTCAATCCCCTGACAAATCCCTGTTGCTTGCAACATTTCAATATCGAACTGCGTTCGTTGGTTCAAACGCTGCGCTTCCAGCAACTTTCCTTCTTTTTCAAATTCTGCGAGACGCACTTTCAAATCACGCTGCATATTGGCAACCGCCTGCTGCATGGTCGGCCCCGGTGTCACATAGTGGCTGTTGGCAAAAATACGCACACCCTCCATATCGCCGAACTTCTCGCCCGTCAGCGGGTCAAACTCGGTTACGGCCTCCAACTCGTCACCAAACAAGGAAAAACGCCATGCCCTGTCCTCGAAGTGGGCAGGGAATAATTCCACCGTATCGCCACGCACCCTGAATGTACCACGTTCAAACGCAATGTCATTCCGCTTATATTGCAACTCTACAAAACGCGCGATGAGTGCCTGACGGTCAATCCGGTCACCCTGCTTTACCTCGAACGTCATGGCGAAATAATCTTCTTTCGAGCCGATACCGTAAATGCATGAAACCGATGCAACAATCACAACATCGCGCCGTTCGAATAAAGCCCGCGTGGCTGCGTGCCGCATACGGTCAATCTGCTCGTTAATTGTTGACTCTTTTTCTATATATAAATCCTTACGCGGGACGTAGGCTTCCGGCTGGTAGTAATCATAGTAGGACACAAAATATTCTACAGCGTTATCAGGGAAGAATGTTTTCATCTCGCCATAAAGCTGTGCTGCCAGCGTTTTATTCGGTGCCAATATAAGTGTCGGTCGCTGCAACTGCTGGATGATATGCGCCATCGTGAAGGTTTTGCCCGAACCGGTAACGCCAAGCAGCACCTGATCCGTCAGCCCCTTCTTCAGCCCGTCTGTAAGCTGCGCAATTGCCTGCGGCTGGTCACCCGCTGGCTGGAAATCCGAACTGATTTTGAATTGCTGATTCATATGTTTGTAGCAACATAGAGGCCTTTATGTCGTTTGCAAATTCTGGACACATTTATGGCCTGGCAAAGCAATCATTAAATAAAAATTCCTAATTGTCAAGGAAAATATACTTTTTTGCCATAATAACATAATATTAACAGGCTCTCTATAGGATAGAGGCATGGGAGAAGAGGCTGGACCTAATGAGGATTCCGCAACGCAGGGCTATGAACAGATGCTCGCGCGCTACACCGACCCTGCCTCGGGTTTGCTAATCAATAAGGATATAGAGCAGGCAATTTTCAATTCCTTGCGCGGGCAGGATCACATTACAAGCCATATGATTGTTGGCGACTTCCTTAATCTTGGGCAAGCAAATAAAGCATTGGGTAAAGAACGCGCCGACAGACTGATGCGAGCGATCGTTCTGATCTTGCAACATTACCTCCACACTGCAAACCCGGCACTTGATCTTGATCCGCCATCACATTCATTAGTTGGATTTCGTTCGAACGGTGACGAGTTGGCCTTTTTTATAACGGGCGTAAGCAAAGAGGCCCTTGCAGATGCTTTACGTCGCACCGAAGGACATATCGGGGAGCATGTTAAGGCGGGAAGGTTCGGGACACTTGTCCATAGCAAAGGCCGTAAAAGACCTTCTGGTGCAGGGCTTAAGCTTTCCTCTACAGAAATTGGAGCAGCGCATACAGATATTGAAAGCGCCAAAACAGCTGCCTTCGCATTTATTGAAGAGTGGAAGAGCACACATGTTGAAGATAAAGATGCTGTAGTAATAGCTGCCGAGAAATTCCATAGCCTTGAATCCGATGAAAGGATTGACTCTTTTATTAATAGTGTTTTCAAAGAGTTCGGACAATATACAGGCCCTGTATTGACGGATGCATTGAAAACGATTGTAGAAAATACAGAAGTTTCACCCATAACCAGTTTCGCACTTCCAAAAGAATATTACTATGATGTTTGCGAGAATATACTTCCGCAGGAAAACAGCGCCATTCTCCGTTTTGATGTTCACAATCTGACAGCATTGAATAAAGCCTTTACGAATGAAGGCGTTGACCAGAAAATCATCATCCCCACCCTCAAGATTATCGAGGATGCTATACAGCCCTATCCGGCCGCAAAGCTGGTAACGCGTGGCGGTGGCTTATATGATCTCATCATTCCTGATATTACGCACGAAGCCTTGGCAGCACTTAAAGATACGATTTACAAAGAAACCACTGCTCTGTTCAACGAAACCCGTATACCCGGACAGATAAAAGCCTCCACCGCTTTTGCTTTGGCGGCGCACCCTGATGCCGCCATTGCTACACTGGAAAACAGCCGTGATGGCTTTTATGCTCATGGAGCTGGCGTTATGATTGTCGAGGAGAGGCCACAAGCGGGAGATAGCGTAGAAACAATCGACCAGCGCATGAGCGCGGCGCAACGCCTACAGAAAATTCATGGTATTTTGCGCCTGGACAAGGTCACAGATAAAAATATCCTTGCCTCCTATATTCGCAACGGGGAAATCAAACACTTCGATATCAATGACGTTCCATTGGCCATGCAATTGGCAGCAAATCTGACCGATGAGCAAACATTGCGCATATTAAAGATGCCGTGCGGGCAGATTGTTGAAAATATTCTAGGAATTTCTCTGACGCCTGTTCTTGAGCAGCAAGCCCGCATTGACGCGCTCTTGAATACACCAGGACAAAATCCAGCCCACATTCTAGCGCAATTAGAGCAAAGTAGTGATCCTGCTGACTTTTTGGCATTAACGTCCGATATAAAACTGGAGCTTTCTCCGATTGACCCCGCAGACCGCCCAAGTGTTCTTATCCGTGACCAAACACCTGCGCTTTTGACGATGAATCTTGCACGAAAATGGGGCGTTTTCGGGGTCACTACCAGAGATATTCCAGATGTAATTCTCTCGGCGCAAATCGCCTTACGCGCATTGGCGTTATGCGATGAATACGCAACTAAAGAACCACAAAATGCCAGCTTGAAAAATTATGAAGCGTGGGAAAAAAGAACAAAATGGCATACTGAAAAAAACTCTGTATTGCGGAGTGGACAAGAACTGGAATACCAGATCAGGCTTATTAGCGCGGGGCGGGAACTACTAGACCTTGAACCTGACCCCGCAGTGATTGATGCCATTAAAATAGACGCAGCCGAAATCCTTGCACAAGCAGGCAGACAATTTGAAAAAATGGGTATTGCCGGCCTGGCGGCTGCACTCGTCAACAAGAGTGGCTTTATTAAAAACACAATTAAACAGGCAACGACCGACAGAAAAGGCATCGTTAAAAATGCCCTTAAGGATATTGATCGCCAGGTTACTGCGGCAAGATTGGAAGAACGTCAGAGTTTTCGCTATGGCGGCGTTATAAAACCATCTTCTTAGGCCGCTGCCGAAGAATTATCATTAACCACGAGAACTACACCAAGCATATTACTGCGTATATCGGCAAAAAGCGGTGGAATACCTAGTGGCGCAGGCATAACAACTTCCTCCCCGCCTTCTATAATTTCATTTGTATAGAAATTGCGCCACGCTGTTCCTTTCGGCAAATAAAGCCTGCGCTCTGTTTGCCCTGTATCTACAACGGGCGCTATCAACAGGTCTGGCCCCAGCATAAATTCATCATTCTCTTCGTAACAGCGGCCGTCTTCAGGGAAATCATAAAAAGTAGGGCGCATCATTGGCTCGAAATTTTCATGGGAGCGCTTCATAAGATCGGCCATATAGGGCGCAAGGCGCGACCGCAATTTGATCAGATCATGTACATGATGCGTTACGCTCTCATGCATCCAGGGTTCATTGGCTGTGCCATCTGTATTCCATGAGTGGATAGAAAAGCGCGGCATGAAAATACAACATTCAACCCAGCGGACAAAAAGCTCGGGGTCAGGCATTGGCCCCCAGAAACCACCGACATCATGCCCCGTGTTGGATACGCCTGAAAGTGCAAGCCCCAAACCCATTTTGATATTATATTTCAGTGTTTCCCATGACGTGTAATTATCACCCGACCATGTTTGTACATAGCGCTGCATACCGGCAAAGCCCGCACGTGATACCATGAATTGCTGTGTATCAGGCGCGAATTCTTTTTGTGCCTGCAGGGAGGACTTTAACATCAGTAAGGTTTGCAAAGGCTTTGACTGTGCGGCCTCACAATTTTCAGGCAGCTCAAACTCATTATTATCATTCCACATTGCAGCCATGCCGTAAGAAAGCAGTTGCTCTTTGATATTTTGCTGCCACCAATACCGCGTTTGCGGCTTTCTGAAATCAAGATAGGCCCCCAGCTCGTCCCAGAATTGTACCAATAATGGTTTACCATCTGCACCGTTTATAAACATGTCTTCTGCTGCACAGGTTTCAAATTGGGGGTGATCTCGCAGGAGACAAGGCTTGATATTCGGTAACAGTTTAATGCCATTATCGGCATAATGTTTTACAAAGGCTGCAGGGTCCGGGAATTTTTCACGGTTCCAGTTAAATACGTAGCGCTTTTTACCAATCGATGTATAGCCTGATGACAAATGAAACGAGCTACAGTCAATATCATGCTCTTTACATTTATCGATAAACTCATTCATCCGCTCTTGTGCATTCGGCGCATCTGTATAGCTCATCGTTGAGCCGGAATAGCCTAAACTCCACTCAGGCATCAAAGCTGGTCGGCCTGTCAGCCATGTAAAGCGCTTTGTAACGTCCGCCGTCGTTGGCCCTGCGATCATATAATAATCAAGGTCACCATGCTTTGCCGTAAACTTACGAAATAGCCCATGGTAATTCGAGCGGTAACAGCCAAAATCAAACTCGCAATCCGAAAATGTATCATAGAACAAACCAAAAGCTGCTTGATCCTTACACGTGATATAAAACGGGATATGTTTATAAAGCGGTTGTGAAAGCCGCGCGTTATAGCCCATTGCATCTGTATTCGAAAGTTTGAGAGCACGCTCGGCGCGGTTCATATCGCCACTGCATTCACCCAGACCAAAATATTTCTCTGCTTCATCACGTGCGAGGTAGTGATACACGCCCTCACCCCACCAGCCGAAATTATAGGCTTGGGTAGATCTGTCACGCGCAATTGAAACCCACTCACCGTTTCGTTTCATTTCCCATGTGCAGAAAAAACCGTTCATGTTTATATGCAAACGCAGTTGCTGGGTTTCAATTAAAAGGGAGTTATCTTGTTCTGTTTTTTTATAGGCTGGGCATGTAAAGCCTGAAACATCCATACGCGGGCGGCCTTCGTAGGGGACATCATCGGCCCCGCAAGCAATTGTCCACGTGTTTGGTTGCTTCCATTTATCATCAGGCAAAACAGCAACGCGGATAATATCTTCCTCCAGCACAAAAATATGCGCCGTGAAACCATCCGATAAAAGCTCCAAATGACCTTGTGTTTCGAAAGCAATCCGAAACTGTGGTGGCGCGGCAAGAGAGGCATTGTGCATGGCTATTTATGGGATAACAGACGGCTAAATAGCAAGATGCGCAGCAATATAGAGGGGTTTATTTACAGTCGAAAATGATGACGTCTTTTTCGATTTTACGGTTGCGCGGCACAGCCGACTTCCCGTACTGGCTACAATGGGCCTGTGCCTCCTCATGACCAGCAGCATTTGTCAGGCTCAGCGTACTTATGGCCACGTATTTTTCATTACCGGCGATCTTGGTAGAAAAACAGCCTACCAACAGCAGGCATAATATGAGGGATATATTTTTCATAAAATTACCAAAAATGGCTCGCCCGAAGAGATTCGAACTCCTAACCTTCTGATCCGTAGTCAGATGCTCTATCCAATTGAGCTACGGGCGAATACCATAAATTTTTCAAGGGTTCCCCTGAAAATGATTGCAAGAACCTAGCCGAGCCTTTATGAAATTGCAAGAATATTGCTGTTTATAGCCATACAAAGTGCCAAAAAGCGGGTTGTATGGGGTTATGTCAGCGTGTAAACTTCGGAGAATCAATAGGTTAAAGCCTCCATGCGCACTCGAATTCTTGCCCGTTTCCTAGCTTCTGCTGCTGTTTTGTTAGCGGCCTCACCTGTTATGGCAGCGAACGGCCCTTCCCTTGTTATTTCAGACCAACCTTTGCCGTCTGATATTTACGAACAAATTTACGCACGCCCCACACAATACCCAACTGTTTCTGGTGACCAGATTATTTCGTCACTGACAGGTGGCCAAAGTATGGTTGCAGGACAAATTGCAAATTTGCAAAACCAACTGACAAGTGTGCAAACAAAAGTTGCGAACATGACAAACCGTCTGAACGCAATTGAAACACAGGAAACAACTGTTGCAGCGTCATACTACGCCGATGTCGCAACCATCAATACACAATTGCAAGCTGGTACAACGCCGGGCAACCCACGCCTTGTTGCGCGTTTAAACTCGGCACAACAAAATCTCAGCTCGCTGGAAGCACAGCAAGCCGGCTTGAATACACTCTCTGTTGAAGCTTCAAACCTTTCATCAGAAGCGGCGTTCCTGCTTGAATCAACACGCTCGGCCTATGCTGTTTCCGGCGCACTTGATGAAGACCATATTCGCCTTGCACAAATTGAAGACGGCGTACAAACAGCGCTTGTTTTTGTTGAGCGCCTTGCAAACCGCATTACCGACAATCTGGCACGCGCGACACTTTATCTGCGCGCTGAAACTGCAAACCTGCAAACACTCAGCCTTGGTGTTGCGAAAGGCGATCTGTACGGCAAGAGCCTGTCGAACCTTATTTATAATCAGGCAACAGCAAACATTGCCGCAGCTGGTGGCCCTGTTGGTGGTACAGTCGAGCAAGTTGCGCTCACTTCGACACCTGCGATGGCACCAACACCTGCGAACCCACGCCCGCTCGCAAAAATCCGCTTTGACCGCGCCGATGTGAAATATGAAGAGTCTGTGAATTCCGCCATTCGGGATGCGCTCGAGAAATACCCACGCTCCCGCTACGAGATTGTAGCCGTTTACCCGTCTAGCGGTAATGCTGCCAGCGCGGCCATTGAAAGCAGCAAAGCCCGCCGTAACGCTGATAAGGTATTACGCTCACTGGCGCAAATGGGGCTTGAGGCCGAGCGCGTAGACATTACCTACACACCAAGCACGACTGTCCAAAGCGGCGAAGTCCATATTTACGTGCGATAAAACAGCTTAAGGCTTACTCTCCACCCTGTTCATAGCCACACCTGAAAAACCGGCCGTCTGCTCAAGTTGCGCGACATCACGCATCACGTCCTGTCTCAGCATGTAATTACCGTCATTTCCACGCACAACAGGGCACAATATTTCGGGCAAGCCTTCACAGTTTCGTGCGATCTGTGCCATGACTTCTTGCTGATAAGACGCATCCCATTGCCGTTTTTCATGCTCGGCCTTGCACTCGACCCGCACCTGAATTGGATCAAACCCCGCGAATAACGGCGTACCATCGCGAAGAACACAAATGTCTATTTGTCTTGTTACAACAAAAGGGGTGTCCCGTAAAATCACGTTATTTAAAAAATCCTTATACCCAGCAGGCGGATAATTCTCTTCGCCCAGCAGCGTTCCGCCTTCGGTAGGCTCTACAAGGAAATCAAGCATCTCGATCGCTTCCGCTTCGCGCATAGTAAACCGGAAGTCTCCCAAATCCACCTCTTCTTGTGCGCAAGGCTGCTGCACAAACGGACACCATGTGCGCTCAAAAAATCTGCTTTCCGCTGGCTCGACAATAATCGTAAAAATTCTTCTTTCGTCACCGCCTGATACAACAGCGTCAAAGGCAACACCTGTACACTCGGCCCAGCCGTAACTAGCAACGGAAAGCGATTCATACTTGCCCAGCCATTCATTTAACATGGGCGCAACGACTTCATGATCAAGCCCCTCCCACTGTGTTGACCCCGCCCATGGTGGAATTGCAAATGCATTTTTAATCGCATCAGTCGCTGGCTGCCAATCCGGCGGGGTGTTATTCAGTCTTAAGCCACCTTCACCATATAAACGCGTTGCGGCATCCTGAAAAAATGCTGCATATTGTTCCGCTTGCTGCAAAATCTGCGGATGCATAAAAGCTTTGGTGAGGTCAGGCATAACTTTCCCTTATAGCGCCATCATAATAAAAAGATGGTTAATGTTATGTAAATATGCCACTTAATTTGCAGGGGCTCCATAGGCGCCTGTTGATTTTATCCCAATATTAAATTGACTTTTTCACGTTCGCATGTTGTTTTTATGGTAACAGCAGGGTGAGAAAAAATGGCAACAACAAATACAGCCAGCGCCGAAGAAATCTTTCAATCGGCAACAGGCAATGTTTTTCACGTTAATTCAAACTATGGCGGCAACGGCGCAATTGAGCTTGATCTCGCGCCAGGTCAAACTTTCATTTATGATCCACGCCTTATCAAAAAGCCTTTAAGCCGTGAGCGTGGTGAAACGTCTGATGTCGATTTTGGTTATAGCGGTACACAAAAAGAGGGTTGGCGCGGCAGTTTAATAAGCAAATTTAAAACAATGGCCAGCTATGCCATCCCCTTTGCTGGCTATGCCTTTAATCGCCGCGCACAAGCAGGCGCCAGCAGAAACCTATCAAAATTCACCAACCACTCTAAAACAGCGCGCTTAAAGGTCACATTACGTCCGCGTGAGGGCGTTTCTCTGCGTGCGGT
The DNA here is from genome assembly GCA_016125135.1 of Alphaproteobacteria bacterium. Lineage (GTDB taxonomy): Bacteria > Pseudomonadota > Alphaproteobacteria > Micavibrionales > Micavibrionaceae > RI-185. Next base: position 34,862 of record WGMJ01000015.1, on the reverse strand, counting down.
TGACCTCAATAACCACAAAAGAAAGGGCGAAAATATTGGCCGCCTTATTTCAATCAAGGGGGCATTTGCCGGTGGCGAGCATGTAAATGGCCTAACGCCTTATATTGCACCGAAGCATCTGTGGCACAGTGCGCCAGTTACAATGTGGGGGATGAGCTTTACCAAATCGCCTGTCGGCGAGAAAAAGATGGTTGTTGAATCTTCAGGCGTTGTACTCCTCGGCGTGAACAGTAACTCGGCGCTTGATAGAGACGATTCAACGCACGTTGACTATAATGGACCAGGCGTTGTCGCCTATACAGACGATCTCAAAGTACGTCCTTCGCGCGGAAACTGGAACCTGTTCAACTTTTTCTTCCGCCGTGATGAGCTACGCGGTATTGATCTGAAGTTTCAATCACGTAATGCAGAGCAACCGGGTGCCGTATTCACAATTACACCCAAATAGGCACAGTGACAGCTATAACCTAAAAAAGAAGGCCTTAGCAGCCTTCTTTTTTTTATTTGTACGTTCTATAATAACAAAACCCACTCCCCATAGTTTAACAGGATAAAACGAGGGTTTCCTAAACCTTTGATCGAGGTTCGAGTCCTCGTGGGGACGCCATCCACTCTCCGCAAGCTCCAAGGGATTGGATTAATTAGGCTTTCTAATTTTAGTGCATTCGCTGTTTAACCCTTTGCTACAGTGAGTGTTACAAATGAAAGCTATTGAGAAGAATCTTTATTCACGGAACGGCTATTACTACTATCGAACTTCAATCCCTAAGCACCTATGGAACGACACCCTCAAAAGAGAGATAATTATTGCCCTAGGTTCTAAAGAGTTATCCGAATCTAGGCTTATCTCCGTACAGATAGATTTAAAAGTAAGGGAATATATCCGTCACTATCATAAAGACCCATTAGGCATAGAAGATAAAATTAATGCTCTAAGACTTGAATATAACCCACGCTACATAGCCAAGACGGAAAAGAGAAAGCAGGAATATATCTTTAGCCAGCTTTGTCAGGTCTATCTATCGGAATGCACTTCTGATGCCTTAAAGACCTTGAAGCACAAGAAAATGGCCTTTGCTGGCTTTATAGACCTTCTGGGCGACCTTCCCCTTTCTAAGATAGTTATAGAACAGGCAAAGCAATATAAGGCCTACATGGTCAGAATACCCAAGAACGCAAGGCAAAGGCTAAAAACCACTTCGATAGGCAATATTCTCAACATGGATATAAAGGGGATGGAGTTACAAAGTCCGAAGAATATCAATAAGCATATAGCCGCATTAGCTACACTCTTTAACTGGGCGATAAGAAACGAACATTATCAAGGCAAAAACCCTTTTGATGGATTGGCTATAAAAGAAAGCTATAGAAAGAAGCGTTTTCCCTTCTCTACGAAAGAACTACAGCACTTATTCCAATCAGCTATTTACACAGGAAGCTATAAGTTGAGAGGAAAGCAAAGGCTGTCTAAAGGAGATACTGTTAGAAAGGATGCCCTTTATTGGATTCCGCTTATTGGCCTTTATTCTGGTATGCGCCTAAATGAAATATGTCAGCTTTATATAAAGGACATTAAGCCAGTAAAGAATTGCTGGGTTTTTGATATTAACAATGACGATGATGATAAGAGCCTTAAAACTATCTCCAGTATCCGCCAAATTCCCATACACCATAAGCTAATTGATATGGGCTTATTAGACTACTTAGAGGAAAAACGGCTAGATAACTGGAACCGCTTATTTGAAGATGTACCAAAAGGGAATGATGAGAAATATTCCAGTGTATTTTCCAAACGCTTTACCAAATTGCTAAAAGATTTAGGCATTAAGCGACAAGGCTTATGCTTCCATAGCCTACGGCACACATTTATTGATGGTATGCGTTGCGCTGGCGTAGAGAAAGCAGTTTGCATGGCTTTAGTTGGGCATAATGAAAGTAAAGATATTCACTCAGGATATGGCTCTGGTTATACTATCGAAAGACTACAGCAAGAATTAAACAAACTAACCTACCCGATATAAAAGATGCACTACGTTTATTTTTTAAGAAGCGTTAAAGAGGGATATGAAGGCAGGAGCTATGTTGGCAGAACTGAGAATATCCAACAAAGGTTACAACAACATAACCAAGGACTATCTCCCTCTACTAAGCCTTATACACCTTGGATTTTGGAGGCAGTGGTAAAAGCAGACACGCTTGAAACCGCTATCATTGCCGAATCCTATTTTAAAAGTTCTGCTGGAAAAGAGAAATTTACCGATTATAAGAAAGCTAATCCGCACAGCATTAATCCCATAGCAGACTTCTTCAATACAGAGCGACACGAAGGGCTAGGATTAGGAAGAAACCCTAATCGCTTCTACTTTACTGATTGCAAGCCAACAATATTGACTATGGATAAATCAAAAGCCAAAAAGTTTGTAAAGAAAGACTAGGGCAACATAGGAAATACAGAATATATTTCGCCATCACAACAGTAGGGATATATAGGGCTTAATGGGTGGTATTTATGCGATAACTTTTGAAAGCATTTTCTTATAATCACATCCTATAAATTTTGCCACTTGGACAAATTCAATAATATCCAACCTTCTTTCACAGCTTTCATATTTGGAAACAAAGGATTGAGGCTTTTTCAGGCTTTTGGCTAGTTCCTGTTGCGTTATTCCTGCATCCTTACGAGCTTTCACCAATAAGGAAATCAATTCTCTGTACTCTTTTTGGTATTGAGATGCCACCGCTTTTACTTTCTGCTTGCAAAAGGACGGCCTTATAATTAAACCTGTTTTAGGATTATCCCAAAATCGGATATTTAGGAGGTTTTAAATGCGCGTATTTTTAATATTATCACTGGCGATTCTATCAGCTTGCACTATGGCTAAAGAGATAACTCTACCTGATGGAAAACAGGGCTATAACATCTCGTGCAATGGCACAGCAAACAGCTTTAGTTCCTGTGTTGAAAAGGCTGGAGAAGTTTGTGGCTCAAGGGGGTATGAGGTTATCGGGCAAAATGGCGAGAAAATACCCTATGTGAACAGTTCAGGGAGTGCCTTTGGAGGAGCTGGAGGTTTTTCAGGGGGCTACCAAACGCAAATGGGTATGTTCGTCAACCGCAACCTCTTTGTAAGGTGCAAATAAAAAGAGGAGATACTGATATGCTTCTTCTTATTGGCTTTCTAATAGGCGGCTTTGTGCATCTGGGCTTATGCAGTCTTATCCTGTTCCAATGGAGGAAGCTGTTTCTTGAAGCGGTTAAGCATACAACCCTAGACCCTGAACATTCTAGGCAAAAACACGGCAATGCGTGGTGGCTAATTGTGGCCTACACAATCGGCAATGGCTGGCTTGCAGTAAAGCTGATGGAAATTTCAGGGGATATGAATGGCACAGTAAGCGGTGAATTAACGGCTGGTGCTTTTTGGGCGGTGCTGATTGTTTCTATAGGGGTTTATCTCTTTTATTCTAGCAAGGTAAAACAGGAAGCCTACTTCTAAGGCTAATTCGGCTTGACTGCCTAGCTTTTAGGCTTTCATATTGCCTATATGATAAAGACGTTTCTATACATTGCAGAGGTGGTTAAGCAGGAATTTAAGGCTGTCCAGCTTATAAAATTTGTTGTATTCGGGGGAATCGTTACCGCTTACGAAAACTTAAAAGAAATATTTCCTGATTTAATAGATATAAATATTGTCCATTGGATTCTGTTAGGACTTCTTCTTTTCCTGCTTCATATCCTTTTAGTTATTAGTTCTAGAGCCTGTAAAATTGAGGAAATAAAACTATCCATATCCCTTCTTACCAGCAATCAATATAGGCATAGCGCTGAACAATACGGCAAAAGATTATTAATTAAAATAATAAACACAGCCAAAGTAGTGGTCACTGGCGTAGAACTTATTCTAATTGAAGCATCTAACGAAGCAACGAATGAGCATTATTTTATAAATTCAAATTTAGGGCTTGATGGACAAGAAGCTAATGGTGGCCGCTTTGTTATAAATCCTAATAGTGAAAAGATATTCTTTTTAGCTACATTTTATCAGCCTATTGCATTAGAGCGCATGAGCGATAATGAGCGCGATAATTACTTAAATGCAGCCAATGTTCTTAAACCCAATATTTATATGCAACGAGCAGATATTGTTGCTAAAAGTGCAGTAAAAGTAAAAATCACAATCAGCGCAGAGAACTCCCCATCTATTGAGTATTGCTGTATAGTGGGTATGGATGAGAGGGGAGAATTAATTTATAGAGAAGCCTAAGTTAAGCACCATGAAAGACCCAGAAGCCCAAAAATATATCCGCTACATATCATTAAAGAAGCCTACCCCAGCAGAGAAAAAACTTCGTAAGAAGTTAACCAAAGAAGTAGAAACCGCTATTAATGCTAAAAGAGCTACAACAGCCAAGACCAAAGGTAAGACACGAAGCAATCAAGTAAAAAAAGATGCTGTGCTTAATGAAATCGCTATCATTATCCGCAATTTTCTATCCAAGGCCAGCATAGCCAGATACCACGCTACAGGAAGGGCTACCCGATATTATTCAAGGGATAAGAATAAAAGAGGACGGTATAAACGTAACCCCTATAATCTTAAAGCCCATGAGCAACAATGGCGGGAAAGACTTATTTTAGCCCAGATAGACATGGAAAGTGCAGAACTTGGCTCTCCTGAATGGAACACTCTATCTAAAAAGGTGCGCCAGATTTACAGCGAAAAGCCAACAAAAGTAGGTTTAAAGGCTAAACAGAAGCAGGATGGCTATACTATTCAAGCTAATAAATATGGAATGTCTGAAACCAGCTTAGAAATTATAGATACACTCGCAAAACTTGGATACATAAAGCATATAAAAGGGCAGTCATACAGTAAAGGCAGTGACCCTAGCCGCAGCTCTACGATAGAGCCTACACAGAAATTCTTTACCGCTTTTCTAAACGCTGGAGGAGCTTCAATAGACCAATATGAGGGAGAGGATTTTGATGTAGATGAGGGAGTAGAGCGCCTGTTTTATAAAAGTGAGGGTGGACGGCACGTTGAAAGGGAATTTATAGATGTAAGTAGGAAGCAAGCTAAATCCCTCTATAATGACCTTGTTAAATATACAGAGTTTACCAAAAAGTTTCCTTATAGGGTGAATTTCAAAGCAGTAAAAGCATCGGATACAAGGAAAGAAGAAATCAAGAAAGTAGCTGGCAGAATATCAAAGGAACACACAAACCCAATAAGGATATTCAACTCAAGAGATTTAAATGAGGGTGGGCGGTTTTATGAGGGCTGGTGGTACTCTATGCCTAAAGAAGGACGGAAAGCTATTCAAGTTGAAATCAAAGGACATTGGGAAGACACAGTTGAACTGGATTTTAAAAGCCTTCACCCCTCAATACTCTTTACTAAAGTGGGCCAAGGAAGCCTAGTTAATAAGGCCGACCTCTATGAGGTGATAAATCCTAAAGACAATAACCCTTATCCTAGAAGCCTAATTAAAATGGTCTTTATGTTTATGGCCTACAGCAAGAAATCAAATGCTCTACGAGAACAGGTGTTAGAAGAAATAGAAAAGCGGCTAGGAATCCCTTTTGTTAAGTCAGCGTGTAAGCAACACAGGAAAAGGAAGATGACAATACTCGAAAGGCAAGTGGCTACCCTAGTAAAAGAAGATATGGAGCTTATAGAGGAACAACAATTAAAGGGCATATACCAATCTTTTAAAGACAAGCAGAAGTGGCAAACTTTCAAAGGGCAACTAAAAGATAAATACGGGCTAATATGGAAGGAACTGGGAAAAGGACTGTGGAAAGAACTCCAGAATTTCGATTCAATAGTAGCGAACAAGGTACATTCAGCCTGTCTTAGAGAGGGCATCCCAGTATTATCCATCCACGACTCTTTTATTGTTCCTCAAAGTAAAGAAAGAGAAGCAAGGAAGATTATTCAACACGCATATAAAAGTGCTTTTAGAGAAAAGTATAACAAGCGAATTAAGAGTGATTATGTTCCAGATGTTACTAAGAAATAACGGAATACATCATTTATATATACCCTAATAAGGGATTTTTTATAAACCAAAAGCAGTCTATCATATTGATTTTATTGTATTTATTTATGTTTTTTCTTTGCTTAAAAATACACCGATTTTGGAGTCCCTGCTAACTATTTGAAACAAAATGAATTATCGGCTCTGGGTTATTACTTCAAAAAAAGAGAAAATTGTCTACCCTGCCACCTATAAGACTTTGCATAGCCCCCCCTTGTTTTTTCCTCCCCCTCTCCTCTTTCTCCTTTTAGAAACCAAGTCACTCACCTTTTATTTTTTGCCTTATGACAGTGCGCTTGCCAATAAAACACAGCTTACAAAACAATTCTTTTAACTGGAATTTGTTACAGTGAGTGTTACATTATAGGTACGATTGCACTGAAACTTAGGACACTAACCCTTTGATTCCTGCCCTTCGGAGCTTGTGGAGTACGGGCGAGGTTCAAGTCCTCGTGGGGAGGCCATTACGGCGTTGCGGCTTGTGCGAGGCGCGCATGGGCCTGCGGCTGGCCCTCAATCACCGCCCCTACAAAATCACGCACAGCATCATAATTATTTGGCAAAACCGTGTAGCGCTCTTCCGCTTTCTGCAAAGCTTTCAGGCGCGGCGGTAATTCACCAACACTGCCTGTTGCTTTCAAGTCAGCTTCGGCAAATTTGCCAACATGTGCTGTGGCGTTCACAACGGTCGGGCCCGCCAGATCCAACGCGACCAAAGCGTGATAACCTGCTGCTGTATGAGGGTCCATTCTATTGCCGTTCAACGCATGGTATTCGCGCATATGCTCGAGTATCTCCGCATCGCTACAGCGTGTGGCTTGCATATGCTGGCGCGCGGCTTGCCAGATTTCCTGCGGCACTTTCAAAACACCTGTTTTACCGACTGCTTCCATATGCTCTTTCAACAAAGCCGGGCCCTGCTGCGCCCCGTATTGGCCCACATAAAGCACATGCAAGAAACGTTCGAAATTGCTCGGGATATTAATATCCATACTCGGCGCGTGGGATGGCTTGGCTTTTACAAGTTTTATCTCGCCGGTTTCAAAAAAGCGCACCAGCGCATCATTCTGGTTAGTCGCAACAACCAGCTCGCCAACAGGGAAGCCCATTTGCTTTGCAACCCACGCCGAATGCATATTGCCGTAATTGCCGGAGGGGATCACAATATTCACTCTCTCGCCATTTTCACTGGCATGCAGTGATGACCATGCATGGTACACAAGCTGCGTCATCAAACGCGCCCAGTTCACCGAGTTTACGGCCACAATTTTGCGCTTGGCGTTCAACGCTTCATCCTTGAACGCCGCCTTCATAATATTCTGGCAATCATCGAACGCGCCTTCAAGCGCGATATTAAAAACGTTTGGCGCTATAACGCCTGCCATCTGCTTGCGCTGCATCTCGGAAATGCCGTTATGCGGGTGCATAACAACAATATCGATATTATCCATTCCGCGGAAAGCTTCAATTGCCGCACCGCCTGTATCGCCCGATGTTGCAACAAGAATAAGGATTTTCTCGCCCGACTCTTTCAGGAAATGGCTGAACAAACGGCCAACAAATTGTAGCGCATAATCTTTAAACGCCAATGTCGGGCCATGGAAAAGCTCGAGGAAATATCTGTTATCATCCTGCCCGTCAATATGAACGAGCGGCGCAACAGGGTTTGACTCAAACTGCGGACCATAACTTGCGCGTAAAATGTTTTTTAAATCATCCGGCTTTATAGATCCCTCCATAAACGGATACAAAACCTCGAAAGCAAAATCGGTGTAAGACAGGTTTTTCAGCTGCGCAATCTTCTCGGGCGAAAATTGCGGAATCGTTTCCGGCACATATAACCCGCCCGTAGGTGACGTACCGCCGATGAGGATATCTTTAAGGTCCTTCTGGTCGCCGCCACGTGTGTCGTTATATTTCATTGCTTTTCCTTTATTACTGTATGGGGCCAATACTAGCATAAAGAAGCCCCGCGCCCAACATTTTTACCCCTATATTTTAGATGCTTTCGGCCCCTTTTTTCGCTAGTATCTCCCTGATTTTATTGAAACAGGGATTATAATGATGAAGCAGATATTCTTGGCATTTTTTATTCTTCTTTGCGCTACGCCAGCTTATGCCGAAACAGCCTATGAGCGCGTCATGAAAACGCAAACAATCCGCTGTGGCTATGCAAACTACGCCCCCGGCTCGCTGAAGGATACCGCAACAGGTGAAATAAACGGCATTGCCGCCGATGTGATTGAAAGCGCGGCCAAGCAACTGGGCTTCAAGGTGGAATGGGTTGAAGAAACAACATGGGGCCTGCATCTGGAAGGGTTGAAAACAAAAAAATATGACGCACTTTGTTCATCCAGCTTCGCGCTACCGTCCGATACACTCTGGTCAGAAACTGTTGGCCCGCTTTATTATTCCACCATCGGCATATGGGTACGGCCCGATGACAAACGCTTCGTCAATAATTATGAAGCCATCAACAAGCCTGAAATTGTTGTCTCGGCGATTGACGGCACAATCCCCGCCATTATCGCCGCCGAGGATTTCCCGAACGCAAAAATTGTGTCGCAACCGCAATTCACCGACTATTCGCTGAACATGATGAACGTCGCCCAAGGCAAGGCCGATGTCACCTTTGTAGAAACATGGCAGGGGAATGCGTTTGCCGCTGAAAACCCCGGCAAGCTGGTGAATATCGGCGCGCAAAAACCATTGCGCGTCTATCATAACTATATGCTGGTCGGTAAAGGCGAGTTTGAACTGCAAAGCATGCTGAATACTGTGATTAAACAAATGCAAGATAACGGCCAGATTGAAAAAATCATCGCAAAATACGAAGGCACAAAGGGGAGCTTGCTTAGAGTGGCTCCGAATTATGAGGAAGAAAATTGATGAAAGTTATTACTTACATTATTAAAACGACTTTTCAGCAACTGCCCAAAATCATCTTCTCCATAAAGGCTATGGTATACTTAGCATCTAGTAGCGTAGTAAGCTATGTGTCTTGGGAAAAACTCTCGCTGCTCAATTGGGCATTAATCACCTCCTTATTAATACTCATCTTCATTTTATTTGTCATCGCTTCGGAAGCTCAAAAACTTCAAGAGCCAGAATTAGAGATTCAAGGCAATAAAGATGTCTCTGGCTGCATTCAGAAAACAAGTTTCTCAGATGGGTCGCCCGCAATTTACTTTCGACTTCTTGTTAAAAACATTGGAGGAAAAACGATCAAGAACTGTACAGCCTCTTTAATCCGAATTCAAATGCTGGGGGAAGACGAAAGCAGGATAGCCTTGCCTTATGGTGAGACTACTCCACTATCTTGGGCTAACCAACAAGAAGAGAAAATTGACTTACAGGGGCAAACACAACAATACATTGATGTAGCTTTCACCTCATATATGGAAGTATCTGATGGCTATAATAATTTACTTAGGAAGATTGAGCACTCAAGACTTGCCAGTAAACAAACTCCTAACAGTGTACGCGACAAGCTTAAATTTGAGATCAATAAAAAGTATATACTTGGAATACTGTTCTCTTCCGATAATGCGGCCTCTATAGAAAAAGAAGTCCTTTTTAATTGGGGGCCTACATGGGAAAAAGGGGAAATAACACTTCTAAAATAGATGGTGCCCCTGGTCGGACTCGAACCAACACACCTTTCGGTACTCGATTTTGAGTCGAGCGCGTCTACCAATTCCACCACAGGGGCACTTGTGATATATATGGGGGAGACTATATAGTTTTTTGCCATGGCTTCAAGTTTTTTCAAAATTCCGGCTGAAACGCGCTATTTTCATGGCGCGCTGGCGCTGTATGCGGCTCTTTCGCTGGGGTTTGCGCTGTTTTCGCAATATGTGCTGGGCCTGCATCCGTGCGAGCTTTGTATTTACCAGCGTATCCCGCTGGGGTTGGTTATTGCCGTGGGGGTTATCGCGTTACTCGCGCGCAAGCTGGGGTTCCCCGCGCTGTTTTTGCAACTGGCCCTGTTTATCACAGAGGCCGCCATTGCGTTTTACCACACAGGTGTCGAGCGCAAATGGTGGGTGAGCGGTGGTTGCTCGGGCGGAAGCTTGGACGGATCAGTTGAAGATATCCTTGCCAGATTGCAAAACACACCGACAGTGCGGTGTGATGTGATCCCGTGGGATTTATTCGGCCTTTCGATGGCCAATTATAATTTTATCCTGTCGGCGGCAATCGCTGCCGCACTGACAGTTGTGATTATCAAGCGCCTAAAGCAAGGCTTACAAGCGTAAAGCAGCCAACATAGAACAGGTAAAAAGCAACAGCTTCAACAGGTGTTCTCTGCTTGCCGAAATCGAACATATCGCGCAACATTATTTCTCTCCAAATTTTGATTAGGGATTAGCTTTAGCAGAGTCTCTTGCGCGAATGCAAGTATTTTGTGCGCCTTAATTTGGTCACATTTTTTGCATCCGTCATCCTCGTGAAAACGAGGATCTTGTGATGTGTCCCCTGAGATCCCCGATCAAGTCGGGGATGACGTATATAGCGTAGACGTTACGAGAGAATGGCCCATACAGGCACATGGTCGGAGGGTTGTTCTTCTGCACGCGCTTGCTTATAGATCACGCAATTTTTAAGCCCGTCGGCAAGGCGTGGTGAGAGCATAATATGGTCGATACGGATGCCGTTGTTCCGCTGCCATGCCCCTGCCTGATAATCCCAGAACGTATATTGCGCGTCTTCATCATTCCCCGTGCGGAAAGCATCTGTCAGGCCCGTGTTACGCAGTTCATTTAAAAGCGCAACAGAGTCAGGGTGATAGAGTGCATCATTGCGCCATAAGGCGGGGTCATAACAATCACGGTCTTCGGGGATGATGTTGAAATCTCCCATTACCAGAAAATCCTCACGTGCTTTGCGCTTGGCTTGCACTTTTTCTATCAGTTTGCGCGTCCAGCTTTTCTTGATATCGAATTTCTCGGTCCCTAGCGGGTTACCATTGGGCGCGTAAATGCCTACCAGCGTAATGCCCTTATATTTTATCTCCATATAACGGGCTGGCTCGTCTGCCTCGCCGGTTAGTTTATCGCTTATCAGTTCAGCAGGTTCGCGTGTCAGAAAAGCCACGCCGTTATAGGCTTTCTGGGCTACGAACAGACTTTCATACCCCGCTTGCTTGAATGTATCGGCGGGGAATTCAAGCCCTTTCAGCTCTTGTAAACAAAGCGCGTCAGGCTTTTCACGTTCGAGCCAGCGCAGCACATGCTGCGTGCGCTGCTTGATGGAGTTCACGTTCCATGTTGCAACCTTCATATTAAACCGCCCAGAAATTTACCGGCAAACACAAGGGCGAGCGTCCCTGCTACACTGGCCAGCACATAGATGGCGCAAAGCGCATAATCGCCACGTTGTAGCATGGCAGCAGATTCTAACGAGAAGGCCGAGAAGGTTGTAAAACCACCGAGTAACCCAGTGACCAGAAAAAGCTTCATGTTGAGTGAAAGCGCGTGCTTCTCGCCCCACGCAATAATAAGACCGATGAGCAAAGCCCCGATAAGATTGGCAATAAAAGTGGCCCATGGGAACGATAGCAGCAAATACCCGCGCGTTAATATTGAAACGCCGTAGCGCCCTAAAGCGCCCAAACCACCACCGAGAAAAACAAAGAGAAAGCCCATAGGGCTAGTATTACACCGCGAAAGATGTACCGCAACCGCAGGAAGACGATGCGTTGGGGTTTTTAATCACAAAATCCTCACCCATCAGGCCGGATTCAAAATCAACTGTTGAATCGTTGAGTAAGGGCAGCGAGGTTGTATCTGTCACCACCGTTTCATCAAAAACCGTGTCTTCTTCGCTTAAGGCGCTATCAAATGACAGCTTGTACTGGAAGCCCGAGCAGCCCCCACCCTCAACGGTAATGCGAAGCCGCAGTTTTTCGTCCCCCCGCTTCTCGCGGATGGCATTTATGCGGTTTTTTGCATTTTCGGTGATGATTAAACTCATAAATATATATATACTCCAAAGGTATGAATAAACCAGCCCCCTCCGGCCAAACCACCGCCGACACAGGCTATAATTATTGCGCCCTGCCGCTTGCGCCCTATGCCTGCGTGCCCGAACATTCCAAAGGACGCATGCATGAAGAACCGCCCTCACGGCACCGTACCTGCTTCCAGCGCGACCGTGACCGTATCATCCATTCCAGCGCCTTTCGTCGCCTGAAATATAAAACCCAAGTATTCGTCTATCATGAAGGCGATCATTACCGCACACGCCTTACGCATACGCTAGAAGTTGCACAAATCGCCCGGTCACTTGCCCGCTCGCTCTTTGTCAATGAAGACCTCGCGGAAACCGTTGCCCTCAGCCATGACCTTGGCCACACACCTTTCGCCCACGCCGGTGAAGACGTACTTAAAAAATGCATGGAGCCTTATGACGGCTTCGAGCATAACGCACAATCACTTCGTATCCTCACCCATCTGGAAGAGAAATATCCGAAATGGGCAGGGCTGAACCTGACATTCGAAACACTTGAAGGCGTTATCAAACATAACGGCCCTATTGAAACGAACGACAAGACCATTCTGGAAGTTTCATCGAAAATGGGGATCGGCCTTACAAATTTTGCCCCTGTCGAGGCCCAGGTCGCCGCCCTCGCCGATGATATCGCCTATAACAACCACGATGTGGAGGACGGGCTGAACGCTGGTTTATTCACATTAAATGACATATCTTCTGTAAAATTGATCGGGCGGATCGCCAAAGCCAAACGCAAGGAATACCCTGATATTCCGGAAACCATGTTGATCCACGAGATTATCCGCGAGATGATCGGCGAGATGGCCAATGACGTACTTTCAGAAAGCCAGATGAGACTGAAGGATAGCAAGGCCCAAAGCCCTGATGACGTCCGCGGATTAAAGATACCGATCGTAGCGTTTTCGATACAGCTTGAGCCAGAAGTCATTGAATTAAAACAATTTTTAATGGCGAATATGTACCGCCATTACACAGTCGACCGCATCCGTAACAAGGTCGAGATTATCATCGCCGACCTATTTCGCGTTTATATGGAACGTCCTAACTTGCTAGACGAGCATTGGCGCGACAAAATTGCAGCCGTTAACGGTCACCAGAACGCGACAAACAAGGCACGTATTGTCGCCGATTATATCGCCGGAATGACCGACCGTTACGCCATCCGCGAGCACGAAAGGCTGTTTGACTTGTACTGGGATTTGAAATAATTTTTGGGCTTCCCACGCTTATATAAAGCCAATTTAGGAGAGGCCCGAAATTATGACCCAGCACGATGAATTCGATGACCCACGCAACGAGCAAGCAGAAGCGCTGAGAACACATGTTTCAACACGCATGTCCTCGCAAATGCGCATGATCGGCCAATTTGTTGGTTTGGTCCTCGGGATTGCCGTACTTCTAGGTGGCGCTGTTTGGGGTATTAACACATTTGTTCTGAACCAGTTCGAGCCACAAAACACACCCGTTGTCCCCGCTGAAGAAGACACAGCCTTTAAAACAGCCCCCGAAGGAGAAGAAGCGCCTGCTGATGGTAATCTCGTTCCCGGAAGCGACAGCGCTATTTTTGACTCATTCAAAACAGACGCGGAAAAAACAGCTGATGCAACAGGCGAAAACGTTGTTGATGATACCTCTGCGGCCGAAGCTGTCGAACCCGTTGCAGCTTCCGATTCAGCTACACCATCTGAAAGCCTTGCCGAAACCACCCCTGCCGAAGAGCCTAAAACAGAAAATCTTTTTGCTGAAACAGAAGCTGCCAAGCCCGATACTACGGAGTCAGCAGATGCAGCTGCACCAACAGACATTACAACCGATATAACAGAATCAAAAACTGCGCCAAGCGCTGATGATTCTGCTGAAGAGAAAACAGCCCTCGCCGAAACGGAAGTGCCTACAACCGATGTAGCAGAAGCACCAGTTGAAGAAGTGAAAGCGGCAGAGGAAGCCCCTGCAGAAGAAAAAGTAGAGACGAAAAAAGAAGAAAAACCGGCAACGACCCAGATGAAATCATCATTAGGGCCGCAAATCAAAAAGCTAGAAGAGCCGAAGCCTGCACAAATTGGCAATAACAACTCGGTCTATAAATCTGTTTATGACGAGCCTTATTCACCCAACAAAGTTTACCCGCCTGTAGCAAAAACAACTGGCACAACACAGCAAGCACCAGCAACATCTGCAAGCATGGCAGATAAACTGCTAAGCCAGCCAGCCGCAGCGCCAAACCAACCGATTGTTGCTTCACGTGTTCAGCCTGCGACAACTGCCTCTACAAACGAAGACCCCGAGCGCACAGCAGGTGCCGGCGTCCCCTCCTACGACAAACTTCCCAACGTATTAGGCCGTAGTAAGGTATCTGCCGAAGAAGCTTTGAATAGCGACTTGAAAGGCCCGAACCCAGCGCCTTCCGTTGGCATGAAGCCGATTGTTGAAAACGCACCGGTTGAACTAGCCACGCCATCCGCTGCGAACCCAGCCAGCGGCACTTATGTGCAGCTAGGTTCAGTGCGCACACAGGCCGACGCGCAAGCCCAATGGGAGAAGATCAGAAAAGCAAATGGTGATCTCCTTTCATCACTTTCACCACGGTTTATTCCTGCCACTGTTGATGGCCAAGGGCAGTTTGTGCGCATACAGGCAGGCCCGCTTGCCGAAGCACAAGCCAGCAGCCTGTGCAGTAGCATGAACAGCAAATCTAGCGGCAGCTGCCTTGTTGTTCGCTAATGTTTGGTAAAAACACCCTCAAACATCTGCCCGAGAAAAGACCGCTCGCCGCGATCTTTTCAATTGCAGGGCCGACATTGAACCGTGCAGAAGCTGATTTCTTTCGTGCGGCCAATCCGCTGGGCTTTATTTTATTCGGACGCAATATTGAAGACCCCGCACAACTTGCCCACCTTGTTAAAACACTGAAAGAAACAGTGGGCTGGAATTGCCCTATCTTGATTGATCAGGAAGGCGGGCGCGTACAGCGTCTGAAGCCTCCGCAATGGAAACAACATCTGCCGCCACTCAAGCAAGTTGCCGACAAAACAACACTTGTGAATTCCACATGGGAGATCGCGCATGAGCTCCGCGCCGTCGGCATTAATGTCGATTGTTCGCCCGTACTTGATATTCTTCAAAGCGATACAAGTGAAGTGATTAATGACCGCGCCCTCGGCCATGACGCCGACACAGTTAAAAAGAATGGCCTGCGGATTTGCAAAGAGTTCTTGAAAGCAGGCATTATGCCTGTCATCAAGCATATCCCCGGCCATGGCCGCGCAACAGTTGATAGCCACCTCGATTTGCCGGTCGTAAACACACCCCTTTCGGAGCTGGAAAAGACCGATTTTGTGCCTTTCCGATTCGCGGCAAAAAGCCTTGTGGGGAGCCAGATTTGGGGCATGATGGCCCATATTTTGTACCCTGAAGTGGATTCAGAGCGTCCATCAAGCCTTTCCCCCCTGATTATTGACCAAATTGTACGAAAAAGCTTGGGTTTCAAAGGGTTTTTGTTGTCTGATGACCTTGATATGAAAGCGCTGGATCGCTATGGCAGCATAGCAGAAAGAGCGCGCCTGAGCGTGGAAAGCGGTTGCGATGCCGCCCTCTATTGTTGGGCCGATATGACAGCCATGCGGGAAATGACACAAACCCTGCCAGTGCTGACAGACGAGAGCTGGAAACGCTTCAAGAAAAGCTGGGCCGTTTTAAAGAATAAATAAATGACACCGACAATGACGATTTCGAATGATTTTCAGGAAGACCCGCCACGGTCCTATGCCGATTTAGCTGCAGGTGGTGGCCATGAGTCTGATGCCTTCCTGTTGAACATTGATGGCTATGAAGGCCCGATTGATGTGTTGCTTGAAATGGCACGCACGCAAAAGGTTGATCTTGCGCAAATTTCAATCCTGCAGCTTGTCCGCCAGTATCTCGCTTTCGTTGACCGTGCAAAAGAACTGCGCCTTGACCTTGCCGCTGAATATCTGGTTATGGCGGCGTGGCTTGCTTACTTGAAATCACGTCTGCTGCTTCCGCAAGAAGAGCAGAACGAGGAAGAACCAACCGCCGAAGAAATGGCAGCGGCGCTTGCCTACCAGTTGCGCCGTTTGGAAGCGATGCGCAACGCCGCCGACCAGTTGATGGAACGCGCCAAGCTTATGCGCGGTGTTTTCGGGCGTGGCCAACCAGAGGGCTGGAAAACAAAAACCAAATCACTGTGGGATGTAACACTTTATGAATTACTTTCTGCATACGGTGATATCCGTGTGCGTAAAGAGAGCGGCATTTATGCACCGCCCACATTCCACCTTGTTTCGGCCGAAGAAGCGATGGCGCGCTTGCAGAAAATGCTGGGCCAACTGCCGAAAAAGGGCCGCTTTACAGTTTGGACAACGCTTGAAAGCTTCCTCGCCCAGAATGGTGACAAGCTTTATACACGTTCAAGCTTTGCGTCTACCTTCACCGCAACACTCGAGATGGCAAAGCAAGGCAAACTCGAAATACGGCAGGATGGCCCGTTCCGCCCTGTTTACCTGCGCGCGGCTGTTGAGGGCGAATACGACACTGAAACAACTGAAAATGACAACCCCCATGAATTTACAAACGAGGACACAAACGATGAGCACCCAAGAAGTGACAGCGAGTGAGATAGATCCGAAGCATGTGCTGGAAGGCCTGCTATTTGCCTCTGCGACACCGATGTCGGTGAATGCGTTGAAAACACGTATGCCCGATGAAGCGGATATCCCTGCCTTGATTGAAGAACTCCGCGCTGAATACGCAAACCGCGCCGTAGAGATTGTTGAACGTGCCGGCGCTTATGCTTTCAGAACACGTACAGAACTTGCACCCTACCTGACGCTTGAGAAGGAAGAGACACGCAAGCTTTCACGTGCGGCACTTGAAACAATGGCAGTGATTGCTTACCACCAGCCCGTGACACGCACCGAGATTGAAAGTATCCGCGGTGTGATGACACACAAAGGCACGCTTGATATTTTAATGGAAATGGGCTGGATCAAACCCGGCAAACGCCGCGAGATTCCGGGCCGTCCGCTGACATGGCTAACAACCCCTGCCTTCCTTGACCATTTCGGCCTTGAAACACTCAATGAACTGCCAGGTCTTGAGGATTTGAAAGCCGCCGGCCTGCTGGATGCACGCCCTGCAATCGATACCCTGCCCGACCCTGACCTGTTTGACGGTATTGAAGCTGAAGAAGCATCGGATAATGATTCAGAAGACGATGAAGATGACGAGATCGATGACGATACATATGACAGCCGCGTCAGCTTGGACGATGCGGATGATGAAAGTGATGACGAGGAAAGCGATGAGGATTCCGAGGACGAAACCGCGGAAGACGATGATGAAGATTACGACGATGATGATTCAGATGATGAAGAAGAGGATGAGGATTAAACAATGCCTGGTTTTTGGGAACTCGTATTAATTGCGGTTATTGTATTTTTTATATTCGGGGCGGGCCGTCTGCCGCGCCTGATGGGCGACCTTGCGCAAGGCATTAAAAGCTTCAAGCAAGGCATGAAAGATGACGCTTCAAGCGACAAAGAGAAACCCCAGTAACACCGCGCTTTAGGCTTTTCTATGTTTAATCTTGGCTGGTCAGAATTATTCCTTATCGCCGCCATTACCATTCTGGCCGTCGGCCCGAAACAGCTTCCCGACATTATGTATGGGCTTGGCAAGCTTATGCGCCGTATTACAAATTTGCAGTTTGCGCTTTCACAGCAATTCGATGCTTTTATGGCTGATGCCGAGGTCAGCAAAAGCGGCAAGCAAGATAATGACGAGCGTGATTTTGATATTGTCGAGAGCGACGAGCCGCCGCCCATAAAACAATTACCCAAAAAGGCCGTAAACGATGAGTGATACAACTTATCAAGAAGAACGGTCAAAGCTGGTTGACCATCTACTCGAGCTGCGCAAGCGCCTTGTGTTAAGCCTCGGGATTATGTTGGTGGCCAGTATTATTGCCTATATTTTTGCAAAGCCTGTTTATGGTTTTCTGGTCGAGCCACTGGCCAAAGCCATGGATACAGGTGGCGAAAGCACCAACAGGTTGATTTATACAAACCTTGCCGAAGCCTTTATGACCTATGTGAAGGTTGCGCTGTTTGCGGGCATCTATGCTACCTTCCCGTTTCTGCTTTCGCAGATATGGCTTTTTATGGCACCGGGCCTCTACCAGAACGAAAAACGCGCCTTTCTGCCGTTCCTTGTTCTCACTCCGCTCCTCTTCTATCTCGGCGGCGCGCTTGTTTATTATGTGGTGATCCCTTTTGCATGGGAGTTTTTCCTCAGCTTCCAGAGTACAGGGGCTGAAACAGTTCTTCCCATCCAGCTTGAAGCCCGCGTAAGTGATTATCTGGATCTTGTCATGATGCTCGTTTTTGCTTTTGGCATGTGCTTCCAGCTGCCGCTTGTGCTTACCCTGCTTGTCCGTGCGGGGCTGCTACAGGTTGAAACACTGGTTAAAACACGCCGCTACGCAATTATCGGTGCGTTTGTTATCGGTGCCGTTCTAACACCCACACCCGATATTATCAGCCAATCAGCCCTTGCTATACCGCTCTGGCTCCTTTACGAGATTTCAATTCTCTTTGCCCGCCAGATAGAAAAAAAGAACAATGAACGATTTGCTCTCCAAGTACCACCGGCGGATTAAAGACCATAATCTTGTCGCCGACCCGCAACAGGAAGAGGCAATCGCCCTTTTTGAAAAACTGCTTGTACCAACATCTTCAAAAAAGACACTACTGAGCAAAAAACAATCCGCCGCCAAACAGGGTATTTACCTTTATGGGCCAGTTGGCCGCGGTAAAACCATGCTGATGGACCTGTTTTATGATTTCCTGCCAGCAAACACAAAAAAAAAACGTATCCATTTCCACGCCTTTATGATCGGGGTGCACGAATATATGCATACCCACCGTGGTGACAAAGTTGATGATATGTTGCCCCGCTACGCCAAAGAAATCGCCAAGGATGTGAAGTATCTTTGCTTTGATGAGTTTCACGTGACTGATGTAGCGGACGCCATGATACTCGACAGGCTTTTTACCGCGCTTTTTGCGCAGGGCCTTATTGTGGTACTCACCAGTAACTTTACACCAGAAAGCCTCTATGAAGGCGGGCTACAGCGTGACCGCTTTATCCCTTTTATTGATCTGCTGGAAGAACGCCTCTATGTGCATCAGCTTGATGGCGGGCAGGACTACCGCCGCCGCCTGCTGGAAGGGCACAGGCTTTACCTCTGGCCTTTGGGCGCCGAAAGTGCCGCAGAGTTCGAGAAACTGTTCAGCAATATGACGCAGGGCCAGCCAAGCGTGCCGCAAACCCTGCATGTAAAAGGCCATAGGCTTGAAATCCCCGCCACCGTTGGCCCTATAGCGCGTTGTAGTTTTCATGACCTTTGTGAGAAGCCACTGGGCGCTGAAGACTATATAACGCTTGCCAGCCAGTTTCAGGTACTCTTCCTCGAGAATATACCGCAGCTTGGTGAAGCAAAACGCAACGAAGCCAAAAGGCTGATGTTACTGGTCGATGTTCTTTATGAACATCGCCGCTTGATCATCGCAACCGCCGACGCACCGCCTGAGAAAATCTATGCCGGACACGACCATTCCTTTGAATTTGACCGTACAATCAGCCGCTTAACTGAAATGCAAAGCCCCGCCTACAGCCAGAATATGGCGAAAATGTGACAAATTCTGCCGCAAATTCTGCCACAAACCCCTGCTATAGTGGAATTATGAGCGTTTCTGTTTATCCGGTGTTTAGACCCGATGAGCTGAAATAGCCCTCCAAATACAGACAACAAAAAACCGCTGAACTCTGTTCAGCGGTTTTCTTTTGTTTATCCTTATTTTCTTAGAAGCGACGGCCAACGCGAAGTGCAGCTGAAACGTTTAAATCATCATCTTGATTGGTTGTTGACCCAGAGAAGCCAGCGCGGTTTGTTCGCCCGTACTCTTGCTCAACATTATCTTGAGATACTTGTAAACCTGCACTGACATTCCAATCATTCTCCAGTTGCCAACGCCCCTCAACACGTAAACCGTAACTTTGAGCATCGTAGCTAACAAAGCGACCCGGGGCACCATATTGACCCTCTGTAACACTTACCTGCTCGGCAAATGGTCCAAAACGCAGGTCAGCGCCACCAGCCCAGTCAACATCACGGAATACAACATTCGCTGCAACACCACTGCTTTGTGCTTCAATTTCAGCAGGCGCTGTACAGTTTACTTCACAATCCGCATTCAAGGTACTGTAATTCCCTTCAAGCTCGAAACGACCTGTGCTTACGAAGCCCGATACACCAGCAATGTCACCTTCCATCGGCCCCATTTCAAGGTGATCTGGTATCATGCGGGATTCCGCGCCACCAAAACGGCCAACATAGGCTGTAACGTTACTATCATCAGGCGATCCCAAAAGATTGAAATTGTGGGTTGCTGACAATGTTGCACGCCATGGTGCCGCATCATCGGCTTCGTTGCCGCAATTATTACACAGATAGGCAACATCACCCGTAACATCATCGCCGGCAAGACTATCCAGTGTAATACCACCAGCAACATCCAACGCTATAACTGTATCACCGTCATTCGGGCTATACTCAAGCAAAGCACCACCCAAAGCAACAGGATCTGTTCCAGCTGCATCAGCTAGAATTGCTGTTGCATTTGTACCTGTCAGAGAGCCACGAACATTAGCAGGCGGCAAGCCAACAAGTGATGGCTCGACAGATCCGTAAAGGCGTGCACGGAACGCTGCATCAGAATCGTTGAACACGTCAAATGACACACTGCCATAAGGAACTAATTGGCTATCCATATCACCATTTAGAAGGCCTTCCATAGTAATCGGACCTTGTGGACGGGACATGGCACCTACATTCACTTCCCAGCGGCCATTTGTCCATGTAACATCCGCTGCTGTGCCCAATTGAAGTCCGCCTTCACCGACGTTCAATTCAGCATCAATTTCAAAGCCATCAGGGCGCGCGTTCAGGAATGAACCAGTATTAACACCTTCGTCATCTGTAAAGAAAGGCACTGAAGTGTTAAACGGCGTGCCCGGCGTTGCAACACGGTAGAGTCCACCTTCAATCTCGCGTGGTGCTGCATTCCATGTAAGGGTACCGTTATCAGAAGCTGTTGCACAATTATCAAGGTTTCCTTGCTCACAGTCTCTTAGCGTAACTGTGGCCACGCCTGAACCTTCATGACGCGATTGGAATCCGAAATCATCGTCTGTTAGCAAGCCATCTCTGCTGTAAGTATTACCAACATTTGCACCATCTACAATAATATCAACGCCGCGTGGCGCTTCAACAGTTACTGTTGAATTAACAGGGCCTGGTGTTGGAACAACTGAAACATCAGGAGAAAGAACTTCGTTTACTTCACCTTCAGCATCGCCAAGGTTAACAAAAGGAGACAATTCCAATGGGGCTAGCGCAGGGGCTGCAACAATTGCAGGTGCTACGTATGCCTCGATGCGGTTCGGCGTGCCGGGAACAACTTCTTCGGCCTGACAATCAGCAGAGAATGCCTGCAGGATTTCGATGACACGTGCTTTGTTCAATGAGAATGTAAAAACACCGTTATGCACACTTCCCCAACCTGCCTGAACCAGATCATCTGTCGATGAGAAACCATAGGTCTGGTTGAGGTAGTCAATGATGGCACGGCCTGTGATGCGGTTTTCACATTCAGTAATCGGACGATCCCAGTCTAGGTCATTCAATGTTACACCATAAGATGATGCAAGACGCGAACAGGCGACGCGCCCGTTTGCAGTAACAGCAACGCCGTTCCAGCGTGTTCCATCAGAAAGTGTCTGGCGGTCACGGCCATTCGTGTTCTCACAGAAATCTGTCATACATTCAGCAGCAAGTGAATCTGCTCTGCGTACTTGTTGTGACGGTGTGTATGCTGCATCTAGGCTTTGGGCAGAAGCACCTTCTTGTGCGAATGCTGGTGTTGTTTCAGCCTGCATAGCAAAAGCTGTGAGCATTGCGCTAAAAGCAAAGCCAGTTCTCAGTAACCACGAGGCGCGTGGTGATTGCTGTGATTTTGCACGTCCGAATACACTTAAAAGCTTCATTTCATCTCTCCAAAGGATGGTTTTCACATAACACACAAATATGTAATTAACGAAGTTTTAACGATTTAGAGGGTGTTTTGTCAAGCAAAATTATGGAATTAGCCAAAATTAATTGGTTCCCAAGTATTAATTGGGTTTCCACCTTAATTTAGGCTCACGAGCCGCTTTTACCTCATCTAACCTTCTACGAGGTGCCGAAACGGGGTTTTTCTGCAGTTTTTCAGAATATCCAGCCTTGGAATCAGCTGCGGCCTGCTTCAGAACGGCTATAAGCCGGTCAATCGATTCGCGGGATTCGGTTTCGGTCGGCTCGATCAGCATGGCCCCCTGCACCACCAGCGGGAAATAAACGGTCATGGGGTGGATTCCGTACTCCACAAGCGTTTTGGCGATATCAAGCGTTGTGACACCCGAATCCTTCTGCAATTTATCCGTTAGCAAGCATTCATGCATGCATGGGCCTTCAAATGGCACGTGATAGTCATTTTTGAGCTGGCTTAACACATAGTTGGCATTCAGTACTGCATCTTCCGCGATCTGGCGCAAACCGTCAGCCCCATGTGACAATATATAAGTGAGAGCGCGTACATGCATACCAAATTGCCCTTGGAAACCTTTCAAGCGGCCAAGCGATGTTTCACGCTCGCCATCTTCCTCAAGCCTGTAGCTCTCGTCATTCTCTTTAATCACAACAGGAGAAGGCATATAAGGCGCGAGCTCTTCTGTTACACAGATCGGGCCTGAACCCGGGCCGCCGCCACCATGTGGTGTCGAGAATGTTTTGTGCAGGTTGATATGCATCACATCAACACCGAAATCGGCCGGGCGAATTTTACCAACAAGCGCATTGAAGTTTGCCCCATCACAATAAAAATAGCCACCCGCCTTATGAAGCAGATCAGCAATTTCAACAATCTCGCGCTCGAATAGCCCGCATGTATTAGGGTTTGTGACCATCATACCAGCAACATCTTTGCCATCGCCGAGCGCCTCTTTAAAAGCAGCCAATGTTAAGCGGCCTGTTTCTTTTGTCGGGATGTTACGCACTTCATAACCACACATAACAGCCGTTGCAGGGTTTGTACCGTGCGCACTATCAGGGATAAGAACAATTTTCTTGTGTCCGTTACCTTTTAGCTCATGCGCGCGTTTGATTGTCATCAAACCTGCAAGCTCGCCATGCGCACCAGCGGCCGGTGTTAAACAAACCCCGGGCAAGCCTGTAAGTTCGGCCAGCATATTTTGCAGCTCATGCATCACAGCCAGCGCACCCTGTACCGTGCTTTGTGGTTGCAATGGGTGAATATGCGCAAAACCTGCAAAGCGTGCAGCCTTTTCATTTAACCGCGGATTATGCTTCATCGTGCAGGAACCCAGCGGGAAGATACCTGAATCAATTGAATAGTTCTTGGTTGAAAGCCTTACGAAATGGCGTAGCACTTCTGGCTCCTTCACCTGTGGCAAGCCCACATGCTCACGTGCTTTGTGGCCCGTGCGAAGCTTAATGTTCTGTAATGACGGCAGATCAACACCCGATTCATCGGCTGCCGGATAATCAAACAGGCATTTTTCGTCATAGTTCAGTCCGCGCGTCGCACCGATTATATCATCGTGCTTTTGTGTATCATTTGCGACTTTCTTCATTGCTTCTGCATTCATGGTCTGTACCCCGCAAGCAGCAAACAAAGCGCCTTGATATCATCATCCGTTGTCATTTCAGTTGCGGCGAGTAGCAACTCATTCCCCTCAAGCGCATAACCGGCGATAAATTCCATATCAGCCGCCATGGCCACAAATTCTTTGGCGTTATACGGAAGTTCGACAGCAAATTCGTTGAAGAATGTTTTGTTTTTTACTTTTATACCTGAAACTTTTGCAACGGCATCTGCCAGCGCGCAAGCGCGTTCATGGTTTAACTGCGCGAGATGTTTGAACCCCGCTTCACCCAACAAAGAAAGATGCACGGTAAATGCCAGCGCACATAAGCCCTGGTTTGTGCAGATATTCGATGTTGCCTTGTCACGCCTGATATGCTGCTCGCGCGTGCTGAGGGTTAATACATATGATTTACGACCGTCGGCATCCACTGTTTCACCGCAAAGCCGCCCCGGCATTTGCCGCAAATAGGCCTCCCTGCACGCAAATATACCCAAGTGCGGGCCGCCATAAGACATTGGAAGCCCGAGTGATTGCCCCTCGCCGCATACAATGTCGGCTTCAACAGGTGCAGGCAACAGCCCCAGCGCCACGATTTCAGTTACAACAACAACAAGCTTGGCATCAATCTTGTCACATTCTGCGCGCAATTTTTTCAGATCAGGGATTTCACCACGGAAATCTGGATATTGCACGACAAGGCATGCAGCCTCAGCATTAAGCGTGTCTGCAAAGCCATGCGCCTCATGGCCTGTTAAATATGTCCCGAGAACCTGATGATAATGCGGATGTAAATCACCATGCACAGCCACCTTGCTACGACCTGTAAGGCGCATTGCCATCAAAGCCGCTTCAGCGAGTGATGTTGCCCCGTCATAGAGGGACGCATTCGCAATATCCATCCCCGTCAATTGGCAGATCATACTTTGATATTCAAAAATAACCTGCAGCGTGCCTTGTGCAATCTCGGGCTGGTAGGGCGTATAGGCCGTTAAAAATTCAGAGCGCTGAATAATATAATCAACAGTCGACGGGATATGGTGGTTGTAAATACCGGCGCCCAGAAAGAAAGGGCCAGCACCTGCTGGCTGGTTCTGGTTTGCATACCCCGCTATAATGCGTTCAACTTCCAGCTCGCCTTTTTGTAACGCAATATCGGCCGGTTCTTTGCGCATCTCTTTGCGCGGCACATCGCGGAAAAGATCATCAACATGTTTCACGCCGATGGCGGCGAGCATGTCACTTCTGTCTTTTTTCGTCAGTGGTAAATAGCGCATATCGTTACCGTGGACTTGGTTGAAGGGATTGGTTTCTATCGAACTGCATTTTTATATGCTGAACCGCTTGTGTAAAGGCGCCGTCCCAGTCTTTGGCGGCAAAAACCTCACCGCCTGCCATTTCTATTGGCATTTGCGCCATACCATGCATATAAAGCCCTTCGGAATGGATCAGCATGCCTTCAGGATCACGCAAAACCCCTGACGTAGCACCCATTGTATTTTTGCCCGCGCCTTGCATAGCGTGTCCCGCAAAGTGATCTTTGATTTTTTGCGGATAGAAACGCGGATCGCTTGTCCAGCCGCTCATTGGTTTCTTTTGCGGTACCATATAGCCAATTTCAATCGCTGTTCCTGTATCCATTTCAACACCGCGCCATGGGTCCAGACAAAAAATGCCGCCATCACACGTATCAATTAAATCAAAATCTCCTTGCACAATCCTTCTGAACAACGGGCGCCCCGGCTCTACACCTTCTAATCCCATTTGTGAATCAATCGGCGCAACACCTTCAAGCCCGTGCGCAGCACAGATTGCCTTCATCCTTTCAAAGATCCCCTCGGGCGCGGGATAAAAAACCTGCGGCCCTGCAAGATATATACGCGGTACAAGTGCACTCACTTAGTTCTATCCCAATGTTCTCAAATATGCGTCGTATGCGGCTTTATCCATTAAATCATTCAGATCGCCTGCATCAGCAATTTTCAATTGCACAATCCAACCTTTATCAAGGTCCTCTTTCAAATCATCAAGGCTGTTAGCCAGATTATCATTCACAGCAACAATTTCACCAGCTACAGGCGCATAAATCTCACTCGCCGCTTTTACACTCTCAACAACAGCGTAATATTCCTTACGCTTTAGTATGCGGCCTGCCTTTGGCAAATCAAGGAACACAAGATCACCCAGCGCGTCACGCGCGTAATCGGTAATACCTGTTTTGCCGCTTGTTGTGTCGATCCATTCATGGTCCTTTGTATATTTTACTGTCATAGCCTTACTCCTTACTACGCCGCTTTGACTGTCGTTTTTGTTTTTGGTTGCAAGAAGGGCATGGCAGCTACTTCAGCTGCCACAAGCTTATCCCGCACAAGAATATTTATTTTTGTACCCACAGTGCTTGCAGGCGCCTCAACATAAATTTGCCCGAGGCCCATTTGCAGTGTCGGCGAAAAGCCGCCGCTTGTAATCTCGCCCACTTTACGCCCGTTTACATCCTGCACTTTACAATGCTCACGCGCCACACCCTTCTCAAGCAGGCGGAAGCCAACACGTTTACGCTTTGCGCCCTCGGCAAGCTCGCGCTTAATTCTTTCGCAGCCTATAAATTCAAAATTATTCTTGCGGAATGTCCATGTTAGATCTGCTTCAACCGGCGATGTCGTCTCATCAATATCATGGCTGTAAAGGCAATAACCCATTTCAAGGCGCAAACTATCACGTGCGGCAAGGCCAACAGGTTGCGCGGCTGAGTGCGCTGCAAGCTTGTTCCATACAGTTTCAGCCTTTTTATCTGATACCGATATCTCGAAACCATCTTCACCCGTATAGCCAAGGCGACTAATGAAAACCGTTTCGCCTTCAATAACCGCCTCTGTCAGCTTCATATAACCAAGTACCGAGAGATCAATTCCGCAGCTCTCGCGGATCACTTGCTCGGCCTGCGGCCCCTGTATCGCAACCAAGGCCTTTTCGGGCAGTGGTGTAAATTGAATATTCGCAGGGAGGCTCTGTTTGATCCATGCGATATCTTTTTCCTTGCAGCCAGCATTGAGGACCATGAAATATTTATTCTCGCTCAGGCGCGTAATGATAAGGTCATCAATAATACCACCCTCTGCATTTGTGAGTACGGTATAACGCGCAGCATTTTGTTTGAGTGTTTGAAAGGCAGATGGTGTGAGCCGTTCGAGAAACACGCCGACATTCTCACCTTCAATCAAGGCCTGCCCCATGTGGGAAACATCAAAGAGGCCGCAATGTGTGCGTGTCCATTCATGCTCCTTCATCACCCCGAGCGGATAATAAAGCGGCATGTCATAGCCAGCGAATGCGCCCATTTTGGCATTTGCAGCAATATGGGCCGCATGAAGCGGGGTTTTCTGTACATTGTCAGACATGGGGGAAACTATAGCAGGCAGCGCCCTGCAATCAACAGGTCAGGCGGCTTTTGTCCGCAATAAAGTCACCATCTGGCGCTTTTCAAGCTCTACATTATCCAGCCCGTGCTTATGGGCATATTTCAGCATGGTTTGTGGCGGGATAGGTTTGTCGTAAGGGGGGCTGAGGGCGTCAAATGTATCATGCACACCGATTTCAATAACCTGCTCGTCAGTCAGGTTTTTAAACTGTTTTGCATGCCTGAAATTCATAAAAGGAATAAGCACATGATTAATAACCCGCCCGCCCGGTATCTTGCGTAATGCTGACGTTACCTTGAAAGCGCCGTGTGCGTAACCACATATGAAATTATAAAGTTTTTCAGGGTCCAGCTTTTTGGTGAACGGCCGTAGCGGATATTTCCAGCGCCATGTCTGTGCAGGGCCTGAAGCATAAGAGTGAATAAAAATTGCGCCACCCGGTTTTACAAACTGCAGAATATGATCAAGCGTTTTCTCGGGTGCAGGCGTATGCATGATAACACGGTGGCAAAAAACAATATCAAAGCTTTGTGGCTTGAACGGCAAATCCATAATGCTTGCCTGCACAAACTGTACGCCGTCATCATCCCCCAAATTACGCTTGGCGATATCAACACCGGCAATATCAACCGCCATGACACGTGCGCCAAAGCCACGCAAAATCTCGGTATCAGGCCCGGCACCGCACCCACATTCAAGAATTGTTTTTCCCTTGAAGAATTCCGGTGACCATTTCGTTCGATCAAGAATTGTATCACGGCGGTCTGTCGTGCCGTTTTTACTATCCAGCTGTAAAGTCGCATGATTTTCACGCAACAGCGCAAAATTGCCTGTGGAGTATGATTCGTCAGGTGTAAAGCGGGGAATGCCGTCTTTAAATGAAAGCGGCTTTTTTCCTTCCGCCAGAAACTCGTCAAAATCATGGAAGCTCATTCTTGCTCCGCCGCGCCTTCAAAGATCACCTCAAAATCCTCAACCTCACTATCAACCAGATAGTTGAGACAAAGATCATTCACATTTTCAGGTGTCGCGCCCTCTTCCATCTCGAGCAGAATGATATTTCCCTGTCTAACAGACTTTACACCGCTGGCCCCCTGCTTTTGCATGGCCTGATGCAACGCTTCGCCTTTTTCATCGGTGCGGTCACGCCGTGGCATGATTGTAACAACAGCACGCATTAGCTTTTCCTTGGGGGTGTTTTAATACTACGCAGCTTACGACGATCAGGCGAAACAACATTCTCGATCTCGCCAAGCTGTGCGGCTATCTGCTCGTTCATATTGCCACCTTCCAGAATTCCACTCTCGGGAATCAGGCCCAAGCGCTTCGCAATCTCCTGATAGGCTTCAACAACGCCGTCTTTGCCCTCACGGAATAAATCCTTGTCCAGCTTCTCGTCTGTCTTTGCGTCCCATAGACGGCAAACATCGGGGGAAATTTCATCAGCCAGAATAATATACAGCTCGTCATCTTCACCCCACATGCGGCCGAACTCGACCTTGAAATCAACAAGCTTCACACCGATACCCGAGAACAACCCATTCAGGTAATCATTGATGCGCCAGACCATCATAACGATTTCTTCTAGCTCGTATGGGTCAGCCCAGTTGAAGGCAACAATATGGTCTTCACAAACCATTGGGTCACGGAGCTTGTCGTTTTTCAAATGGAACTCGACGATCGGGCGTGGCAGGACTGTTCCCTCTTTGACATCGAATTTGCTAACCAACTCTCCTGCTGCGATATTCCGCACTGTAACTTCTAGCGGGATCATGTCGAGCTTATGTACAAGCTGCTCGCGCATGTTGATGGAACGGATAAAATGCGTTGGAATACCAATAGCTTCCAGCTTGGTCATCAAGTGCGCCGAGATACGGTTACACAAAACGCCCTTGCCCGAATACACGCCCTTTTTCTCAGCATGTGTAGAAGTAATTGTGTCCTTGAAATACTGGACATAGGTTTCGGCTTCGGGGCCTTCATATAATGTCTTTGATTTACCATCATAGGCCTGACGGCGCTTTGACGTAAGATTGCCCTTCCACATATTACACCTGTGCTTGCTTCTTTGGTGAATTTAACCATGGAAATATAGCACGGTAAATGTTAATTCAATCTCCATAACAGGAGCCATAAAATGACAGAATTCGATGACCGCGAAAAAGCGTTTGAAGCCAAGTTCGCCATGGACGAACAAACCAAGTTCCGTGTAGAAGCACGCGCATGCAAATTGCTGGGCCTTTGGATTGCAGGTCAATTCGGTATAAGCGGCGCTGCCGCAGAAACCTACGCCAAGGAAGTTGTCGGGTCGAATCTTGATGAGCCGGGCTTTGGTGATGTTTACAAGAAGGTTTTGGCAGACGCGCAAACAAAAGGCGCGAATCTGACGGAGCAAGACCTCACGCAAAAGATGCAAGGATTCATGGCAGAGGCGTATAAACAGATTACTGCTGAAGCCGCCTAAAAAATATTACGTTAATTAAGAAATTTCCCAGAAAAAAAGCCTTCGAAAGTCTGAGGCTTTTTTACAAGATTTACGCAGTTTGATTTCCCTAATTCAACTCGCAGGATCAGCTATTTAAAGAGACACTTGTCCTAAGTGAAACCCTAAAAATCCTTCTATCTCTGCTGACTTTTTGTTTATTGCATACCAGCTATGAGTTTTCAACAGGAATCTTTGGAACTTTTCTGCTTTTCCACCAAAGCCTTTGAAACTTAACAGAATCTACTAATGCAAAGTGCCGTAAGCACGTTCTAGTGGGAGTAATTTATAATCACATGCAGTCGTTTGATTGACTGCAATAGTTTTGAGCAATATCTCGTCAGCCTTTACAATACAGTCTTCTATGCGGCTTGTGACCTTCGAGCAGATGCATTTTTGACTGCCATCAGCCAGCGAGAGGAAGAGCGCCTGGCCTTTTGCATCATATTTAAAAGAAACGGGTATTTGTTTATCGGCGTCATCATCGCAATAGTTGATACAAATAGACCCTTCGCGGTCAATCATCATCCAGGCTAGCATCGTGTGCCCCCTATTTCTTTTGCTTTTTTGTTAACGATATGTTAATCTTTACATAATTTTAACATATTTAAAACAAAAAACTGCGATGCCCTTGGAAAAAAACGAAATTATAGGCCTTTTGGAAGCCGGGCTACCCGAATGTATAATAACAATCGAGGATCTGGCAGGTGACAACGACCACTGGGCCGTTAAAATCGTCTCATCGGCTTTTCAAGGGAAAAGCAGGGTTCAACAACACCAGTTGGTGTATGCGGCCCTGCAGGGCAAAATGGGGAACGAGCTTCATGCCTTGTCCATCAAAACAGAATCGCCCCAAAATTAAGTAACACTGCGTACCAAGGAGAAAAACATGACCAACCCGATATTCGAAACCATCAAACAGCAACTACAGGCAAACGATGTTGTTGTATACATGAAAGGCACAAGCGAAATTCCTATGTGCGGCTTCTCTGCAGCAGTTGTCCAGATTCTAAACAATCTTGGCATAAACTTCACAGCTTACAACGTGCTTGAAAATGACGACATTCGCCAAGGTATCAAAGAATACAATAACTGGCCCACGATCCCACAACTCTTCATCAAGGGCGAGTTTGTTGGTGGCTGTGATATTGTCCGCGAGATGTACCAGAGCGGCGAATTACAATCATTCCTGAAAGAAAAGCAAATTCAGTTTAAGGATGCGGCGTAGCTGCGAACTCGGGTATCTTGACACCCGAAGCCTGAATCAACCACGGCTGTAGTTCAAAAGGCGCATATGAAAGCGCACCACTTGTTCTTATATTTGCTCCAATATGCGCCCACTGGGCTTCATCAAGCCGCGCCGCAGCCTGCTGTATAACACGTGATGCCAGTGCGCTACCGAAGCCAACCGAAATTTCATGCGGAAGACCATATAAATCACTCAGATTGAACCCCGCAGCGGCACTATCACCCGCGCCCACTGTATTCACGATCGCCGAGCGGCTGATGTTTAAAGGATAGAATCTTTGCACTCCCTCAGCACTTATAACAGACGTACTACGCGCCCCATCTGTGACAACAAAGCGTAAGGTCGTGCCGTTATAGTGCGTGGCCTGACATATATCGCGTGCATGGGCAAATGCAACCTCATTTGCAGCATCTTTGGCTTTTTTATACGCTGTGTGATTATCTTTTGCTGTTTCAAGTGCATCGCCGCGGAGCCCCGCAAAATCAGCTTCAAAAGGCTTGCGCCATTCTGTATCAAGACTCAAAAGTCTCCGAAACTCGCCGGCATTGCCGTGAATAACTGTGTTCGCCATATCGACAAGGCGGAAAATACGCTCTTGATACCGGTCTGAGGCAGCAACAACTTGTGCAGCGGCCGTAATTGCTAATGTGGGCCTGTGTTCTAAAGGCTGTGCCGTTAGAAATTCTTCAATCTGGTCAAAGACTTTCTCAAAGCTGGGGGTGAAATATAAAAAGCCCCCGATCATAATGCGGTCTTGTGCATGAAGTTCAGGATAGGTTTCAATTGCTTTGGCGATATGCGCCTCTGCTGGGTTTTCACTCGAAGGTGCTGTAATCAGAATACGATCCCCATCAAGCGGGAAGACGTGACATTCCATCTGCCGCCCCTCCTGATGATAATGCAGATTATCTGGAAGGGAATCGATAAAACTTTGTGCGCTCTCGCACGTTCCAACCGCTGTTACAAAATGCCCATCAACCAGCGGTTCACCATTCACGCGTGATGTTACAATCCCGTGTAATGTATTCGCCAGTGACCCGCCTGCTGTTGCAAAAGCCGGCCCAAAAAGATAATCACGTATCTTCTTGGCTTGTGCTTGTGGTGCCAGGGTATCATCAAAAGCAATTTGTTTTTTCTTTGCAAAAACAATAAGCGCTGCGTCAAAATCCTCGGCCGGGACAAGGCGCATATCACCCTTGCGCGGGTTTTCATCAAAAAGCGGCGTGCGCCCTGCTTCTGTAATCAGCTCAAGCAGATGGCCGAAAAACTCGTCTTTCAACGCCGCATC
Source organism: Alphaproteobacteria bacterium (assembly GCA_016125135.1). Classification (GTDB taxonomy): domain Bacteria; phylum Pseudomonadota; class Alphaproteobacteria; order Micavibrionales; family Micavibrionaceae; genus RI-185. Next base: position 2,586 of record WGMJ01000015.1, on the reverse strand, counting down.
ACCAGCGTTCTCGGTATATTGTAAATCAACAACTGCGGTTTCAACCGCCATAATGGATGGTTTTTTTCTTTGTGACATAGGCTTGTTTCTAGGCGCTGAATGCCCTCCCGTCAAGCATTATGCATATTAACGCGCTAACTTCTTGGGAGTTTTGCGTCTCTATGGATATAAGCGGATTGCACAAGGCCAAAACCAATCATTAAAGCCAGCATGGCTGTGCCCCCGTAGGATATAAGCGGCAGAGGTATACCCACAACCGGGATAAGGCCCATCACCATGGCCACGTTAATAAAAGCATAGAGCGAAAAATTGCCGACCAGCCCGAATATAACCATCTGGGCAAACGGGGTGCGTGTGCGTAAGGCCATCCACAGCCCGCTGAAAATAATACCGCCGAAGAATAAAAGAAGCGATACACCACCCAACAAACCTGTCTCTTCCGTCCACAGTGTGAATACAAAATCAGTTTGTTTTTCAGGTAAGAAGTTCAAACGGCTTTGTGTTCCCTGCAAAAGCCCCTTGCCTAATATGCCGCCAGAGCCAAGGGCAATTTTAGACTGGATAATATGGTAGCCCGCCCCCAGCGGATCGCTCTCCGGATTTAAAAATGTAAGAACGCGCTGCTTTTGGTAATCGTGCAAAACCGACCATGCAACAGGAAGTGCGGCCAATGCCGCACCACCACTGACAAGAAACATCCACATGGGCACACCCGCAATAAAGAACATGATCACACCGCCCAGCATCAACATACCGCCCGTACCTAGGTCAGGCTGTACAGCAACCAGCAAAAACGGCAACCCGACCATGGCAATAGGAATGAGTAGATAGCGGATGTTTTTCCAGTTCTCTACAGAACCACCATGGAAATACCGCGCTAGCGCGAGGATAGATGCGATCTTCATCAATTCCGAAGGCTGGATTTTCATGACCCCCAAGTTAAGCCAGCGTTGCGCACCCATGCCGATATGACCAAAAATATCAACCGCCACCAACATCAACACACATACGCCGTAAAACGGATATGCAAGCCGGTGCCATATTCTGATATCAACAACCGCAACAGCAAGCATCAGGAAAAATGCAAAAATAAAGCGCGGGATCTGACGCTCGGCCCATGGCGACAGACTACCACCACCCGCCGAATACATCGCCAGAAAGCCAACGATTGCTACAAGCCAAATAAAAATTACCTGCACCCAGTTGATCTGGGAAAGCTTATAAAGAAGCTGGTTTTCACTACGTAGAAGGATCATCCCGCTTCTCCCTCTTGCGCTTTCGGTATGGGCGTTGGCTTACGATTTGCAACATCAAGCCGTTGCGCTTCGCGCAGTATTTCTTTGGCAATTGGTGCCGCCGCCTTGGAGCCACCAATACCATGCTCCACAATAACTGCCGTTGCATAGCGTGGATTGTCACGCGGGGCAAAGCCCACAAAAAGCGCATGGTGCCGTAAATGCCATGGCAGGCTTTCTTGCGTATAACTTGAGCCTGCTGCGCGCTCGCTGGCTGTAATCGCCTTCACCTGCGATGTACCGGTTTTACCGCCCATTTGCCAACCCTCTTCCTGAATTTGAGAGGCCGCTGCCGTACCACCTGGCATAACAACGCGGACCATACCGTCTTTAACGATGTCGAGATTTTGTTTGCGCACCTTCATATCTTCAAAACTAGCAGGCAGTGTTGGCTTGCTGTTTTCGTATGCAACAAACCATGGCTTGATCGCTTTGCCGCCGTTAACAATACGCGCTGTCATAACAGCCAACTGTAGTGGCGTGGCCAGCATATAACCCTGCCCGATTGCATTTACAACGGTCTCACCCTGATGCCACTTTTTATCACGCGGGAAGCGTTTCCGTTTCCATGCCTGATCCGGTATAAGACCACCCTTTTCCTCGGGCATATCTGTTCCGAATTCCGATCCAAGCCCGAATTTGCGCGAAGTTTCTGCGATTTTCTCGATACCAATCTCGGTTGCTATTTTATAAAAATAGGTATCGCACGAATGCGCTATTGCATCTTTTACATTAACGGTGCCATGGCCACCGGGTTTCCAGCAGTGGAATTTCTTATTCCCCAAAAAGAAATGGCCTGGACAAAAAACTGTTCTCTGCGGGCCTACTCCCGCTTCAAGCCCCGCCATGGCCGTCATCATTTTAAATGTGGAGCCGGGTGGATACTGCCCGCCAAACGCCTTGTTATTCAGCGGATATGCACGGTCATTATTCAACCGTTCCCACAGATTCACTTCAATCCCTTGCGAAAAATCATTCGGGTCAAAAGCCGGATAAGAAGCACAGGCATAAATTTCACCTGTATGTACATCAAGCACTACTGCGGCGGCACTTTTTTCTTGTGATAAACGCTCATACATAATCTTCTGCAGCTCGGCATCGAGCGTTAATGTGAGTTGTTCGCCTTGCACAGGGTCCATGCGGTTCACTTCGCGCAATTGCCTGCCCGCCACATTCACTTCATACTCAAGGCGGCCGGCTGTGCCACGTAAATGGCTTTCATAGGCTTTCTCCAGCCCTGTTTTCCCGATCTTGAAGTCCGGCACTCTTAAAAGCGGGTCGGGCGTTTTAT
>WGMJ01000016.1 GCA_016125135.1 Alphaproteobacteria bacterium | reverse complement strand
GCACTATGGCTTGCGCTTTCATTTCTGCAACAACGTAGCGGTCCCCCACAGGCGTGCGGACGAGCTCTATTTTTTGTTCTTTCAAGAATTCTTCCAACCCGAGGTTCGACATAACGGTTGCGGCAAGTGTATTTTTCTTTAGCGTACCTTCTTTCAGGAAACCGCGCGCTAAAAGCGCCATAATCTGGTCACCATCAATCACCTTACCGGTTTCATCTGTTAAAATCAGTCGGTCGGCATCACCATCAAGCGCAATCCCGATATCGGCTTTTTCGGCAACAACTGCTTTTTGCAAACTTTCCAGATGCGTGGCGCCACATTTTTCATTGATGTTTTTGCCGTTTGGTTCGTTATGGATCGCCACAACGTCAACGCCAATATTACGCAGTAAATGCGGCGCCACCTTATAGGCTGCACCATTGGCACAATCCACCACCGCCTTGAAGGGCGCATGCGTAAATTTATGCGGTAATGTTTCTATTAAATACCCTTGATATTCCGAGAGCGCGCCATCATAACGAAACGCCTTGCCAATATCATCACCCGCTGCCAGATAATTTGTAATATCGGCAGCATCCACCAACTCTTCAACTTCAAGCTCGTCTTCATCGGCAAGCTTGTAGCCATCATGCGCAAAAATTTTGATGCCGTTATCTTTGTAAGGGTTATGCGAGGCCGAAATCATGATGCCCAAATCAATCTCGTGCTTGCGGCTCAGGTAAGCGACTGCCGGTGTTGGTGCAGGGCCTATCAGCATTACATCCGCTCCTGCTGCGGTAAACCCTGCACATAAAGCTTGCTCCAGCATATAGCCCGAGATACGTGTGTCCTTGCCAATGAGAATTTGCGGGCGCTTTTTACCGCGCTTTTCGCGCGTTAATTTTGTTAAAGCGGGCGCCAGCCTGAGTGCAAATTCGGGCGTTAAGGGGGGCTTGTTTGCCTCCCCGCGAATACCGTCGGTACCGAAATATTTACGCGCTGTTGCCATACACCCACAAAAGCGAAAAAGGCTTGAAAAATCAAGCCTTCATCATGTTTTTGCGCACATAAGACTATTAAGAGGGCGCAGGCCCCGGCAGCGGCTCTATCTCCGGTGCAGGTGGTGGTGGCGTTGGCGCTGCATCAGGCGGCGGAGCTTCAGTCGTCACACCGCCATTCGCGCCTATACCGTTTTGTGCCCACCCCACAACATCTGGTGGTAATGGCTCGTTATTTTCCAATCGCTCAGCCTCTATGCTGGTCATATGCTTCCTGACCATACGTATCAATGTAGGCCGATGCCTCTATAATAGCTTCCCCTTGAGTTTCACCAATGATTTCCAAAGCTCGAATAGCCTCCGCATCACCCGCATCAGCTCTTGTCTGTAGATCATCAATAAATGCTTGGGGATTATTTACAATTCCTCCCCCGCCGATAATAAAACCACCCGTCCTGAAGTCGGGAGCTAAATCTATAGTCCTATCTGAATTTATCTGGAATTGATCCTCCCTCAGTCCGGAGGCGTCTGCGTATACAACATATGTTTGCTCTCCCAACGTAAATGTTGATCTTGCATATCCATATATATCGGGCCTATCAGCCATGAACCCCACAGTGTTCATAACATCGGTTCTTAGCGATTGATACCCCGCATCAAAATGGTGGCCCCCGCTTACTGTGCCTAATCCTTCTCTGAGTAAAGATAAAGACCCACCAGAAGCAAGCGATATTACATGCTGTCCATCCCCTACCAGATCAAGAAAACCTGATAGTTGCTGCAATCCATTTTGCGAAACTTCATTAAAGGCACTGGCAATTCTAAAAGTTGCAGCATTAGTGTTTGTGTATCCACCATCACGAAATTCGTTTCGCCCCGCAGCTTCAAAGCCACGTGCCGAAAAGGAGCCCTCCCCCCTTATAACGTTTTCGACTATTCCCCCGTCTTGCGGCATTAAACCTCTTAGAAACACTAATTAACAAAGGGTACCGCAAAAAGGTTAATTTATTTAATATGGAAATATTAACCGTCCATTAACCATAATAAAGTATTTATTATGTCATGGGACTGGGGAATACTGCTTTAGCACAAGAAAATTTCGGGCTTGCCGCCTTATCGATAGGGCCGGAAATGGGGCCTTTTGTAGGTCGCATTATGGAGGCCATGCGTACAGGCGGGCTTCAAGCGGCTGAAGGGCTTATCGAACAATTAAAAGCAGGCCTTGAGCAATTAACACATAATGATTTCGAGTCCGGTACAATCGCTCGCGCGCAAGAATTAATTAGTACAGGAGGCGAATCTCTCGCGCTTCGTCGCTCTATCTATATTCATGAGATGGCTCTTAGCTCTGCTTTCGCAAGCCAGACTGTTCTTAATCTGAATGGCAGATCATGGAGCATTGGCCAATACCTGAATGCTGTTAATCATCAAGCCGAAAACGCTGCCGAAGTAGCGGATGCGCGGGGCCTTGAAGGTAACCGCCGCGAAACCTTTATTGCCGCCAGTGAAAGACGTGCACAACTTGTAAACCAGCATATCGCTGAAAACGGGACGGACGCAGCTAATCTGGGTAATGTGCTAGAAGTTATTGACTGGGAAGCCTGTGCTTCAGTCGGCGGCGGTGCTGAATGTGTTAGTGATCTCGCCAGTCTGCCACAACCACGGCAGGAAGCTCCCGCCTTCAATCTGGTGCGGGATCTGAGCCGCGTACTGGGTCTTTAATCTCTTTTTACCTATTTTGTTTATATTAAATGCATATATAAGAAGCATTTTTCAGGCCCTTTATGTCAGCGAATCCTTTTGATCATTCTGCACTTTCTCCGGACGTTCTGGCCCGCATTACAGGCGTAACGCCGCAGCAATTGGCCCAATATGGCAATATTTCCATGGAAGATCTTGCGCAAACCCTTATCAATGAAGGCGCTGGTGCGTTACAAACACGCGTGCAGGCCATACTTCAGGGTATCGGCTTGGCAGGTGATGGCAGCGCCCTTCACCAAGAAAACATTGCCTCACTTGAAAACGAGGCCTCCAGAAAACGCAGACAGGAAATGAGCGAGCAGATTTTCTCTGGCACGCTGACATCAATATTCGCAATACAAACCGCCATGAATATGCGTGTAAACATAGACGGCTTTGAAGGCACCTTGGGCCAATATTCACAGATGGCAGATGAACGCGCTGACAGACTTGAAGCGGTGTCGCGCGCTGACCCGAATAATATTCAGGCCTCTGTTAATGCAGAAGCCGCACGGAGCAACGCTGATCGTGCACGTCTTAGTATTCAAACTGTGGCTGCGGGCGGCAGTCTCGAAGATCTTTCTATCCAGAGAGATTGTGACCGTGTTGTAAGAGATCGTGGCCTTGACCCGAGCTATGCACAACGATGTGAGGTTGATAATAGCGCCGTAATGCGCGTATTGAGAGATAGCATTAGTGAAAGACCAGCAGCCGCAGCCTCCACAGACCCTATATTCAATAGAGTTGGCAGTATATGGACGAACTAATTAGGCCGCGCTACCCGCAGGCAAAGTACCACCACCAATTGGAACAGAACTACGTGGCTTCGGCGCTTGCGGTGTATCGTTGCTATCATCACGGATAATCACTTCACCGCGTAGAACCGCTTTAATTTCATCACCCGCCAGCGTTTCATACTCCAGCAAGGCTTTTGCCAGCGTGTGTAGGTCTTGCAGTTTTTCAGTCAGCACATGGCGCGCACGCGCATAAGCCGTTTCAACAATGCGGCGGATCTCGCTATCAACCAGCGCCGCTGTTTCATCCGACATGTTTTTTGTTTGCGCAACAGAGTGGCCAAGGAACACTTCTTCCTGATCGGCTGAATAACGGATTGTGCCCAGCTTCTCGCTCATCCCCCACTCAGTCACCATCCGACGCGCCATTTCTGTGGCTTGGCGAATATCGCTTGAAGCGCCTGTTGTGACTTTCTCGGGGCCAAAGATAATTTCTTCGGCAATACGCCCGCCCATTGCAACAGCAAGGTCCGCCTCGATCTTTGCTTTTGAAAGCGAAATACGGTCACCTTCCGGCAAGCGCATCACAAGACCAAGCGCACGACCACGCGGCACAATCGTTGCCTTGTGGATCGGGTCAGACTCAACTTCGTTCAGCGCCACAATGGCGTGGCCCGCCTCATGGTAGGCGGTCAGTTTTTTCTCTTGGTCGGTCATCACAAGTGAACGACGCTCGGTGCCCATCATCACCTTGTCTTTGGCCTCTTCAAATTCTTCCATGCCAACAACGCGCTTGTTACGACGCGCAGCAAGTAGAGCCGCTTCATTCACAAGGTTCGCAAGGTCAGCCCCTGAAAAACCCGGCGTTCCGCGCGCAATTACAGTCGGGTCAACATTTGCAGCCAGCGGCACTTTTTTCATGTGTACTTTTACAATCGCTTCACGGCCCTTGATATCAGGGTTCGGGATAGTGACCTGACGGTCAAAACGGCCCGGGCGCAATAGCGCAGGGTCCAAAACATCAGGGCGGTTTGTTGCTGCAATAATAATAACGCCTTCATTAGCTTCGAAACCGTCCATTTCAACCAGCAATTGGTTGAGTGTTTGCTCGCGCTCGTCATTGCCGCCGCCAAGGCCCGCACCACGGTGACGACCAACAGCATCAATCTCGTCGATGAAAATAATACAAGGTGCGTTCTTTTTACCCTGCTCGAACATATCGCGTACACGGCTGGCACCCACACCCACAAACATTTCAACAAAGTCAGAACCTGATATTGTGAAGAACGGCACGCCCGCTTCGCCCGCAACAGCGCGCGCGATTAAAGTTTTACCAGTTCCCGGCGGGCCAACAAGCAAAGCGCCTTTTGGAATCTTGCCGCCCAAGCGCTGGAATTTTTGCGGGTCTTTTAGATATTCGACAACTTCTTGCAACTCGACTTTTGCTTCGTCGATACCGGCAACATCTTCAAACGTCACCTTGCCTTGTTTTTCAACCAGCATCTTGGCGCGTGAACGGCCAAAGCCCATGGCACCGCCGCCGCCCTTGCCCTGCATCTGGCGCATAAAGAAAATCCAGACCCCGATAAGAAGCAACATCGGGAACCATGAAAGCAATACGCCGAAAAGGCTGATCTGCTCGGGGTCCACAGGCTCGGCCTTAATACGCACGCCCGTACCTTCAAGCGTTCTTACAACATTCTCTTCAACCGGCACCATCGTGCGGAAAGAACTGTCATTATTGGTAAACCGGCCATGGATATTCTGGCCTTTCATAACAACTTCAGAAACGGTACCCGCTTTAGCGGCGGCCACAAAATCCGTATAGGCCAGCACATCGGCTGCCCCTTGGGTCTGGCGTGTCTGGTTCGTCTGGAAAACGTTAAAGAGGAAAAACAACGCAATGCCGAGACCCAGCCATATCAGCATATTGCGGGTGTTCGGATTGTTCATCGGGTTCTTGTTGTTACCGCTGTCTTTATTCTGATTCATTCTGCTACCTCTGACCGAGAGAATATAAGATTTTTGAAGCGAAAAGCCAATAAAATAAGGAAAAATTACGCGAAAAAGGAAAATGTCAGTCGGTCTATAAGCCGGATTCTGTCCTCCGAAGAGGGATAACCATTCATCTGGGCTATTTATCGCTAAATAGCTCGAGCAACCAACCCGCCTTCGCAGCTGCAAGCAACTAATGGGAAACACATCAAACGAAGGCCTATTTGGTCTTGCATCAAGTGGGGTTTGCCATGCCTTGTCTGTTACCAGCCAAGCGGTGCGCTCTTACCGCACCGTTTCGCCCTTACCTGTTTTCCCATCACGTGTATGGGAACCATCGGCGGTTTATTTTCTGTTGCACTTTCCGTCGGCTTACGCCGCCCGGGTGTTACCCGGCACTTTGTTTCCGTGATGTCCGGACTTTCCTCCCCCATTGCTGGGAGCGGCTATCCGACCAACTGACACGGCCTTTATAGCAAATTATCCAGAAAATAGCCAATGCGTTTACGTGTCAGCTCGATCCCTTGGCGGAAAGTCACCGTGCCAAGCCAAATCTCGGGTACATAATGATCCTGAAAGGCACGCATCAGCACGTCTTCGGGGCGGTTCGGGTTATACCCAATCTTCACCAAGGCTTCCTTGATATCTTCAACTTCTGCGCCCTCTTGTGGCCAGAACCCGAAGCCCCCTTCTGCACAACGTTGCCACGGAAAGTGACGGCCAGGGTCACGCTTTCTGATTGGCGCAATATCTTTATGGCCCAGAATATTTTGCGGCGGAATATTCCAGCGCGCGCAAATATCGTTACCCAGTTTAATCAGAGTTTCAATTTGCGCATCATTATAGGGCGGGCAGTCAGCAGGCTCACCACCGTTCACAACTTCAATACCAATTGAATGGCTGTTCATATCATCAATGCCGCGCCAATGACCGATGCCTGCGTGCCATGCGCGTTTATCTTCATGGACATACTGGCGGATGCTACCATCCACCATCACCATGTAATGCGGGGAAATTTGTTTCGCGCCACCCATATAATAGTAATGCGCTTCTTCGCCGTCTTCGGTTTCAGTGCCGTGCACGATAATATATTGCGGCACCGCGTTATCGCGGCGCTCGTCAAAACGCGGGGTCGTGAAGAACGGAATATCCATTTTTTCTTTAATTTTAGCCTCATTACTTTAGCACCACCTTAAAATAAAGGAACGGCCCTCTACAAAAATATTTAGACCGGCCTATATTGGGTTCATGAAACACTTTACCGCAATCCTTCTAGGACTTTTTATGGGCTTTTTTGCCACCCCCAACCTGTACGCTGCAGAAGCGTCGGCAGCGAACCAGCACGCCATTTTCGGCGGCGGATGCTTCTGGTGCGTTGAACACGCCTTCAAAGATATGGACGGCGTTTTGAATGTCGTTTCCGGCTATGGCGGCGGGCATACCGACAACCCGACCTATAACGATGTCGCTTCCCGCACAACGGGCCATGCCGAACTTGTAAATATCACCTTTGACCCCGCCAAAGTTTCATACGAGAAACTTGTGCGTTTCTTTTTAACAGATGCGCATGACCCGACACAGCTTAATCGTCAGGGGCCGGATGTTGGTGATGAGTATCGTTCAATCATCCTTTACACAAGCGCCGCGCAGAAAAACACGGCCGAGAGCGTGATTGCAGAACTGACAAAAGCAAAGTATTTCCCCAAGCCAATCGTCACGCAAGTTGTGCCGCTCGAAAAATTCTACATGGCGGAAGAACACCATCAGGATTACTTCGACAAATATAAAGAGCAAACAGGGCGGGAACACCCCAATGCGCTTTACGATGAAAAGCGCCTGAAAGAACGCGCTGTTAAAAGCCGCGAATATAACAGCAAGCGCGAGAAGCAGGACCTCTCGCATCTTGATGATATGCAGATCAAGGTGACGCAACATGGTGGCACCGAGCCGGCTTTTCGCAATAAATACTGGAACCACAAGGAAGAAGGCATCTATGTCGATGTTGTAACCGGTGAAGCCCTATTCTCGTCAAAAGACAAGTATGATTCCGGTACAGGCTGGCCCTCATTTACGAAGCCCATTGAAAAACAGAATGTCGATTTCTCGACCGATAACAAATTCGGCATGTCACGCACTGAAGTAAAATCATCGGGCGGCTCGCATCTCGGCCACGTATTCCCCGACGGCCCTAAAGACAAGGGCGGCGAGCGTTTCTGCATCAACTCAGCAGCCCTCACCTTCATACCGGTCGATAAAATGAAGGAAAAAGGCTATACCGAATATCTGTATTTGTTTGAAGATAACAACAAAGAAAAAGCCAAGAACTAAATCCCGACCTTACGATGGGGTGCGGAAATTCCTTTTTTCCGTAGCGTTACAGCGGACTCAAGATAACGGCCGAACGCCTCATTACCATCTTCCGCCGTCATTCTTTCAAGCGCTGTAATAATATCAGAGGCGACAACATCATCCGGAATATCAAAGGCCGCACCGCCTTCCAATAATCCATCAACCACGCGTTTGGCCTGCCCTTCGCTTAGAGGATCGAAACAAAGCACTTCAGGAACGGAGCGGAATAACGCAGGATCCAGATTATTATCCTGCGATTGCGTCGTGAAAACAACACGAACAGGATAACGTGACATGAGTCCATCAATTGTATCACTATAACTCACGCTGACACCCGTTGTGTTTTGTGTCACGTTTGGTGCCAACACATCAATATTCTCTATAACAAGAACGCGGCCATGCTCATGCGCATTTTTGAAAGCACGACGCAATTCCGCTGCGGGGTCACGGCGGCGCTCGTACAAGGTCGGGTTTTTCTCCGAGGCCACCATTACATCGCGGCCATCCAGCGTTTCTATTTCCACGCCACACACAGCCGCCAGAGAATGCGCGAACAGCGTTTTACCAGTCCCTGAGCCACCTGCAATAATCACAGCCTGACTCACTTCCGGCACCTGGCCTTCACCCACCATTTTCTTGAAAACGTCCGTAAGATTATTCTCTCTCTCGTTTATCAGCTCGGGCATGAATAATGTTTGCATAGGTAACGGTGCAGAAATTGCACCGCGTGATCCGAATTCCGCTTCAGCCTTTTCCTGTAACGCGTCTACAAAGGCCTGAAACTCCTCTCCCGTGCGCGCAATGAGCGCAGCCGTTACACCAATCATGCGGATAGGCGGAGAAAAACGTTTTGCAAGGACTGTTAATTGCTCATCATTGAAGTTTAAACTATGCAGCTTGCTTTGCGTTTCAAAGAAAATACGGCGGAATTTCGCAGGTGGATAAGGAAACTCCACTTCCATTCCCATACGTGAAAGAACTGAATCGGGTATTTTGTCCTTATCATTAACCGCCATTAGCACAACCTGACCTGACGCGCGTATCGCATCAATCAGCTCGTTAAAGTAACGCTTCGCAACAGGGTCTTCGGAATCCTGCCCGGCCGCCTGGTCTTTAGCAAAAATTGCTTCCGCATCATCAATACAAATAATGGCCCCCTGCGGCAGGTGAGGAATAAGCTTCAGGAGCATTTTAAGGTTTGCAATAATTTCTGATGGTTTGGCCTTCGGGTCTTTATCATCGCCACTCTGTGTTGTGACGAAGAAAACAGGCTTACCCGTAGCGTCTGATAAAGCTTTTATGGCCTCTGTTTTACCAACCCCCGGCGCACCAAAAACCAATGCAGGCACGCCATCTCCTGCTTTTTTCGACTTCGCCTGCACGGCACGTATCAACCGTGGCAAACCCTTCACATAGCCGAGCCAGTGGCTGATGGGGTATTCAGCATTAGCAGGATCGCCTGTAATAGCAGCGATTGCAGCAACCGGTGAGTTTTCTGTGACATTGTATAAAGCACGGCGGATATACGGGGCTGCCTTATAGGAAGGAGAATCGAAACTTGCTTCCTCGTTACGGAATAGAAGTCCCAATTCAGAAAGCGCGTGAAGATCCTGCTGAATTGTATTTTGCGCCTCGTTCGGAATTGACAAGCGTGCCATAAGACGTTCGCACAGCACCTGCATTTCCTTATGGTTGTAACTCAGATTTATTGTAGAAAAGATCAAACTCTGGAATGCGTCATTCTGTTCGGAGAAGGCAAAAAAGCCGAGCAGAAATGTTTGCCGGTCAGAGAGTTTATAGAGTGTTTTAATGGCGCTTAATGCAGGATAATATTTTTCAAGCGACGGAATATCTGCAGATTCTTTCAACGTATCGCAGCATGCATTATATATTGCGAGAATATCTCTTTTCTGTTTCTCGGATTTTTCATCAACCTCGCCCTCCTCATCATCTTCACCTTCAAGGAAGGCTTTTAAAGCAGCTTTTCTTTCTGCCTGGCGATCTATGTTTTCGATTTCTTTTTGTGGTTGCAGCAAAGGACGCAAGAGTGACGTGCGAAGCGTGTTTAGAAGATTTTTCTCTTCCCATGGGCGCAAGCTATTGCTGGAAAGAATGCCCGCCACCAAATAGGCAATCATAGTCTGTTCACGGCCTACAGCGGGGCGCGGCATACCCGCACCCAGTTCTTCATAATCATCAACAGGCTGAAAAAGCTTTCCCGCGCTGGACTCCATGATCTCTTCCCTCTATTTACGGAACCTAGTGATATGGCCAAGTTACGTCAACACATAATTAATTGTCATATTTCAAAATCTCTTTGTGGAAATTCGCTTTAAAATAACTATACTCACCCACCATGCGCTGGGCCAAAGCCGCCATATTATTTGTGTCTATTATCCTTGCCGACCAACTCTCGAAATGGTTTGTGGGCGAGAATGTGCTGGCTGGCAGTGGCAAGCCCTTCCTCGACTGGCTGGTAACATCTCCGCAAGACAGGCTCACCTTTCTCTCGACCCCCGCTCTCCCATTCCTCGACTTTGTTGTTGTCTGGAACGAAGGGGTGAGTTTTGGCTTCCTGAAAACCGGCCATGAGCAGCAAGCACTCATTCTGACGATATTTACCAGCCTGATTGCCTTGGCCTTTTTCATTGGCTTGTTTTTTACAAAACGCAATGTTTCGTTTTACTGCTTTGTCCTTGTAATTGCAGGCGCCCTGGGAAACATCTGGGACCGCGTCCGTTTCGGGGCCGTTTATGATTTTATCGATTTCCACATAGGGAACTGGCATTACCCTGCGTTTAATATTGCAGATAGCGCAATTGTAATCGCTGTTGCTATCCTGCTTTTCGACAATATAATGACAAGCCGGAAACCAAAGACATAATTTATGAAGTATTTTTTACCCCTCGCCGCCCTGCTGCTTGTGACCGCCTGCTCTACAGTCAAAGACCAACTAGGCCTCGACCGCAGGTCACCGAACGAGTTTGCCGTTGTAACACGCGCCCCGCTTGAAATGCCTGCTGAAACAATTCTGCCGCCACCACGCCCCGGCGCACCGCGCCCGCAAGAGGTCCCCACAGCTGTTCAGGCCGAGCAAGAAATTATTGGCTCCGCACGTGCTTACAATGCCGCGATATCAGAGGGTGAAATGGCGATCTTGCAAAACGCCAAGGCTGGCAAAGCTGACCCCGCCATTCGCGCCAAGGTCGAAAAAGACCTCGCAGAAGGCAGCACAACAAAAGTACCGGGTCTGAAGAAGCTATTGAATATCGGTAGCAATAAAACACCGGCAACCGTTGTTGACGCCTCGGAAGAAGCAAAACGCTTGCAAGAAAACAAAGCTACCGGCAAGCCTGTCACAGCAGGCGATACCCCCACGAAAGATGATTAAGCGTTTTTCTTTCGTTATTCTTTTTTCCTGCCTGCTTCTCACCTCAGCTTGCAAGCCTGAAAAAATATATAACGCCGAGACATTTACACTTTCAAACGGCCTTCAAGTTGTCGTTGTTGAAAATCACCGCGCACCCGTTGTTGCCTATGCCTTATGGGTAAAGGCTGGCTCGGCCGATGAAGTCCCAGGCCAATCAGGCGTTGCGCATTTTCTCGAACATCTCATGTTCAAAGGTACGCCCACCCTGAAGCCGGGGGAATATTCGCGCAAAATGCGCAGCTGGGGCGCAAACGAAAACGCTTTTACAAGCTACGATTACACAGGCTTTTTTGCCACCATCAGCAAAGACAAACTAGAAAACGCCCTCGCACTGGAAGCCGATCGCCTGCAAAACCTTGCGCCCCCGCTTGACCATGTTGCCTCGGAACGGCTCGTTGTGATCGAAGAGCGCCGCCAGCGCACCGAGAATGACCCACGCGCGATCTTCTTTGAAAAGCTCGATACAAAACTTTACCCCGACCATCCCTATGGCCGCCCTATTATTGGCTGGCATAACGAAATGGAGCAACTTGACTGGCCCCGCTCGAAATCCTTTATCGACAAATGGTATAGCCCCTCGAATATGGCGCTTGTTTTTTCAGGCGATATTACGGTTGCCGAAGCACGCAGCCTTGCTAAAAAATATTTCATGTTGAAAGACTACAAAGTACCTGCCGCACATACTTTGCCTGATGCACAGCCTCTGGCCACACGTGAAATTGTGAAAGGCACCGACCCGCTTGTCGAGCAACCTATTTACGCGCAGAAATTTTTGGCTCCCAACCTGACGCAAGACCACAAGGCTGCATTAGCCCTTCTTGTCATTCAGGATGTTATCGCAGGTAACGCCGCATCCCGCTTTTACCAGTCACTTGTTGTTGAGCAAAAAGTCGCAACCTCGGTGAATGTGAGCTATGACCCGTTCAAGCGTAGCACCAGTGAAATTATTATCTGGGCCGTTCCTGCCGAAGGCGTTTCCTTTGAAACGATCAATCAAAAAATCAACGAAGAAGTTGCAGCCCTGATACAAGACGGCATTCCAAATGAAAAAATTGCAGAATCCAAAAAACGTTTAATCGAGAGCGCCGCTTACGCCCGCGACAGTTTGATGGGGCCCGTCATGGATATCGGCCGCGCGCTTTCCACCGGCGCAACGCTTGATGATATTGAAATGCTTCCCGTTGCAATTGAAGGCGTAACACAAAAAGATATTGCAAACGCACTGCGACTTATTGCGCCTGATAAAGGCAATATTACCGGCTGGCTTGAGAAGGGGGACGCGCAATGATGCCACTACGCCTTATTCTTGCCCTTCTACTATTCACGCCACTCTCTGCATTTGCCAGCGCCGACTTACCCATCCAGCAAATCAAAACAAAATCAGGCATTACGGCATGGCTGGTTGAAGATAAAACAACCCCCGTTATATCGCTCCAGTTCAGCTTCAAGAATGCGGGCAGTAAATGGGATGTGCCCGACAAGCAAGGCACAGCGCAACTGCTTTCGAATACACTTGATGAAGGGGCGGGCAAACTGGATGCAAAAACTTTCCAGAAAAAACTGGCCGATGAAAGTATTGGCCTTGTGTTTACATCCTCGCGTGATGATTTTGGCGGCTCCATGCAAACGCTACGCAGCAAGCGTAATCTGGCTTTCGATTTACTAAAAATCGCCCTCACAGAGCCACGTTTTGATACAGAAGCTGTTGAACGTATGCGGGCAAGCAATCTCTCGCGGCTCAGAAGCAATATGACCGACCCCGACTGGCTGGCAAGCAGGCTTATGCTCTCCGTACTTTTTAAAGACCACCCTTACGGCATGAATACAGGTGGCACACTTGCAAGCTTGCGCACCATCACGCCGGATGATTTGCGCAAATTTAAAGAAGCCCATTTAACACGCGACAAGCTGGTCATTGGCGTTTCCGGCAATATTAACGCCGCCGAGCTTGAAAAATATCTCGAAAAAACATTCGCAAGCCTTCCCGAAAAATCATCTGAACCAGATATTTCACCAGCAACATTCCCGCAAGCGAGCGCACCGCTTCTTTACCAGCAAAATATCCCGCAAACAATTATCCGCATTGCCATGCCTGCGCTTGACGCAACCAGCCCTGACATTGCCAAAGCTGATGTATTCAACCATATTTTCGGTGCCTCTGGTTTTGGCTCGCGCTTGATGGAGAATGTCCGCGAGAAAGCTGGCCTGACATACGGCATCTATAGCGGCTTCTTGCATCTGGACCATGCGGATTTGCTGCAGGTTTCAACCTCCACAAAAAATATAACCGCTGGCCAGCTTCTTGCGCTCTACAAAAAAACAGCACATGACATGCAAACGACACCTCCTGCCGAGCAGGAATTACAGGAGACAAAAGATTATCTCGTTGGCAGCATTCCCCTTGAACTGACGTCAACCGAGGCCATCGCCAGTTTCCTTCTAACATTGCAGTTGGACAACCGGCCCGTAGATTATCTGACACATTATATAAGCGAGCTGGAAAGCGTTACTGCTGAGGATGTAAAACAAATGGCAGGCGCTCTACTTTCGACCCTGCCATTGATAGTCCTTGTCGGCATGCCGGAAGGCGTGGATAATGTTACGGCTGTAAAAACAATCCTCGGAATTGAATAATGGATACGCCTTTTGACCTAGATAAGAAATTTTTTCTTGATATATCCCGCCATGGCAACGCGCTCCAGCTTCTGCCCTCTTTCCTGCGTAAAATAGAGGCGCAAGACTTTTCCACGTGGCGTGACAAGCTTTTCAGCGGTGAGGTTGTGAATAATACTGAAAATCGTCCGGCGCTGCATGTACAAATCCGCGCGCCCGAGAGCCGTAAAAGTTACGACCCGCTTAAAAAATTCAGCGATAAAATAAGACAGGAAAAAAAATATACAGATATTGTGAATATCGGCATTGGCGGGTCTGACCTTGGCCCCGCGATGATCTATAAAGCGCTAGAGCCGCAAAGAGACGGCCCGCGCAGCCACTATGTTTCCAATCTTGATGCCAGCCATATACAGCAAACGCTTGCCGCCCTTAATCACGAAACAACGTTTTTTCTTATCGCTTCCAAAACATTCACCACCATGGAAACGCTGGAAAACGCAAAACGTGCGCTCGCATGGCAGCCCGATAAATCCCACTATGCCGCCCTGACTGCAAACAAGGATGAAGCACAGCGTTTCGGCATCGGAGCAGAAAATATCTTTTCTTTCCCTGAAGGTATCGGTGGGCGCTATAGCGTCTGGTCTTCTATTGGTCTCTCGCTATGCATTTCCTTTGGTTCTGAAGTATTTTCAAACCTGTTAGACGGCGCCCACGGCATGGACCGCCATTTTGCCGAAGCCCCCCTTGAAGAAAACATGCCCGTTCTTGCGGCAATGCTGGGGCAATACCATTTACTCCATGGTCGTCAGGCACATGCTGTACTTCCTTATGCTGAAAATCTTGGCCGCCTCCCTGCTTACCTGCAGCAGCTGATCATGGAATCAAACGGCAAGAAAAAAACACGCGAAGGTGTGGCGCTCAAATCATCGCCTTGTGCAATTATTTTTGGTGAAGCGGGCACAAATGCACAGCATTCCTTCATGCAGTTTATTCATGAATCACCTGCGACTGTTCCCGTTGATTTTATCGGTATTATTTCGCCACGGCAAAACGGATTGATGGCAAATATGCTTGCACAAGCGCAGGCGCTTGAAAGCAATGGCCGCCCGTCATCCATCATCCTGCTGCAGGAACTGAATGCGTTCTGTCTCGGCATGCTTTTGGCTTTTTACGAGCACCGCACTTTCACCGAAGCTGTTTTTTGCTCCATAAACCCGTTCGATCAGCCGGGCGTTGAAATGGGCAAAAAGATCGCCAAAGAACTGTCGCCAGCACTGGAAAAGCAGGGCGATTTAACAGAACCACACAAAAACCTCGATTCCCTACTGAAAATTCTGGATAATTAGCCTGTAACCCTCTAATTTTTTAGGCAAAATTCACGAAGTTTTGCCAATCTGATACCCATATGAGCAACAATAAAAAATCAAACGCCGAGGGCTATGAGAGAATCTCGCAAGGCCAACTCGACGAAATCATCAAAAAGCACACAAATTTTGTTCAGGGCAAAATGGGCGGCGCACGCGCCGTGCTCAAATTCAAAAATCTCTCCAGACTCGACTTTAAAGGCTGTGATTTATCCGGCGCTGATTTTACTGGCTCTATTTTTGCAAACGCAAATCTCGCTGGTGGAAAATTTGTAGGCTCTGTCTTTTTTGCGTGTGACCTTCAGAATGCGAATCTGGAACGTGCCAATTTTGGCCGTGCCGATTTCCGTGGCGCATTCGTCGCCGGCGCAAATCTTTTCGGGGCCGACCTTGGCTCTGCAGACTTACGCGAAGGCCATATGCTCGAGA
The DNA here is from genome assembly GCA_016125135.1 of Alphaproteobacteria bacterium. Classification (GTDB taxonomy): domain Bacteria; phylum Pseudomonadota; class Alphaproteobacteria; order Micavibrionales; family Micavibrionaceae; genus RI-185. Next base: position 60,070 of record WGMJ01000016.1, on the reverse strand, counting down.
AGAAACGCGGCAAGCCAATCGAATCTATGGAAGCAGATCAGGGCGGCGTAACCCGCACTGTTTTTGCGGGTGCACGCATGGTCGCAACAAATCTCTCGGGCGCACGTGCAACAGCTGCTGACTTCTCCGAAGCCGACCTTAGCGGCGTTGTCATTAAGGACGCTGATCTGCGGCAAGTCAACTTCCAGGGGGCAAATCTCTCGGAAGCCGATTTCTCGGGGTCAGACCTGCGTCAGGCAAACCTGAAATCGACAATCATGAAGGGCACCATCCTCAACCATGCCGAAACAGCAGGGCTGAACAAGGACGCCGCCATTACAGACGAAGCGCTCGGCAAAAAACTGGCCGACACCGGCAAGACAATTGCTGACATCCTCAAGGATCACGCCATGTGGGTCCGCACCTTCGGAAAAGAAGGCGCGCAGATGGATCTGAGCGCCTATGATCTGCGCGAAGTCAAAGACCTTGCACGCTACCCGATGATCGCCGTAAAAGCCGTTGATGCCGTGTTCATCGGCATGAACTTGAACGAAGCGCAAATGCAAAGCTCTAACTTTACAAATGCGAACTTCCGCGACTGTAAACTGAAAAAATCTGATCTACGTGGATCAAACTTTACCAATGCCCAAATGTCACGCGTTGACCTGACAGGCGCAAATCTGGCCGCGCTACAGCTTGGCAAGGACACCGATAAGCGTATGCAGAAAACCAATTTCTCGGGCGCTATCCTCCGTTTTGCCAATTTGAGCGGCGCGAATTTAGCAAACTCTATTCTGACCGGCGCTGATTTAACGGGCGCCAACCTGAATGGTGCTGATTTACGGGAAACAAGCCTCGAAGGCGTTATTCTTGAAGGCACAAATATAGAAGCCGCAATCAAATCATGATCCGGTATCTGCCGGAAACACTGATCAACCAGATCGCCGCTGGCGAAGTTGTAGAACGTCCATCAGCTGCCTTAAAAGAACTCATCGAAAACGCAATAGATGCACAAGCAACAAGCATTGATATCGATATCCGCGATGGCGGCAAAAGCCTGATACGCATACAGGATAACGGCGCGGGTATGGACCGCGATACATTACGCGCCGCCGTTGACCGCCACGCAACCTCAAAACTCCCCGATGATGACCTACTCAATATAAAACATTTAGGCTTCCGTGGCGAAGCACTGCCTTCTATTGGTGCCGTTAGTCGCTTATCAATTAAAAGCCGCCAACGTGGCAGTGATGAAGCGTGGGAAATAAAAGTCGAGGGCGGTAAAAAACATGAGGCAACTCCTGCCGCCGCGCCCGAGGGCACAATTGTGGAAGTGGCCGATATTTTCTATGCGACCCCTGCACGCCTGAAATTCATGAAAACGGATAATGCCGAATATCAAGCCATTCGCGATATTGTCACACGCATGGCGATGGCGTATCCGTTTATCTCATTTCGCCTCACGCATAACGGCCATACCAGCCTGAATATAAAAGCCGCACAAGGCGATTTCTTTGAACAACAATCCCTACGCCTGAATGATTTAATTGATAAGGATTTCATTGCAAATAGCTTCCCCGTGCACAATGAAAAGCCAGACGCAACCTTGCGCGGCTTTGCCGGCCTGCCCACACATGACCGCGGCACAGCGTTAAACCAGTATATTTTTGTGAATGGCCGTGCCGTAAAAGACAAACAGCTTCTTGGCGCCGTGCGTGCCGCCTATGCCGATGTCATGGAGCGAAACCGCCACCCTGTTGTCGTCTTGTTTCTTGATGTGAACCCGCAAGAGGTCGATGTCAACGTTCACCCCGCGAAAGCCGAAGTGCGCTTCCGTGATGCAGCCACCATACGCGGGCTTATTGTGGGTACAATCAAAAATGCACTCCATACACATGGCCAGCGCACAGCCTCTTCAGTGCCCGCTCAACTCTGGAGCAAGCCTGCCTATACACCTACAGCCCACAAAGGCGCGGCAGAAAATGTCAGCAATTTTTATATGCCGCTTGAAAACAGCGCTTCGTCCCGCGTTGATATGCCGCATGCAGAGCCAGAGAATATACAGGATTCCCCCCTTGGCGCAGCGCGGGCGCAATTCCACGAGAATTATATTCTTGCGCAAACGCCAACAGGCATTGTGCTTGTTGACCAGCATGCCGCGCATGAGCGCCTCGTCTATGAAAGACTGAAAGCCAATTTTGAAAGTGGGCATATCCCGTCACAAGGCTTGCTCGTGCCTGAAATTATTACGCTTGATGATGCCAAATCAGCACTCCTCCTGTCACAGGCAGAAACACTCAGAAGCATGGGCCTTGTTATCGAACCCTTTGGCCAGAATGCCATTGCCGTGCAAGCCGTGCCGACACTGCTCGCTGGCCGTATTGACATTAAAAAGCTGATCGAAGACCTTGCGGATGAATTTCTTGAGCATGGCGCTTTGCAAAACCTGCAAGAGAAAATAAACCATGTGCTAGCAACCATCGCCTGTTACGGATCTGTGCGCTCGGGCCGCCGCATGAATGTTGATGAAATGAATGCGCTATTGCGCGAAATGGAAAAAACGCCGCTCTCGGGCCAGTGCAACCATGGCCGCCCGACTTACATTACACTCAGCCTCGATGATATCGAGAAGCTTTTCTCGCGAAGATAGCCGCTTATAGCACGCCATGGTAAATAACCATACCGGCAGGAATTGCAGCAAGAGCCCCACTGACGGCCATGCCTAAAAAGTTACTCTCCATGAATTTGCCGATCGAGCGCCCAACGCCCCAGCCTGCGGCAGCGGCAAAAGCACCAATCAGCGCAGAATCATCAAGGTCAAGATTAAAGCCCTGCCGCAGCGCCACTGCTGACAGAATCCCTGCCGCCGCGCCTATTTCTAATGTTTTATCTGCGTGATTAACTGCTGTTTCAGCCATTGTTTTCCTCCCTGAAAGGCCATCATAGGCTTTAGGCAAAATGATGCTATTTGCAGCGCAGCAAATGCTATTTAGGCGCTGTAAATATAAGGGCCGCGCCCATCGCAATAACGGCAAACCCAAGAATATGCTGTAAAGTCATGCGGTCACCCAGATAGAAAACGGCAAATCCCACAAAAACAGTTAACGTGATAACTTCCTGCAATGTTTTTAATTCGGAAACCGAAAAGACCTGAACACCAAGCCTGTTCGCTGGTACGGCAAGGCAATATTCAAAAAAGGCGATGCCCCACGAAATCAGAATAAAAATCCACATTGGCAAATTCTGGAATTTCAAATGCCAGTACCATGCGAACGTCATAAAAACATTTGAAAGCGCAAGCAGTATAATTGGAAACAGGTAAGCCATTATTCCTCCAGTAAAAATAAAAACCTTTCACTCGCTTCAAGGTCACCTCTGAGAGATGCACGTGCCTTTTCCTGAAAAGGCGCTGCGCCATATTTTTCCTCGTCATAGATTTCGGCCTTGAAATTATCTTCAACCATAAGGGCACCATAAATTTCATCAGCCGTTATTTTCTGTTCAAGCAGCAAAACCCCGAGAATGGCAGACCCCGAAAGTGACACGACAAGTTGCAGCACGGTAAGCCGCATCACCTCAAGCGCGGTTACATAGTCGGTGAGCCATTTATGGTAGGCCCCATCTTGCTCCAGTGCCTTTAATGTATCAGTCGTTTCCAGCTGCGCGCCTACAAGTTCCGCCATCACACTCCGCCAGCCACCCCATATTTTTTGCTGGCGTTCTACCAGCGCCACAGGCTCTGCCGCCTGATAACAAAGAAAATCAGTATCGATATAACGTAAAACAGCGCGTTGATAGCTACCTATCTCTGCCGACACATTATCAATTGCCGTCGTTAAAATTTGTGTTAGCCCCATTGTCTCGGGCTTTATTGTATCTTCCTGTGCAGCCCATTCCTGCATAACGGCCAAAGCCAGTGCTTTATTCGGTGCTGACAGTTTATTCCGTAGAGAGGTTTTTACCGGTTTGCCATCCAGCACAATGGAAAAACCATCCGCCTCTTCAGAAATTGTTACAAGCTTGTAAAAGCGTTTCATTCAAGAACACAACCTGAAGGGAGCTTGAGGCCCGATGCATCCAGCAAAGTACGTGCTTCAGCACGCGCCGCGGCATTATCTTGCGCCGCGATATCAAGATGCCATGGCCATAAATCTCCCGCTGCGGCTCTCTCGCGGGTTAAAAGATAATCCTTCTTTTCTTTGCCGGCTGTTTTTAAAAGAACACTACACGGCGCCCCATCGTTAAACTTGCCGATCGGCAAAATATCTGTATTGCCTTTGAATGATGAAAGAACCCATACAGCAAGCTGTGGCGAGACAGGGTAGAAATAAAGGTCTGCTACCATTTCACCGTTTGATACAGATAAGCCGGAAGCCTTATCACCATCAAAGGCAAAGCCCGCGCCTTTTTGAAGAAGCGGAACATGCAATTCAGCAGGGCGTTCACCTATTTTTCCTTTTACAATATATAGATTTTCTTTTTTTCTAGCCTCATCCACTGAGAGCGGAACACCTGCATAACGCGCCGGCACGTTGAGACCACTTATATCAAGCTTGCGAAACTCGCCGCGCTGCGCCAGATAAGCACCCCACGGTATATGAACATCAATTTGCTGGATCGTCATAAGGTCGCTGTCACGAACACCCATACGTGGGGCTGAACCTATTTCTTCTGCAACAATAATAATGCCAGGGGCCAATGCAAAATCCTTGAGCGAACCAATATGCGTATGCCAGCCCGTAAGCTTGGTAACGCTTTGCTCAAGCCCTGTACGCTGCGCGTCGCCGGGGCGGCCTAGCACGTTCAGCATCACAACAACTATCAGCGCGAGAAAAAGAACTGTAAAAAAGACGAATTTGATAAATGTTTTCATGGCTCTTTTTATAGCCTAAAAACCGAAAACTTTCCATGAGACCTTTAAATCATCGGCCAGCGGTGCTTTTATCGTTGTTTTTTTGCCGTTTTTCGGGTGCGGGAAGGTTATACGCGCCGCATGTAAATGCACACGCTTTGTCAGATCATGCTCATAAAGCGCATCCATATCGCCGCCATATTTATCATCGCCCAATAAGGGGAATCCGGCATGCGCAGCATGGATACGAATTTGGTGCGTGCGCCCTGTAATAGGAAAGAATTTTACAAAAGCGACCTTATCACCCGCGCGCTCCTCCACTTCATAAAGTGTACGCGCTTTCTTGCCAAACTCTTCGTTGACAACCATGCGCTCCGTATCACGCCCCTCGCCTTTGATGACCGCTGCACGTATATCACCCTCCATATCAGGCGGCGTCGGCATAGTGAGTGCCCAATATTCTTTTTCCACCTCGCGGCCCTTGAAAATATCGCCAAGCTTGCGGGCAGCCTCAGCTGATCGCGCCAAAATAAGTACGCCTGATGTTTCTTTATCGAGCCTGTGCACCAAGCGTGGCACAACACCTTTTTTCGTGGCCAGTAACGGCAAATAATAATCGATATGGCATTTTGTGTTCGTACCGCCCTGTACAGCAATGTCACCGGGCTTGTTGAGCGCAATCACATCTTCATCTTCGTAAATAACCAGCTTTTTAATGTAGGCATGGTCTTTTTCGTTATAGGTTTTTTCCTGCCTTTGTGTCGCCTCGGCAAAAGGCGGTAAGCGTATTTCCTGCGCGGCTTCCAGCGTATAATCGGCCTTGGCGCGTTTACCGTCTACACGGATCTGTCCTGTACGGAGCCATTTTTGCAGCATGCCATATGGCACTTTCGGCAGCTTCTTTTTCAAAAAGCGCTCGAGCCGTTGGCCCTTATCATCTTCGGTTGTGGTTATTAGCTGCATAGCCCAAGGTTTTACCATTAACAAAGACTTCGCGCCATGGTTAAATAGGCCCATGGCAAAGGCCAGTATCATTATCCCTGTTTATAACCGTACCGATGTATTGGCGCGGGCGCTGAATAGCATTCAGGCACAAAGCTGGCGCGATTACGATGTAATTGTGGTTGATGATGCTTCAACTGAAGACATTACAAAAAGCTTCCCCGCCAATATGCCAATCACCTATATACGCCACGAACGAAACAAAGGCGCTTCCGCTGCACGCAATACGGGCATTAAAACCGCGCAATCGCCCTTTGTGGCCCTGCTCGATTCCGACGACACATGGCATCCACTGAAACTTGAAAAACAGATGCAATTCATGGAAGGACGTCATAGCGAGAATATAAAAGCATCCTTCACCAGCTTTAATATGATCCGCCCGAATGCGCGTAATGTTGTGCGCTATTTAAAACCGCGAAAAAACTGGAAAGAGATTATTATCGATGTTTGTAGTGTCAGCCCTGGCTCCACACTCGTTGCCGAGCGTACGCTTTTTGAAGACGGCAATATCGGCCTTTATGATGAAAACCTGCCCCGTCTTGAGGACTGGGACTGGCTGCTCCGCTACGCCACCAAACATGATTTCGGGATTATTCAGGAGCCGCTTTGCGATGTTTATGTGTCTGGCACCCCGCAAACAGAAGCTGTCGCGCAATCTGTTGAGCGCATATGGGCCAAAAATCGCAGGCTTTTACTGGCAAATTTCAGCCGGGGGACGGCACAAAAATTCCGTGCAAGTCTTGATTTCGAGCTAGCAGGCGCAGCCTTCCGCCGCCGTGAAATCTTCAAAGCACTCGGCCTTGTTGTTTCTGGAGCCTTCCGCAGCCCGCAACGCTTCTGGAGTTTTATAAAAAGGATCTACCACAAATTCCGTGACGGCGATTACGGCACATCTCTCTCACTCTGGCGACGCAAGTAACGTTTTGTGCGCGCTATAAAGTGTTAGCGCATATTCTTTCATATCCTTATAGCGCTGTTTGCCAAGCAAAAATAAAAATACCTTCACAGCAAAGAATTTTTGTAACGCAGGTGACGGGCACTCAAGCCACACATCATAAAAATCACTGCGCTTGGCACGAAAACAAAGGAAAAGCGTATGGTAAAACCATGTTTCCCGCTGTTCTTCTGTGCCGAATTTGAAAGGCCCGATATCAAATGTCGATAAATCCTCATCCTCATGCACAGCCCCGCCACCCACACGGTAATCATAGCGCGCCATCGCACCGCAAAGCGCTTGCTCGGCCCGCCTTTCATCACTCACGCGCGCTGAATGAACCCGGTGAAAAAGTAACGGCTCGGGTAAATTTGCAAATTTTGTTTCCTTGATTAGGCGCAAATATAAATCATAATCCTGCGCATACCGGAACGCGGGGCGATAACCGCCAATCGCGATAAAGGGAATTTTCCGCATCATGATGCTGGGATGGGCAAAGGCTGGCGCCATTTCAAGCCGCGCCTTTATCTGCTCGTCATAAAGCGGGTTTGTATAGAAGCGTTTCTTCTTGCCTTCGTCATCGATCAGCATCAGGGCCGTGCCAACCAGGTCGATATCCATGTTTTTCTGCAGGAAATCCGCCTGCTTTTCAATTCTTTCTTTGTGGCAGATATCATCTGCATCCATCCGCGCCAGATAAACCCCCTCGGCAACCGAGGCCGCTGTATTCAGCGCGCGCGTTAAGCCTTCATTCTGCTGAAGCACAACTTTTACACGAAAATCTTTTGCTTCAAAATCCTTCAAAATTTTTGTTGTGCTGTCTGTCGAGCCATCATCAACAATCACCAGCTCGATATTGGTATAGGTTTGCTGAAGCACGCTTTCGATAGCGGGAACGAGAAATTTCTCGGCATTGTAAACGCCCATGATAATGCTTACAAGCGGGCTTTCTTCCACGCTCATAACAGCATCCACCCTGCAGGGTAAAGGTCCAACGCATTATCCTTGATGAGCGCTGCCCGTGCAAACCACTGGCGCGGCGCAATAACTGTTTTTGTCTTGGACGGGTTCAACCATGCGCCCCACCAGCTAAAAGTGCTATTCGCCAATATGTGATGGTCACAAGCTGACATGAGGGCAATATCCTGCTCGGGCGCTTCAGGGTCACCTTCTGCGACAATAATATTTTGCAAATGGGAAAATTTCTCTTTGATAAAAGCAGGGTCATCAGAAAACAACACGAATGTAATATCCATACCATACAGCATCTGCATTGTTTCAACGGCTTGCTTATAGTAACGCTCGAGGTCAACGCCGTGAACTTTTTGTGCATTTTTATCCGTTACATAATCACCGCGCCGCACATGAAGCGATACTTTCACACGGTCTGCAGGAAGGTCTTTGGCAGGCACGTTGGTAAATTGCCGCCTGACATCATCAGCCACCGTCTCGAAATATTTCCAACTTTGGAAGTAGCCCTTCAAAACCACGTCCGGCGCAAGGGTAAAGAAGTTATCGTTAAAATGATAATGCGGCTCGTTATAAACAGCGCCCGTTTCTTTATTCAAGAAACCAAGGCGGCGCTTGATTTTATGAACAAGGGCTGGCGCTTCAGCACCCTCAAGCGTTGTGTGTGTATCCAATGGAAACCGATTGAGCAAATAACTGCGTAGCTTATATTCGCCAAAGCGGCGCAAATCAAGCGTTAGCCCCACACCATGATGTTTCGCCAGCGCATAACCTGCCGCATATTGGAACATCTGGTTTCCCAGACCGCCATGAAGTTCTATCGTAACACTCATATCCGCTTCTTTAATTTCTGCGTGATGATATTTTTAACCGCTGCCTTGAAACCCGGCAGCGCCTTTTCAACGCCGTTCAGGATAATACGCGTAAAACCGTTCTTCTGGAAGGTCGCCTCAGGCAGAATCGTTATGTCTTGTTTTGCGGAATCTGCCGCGCCACGCTCTTTCACGATTTTTGCGAGCACGGCAAAAATATTATAATCTTCAAAAACCTTCTCGCGTGCGCCCACAAGCGCTTCTTGTGCGTTCGCTGCCACATCATCCTGCAAGGCTTTTTCTATAAGTTCTATGGCCGCTGGCGGATCCGTCATCGAGATCGGCATCAGGCTGTTTTGCGGGAAGTAATCGAATATGTTTTTACAGCCTGCATAAAACGGGCAACACCGCGCAATGAACGTGTCCGAGAGTTTTTCCGTCCAGTAATGGTCGTACACGCTGTTCTCGAGCGCAATATGATAGCGGTAAGGCCAAATCGCTTCACCTTTATCCTCCATATCGCGGAAGCCGCGCCCGTAAACATCCAGCCTGTCGCCAAAATGTTCTTTCAGCTTCTCGACAAAGGCAAGGCGTAACCTATGCTCGGGCGTTGTTGTTTTATTCGAACAAATAACAGAGAGCATTTTTGTTTTCGGAACAGATTTTTCCTGCAACTGCGCAATATCAAGAAATTCGCGCGCAACACCATCAGCACCGTAAGATGCATCCAGTAGCCATGGCAAAGCTGTATTCGTAACAATCTTGCCTTTATGCTTGTACAAATTATGCGGCGTTAGTAAAACGCCAAACTGGTCGATAAATTTTTGCGCATGGATTTTTACGTTTGGCGGCTCGCCGGTAACTATAATTGTCCGCGCAGGCGAAACTTTGCAGCTATACGGCACTTGAATGCCGTCATAGATCACCAGCCAGTCAAAATCCGTTTCATCGCCAAACAGAAATTCAACGCCGTGCAGGCTTTTGCCATCAGGCAGCTGCCGCCGCCAAGGCCATTGCGGTGACGATGAGAGGAATTTTACTTTCATTTTGTAAACTCGAATATACCGCAGCCGAATTTTTGCTGCGCTAGTAATTCTATAGAGCAATCTTCAACAAAAGTAAAATCATCGAGGATCGCAGAAAGCTTGACGAGTTTAAGCGCGCCAAACATATCAAGCACCGTTTGTGGCGCAAAAATGCGGTGCGCATTAAAACATAAACGTTCAACACCACAGGGAACAGCATAATAAAGCACTCCATCTGGCTTCAGCACGCGCGCAAGGCTTTGCGCAAATTTTTCCGGCGCCGCAGGGTCAATCGGGTCACCATAGCGGCCCAGTCCAAAATGCTCGGCAGCATTAAGCGTTGAAATACTTTCCAGTGTATTATCCGCAAACTGCTTCATCGCCGTAGCATCATCCTGAATAAATGTTACGCGCGGAATTTTCACATCCAGCGGGCGGATATCAACAATATCAACATCACGAAATGTAATCAGCTGACCTATAAACCCGTCAATACGGGAGCCAATATCAACATGGCGCTGAGGCGTACGTTCATGTATTTTCTTTGCAACGTACAAATCCTGCCAGAAATACTGGCTTTGGTGTGCCCCCGCCTGCTCCCCAGCCTCGTGCAATACAGGATAAAGGCTCCCCAGCGCCAGCGGGAAATTCCCCTTCTGTAGTTTTTTATATTTTATAGCACCACAGATATAGCGCGGTAGGAAAAACAAAGCGCGGATAAAACGCCCGAGATCAAGCCCGAACGCACAAAGAAAGTTACGAAGACTGGCAAGAAGGCCCTTCATCAGAACTCATACCCGAAGAACTTAATATCACGCCCGTGGAGCGAACGCACAATCTCACGCGTTTCGTCATCATAGTAACTGCGGTAATCATCACGCTCTGATGCGTTTGGGCGCGAAGCCGTTACAGGGACATCAATATCCTCTTCTTCAAAGAACCATCTTAAATTCCCCTCAAGATCTTCCTGCTTTATAACAGTGATATTCGTTAGCTCCCCAAAATAATCCAGCACCCAGTCGCTTTGCTGGCGGATATAAAAAACATTCGGTGTAATTTTTGCACTCGTGTCTTTCAAACTCAGAATATAATCACGGAAAGTACGGTCTTTGAAAATTTCAGACTCCAGCATAATGCCGCTTTTCTCGGCACCATCATCCCCCTTGATATAATGATAGGCCGATACATGCCAGTCCCACGGGTTTCGCACAACGGTGAACATTTTATAATTGGCAATCTTGCGGCGGAGCTTGCGGAATAAATCTGCATAATCAGCCCGTGTCGGATGCGCGTAATAACCCGGCAAGCGTTTGATCCATTTATCAACCTGATGCTTCTCAAGTGTTTTATTCACAAAATGCGTGCCTGTTTTTGGCACAGGAACAAACAGCAGCTTCTTGCGTTTTGGCAACCCAAGCGCATTTTTCTCTTTCAAGGGCACATTAAAAATCACGCGGCCTTACTCCACACAATTTCAGGGGCCAGCAACGCTTCACGCCTTTGTTGAAACAGGCTTGATTTGCTGAGGCCGCCGCGAATTTGCAACACAAGACTTGCAGGGCTTGAGCCCGGCTCGACAATCCAGCGATAAGGGATAAAGCGCGAAACAAATTCAACTTGGTAACTACCCTCATTCAGCATATTGCGCGGAATCGGCGCACGGATAATATGTTCGCCCACTTGCAAGTCGGGCCGTTTTTCTGACTCGGTATCATTATGGAACGACCAATAAAGCCGCTCACCCCGTTCAGACGTAACACAGTAACCCATACCCATCGGCGGGTGGTATTCTTTCATCTCTATTTTAATTTCAACAAACGCCTGCTGGTCATTCGGGATAATGGGCGGTAATGCACCACCTTGCGCATCAACGAGCGCGAAAGATTTCAGTGTAAAATAATCATTCTCGAGCTTATGCGTATCATCTGCCAGCCAATGCGTTGTGCTGTTTTCCTGCGCCTCGCCAATTAAATATTTATTCAGTGTATTGTAAACATCTGTTGTATCAGCCTTCAGCGTGCCACGCTCAAGCCAGAACAGGCGGTTACAAAGCTGGTTAATCGCATTCATATTATGGCTGACAAATAAAATTGTGCGGCCTGACTTTGAAATATTTTTCATCTGGCCCATACAGCGCTTCTGAAACTCGTCATCGCCCGTTGCCAGCACTTCATCAATCACCAGAATTTCAGGTTCGAGGAACGCCGCCACCGAAAATGCAAGGCGCGTAATCATCCCGCTTGAATAATGCTTCACAGGCATATCCAGAAATTCGCCTACGCCTGAAAACTCCACAATGTCATCAAACTTGCGTTGGATCTCGGGGCGGTTCATCCCCATAATCGCACCATTCACGAAAATATTCTCGCGGCCCGTCAGCTCTAAATGGAAGCCGGTGCCCACTTCAAGAAGCGAGCCTACACGCCCGTGAAGCTCGGCCGAGCCTGTTGTTGGCGCCGTAATGCGTGAAAGCAATTTTAATAGCGTACTTTTACCAGCGCCGTTACGCCCCAGTACACCCACCACATCACCTTCATTCACCTGAAAGGAAACATCCTTCAGCGCCCAGAATTCGTATATATTCTCGGGGCGCTTTCCGGTGAGCATATTCGCCAGATTATCGCGCAGCGTATGGTAGATCACACGCCCGTCATCCGTCTTCTGGTATTTTTTGCCAAGATTTTGAACGTTGATCATCATAGGCGGTCAACCAATCTGCCTTGAAGAATGCGGAACGTGTATAACCCGCCTACACACAGGCCAATCGTCCACAGCGCCGTTGAAACAAGTGCAAGCGCGTGCGGGAATTCAGCACCGTAGGCTGCCCAGCGCATCCCCTCAAGCAAGCCGGAGAGCGGGTTGACCATAAAGAACCATGTTAAATTTTCAGGCACTGATGTGGCAGGATAGAAAACAGGTGATGCGAACATCGCAAGCTGGATCAAAAACGGCATGATAATCGCAAAGTCGCGGTACATGGCCTGTAGCGGCGCAATCACGAGCGAAACACCGATACTGAGCAGCCCTGCCATCACAAGGAAAACAGGCATCAGGAAGATCATCGGCGAAATTGCAGTGCCCGTGAGCAGCATAAGCGCTACCAGCACAAGCAGCGCAATCAAAGCATCCAGAAAATTACTGATATGGGGCGCAACAATAATAGCCGCACGCGGGAAATAGATTTTCGTGATAATCAGCTTCTCTTTTACCATCGCGTTGCAGCCTTCGAATACGCTGCGTGAAAAATACTGCCAGAGAATGAGCCCGCATAACACAAATACAGGGTAATTACCACTCACCTGAATTTTTGCAACATGACTGAAAACAAAAGTAAAAATCGCCGTCATGATAACGGGCTGCAGGAACACCCAAAGGAAGCCGATCAGCGCCTGCTTATAGCGCACCGAAATTTCACGCCATGCAAAAACCCATACGAGCGCGCGCGCATGCCATAGCTCGGTGATATCCTCCCAAAGCGGGCGGCTTTGCTGTGGCTGGATGATGATATGGTGGCCTGTTTTTTCCATGCCAACCTGTATTAGGCAGCCTTCTTCTGTTTTGTCAGGAAGCTGTCATAAGCTGCGCGGATACCATCTTCAAAAGATGTTTCAGCCTTCCAGCCGAATTTCTTGGCCCGCGAGCAATCAACCAGCTTGTGCATTACGCCCATCGGCGCGTCCAGATTATGCGTAAACTTGCCCTTATAGCCGAGCACTTCAGACACAATCTGGTAATATTCATTCACAGAATAATCCTTATCAAGGCCGAGATTCATCATCGGGTCCCATTGCTCGATCTTGTCTGCCGCCTGTAGCAGGAATTTCGCGATATCTTCCGAGTAAATAAACTCGCGGCGCGGCAAGCCATTACCCCAGATCTCGATCGAAGGCGCATTTTTCATTTTCGCATCATGCACTTTCAAAATAATCGCGGGTAACAAGTGCGAGCGCACAGGGTCAAAATGGTCATTCGGCCCATAGATATTGCAAGGGATAATAGTTTTATACGCAAGGCCGTGCATTTCGTTAATCAGCTCGCACAGTTTTGCCGCTGAAATTTTTGCCAGCGCATAACCAACGTTTGACGGGTCAAGCGGGCCGGCCAATACATCTTCTTCCTGCAAAACAGGCTTGAAATCCTTCGGGTACATGCAGCTTGTTGCCATATAAGCCAGCTTTGGCACACCGGCCTCTAGCGCAGCTTCAATGACGTTGAAATTGATATGGAAGTTCTCGCTCATATAACCAATGCGCTCTTCAATATTCGATTTCAAGCCGCCCACTTTACCAGCGAGCGTGAAGATCATGTCGAACTTGCCATCCTTGATGAATTTGAAGGTCTTTTCGCGATCAAGCAGATTCAGTTCACGGCTCGTTGGCGCAACAAGCTCCCAGTTCGGTTGATATTGCGGCTGCAGTTTGCGAATTGCTGTGCCGAGCATCCCGTGCCCGCCGGTGAGTAGGACCTTCATAGCGTTACCCCGCTGCGTAAAGTTTGAGTTTTTCAGGTGTGTGGTTCGAGTTTACAAGCGCAACATCTGTTGCAACCATTTCTTTTACCAATTCCTTGTATGAAATTTTTGGTTCCCAGCCCATTTGCTTCTTCGCTTTTGTTGCATCCCCCAAAAGCAAATCAACTTCCGTGGGACGGAAATAGCGTGCATCAACACCTACAAGCTCGCGGCCCGTTTTCTTGTCGAAGCCCTTCTCGTCAACACCCTCGCCCTTCCAGACGATATCAATGCCAACCTCTTTGAAAGCAGCTTCCACAAAGTCGCGCACGCTGTAGCATTCGCCTGTTGCCAGTACAAAATCTTCAGGCTTCTCTTGTTGTAGCATCAGCCACATGCCCTCTACGTAATCTTTGGCATGGCCCCAGTCGCGCTTTGCGTTCAGGTTGCCTAGGAATAGCTTGTCTTGCAGCCCATGCATAATATGCGCAACAGCGCGTGAAATTTTACGGCTGACGAATGTTTCACCGCGGCGTGGCGATTCATGGTTAAATAGAATGCCGTTGCACGCATAGAAATCGTAAGCTTCGCGGTAATTCACAGTAATCCAGTAAGCATAAAGCTTCGCAACACCGTATGGCGAACGCGGGTAGAACGGCGTTGTTTCTTTCTGCGGTGTTTCTTGCACCTTGCCAAAAAGCTCGGACGTTGAAGCCTGATAGAATTTTGTTTTCTTTTCCAACCCAAGAATACGGATCGCCTCAAGCAAGCGCAATGTTCCCATCGCGTCGGCATTTGCCGAATATTCAGGCACTTCGAAACTCACCTGCACGTGTGATTGTGCCGCAAGGTTATAAATTTCATCAGGCTGCACTTGCTGCACCATGTGCAACAGGTTTGATGAATCTGTCATATCGCCGTGGTGAAGCACGAAGTTGCGGTGCGGCTCATGCGGTCCTTCATAGATATGGTCAATACGCGCGGTGTTAAACAGCGACGAACGGCGCTTCAACCCGTGAACCTTATACCCTTTTTCCAACAGGAATTCGGCAAGGTATGAACCATCCTGCCCCGTAATACCTGTAATCAATGCAACTTTTTGACTCATTTCCTATGCTCTTTTCTTTTCTGAATTTTCAACACGCCCGAAATCATCTTCAAAGCGGATAATATCATCTTCGCCAAAGTAACTGCCCGTCTGCACTTCGATAATCGTCATCGGCTCGCTGCCGTTATTGCCGAAACGATGTACTGTCCCGACAGGCACGTAAGTAGACTCACCCGGCTTCAAATCAAACGTTCTTTCATCCAGCGTAATTGTGGCCACACCGCTCACAACAACCCAATGCTCCGAACGGAAATTATGCTTCTGCAGTGACAAACGCTTACCCGGCCATACTGTGAGCTTCTTCGCTTTGTATTCGGGCGTATCTTGCAAAACTTCGTAATAACCCCACGGGCGGTATGACTTCGTATGCTCGAATAATTTTTCCTGATTATCCGCTTTCATTTTTTCAACGAGATGCTTGATCTCCTCAGCGCGATCACGCGGCGCAACCAGCACCGCATCATGCATGGCAACAGCAATGATATTATCAACGCCTACGGCACACAGCACAGGGCCTTCACTGCGCAGGTAAGTGTTCTTCGTATCAACGGTGATCACTTGCCCCTGCTTCACGTTTTTATTTTCATCCGCATGCGAGATATCCCAGAGTGAATCCCAGCTCCCCAGATCATTCCACGGAAAATCAACCGGCAACACTTGCGCCTTGTCTGTTTTCTCCATAACGGCGATATCGAATGCAAGCGATGGCACAAGCTTGTATTCTTCACGCGCGATCACGTAATCACCCAAATCCTCGCCGCCAGCCGCAAGTGCTTTTTCCGTTGCAGCGAAAATGGCTGCGTTATGCAGCTTCATCTCATCAGCCAGCAATTGCGCTTTGGCAAAGAACATGCCGCTATTCCAGAAATAATTGCCGCTTGCCAGATATTGCAATGCGGTTTCAAGATTTGGCTTCTCGGTAAATTTCGTCACTTTCTGCAAGCTGCTGCCGCCAGCACCTTGAATATACCCATAGCCTGTATGCGGCTTTGCGGGCTTGATACCGAAAAGAACAATATTGTCTGCCGTCCCGCCTGCTGCAGATTTTACAGCCGTCACAAATTCATCAGGCTTCGGCATAAAATGGTCCGATGGCATCACAAGCATTGTTGCCTCAGGCTTCGTGCGCGCAATGTAAAGCGCGGCTGCCAGAATGGCCGCTGCCGTGTTACGCCCCTCCGGCTCGATCAAAATTTCAGCATTATGCAGGCCCGCCTTGATACAACGCTCACGCACCAGAAAACGATGCTCGTGGCTGCACACAACAAGCGGATTACCAAAGATATTATCTTTGACGCGCCCGAGTGTTTGCGTGAATAAATCCTGCTCGCCGGCAAGGGCAATAAACTGTTTCGGCATCGATGCGCGGGAGAGCGGCCAAAGACGCGTCCCCGACCCGCCGGAGAGAATAACTGGAATAATTTCTGACATAGCGGCGATATTAACGGCGAAGGGCTGTAAATCAAGGGTTTTCAGGGCATTTTTGGCGGTTTTACAGGGTTTTTGGGCTATAAAAACTGCCAAAAACCGCGATTAAAGGTCCTTTAACCCCTTTTTGCTAGAATTGTAATTAGTTGATGACCGCATATGTGTGCGAAGAGCGGACGTCAAAAACCAAGGTCTTAGGTGGCAACATCTAGGGCCTTTCGTTTTTTCTAGCCCTTCTTTTTCAAAACTTCATCCGTATGCTGCCCGCAAACAGGCGGTGCGGTTTTATATTCTACAGGCGTTGCCGAGAATTTAAGCGGGCTGCCCACAAGCGCAATTGGCTTGTCTGACAACGGATGCTGCATTTCTATTTTCATGCCGCGTGATAAAATCTGCGCATCGGCAAATATTTTATCCATTGTGTTTACAGGCCCGCACGGAATATCTGCCGCACGCAAAACGCCCAGCCATTCAGCCGTTGTTTTTTTCACAATTTCCGGTTCGATAAGCGGCACAAGCACCTCACGGTGTATCACCCTGTTTTTATTCGTGGCGAAGCGTGCATCTGTTGCCCAATCCTTCTGCAATGTTTTGGCAAAAAGCGCGAATTGCTTGTCATTCCCTACAGAAATAACAATATGTCCGTCTGCTGTTTTGAAAGCTTGGTACGGCACAATCGTCGCATGCTGGTTACCACGCCGCTGGGGCACTTTGCCGCTCGTTAAATAATATTGCGCGAGGTTCGTCATAGTTGCGAGCGTGCAATCGGTCAGCGCGACATCAACCATCTGACCCTTGCCTGTTTTCTCACGCGCATGAAGCGCTGCCAATATCGCAACGCATGCATGCATACCAGCCAGAATGTCACTCACCGCAACGCCCACTTTCATGGGTTCGCCATCGGGCACGCCTGTTGAAGCCATAAGGCCCGCATAACCTTGCGCAACAAAATCATACCCGGGTTCGGATGAAAGCGGCCCTTCTTGCCCGTAGCCGCTAATGCCACAATAAATAAGGCGCGGGTATTTGTCTTTTAGTTGCTCGTATGAAAGCCCGTATTTTTTCAAGCCGCCCACTTTAAAATTCTCGATAAATATATCGGCATCTTGCAAAAGCGAATGGATGGCCGTCTGTCCTTCTTCCGTTGCAACATCAAGCGCAACTGATTTTTTATTCCGGTTGATAGAAAGATAATAAGCGCTCTCGGTTGTATCGTTCCCGTCTGCGTCTTTAAGGTAAGGTGGGCCCCAGCCACGTGTGTCATCGCCCATGCCCGGCTTTTCAATTTTTATGACTTCCGCACCCATGTCGCCCAGCATCTGGGTGCAGTAAGGCCCCGCCAAAACACGGGACATATCAATAACCTTCAAACCTTTCAGCGCTGTCATAAACTATTCATACCGTAGGGGTATTGCGCCCGCAAGGATCTGCTGGCTTAATACCCGCATGAAAAAACAAAAAGTTGCCGTTATGGGCGCTACAGGCGTAGTCGGGGGCGAAATGCTCAACACGCTTTACGAGCGCAATTTCCCTGTTTCCGAAGTTATCGCCCTCGCGTCCGACCGCTCTGCGGGGCAGGATGTTTCTTTTGGCGAGACAACGCTGCGTGTAAAATCACTGAAGGATTTTGACTTTACAGGTGTTGATATTGCCTTGGCATCAGCAGGTGGTGATGTTGCACTTGAATATGCACCGCGTGCGGCAAAAGCAGGCTGCGTTGTGATTGATAATTCCAGCGCATGGCGCATGGACCCCGATGTGCCGCTTATTGTACCGGAAGTAAACGCAGGCGCGATTAAAGATTATAAAAAGAAAAACATTATCGCGAACCCGAATTGCAGCACCATACAAATGGTTGTTGCGCTCAAACCGCTGCATGATATCGTGCCCATCAAACGCGTCGTTGTAACAACTTTCCAGTCTGTTTCCGGAGCAGGTAAAGATGCCATGGACGAACTCTTTAACCAGACAAAGGGTTTCTACATGAATCAGGATGCGAAAAACGAAGAGTTTCCCAAGCAAATCGCGTTTAACGTGATCCCGCAAATTGACCGTTTCATGGATGACCGCATGACGAAGGAAGAATGGAAGATGATGGCGGAAACAAAGAAAATTATTGACCCGAAAATCAAGGTCTGCGCCAACTGCGTGCGCGTGCCTGTCTTTGTAGGCCACAGCATGATGGTTAATGTCGAGTTTGAAGGTGAGCTTTCAATGAATGATGCCAAAAAAGCATGGCGCACTGCCAAGGGCCTCACCTATATCGACCTTGAAAGTGACCTCGAGTATGTCACGCCTGTCGAGATTCACGGTGAGGATAATGTGTATGTCTCTCGCCTGCGTGAAGACCAGAGCATTGATAACGGTTTGAATTTCTGGTGCGTGGCCGATAATTTACGCAAAGGCGCTGCGCTTAATGCCGTTCAAATTGCCGAACTTCTTGGGAAAGCCTAAAGCACACAGCTTGCATAAAGCTCTGTGCCGCCATCGTCTTTTTCGCGGCTCCTGATAATAACATCACCATACGGTTTTGTTTTGCAATTAAAGACGGGTACAATTGTGCGCAGAACAAGCGCAACCTTGCCCCCCGGATAAAACGGGCCCTTGGTGCAGAATTGCTGTTTTTCCTGATGCTCAAGCACAAAATTGGCGCGGTGATGCCGCTTGAATCCGTCCTGATCCTCGTAGAAATCCGTTTCAATACTGCCATAAACGCGGTAACCGCTCTGGTTCCAGACATGAAAACACTGGTCTTTCTCTGATATTTTCGGTGATTGCGCATTGGCAGGAAGTGCGATAATCAGAAGCAGGAAAGGCAGAAGGAATTTCATAGGAAAACTATGACGGAAGAGACCCACCAACTCAAGAGCATTGAAGAGACAGAAGCTTTTGCGCGGGCATTTGCAGAAAAAACAACCGCGCCCTGCATGATTCTGTTAAAGGGCGATCTTGGGGCAGGAAAAACAACCTTCGCGCGTGCCTTTATCCGCTATCTGCTGAACGATGCAGAAGCCCTCATCCCAAGCCCCACTTACACACTTATTCAGGAATATGAAACGCCGCGCGGCATATTGCGCCACTTCGATTTATACCGCCTTACAGCGCCCGAAGAAGTCTATGAAATCGGCTGGGAAGATGCGCTGCAAAACGGCATTGCGCTCGTGGAATGGCCTGAAAATCTTGGATATCTTGCCCCGAAAGACGCATTAACCCTTGCATTTTCGCCCGATCCCGCCTCAGATGAAGCCCGTACAGTAACAATTTGGGGACGAGATTGAAAATGAGCACATATCCCACATGGGGCTTCATTATGGCTGCGGGCATGGGGAAACGCCTGCGCCCTTATACTGACACAATGCCAAAACCAATGGTACCGATTGCAGGCAAGCCTGTGATTGACCATACAGTTGGTCAGCTTGTAAAAGCAGGCGTTACCGACATTTGCGTGAACCTGCATTATTACGGCGATATGTTGCGCGACCATCTCAGCGCCACACATAAAAACGTGAACTTCCATTTCTTCCCTGAAACCGAACTGCTTGATACAGGCCTCGGCGTTAAAAAGGCACTGCCTCTTATTGGCGACCAGCCTTTCTACGTCATCAATGGTGATGCCTTCTGGGAAAACGGTGAAGACGACAGTGCACTTTTGCGTCTCGCCAAAGAATGGGACCCCGCACGTATGGAAGTCTTGATGCTTCTCGAGCCTGTTGACCGCATGATCCTGACAAAAGGTGTTGGCGATTACGATTTCGATGAAGCAACCGGCCGCATGACACGCAGCAAAACACAGCAGGGCAAATATATGTGGGGCGGCATCCGTATTTGTGATTCACGCAGTTTTGAAAACACACCCGATACACCTTTCTCGTTCCTGAAAATATTTGATGCCGCCGAAGCACGTGGCCAGCTTGTCGGCATCGTGCATGACGGTGCGTGGCATCATATCAGCACCCCTGCCGAGCTTGAGGCCGTTGACGCTGTTTATACCGAGAATCGTAAAAAAAAAGACATGCCGGAAATTGATGTGCCGAAACTAAGGGCATAATGAAAATCTACAATATCCCCGCAATTTATCCTTTTGCCGAAAGTCTGGCACAAGGCCTTCTCGCTATGACAGGCGGGCGCGCCGAACTTCTTGGCACTTACCGCCTTCTGCTACCAACCCGCCGCGCAACGCGTGTTGTGCGGGATGCTTTTTTAAAACTTGCGGGTAACACGCCCCTCCTCCTGCCACGCTTGCAAGCGCTTGGTGATGTTGATGACGAGGAGATGACGTTGCTTTCTGCGCATCTTGAACTTGATACAGTTGACATCAAGCCCGCTATGCCGACGTTGCAGCGGCAAATTCTTCTTTCACGCCTTGTACTTGCACAGCCGGATTATGCACACGGGGCCGATCATGCGCTCAAACTTGCCCGTGCGCTTGGCGCGCTACTTGACCAGCTCCACATCAATGACCTGCCCTTTGCCGCGCTTGAACAAATTGTGCCCGCTGATTTTTCCGAGCATTGGCAAATCACATTGCAGTTCCTGAATATTATTTCACAGCACTGGCCCACGATTTTAGAAGAATACGGCATGATGGATGCCAGCGCGCGGCGGCAGAAGCTTCTTTATGAACTTGCAGATTTCTGGGAGAAGTCACCGCCCGCAGGCCCTGTGATAGCGGCAGGCTCTACAGGTTCACAGCTTGCGACATCAAACCTGCTCAAAGTTGTTGCCAATATGCCTGAAGGCACGCTTGTTCTCCCCGGGCTTGATAGCGCGATTGATGACGATGTGTGGGAAGCAATCGACCTCACCCACCCGCAATATATGCTCAAGAATTTACTCGAAAAATGTGGTGTACACCGTAGCGCGGTTGAAACATGGCCGCATCTTGATGGCTTGCAACCATGGCAACAGCAACGCGCCGATTTTGCGCGCACACTAATGCTCCCCTCCATCCATACATCGCAATGGGCGCAGCAGAAAAATGAAATCGAAAAACTGGCAACCGCAAACGCCAGACATTTAACCGTGCATGAATGTAAAACCACGCAAGCCGAAGCCGAGTTTATTTCCGTTCTCTTGCGCGAAACGCTCGAACCCCCTGACAAAACCTGCGCCGTTATATGCCCTGACCGCACGCTGGCAACCTTGATCCGCGCCACTTGCACGCGCTGGAATATCGAGATTGATGATAGTGGTGGCATCCCCATGACGCAGCACCCGCTCGGGCGCTTTTTCCTCTCACTCCCTTACTTGATCTCACGCAATTTCGCGCCTGTTGCCTTGCTTGATTTTTGTAAAAGCCGCTACTGCAAAATCAAATTGCCCGAGAATTTCGAGGTCAAATATTTACGCGGTGTACGCAATCTTGCAGGCCTTTCCCATTACGAGAAAGACGAGCCTGATTTCGTGAAAACGCTCACGCTGGTTTTTGCGCCCCTTCTTGCCCTTGCCGAAAAAGACCATCAGCTTGGCGATTTCCTGCAAGCGCACATGCAGGTGCTCGAGAATATCGAAGGGACAACCGATATTTGGAGCAGCGAAGCCGGTGAGGCCCTCGCTACATTCCTTGCGCAGCTTCATTATCAATCCGCAAATTTACAACATGCCATCAGCTTGGGTGATTATTGTGCCATTCTTACAACGCTGTTTGCCGATGTCGCTATCCGTGTCACCTCGGGTGTTATTCCGCGCGTTACTTTGCTGGGCCGGCTTGAGGCCCGTATGGTACAGGCCGACCGCGTGATTATCGCGGGGTTAAATGAAGGCAGCTTCCCGCCTGATGTCGGGCAAGACCCGTGGATGTCACGCCCCATGCGTAAAAATGCGGGCCTGCCCGCGCTCGAGCAAGGCATCGGCCTTTCTGCACATGATTTCGTGCAAGCCTTTTCGGCGCATGATGTTATTTTAACCCGCGCCGTAAAAAGCGGCGGCACCGTTGCCGTACCTTCGCGCTGGTGGGTACGCTTGCAAACTCTGCTTGAAGCTGTCGGGCAGAAATTCCCGCGCCAACATGCCGAGATTATAAATTTTGCCGAGCGTCTTGACCGCACGGATGAAACAATCGCCATCGACCGCCCGATTGTAAAACCGCCTCTTGCCGCGCGCCCGAGCGAACTACCTGTCACCGATATCGAGAACTGGATGCGCGACCCGTATATTATTTACGCCAAACGCATTTTAAAACTGAAAAAGCTTGATGACCTTGAGCCGTCATTAGAAGCCTCCGATATCGGCTCCTTCGTCCATGAACAATTAAAATCGCTTTTGCCGCAATATCCAGGCCCGTGGAACGACAAGACAATCAGCGCTATAAAACAAGCCGCCCATATCGCAGCACAGGAGCTTTTGAAGGATGACACCGAGCGCCTCGCTCTCTGGCTGCCGCAATTTATGAATACACTTGAAGAGTTTTTAACATGGGAACGTGATCGCCGCGCTGGCGGCACTTTCCCTGCAGCGCTTGAAGTAAAAGGCCAAACAAAAATTGAAGCGCCCGCCTTCACCCTCAC
Organism: Alphaproteobacteria bacterium; assembly: GCA_016125135.1. GTDB lineage: Bacteria > Pseudomonadota > Alphaproteobacteria > Micavibrionales > Micavibrionaceae > RI-185. Next base: position 37,005 of record WGMJ01000016.1, on the reverse strand, counting down.
CGCCCGCGCCGACCGTATTGATAAAAACGGCACAGGCACTTACGAAATTCTTGATTATAAAACGGGCGAGCCACCAACCAAGAAAAAAGTTACCGCAGGTATCAGCAGCCAGATCATGCTCGAAAGTAATATTCTCGAACGCGGCGGGTTTGAAAAAATTGCAGGCGATGTAAATGACGCGCTTTACCTGAAAATCGGCGGCACCTTCAGGGCCGTCAGTTTCGCGAAAGAGCTTACAGCATGCAAAGAAACCGCATGGGACGGCTTTGTTAATCTCGTCACAACATTTGCGAATGATGATACGCCCTATATCTGCCAGCCCGACCCGCTGATTGCACCAAAATATAATGATTACCACCATCTTGCGCGTGTTGATGAGTGGGGTGTCGCTGGTGAAGGCGACCAAGGGGGCGACGAATGAGCCAGCCCTTAAAGAAACAGGATGCCCAGCCACAAGCACAGGAAGCGACCAAATACTCCAAAGAACAGCTTGATGCCGCAAACCCTGCCGCATCCGTTTGGGTGTCTGCCTCAGCAGGTAGCGGTAAAACAACCGTTTTAACAGCACGATTACTACGCCTTTTATTGCCTGACGATAAAGCGCAGCGTGCAGGCCTTCCACCGCATAAAATTCTCTGTCTTACATTCACCAAGGCAGGTGCCACAAACATGCAGATCAAACTGCAAAATAAACTCGGCGCATGGGCCACCATGGAAGACGCAACATTATTGGCAGAACTGCAAGCGCTCCTCAGCCGCGACCCGACTGAAAATGAATTACAGGCAGCACGCGCCCTTTTTGCCAATGTGCTTGATGCCCCTGGTGGCATCCGCATTATGACCCTGCACGGCTTTTGTGAGTCCGTACTGAAGCGTTTCCCGCTCGAGTCAGGCGTATCCCCGCACTTTGAAATCCTTGAAGATTTCAAACAGAAGGATTTACTCGCCGAAGCACAGCGCCGTGTTTTCAGCGAACTTCTCGCCCACCCCGACACGCAAAAAGCGCAGAATACAGCAAGGCTACAACAAGCCGCTGGGGCCCATGCACTTCCGCAAATCATTACTTCCATTCTTGGTGAACGCCTCGCACTGATGGAACTGCCGAAACAGAACCTGCATCAGCATTACTTGAAGACATTCGGGCTCGACCAATTCAGCAGCGAGAAAGATATTATAAAGCCTGCCTGTGATGATGCATGGCTTGAAGCACATCATTTATCCGAAATCCGTGCGCTTATCCAAATGCAAACGGGCAAGAAAACACTTCCCGTTGCAACCGAGGCATTTTTATCGCCGCTCAATAAATGGTGCGCGCTTAATCCTGAAGAACGCCTTGCAAACTGGCATATTCTCCTTGAAGCAATTGTTACAAAATCCGAGAAAACAATTCGTAAAAACTTGAAAGCTGCCGATAGTGCGCAACAAGATTATTTTAGCAGTTTATTTTTCCGCTTTGCTGAAGCCATCTGGGCGCTTGAACTGCAAAAGCGCGATTACCTGAACGCCCTTCACACCGCCGATGCACTTGAACTTGCACGGGATATCCTTGCCCACTATACCGCACTCAAAGAAACCGTAGCCGCACTAGATTACGATGACCTTATTATCAAAACCCTCGAACTTCTACGCGGCAAAGGTTTCACAGTAAAGGGCGCAAGCGCTATTCAATGGATCCTTTACAAGCTTGATGAAGGCCTCGAGCATCTCCTGATTGATGAAGCGCAGGATACAAACCCCGAACAGTGGGATATTACCCGCATTCTTGTTTCTGAATTTTTCAGCGGTAATACGCGTGAAACCGATGGCCCGCGCACACTCTTTACAGTGGGCGATGAAAAACAATCCATTTTCAGCTTCCAGCGCGCCGCACCCGAAGAGTTCGAACGTAACCATATTGCCTTCAGGGAACAGGCACAGCTTGCGCAGCGCAAATGGGAAGATGTTTCGCTTCACACCTCCTACCGTTCCGCTGCCGAGATTTTAAGCTTCACCGATGCTGTCTTTAATAACTCTACAGCGCAAAACGGTGTTGTTGCGCGCACGCTCACCCATACACCCGCAAAAACCCATAAAGGCTATATCGAGCTATGGGATCTGGAGCTGGAAGAACGCGCTGAAACACGCCCCGCATGGCAATTGCCAACAGAAATTACCGAGCAATCAAGCCGCATGAATGTGCTCGCTGAGCGTATCGCACAAACAGCTGATAGTCTTATCAAGCAAGGCCGTGCAAAAGCTGGTGATATTATGGTGCTGTTCCGCAGCCGCAATACTTTTGTAAAACGCATTATCAAAGCCTTCCGTAAATATAATATCCCGACAAGCGGGCTTGACCGTTTCAAATTGGATGAAGATATCTCGGTGCATGATATTCTCTGCGCTGCCGAGTTCGCACTCCTGCCGCAAGATGATCTAACGCTCGCAGCGCTTTTAAAGTCCCCCTTTATCAGGCTCGATGATGACGCACTTTATACGCTTGCTTATAATCGGGGCACAAAAACACTTTATACCCGCGTGCGGGAAGATAAGCCCGAAATCGCCACATGGCTTGCGCAGCTTGTAGCCGCCGCGCGTGATGAAAGCGCTTACTTCTTTTTACATTCACTTATTAATGCCCCATGCCCTGCCGACCCGCAAGGCACTGGCCTACGCGCACTATTAAAACGTTTGGGGGCACAAGCGCGTGAGCCTGTATTCGAGCTTCTTGGTAAGGCACTGGAGCTTTATCAGAATGAGCCAGAGATTGGCCTGCAAACGCTTATCCATAAACTCCGCAATATCCCGAGCGAAATGAAACGCGAGATGGAAGATCATGGCAACCTTGCCCGCTTCATGACGATCTACGGCTCCAAGGGTTTGGAAGCGCCGATTGTATTCCTTGTTGATACCTGCATGAGCGGGCGCGATAAAAACAAGGACTCAACATTCCTCTGGCAGCGCAAATCAGGCTTGCCACTCCCGCTCTGGGCACGCAACAAGGATTCCGAAGGCCGGCAATACCAAACAGGCGCTGCCCACGCCGAAGAATTAATGTTGCAGGAATATAACCGCCTGCTTTATGTAGCCCTCACCCGTGCCGAGCGCGAGCTTTATATCTGCGGCTATGCTAAATCGAAGCCATCCGAGCACTCCTGGTATCATAAATGCGCTGCCGGCATGCAATCCCTCACCACGGCCAGCCATTACGGCACAATCGAGAAGACCCCTGTAAAAACAGAAGAAACTGGAGACCCTGAAGTAACGCTCCCCGCCTGGCTTTTTACAAAAGCGCAAGCCAGTGCACTGGCACCCAAGCGCTTAACGCCCTCTAAATTGCAAGAGGAAGAAGATAAAACACCCGCTTTCTCGCCGCTCGCACTTTCTGATAAAAACCGTTTCCTGCGCGGAACGCTTACACACAAGCTATTGCAACTTTTACCTGAAGCCAATCCCGCTACATGGGAAACAGCCGGCGCGAAATATCTTGCTTCCTACGCGCATGATTTAAGTGATGAAACACGCCAGAATATTCTTGATGAAACTTTACGCGTGTTACGCGATGAAACTTTTGCGCCCATCTTCGGCACAGGCTCGCTTGCTGAGGTGCCGGTGAGTGGAATCCTGCCTGATGGCCGCTTACTCAGCGGGCAAATTGACCGTTTGCTGATAACCGAGTCGCGAATATTGATAATTGATTATAAGACGAATCGTCCGTCACCGCAGAATTCGCAGGACGTACCAAAAACCTATATAAATCAAATGAATGCCTATAAAAATGCCCTTGCAGCGATCTATCCGGGACGTACAATCGTATGTGGATTATTATGGACAGATGAGGCAAAATTGATGCTTCTTGACGGGTTATAATATAAACCCATATTAATATAAGTGAGTACTAAGGAGTAAAAACTATGGCTAAAAGCGTAAGCGTCAGCGACGCAAACTTCGAGAATGAAGTTCTAAAATCAGACGAACCGGTCGTTGTGGATTTCTGGGCAGAATGGTGTGGCCCATGCAAAATGATGTCACCGCTTGTTGATGAGCTGGCCGCAGAAGTTGCAGGTAAAGCCAAGGTGGTTAAGGTAAACATCGATGAAAGCCCGAACGCGCCAACAAAATACGGCGTACGCGGTATACCAACATTCATGGTGTTTAAAGGTGGTCAGGTTGCTGCAACAAAAGTGGGCAGCATGTCGAAATCACAGCTCGTTGAATGGGTGAACACAAGCGTATAATTACGCATTGTCCCGTAATATAGCCCCCGCCAGATAAAGAGAGCCGCAGATCATTATGCGGCCTTTTTTATTGTGCACACCTATACAATCTTCAGCTGTGCGCACATAAACAGGCTTGGTGAAATCGCACTGCTTGGCCGCGTCTGCCAGTTCTGCGGCCTTCATGCTTTTGCTGTTCTCAGGCACGTCTATCATTGTCAATGTTTCGGCATAGGGCAGTACCTGTCTCAGGAAGACCTCCTTTTCCTTGCCCATGACCATCCCCATAATGATATGGAGCGGTTTATCATCCTCGTTCTTCCATTTCTCGAACTGCGCAGCAAGTGTTGCTGCACCCGAGTCATTATGCGCCCCGTCAAGCCATAGCTCGCTCTCCCCATCAAGTGCGTTCACAAGCGGGCCGTGCGTCAATTTCTGTAAGCGCCCACGCCATTGTGCTTTTTGTAAGCCCTCGCGCATAGCAGTTTCGCTGATCTTTAAAGTGTCTTTTACCGTATGAAGCGTTACCAGTGCCACGCCTGCATTCTCCAGTTGGTGCGCACCTTTTAGTGCAAGCGGCGGAAATTCAAAGCTAAAATCCCCGTAAGTGAAAATATTATTCTCTATTTTCCAATCACGCTCTGCTGCCAGCCATTGCGCTCCCGCTTTCTGCGCTTCTGCATCAAAAACATCGGGCACGCCTTCTGCAATAGCTTGCGGTGTTTGATATCCTGTAATGCAGGGCACACCACGCTTCATAATGCCCGCTTTTTCAAAAGCAATTTTCGCCAGCGTATCACCCAAATATTGCATATGGTCGTAAGAGATCATTGTAATTGCCGTTGCAAGTGGCTGCGGCACAACATTAGTTGCATCAAAGCGCCCGCCCATTCCCGTTTCTAGAATACAAACATCAGCCGGCGTTTCGGTAAAGGCCAGCATCGGCGCCACGGTTGTCAGTTCAAAAAATGTAATGGGTTCTTGCGCATTTGCTTCTTCACAACGTGCCAGCACCTTTAATAAAGCCTCTGTTTCTATGTCCTTACTGGCGACCACAATGCGCTCGTTAAAACGCACCAGATGCGGTGAGGTTAAAACATGGCATTTTAGCCCTGCGGCCTCGCACATGGCGCGTATAAAAGCAATCACCGAACCTTTGCCGTTTGTTCCTGCCACATGAATGACAGGCGGTAATTTCAAATGCGGATTATCAAAGCGGGCAAGCAACCGTAAGATACGATCTGTTTTTAAATCAATTGCAACGGGGTAGAAATTGAAAAGACGCTGTAAAACAGCGTCTAGTCGTGGATCGGGGTCAATTGCAAAACTATCTTTTTGCACGTTTCTGCTTTTTGTCGCTATTCGCAGCTGTCAGATCGGCAGGGATATCCGCCACATAGCGTGCGATATTACCTGAAGCCTTATGCGCACTTTCAAGCGCTTTACCGCTGGCGCCTGTTTTCACACGCTTTGATTTGCCGCCATGCTGAACGCTAAGCGCAGCACTTTGCGGCATCAGGAAGCCAAGAAGCTTGGCAAAAGTTGCGCGTTGGTCTTTCCGCGCCACAACCATATCCACCATACCATGCTCAACCAGATATTCCGCTGTCTGGAACCCGTCAGGCAATTGCTGGCGAATTGTTTCTTCAATCACGCGCTTACCGGCAAAGCCAATCATCGCGCCCGGCTCTGCAATATGCACATCACCCAGCATCGCGAATGACGCCGATACACCGCCCGTTGTAGGGTCGGTTAACAGCACAAAATAAGGCAGGCGCGCTTCTTTCATCAATTGGCGTGCAATCACGGTGCGTGGCATTTGCATCAGCGAAATCGCGCCTTCTTGCATACGCGCACCACCCGAGGCAGGCACAACAATCAATGCAGCCTGTTCTTCAACGGCAACTTCCGCGGCACGCAAAATCCCTTCTCCTACAGCAGCCCCCATCGAGCCGCCCATAAATTCAAAATCAAATGCAGCAACAATAACAGGGAAGCCGCCAATAGTACCTTGCGCGAGAACAATCGCATCCTCGCGTTCTGTTTTTGCTTTCGCTTCTTTCAGGCGGTCTGCATAACGTTTGCGGTCTTTAAATTTCAGCGGGTCTTGCTTCACGGCAGGTGATTTCAGCAAGTCATAACCATCGTCGAATAGGATATCGAGCCGCTCGGTAACATAGATCTTGAGGTGATGACCGCAATGGTAGCAAACATTGCTGTTTTCCTTCAGCTCGCGGTGAAACAGCATGCCATCGCATGAGGGGCATTTCTGCCAGAGATTATCCGGTACTTCCTTCTGGCCCGCGACCATCGAGCGGATTTTCGGGCGGATAAAGTTCGTCAGCCAATTCATGTGTACTCGCTTTCTGAAGTCCTAGTTTTTATAGATTTTCAGGCCTTCTGTCCAATTTTGTCATAATGATGAAATAATGTTTTGCGCCGCCTGCGCAGGGTCAGCCGCCTCTGTAATCGGACGGCCTATAACTAAGTGCGTTGCGCCCAAGGTTAAGGCCTCTGGCGGCGTCATAACACGCTTCTGGTCTGCCACAGCGCCACCGGCAGGGCGAATGCCCGGTACCATTAATATAAGGTCGGGGCCAAGGGCTTCTCTCAGGGCTGCAATCTCGTGACTCGAACACACGATTCCATCAAGCCCTGCTTTTTGTGCCAGCGCGGCCAAGCGCTTCACCTGGTCAGCCACCGGTTTGCACTGGCCCACATCATCCATATCGCCATCATCAAGGCTGGTCAGCACCGTGACACCCAGTATCTTCGTGCGGGGCAAATTATGTTTCGCGGCATATTCATGGGCGGCTTCCGTTGCAGCCCGCATCATATCAAGCCCGCCGCTTGTATGGATTGTTGTGAAATCTGCCTGCAGCGAACAAACATTACGCACAGCACCTGCCACTGTGTTCGGGATATCATGGAATTTCAGGTCCAGAAAAATACTTAGGCCCGGGCATTCTGACGTTACCTGCTCAACGCCGTCCGCACCATTTTGTACAAAAAACTCGAGGCCCAGTTTAACAGCGCCCGTTGTTTTCTCCATCGCCTTTGCAATATGGAGGGCGCGTGTCATATCACCTGTATCAACAGCACAGAATATTTTATTATCCATTCATATCTCCATTAAAAGGGCAGGTCAGGTGCGGCAATAACCGCTTGTTGTGTTGTTACAGCGGGCTTGTCTGTCATTTCTTTTTCCAGCCTGCGCAATTGCTTTTTCAGTTCGCGGCGTTCGCGGCGCTCCTTGCCACTGAGTAGCCATACCGACAGCGCACCCCATATAAATCCGCCGCCTAAAGCCGCCAGAAATAACGAGAAAACAGGAATAGTCACAGGGTCGAGAACGGGCAGGTATTGGAAACTGACATAGTCAGCATTAATGATCGCCCACAGCAAGACGCAGAGCGACAGCGGAATAGAGATCAGCCAGAAAATGAATTTCATTGTACGAATTACTTGCCGTTCAAACGGTCACGTAATTCCTTGCCTGTTTTGAAGAACGGCATGCGTTTCGCTTCAACCTGCACAGTTTCGCCTGTACGCGGGTTACGGCCTTTACGGGCTGCACGCTCTTTCACCGAGAAAGCACCAAAACCACGAAGCTCCACGCGGTCGCCACGGCCCAGCGCGCTGACAATTTCATCAAAAACAGTGTCGACAATCTTTTCGACATCACGCAGGTAAAGATGCGGGTTTGCTTCAGCCAGTTTTTGTACAAGTTCTGATTTTGTCATTTGTCTTTCCTCTTACGGGAAATCTAGCACGAACAGCCTAGAATTGAAAATATATAAAGGGCTGATATCCCATAGGCATTAACAGAGCAGAAATCACAATAAAAACGGCCAAAATAAGGCTAAAAATGGCAGTTGGCGCATGTGCGATTTTATCGAAAAGGCCGATTTTACGCCACAATATATGCGTGAGCGCCAGAACACCGAACACAGCCCATAAAATGACGGGCAACGATTCTGCGCCACTGCGCCCCATCTGCGCAAGCACCACAAAGGCAGTTTGTATATTTTCCGCGCGGAAAAACACCCATGCGAAACACACAAACGCGAATGTCAGAATTATTTGCGCAACACTGCGCACAACATTCATATTTGTTGTTACTTTTGCAACAAGGTGATTAAGGCTCAGCGCAAGGCCGTGCAATGCGCCCCACATAACAAACGTCCAGTTTGCACCGTGCCATAGCCCGCCTAAAAACATTGTGAGCATTAAGTTGCGGTAGCGTTTTATTGCGCCCAACCTGTTACCGCCAAGCGAGATATACAAATAATCCCGCAACCATGTCGAAAGGCTGATATGCCAGCGATGCCAGAAATCAATAACGCTCGTTGCCAGATATGGCGCATTAAAGTTTAGCGGCAGCTTATAGCCCAGCAAACCAGCGGTCGCGATGGCCATATCGGTATAACCCGAGAAATCACAATAAATCTGCACGGCATATAAAATCGTCCCCAGTATAACTGAAGCGCCGCCATATTGTTCGGGCGTGCTGAAGATGTGGTCAATATAAGGCGCAAGCGTGTCGGACACACAGGCCTTCTTGAAAAACCCGATCAGGAACAACAAAACACAAGAACGCCACGCAACTTCCCGCCATTCCTGTTTAATCTCCAATTGCGGCAGGAAGTCTGCCGCACGGACAATCGGCCCCGCGACCAACTGCGGGAAAAACATCACGAAGGTCGCGTAATTCAATAATGATTTTTCGGCCTGTATCTGCTTGCGGTAAACATCGATCGTATAGCTGAGTGACTGGAACGTATAAAAGCTGATCCCGACAGGTAGAATAATATGCAGCGTGTTCCAGTCTGCCTGCACACCCATACTCGCTAGAAGAACCTGCAACGAGTCCGCAAAAAAGTTGAAATATTTGAAGAAGCCAAGGACGGCAAGATTAGCTGCAACACTTAGCCATACCAGCATTTTACGTTTTGAATCATCGCCCTCGCGCGCCAGCAGAAACCCGACTATATAATCCAGCAGCACCGAGAACCATATGAGCGCTAGAAAACGCGGGTCCCACGCGCCATAGAAAACATTGCTGGCAAGAAGCAGTAACCCTTTACGCCATGTGTTGGGCCGCAAGAGCCAGTACAAACCAAAGACAACGGCAAAGAATATAAAAAAACGTGCCTCAGTGAATAACATCTGTGCAAAGTTCCTGTGCAATCATTTCCGACATTTCCCACGCGCCAGTTTCATTCAGGTGCCCTTCGTCGAACCAACGGTCGGCCTCGAAAAGCTGTGGAAAAGCCCTCTGGTCATTCATGTTCAGAATAACGGCTTCTTTATTTTTTTCGTGTAAGTGTTTTTCCATCTCTGCGTCCGCTTCAAAACGTGACGGGGTCGGCGGCATGAAAAACCCTATTTTTGAACCATCATAGTAGCGGTTGAAAATGCTCACACGCACAGGGGCGAACACTTGCTTGGCCGCTTCAGCGCGATGCTCGGCATCGAATTTTCTGAAATAGCTTGTCTGCCGTGCATAAATATATGAATTCGTTTTTGCATGCGCATCAAGACTGAAATAACCTTCATTCTCGGCAGCACTCTCCGGCATACCAATCGCGTCCTTATCTTCTTCAGCTGCGGCCTTATAAGCATCGGGGAATAGTTTTTTGCCCAACTGGCCTATATGCGTGCCAGCATAGAATGTACCGTAAAGCGCAACAGCACTTCTATATATCTTCTTGTGCACAGGCTCGTTATACGTCCAGATATTTTCAAAGCGTCTTTGTAAATGCGGTAATGACGAAAAATAAACCAGCCTGTCACTTTGCATCTGCTTGAAATTATTCATGGCGGGCGATGGCTCGGAAACAATAATCTCGACATTTTTTTTGCCGTAGCGCTTCACCCAATCAACAATGAAATCCATTTCTTCAAGCATCAAATTCTGGATACCGAAATTGAAAATCTTCAGCCGTGGGCACACATGCTCCATCGCGGGCGCGTCAATCTGGCGGTAGGTGCGGCTATTGCCGATGAATACAACGTCATATTCCTGCCCGTGATCACGGAAATAGCTTAGCTTTTGCCCGAAAGCCCCCTCAGGAAGAGCGTCTTTTTTCTGTAATAACAGACCTGCGCCGGTAAAAGCGGCCAGCAGAAAGAGTAAAAAAAGGCAGAAATGCAGGATTTTCATGAAAAATATTGCGTTGCGCAGGCGGGTTTTGTTACGCTTATTTAAGCATAAAAACAAATAAAAGAACAGGATAGGTTAAAAGTGGCACTACGCCCGAATCCCAACTGGAACCCTGATTATAAAGGCCCTCGCAGAATGCCCGAGGAGCCTAGCTTGGGAGAGCGGTTAAACGCTGTTTTTCAGTCTGCTGTGAAGCTCGGTCTCGAGAAAACAGGCTTCCAGAAAGCAATACGAGACAAAATGACTGCACAAAACAGATATGTACAACCCCTTTACGATGGCACCCCGCTTAACCAGCTTAAAGTTGCTCTCCGCAATCTCGTCTAGACCTTCACAAGTGCGGTGATATTCCTTATATTACTGACTCGTAATTAAAGGTATTTTTCATGGCCCAGTTCTCGCTCCCGCAAAATTCAAAAGTCCTGCAAGGCAAAAAGATCGACGCATCGAACGGTGCCAAAAATAAAAAGACCTTCCGCATTTACCGCTTCGACCCCGACACAGGCGAAAACCCGCGCTGGGACGAATACACAGTTGATACATCCAAATTCGGCCCCATGGTTCTTGATGCGCTCATTTACATCAAAAACGAAGTGGACGGCACACTTACTTTCCGCCGTTCATGCCGCGAAGGCATTTGCGGTTCATGCGCCATGAATATCGGTGATTGCGGCTTGGGCGGCACAAACACACTCGCCTGTTTAAAAGCCATTGAAGATGTTGACGGCGCTATCCGCGTTGCGCCATTGCCGCATATGCCTGTGTTGAAAGACCTTGTGCCTGACCTGAACCACGCTTATGCGCAGCTGGCCTCAGTTGAACCATGGATCAAAACCGAAACACAGCCGCCAACACGTGAGCGCTTACAAACCGCAGAAGATGCAAACGCACTGAATGGTGATGATGGTAAAGGCCCTGCAGCATGTATTTTATGTTTCTGCTGTACAACTTCATGCCCCAGCTATTGGTGGAATGGTGACCGCTATCTCGGCCCCGCAGTCTTGCTACAGGCATACCGCTGGATCATCGATAGCCGTGACGAAGCAACCGGCGAAAGGCTTGACCAGCTCGAAGACCCGTTCCGTCTCTACCGTTGCCACACCATTATGAATTGTACGAAAACCTGCCCGAAAGGCCTGAACCCCGCGAAGGCCATTGCCGAAATCAAGAAATTGATGGTTGCGCGACAGGCTTAAAAGCTTAAAAATTATCCAAAAGTGCGCTCTGATACTATGCGCTCAACACCACCGGCAGGGCAACGATCCGTAACGCGTTCTCTTTGAACTGCGCGCTCCGGCTGCTCTAATGCTCTGTCTCTAATCCAATCCGCAAGGTTCGCTGCGTAAGGCGGGCTGTCTCCACCGATAACACCGCTCACATCAAACTGGCTGGTCGGCTCCTGATAGATCATAATTCTTGAGCCCGGTGATGTACAAACTGATAATTCACCGCTTGCAAGTTCAGCATCAATTTGTGCCATAACTGCTGTGCGCTCTGCTCTAAAATCTGCGCCTAGCGGTGAAAATTCCTGTGCAAGGTTTACTGCACTAACAAGAGCAACTGCGCCTAAAGCTATTGAACCAAAACGTAGCATAAAGCCTCCATTAATATTTTGTTAACTATAACACAATACCGCAATTATAAAGTTATGTTAACTACATATTTAAGCTATTGTTTTTAAAGGGATTTCTATGAAATATAGGGCGTCAATGCAGGTGAAGGGGCAAAGCCCAACACAGCATTTTCTGCAACATCACGTACTGCAGGATTCAACGCATTATCAAACACATCGCGGCTTTCTGACATTAAGCCTTGAAAATAAATACGGCTATTTTGGGCACGGAGTGTATTTGCTTCTGTATGCGCGATACGTCCACGTTCATCAAACTCACGTAAGGTGACTGTATTTGTGCGCGTATTAATAACCATTTCGGTATCGCGCTCAAACCCTAAAGCACCGCGGGCAAAATGCGTTGTTACAGTTCCGTTCTGACATACTGAAAAATCACGTTGTGCATCAGCGCCTTGAATACAATCACCATCATCAAGCACTGTGAAACCACCCGGCTCGGGCGACGATGCATTGGCATTGTGCGCGCCAGAAAAAGCACTGATAAGCAATGCAGGAACCATGATGAGCGCCACCATTGCCGTCGCCCCTAAAGCCGCTGAAGCTGTAATTTCAGACCATAATTTACGCATAATTTGTCGGTACACCCTTCTCGCCCGATGTTAAAACCCGTCAAACATACTCATTTTATTACATTATGTCAATATTTTTAATGCTAATATATTGATTTTTAATGGGTTTTAGCGCTTGGTCTGCCTGCCTTGAAGTGCTAAAACAAGCCAATGTCCGCAAATACCGCCTCTAAAACGCTCTATCTGGTCGATGGCTCCGGCTTTATTTTCCGTGCCTACCATGCCCTGCCGCCACTCACCCGCGCGGATGGCACGCCTGTGGGGGCCGTCCTTGGTTTTTGCAATATCATGTTGCGGCTGGTGCAGGATAAACACGCTGACCATATCGCTGTCATTTTCGATGCCGCCCGTAAAACATTCCGCGATGAAATTTATAAAGAATATAAAGCCAACCGCCCGCCAGCACCGGAAGATCTTATTCCGCAATTCCCCATCGTGCGTGAAGCAACACGCGCTTTTGGCATTCCCGCCATCGAGCAAGACGGTTACGAAGCTGATGATCTTATCGCGACCTACGCAAAGCAAGCCGTACAAAAAGGCTTTAATGTTATCATCGTTTCATCTGATAAAGATTTGATGCAACTCATCGGTGACGGTATCCGCATGCAGGATCCGATCAAACAGACACTCATCGGCCCCGAGCAGGTCGTTGAAAAATTCGGCGTACCGCCTGAAAAAGTCATTGAGGTACAATCCCTCATTGGTGATGCGGTTGATAACGTGCCAGGCGTACCGGGCATTGGCGTAAAAACTGCCGCGCAACTCATTACCGAATACGGTACGCTTGAGAACCTGCTTGAAAACGCCGATAAAATACCACAAACAAAGCGCCGTGAAACATTGATCGAGAACAAAGAACTCGCGCTTATTTCAAAGAAGCTGGTAACGCTGAATGATAACAGCCCCACCCCCGTGCCACTTGATTCCCTTGTGCCTGCAACTTTCCCCTCGGGCGAGCTTATTGCCTTCCTGAAAGCACAGGGTTTTAAATCAATCCTCACGCGCCTCTCGGTGCCGCATGAATCCTCTTCAGCTTCTGATGTCATCCCCGCAAAAGCGGGGATCTCAGGGAACAAAGCACAAGATTCTCGCTTGCGCGAGAATGACATCGTAAAAATAAACCGCGATTCATACATTCTGCTGAATATCGAAAAAACCTTAAGCGATTTTGTAGCCCAAGCGCGCGCCGCGGGCACTTTTGCGATTGATACCGAAACAACAGACCTCACACCCGCGAAAGCCAGGCTTGTCGGTATTGCCCTTGCGCTGCCGAACGGCACGGCAGGCTATATACCGCTAGGCCATGTGCAGGGTGATCTGCTGGGCGGTACTGATGACACACCACAACTGCCTTTGAAAAAAGTACAGGAAATTCTGGGGCCACTACTCACTGACCCTGCTATTTTAAAAATCGGGCATAATATGAAGTTCGATATGCAGGTGCTCGCACTTGCAGGCCTGCCCATTACAGGCTTTGACGATACAATGCTGCTCTCCTACGTGCTGGAAGGCACGGGGCAGGGCAACGGGCTTGATGACCTCGCTAAAAATCTGCTCGGGCACGACATGATCGCCTTCAAGGATGTTGTCGGCACAGGTAAAAAACAGATTTCATTTGCAGAAGTCGATATTAAAAACGCGCTTTCTTACGCCGCGGAAGATACAGATGCAACAATGCGCATTCACCAGCTTTTGAAGCCACGCCTCGCGCAAGAGAAAATGGTCAGCGTTTATGAAGATATCGAACGCCCGCTGATCCCTGTGATTGCGCAAATGGAAGCGCACGGCATTTGTGTGGATGTGCCGCTCCTTAAAAAACTCTCACAGGAATTTGGCACAAAGCTGGTTTCGCTCGAAAAAGATATTCATACCATTGCAGGGCATGAATTTAATGTCGCCTCGCCCAAACAGCTTGGCGCGGTTCTTTTTGAAGAAATGGGTATTGAAGGTAGCGTCAAAACCAGAACGGGTGAATGGTCAACCGCCGCTGAAGTGCTGGAAGATCTTGCCGAGCAAGGCCACGAGATCGTCAATAAAGTGCTGGAATATCGCCAGCTTGCAAAATTAAAATCCACCTATACCGATACATTACTCGAACAAATCGCGCCCGCTACAGGCCGCGTGCACACTTCTTATAATATGGTAGGTACTAATACGGGGCGTCTGTCATCATCTGACCCGAATTTGCAAAACATCCCGATCAAAACCGAGGAAGGCCGCCGCATCCGTGAAGCGTTTATTGCAGCACCCGGCCATGTGCTGGTTTCAATTGACTATTCACAGGTAGAATTACGCCTTGTTGCCGAAATGGCAGGCATTACAGCCCTGCAAGAAGCCTTCCGCAATAATCAGGATATTCATGCGATTACCGCCTCACAAGTATTCGGCGTGCCTTTAGAAGAGATGACAACCGATTTACGCCGCCAAGCCAAAGCCATTAACTTTGGTATCGTCTACGGCATTAGCGGCTTTGGCCTTGCACGCCAGCTAGGCATCGATGCGGGCACCGCCAGCCAGTATATCAAACAATATTTCGCCAAATTCCCCGAGCTTGCCGTTTATATGGAGAATGCCAAGCTTGAAGCACGCAAATACGGTTCTGTGAAAACACTCTACGGCCGCAAGTGTAAGATTTTCGGTATCGAGGAAAAGGGCCCACGCCGTGGTGCTGCCGAGCGTCAAGCCATTAACGCGCCTATTCAGGGCACAGCGGCTGATGTGATGAAACTCGCGATGATCGATATACATCATTATCTGCGCGATACAAATTCAAAAACAAAAATGCTGCTGCAAGTGCATGACGAACTCGTGTTTGAAGTGCCCGAGAATGAAGTAGAAGAAACAGCGGCAAAGCTAAAAGCCATCATGGAATCAGTTTCAAAATTGAAAACGCCCCTCACCGCCGAAGCCGGTTGGGGCGCTAACTGGAATGCCGCGCATTAGTTAAATTAGCGTAGTATAGCCGCTGGTGGCGTGCCTCTGTATACTTCAACACCGGTGAAAGTTGTAGGCGGGCGCGGTCCGGCACCAATACAGCTTGATCCACCCACAGTAAATCCTAGCGCACTCAAACGCTGTGTTACACTGTCATCAGTAGGGTCGGACACAGGAATTACAAATATAATTTCATCAACTGGCGTTAAAGGCGTGCGGAAAAATTCAGATGGGCGATCCAGCGCATTAAATTCGCGCGCCAGAAGAGACGCATCCTCACGAGACCCAACCAGAACAAGCGCATTATGCTGCGGGTCTGACCAAGCCTTAATTCTGCTCACTAGCCGCGACTCTTCACCCATGCCATCTCCTTTAAATTGAATTTTCGTTGAAATATACCCCAGAGTCAGCAATATGTCAATAGAAATTAGACTTTAAGTGCTTTAGGGCTGCAAAACGGTGCGCATGCCTATAAAACCGGCTCGACAGGTTTTGGCGCTGTGGCGGCTTGCGGAAGCGAAAGAATAAAACCCTCTTCAGCAGTCTCATCAGGGATAAGCGCATTACAAAACGCATCCAAATCTGTTTCCGCCTCAATGCCCCATTGTTCTTTGGCCATTTCTTTAAACAGCGGCAAAAGCTTTTCACGCATGTTCTCGAATGTCGCTTTCACAGGTGGCTGCGCAATACCATCACGCTCAATCACAAAATAGGTTTCCCATTTGGGGCGCTGCAAATAAGGCGGCGGCAGCTTTTCTTCTTGCGCAAAACTGCTTATTTTCAAACCCTTGAGCAGCCCGTGTTCGTAGGTGCCGTTATTCTCATCAACCATCTTCCAGACTGTGCCCACCCCTGCCATATCACTGAACATCGCAAGCACCGGTTCAAAATCAACGATGGCTACATTCTTTTCCGCGTTCAGATACGCGCTTGAAAAACGCTGGCGCATAATCGCCATGCTTGTCAGATTATCCCATGTCAGGTTTGCATTCTCGGCAGGCATAAAAACAAGCCGTTCACCAGAGCGGCGTAGCACATGCCCTGCAACGCCACGCTCGGCAGCAATCTGGGCAGCAATAAAATCAACATGGCTGAATATTCTTTCAATATTATCGTCATAAGGGTGCAGGTTTGTCAGTTGGATCGACAGACTCTTCTTCGGGTCCGTAAAAACCGAGAATAATTCCTGCCCTAAAAGTTTCAGTGTTTCTTTTTCCGTGATGGTCTTGCGGACCTGCTCTAATCCGAATGTAACATCGGCGCGCGGGTCCAGCCCCAGCAGCAGTTCGCCGAACTGGTAAACATACCCGCTAAAAACACGGCCATTGAATTGATACTGGCTTCTCACGTTTTTCCCTGTTTCTTTAACACTACAGCAAATATCGGTTAATTTTCCATATAGATATTTGCTTTTTTGGGCTATTTCTAAGAATATAGGGCCGCATGGATTTAAGAGAAAAACATATACAAGCCTTTGTAATTGCACATGAAAATGATGATATCACAAAGCTTGCCCTTGGCCCTATGCCCGCTGATTGGCCACGTAAAGCGATTCTCGACCAGATCAAAAGCCGCCAGAAAGCCAAAATAAAGCTGCCCGCATGGCTGAATGTTCAAGGGCTCATTTTTCCATCACCCTCATTACTCGAGCAATGCTCGTCAGACGCAACAGCGCATTTTAAAGCCTCTTTATTTTCAGGCGAAACATTTGCCGACCTCACAGCAGGCGCAGGCGCTGATACAGCTGCGTTCGCGCAAAATTTCAAACGCGGCTTTGCCATCGAGCGTGATCATGAAACTTCAGAGACACTCGCAAATAACCTGCCCCTGCTCTCTCATACCCAAATTGATGTTATCAATAAATCTGCTGAAGACGCGCTTGATGATCTACCGCCGCTTGACCTTGTTTATATTGATCCGCAGCGCCGCAATGAAAGCACACGTGGGCTTTTTAAACTTGAAGACACATCACCCAACGTGCTGGCGCTTCTGCCAAAACTGAAAGAAAAAGCCAGAAATATTCTGATTAAAACCTCACCCGTGCTGGATATTACACAGGCTATTTCGCAGCTCGGTCATGTTGCCCATATTTATGTTGTAAGCCTTGGTAATGAGTGCAAAGAGCTTTTATTCCACATTACAGATACGCAAGAAAAACCAGCCATTCACGCTATTATATTGGGGCACACACCGTACAAACTCACCGCAAAAGTTGTACCCCCAGCAAACATCACACAACCACAAACCTATCTCTATGAGCCTGATGCCGGCATTATGAAGGCTGGCCTTTTCAACGAGCTTGCAGCGGAATTCAATATTGCCAAGCTACACCCGCATACACATTTATTTACGGCAGATCATAAGCTAGAAAAATTCCCGGGCCGGAGCTTTGTCATTCAAAATATTATTCCGGCCGATAAGCGTGAACTGCAAAAAAATAATATTGAAAAAGCCAACCTGACGCTTCGTAATTTTCCGGGCACAGTTGATGAGCTACGCAAGAAGCTGAATTTAAAAGATGGCGGGGATGATTATATTTTCGCCTGCACACTTGGCGATGAACAGAAAGTGCTAATTTGCTGCCGCCGCTGCTAACCCCACATGCTTTAGAATATCTTCAACACGCGTATCAACAGGGTTTTTCTCGATACTAACGAGGTTATAACCGAATTTCTCGTAAGCCGCCTCGTGGATTTTCTCGAATTTCAGCGTTTCGTCGTAATTGATTGTGCGCACATCAGTCGGAATGCAAAAGCCCAGCGGGCGAATAAAAAACACATCACGTTCGAAAACATTTTCTGAAACCGTGCGGTTAATCTCCTCCATCAAAACATCTGAAATATCGAACCCCAGATATTGCGCGAGCGCATACGTACACACCACCGCGCGGTCATGGAATTGTACATCCCCCGCCTTATCAGGCGCTTCCAGTTGGCGTTCTTTTTGTAGCTTCACAATATTGTCGATAAAGGCGGGCCTCTTCCATGGCTCGGCCGCGCCGTGGGTATAATGACGCGTAATCAAATCCGTTGCTGCTTCTTCAACAACGGGATACCCGAGATCATCAAATGCACGCAGCAGCGTGGTTTTTCCCACGCCCGGCGTGCCGGCCAGAATATATCTTTTCATTTGAAAACTATTTTCTATCTTCCAATAATTTTCCGCCCTTGGCGAAATTATGGTCTTCAATATCATGCCAGAATATCTCTACCAGCTCCGGATCTTTTCCAAGAAGATTGACAAAAACATCTGTCACACCTTTTGAAAGAGCTCTCTTTTGCTCTTTCGTCAACTCGGCACGATGATTGATATGAATAACTGGCATATTAGATAGCCAAGAGTAAACGTTGCGGGTCTTCAATCGCTTCTTTTACTTTCACGATAAAACCAACAGCCTCACGGCCATCAATAATACGGTGGTCGTATGACATGGCGATATACATCATCGGGCGCGCCTTGATAGAACCATCAGGCATGACCATCGGACGTTGCTGGATTTTGTGCATCCCCAGAATGCCCACTTGCGGCGGGTTGATAATCGGCGTTGACATGAGCGAGCCAAACACACCGCCATTGGTAATGGTGAATGTACCGCCCATCATATCTTCCATGGCAATTTTACCATCACGGGCTTTTGTACCAAGCTGCATCAGCTCCGCTTCAATATCAGCCATATTCTTTGTGTCACAGTCACGCAACACAGGCACAACCAGACCTTGAGGCGTTGAAACAGCAACGCTGATATCGTAGTAGTTTTTGTAAATAATATCATCGCCGTTAATTTCAGCGTTCACGGCAGGGAATTCTTTCAGCGCGTTCACGGCCGCCTTCACGAAGAACGACATAAACCCGAGCTTAATACCGTATTTCTTCTCGAAAACATCCTTGTACTGGTTACGCAAATCCATAATCGCTGTCATGTCGACTTCGTTGAATGTCGTCAGCATCGCAGCTGTGTTTTGTGCTTCTTTCAAACGTTGCGCGATACGCTGACGCAGACGTGTCATTTTCACACGTTCTTCACGCGGGCCCGTCTGGCGGGGAGCAGATTGCGCTGGCGCTGGAGACGCTACAAAATTCTGTACGTCTTCTTTGGTAACGCGGCCATCTTTGCCTGTTCCGGCAATCGCGCCTGACTGGATATTGTTATCGGCCATCATTTTGCGCGCGGCAGGGCCATCTTGCACATCTTTTGCGCCTGCAGAAGTAGACGGTGCCATTTTCACAGGCGGTGGCGGCGCGGCCTTGGTTACTGGCGCAGGCGTTGCAGCGGCGGCAGGTTTGACCGTATCATTCGCGGCGCTGCCCTTACCGAGTTCACCCAGCAAGGCACCCACAGCCACATTCGCACCCACAGGCGCAATAATTTTACTGATAACACCTGCTTCAGGTGCGTTTACTTCAACGGTGACTTTGTCTGTTTCCAGCTCGACCAGTGGCTCGTCCATTTTCACGGCATCGCCCTCTTTTTTCAGCCATTTGGCAACAGTGGCTTCGGATACGGATTCACCAAGTGATGGAACAACAATCTGACTCATAAATAACCTCTTCAACTTATTAGGCAAAATCTCGCACGGAAGGCCCAAATAATCAAGTAACAACGGTTAGGAAATATATACCGAAAAGCATGATCCCGATACATCCGAGTTTCCAGAACAACGCCCTATTGGCGCGTAAAGGCTCGAAGACGTGCGGCATAAAGATCCCCGCGATACCGGCAATCGTCACAACATAAAGCGGCTGAATAGACGCATAGAAGCTCACATGCCCCGCTGTTTTTGCCGCACTATACGCCGCCGAGATCATCATCAACGCCGCAAAATCCAGCGCGGCTTGTACAAACGAGAGCGTAAATGCTTTTTTTGAAGGTTGCTGCCATACTTCCATAAAAAGCGTCCGTGCCTTCGGCATGAGTAACGTCCCAATGACACAAACCATATTAAACCCAAGCGCATACCAGAAATAAAAATCCAGCCAGTGCATCTGCTGCGTTTGCGCACGTGTAAAAGTAGCAAATGTAGCGTAGGTCCAACAGGCACCCATCATAAACAGGAATGTTGCAATTTTCATCTTATTGGTTTTGAAATCCCACATCAGGAGCGTGGCGCCAACAACAACAATGCAACCGTAGAAAAAGTCACGCGTTGATATTGTCTCCCCCAGGAAAATCCACGCAAGAATAATAACGAAGAACGTCACCATGTTATAAAGCGGCACGGCGATACTGGCATCATCACGCGCCAGCGCCTGCACATAAAGCATGGCGTTGATAACCCATAGCGGGCTGGCCGCCAGCACAAGTCCTATTTCGTGCATATCAAGCGCCAACACTTCCGGCCTGAGTAAATAAACGACAACGAGTAACGGCGTATAAAAAAGACCTTGAAAGAAGATATAGGCAGTGGGGGACGTGCTGAAACTATCGCGCACAAGGAATTGATCAATAATATTTGAAAAGGCCCAGCAGAGTGGCGCAAGCAGCGAGAGGATGATCCAGAGTTCCATAAATGTTTCTATCTATGCCCAGCAGCATAGCATTAAAAACACTAATGGACTAGCTCACGTTGAGGGCGGGCAACTGCCTGCAGGCTCACCTCTGGCAAGGTCGAAAAATATGCCAGCGCATCCAGCCTTATTTCTTCTATACCTGCCTGGTCAAGCGGATAGTTCTTCTTGCCATGCACATCCGTACCCGCTGGAATCTCGTCATCGAAAATATAGTCCCAGTTGCATTTAAGCGTAGAGTTTGGTTGATCTAATGCAATTGTCAGCTTGCGATAACCAACTCGATTGCCTTCACCACGGTCAATATTCACCAGTAAGAACCAAATCCTGCTTTTAGCATCTGCAGAAATATCCACCGGTTCCGCACTTTGTGGCGTACCAAAAGAATCTTTAAGTGGATTACGCACATTATCCAGTGACGATCTCAATAAGTGCGCCACATCTCCAAGCATTGATACGGCAGCATCAATAACGGCACGTTCGTCTTCCGTGCTGACCTGCTTACCCTTTGTCGCCGCAGAAAAATAACGACGTGATGCGGAATCATCTAAACTCATTGTACTCAACCTGTTCAGTTTATATTTTTTGTTATTTAGATAAGGATACAGCATAGGCCCTTGCACCCCCAAGCAAAAGAGGACATAATTCATAAAATTGAAATATTATTGCTATTTTATATATAGTTATTGACACTTTCGGAAAGTTTTGTTTTTATTAATTATAACATTATAAAACAGGAGGTTTCATATGGCTCAACATCAAAAAGGCAGTGACTCTGCATCCGCCGCTTCTTCAGGCTGTGGCTGCACACATCATCACGGTCATCATCATGGTGAGCACCACCAAGGCCATCACGGCAAGCATGACGAGATTATTCATGTGAGCGCGCGGACAGGCCACGCAAAGGTGGGCCACAAGGACGATAAAAGCCACGCTTAAACAATCACTCTGACGAGTGATTTTTTTATCCCCTGATGCGCAACCCTAGGTTGCCGCGCGCCACTACGCGCGTGATGAACTTCTGCTGCTGAGCATCAGGGGGCGGGCTCTCTTTATCTAAAAAAGCGAAACGCGGAGTTATCTTCCGTGCCGGAACAATGTTCCAGCGCGATGGGTTTCTGCATCTTTAACTAAACAAAATTCAATTCGAACAAATGGTTTGTTCGAAAAGGATACTCATAACTTTAACAACAGGAGGAAAATATGAGTTTTATAGGTGGATTGATAAAAGTAAAATTGGCAGCAATTGCAGGTGGGACAGTTGGCACAATTATTGGTGGCCCTGTACTAGGTGCGATATTCGCTAAAGGTGCTGCCGTTATGGCCGCTGGTAGCCCGCTGGGATTGGTGGGGATTGAAGGCGCTGAAGGCGTTGATGCGAGCGGTATTGATGGCATCGACCCTGCGGATCCAACAAGCCATCATCATGGCACCTTGTTTGACCATGCAGACGGTACCGACATTCATGGCAACCCGATGGATAATAACGTCCACGGTAACCAACCCACAAATGGGCACGGCAACCCCACTAACACCAACATTCATGGCAATCAGCCAACGAATGGTCATGGCATTAGAATCTAGAAAGGGGGTACAAAATGTCAAAGCAAGATGATATCAACAACTGCATTTTAAAATATGCATTCACCAATGCTGCTGTAGGCATCCCTGGCGCCCTCGGCGGACATATTGATGTGCCCTTTCTCGCAGGTTCGTGGGCCAAGATGATCTACGATGTTGCCCGCGTTGCGGACAGGCCTATGGATATGGGCACTGCGGTAAGGGTTGGCGCAGCTGTAGCAGGTGGCGTTGGCACAATGATGACAGGCATGAAGCTTGCGAATAGCTACTTCGCCTACACGGGCATCGGTACTATCCCTGCAATGATCATCAACGCGAGCGCTAACGGCGTTGTCACTTACATGGTTGGCAAATCTGCAGGGGATCTTATTACCGAAGATGATCCTGATAAATTGGCAAGGCGCATCATTCTGTCGGTCGCCTCGCATTTCAGGCCAAAATAACCCTAGCCAATAATCGCAGCGGCGATATCATCGCCGAGGCTGATCAGTCCGGCGGCATCGAGGTGAACTTCGGTGCCGCTGATGACTGATTTCCCTGCAGCTGGAATAACGCTAACCCCCGCCATAACAAAATTATTCTGTGCGGTTTGAATATTATTCCAGTTTGTTTCTGTAGCGCCTGTGCCGCTATGCCATGTATGCAGCGAAATAATATATATCGGCACGCCGGGGCATTCGCGTTGAAGCTCGCGGCAGACCAGTTGCAAATGCGCAGCATAGTTAGCACTGCTGGTTGCCAGCGCCGCATCACGTTCGCCCTGATGATAAACAATCGCCTTCATGCGGCCGTGCTGTTTGGCCATACGGAGCTGATGGACCGCCGCAAATAAAACCGCACCATAGGTTTTACGATTTGTCGCTGCAGCGAATTCCGGTGTCCAGTCAGACACAATACTAGTTGTAGGCAGCGTGACAGGCACTGCAGCCGTTGTTTTACCTGTTGCGCCTGCAACAAGATCAATCACGCGGCCCGCGTAAGAAAGCGCTGGCGCTGTTCCATCGGACAGGCGTGGCAAAATAGCGCTGGCCGTTGCATCAAACGGGTCGGCGTATGATTTCAAAACGCCGTCATTCCCGATCAGTTTCATCAAGCTTGTATTTGTATAGGTCGGCACACTGCCAATATTTCCCTGCCCTGAAGCATTTGATTGCCCCAGAAACGCAACAACATTCATGTCATTATTATAGCTGGCCCCGCTGATAATTGTTTCAACGCGGGTTAATTTGCGCAGTTCGCTTGTTGGTAGCTGGCCATTATAATAGCGCAAACGCTGCTTGGTAATGCCCGCAAGCGTCGAGCCACCATTCGCGCCCGTACCAATGCGCACCCCGTCATTAAAGATTACGGGTGCAGTTACATTTGTATCGTGGCAAAATAAAAGCCCGTTAATATAGAATTTTACATCGGTTCCGTTCCATGCAATTGCCACTTTCACACGTCCGTGGTTGAATGTGTCGGCCTGCACAAAATTATTAACACCGTTCACACCGCCCGAACGCGTCCACGGGTTCATTGAACCGGCGGGTGATGTTTTCTTTTGTATGAAATAAAAATTATTGGCCGTTGTGTCGCCAATATAAAGTACGCCTTGGTTGGCCGCTGCCGTGCGCACCGCAGGGTCATCATATTCGAAAACAAGCGTGCCTTGCGTGAACTGGCTAAAATTGGCCGCCGCAATATGGGCAGGCACATTCGCAGCACCGATATAATCGAACACAGGTATATACGCAGGCGCGTTTTGCGCCCGCGCATGCATGAGCGGGTTCAGCATTTTTTCTTTCCTTTTTTTGGATACACGTGGGGCTTGAAGAGTTTCAGAGTATAAAATAAATTCCTATTTGTCAAGGAAAATATGCTGGAGCTTTATTTACGGTGTGGCGGGGCGAATTACGGGGCCTGTTGCCGCTTCCAGATTATTCGGTGGCGGCTCAAAAGTAATGACCGCCAATAATGAATCCCGAGGGTCTCCCGTAAAGCTGAAAAGACTGTTATTTGGAAACACCGTTGATGTGGTTGTGATTTTTTTTATTCCACCTGTACTGTAAACCAGTACGCTTTGCCCTGGTTCGGGCGTCGGGATTTTCCCCCGTACCGGCTTTAAGTATGTAACCTGTGCAGGGTCTGTTATACCGTGCTCGTTCATAGCAACGGCATCACCGCGCAATGCATGAACCCTTGATCCGGATGTGCGATCCGTGCCGCTTTCAGCTGCAATCCACGCTCTTTGTCCATCTATGATTCTATAGAAGCCAACTTCCTGATCAGAATTATCCGCATGTATTGATAGCATATGCTGGATAACATCAGGTGAGAATGTATCCGGAGATAAAACAATCGTGGCGCCACTCGACTCAATAGGCGTCATCAACGCACCGGAAGAATCCGGATTACGTTGGGGTGCATTGGCCCCACCCGCGTTAAAAAGGCCTAATATCCGGTTTTTATCCCAGTTAAGCATAGCTACATATTATGTAAATAATTAAGGGATTGCAACCGAAAACTTCCCATGGCCATAAAAAGCTTTTATATATCATATAGATAGGCCACAATAAGCCATGGAATTCGGCCCCGTTACCGCGAAAGAAATGCATGAAGCCGTGAAGGTGCTGGACGCCTTTAATACGCAGACCCATGAAGCTTTCGCGCCTCTCGGCCAAGCAAAGCGTATTCACATTATTGCCGAAGGTTCCAGCCGGCACTTCCCTGCGGGCAACATGATTTTTGAATCACGCAAGTTAGCGCATGGCCCTTTTATCTCGGCAGAAGGCGGCGTTGATGCCCTCGCCCATACCCATGATGATGCACATGTCGTTCTGATCAGCAATAGCGGCAAGACGAAAGAGATACTCGACCTCGAAGAAAAACTTCGCACGCAGGGTCATAAAAATATTTTTTCTATTACGCGTGATGGCGCATCGCCTTTGGCAGAGCGCTGCGCAAACCATGTTTATGTACTAGGCTGCGGCGCTGAAGAAGCTGTAGCCGCAACAAAAAGCGTTGTAGAACAGGCTTTATTCCTGCAATCGCTTTTACCAAATCAATTTACGGCCCACGATTTACAAGCAACTGCAAATGCAGTGAAACAAATTCTTGATAGCACGCCAACTGCAAAGATGATCGAACAAATCGCAAATGCCGAAACAATTTATTTTGTTGGCCCTGCAAATGGATTAGGCGATGAACTGGCTTTGAAATTTTCCGAGACATGCAAAAAAGCTATCAGCCTGAGCGGCACGGGAGTTTTGCATGGCCCGCAAGAGACCATCAAAGCGCATGATGTAATTGTTCTCCTTGATCCACCCCGTGCCCACACTACTAAATTCAAGCAAGTATTAGAGGATCAAGCAGACGCACATATTATTGCGCTCGCCCCGCAGGAAACACCGTTCCCCACCATAGTTTTGCCGCAAGCACCTGCAAATCTGGCAGCTTATACACATTTGGCTGCTGGTTGGGCTTTGCTATTAGGCACAGCTAACGCCTTGAAAATAAACATAGATAAGCCAAAACGTGCGCAAAAAGTCGGCTACCAATAAGCCTGACAACCCTTTGCCCTTCCATTATGTCTTCTGGCTTGCTATAGATTCCCTTATGCCAGAACAATCTGCCCTTTCGCGTGACGACGATGCGTCTCTCTTCCTGCTTTCGCAGGTTGCACGTATTGCCATACCGCAAGTAGAGCTTGGCGATGAAGCGCAGCAACTGGCCTTTGTTGAAGAAACAAGATTACGCATTGAAGATAATCTTCTCTACCCCGAGCATTATGATGCGAAAACACGTGCCGAGCTTTTGGTTTATGCACTTTCGGCGAGACTAAAAAATATCCCCCTCGAAAAAGCAGTTGTTTTAAATGAACAGGGAAATTACTCCCATATCTGCGGCGAATTTGTGTGGGTATACCACGCTGAAGAAGTGCGTGACAATTATATGGCCTATACAAACGGCCAGCCACTAAAACCTTTAACATTGGCACATGGGTGAGACATATGACTGTGAGCGCACCACTGATTACTTTTATCGACCTTGATAACCTTATCATCGACACAAACAAACTTTTTGAAGACGCACATCTGGAGATCCTGAATGATGTTGAAAAGCTCTATAACGTCAAAGGGCTCGAGAGCCGCGAAGAACGCCTGCGCTTTGTCCGCGATT
Source organism: Alphaproteobacteria bacterium (assembly GCA_016125135.1). GTDB lineage: Bacteria > Pseudomonadota > Alphaproteobacteria > Micavibrionales > Micavibrionaceae > RI-185. Next base: position 10,266 of record WGMJ01000016.1, on the reverse strand, counting down.
TAGACGAAGCCATTATCCAGCACAAAAATGGCGCAAAAGCCTATGACGCAAAATTACTGGTGCGTGCTGTTGCTCTTCATGCCGGCGCTTTGAGAAATGAAAGAGACGTTGCCCTTGCTTCTGCGCTGGATGAAAATGTTGCAGAGCCGTGGGGCCTGCCCGCGACAGCCGTTGAAACAATTGCCGATAAGTTTAACCGCTATGCCTTCGTTGACGGCATACCGGAACTTCTGCCTGGTGTGAAAGAAGCACTCGAGCGACTTCACCACGATTCTGATGCGCTTGTTCTTATTACAGAGAACAAGGATACCGAACGCTGCCGCCGCATTCTTGAACATTATGGCCTCACACATTACTTCGCCGAGCGTTTGCTCGTTGGCAAAAAAACAACAGAGACCTATGTCGAGCTGGCAAAACGTTACCCCGCCGCACCACGCTTCCCGCACATCATGATGGGCGACCAGCTTGATAGTGATATTGCCTATGCACAACAGGCCGGCTTTATTACCATCTTCGTTCCTGGTGGCTTCCGCCCGAACTACGAGAAGGCCTATTCAAGGCTCATCAAACCGGATTATCAGGTTGCCACATTGCTTGAAGCTGCGGATATTGTACGGGCACGACGCCACAGCATGGCGCGTAGCCTGCACTTGGGCACGACCGATTTTCCCGATAACGCTGCGAAACCCGTTGACTTCAAGCCGTTCTAGAAAAATAATCAATAAAAACAAGACAGGGTTTTATGGCAGACGCATTAAGAGATCTAGGTGAATATTTTGTACGCCGCGCGAAGGACGTAGCCTTCACGTTGACAAAAGCGCGCTGGTTTACAGCACCTGCCGATTTGAAGCGTGATTTTGTCGGCAAGCCCGTTGAGATGTTCCAGCAAGGTTACTACACCTCTGCAGATAGAAAGCGTCGCTACCCGCAAATGCGCGTTAGCCCGAAAAGCCATTTTATGACAGCCCTCAAAGCACGGGTCAGCGCGCGTGACGATATTAATAACGTGCGCATTCTCGTTTCACCGCAAGATATAGGCACATTCAACCATGTGCCCGGCCGTTTGAATATCAGCGTGGCCGAGCAACAGGGCGAGTGGAAAATAATTGGCCTTTGTATCGGCTAGTTTTTTGCAATATTGATACTGACCACAAACGCAATATAGGCAAGCGCCATCACGATAACAATAATCGCAATCTGCTTGAGCACCTTATTCATTACTAAATAAACTTAGCCGAGTGCCTGTTTTACAAGCGCTGCCTGTTCTTCGTTGTGTACTTTCAGGTAGCCTGTTGATGGTGCAGCCCCTTCGATACGGCCAGCATAGGCAAAGCGTTTGCCTTTATGGCCCGCCTCGTTCAACACAGCATCAAGGCGCGGGCTGGTAAAGAACCAGTAACCCTGGTTTTGCGGTTCTTCCTGGCACCAGATGAAGTCGGTTGCATTTTTATATGCAGCCAGAACGCCCATCAATCTTTCAAACGGGAACGGATAAAGCTGCTCGAGACGCACAAGCGCGATATTATCAAGGCCGCGCTTCTCGCGTTCATCCAGAAGATCATAGTAAACCTTGCCGGAACACATAACAACACGCTTCACCTTGTCGGCCTTCACTTGCTCGTCGTCAATGACGCGCTTGAAAGCTGTCGAACCCGACATCTCAGCAAGGGTTGAAGTTGCAAGCTTATGACGCAGTAATGATTTAGGCGACATATTAATAAGCGGCTTGCGGAAATTACGTACCATCTGGCGGCGCAGCGCGTGGAAGTAGTTTGCAGGCGTTGTAATATTTGTTACCTGCATGTTGTCTTCCGCGCATATTTGCAAGAAACGCTCAGGACGAGCAGACGAGTGTTCAGGCCCCTGCCCTTCAGAACCATGCGGCAAAAGCATAACAAGGCCCGACATACGCAGCCATTTTGTTTCGGCTGATGCAATATACTGGTCAATAATCACTTGTGCGCCATTCACGAAATCACCAAACTGCGCTTCCCAGATAACAAGCGAGCGTGGGTCAGCCCATGTATAGCCAAGCTCATACCCCAGCACCGCCAATTCTGAAAGCGGCGAGTTATGCACTTCGAATGCTTCCACGGTGCGGACGTTCTGGAGTGGCGCATATTCCTTGTCGTTATTCTCCTGATCAAAGAACACAGCATGACGATGCGAGAACGTGCCGCGCTTTACATCTTCACCTGAAAGGCGGACATCAAACCCTTCCTGAATCAGTGTACCCAGCGCCAGCGCTTCGGCTGTTGCCCAGTCAAAACCTTCGCCACTCTCGAACATCTGCTTTTTCGCTTCAAGCTGGCGTGCAATTTTGGGGTTCAGGTTAAACCCTGCAGGCACTGTTGTCAGAATTTCGCCCATCTGTTTCAGACGGTCTTTTTCTTCTACAGATGTTTTTCCGTCTTCAATAAGGCCGCGCGGCTGTGTGAGCCCGCTCCATTGCCCTTCAAGCATATCGGCTTTATTCGCCTTGTAGCTTTTCACGGCATCAAATGCATCTTCGAGCACTTTTTTGTACTCATCTACGTATTTGTCGGCATCCGCTTCTGTAATAACACCCTCACGGCACAATTGCGCAGCGTAAAGTGTGCGGCATGATGGGCGCTCCTTGATGATTTTATACATCGCAGGCTGTGTGAACGTTGGCTCATCAATCTCGTTGTGGCCATTGCGGCGATAAACGATAAGGTCCATCACAACATCACGGCCGAATGTCTGGCGGTATTCAGCGCAAAGACGTGCCGTGAAAAGAACCGCGTTCATGTCATCGCCGTTCACATGGATAATCGGGCAACCCAGCATCTTGGCAATGTCCGATGAATACGGGCCTGAACGCGCATGCTTCGGCAACGTGGTAAAGCCGATCTGGTTGTTTGTGATGATGTGGATCGTACCACCTGTTTTGTAACCCTCAAGCTCCGAGAGCAACAATGTTTCCTGCACAATACCCTGACCCGCAAAAGCAGCATCACCATGCATCAAACATGTCAGCACTTCGCGGCGCTCTGTGTCTTTGCGTAGTTTCTGTTTGCCGCGCACTTTACCGGTTGCAACCGCGTTCACAAATTCAAGGTGTGACGGGTTCGGCGTTAGCGATACGCGCACGGTAGCACCACCAAGGTCTTTATCCGCCGTGTTGCCCATATGGTATTTCACGTCACCTGAACCAAGAATATCATCAGGGTTCGAAGCAAAGCCTGTGAATTCAACAAAGAGCGATGTAAAGTTCTTGCCACAGATATTCGTGAGCACGTTCAAGCGGCCACGGTGCGCCATCCCGAAAACGGTTTCCTTCATGCCGTGCTTGTGCGCGGTGCGTAGAATTTCTTCGATCGCAGGCATCATCGACTCGCCACCATCAAGACCAAAGCGTTTTGCGCCCACAAACTTGGTTGCAAGGAATGTTTCGAATACTTCGCCCTGCGTTACACTTTTCAGCGCGAGCTTTTTCTCTTCGTTTGTGAAGTTAATCGTCGCGGCACCGCCTTCAATGCGGCTGCGTAGCCATTCACGCTCCTGCACGTTATCGACCTGCTCGACTTCAAAGCCGATAGAGCCGCAATAAATCGATTGCAAAGCGGCAACGATTTGCGCCAAAGTTGCTTGCTCGATACCCAGCTGGCCACCCAGTTGTATCGGGCGGTCAAAATCGGCTGATGAAAACCCGTGAAATGACGGATCAAGCTCGGGATGGCCTTTCGGTTGATAAAAACCCAACGGATCAAGCTGCGCGAGGTAATGACCATAGCGGCGGTATGAATTGATAAGCTGTGTTGCGCGGATTGAATCAAGCGCGGCTTGTGGCGATACAGGTGCAGAAGATGCCGCCGCTGCTTTGTCACCCCTCGATGCTTTTGCAGATTTTGAATCATCATTTACCGGTGTGCCGAATTTCACTTGGCCACGACGCATTTCTTTTGGTGTCCAGCTGGCACCGCTAATATCACGCAGGATCGCTTGGTCCGAGTCATTCAAATCCTGAAACACCGCGCGCCAACTAGCGTCAACACTTGCAGGGTTTTTCAGATATTCGTTGTAAAGCTGCGCGATATACTCCGCGTTGTAGCCTGTCAGGAAAGAAAGATTTGATGATGAACTCATGGGAACGCCTCTATAAACTATTATGCGGCGGATATTAGCACCAAAAAGATGAAAAAAAAGCCAATAAAAATGCCGCCGGATGCGTTCTTCGGTCGGGGGGAGAGAATGAACGCAGGGCCGGCGGCTTGAGGGGTCGGGGGGTTGGAAACCTTACTTGGTTGATGGCTCCAGTAGCGCTATTTCAGGTGCCAGTAGCACATGATCCGCTGACCAGAGAAAACTTGTAAACACGCCAAACAGGAAAAGTCCTGTCATTACAATGGAATAGATAGAAAGTAATTTTGCCATTCTGCTCATAAATCTGTCTCCCTTTATATGATTTATGGTAATGCAAAGGCTGTGCCAGAAACATTGGCACATTCGGGCCACGGAAGATTAGAAATATGGGAAATTTTTGCCTATATTAGGTAAATTCTTCGCCTTCGGTGACAATTTTGCCATTCAGCGCGTCTTTCCACGCCATCGGCTTGCTGCCATCCGGTTGGAGCAGGTCTATTATATAGCGGCCATTTTCAACATGGCCCTTGAGGATTTTGAGGCGTTTGCCATCCCGCTTATAGGTATAGGTACCCGGCCACGGGTTCAGCGCCCGCACCTGACAATCAATTTCTGCTGCTGGCTTGGCCCAGTCAATTTTACCGTCCTCCTTGGTGAGCATCGGTGCGAAAGTTGATGCTGCATCATCCTGCTTTTCGGGCTTCAGCGTGCCCACTTCAACATGCTTGAGTGTTTCAAGCAGCAAATCGCCACCCGTTTCAGCCAATGCGTCGTGGAGCGTTTGTGCCGTTGTATCAAGGGTTATCGGTACCTCACCTTTTAGCAGCATCGCGCCTGTATCAAGCCCTTCATCCATCTGCATAATGGTAACACCGCTTTTTGTATCGCCCTTCCAGATCGCATATTGAATAGGCGCAGCACCTCGCCAATCGGGCAACAGCGAGGCATGAATATTCAAACAGCCAAAACGCGGCGCTTCTAAAACACGCTTCGGCAATATCAGCCCGTATGCCGCAACAACAGCGATATCCATATCAAGATTTGCGAATTCTTCTTGTAGCTTTTCATCACGCTTCAAACTTTTGGGGGTGTAAACGGGAATGTTATGCGCTTCTGCCAACTCATGAACCGGCGACTTTTGTAAAACCTGACCGCGTCCCTTGGGCTTGGGTGCACGCGTGTATACAGCCGTCACACGGTGTTCACTGGCCAACAGTTTCCGTAACGGTGCAGCAGCGAAATCCGGCGTTCCCATAAAGACTATTTTAAGCATAAAAATTCATACTCTTTTTTATAATGCATCGCAAGAAATGATACCCCTTGCGTTCGTCTCTGCAACACAATAATTTTGGCACTCGAGTTCCCGATGGCTTCATCACACACAAATCTTTTTAAAACGGCCAAGGCCCACCTGAACACCAAAGGCGGCGCGAAACTGAAATCTTTTTTCGATAAATTCTGGGAAGAAACCACCGAGGATGATCTCGCCTCCGTGAGCCCCGTTGCGGCAGCCCGCATTACCGAATATTACAACGATAAAATTACCAAGCGCAAAACAGGTGATGTCAGTATCGACATTTATGTTCCTGAGAAGAAGAAACATGGCTGGGAAAACGCACACACGGTTATTGATATTGTATCGGATGATATGCCTTTCCTGATCGACTCGATCGTGACCGCCCTTGCCGATCGCGGCTACGGCATTGATCTGATAATCCACCCCGAGTTCGAAGACAAGCGCTTCACAAAAATGGTTTCCTGCATTCACGTGCAGCTTTCTGCCAAAGTACCCGCCCGGGTTGGCGCAGAAATAAAAAGCGAGATCGCACAAATTTTACACGACGTTGAATTTGCAACCAAAGACTGGCTTGCCCTTAAAGCAAAACTGAAAGACACAAAAGCAAAACTACTTTCAGCCAAAACAAAATATCCAAAGCGTGATATCGAAGAATACGGCAACTTCCTTGATTATCTGCATGATGATAATTTCACCCTGCTGGGCTACCGCGAATACAAGTTCAAAAGCGATAAAAAAGGCGTTATTTCAACTGATATTGTGAAAGGTGCAGGCCTCGGGCTTCTCAGCGATGATAAAACGCCTGCCTATATAAACCATACCTATAAATCACTCCCCAATAATTTGCAGAAACTGCGCCTGAATATGCCGCCACTGCATGTGACGAAACTTAACCGCAAATCAACCGTACACCGCCGCGTGCCAATCGATGCCGTTTCCATTAAACAGTACGACAAGGATGGCAATGTTGTAGGCGAAAGGCTTTTTATTGGCCTCTTCACATCCGTTACTTATTCACGCTCGATCAACTCGACACCTTATCTGCGCCTGAAAGCGGACAAGGTGATAGAAAAATCCGGCTTCCCTGTTGGCTCGCACGACTACCGCGCGTTACGCCATATTCTTGAAAAATATCCGCGTGACGAGCTATTCCAGATCGAGATCAAAAACCTCTTTGAAATCTGCGAAAGCCTGTTACGCCTGCAAGAGCGCCCGCGCATTGCACTTTACACACGCCCCGATCCGTTTGGCCGCTACGTGTCATGCCTTGTCTATGTACCGCGCGAGCGCTACGACACACGTATCCGCCTGCAAATGCAGCGCATTCTGGAACAAGGCATTGGCGGCGCTTGTAACTCTTACCAGTTTACAGTGGATGACTCTCCGCTTGCACGTGTGAATTACATTATTACGACACCAGAATTTAAGCCGCACAAATATAACAAGGCTGCGCTGGAAGCCCGACTACAGCAAACAGGCCGCGCGTGGAGCGAACGCTTGTTCCGTGCACTTCTTGTTCACGCTAATAGCGAAGACGAAGCCGTTATTCTAGCCGAAAATTTCAAAAACGCATTCCCGACCGCCTATCAAGACGAATATAATGATGACGAGATTGTAAAAGATGTTTTCCAGCTTGATAAAATGGTCAAGGAAAACACCGGCATTGGCTTTGCGCTTTATAGCGACAACAAGCCGCGCCTCGCTGATAAGGATTCCGACTTCGGCCTGAAAATCTACCACAACTCACAGGCACTTACGCTTTCATCCATTCTGCCCGTGCTCGAGAATTTTGGCCTGCATGTTATTGCAGAAGTGCCCTTTGAAACAGAACCCATGGGCCATGGCACAACAGTCTGGATTCAGGACATGTTGCTCAAACATAAGAATGGCGAGCTTTCAAACCTCGCGGCCGCACGCGCCCGTTTCGAAGAAGCGCTTTACCACGTGCATGCCGGTACAATCGAGAACGACCCGCTGAACGGGCTTGTGTTTACAACGCCAATGAATGCACGGCAAATCGCTATTTTGCGCGGCTATGTGCGCTATATGCGCCATACAACATTGCCGCATAGCGTTTCTTTTATCGAGCAGACTGTTACCGCCTACCCGTCTTTTGCAGAAAAACTGATGCAGTTTTTCGAAAACCGCTTTGACCCCGCCCTTAAAAAGCGCCGCGATGAAACACAATTCCTGAAAGAGATAGAGAAAGAGTTCGAACAGGTTGTATCGCTTGATCAGGAAAAGATTTTGCGTGCACTGCTTTCACTTGTGAATGCAACACTACGTACCAATGCATGGTTGGGCCACAGCTATATTTCGTACAAAATTGCGCCGCGCGGCATTGATGCACTTCCACAGCCCCGCCCGTTCCGTGAAATCTTTATCTACTCGCCGCGCGTAGAAGGTGTTCATTTACGAGGTGACAAGGTGGCGCGCGGAGGCATCCGCTGGTCTGACCGCGCCGAGGATTTCCGCAATGAAATTCTGGGCCTCATAAAAGCGCAGATGGTTAAAAATTCGATTATCGTGCCAACAGGTGCCAAAGGTGGTTTTATTGTGAAGAACCCGCCCGCGATGGGTGACCGCGCCGCCACGCAACAAGAAGGCATCGAGTGTTACAAGATTTTTATTCGTGGCCTGCTTGATATTACCGACAACCAAAAAGCTGGCAAAATTATACCGCCGAAAAATGTTGTGCGGCATGATGAAGACGACCCCTACCTCGTTGTTGCTGCCGATAAGGGCACAGCTACTTTCTCGGACATCGCGAACAGCCTGTCACTGGAATATAAATTCTGGCTCGGTGATGCATTTGCTTCCGGCGGCTCGGCAGGCTATGACCATAAGAAAATGGGCATTACAGCGCGCGGTGCATGGGAAGCGGTGAAGCGCCACTTCCGCGAGCTTGACCACGACACACAAAACCAGCCTTTCGACGTTGTAGGCGTAGGCGATATGGGCGGCGATGTATTCGGCAATGGTATGCTGCAATCGCCCCATACACGCCTGATTGGCGCCTTTAACCACCTGCATATTTTCTGTGACCCTGACCCGAACCCTGCCGCATCCTTTAAAGAGCGCCAGCGCCTCTTTGATAATGTGCTGGGCTGGGATCAATACGACACAAAGAAACTTTCAAAAGGCGGGCGTATTTATAAACGTTCGGACAAGCACCTTGAATTGACCCCTGAAATCCAGAAACGTTTTGCATTATCACATAGCAAAGTCACACCAGCCGAACTGATACAAGCCATTCTGATGGCAGAAGCCGACTTGCTTTTCTTCGGCGGTATTGGCACCTACGTGAAAGCCAGCAGTGAAAGCCATGTGCAGGGCGGTGACAAAGCCAATGATAATTACCGGATTGATGCAAAACAACTCCGTGTCCGCGTGATTGGTGAGGGCGCCAACCTTGCCATGACACAACGCGCCCGCATTGAAGCGGCGCAAAAGGGCGTAAAGCTGAACACCGATTTTGTTGATAATTCCGGCGGTGTTGATTGCTCTGACCATGAAGTCAATATCAAAATCCTGCTCAGCAATACAGAATTGAAAACGGCCGAGCGCAACAAATTGCTCGCCGCCATGACAGAAGATGTTGCCGCCCTTGTGCTGGGGAATAACTACCAGCAAACACAGGCAATCAGTTTGATGGAACGGCAAGCCGTTGATAAACTCGACAAACACGCCGCACTTATTTCCCAACTCGAGCGCGATAAATGGCTTATCAGCCGCCAGCTTGAAGTGTTGCCCGACGACGAAGAAATTGACCGCCGCGCCAAAGCGGGGCAAGGCCTCACCCGCCCCGAACTGGCCGTACTGCAAGCCTACGCCAAAATGAAACTCACCAGCGACCTCTTGCGCTCATCAGTGCCTGACCGCAATGACGTGCAGGATTGGCTGATTGGCTATTTCCCGCCCGTACTCGTGAAGAAATTCGAGCCGCTCATTCAGAAACATCTGTTGAAACGCGAAATTATCGCGACCCTGCAAGCCAATAGTATTATCAACCGCCTTGGTATTACTTTCATTTCCCGTATCACCAGTGACATGGGCAAAACGCTTGACGAGGTTATGCCGACCCTGTTAACCGCCCGCGATGCGTTGGGCCTGCGCAAACTCTGGAGGCAAATCGAGCAGCTTGATAGCCGCATCTCGGCCACTGCACAATTGCAGGCCATGGAAAAACTATCAAACTGCTTTGGCGCGATCTGTATCTCGATTGAACGCCAGACCAGCAGGCCCGACCGCAAAACATTCGTAGACGCCTTCAACAGCATGCTGAAATTATTGCCTGATTGCCTGCCACAAAGCGGACAGGATGATTTCCATGCCGCCTTCACTGCCATGAAGGCCGAAGGCTTGCCCGAGAATATCGCGCATATCATTGCCGCCACACGTTATATTGCAACAATTCCGTCATTGTTATCGGTTGCCGAAAGAACAAAGAAAAAATTCAGCGATGTTCTGGCAAGCTATTGGCAAATGGCCGAAACCATTTCCCTGACATGGATCGAAAACCAGATCGACCAATTACCGAAAATGACAACCGAACAGCGTCAGGCGCGTGATGTTCTGCGTAGCCAGCTGGCCGAGCTTGTCGCCAGCATGACAGCCCTGCGCGTCATGGATAAGCCAATGCGCATGGAAAATATTATCGCCGTAACACAGGTTATGAAGCGCAGTGGTACAGCTGACCTGTCCGCACTTCTGGTCATGATTGAAAAAATGAAAACTAGTTTAACCGCCTGATAACGGCTTTTGGAACAATAATCCCGAAATTAGATGGTGCGCCATCAGTCGCATGAAGCGCTTCGAAACGCTCCCCCTCGTCCGTAACAGGACGCGCCTCGATAATAACT
>WGMJ01000007.1 GCA_016125135.1 Alphaproteobacteria bacterium | reverse complement strand
TGCATCAGGCCGGAATCATTCCCCACATAAAAACGGCAGCGGTTTAAAACAGCTGCGGCTGTTGCAGGGTTTGTTTTGGCAATCACATCGATACGTTTATCTTCCGGCAATGCGTTGAAGACCTGATAGGCCACATCTTCCTCACCCGGCGCTGCAATAACAGCAATATTATGCGCGGGGAAAAACCCGTCAGGCCCTGTGAGCCATTTTGCAATTTCAACAAAACGCGCAGCATCCCAAGTTTTGCCAATCCAGTTTGCTGTTGGCCCGATGGCAATTGTGTTCGCTGGATCAGCAATAATATTTACAGCTTTCGCTTGTTGGTCCGCTGTAAAAAACAATTCTGTTGCAGGCGCTTTCGTTAGACCCATTAAAGCACGTGCCTGCTCGGCCTTGTGTCCCGCCTTCTCGAATTTCTTTGTAAAGATATAGCGCTGTTTGGCAGAAACAATACGTGAGACTGCGCTATTGCGCATATCGATCACGATATCCCATTTTGTTTTACCAACCTGTTGCCACAATTCGAACCAGTGTTTATTCCATTTCTGCTTTTTAAGCGCGATGATTTTATCCAGCTGCGGATAGGCCTCGAACAAGGAAACACAAAGCGGACCCGTGACAATCGTAACCTTGGCTTGCGGGTGCGTTTCGCGGATATGGCGCAAAATACCCGTAGAAAGAACGGCATCGCCAATGCGGGTTGCGGTAATAAAGAGAATTTTCATGGCTTTAGTTAACACAAAGCCCTATTTGTGTTAATAGAAAATATGCGTTTTACCAGCATTCCCAACAGAGGCCTTGTAAAAGTAGCGGGCGACGATGCCTTCTCCTTCTTGCAGAATATCGTCACAAATGACCTGAGCCTGCTTGATCGCCAAAAAATGCTCTATGCTTGCCTGCTGACCCCGCAAGGCAAATTTATTCATGACTTCTTTATCACCCGCCACAGCGATGAATTCTGGCTTGAATGCGAAGGCGGTTCACGCACAGAAGATTTACACAAAAAACTGCTGCTTTATAAATTACGCAGTAAAGTTACACTCGAAGCATTACCGCATATTGATGTTTACGCAACAACAGAACCAACCGATTACCCAGACCCGCGCCTGAAAGAACTTGGCTACCGCAGCTATACAAAACCACAAGGCACTGAAATGCCGTTTGAAGAATATGACGAACAGCGTATCAAGCTTGGCGTACCCGATGGCAGCCGTGATACCGAACTGGGCGTATCCACACTGGAAGAGCTCAATATTCCGCAACTAAACGGCGTTTCATACGAGAAAGGCTGTTATATCGGTCAAGAACTTACTGCACGCATGCATCACCGCGGCCTTGCCAAGAAACATTTGCGTCCCTTCGCAAAAGATAGTATCCCCGAAGGCGCAGAAACACGCTCAAGCGCGGGGAATTACGTACTCGCCCTCGTAAAAGACAAGGATATGCAAGTATGATAGAAGCTGCCTTCTGGGATTGTGACAATACGCTGGTGCAAAGCGAGCCGCTGCACTGGCGCAAACATGTCGACACATGTAAAGAATATGGCATCGAACTTGACCCCGTTGATGACCGGCATTTTATTCACCAATCACGCGGTGTTGAAATTTATAACTGGCTTGTAAAAGAAAAAAGCCTGAAAGAAACGCAGGAAAACTATCTGAACAAGGTTGATGCGATTTATAAGTCACTCATGCCAAGCATACAGCTTGCCCCGCATATTGCCGAAACGCTTGAATATCTGAAAAGCAAGAATATCCCGCAGGCCATTGTGTCAAACGGACGTAATGACCCCGTGAACACTGCACTTAATGCCGCAAAGATCGCCAATTATTTTGATGCCATTGTAACCTATGAAGTTTCGCCCATCGGGAAACCACACCCAGACCCATGCCTGATTGGCCTCAAAATGCTGGAAGATAAACTAGGCCGTAAGCTTACAGCCGCAAACTGTATATTCGTTGATGATCTTGATTTAGGCGTTACAGCGGGCAAAGCCGCCGGCATGATTGCCATTCACGCACCGCCACCATTCCTGCCTATCCCCAGCGATAAGGCAGACCACGTCATTACAACAGATCATTCCCTGCTTGATTTATGCCGCACGCTTTGCGGCGACTAGGCCTTTACTACGAATAGATGCCTGAGCAGCCGCGAGACGCGCAATCGGCACACGGTAAGGCGAACAAGAAACATAATGAAGCCCTACTTCTTCACAAAACGCGATTGAAGCCGGATCACCGCCATGCTCACCGCAAATGCCAAGCTTGATATCAGCGCGTGTTTTGCGGCCGCGTTCACAGGCAATTGAAATAAGCTCGCCTACGCCTTCTGTATCAAGGCTTGCAAACGGGTCATGCGCCAACAGCCCCTTATCACGGTAATAAGGTACAAAACTGCCCGCATCGTCACGACTAATGCCGAATGTTGTTTGCGTGAGGTCATTTGTACCAAAACTGAAAAACGAAGCTTCTTGTGCAATCTGGGCCGCCTGCAAGGCTGCGCGCGGCAGTTCGATCATTGTGCCAACAATATAGGAGACAGATTTTTCCTTTTCATTGAAAACTGCTTGCGCCGTATCATCAACAAGCTTTTTCAATGTTGTGAATTCACCCGTTATCCCTACAAGCGGGATCATCACTTCAGGCACCGCTCCTTCAGTATCAACTGCGGCTTCAAAAATCGCACGGGCCTGCATCGCATAAATCTCGGGGCAGGTAATAGCGAGGCGGCAACCACGATGTCCCAGCATCGGGTTTGCTTCCTTCAGTTCCAGCAAGCGCCGCTCGACACGGGCAATATCCAGCCCGGCTGTCCGTGCAAACTCCTCAACATCTCCTTTCTCATGCGGCAGAAATTCATGCAAAGGTGGGTCAAGAAGCCTGATCGTCACCGGCATATTCTTCATAATTGTGAAAATCGCCTTGAAATCATCCCGTTGCGCCGGCAACAACTTGGCAAGCGCCTTCTCGCGCTCGGCTGTGCTATCGGCAAAAATCATCTCACGCACATTCTGAATACGTGATGGCTCGAAAAACATATGCTCGGTACGGCACAAACCAATTCCTTCTGCGCCATATCGTTTCGCGGTTTCGGTGTCTTGCGGCGTATCGGCATTCGTGCGGATATCCATACGGCGGTGAGCGTCAGCCCAGCCCATAATGGTTGCAAAATCACCCGAGAGCTTGGGCTGTATTGTGTTCACAAGCCCTTTCATAATATCGCCCGTACCGCCATCAATCGTGACAACATCGCCTTCGCGTAATGTTTCATTGCCAGCGGTGAGTATTTTCTTCGCGTAATCAATATGGATGCTTCCAGCACCTGCCACACAGGGGCGGCCCATACCGCGTGCAACAACAGCTGCGTGGCTTGTCATGCCACCACGTGTTGTGAGAATACCGCGCGCTGCGTGCATGCCGTGAATATCTTCAGGCGATGTTTCAATCCGCGCGAGAATAACACCTTCGCCGCGTTTTGCACGTTCCTCTGCTTCATCGGCAGAAAACACCAGCGTACCACTTGCCGCGCCCGGCGATGCCGGCAAGCCACGACCCAGAATATGCTTGTGCGCATGCGGGTCGAGCGTGGGGTGCAAAAGCTGGTCAAGCGATTGCGGCTCAATGCGTAAAAGCGCCTCTTCTTTTGTAATCAAGCCTTCTTCTGCCATATCAACAGCGATTTTAAGCGCAGCAGCAGCTGTTCTTTTCCCGCTACGGGTTTGCAACATATAAAGCGTGCCTTTTTGCACGGTAAACTCGATATCCTGCATATCCTTGTAATGTTTCTCGAGCTTCAAACGCACATCATCAAGCTGCTTGAAAACGGCAGGCATTATTTCTTCCATGGAAGGCGCACCAGATTCATTTTTCTTGCGGCCTGTAATGGTGAGCGATTGCGGCGTACGAATACCCGCCACAACATCTTCACCTTGGGCATTCACAAGATATTCGCCGTAGAAATAGTTTTCGCCTGTTGAGGGGTCACGCGTAAAGGCAACACCCGTTGCGCTGCTCTCGCCCATGTTGCCGAACACCATAGCTTGCACATTCACCGCTGTGCCCCATTCTTCGGGGATATCATGAATTTTACGGTAGGTAACGGCCCGCGGTGTTTGCCATGAGTTAAAAACAGCGGTAATAGCGGCCCATAATTGCGCTTCGGTATCCTGCGGAAATTCTGCACCGGTTTCGCGTTTCACAAGGTCTTTATAGTCAGCCACAATCTCCTGCCAACCTTTCGCGTCAATGTCTGTGTCCGCGCTCAGTTTTTTATCGATCTTATAATCTTCAAGAATATCTTCGAACGCATAATGTTCTACATCCAGCACAACACTTGCAAACATCTGGATAAAGCGGCGGTAGCTGTCCCACGCAAAGCGCGCATCTTCGGCTTGTTTTGCGAGCCCCTCAACTGTTTTATCATTAAGGCCGAGGTTTAGAATTGTATCCATCATGCCCGGCATTGAAACGCGCGCACCCGAACGAACAGAAACCAGAAGCGGATTTTGCGCATCACCAAATTTTGCCTCCACGGCTTTTTCAATTTCTGCAATCGCAGCCTTCACTTCACTCGCAAGCGTTGCAGGGTATTGTTTATTGTTCTGATAAAAGCTTGTGCAAACTTCTGTGGTAATGGTAAAGCCGGGCGGCACAGGGAGACCGAGTAGCGCCATATCGGCAAGGTTCGCCCCCTTGCCACCGAGAAGATTTTTCTGCTCGCGTGCGCCTTCTGTTTTTGTGCCACCGAAACTATATGCGTGCTTCATTCCGAATCCTTTATGCAAGCCTTTTGATCATCATCAAGCATAGATCATCACCAACAGGCTTCAATTCACCAAAAGTTACATTTTGTCGCTCATGCACAATTCCATTGCCATCAGGGCTGTACCCAAGTTTTGCATAAAGGCGCTGCGCGGGGCCAAAATTCTTATGGACTGAAACGCCAAGACCTATCATCTCTGCGCCGCACTCACGTGCGGCCGTTTCACAAAATGCAACAAGTGCAGCAGCAACGCCGCGACCGCGCATTGCAGGTACAACGTGTAAATCCTGAAACTCGGGAATATTCAAGCTACGGAAAGGTTGATAGAGCGGCTGAAAATTGAGGAAAACATACCCCACAATTTCTTCGCCTGAAAACGCACCGATAATGCGCCTGCGGCCCGATTCCTGCTCAGCAAAGGCCTGCGCCATGTAGGCATCAGCACTATAACCACTCAAAGGCACAACAATTTTGCCCCAGGCCGCAAGGTCGGACGAAGCAAGTTTTCGAATAAAAACAGGGGGTAAGCTGTCTGCCATACCCCTTTATAGGCTACTTTCCCTTTGCGAAAAAGCGGGGTTTCGGCTATTAAAGAAGCCTTATGACAGTAAAAGTACGTTTTGCCCCCTCACCCACCGGTTTTTTGCATATCGGGAATATCCGCACCGCCCTGATTACGTGGCTTTTTGCCCGTAACAATAATGGCCATTACCTGCTGCGGATTGATGACACCGACAAAGAGCGTTCCCGCGAGGAATGCGTGGATGATATCCGCGAGAGCCTGACATGGCTGGGCATGGACTGGGATGCCTTCGCCCGCCAGCGCGACCGCCAGGCCGACTATGATAAGCGTATTGCACAATTAAAAGCCGATGGCCGCCTGTACCCCTGCTACGAAACAGAGGAAGAACTAGCGCTTAACAGAAAAGTTTTACTGAACCGTGGCCTGCCACCGATCTATGACCGTGCAGCACTAAAACTCACTGACGAGCAAAAAGCAAAATTCGAAGTCGAAGGCCGTACGCCGCACTGGCGCTTCAAACTAAACCACACCCCGATTATCTGGGATGACATGATCCGTGGCCATGCCGAGTTTCAGGGGGGCGATTTGTCAGACCCCGTTCTAATACGTGAAGATGGAAGCCCGCTTTACCACCTTTGCTCGGTGATTGATGATATTGATTTTGGTATTACACACGTTGTGCGAGGCGAAGACCACGTTACAAATACAGCCACACACGTACAAATGTTTGAGGCTTTAGGCGCAAAACCACCAACATTTGCTCACTTGCCACTCTTATCAGACAAAGAAGGCGGCAAACTATCAAAACGCTTGGGCGCGCTCAGCATTCGTGACCTGCGCGAGCAAGAAGGCATCGAGCCGATGGCCATTTGTAGCCTGCTGGCCCGCCTTGGCACATCACAGCCGATTGAAGCAATTGCCGATATTAAAACACTTTCCAATACATTCAGCTTCTCGCATTTCTCCCGCTCGACGCCAAAGTTTGATAGCGACGAAATTTTACGCCTGAACGCAAAACTGGTACACGATATGGATTTTGCAATGGCAAAACCCAAACTTGAAAAAATGGGCCTCAAAGATATCGATGAAACTTTCTGGAATGTTGTACGCCCGAACCTTGAGCGTGTCACAGATATTAAAGACTGGTGGCAAGTTGCCAAAGGCCCCGTAACACCTGTGATTGCTGACAAAGGCTTTATTTCAGAGGCGCTCACGATGCTACCGCCCGAACCATGGACAAGCGAAACATGGCAGGCCTGGACAAATGCTTTGAAAGAAAAAACAGGCCGCAAAGGCAAAGAGCTTTTCATGCCGCTGCGCCAAGCACTTACAGGTATGGACCACGGCCCTGAAATGCCTGTTCTATTGCCGCTTATTGGCCCCGAGAAAACAAAAGAGCGCCTCAAGGCTGCCTGATTAGGGAGCCTATAGTGAGCCAAAGTAAAACAACCAATTACTTGCCTGATAAACTCTTCCCCTTCCTCTGGCATTGTGGGAAAGAGCCACGTTATATCATTTTCTTTAGTTTCCTGGCGCTGACATCCATCATTATCTCCGCCTCCGAGATTGCGCTTTCCTACGTCATAAAGCTTTTTGTTGATGTGATTGCCACTGCCCACAAAAGCGCAGGCGATCTAAGCTGGGAAACATTCTCTCCCGTTCTTTTTCTTATCGGTGCGGTTCTACTTGTAAATCTTGTATTTGCGCCGCTGCGTGAATGGTTCTGGCTGCTGGCTCGCAATCCTTATGAACTGCGCACGAAAGAACGCCTGTTTGATTATGTGCAGCAACATTCATATAACTTCCTGATCAACCGCGAAGCCGGCAATATTGCGCAGAAGATTTACAATATTTCATGGAATATCGTGATTGTGCTGGACGTTATATTTTACGGCATTCTGCCCCTTACATGTATTTTCCTGTTTGGCCTCGCAGTCCTGTTTTTTGTACATCCCTATATCGGCGCACTAGCCGTACTCTGGAATGTGCTTTTCTATGCCGTTGTATTCTCAATGGGTTCCGTTAATGCACAGCTCTCCCGCGACCGCGCCGCCAAGAAAAACACAGTTGCGGGCACAATTGTTGATGCGATTTCAAACCATCAGGCCGTTAAAATGTTTGCCGCCCAGACACGTGAGCTTAACCGCCTTAGGGCCCTTGTAAAAGAAGAAGAAATTTCACAAGGCAACATGTTCAAATTCCAGCGCCTCTTTGTCCTTATCCGCGAGGTCATGACGTCTTCTTACTTCATTGGGGCCGTCTGCCTTTGCATTTACCTCTATCTTCAGCAACAAATCACAGAGGGTGATTTTGCGCTGACTCTGACATTACTTTCCATTACAGCTACAAAATCTACCAGTATTGGCTCCTCCATCCGTGAAATGTATGAATATGGCGGCGTTATAAAAGACGGCATTGCAGAGATATGCGAACCTCTCGAGCGGATTGAAACAGATTATCCGACCTCGCTTGTTGTAAAAAAAGCTGATATCACTTTTGACCATATTGACTTCAGCTACCAGAACAAAACCGGTGTATTCCAAGATTTTTACCTCCATATCAAAGCAGGCGAACGTGTCGGACTTATTGGTCCATCGGGCGCAGGGAAATCCTCGCTTATTAATTTGCTACTCGGGTTTTATGTGCCCGAGAAAAACAGCATCCTGATTGACGGGCAAGATATGCATAGCGTGTCGCGCCAAAGCCTTATCGACCATATTTCCATTATCCCGCAGGACACAACGCTCTTTCATCGCTCTATCCTTGATAATATCCGCTATGGCAAGGTAGATGCGACTGATGCCGAAGTCATAGTTGCCGCACAAAAGGCACACGCGCATGAGTTTATTGTACAGCTACCACAAAGCTATGACACGCTTGTCGGTGAGCGCGGCGTAAAACTTTCAGGTGGGCAGCGCCAACGTATTGCTATTGCCCGCGCCATCCTGAAAAATGCGCCCATACTGGCCATGGATGAAGCAACATCAGCACTCGATTCCGTCTCAGAACGACTTATTCAGGAAAGCCTTGAAGATTTAATGAAAGGCAAAACCGTGATTGCCATTGCGCACAGGCTTTCTACCATTTCACATCTCGAGCGCCTTTTAGTGATGGACAATGGGAAGATTATCGAAGACGGCCCACATGATGAGCTTCTTAAGAAAGGTGGCCTCTACGCTAAACTATGGGATATGCAATCTTGTGGATTTATTGGCGACAGCCACGCTGCCCAATAAAAAACCCGCCGACTGGCGGGTTTTTTATTGAATGAAATCTGGAATTAAGCAGCAGCCTTAATACGTGAGCGGATCATACGCTCGAGGCCTTTTGCATCATTTGAAGTCGCGAGTGGCCAAAGGAGTTTTACTGCGCGCTCGAAAGAAGCAATGCTTCCGTTGAAAAGATGGTCACAAAGAACCATCTGGCGGCCGCTCTCAAGGTTATAAAAGGCGGCATGAACGTCGAAATTGCCGTTTGCCGATTGCAGGCTTTTCTTGCTGAAGAACGATGCTTTGTTTAGGATGCTCACGGTTATAACTCCCCTTGTAAAAGTTAATGATATCTTAACCCGAATAGGGCGAAAAAGCAATAATAATTATGGAAATCAAATTAAATTGCAACAAAAACAAATGGTTAGCCTGTGTGTGCTATGCCATGGTATGTCGCTATGCTCGATAATTTTCAGGTCATTCTTGTCCGGCCCCAGATGGGAGAAAATATAGGCGCTTCAGCCCGCGCCATGCTGAATTGCGGCTTCCGGAATTTGCGCCTCGTAGCCCCGCGTGACGGCTGGCCCAGTGACCGCGCCACCGTGATGAGCGCCGGCGCATTTGATGAAATGACCCCCGTTGATGTTTTTGAAACGGTAGAAGCCGCTGTAGCTGACTGCCATCTCGTGCTTGCCACCACCGCGCGCCACCATAACCTTGTGAAACATGTTTATACGCCTGAAGGCGCTATTGCCCCCATTCACCAAGCGCTTGAGGGCGGACAGCGTATCGGGCTTTTATTCGGCTCGGAACGTGTGGGGCTTTACAGTGAGGAACTCGCTTTTGCACAAGGGCTGATAACAATTCCGCTAAACCCACAATTCTCGTCACTGAACCTTGCGCAGGCCGTTTTGATTATCACCTACCAGATTGCTGCTTCCCTGCATAAGGGTGAAAAAGCCTTTATTCATAAGGGTAAAACAGATATCGCGACACAAGGCGAGTTTGATAATTTCTTCAAAAGATTTGAAGCCGCGCTTGATGAAGCGGGCTTCTTTACATCGCCAGATATGAAACCGGCAACCGTTAAAAACTTAAAAGCACTATTGGCAAGGCTAGCGCCAACGACACAGGAGCTGCAAACGCTACACGGTGTAGTGACGGCATTCTTGCGAGAATAGGCTTGAAGTAGCCTTCCCTATAAAGCGCACGGCCTGTCATCGACATCAGCAGAATATTATAGGCCACAAATCCGTATTGCTGGGAAATATAAGCGGCACCAAAACCAAAAATACATCCGGCGAAAGAGAACATAAAACCAAGACTGTTTTTCTGCGTCATATAGTACATACCAATAAGGCCGCAGATCATACACATCCAGTCTGCCCCGTAATATGTTGCTAAACTATGCTGAAGTCCCTCTATTACCGCCGTTACGTCCATGTTCAACTCACCGATTCTATTTGTTTTTGTATGCTACAAATATGCACTATGGAAATTAACGGACGTTGAAAAATACCTAAAATTCGAACTAAAAAACCCGCCTTTTGGGCGGGTTTTTGAAAATAGCTCTAAAAAGCCGGTATTAACGTGAGTAGAACTCGACCACGAGGTTCGGTTCCATACGAACAGGGTATGGTACATCGTCCAGTTTCGGCACGCGGAGGAACGTTGCTTTCGCTTCGTTTTCGCTCACATCGATATATTCAGGAATATCGCGCTCGGCTGATGCACGTGATTCAAGAAGAACCGGAATCTGGCGTGATTTCTCTTTCACTTCAATCACATCGCCCTCTTTAACAAGGAATGAAGGGATTGTAACGCGCTTGCCGTTTACAAGAACGTGACCATGGTTCACGAACTGGCGGGCAGCAAATACAGTGATTGCGAATTTCGAACGGTAGATAACGCTGTCCAGACGGCGCTCCAGCAAACCAATAAGGTTTTGGCTGGTATCGCCTTTCATACGGCGTGCTTCTTCGAAGTAGCGGCGGAACTGACGCTCGCCGATGTTACCGTAGTAGAGGCGGAGTTTCTGCTTCGCGATCAGCTGAATACCATAGCCTGTTGGCTTGCTGCGCTGTGCGCCGTGCTGGCCAGGTGCTGTTGGGCGAAGGTTAAACGGTGATTTCGGGCGGCCCCAAAGATTACAACCGAAACGACGGTCGAGTTTGTACTTAGAATTCAGGCGTTTTCCGGCCATGAGTTTACTTCCTTTGTTATTGTTGTTGTCCCGATTGCCGTTATGGACTGACTTGAAACCAGCAAGGTGCCGAAGCCCCTTTTCTCGGGAATGGCCGTTTTTAGCCAAAATACCCTTTGCCTGTCAAGTGAAAGCGTGCTTAAAAAGGTCATGGAATACCTGCAAACGGGGCTTTTTCTTGTTTTATCCTATCTTTTAGGCTCTATCCCCTTTGGTTTGATCCTCACCAAAATGGCTGGCTTGGGCGATATCCGCGCTATTGGCTCGGGCAGTATAGGCGCTACAAACGTCCTGCGCACAGGCAGCAAAAAGCTGGCACTCGCTACACTTATATTAGACGGTGGCAAGGGTGCCTTGGCTCTTTTACTGTTTGGAAGCAACCCTTGGTACCTGCTTGCTGCAATTCTCGGCCATAACTTCCCCGTATGGTTGAAGTTCAAGGGCGGCAAAGGCGTGGCCACAACCTTTGGCGGCTTATTGGTGCTGAACCCACTTCTCGCATTATGCTGTGGTGTAACATGGCTCCTGACAGCCATCATCTCGCGCATATCATCTCTCAGCGCAATCATTGCAGGAATTGCAATGCCGATTTTCGGTTTCTTTTTGGACGAGAATGTCATTGCCCTGCTCATCTTATCCGTGCTTGCCATTTACAGACACAAATCAAACATTCAACGCCTGCTTAAAGGCGAAGAACCGAAGATCGGGAAAAAGTAATGCTCCCCCTCTTTCAGAAAACAAAAAAACTGAAAGATGTCAGCAGCGCCGAAAAGCTTGCATGGCTGCGGCTGTGGCGCACAGAAAATGTAGGCCCCGCAACATTCTACCGTTTACTTGACCGTTACCAGAGTGCTGAAACAGCGCTTGCACATTTGCCTGACCTTGCCAAACGCGGAGGCCGCGCCAAACCATTGAAGGCCCCCGAAACAGGTGCAATTGAAAAAGAATATGAAGCGCTGCTGAAATATGGCGGTGATTTTATTTGCGCCTACGAAGAAAACTTCCCCGTTATTCTTTCAACGCTTGATGATGCCCCGCCTGTGCTTTCATACATGGGTAATATTTCACTTCTGCAAAAACCATGTTTTGGTGTTGTGGGTGCGCGTAATGCATCACTGAACGGACGCAAATTTACCGAGAAGCTGGCGCGCGATATGGGTGAAGCGGGTTACACAGTTGTTTCAGGTTTAGCACGGGGTATTGATACAGCCGCACATGAAGGCTCATTGAAAACGGGAACAGTGGCTGTGCTGGCCGGCGGGCTTGATGTTATTTACCCGCCCGAAAACGACAAACTGTATAAAGCAATTGCCGATAAAGGCTTGCTGATAACAGAACAAGCTTTAAGCCAGCCAATGTACCCGCAGATTTTCCCGAAGCGGAACCGCATTATCTCGGGCCTCTCCGAAGGCACAATTATTGTGGAGGCGACAATGAAATCAGGCTCGATGATTACAGCCCGCCTTGCCGCCGAACAGGGGCGCGAAGTTTTTGCCGTCCCAGGTTTCCCGCTTGACCCGCGCGCGGAAGGGCCGAACTACCTGATCCGCCAGGGGGCGAAGCTTGCCACAGGCGCAGAAGATATTTTGCAAGAGCTTCAAGAATTTAAGCCGCGCATTAACGCGCAAAACCTGCAACAGGAACTGCAGGAGAAAAGCACTGACATATATATAAATGACAATGGCGACTATACGGCGCAAATTTACGGAATACTTTCCTCCACCCCTGTGACTGTTGACGAAATCGTTCGCATCTGTCAATTGAGTACAGGGAGCGTCCTTTCTACTCTGCTTGATCTTGAGCTGGCGGGGCGCATTTTAAGACTGCCGGGGCAACGGATTTGCCGTTTGGAGAATGACGCTTGAGCGCCGAAAATTTAGTGATCGTTGAGTCGCCTGCCAAGGCGAAAACCATAAATAAGTACCTTGGAAGCAATTATGAGGTGATGGCCTCGTTCGGTCACGTGCGCGACCTGACCGCCAAAGACGGCTCCGTTCTACCCGATGAAGATTTCGCCATGCGCTGGGAACTGAGTGACCGCGGTTCCGACATCATGAAAAAAATTACGGCTGCCGCAAAGAAAGCCGACACTGTTTACCTCGCGACTGACCCTGATAGAGAAGGTGAAGCCATTTCATGGCACATTACCCAAGCCCTGCAGGAAAAAGGCGCCGATAAAGGCAAAACCATTAAACGCGTGACCTTTAACGAGATTACGAAGAAGGCCGTACAGGCCGCTTTCAGCAAACCGCGCGAGATTGATGCCAACCTTGTTGAGGCTTATCTTGCGCGCCGCGCACTTGATTATCTGGTTGGCTTTAATATTTCGCCCGTGCTCTGGCGCAAACTACCCGGCTCGAAATCAGCAGGCCGTGTGCAATCAGTTGCACTACGTCTTATCTCCGAACGCGAAACCGAGATCGAGCGTTTCAAGCCCGTTGAATATTGGTCCGTTGAAACAGCGCTTGAAACAACGAAAGGCGAGAAGTTTAAAGGCCGTCTGACGCAGCTTGATGGCAAGAAGCTTGATAAATTCGACATCAAGGATGAAGCTGGGGCAAGCCGCGCCGTTGCCGCGATTGAAGGCAAGCCATACAGCGTTGCCTCGGTCGAGAAAAAGCAAATACGCCGCAACCCTGCCGCCCCATTTATTACTTCATCCCTGCAAATGGAAGCGTCTCGCAAACTACGCTTCTCTGCCAGCCAGACAATGCGCACAGCCCAGCAACTTTATGAAGGCGCTGATATTGGCGGCGAAACAGTGGGCCTTATCACTTATATGCGTACAGATGGCACGACATTATCGGATGATGCGATTGCACAAGCGCGTGATGTCATTAAACGCGAGTACGGGCCTGATTATCTGCCCGCCGCGCCACGTGATTATAAGAGCAAGGCAAAGAATGCGCAGGAAGCACACGAAGCGATCCGCCCGACGGACCTTTCACGCAAACCTGCTGACGTTGCAAAATTTTTGGACGCAAATCAAGCCGCTTTATATGAGCTGATCTGGAAGCGCACCATGGCTTCGCAAATGGAAAACGCGGTGCTTGATCAGGTTTCAGCCGATATTGCAAACGCAGCAGGTAATGTTGTTCTCCGTGCCAGCGGTTCAACCGTGACCTTCCCAGGCTTCCTCGCGCTTTACCAAGAAGACGAAGACGACAGAGATGCCACTGACAATAATGAAGAAGAAGCCCGCCTGCCAGTGCTGAATGAAAAAGATGTTATCAAGCTGAACGGTGTCACACCGAACCAGCATTTCACACAGCCGCCACCACGTTATTCGGAAGCAACGCTTGTGAAAAAGCTTGAAGAGCTTGGCATCGGCCGCCCGTCAACTTACGCGTCTATTATTCAGGTTCTCCAAGACCGCAAATATGTTGTCCTTGATAAGCGCCGCTTCATTCCTGAAGATCGCGGCCGTTTGGTCACAACCTTCCTGAAAAAATTCTTCGAGCGTTATGTTGATTATGATTTCACAGCGAACCTGGAAGAAGACCTCGACGAAATTTCAAACGGTGATCTGAACTGGAAAAAAGCCCTGCGCGATTTCTGGACAGGTTTCAAATCTGCTATCGAAGGCACGAAAGATTTAACAATCACGCAAGTGCTTGACCATCTGGACGCTGAACTGGGCGACCATTTCTTCCCTGTTACAAAAGAAAACCCGAACCCACGCCTATGCCCGACCTGTAATTCAGGCAAGCTGTCATTGAAGCTTGGTAAATTCGGCGCGTTTATTGGCTGCTCGAACTACCCCGAGTGCCGCCACACACAAGCGCTCGCCGTTGAAACCGAAGGCGAAGACGGTGAAGTAGTGAAGCCACAATCACAAGAACCAAAAGTGCTGGGCACCGACCCCGCAACAGGCCGCACTGTATCACTGCGCTTTGGCCCTTACGGCCCTTATGTGCAAATTGATGCACCGGAAGTGACTGAAGTAGCGGAAGAACCAGCCCCTGCCCCTGAAGAAGCGGTAGAAGAAAAGCCGAAAAAAGGCAAAGGGAAGACTGCAACAAAAACCAAAAAAGCAGCCAAGCCGAAGAAAGCGAAAAAGCCAGCCGCACCAAAACCAAAACGCCAGGGCCTGCCAAAAGGCACCAAGCCTGAAGATGTTACGCTTGAATCTGCGCTGAAATTATTAGAGCTGCCACGTTTGGTTGGCATGCACCCTGAAACAAAAGAACCGATCGAAGCAGGCGTTGGCCGCTTCGGCCCGTTCCTGAAGCATCAAGGCAAGTTCAAATCCATCCCGAAGGGTGATGATGTACTTTCAATTGGTCTCAACCGTGCGGTTGACCTGCTGGCGCAACCTGCCAACCCTGCGCGCGGGCGCTTTGCCAAGAAGAAAAAAGCCGGATGAGACATTCTGACCGCGGCCGTAATAACAAAAGATACGGCAAGGCACCGGAAAGACCTGTTACGCAATCTTCCATGATCGGCTTTGTGGTGAAAGATAAAGACGGGCCACGCTTTGCACCGTCGAATAAAAAAATCCGTGATACATTCGCTATTGACCTTCGCAAATCAGTCGAAAATTTCGACATTGGTGATCTTGTCTGTGCAGAGGTCATGAAACAGGCGATTGTGAAGCAGGTACTAGGTCATATTTCTGACCCGAAAAGCATTAGCCTGATTGCGATACACCAAAACGGGCTGAAAGCCGAATTCCCGAAAGATGTGCTTGCCGAAACGGAAGACATGACCGTGCCAGAGCTTGGCAAGCGCACGGATTTACGGGACATCAAGCTAATTACAATTGACGGTATGGATGCCCGCGACTTTGACGATGCTGTTTTCGCCGAGAAAACCGATGACGGCTACCATATTCTTGTAGCAATTGCTGATGTTTCCTACTACGTCCGCGCGGGCACAGCGCTGAACAGAGAAGCGATACGGCGCGGGAACTCAACCTATTTCCCTGACCGCGTGATCCCGATGTTGCCCGAGCGTTTATCAAACGATCTTTGCTCGCTCGTGCCAAACCAGCCGCGTGCCTGTATGGCTGTACATATGTACATTGACCATGACGGTAAGCTGACGAATTTCAAATTCGTGCGCGGGCTTATGCGCTCTTATGCGCGTACAACTTACGAGCAAATCCAGAAAATCCACGATACAGATAAAAACGATGTTCTCTACCCGCTTGTCAAAAACCTGTATGACGCTTTTGCTATACTTGATAAAGCACGGCAAAACCGCAACGCGCTGAATATTGATGCACCAGAGCGTAAAATCAAGCTCGATGCACAAGGCCGCATGGTGGGCGTTGAAAAACGTGAGCGGCTTGATAGCCACAAGGTTATTGAAGAGATGATGATTTTGGCGAACGTTGCCGCCGCTACAGCGCTGGAAGCAAAAAAAACGCCGTGCGTGTATAGGGTTCATGATAAGCCCACACAGGAAAAAATGGGATTTGCCCGCGACGGTTTGAAGCTTTTCGGTTACCAGATGCCCAAGGCTGAAAACTTCTCGACGCGTGAGCTGAATAAAATTCTGGAAGACGCGAAAGAGTCAGAATTTTATACGATCATTAATGAAATGGTGCTGCGCTCGCAAACACAAGCCTTTTACAGCAAAAAGAATATCGGGCACTTTGGTTTAGCACTCGAGAAATACGCACACTTTACATCCCCTATTCGCCGCTATGCCGATTTACTGGTACACCGCGGGCTGATACGCGCCTATGGTTTGGGCGATGACGGGCTGAGTGACGAAGAAGTATATAAACTTGATGACCTCTGTACGCAAATATCTGAAACCGAACGCACCTCTGTTGAAGCCGAGCGTGACGCAACAAACCGCTTCTGCACGGCATGGCTTTCCGAGCAGCCTGCTGACCGCGTGTTCAAGGGCCGCATCAATGGCATTACGCGCTTTGGCGTCTTCGTCACTTTAGAAGAAAACGGGGCTGACGGCCTCGTGCCCATTCGTTCGCTGCCGCATGATTATTATCATGTTGATGAAACGAATAAGGCGCTTATAGGGCGCAGATTCGGGCGTGTTTACCGCCTCGGCGCACCGGTGATGGTGAAGATCGAAGAAGCTGACCCGGCCACCGGTAGCTCGGTATTCGAGATATTGAACAGGGACGGGGCTGACCTGCCCCACCTTGAAAAAATAAAGATTTCCCGTGATTCCCGCCGTGATGACCGCGGCAATAGGCCCCCACATGACCGTAAAAAGGTTAACAAACGCAAAGAAAAGTTGAAATCCGGCAAGCCAACCCGCTATAAGCATAAGGACAAGAAGAAAAAGCGTTAATTAAACGGGGTTGGCTATAAAGAAGAATTTTCTCGCATCAAGCCAAGATACACGCCGCACACAGCAGGCGGCGGGTTTCCGACTCCCCCTTTCAGAAAATGATTACCTGACAACATCAAGCCGCGCGCTGAGCCAGAAGATGTTTCAGCATGCCTATCCCGCCAACAGCAGCGAGCCGATGACATGGAAAAGAATTCGCGGGCTTGCGAAATCGCAGCTGCGCGAAATGCGAAAAGTACAGAAAGATGAAACACAGAATTTTCTTGATATTCCGTTTCTCGCAATCGACCCCGCGAACGCCCACGAACATGACGATGCAATTTATGCAGAGCCTGTTTATAAGGATAAAAAAATAAAGGGCTATAAACTTTTTGTAGCGATAAGCAACGTTGCCAAACACGTGCCACCAGATAGTCCGATTGATCAGGCAGCAAAAAGCCTTGGCTTTTCGGTTTACAATACCCTTGCCGTCAAACGCATGTTACCCGGCCCGCTGACGAACGGTATATGCTCGCTTAAAGCCGGCCAAGCGCGCGATGCCGTTGTAATAGAAATCGATATTGATTTACGCGGCAATGTAAAAGAATTCGTTTTCCATGACCGCCGCATTAAAGTTCACGCAAACCCTGACTACCAGAATGTCGATGACTTCCTGCAAGGCGGTAAAGAGCATGAACGCGAAGGAAAGAAACATAAGCACAAACGCCTTGATGCCAAGACAAAAGAAACACTAAAACATTTGCATGATGCAGCGCTCTGCCTGAAAATGGCCGCCAAAACACGCGGCGAGCTTGATGTACCCGCCACACGTTTTAAACCAATTATCAAGCGTGGCGAGATTGTTTCCTATATTGAAGAGAAAAACGATATTGGCCGCATGATTGTCGAGAACTTCATGATCACCGCCGGCTTTGTCACCGCAACGGCACTTATTAAACACTATACAAACTATGATGGCACAGTTATACATCTGCCACTCCGCCATCACCCCGGCCTTCACAATGAGCAGGTTATACGTCTTGCAACACAGCTCGAGAAGCTTGGTATTCCAACACCTGATTACGATGACTGGAGCCCGAAAGATCTGGCTGATATTCTGGATGCAGCACGCACAAAGAAACTTGGCAAACAGGTGGAGATGCTTATTGCCTCTGAAATACAGTCATCTATTCAACGCGCACATTACTCAGGCCATACGGCAACGCACTTTGGCCTTGGCTTGCCGGCCTACGGGCAGGTGACTTCGCCCTTACGCCGCTATGCCGATTTGATGCTACAGCGTGCAACACTCAACATGCTTGCCAACCCGACAAATGATCCGGAAAAACACATCTATCCTGAAAGAGGCTGGCGGGCCGATGAGGGAACAATTTTCCATTTGCGTTTGCAGGAAGATAAAATAGAAGCCCAACAAAAAGCCTTTGACCGCGTGCAAGCGCTGACCTGGCTGAAGAAGCAGGAGTTTTCAAGCTACGCGCAGCAAAAGCGGGCCATTCAAGATGCCAAGAATGAAGCCGCTAAAACAGGAACCCCTGTGCGCATAGAAAAGATAAAGCCTTACACTGTCGAAGCGCGTATTGAATATGTCGCTGATGATGGGGTAATCGTGCAGCTACTCAACTGCCCGATCCGCGAGAAGATCCGCAGGCAAGATCTCGCTCCGTCACTCCAGCAGGTGATCCGTGACCAGAACCCGAAAAATATCGCCGAAACAGTCGGGAAGACCGTGAAATTAACGATCGAGAATTTTGATATCTCGGAAGATATCCTCTCGTTCCGCGATGCCAGTTTGCCCCGTTTAGCCGCCACAACAGCGCCTTTTATGCAGAGAGCGCTTCGTATTGCCTGATTTTAGGCTGAATCCCCTTGACACAGAGGGGGTATTTTCCCTAGTTTACGGCAGAATTCGTACAAGAGAGTGAATTATGGCAAAGAAAGAAGCAACCGTTAAAGTCCGCCTCGTCAGCACTGGCAAGAACGCCAAGGGCGAGCTAACAGGCTATACATACTATGCAGGGAAAAACCCGAAGAACGTTACAGAGAAACTGAAAGCACGTAAGTATGACCCACGTGCGATCAACCCTGAAACAGGCAAGCTGGGCTGCCATTGTGATTTCGAAGAAAAGAAAATGCCTCCTTCGAAGAAGAACTAATATTCTTCTTACTGATAAAAAAGCGCCAAACAGGCGCTTTTTTTATGCCCGAAACACTGATCCATAAATCACTTAATATTTGCCTAAAATTTGAGCGAAGTTAATGAAATGTTTAACTTCAACTTAAAACGAACTGCGCTAAGCTAAGAGAAGGTTGGGGGTTCAACCGCTATCTACAAAAACTAATTAATCACAAACAGGAGCAAACTACATGATGCTGAAGTTACTTGCATGGAAAGAAGCCTATTTCAAAAAAGAAGAAGGCGCGACAGCTATTGAATACGGGCTAATTGCGGCAGGCATTGCGCTTGCAATTGCGGCTGCGGTTGTAGCATTCGGTGATCAGTTGAATACATTGTTCACAGACATGGAAACAACACTGGCAGACGCTGCCAACTAAAATTAACCTCACAAGAGAACCCGCCCCGTGTTCATCGGGGTGGGTTTTTTATGAAATGAAATTATAACCATGTCGATTTTTATTTCTCTTATTATACTTCTTACAAGCTTGCTGTGCCTTTGGGCGGCGGCACAAGATTATATGAAGATGGAAATTCCAAATCGTATTGTGGCTGTGCTTGCGGGGCTTTTTATTCCCGCTGCATTCATTGTGATGCTCATAACAGGCTTTAGCGATTTTCTTGACTGGGTCATACCGCACCTTGCTTCGGCGCTTATTGTTTTTGGCGTGACGGCACTTATATATACGTTCGGCACTTTTGGTGCGGGCGATTCAAAATTTGCCACGGCGGCAGCGCTTTGGTTTCCACTAGGCGACCTGATGGCCTTTGCATTTTACACTGCGCTACTTGGCGGACTTCTGGGGATTTTTACCATATTTCTGAAGAAGAAAAATATTTTACCCGCAAATAATAGCAAATGGCTCCAGGAGATATATTCTGGAAAAAGCATTGTCCCATATGGCATAGCCATTGCATTAGGCACAATATTCGCGTTTGTGCATTTGGGGTATTACGCCCCGTCGGCAACCGCGTTTTTAGCGCAATAGCGTACAGATTAACGTTTTATTACAGGTTTCGGGGTAGTTGTGAGTGTGGAGTAAAAGCTTTTCTCAAGCGTATTCTTACCTCTACCCCATTCGGGGAATTGATCGATGAACAGAAACATGATGATCGTTATTGGTGGCGGACTAGCCGTGGCACTTCTTGTAGCCATGCTGGTAAGTGCTGCTATAAAAAGCGCGGGCAAAAAAGAAGCCAGCGCCAATATTCTTGTAGCAACAGCAGATCTTGTCGCGGGCAAAGACTTGAAGCCCGAAGATGTTGAATGGAAACAATGGTCACAAAAGAATATTATTCCCGGCTCTATTATCCAGCAGAAAGATCAGGAAGCTTTTGATGCCGCTACTGGTCGGCTGAAACGTGATGTTGCTATGGGCGAGCCCATTACACGTAGCGCTTTTATTTCAAGTGGTCAGGGCAACCCGTTAGCAACACGCATGGAAAACGGCATGCGCGCCGTTGCTATTAAAACCGCCGCCGAGAAAATGGTAGGTGGCTTTATATCACCCGGTGATTATGTTGATATCATCCTTACCCATCAGCTGCGTGTTGACGGTGTTTCACAAAATAATTCTGTTCAAACATTCGTCAATAAATTCACCAGTGAAACAATTCTCGAGAACATCATGGTGCTGGCCATTGACCAGACAGCCCGTAAAGAAGACACAAACGCAAAAATTGCAAAAACAGTAACGCTGCAGGTAACACCAAAAGAAGCCGAGAAACTTGCGCTTGCAACATCACTTGGTGAACTAAGCCTTGCACTGCGCCCCGTTGGCGATAAAGAAGCGATAACAAGCCTTGTACCGCCCCTCACAACAGATGTTGAAACCAGCCCGACACTGAACAGGGTTACAGAACTTAAGAAACGTGGCTCGGCCGATAGCCGTACCGTTAGAATTTTCTCACAAGATGGGGTGCGTAATGCAAATATACGCTAATCTGATCAGACTTTGCGCCATTGCCATCCTGCTTTTAGCGGGAGGCCATGCTTTTGCTTCAAAAGAAAACCTTGCGAGCGCTGCTGACAAGGCCGACAAATTTTTGGCTCTCACACTCGGCAAAGCAAAAATGGTGACGCTCCCCGGCATGGTGTCAGACATTATGGTAGCAGACCCTGCTATAGCCGAAGTTACAGCCATTCAAGCCGATAAACTTTATGTCGTGGGCATGAAGCTGGGCGATACAAATATTATTACGCTTGATGCTACGGGTGAAATACTATCGCAGTACAACGTCCATGTCGGTATTGATACGGATGCCGTTGAAGAAAATATCCGCAAGCTTTTCCCACGCGAAAAGGAAGTGCAGGTTAAAACCATCGGTGACCGCCTTGTATTAACAGGAAAAGTTTCTACACCCGCTACGGCTGAAAAGGTCGTGCGCTTTGTTGCCGGCCACATTGATGCCAAAGGCGGCACAGAGAACCCTGATAATTTTATCCAGAACCTCTTAAGTGTTGATGGCGAACAACAGGTTATGTTACGCGTCCGTATTATTGAAGCCACACGCCAGATTTTGCGAGAGCTTGGCACAGAAACCAGCATCAACGATCCGCGTGAAGGGACAAACTCCCTCTTCGGCCGCAACGGGTTGAACTCGCTCGGCAGCACAGCCACAGGCGCTTTAGGTGTAAACTCGCTAACAGGCCTTACAGAAGATCCCTTCGGTGTTGGCCGTCTGGTTTTTGATACAGGCGTTGCAGGTATCGGCTTTATTGAAGTACTCTTGAACGCGCTTGAATCAGACGGGCTCGTAAAAATCCTTGCCGAGCCAAACCTGACTGCCATTTCCGGTGAAGAAGCAGGCTTTCTTGCAGGTGGTGAATTCCCGTACCCGTCTGGCCGTGATCAGGACGGGAACTTGACAATTAAATTCCGTAAATTCGGCGTGTCTCTCAACTTTAAACCCGTTGTACTGGATGAAGACCGCATCAATTTACAAATGGATAGCGAGGTTTCATCCCTTGATTATACAGAAGGGGTTGAGCTGGAAGATACAACAGTACCCGGCCTTGATGTTCGCCGCACAACCACAACCGTGGAAATGGGCAGCGGCGCAAGCCTGATGATCTCCGGCCTTATAAAATCACAAAGCGTGAAGGGTATGTCGGGCCTACCCGGCATCAAGAATACGCCCGTACTCGGCGACCTTGTAAAATCACGCTCTTTTGAAAAAGACGAAACCGAACTAGTTGTGGTGGTAACGCCTTATCTGGTGAAGCCCTATGCCGATAAAGGGCAAGCTTCCGTTAGAAAGGTACAGCCGGTCAACCACATGGAAAAAGCATTCCGGAAAAACATGATAAACCGCTACGGGGATGATGCAGCCTCTGCCCTTGCCGCAACAAAAGCTCCTGGTTATATCCTGAAATAGTTATGGTACGATAAAGCACATGAACGACTCAATTAAATATACACTGCTTCTCCTCTCCTCGCTGGGCCTGCTGGCTTCATGCGCAAGTATGGATGTACCCAATGAACTGATCCCACAGCGTGTTGAAGTACATGAAGGTACTTTTGACCATAGCTTCCCCGTTAGTATGGGCGATGAAGCGAATTTCAATTTTATTGCATCGGAATATGAGCGCATCGGCGCTGGCCCGATGGTGATAACCGCAACTTACAACCCGCATGCGCCAAACGATCCTGCTGAGCAGGCGCGGCTCGCGGGGAATTCAATTGCAAACAGCTTAAGAACGCGTAGCATCCACCAGATTGCCGTTAAAGCGCTACCTGTAAATGATTACGCCAGTGCAGGCCAAATTCTGGTTTCATTTGATACTGCAGAAGCAAAGCCGCCTTCAGCTTGCGAAGGGCGTGAGCTAGGGCTCGCCGCTGGCCAAACCATTTCAGAAGAGCTTGATGGCTACCACATAGGCTGCAGCGTTGAAGCACAGATCGCACGTCAAATTGCCAACCCGCGTGATTTAACAGGCCGCGCACAAGGCGGTGAAGGCATTGATGGAAGGCGTACTGTAAACGCGATACAGGGCAGCGGGTATTATGACGACAAGCCGAACAAGCAATTAGCGCCGCTAGAATCGTCCGCAAATACACAGTAATGGCTGGTTAAATCCGGCCCGGAACAGGGATATGGGACTTACCGAAGCAAACAATATCGCAACACTTTTGCCCACCGCAAGAATAGAACTTGTGGTGCATGATGATGCACTCAAGACCCATGCCGAAGCACTGAAAAACGACTGGCGCTTTGCCCGTGTTCAGATGCAAGCCGTTGAAGGAAATGTCGAGACTGCCATTCAACGCTATAAGTCCCACAAATCACCTGATCTTGTTATCATTGAAACAGATACAATTGATGAAAGCTTTCCGGCAAAGCTCGAGCAGCTCGCAGAACATTGTGATGCCAATACAGCTGCTATCATTATCGGCCCCGTGAATGATGTTTACCTGTATCGTCGCCTTATCGATATGGGTGTGAGTGATTATCTTGTAAAGCCCCTTACCGCCGAAACGCTAGCCGAAGTTATGGGCCGCACACTTATTCAGCGCCTTGGTACAACAGAAAGCACACTAGTTTCTTTTATCGGTGCAAAAGGTGGAACAGGCACCAGCACACTCGCCCTTCTCGCCGCGCAGGCCAATGCAGGACACTTCGATGAGAAAACGCTTTTCCTCGACTGGGCTGGTGGCTGGTCCTACGCCTGTGTCAGTCTGGGGCTTGAATCTTCCACCACATTGCAGCAAGCGGCACGCGCAGCCGTTACAAATGACCCCGACAGTCTAAAGCGTATGGTTTTAAAGGCGGCAGATAATCTATCTGTACTTGCCAGCGGGCTTGATACATTGCTTGATGATTCAATTGATGAAGAAAATGCTGAACTACTTTTAAACCGGCTAATGGAAAACCACCCTTATGTTTTTCTTGATCTCTCAGGCATTGCCCATAAATTGCAGCGCCGCGCCCTACAAAAAAGCGGACATATTGTTATTGTCGCCACACCGACGCTGCCCTCACTTCGCGCCGCACGGGCGCTTTATCAGGAGATTTCTGACCTACGTGGTGGACAAACAGAACATGTTCATATTGTCATCAACAAAGAAGGCACATCATCAACTTTCGATATCCCGCGTAAGGATATTGAGGCTGCCCTACCACAAAAACCTGCCGCTTATATCACCAACGACACAAAATTATTCACACTTTCAGAAATTGAAGGCCAATCCCCTCTCAATATGAAAGGACGTGAAGCGCTGGAAGCCCAGATCAACCATCTATTACAATCCATCCTTGGCAAACATCCGCAGGAAAAAAAGAAGGAAGCCTCGTCAAAAGGTTTTTCGTTAGGCGGTCTGTTTTCAAAAGATAAAGGCAGGTAGCCATGTCAGGGTTTGGTAAAAAACAATCTCACTCTCACCCGCCGAAGCAGCCCGCCCCTGCCGAGCAGGCAAGCACAGCACCAGCGGCAGAGATGCAGGAAACAAAACCGCATATCACACCAAGCTTCAAGCACGAGACGGTCACAGAGCCAGTGCCGCCACCACCAGCGCCAACCGATCCTATAACAGCCATAAGACTAGAGCGTGCGCGCTCACGCATCTGGAGTGATTTGCGTGACGGAATTGATTTAAAAGCCCTTGCGCGCATGGAAGCCAAGTCAGCCCGCGAGGAAGTGCAAACAGCCGTTGAAGAGATCGCCCGCTTCCGCAATCTTGACCTGACACCTAGCGAACTGGCACAGATCGCCAAGGAATGCGCCGATGATATGCTCGGCTTTGGGCCGCTCGAGCCATTACTCGCAGAAGATGGTATTGCCGATATCATGATCAACGGCCCGAGCACGGTTTATGTTGAGCGCAAGGGTAAGATCCAGAAAACAGATATCCATTTCCGCGATAACCAGCATTTGCTGACCATTTGTCAGCGTATTGTGGGGGCCATTGGCCGCCGCGTTGATGAAGCCTCCCCTATTTGTGATGCACGCTTGCCTGATGGCAGCCGTGTAAACGTTATTATCCCGCCGCTTGCCGTTGATGGCCCGACCATGACCATCCGTAAATTCACGCGGGAAAAACTGACAATTGAAAAACTGGTTGAGTTTAATTCGATGACACCTAATTGCGCCAAACTCATCAAGGCGATTGGCCGTAGCCGCGTCAATGTTCTTATTTCCGGCGGTACAGGCTCTGGCAAAACGACAATGCTGAACTGTTTAACGCGCTATATTGAAGATGGCGAGCGCATTGTGACTTGTGAAGACGCTTGCGAACTACAATTACAGCAGCCGCACGTTGTCAGACTAGAAACGCGCCCCGCAAACCTTGAGGGCGTGGGCGAAGTAACCATGCGGGACTTGGTCCGCAACTGTTTGCGTATGCGCCCCGAACGCATCATTGTGGGTGAGGTACGTGGCCCCGAGGCGTTTGACCTGCTGCAAGCCATGAATACAGGCCATGACGGCTCAATGGGCACGGTCCACGCCAACAACCCGCGCGAGGCACTCTCGCGTATGGAAAACATGATTGCTATGGGCAATCTGAACATACCGACCATCGCCGTGCGCGAGCAAATCTCTGCCGCCATCAATGTTATTATTCAGGTGCAGCGCTTGCGCGACGGGTCGCGTAAAGTAACCCATGTCTCCGAGATTACAGGCATGGAAGGCGAAGTAATTACCATGCAGGACCTCTTCGTTCTGGATATTACAGGCGAAGATAATAAGGGCAAGCTGATATCACAGCAGCGTTGCACAGGGCTGCGCCCTAAATTCTTTGATAAAGCACGCCAATATGGCTGCGAGCAAATGGTTCTTGATGCGATGGAGGAGGCCTATTCGTGAGTTTACCGGCCCTCTTCATTACACTGGCCATGACCGTCCTTGTGGGCGGGCTCTTGCTTGTTTATCTGGTTTATAACCTTAATCGCCAGCGTGAAACAAAGCAGCGTATTTTTGCAACCATTCAGGGGCATTCCTTTACCGGCAACAACGCCGCAACAGAAGGCCAGCTTCGTGACAAGCGCCGCGCCAGCCTGGCAAGGAAATTAAAAGACTCGGAACAGAAAAAGGACACCGGCAAAAAAGATACATTGCGCCCGCTTTTGCTACAGGCTGGAATTGAAATGTCTCCGCTGCGCTTCTGGATTTTCTCCCTTCTCTCCGGTCTGCTTTTTGCGGGGCTTTCCTCGGTGCTGCATGCGCAGCAAATCATTGTTATACTTTTATCTATTGTTGGCGTTTTCGGCTTTCCGCGTTTTGTACTGAAGAAAATTGCCCAACGGCGGCAGAAAAAATTTCTAGCTGACTTTGCCGATGCCCTTGAAGCGATGATACGGCTTTTAAAGGCTGGCATGCCGATTGCCGAGTCCGTTTCGATGGTGGCGCGCGAATTTACCGGCCCGATGGGGCAAATTATGGGTCGCATTTACGACCAACAAAAACTTGGCACCCCCCTTGCCGAAGCCGTAATGGCTGGCACGACCCGTATGCCAATCCCTGAAATGAATATGTTTGCAACAGCGATTGCGATCCAACAGCAGACGGGCTCAAGCCTCTCGGAGGTTCTTGGCAATCTATCCCGCGTTATCCGCGCGCGCTTCCGCCTGAAAAGAAAAGTGCAGGCTCTCTCGGCAGAAGCAAAAGCCTCTGCGGCCATTATTGGCGCGCTGCCCTTTCTTGTTTCGGGCGGGCTTTACGCGATCAACCCCGATTATATGGATGTTCTTTTTACAACACCCACCGGCAAAGTGCTTTTAACCGGTGCCTTGATATGGATGGGCATGGGCATTCTGGTTATGAAACAAATGATTAACTTCAAGGTGTAGAAAATTGGTTTTTAGCCCTGAAACAGAAAACATGATTATTATTCTGGCAAGTGCATTGGTGGCCGCCCTTTCGTTTGCAGGCTTTGCCATGCCCTATTTGCGCCAGCAAGAGAAAAAAGAACGCACAAGAAATATCATCGAGAAAAAACGGAAGACGCTTTTTGAAAGTGTGAAAGCCGGTAATGACCGCCACGATGATAAAAGTCTGACAGCCCGCGAATCCGTAGCGCTCTTCTTCAAAGTTAAAATCATGTTTGGTGATTATGGCGAAAAACTGCGGGACCAGATGTTACAAGCCGGCATCCGCGACCCTAAAGCCCCTTTTATGTATCTGGCCGCACAAATTGGCCTCCCTGTTTTCCTCATACTTTTCACGCTGCTGATCATGCTGGGCGGACAAAAAGAGTTTTCACAGGCCGCCGTTATGTTTGCCTGCCTTGGCATGGGTGCGTTTGGCTTTATGTTGCCGCGCATTCTTGTAAAGAACCACATTCTGAAACGCCAGCAGGAAATCAATATCACATTCCCCGATGCGCTCGACATGATGCTGGTTTGCGTGCAGGGCGGCATTGGCCTTGAACAAACAATATTGCGTGTTTCGGAAGAAGTGGCAGAGCATGCCCCCACACTTGCAGAAGAGCTAGGCATTCTAAGCGCTGAAATGGGTATGCTGAACGATCGCCGCGCGGCCTTGCAGGATTTTGCCCGACGCGTTGGCAGTGGTGCTGCAAAATCATTTGCCACCGCCCTTATTCAGGCCGAGCAATACGGAACATCTGTTTCAAGTGTGATTAGAACCATTGCGGATGAACTCCGCGATATGCGTATGGCAGAAGCTGAACGTAAGGCCGCAGCCTTGCCGCCCAAACTTACTGTACCAATGATATTATTCTTCCTGCCGGCCTTGTTCGTGGTAATTCTCGGCCCTGCGATCCTTCAGGCAACGCAGGCCCAATAAGGACAAAGTTTTCCCGTCCACAGCGTATTATCGTCTTCATTATGCTCCCCCTTAGCGTGATAGATAAATGGATAAAACATTCCGTGCAATATCACGGAAGGCTTGCTGCAGCTCGTCACCGTCATCCGCGAAATAGGCATGGTTTGCATCAGTTGCGCAGTTCGCCATAACGTCTCTTGCGCCTTGCAAGTTCGCAACATCAAACCCGACTGTATAAACAATAACGCCCGCATCTTTCATTGCGGTGCAAAGCTGTTGTGCCTGAGAGAACGGGCTACCGTTTGTTGCATTACAATTTATTTTGTCCGTGTTTGAACCACTCCCCGTGCCTGAATCCTGCGCAATAACACCGCGGCAATAAGCCGTATTATAATCCCCGTCTGTCATCAACACCACAACCTTGACCAGATCTTCTTCGCCATAGGGCGCTGGTCTGCTTTCATTATCCGCCCACAAATAGCCAAAATTGGGCGATACCATATACCAGCCCCATGCTGTCCCGATATGCCCAGCCGTAGAGCCTGCTGCGACCAGATTATTAATACTGTTATGCAGCGTTGTTTTGTTGCTAGTGAGAGGAACAATACGGTTTGTCAAACACGGGTTGCCTGAGCTGGCATAGTTCCGCCCGATCAGCCCGTCTGTTGGCGGCGCATCTGTATAAGCTTCTGCGCCCGAACGTTCCGATACACAGCTGCTGATCTGGAGTGTTCTCTGGTCACCGCTCGGGTTACGGAACCTGTAATATTGGCACCCGGGTGAGGTACAGGTTGAACCATTTGTATAACTACCGCGCACTTGTGTTGCATAGGTACCTACATTTACACCCATAGAATAGGGCACAATAGCGATTTTAGAATAAGCCGGCGTTTGGCTGTCCTGCACAATAATATCAACAAGATCATTCGCGGCTGCGCGCAACTCGGAAATACGACTCCCCGACATAGACCCCGTCACGTCAAGTACCATTGCCAACTCGATATTACGCGTTGGCTTTGTAACCTGCGAGCTTGCATGCACATTCAGCCGGTCTATCCCGAGAAAACGCATAAAGGCCGTGTTAAAATAGGCTCGGCCCGACACTTCAATACGCTCATTCACTTCTGCCACTGATAAATCATACGTTGCGCCTATTTTTTCAGGTGGGTAATTTTTGTTAAAGAACCGCTCAACAGCCTCCTGCAACCCCTCGCCATGCGCCTGCGCAGCCCCCCCTGCAAGCGCAGCCGCATCCAGCGCATGCGAAAGCCGTGCTTGCACAAGATACGCTGTTGCGACATCAACCGCCATACCAGCGCCGC
Organism: Alphaproteobacteria bacterium; assembly: GCA_016125135.1. Classification (GTDB taxonomy): domain Bacteria; phylum Pseudomonadota; class Alphaproteobacteria; order Micavibrionales; family Micavibrionaceae; genus RI-185. The sequence goes on along the minus strand of WGMJ01000007.1, from coordinate 5,652 downwards.
CCACAACAACAGGGATGAGCAACGCAAAAGCAATTGCCGATGCAGCAACGGTTGATTTTAAAAAATGTGTTACGCGCTTCTTCATACCCTATACGCAGTTCACAACAGCACTGCGCCTTCCCCGTGTAAATGCGACCTCCCTGAATGTAAAATCAGGAATAAATATACTCGCAAAATATGGTTCATACTGATACTGGACCGTGACAATCACCATGCCTTCCCCCGCTGTACCTAATCCATCAACACTTTCAATAGCTTCATCATTAGGCGACATATTTCTGGTTTCCCGACACACAACATTGGCGTTTCCCGAGGCGTTAAACTGCACGCTCACAATATCAATGCCAAAAGCAGCACCCGCAGCATAAGGCTCGAAAACAAGCTCTGCCCCGTCGATAATATTCTCGATCTCCGAGTCGCCCACTTCAACGTTTCGTGCCATCAGGTCAGCCCCCGTTTGCGACGCACTCACAGTCCGTTGTGAAAGCACAATCCCCGTTCCGATATCAACCGCCCCCATAAGTAACGTTAGCATTACAGGTATAAGCAAAGCCGCTTCCACCAAAGCTGTTCCGCTGGCGGAATTTTTATAGTTTTGCCAACGCTTAATTATTCTCTTCATTCTAGCTATCCGAAAAATCATATGGTTCTGTCTGGAAAATGACCGTCGCCATAATCGTTTTAACGCTATTCCGTGCCCCCGTCATAAAGACAGAAAGAAGCGGTGTCACAAAATGGTAGGGATACACCGACCGCACCATAATAACATCATTTACACCGCCTGCATCAAATGGACGTGGCGTAAAATTGCCATCACTATCATATTCAGCTGGCATGTCAGCAAAGGACGAAAACCCGTCAGAGAGTGGGACAACTTCAAAACGTATGTCGCCACACCGCACCATGAAATCCGCATTCGCACAAAGCGCATCACTGAATATCTGCTCGGCATCACCACCGCCTTGCTGCAGCTGCCCTGTTTTAATCAACCGCGCCGCCTGTGAAGATGCCCCGTGAATAACACTTGATGTGGCAAAGAAAAGTGAAATTTCCAGTATGCCAATCAGCAGATAAATGAGCGGTAAGGCCACCAGCGAAAACTCGACCGCCGTCGCCGCTTTTTTCTCGCGAAAATAAGCTTTCCAGAACCCCAAAAAACCACCTAACCCGCTAAAATTATGGGAGAATTTATCTCAACCTTTTTCTTTTTTTCAGGCACAAAAAAACACGCAAAAAACTGCGCGTTCCATTTACTATTATCGCTGAAAAACCTGAAAAAACCCTTAAGATTGCTCGGGCAATTCAATAGCAAACCCTTGAGAATCAAGGGGAATATCGCCACGCACTTCTTTACCCCAGCGTTCGACAAGCTCCTCTTGTGTGTTTCGCATAGATTTTATCTTCCCGCGCGCCTGCTCGATAACAATTGTGGCCACAACACCGACAGTCGCCCACTCCAGCAAATACCCCGCAACCGCCCCCGAGAACATAATGATGATATTTTGTGCATCGGTAATCAGGTTTATTGCCTGATCACTTTTAAACCCGCCTGTAGAAATATCGAGAACGAACGGAAAGCAGGTTGCAAAATTCAAAGACCCCACGGTAAAGACTTTCATTTTGTCGCGTGAGCGATCCATAAAACTAGCGGCCAAAGTCGGCATCATACCTACAAACAATAGAATCGTTATCGGCAGCATTACTGCGGCACTTATTATTGAAACAACAAGTAATAGCTGCCCTTTCCAGCTCAGTTTGTTACTGCGCCTTTTTGCTTTAGTTACCTTTGCCGCTTTCTCTTTTTTCGCCATATTAACCTACAATTGTGAACCCATTGCCGAAGTGAAGTGCCGCATAGGCCAGCACCAGTAAAATTGCAATCGCGCCCGAAATCACTGCTGCATACTGGCGGCCTGCATCCATACCGAAATCTTTTTCATGATCAAGCTTACCCTGAAGCATGAAAATTTCGTTTTTCAGGCGGAGGTAGTCGCGTAGCGCAATATAAAATCCACGGTAATCATTCTGCGCAATGTTCGACTCTTCAAATACGGCCAAAACCTTGCTCATATCACCTTTGTTTCTTACGCGCTCGAGCTTGTCGGCAAGCCTTGTTTTCAGTTCCTTGTCATGGAAGCGGCCGATAGCTGGTTTTACAAAGTCAACCATCCAGCTTGAAAGCGCAGGCGCCTCCGGCAATTTAGCCCTTGTCTGGATCAACGCGAGTGATTTTAAAACACCAATCACGTAGCGATGACGTTCGCCTGATGCAATATCTGCCAGATAATTGTCAATGACCTTGCGATCACGCACCGACAAAAATGCGGCTATATGCCGGTCATAAGGCATGTCGGGCCTGTCGCCATGTTCTGCCATATGGTTGAGTGCCATAAACAGATCTTCCGGTGTTCTGACATAGTAATCTCTTAACTTATCGCTCAGACATGGTGCATCGGCGGACAAAACGTAAATGCAGCGCTCCAGCCCGTAACCGATCATCTGATGCTTCAGGAAATTTTTCGCGTTATCAAACCCGTGGATCAGAGTGTTAACATCCATTTTCGTGACGTCCGCATGATTGATCCAGTAAAGAACCGCCTGCTCCTGCATAATCTCGGCATAGGTTGTCAGGTCTTTACCAGCCGCTACAGCCTCGACAAAGGCATTGGCAAAACCATCAGGATAAAACTTCAAACCCTTATAGATAATAGGCAGCTCGGGGCTAAGCGCTACTGCCAACCTGAGGGCGAGCTTCGGCGCGTAGTTGCTTGCACCTATGGATTCACCCAAGGAAAGTACAACTTCATCAACCTGCTTTTCAACAGGCGTATCCTGCAAGGAACGATTCAGCCATTGTTTGAGATCGCCGGACGTTACAAGCGCAGGCACAGAGAGCGGGTGGTTAGCGATTTCAAGCGCAAGCAATTGCGGGCGCATAAATTTTTTATGGTTGAAATCAAGCGGACGCGATGCCTTGGCACGCACACCGGCAGCCTGCTGCTTGGGGTTAATCCGTGTTCCTTGCAGCCATGCCAACAAATCCTCGAGGTTCCATCTCTGCCTGACATCATCCTGCAAAAGGCCGCGTAAAAGTTCTAGAATATTTCCAACAATCCGCTCGCGCCCGATAAAACTCTGAAAGCTGCCATGCTCGACTTTGTATTCGGTAATCTCCGCCGGCATCCGCCCTGTCATCGGGTCGTTACTACGCAATATACAGGCAATTGTGGCACCGAAATGGTAGAGATCATCATCGAACGACCCCAACCCGCGCGCTATAGGCTGGGCAACCCCCCTATTCACTGGCTCTAGTGCCGCAGGCGTTGCATACGAGAACGGCAATGCCAGACACTCACCTAGAATAGCCTTGGCAGACGCTCCTTCACCCACAATATAAATATTATCCGGACGGATAGAGCCATGCACAAGGTCAACGTTACGCAAATCATCAAGCACATAAGCGAGCGGCTTTATAATCGTGCTGATAACAGTTTCAGCCTTCCACCCCAGGCTGACATTCTCGATAAGTTTTGTGAGTTTACGGCCACCGTGGTTCTCGTAAATAAAAGCATATATCTGCTTTTTCTCTGGCAGCCAGTCAACAACACCGGATGCAACAAGCCGCGCAAGATTCGGGTTGAGAATAGAGTGGTATTTTGCAGCAGCCCCTACACGCGGCAAAAGCTTTCTATCACAAAGCAACGCATAGCAATTCTCATCGTTTTTGCTGCGCGCCCGATATGCCTTTATTGTGCGCTGATCATACTCCGGCAAACGCTGGTCAGGAAAAATTTCTATTTCGCCCTTCAGGAATATACGCTCGCCATCCCATGAGGCTGCAAGTTTTTCAGCCGCTTTATCGCCGGACTCTGCGGCGGGCTGTTTTACATCTTTCGGCTGTTCGTTGGACGCAGAAGGATCGTCCGGCTGTGGCGGAGCATCGGCCATACCCCTGATTCTACTGCAAAAGCCTTATCCCGCAAAGGGGTCGTGGAGTAATATGGTATCTTCCCGCTCCGGACTTGTTGAAAGAACACTTATTGGTGTTTCAATGAGTGCCTCCAGCCGCTTGACATAGTTTTTTGCCTCTTGCGGCAAATCTTCTGTTTTTCGAACGCCACGTGTTGTTCCGCTCCAGCCCGGCATAGTCTCGTAAACCGGCGTGAGAGCCGCCTGCACAGCTGGGGCCGCCGGAAGATAATCAAGCTTCTGCCCGTTTAATTCATAGGCGGTGCAAATCTTAAGCTCCTTAAACCCGTCAAGTACATCAAGCTTCGTAAGCGCAATGCCGTTCATACCGCTTATTTTAGAGGCCTGCCGTACCAGCACCGCATCAAACCAACCGCAACGGCGCTTGCGCCCTGTATTGGTCCCAAACTCGTGTCCTTTACGGCCTATCTCTTCGCCAACCGCGTCAAAGAGCTCCGTCGGGAAAGGCCCAGCACCAACGCGCGTTGTATAAGCTTTTGCCAAGCCTAGTACATAACCTACGGCTTGTGGTCCCGCACCCGAGCCTGCCGCACCCTGCCCTACAGATGTGTTCGATGATGTCACATACGGATAGGTACCATGGTCAATATCCAGTAAAAACCCTTGCGCCCCTTCAAAAAGAATATTCTGTTTTTTATTTTTTGCTTCATCCAGGATTTTCCATGCAGGCACAGCATGCGCCAATATACGCGGCGCAATTTCAAGCAGTGATGCCAGCAACTTATCAAGCGCTATCTCTTCCACACCATAGCGCTTCAATTGCGGGTTATGATGGCTTAGCAACCTCTCCAACTGATCTTTCAGTGTGTCCGGAAACGCAAGGTCACACACACGAATACCGCGTCGGCCAACCTTGTCTTCATAGGCAGGGCCGATGCCACGGCCCGTTGTGCCTATTTTGTTTGCACCCTTGGCTATTTCCAACGCCTGATCAACCGCCGCATGAACAGAGAGAATAAGATGTGCGTTCTCGGCAATCTTCAAATTGTTAGGCGTAATTGTAAGTCCCTTGCTTACCATTTCATCAATCTCGGCAAGCAGCGCAAAAGGATCTATGACCACGCCATTACCAATCAAAGCGTGTTTACCGCGCACAATACCAGAAGGCAGCAAACGCAATTTGTAATCCTTGTCGCCCACGACCAATGTATGGCCCGCATTGTGCCCGCCCTGAAAACGCACAACAAGGTCAGCGCGTGCAGCCAGCCAGTCTACAATTTTTCCCTTGCCTTCATCGCCCCATTGCGCGCCAACGACTGCTGCATTTGCCATGTTATGAAGCCTTTCCGTATTTTTCTATCTCGCCACAAATTTCATCAACGACGTTTGTAATAAACTGCAAATCACGCCCTTCGGCCATCACGCGGATGAGTGGCTCGGTGCCAGAGGCACGCACGAGCAAACGACCTGTTGTTTTTAATTTTGTTTCACCGTTTTTAATGGCTTCTTTTACAACATCTTTTTGCAAAGGCGACTCACCGCTGAAACGCACATTTTTCAGCACCTGCGGGAAGGGCTGGAATACATTTAAAAACGCGCTGGCTTTTTTGCCACTCTCGCGCCAGAAGCGGATGACATGAAGCGCGGCCAAAAGCCCGTCACCCGTTGTTGCGTAATCACCCAATATCAAATGCCCCGCCTGCTCACCGCCAAGCACTATGG